>NZ_BAAGVY010000001.1:0-1197966 GCF_054780635.1 Spirosoma knui | reverse complement strand
CAGGTCTGTGGGGTACATCTTTGGTCGGATTAACCCATAAGATAGGCTGATTCTGTCTTTTCAGACCCTTGCTAGACCATTTTTAAACAGGTTCTTAAACCTGCTAATACGGTCAAGTCGGTATGGAGTCAATTGTTGTAAGGCCTGACAGGACAACTAGTTGACAGTTGTCTAATGTTTAACGTGCATGAAAACGGTTCGCTTGAAGCATCTTCCAGAATAAAGAAATAACTGTTTCTGCAATCTGTTTCACAAACTTATGGACATACACTAGCAAGGGTCAGTGAACGAGTGGAGACGTATCATGTCAAGACGTTTTTAATAGTTCGTGAACGGAACACTGTCTTTATTTTAATAGAATAGCTTGTCTATATCACCGCAACTTTCACTAAATACAGAATCGACACAGACGTATCGTTTTGTCTTGAAAATAGAAACTTCCTTTTGTCAGAACAAGCGCTATTGCCTTCCCTTCATAAAATCGTTGGCCGCCGACTTCAATAAGCCAGCAAACGAATTTAAACAAAACAGTACGCCCCGGTCAACCAATGCTTTCGCCTGTTCACCCGTGGCAGCTGTCGTACCGACAATTAGTCCGGCTTTCCTGATCCGATCAACTACCCCAGCGATTGTACGTTTTACCTCATCATGACCCGGACCGTCGTAATACCCCATTGACATCGCTAAATCGCGCGGCCCAATCACAAACCCATCAACACCCTCTACAGCTAATAGCTCATCCAGATTATCGATGGCTTCCTGATCTTCGATCTGTGGTAGAACGAGCGTCTGTTCATTAGCAAACTGCACGTACTCGCCTTGATTCATAGTACCTAGTAAATAGTCTGCTGCCCGTACGGGTCCGAAACCACGCTTACCAAGGGGCGGGTATTTAACCGCCTGCACTAACGCTTGTGCCTCATCAGCAGTTTTAACTCCCGGCATCATGATTCCCATTACGCCCACATCTAGAAACTGCAGAATCAACTTCGGATCGTTACTACGTACCCGAGCCAGTGGAGTAATGCCACTTCCTTCGCAGGCTCTAACAATCTCCTGTACCTGAGCGGTGGTGACGGGGCTGTGTTCCCCATCGATCATATAAAAATCAAGACCCGAGAAACCACAAAGCTCGGCAACGGTGGGGTCAGTACTGTTCGAAAGAACGCCCAGAACGGGTTGGCCATTTATGAGCCTTGTCTTAACAATATTTTGTTTCATTAACTGATTTATTACCAGCCAGCTTACCCAATGGCTTTGGGTTGCTAGACTATCGACGTAAGAGGGACTCGATTAGTACCCTGTTTATGTTGCGACAAGTTAAGCAGAAGATGTTTCATTATCCTAAAACTTTGCTATTCTGCTTATTCTTCTAATCGCGTGGCCTCAAGGTATCCTTTTAACTGGCAATAGTGCGGTCGAAATGATCAGTTACGTCAGGCCTTTCAAACGCACCTACGTGCAACCGAACAGCAGGTAGAACGGCTGGAGCAAATCGCCAAGCAACTCGGAATCGATCCAGACGGAGAAACCTATATGGCCATGCAGGGCCTAATTGAAGAAGCCCAGGACCTGTTGAGTTAACTCGAAGATGGTCAGTTATATGATGCGACCATCATTGGCGCAGCCCAGAAAATGGAACATTACGAAATTGCTTTGTATGGTACAGCTCGGACACTAGCCCAACAAGCAGGACAGAATCAGGCTGCTGACTTGTTCGAGCAAACCTTGAAAGAAGAAAAAGCAGCCGATGAGAAATTAACGATGATTGCTACTCAGAGCGTTAACCAGCAGGCCGCTCAGGCTTACTATCAACTCCTACCCCAATCGTGAAGCCAACCGCTTATATGTTTGGGTATTTTGTTACGTATCACCCAGCCCGTTAGAAGAATAAGTCAGCCGCTGTACGGAATGTATTACAATGAGCCTCCACAATATCGGTAAGCCGGGGAGAGTAGCCTCCACCCATAGATACGGCAATGGGTACCCCCTGACGGATGGCCTGTTCAAAGACAAATACGTCCCGTTGCTTACATCCATCGCGGCTTACGCCTAATTTACCCAACCGATCGGAAGCAATTATATCGACTCCTGCTACGTAGAACATAAAGTCGGGCTGACAACGACGAATCAGCGCTGGCAATACGTCGTTTAGCTGATTCAGGTAGGCTTCATCAGCAGTTCCCGTCGGCAGTTCAATATCCAGATCGGACTGCTCTTTTTTAAGTGGATAATTGTCTTTACCGTGCATACTAAACGTAAAGACCCGCGATTCATGTTGGAACATAACGGCCGTGCCATTGCCCTGATGGACATCCAGATCGATTACCAGAATTTTTTTCGCTATACCGGTTTCGAGCAGGTAGTGAGCAGCCACACCTACGTCATTTAAGATGCAGAAGCCTTCGCCCCGATCGGGATAAGCGTGGTGAGTGCCACCAGCAACATTCATCGCTACGCCGTCGCGCCGGGCTTTCTGTGTGCAGTCGATGGTACCCTGCGTGATGATCCATTCCCGTTCAATTAACTCTGTGGTGAGCGGAAAGCCAATCCGGCGTACCATTCTGGGATCGACCGTCAGCGTTTTCAGCGCCTGAACGTAATCAGGCGTGTGTACGCCTAGTACCCAGCGGTCGTCAACAGAAACAGGCGCGAAGAAATTGGCGTCCGTACAGGTTCCTTCGTAGAGCAACTGCTCATGAATCAGTTCGTATTTGAGCATCGGAAACCGGTGCCCTTCGGGCAACCGCAGCCTGTAAACGGGCGAAAAGGCAATCTGCAACATGTACTAATCCGGGACTCATAGCTCCGTCCCGTTCGATAAGGATACTCCCTGCTAAACCGAGCTTCTGGCCGTTGTGTTCTATCTTACTCTTCCTTCCACTCCCAGCAAAGCAGCGTTTCATTGAAACGGCTACATTATCTCTGATTAATTCATTGTTTATTAAACGCTTATGGTTTTAACCTATACCGAACACAACTTATGAGTACTTAATACGCTATATCCAGCTTTTATGAAGACCGCAATCATCACCGGTGGTGGCCAGGGCATTGGTCGCGTTACAACGCAGTATTTACTTACACATGGCTATCGGGTAGCCATCTGGGAGGCCGACACCGATGCGCTCGCCGAATTGAGAGAAGCTTTTAAAGCGTCGTCGGCCCAGATTCTGTTTGTATCCTGCGATGTATCGAGCGAAGTAAACGTCCGCAAAGCGGCTGAGCAGACTATTAGCCACTTTGGACAAATTGATGCGCTTATCAACAATGCAGCGATTATGATCGAGAAGCCACTTGACCGACTCACCCTGGACGAGTGGAACCGAGTCATTGGCACGAACCTGACGGGCGCTTTTTTGTGCGCGAAGCATACAGCCCCTTTTCTGGCGGCTCAAAAAGGGAGTATCATCAACATGTGCTCCACCCGAGCGTTTCAGTCGGAGCCTGATACGTTTCCTTATTCAGCTTCGAAAGGAGGCATACTGGCCTTAACCCATTCGCTGGCGGTCAGTCTAGGACCCGACATCCGCGTCAATGCCATTAGTCCTGGCTGGATTGACGTATCGGTTTTGAAGAAGAAAGCCAAAGCAAAGGCTGACGAGCTTCGTCCTGAAGATCATGAGCAGCATCCAGCGGGCCGAGTTGGTCAGGCCGATGACATTGCCCGTATGATTCTGTTCCTGATAGCGCCAGAAAACAACTTCATCACAGGTCAGAATTTTATTGTCGATGGCGGCATGACACGTAAGATGATTTACGTATAAATGCTCGAACATCATCAGCCACTTCCTGTTTATAGTTATCATAGAGACATCAACACCCGTATGAATATAGAACTCGCTACCGCATCGAAAACCGCTCCTCTCGAAGTCCTTGATTTACAGATTTCATTACGTCCATCGGCTGGGCGGTCGCTATTGTCGCTCTGTTTTCTGTGCCGCAATGAGGGAGCGGCCAATCGGCTGCTAATACCAACCTTATCCTGGTTCGACGCCAGTCAGTTGCAACAATTTTCGCAACAGTTGGCCGGTGCCCGGTTTCCGGAAACTTGCCAAATCGACTTGATTGATGCCGGTCTGCGTTTAACGGGCTCCGTACGTCGGCTGGCGGGTCGCTGGACCACCGGACGTACCATTCGGGTTGAGCCGCTCCCCTCAGCGGCCACTCAATTTGCGCCCTTTACCATCCACGCTTCGCACCTCGACGTAACAACGTACGCCCAGAAACTGTACAGTCGGCTGTGGGAAGCTTTTACCAGAGGATAACTTTAGACACTCAATTGTATGGAAAACACAAATCAGGATGCGATGCTGAATGAACAGTCGCAGACGTTCACTCCCGAAACCGGAGGCCCGGCTCAGGTACCCGATCAGGCGCTCATCATGAATCAGGCGTACAACCCAACTGATTTATCGGGCGACGCCAATGGCATGCCTATGACGCCAACCGACGAGCAGGAAGCTGCAACGGGCAGCGACGGAACCGGCGCTTTATCAGGCAGCCCGAATATGGAACCCGACCTTGATCCCAGAAACTACGGGAACGGCGATACACTCGGCAACAATGACGGTACCGAGACTAGTCCAGAAGCCGACGATTATACTGTTCAGTCTTGATCTCGACTCTAGTCTTTAAAGTAATAAAGGGCATCTCCGATTAGAAGATGCCCTTTATTGTTGCCTGAGAGATTCACGTTTAGATGCCTAATGTACCACCCAAGGTAGCATCGTTGTCGGAGCGATAACGTGGGGTAGTCTCCCGGTCGCTGCTCGAAGCATCGGAGCCATAGCTGCCAGATGATGTCTGGCTACCCGAATACGATTGGCCCGACTGATAGGTCTGTCCTACGCTGCCCGAGTCGCTATATCGCGTTCCATCCGGGTTAACTGCGCTATTGCCATAGTTGTTGTTATTCGAATTGCTGTACGACGAGTTTGCGTCATCACCTTCAGAAGCTGCCCGTTGGTTGATGAACGATTCGGCCAATTGCGTCAACTTCCGGTCGGTATTCTTTTCTTCCTGCAACGTCTGCTCCAGCAGGCTTGCGGCTTCGCTGTAACCCAATACTCGAGCCAGCGTTACCACTGAACCGTACGATGCGATTTCGTGGTGTTCCACTTTCTGAGCGGCCATAATTAAACCGGCATCACGGGTTAACGAGTTAGACTCCGTGTTTGCCACTACGCGTTCACCATCGTCGGCCAGGCCATCAATTGCGTCGCAGGTTCCTTCTTCGGCATCAATACCAACCGATTGAAACACTTGCTCCAGGCGCGCAATCTGGTTGCGGCTTTCTTCCTGGTGCTGTAAAAAGGCACTACGCACCTCATCGGTGGTAGCGGCATCTGCCTGCACTCCTAGTACGTCAACCGCTTGCCGTTCGGCGTAATAAATATCTTTGAGTTCAGTAACGAATAAGCTTTTCAGGCCTTCGCCAGTGTCTGCGTCGTTACCACTGAAAAAATGCGAAATGCGATCTGCTAAGGAAGCCATGTTTCTTGTTGTTTAGTGTATGTTGTGATTTTACACTGCCTATTTAGCCAAAACTGTGCCACCTGTTGATAATCTGTGATTTACACATTTACAATACTAAATTGTGTTTATTTTTTTCCACAGATTTTGTAGAGTAATATCAAGACGACTGAATACTACTCATGTATTACAGAAATAACTTAAGTCCCCCGTTAATGATTCTCCCTTCGGTGGGTGCCCAAATCTCTCGGACAAATTGTGGTTCGTTTCGAGGGCCGGTGACCAGCGGTTGAAAGCGTGATAGCCGCACATCCATGAAGTTCTCAAAGTTGATGAACAGGCTAAACCGTTCCCAACGTCGTTCGGCCATAAAGCCCATTGTCCAATATGATCGAGTCAGGGTTCCGGCTTCCAGTTCCTGTCTTCCAGTAAAGTAAGCTTCATAACCCACCCTCAACTTGCCTTCAATCTCGTACATCAGCACTGTCCCAGCCCGGTGTTTAGGCGTAAGCGCAATGGGTCGATTGATGCCCTCATAGTGCCGTTCGGTATCAGTGAACGTATAGAAATTATACAGCCGAATGTCTCTGTAACGAATTGTTACGTTGGTTTCAAAGCCTTTACTATCGGTATGACCATCTGCATTCCGGTAACGATAGAAGGCGGGTTCGGTGGCTTCCAATACAAGGGGTTGCTGGATTCGGGTATAGAAGAACAAATGATTGATTGAAAGCTGCCAATCTTCAGATACACGAGTCCGGTAGTTGATGTCCCAATTTATGCCTTGCGAGGTTTCAGCCTTGGCAATACGGGGGTCAACAGGCAAAACACCCTGGTATTGGCGTTGCTCAGCGTCCTCGGTAAACACCGTTGGTGCTTTGTATCCTAACCCGCCCCCCAAGCGAGAAGATAACTTATCACCAGCTTTGAATAATACGGAGAAGCGAGGTAACAGGAACGTACCATAGGTGGGTTGGTGATCTAACCGCATACCGGTTTCTATGGTCCAGCGTTCGCCTGGTTTGTACACATTTTGCACAAAGGCTCCAACGGTATTGAGCGTATAATTACGAACGGGCTGATTTCGTTGAGCATCCTGTTCACGGAAGGTATCCGTCCATAGGTTTAGCCCTCCTACCCATTCCAGCTTATTACCGTAACTGTTTATCCCTAACTCGGAAAAGGAGGCCCGCTGCCGCCCCCCAAAGCGATAGGTTGGTGTGGTCAGCGTGCGATCAAAGATGCTAAAGCTATTCTTTAAATATAGGGCTGCGTGCTCATCGATCCGATGTCGCACGTTGACCTGCGTCGTGTACCGGTCTGATTGGTTGCGTTCGGTATATCCAGATGCTCCACCACGGATCACTGCAAGGTCTCCCCCTGTCCGATTTTCCACACTGGCATTCAAACCCACATCGGCCGTCGTTCGCTCGGATACATACCAGAACAGACGAGGGTTGACGGTGATACGCCTTGATTGTGGAATATCAGTGAAATTATCTCGATTTGGATCATAGCCCCGCTGTGTATTACGCGATACGTACAACGTATATCCTAATTTCTTACCCTTGCCACTGAAAAAACCGTTTAAATCAAGTCCCGCAGCGGACGTACCATTTATGAGTAAAACGTTTTCCCGCTCACGACCCGGTTCTTTGGTCACCAGGTTGACAATACCGGCAATAGCTCCACCACCATAAAGGGTGGATTGACTACCCTTTATGATTTCGACCTGTTTGAGGTCCAACGGAGGAATTTGTAACAGGCTCAAGCCGGAAGCAAAACCACTATAAAGCGGCAAGCCATTTTGTAGCAATTGAGTATAACGCCCATCCAGGCCCTGAATGCGAAAGGTCTGATTGGCCGATGTGGCCGAAGTTTGCTGTACTTGAATGCCGGGCGTTTCCCGTAAGACCATCGTTATGTTAGCCGCATTCATATTCGTTTTTTCTTCTAACTCTTCAGCGGCAATGACCTCCACGCGTGTCGGTTCATCATCTATCGTGCGGGTACTTCGAGTTGACGTAACAAAAACCTCCTCAAGTTCTTCACCTTCGGCTTCCAGAGCTATTTTTACTAACTCAGTACTAGCCATAGGAAATACAAGTGTGTCACGATGAGTCTGGTAGCCTAGGTACGAAAATAGCAGAACTTGGGGACCATCCGGTACAGTAGTCAGGTTTACGTTACCTGCCGAGTCAGCGACAGCACCTATCGTTGTACCCACTAAGGCGACACTTGCGCCTGGGAGAGATTGCCCTGTTTTGGCATCGACAATAACAGCCCGAAAGGACGTTTGTCCCAAGGCAATAGTAAGGGAGAGCCACGCGCATAGCAGTGGCGCAAAAAAATGGTTCATGAAAAGTTGGCAGTTGAACGAAGGATATACCAAAAGCCTGGATCGTCAGTCAAAGACCAGACGACGCGCCCAAGCAATAGATAGAGGGGTTATCCTTTCCGAGGAGGTTGCCAGATTCGGCTCACAATGATAAGCCGGAGAGCGGGTTGGTAAAAGGTCGGTTGCTCATTTGAAAGCGAACAGACAGCGGTTTGCGCCTTACTAAACTCAAGTGGTGCGGGTACTGCAAAGCCAGGACAGGTAGCACAGAGACAAAAAGGGGAACACCACTCGGTATCAGAACAGTCATCAGTGTTTGGAACAGATGTCTGCGATACGTTTTCTCCATCCCAACATAAGGCTTCACAAGGTAGTGCAGAGAGCATTACCACGTAAAGAGATAGCAGGAGATGAATCAGTTTCATTGGGCAAAGGTATTATACAAATATATGCAACAGGTAGTCATCTTTCCCGATTCGTTTATTCAATTAGCAGCACCCATTTTACGAATGTGTCCGCGTAAGAGACCGGAAAGCCTACTTTACAATCGTGTTTTGATTAAACAGCGAAAGCCTCAGGCATTTGTAACCATAAGAAAATCATGTACACTCTTAAAGCGGACATTCAAACCGCACTTTTTCACTAATCAGGCACCAACGTACCAGCAACAGACATCGCTGTCATTCGCCCATACCAGAAGATTGCGCTCTAGCATACATTATAGCGTCGGCCTCTGTCCATATCGCGGGCATACCAACCGGCTGGGAGTTTATACTCACTGATAAATAAAAAGCCCCAATCAGCTTTTCGACCAATTGGGGCAACTTTGTTAGTGACCGATACGGGAATCGAACCCGTGTTACCGCCGTGAAAGGGCGATGTCCTAACCGCTAGACGAATCGGCCGTCTTGTTACCAAGACCCAACGTTTTAGCTTGTGTGCCGCTGCGTTGGCGAATCGTGGTGCAAAGGTAAGGCGATGTTTTTATAATGCAATACCTGACGTCAAAATTTTTCCAATAAAAGGGTTCGTGAGTGTTTTACTGCTATTTTTGAGAGTATTCGCGTTTTCATTTTTAACCCCATACATGAAACATATCGTCCTGTTAGCAGGTCTGTTTGTCGCGTCATTATCCGTTTCGGCGCAGTCAACCGGTTCTGTATCAACCACCGTAGTATCGCCCGCTCAGTTTTTAGGGTATCAGGTCGGAGAGCGGTATACTCCGCACCACCGCGTACTTGCTTACGCAGAGCAGGTAGCCCGTCAAGTTCCGAATCGAGTAAAACTTCTTCCCTATGGCACTACCCACGAAGGTCGCCAGTTGATGGTGGTAGCGGTAGCCTCTGAGGCAAACATTGGTCGGCTCGACGAAATTCGCACCAATAATCTCAAGCGAATTGGATTGGCTGATGGTCAGCCAACCAGCGCAGCTCAGCCCCCCATCGCCTGGCTCAGCTACAACGTCCACGGTAACGAAGCGGTTAGCTCAGAAGCGTTCATGGACGTACTGTATCGACTGCTGACGCCCTCTGACGCCGTTTCGCAGAAAATCCTGAACACATCCGTTGTTATCCTTGATCCCGGTCTGAACCCGGATGGTCACGACCGCTACGTGAACTGGTATAACCAGATGATGGGCCGCGCTGGTGACCCAACGCCTTCGGCTCGCGAGCATAACGAACCCTGGCCAGGTGGGCGGTATACGCACTACCTGTTCGACCCAAACCGCGACTGGGCCTGGCAAACGCAAGAAATCACCCAGCAGCGGATGGCCTTGTATCAGCAGTGGATGCCCCACCTGCACGGCGATTTCCACGAGATGGGCTACAACAGCCCGTACTATTTTGCGCCTTCGGCTAAACCGTATCACGAAGACATTACGCCCTATCAGCGGCAGTTTCAGCAAACCATTGGTCAGTATTGCAGCCGCTATTTCGACAGAAACGGCTGGCTATACTATACCCGCGAACGCTTTGATCTGTTCTATCCCAGCTACGGCGATACATATCCGACGTATAACGGTGCCATTGGCATGACCTATGAGCAGGGTGGCAACAGTCGGGCAGGATTAACCATCGAAAAAGACGACGGCGATACGCTCACGCTTCGGCAACGGATCGATCACCACGTAGCCGCAAGTATTGCTACGTTAGAATCCGTAGCGGATCGGCCAGCGGAGATCGTGAAAGAGTTTGGTAACTTCTTCGATAAAGCACGTAATACACCGGTTGGGGCCTACAAAAGTTACGTGATCAAGTCGGGTGGTGATGCCGGACGGCTAAAGGCACTAACGCAATTGTTGGAATGTAATAAAATCAGCTACGGCTATGCGGGTAAAGTTCAGACCTTATCCGGCTTCAATTACATGAACCAGAAAAATGAAAAAAGCGTAGCTGTTGCGGCCGAAGATGTGGTCATCAGTGCGTATCAGCCAAAATCAACGCTGTTAAAGATTCTGTTCGAGCCCAAATCTTCGCTGGAAGATTCTGTTACGTATGATATTACGGCCTGGTCGCTGCCCTACGCTTTTGGTCTGCAAACGTACGGCCTGACCACTCGCCTTGAGCCCAAAAATTCAGCGTCAGGTACCAGCACTGGTTCGGCTCAGACTCAAAGCGCTTCAGCATCCACCCAACGCCCGTACGCGTATCTGATCAAGTGGCAGTCGTTGCCTGCAGTGCAGACACTTGCGGCTTTATTAAAGCAGAAAATCAGAGTTCGGGTAGCCGAAAAGCCGTTTGAGATTGAGAACAAAACCTTTCCATCGGGTACGTTGATCGTAACCCGTGGCGGCAATGAACGCTTCGGCGACCGCTTGGACGCGCTTGTTACGCAGGCTGCCACGCAATCGGGGGCGGAGTTTGTTGCGGTGCAAACGGGTTTTGTGGCCAAAGGGTCAGACTTTGGTTCGGATTTCGTGACGGGCTTAAAAGCTCCCCGCGTTGGGCTGGTCGTAGGCGATGGAACACTGCCGCCCGCGGCTGGTGAAGTGTGGCATTATTTCGACCAGGAGTTAAATTACCCTGTTACGTTGCTGGACGGCAGTACGCTGGCCAGTGTTGAATGGAACAAACTGGACGTTCTGATCCTGCCAACAAACTACAATTACAGCCGATTCCTGAACGACAGAGTCCTGACAACCCTTCGGGAATGGATTCGGTCGGGCGGTAAACTCATCGCTCTGGAACGAGCCGCATCGTTCCTGGCGGGTAAAGAAGGATTTGAGTTGAAAGAAAAAGACGACAAGTCGGACGATAAGTCGAAAAAAACCAATCCAGCCGACTCACTGAAATTATACGGTGACCGTGAACGAACGGCTATTTCCGACGATATACCGGGCAGCATCTACCGCGTGACGATGGACGCAACCCACCCGCTGGGCTTCGGGCTGGCTGGGGGTTATTACGCCCTGGTGCAGAACGCCTACAACTTCGATTTCCTCAAAAACGGCTGGAACGTCGGCTATTTAAAAACGGACAATTACGTAGCTGGTTTCTCCGGTAAGAATGCCAAAGAGAAACTGAAAAATACCCTATTGATGGGTGTTCAAAGTCTTGGCAAAGGCAGCGTTGTTTACCTGGCCGACGATCCGTTGTTCCGGGGATTCTGGTACGGCGGTAAATTATTATTTGGCAATGCCGTGTTCATGGTCGGCAATTGAGTAATTTTGCCGATTATTAAAAAATTTAATGAACCATCGAGCTACACAAAGACGCAACACTCTTCGGACTGTTGCGTCTTTGTGTATATAGCCGAAGCAAATCGGCTGTTCGTTTTTCATTAAGGATAAGTACTCATAACTACCTTGTTTGGTGAGACATCTATCTAGTTTATGCATTGCGCTGTTTCTGATCGGCAGTTTTCCGTTGCTGGCACAAAAGCAGAAGGTTAACGAGGGCTATCAACTGCACATTAACCGCGCTACGTCTCCGGTGGTGATTGATGGCAATGTCGATGAACCGGCCTGGCAGGCAGCCGAGGTAGCTTCCAACTTCTGGATGGTACTGCCTATGGACACCAGCCGGGCAAAAGTTCGGACGGATGTGCGCATGACCTACGACGACCAAAACGTGTATCTGAGCGCCGTCTGCTATCATGGCGACGTATCCGGGCCTTATATCGTTGAGTCGCTTCGTCGGGATTGGGCTTTTGGCAAGAACGACAATTTTATCTTCTTCATGGATACCTTCGACGATCAGACCAATGGCTTCACGTTCGGAACCAATGCCGCCGGGGCCCAGTGGGATGGTTTGTTGTATGAAGGCAGTAAAGCGAACTTAAGCTGGGATAATAAATGGACCTCGATGGTCCGAAACTACCACGACCGGTACGTACTTGAACTCGCGATACCGTTTAAAACGATACGCTACAAGCAGGGCATTACCCAATGGGGCATAAATTTTAGTCGGCAGGATCTAAAAACCACCGAGAAATCATCCTGGACGCCCGTACCGCGGCAATTTGCGACGGCGTCACTGGCGTATACAGGGGTGCTGGTCTGGGATCAGGCTCCACCATCGCCGGGGCCTAATATTTCAATTATTCCGTATGCGCTGACGGGCCTGACCCGCGACTATCAGCATAGCATTCCGAACAAAGGACGGCTGGATGTCGGTCTGGATGCCAAAGTGGCCGTTACGTCATCACTTAATCTCGACCTCACCGTTAACCCGGATTTTTCACAAGTCGATGTTGACCAGCAGGTAACGAACCTTGACCGGTTTGAGTTATTTTTCCCCGAACGTCGCCAGTTTTTTCTGGAGAACGGCGATCAGTTCACCAACTTCGGCTATTCCACCATACGCCCCTTCTTCAGCCGCCGGATTGGGTTAGGGGGTGTTCCGATTCGGTTCGGGGCCCGACTGAGTGGGAAGCTCAATAAAGATTGGCGACTTGGAGTCATGGATATGCAAACCGGACGAGTCGATGAAACCGGTCTGCCCGCACAGAACTTTGCCGTTTTTGCCTTACAACGGCGGGTGTTTGCCCGTTCGAATATCGGCGTACTGTTCGTCAATAAAGAGTCCGTTCAGTACGAAGCAGTGGCCGACAAATCTTTATATTCCCGTTATAACCGAAACCTCGGCCTAGAGTACAATCTGGCTTCTGCCAATAATCTTTGGAGTGGCAAAGCACTGTATATCAAATCGTTTAGTCCTACGCCAGTAAGCAACGGACAGCCAGGTGACCCGCAGTCCACAGTCGCCCAATCGGGCAGCGACGCCGTATATGCTGCGAACCTGCAGTACACGAGTCGCCAGTGGCTGATAGGCGCTCAGGCAGAATCGGTTGGCAAGAACTACACGGCCGAAGCGGGTTACGTACCTCGCCGGGGTTATGCACGAGTGATGGGCAACCTGGGTTACACGTTCTTTCCCACGGGCAGCGGCATACTGAGCCATGGGCCGCTGGTGCAGTCTACCTATTTCTTCGATCCGGCGGGGCGGCAAAGCGACAATGAAACCTACGCATCGTATACGCTTACGTTTCGCAGCCGGAGTGCCTTTACGGCCTGGGTCGCCACTGATTATGTTCGCCTGCTGCAACCCTTCGACCCTACCAACACCGGCCGCCAGACGCTGGAAACCGGCACCGAGCACCGCTGGAAAGCCTGGGGAACGCAGTTTACGTCGAAACCACAGAGTTTGTTTACGTATGCCTTTACGTCGCGGTACGGCGGCTATTATACCAATGGTACCCGTCTGAACCTCACCGCCGATATTGGCTACCGGTTTCAGCCGTATGTCAGCTTAGCGGCCAGTGCCAACTACAACGACATCCGCCTACCACAGCCCTGGGGACGTACTACGTTCTGGCTCGTTGGTCCGCGTTTTGACCTGACGATGACGAATACGCTCTACCTCACTACGTTCGTGCAGTATAACGAGCAACAGAATAACATGAACGTGAACGCCCGGATTCAATGGCGTTACAAGCCAGCCTCCGATTTCTTCCTGGTTTATACCGACAACTATTTGCCCAATTCAGCCCAGATCGGCCAGGACGTACCGGGTCTGTTTTCCGTGAAAAATCGTGCGTTGGTGTTGAAGTGGACGTACTGGTGGAATATCTGATACTCAGTATTTAAAACAAAGCGATAAGGCTTAGGTTAACTAAACATTTGTGGCAAGGCCACTATACCCGTTTACTACACATTAAACCAACCAACGTTTATGAATACCTTATCGCGTTTCTTCCCAATGGCCTTTGTGGCCGTATTCATGACTTTGTTTCTGACCAGTTGCGAAGTAATTGGTGATATCTTCAAAACGGGCGTCTGGACGGGGGTCATCCTCGTGGTCGTAGGCATCGGGGTCGTCCTCTGGCTCGTCTCCAGGCTGTTTGGTGGGGGCCGGAATGGCTAAACTCGGTCCTAACCAGAAAAGCCGCCCTAACTGAGCGGCTTTTCTGGTTGCTAAGGAGTTTGCTTAAACAACGAGTTCGAGCAACCCATCGCGCTGGAGCACAGTCCGCTGGCGTTCGCTTAAGTCGTCGGAGGCTTTCATCAGTGGCAGCCGAACTTCGCTGGAGATCAGGCCCATGATGTCCAGAATGTTCTTTACGCCAACCGGATTTCCTTCCTCATACAGCAACGGATCGATACGTAAGAAATGACCTAGTTCCTTGTGGGCAAATGCAAAATCGCCTTGCAGGGCCGCGTCGATCATAGCCGAGAACTTAGCCGGGAAGGCATTGGCAATCACTGACATCACCCCTACTCCACCAATGCTGATGATGGGCACGGCCTGTACGTCATCGCCCGAAATCAGCAGGAAATCATCGGGCTTGTCGCGCGCGATCTCCATGCACTGTTCAATTACGCATGAAGCCTCTTTAACGCCGATAATATTCGGGTGCTGAGCCAGTTCGCAGATCGTTTCGGCACTCATGTTGATTCCCGTCCGGAAGGGGATATTGTACAGGATAACCGGCACCGGGCTCGCGTCGGCAACGCGGGTGAAGTGCTCGATTACGCCCCGCTTTCCTGGCTTGTTGTAATATGGGCAAACCGACAGAATCGCGTCTACGCCTTCAAAATCAATATCTTTCATGCCTGACACTACGTCGGCGGTAACGTTCCCCCCCACGCCGAAGACGATAGGCAGGTTTTTCGGGTTGTTTTCTTTCAGATACTGCAACAATTGGTTCTTTTCCTGCTTAGTCACCGTCGGTGATTCACCCGTGGTGCCCTGTAGGACAATGTATCGGACGCCCCCTTCGGAAACGTGCCGGATAATGCGGCCGAAGCCATCGAAGTCAATCGTATGATCAGCGTTGAACGGCGTTACAATTGCAACCCCCACGCCATGAAAATTGGTGTCCATCAGCGGAAACAAGAATTTATGCTTACAAAGTTACGTGAATTTAATTTCGAAAACTTTCTCAAATTTTGGTTCTCTGATACAACTTTCATCAATACTGGCGGGTCTTGAAAAGAAATAGACAGATATGCAAAAGTTGCTATTCTTACTGGTGTTGCTGAGTCTGACCGGCTGCCAAAAAAACACAGATTTACCAGATCCGGCCAGTTTTACGCTTGTTGTGGCGAACCAGCCCCACTGGAAAGTCGAACCGCTCAATGGCTACTACGCGATACAATTTCCACCCGGTTATGAAGGAAACGGCATGGTTGGCTTTGAAGGACCTATTTTCAGTAAGAACCGTATCGACAAACAAGCCCAGTTTGCCTATGCCTTTTGTGGCTCATTAAGTTGTAGTAGCTACGGTCCGGCTTTACCAACACCATATCCGTCAGTTCCGTATCCGTCGACGGTAACGGTGGGTTCTCTGGTGCTGGATCAATCTGTTGCTATCTTTCGCGATAATCAGCTACAGGCTGTCTTCTATTTCTCGAAGAAACCACAAACGCAGGGCGTCTTGTATTTAAAAGAGGCTGGTACCGGTGTCTTACGGCAATCGCTAAGCGTATCGTATGATTCCGCTTTGCACAGCGAAGTACTGGGCATTTTACAGACAATCCGACCCGAATGAACTTACACGTCCAGCATCGCCATAAACTCATCTTCTCCGATCATCGTTACGTTGAGCTTTTGTGCTTTCTCTACTTTCGACGGCCCTGCGTTCTCGCCGACAATCAGGTAGTTGAGTTTTTTCGAAATGCCGCTGAGAACTTTACCGCCGTTAGCCGCGATACGTTCTTCCAGTTCTTCGCGGCTAAAGTGTTGAAAGGTACCGGTATACAGAAACGTTTTGCCCAGTAAGGAATCACTCTCGGCCTCAACTACCTTACGCTGGCCTACCATCTGCAGCCCAGCCGCCTGGAGTCGCTCGACCAGCTCCCGATTCTCCGCATCAGCAAACCAGTCGGCCAGGCTCTGCGCAATGCGTGGGCCTACATCCGGTACGTTGGCCAGGGTCTCCAGCGACGCGTTCATCAGCGCATCCATCGATCCGAAATAGTCAGTTATCCGCTCAGCGGTGGTGTTTCCTACGTACCGAATACCGAGGGCAAACAGCACGTTGGAAAATGGCTGCGCTTTCGAACGATCGATAGCCGTCAGGATATTGTCAACGGTTTTCTGGCCGAACTTCACCGTGCGCGCTTTGCCTGGCTCCTCCGAACCGTCTTCGTTGATGATTGGGCTGGCCGGGTAGGTTTTTTGCAGACCCAGCAGTTTTTCGTTGGTCAGATCATACAGATCAGCCGGGGTCTGCGCCAGCCCACGTTCGATAAGCAGCTCAATCTTGCCTTCGCCCAGGCTCTCGATGTTCATCGCCCGGCGCTGAATGAAGTGCTCGAACCGGGCCTGCCGCTGCGGTGGGCATCCTTTTTCGTTCGGGCAATAGAAATGCGCCTGGGCCGCACCGCGCTCGTCTTCTTTCCGGATTAACGGAGTGCCACAGGCCGGACAGGTAGTTGGGTAGATGATTGGCTCGGTTTGCCCCGTCCGTTTGCTCAGATCAACGCCCGTAATCTTCGGAATAATCTCGCCCCCTTTTTCGACGTATACCGTATCGTGCAGCATGACGCCCAGGCGCTCAATTTCATTGGCATTGTGCAGCGAGGCTCGCTTGACAATCGTTCCGGCCAGTAGCACGGGGGTCAGTAAGGCAACCGGCGTTACGGCTCCTGTCCGGCCGACCTGGTAGCTGATGCCATTCAGGGTTGTACTGGCCGCTAACGCTTTGTATTTGAACGCAATGGCCCAGCGGGGACTCTTCGCTGTGTAGCCCAGTTCGCGCTGCTGGTCGTACCGATTCACTTTAATCACAATGCCGTCGGTACCCAGGGGCAAGTCAAAACGTTTGGTTTCCCATTCGTTGATGTACAGCATTACGTCCCGGATGTCGACGCATTTCCGCCAGGTAGGCGATACGTTGAAGCCCCATTTTTTCAGAGCGACAAGACTTTCTTCGTGGGTTTGAAACACTTCAGGTTCTGACAGAAACGAATACAGGTAGCAATCGAGCCGCCTTTTTGCGACCATGGCCGAATCCTGTTGCTTGAACGTACCCGACGCAGCATTCCGGGGATTAGCCAGTAACGGCTCGCCGATATCTTCGCGCTCCTTGTTGATTCGCTCAAACTCGGCCAACGGCAAAAACCCTTCCCCGCGCACTTCGAACAGGGCCGGAACCTCAGCCGCATTGACGCGCAGCGGTACCGTTCGAATGGTGCGGATGTTATGCGTTATATCGTCTCCCCGAACGCCGTCGCCCCGCGTAGCCCCCTGCACCAGCAGGCCGTTTTCATACGTCATACTCAGCGCTACGCCATCGAATTTAAGCTCGCAGATATACTCGTATGCCTGCCCGTTCAGTCCCTTGCGAACGCGATTGTCGAACTCCACCAGATCTTCTTCCGAGTACGTATTGCCTAGCGATAGCATCGGAAATCGGTGGTATACCGTCGCAAATTCTTTGCTAACCGTGCCTCCCACCCGTAATGTCGGTGAATCGGACCGCCGAGATTCCGGATATTGCTTTTCCAATTCAGTAAGTTCGGTCAGCAGCCGGTCGAACGTAAAGTCATCGACTTCCGAGACACTGTTCTGATAATATTGATAGTTATAATAATTCAGTTGGTCGGTTAACTCAACGATACGTTCCTGTGGTGTCATAATTATAAAGCGGCAAACTACTGCAAAGAAAACGAGCGGAAGGCAAAATGACCAATTCGCCGGTGCGGGTCAAGCCCATTCGGTGTACTAAGCAGCCATTCTTGGTTTTGTTTCTTCGTTCTCTAAAAAAATGTACTTTTACAGGATAAATAAGCGCCGTTTACAGCCCTTACCTGCTAAGATTCATTCGTTAAACTGCCGCTGTTATCTATGAGCCAGCCCCTGATCGCTCCTTCTTTATTAGCCGCCGACTTTGCAAACCTGCAACGTGATCTTGACCTAATTAACCGGAGCGAAGCCGATTACCTGCACTTCGACGTAATGGACGGCGTGTTTGTCCCGAATATATCCTTTGGCTTTCCGTTGCTGGAAGCCGTGCGTCAGCATTGTCAGAAGCCCCTAGATGTGCATCTGATGATCACTGAACCCGATCGGTACATCGACGCCTTCGCCGAAGGAGGAGCGTCCGTCATTCATGTACATTACGAAGCCTGTACGCATCTGCACCGTACGCTCACCCGCATTCGCGAGCTGGGGTGCCGGGCCGGTGTTGCGCTCAACCCGCATACGCCGGTATCAGGCCTGGAAGACGTCCTGGAGCAGATTGACGTAGTGCTTATCATGTCGGTCAATCCAGGCTTCGGCGGGCAGTCGTTCATTCCGCATACGCTTCAGAAAGTAGCTAAATTAAAACAGCTCCTAATGGCCAATCAGGCATCGGCCCTGATCGAAATTGATGGAGGAGTTGGTCAGAGTAATGCACAGGCCTTACTCGCGGCCGGAGCCGATATATTAGTAGCAGGCAATTCGGTGTTCAAAGCCGACGATCCATTGGAAGCCATCCGGCAGTTGAAAAATAGCCGTTCGCCAATGATTGCCTAACCCAAACCGTAACGCTTAATCCAGGTTCATTAACAAGAACTTACCTATGAAGAAATCCATGCTGGTCGTTGTGCTCAGTGCGCTTGTACTAACAACGGCCTGTCGCGACAATAAATCGAATCAATCTCCACCCACAACACCTCTATCCGACACGACGGCTTCGACCGCCCCACCCTCGCCCGAATGGGCTAAGAACGCCACTATCTACGAAGTAAACACCCGCCAGTTTTCGGCCGAAGGAAATTTCAAAGCCGTTGAAGCCCAACTTCCCCGTTTGAAAGAAATGGGGGTTGACATCATCTGGATGATGCCGATTTATCCCATCAGTCAGAAAAACAAAAAAGGGACACTCGGCAGCCCTTACGCCGTTGCCGATTATAAAGCCGTTAATCCGGAATATGGAACGCTGGCCGATTTCAAGGCCTTGGTCAGGCGCGCCCACGCCCTTGGCCTGCGGGTACTTCTCGACTGGGTGCCAAACCATACGGGTTGGGATCACGTGTGGGTAACGGAACATCCAGACTGGTACACGCAAGTGAACAGTAAGATGACCGCGCCAATCGACCCCAAAACCGGAAATCCTACGGACTGGACCGACGTCGTGGACCTGAACTACGACAACCCAGACATGCGCAAAGGCATGATCGAGGCCATGCAATACTGGCTAAAAGAATGCGACATCGACGGGTTTCGGTGCGACGTAGCGGGCTTTGTTCCCAATGACTTTTGGGCGCAGCTTCGTCCCGAGCTGGATAAAATTAAAACCGTATTCATGCTATCGGAGTGGGAAGACGAACCTGATCAGTTTAAAAGCTGCTTCAATATGAATTACGGATGGGGCATGCATACAATGATGAGAGCCGTTGCGAAGGGTGCGCGCACCGCCGACAAAATCGACTCCCTGCGGGACGCGAATCAGAAGCGTTTTCCCGCCTGGTATTACCAGATGCTGTTCACCCAGAATCACGACGAAAATTCCTGGAATGGTACGTTGACTGAATCCTTCGGTCCGGCCGCTGACGCCTTTATTGTCCTGAGCAGTACGCTGGAGGGCATGCCGCTCGTTTATAATGGCATGGAGTCCAATCTGAACAAGCGCCTGGCTTTTTTTGAGAAAGACACGATTGCCTGGGGTACGTATGAAAAGAGTAATTTTTTCAAAGCTTTATTGACGCTGAAACACCGCAATCGTGCGCTCTGGAACGGGCTGGCTGGTGGCAAAGTGGAGAAAATTGTTACCGACCACGATGACAAGATCTACGCCTTTCAGCGGCAACGTGATTCCGACCGGGTTGTGGTGTTGCTGAACCTGAGCAATCAGGCGCAGAACTTTCAGTTGACGGGCGATGGGTTCGTGGGCATCTATACAGACGTATTCAGTCATCGGTCGGTGGAGTTGAAAGCTGATATGGCTGTTACGTTGAAACCCTGGGAATATCGGGTGCTGACCAACTAGCCGGACTGTTGACACCACTTACCATTCATCATTATTCGTTGCAATAGTTCTGCATGCTGCTTAAATTAGAGTTGTTTGTCGAGTGAAGTTTATGCGCCTACTACGTTTATTACTCTGCATCAGCTTATTGATTGTTGCCACTGGAGGCTCTGCCCAAACCGTTCAGTGGGCGAGCCAGGTTATAGGAGTATCGTCGGAGAAAAAAGGAGAGGTAACCGGCGAACAATATAAAGCTTCGCAGGCGCTGGGTCGGCCGAGTAAAGTTCCGCAATTAGGCGAAACGCCCTGCGCCTGGGCGCCCTTTTATCCGGACGGAACAGCGGACGAATGGATTCAGGTTGGTTTTGAAAAACCAGTACGTGCCCGCCAGATCGTAGTTGCCGAAAACGTTAATCCCGGAGCCGTAATTAAGGTGGTAGTAATCGATGAAAAAGGAAACGAACACCCAGTCTACCAGGCAACTGGTACGCAGTCACGGCCCGATCCACTACTGCATATTTTCCCGAAAGATTCGGGCTATGTCTGTCAGCAGGTGAAAGTGTTCATCAACGGAGCGGCCCTCAAAGGCATGAACCAGATTGATGCGATTGGCATTTCTGAGGATACCAAACCTGTTTCGGTTGCTATCAACGTATCGAAAGATATTCCCAAAGACATTCAGAAAGAAAACCTGGGCAAAACCGTTAACTCGGTTGGCCAGGAAGTGGCCCCGGTGATCTCCCCCGATGGCCGCACTCTCTATTTTACCCGCAACTACAACAAAGCCAACCTGGGCTCTCCTGATCATCAGGATGTTTGGTTCTCGACCCTTCAATCGGGTGCATCGGGCACTCCCCCCAGTTGGAGCGAAGCGGTGAACATCGGCGCGCCAATCAACACTACGGGCGACAACGCTATCAGTGGCATGGCTCCCGATGGCCGAACCGCCTACCTGATCAACGTGTATCATCCAAACGGCGATTTAACGTTTGGCATCTCAAAGTCGATCCGGACTAAGGCAGGCTGGTCGCAGCCCGCGGAGTGCAAGATCGCCAACAACTACAATCTGCACGAGCAAAACCAACTGGAGTTTTGTGTGTCGCCTGACGGGCAGGCCATTATTCTGGCGGTTCAGCGAAGAGACAGCCGGGGAAATCGTGACTTATACGTTTCTCTGCAACAGTCGGACCGGACCTGGTCGGAACCCGTTTCACTGGGTCGGGTGATCAATACCGCTGATGCCGAAAGCTCACCGTTTCTGGCTGCGGATGGCCGCACGCTGTATTTTACGTCGATGGGTCATCCGGGCTATGGAAACGGCGACATCTTTGTCAGCCGCCGACTCGATGACTCGTGGGGAAACTGGAGCGAACCCGAAAATCTGGGCTCAGCCATCAACACGCCAGAGTGGGACGGTTATTTTACCATTCCGGCTTCGGGCGATTACGCTTACCTCAGTTCACGGGATGGGTCAATGGGTGAGGATGATATCTTCCGCCTGAAGCTTTACCCAGCGATCAAGCCCGATCCGGTGGCCATTATTTCGGGACAAGTGCTGGATGCACAGACGAAAAAACCAGTTGCCTCGGAGGTAGTTTCGGGCGTGTCAGGCGAACAAAAAGACGTAGCCAAAGCCGAATACAGTCCCGAGACCGGCGAATACAAGATCATTTTACCGACTCAGAAAACATATAACCTGACGGCCCGAAAAGAAGGCTATTTCCCAGCTACCGAAACGCTCGACTTGAGTAAAGACAAACGGTTCCGCGATATCAAACGCAACCTGTACCTGGTCAAAATTGAGCCGGGGCAGAAAATAGTGATGCGTGAAGTGCTGTTTCAGCAAAGTCAGTTCGAGCTGATGCCCGGCGCTAACGTTGAGCTGGATCGGGTGGTAGCGATGATGGAAAAATACGCGGCAATGGAGCTTCTGGTTGAAGGACATACTGATAATCAGGGCGACTGGGAGCCGAATATGAAATTGGCCGCTGACCGGGTCCGGGTTGTAAAGGAATACCTGACGAGCAAAGGAATCGCCGAAAACCGCATCCAAACGAAAGCCTGGGGACCTAGTAAACCCATTGCCAGTAACGAGACCGAAGAGAAACGCAAACTGAACCGGCGGGTAGAATTCACCATCCTGAAATTGTAAAACCAGCAGGCACTGGCTTACTTTGCGCCTGTATGCCGAATTCACTCGTTACTGACCGCCCAATGAACGACCATCGTTCTGGTTTTTTTACGGCCATTAGTCGTTCACGCATCACCATTTTTGTCATTCTGCTATTTGCCTTTGGGCTGCGGCTGTATAAGTCGGGCGTTCATGGTATTTACCTCGACGAAAAGCTGACGTTGGTGTGCACACAGGGCGTCGTGCTGGAAGGCTCCAATCAGCGGGATGTTTACTTTACACCCGGCAAAGTGTATTTTACCCCCAAAGAATTCTGGAAACCCAAAACGCTCAGCGACTACAACGAAGCCATCATCCGCAGCGACATCAGCAACAGCCCTGCGTACACGGCCATGCTGTCGGGCTGGATCGAGGTGTTTGGCATTAGCGATTTTTCGATCCGATTTCCGTCTGTTTTGTTCAGTACGTTCATCGTCGGTATCATCTATTTACTGGTTAGCCGCTACCTGCGATCGAAGCCACTCGCCTTAGTATGCGCCTTACTGGCGGCTGTGGAGCCGTTTTTCATTTCCTACAGCCACATGGCCCGCAGCTACTGCACAACCATATTCGTTTCGTTACTCGCTACGTATCTTTTTCTCAGAATCCTGGATAAGCGGGCCGAAGGAAAGCACCCAATCGGTTTTTATATAGGCTACGGCCTGTGCTTTGCGCTGACCATCTTGGGCCACTACCTCGGGGCGCTGGTTTATGTTTGTCACGGTCTGTACCTACTCCTGTACGTCAGAAACTGGCAGACATACTTAGGCCTGGCGATAACCTGGTTTGTATCGGCCCTGATCCTGGTTATGCCCTGGTTCGTTTTCGGCGGGGGAAAATACATCTTTATGACGATGGCCTACCAGGCCCAGCTTTACCGGGGCTTGGCGTACACGAATCCCTACGATAATGGGTTTGGCATCATTCTGCCCGCTACAGTCGCGAACGTTGTCAAAAAAATGATTCCCATTACCAGCGACTTATTCCTACTGACCAATGGGTTATCGAACGAGACGCTGGCGTTTCGGAATTTAGTACTCGCCCTCGGATTCGGCACGCTGGCCGTTGGCCTGGTTCACTGGTCGGAACGGATCAAAGCGACCCCACTATGGGTTAAAGTGGCCGTGCCGCTATTGTTGGTAGCTGCTTTTCCGTTGTACACCGTTATGTCGGCCCGACTGATTGTAGCGGCTGCGTTCCCCTTATTTGTGTATCTGTTTTACCAGGCGGCCAGCCGGACCACAGTTGGTTCCAAACGCCATTTTCTAGTGTTTATCGGCCTGCTGAGTATTCTGCCAACCTTATTTATTCTAGTCATGGCTTTCCGGAACGGCCACACCTATGGCATTACCCAGCGGTATACCAGCTTTTCGTTTCCGTACGCCATCATTCTGGCGGGTATCGCCGTGCAGCAGGTTTTCCGACAACCGGCTTACCTCCGCCTGACCTTAGGCGTTGTGCTGGCCATTCAGACGTATTTTGTCGGCGATCTGCTGCACCGAATCTACGAAGACCAATCGCCTAAATACACGTATTATGGCCGTTACCGGATTGCGAATCCGTACATGACGGCGGCCGAACGGATCATTAAGTCGTACGCGCCTGGCGACACGATCCTGTATCCATCGGCGCGCACAACCCCCCGCGACGAGATCGAAAAAACGTACAGCACCCACTCTATTATGGATGCGCAGTACACGAACCTGTATCTGCCGAAGGACGCTACATATTACCAACGCCTGGATACGACGCAGACCGACCGTATTGTTCTGGTAAAGGGGAAAACCGGTTCGCGGGTCGTCATCTTCGACTTTGAAGGCACCAAATACCGTTATTAAGCCCATTCGTACCCGATGATGCCTCGTACCCATTCCGTTTATACTCGTCCTACTGCCCTGGGTCAACGCTCACGCGCTACGGGGTGGCAGACGGCGGGAGCGTGGATTCTGGTGGCCATTCCTGTCATCGCGTTCGGGCTAATCTGGCAGCAATATGCGGTCAACGTGCCTAAATGGGACGATCATGCGCTGCGGGCTTTCCTGTACTATTCAGATCAGGAGACTACCCTGCTCGGTAAGGTTCATCAACTCTTCCGCCAGCATAATGAGCACCGGATCGTGTATGACCGGGTTATTACCGCGCTTGATTATTGGCTGTTTGGCAAACTGAATTGTACCCACCTGATGCTGATCGGCAACCTTAGTCTGGTTGGGTTGCTGTTTCTGTTCATCGCCATATTGCGACGGGCCGACCGGTCGATGTATTACGCTGTTCCCGTTGCCTTGTGTTTACTCAACCTGTCGCAGTGGGAAAATATGTTCTGGGGCATGGCGGCTCTGCAAAACTTTTCGGTCGTGTTATGGGTGTTGGGCGCGTTTTACCTCCTGAGTTACACCAACCGGCTGGGTTTAGCCATTGCGTCAGCCGTACTAGCTACGCTCACTAGTGGCAATGGGTTACTGGTGTGGCCACTTGGTTTTGTGCTGTTGCTGCTGCAACCCGCCCCCGTTAAACGAATGCCGTTTCGCCAACTCCGCCAGCCGGTAATGATCTGGACGCTGAGCGCTATTTTCATCATCGGGCTCTACTTTTTTCGGTTTGAAAAACCCGGCGGCATAGCCTACGTTCGGCCCGGTGTGTTCGCTTTGCTAAAAGGCTGGTTTGCGGTGGTGGGGGCATCGGCTGAAGCCTTTCCTATTGGGCGAGCGCTTCAAAATAGCGTGCTGCTCGGTGGGCTACTGGTCGTTGTTACGTTGGTCAGTATGGGTTGGGAGGTGCTGTCGAATTGGCTCCTGCTGAGCCGCCAGTTTCGTCAGCGGTTCACGCGCCACGCATTCAGTTCACCAAATGCTCCTGCTCTGGCGCCGGTTGTCCTGTTCTTCTGGTGTAGTGCCACCTTCATATTGGGAACGGCAGCTATAGTAGCATTGGCCCGAACCGGCTTCGGGGCCGATCTCTTGATCACGAGCCGGTACAAA
The DNA here is from genome assembly GCF_054780635.1 of Spirosoma knui. NCBI lineage: Bacteria > Pseudomonadati > Bacteroidota > Cytophagia > Cytophagales > Cytophagaceae > Spirosoma > Spirosoma knui. The sequence goes on along the minus strand of NZ_BAAGVY010000001.1, from coordinate 1,172,609 downwards.
ATCTATTCGTTAACATTACTGGCATTGTTGTATACGTATGCGATTGTACAGTTTCAGCCTCGGTACCGAGGCTGGACGGGCGTTGGCGGCTACGTCGGCGGACTGCTTCTAGCCTGGTTGTCGTACTATTCGTTTCTGAACGAAACGAGCTGGTGGCGCGACTGGCTGCTTACCAGTCAATACAATTGGACGTATACGACCAATCGTCCGGTGGCCCAACTTGATCCCGTTACCGAACGTTATACTCAACCCGAACCCGCTTTTTACGATACTACAGCATCCGTACTGTTCAGAGCTAGTCAGCAGCAGCCAGTGCCCGTTACGATAACGGCGACCACAGCCAGTTTTAACGTAACAGATGCCGTTACTCCAGCTCAGCCACTACGTACCGGAGGCAACTACATAATGGCCAGATCGGCCAAACGAACGTATCTGTTTCCGGTCTGGCAACATCAAACTTCACCCGTTCAGGCCCGCCTGATGCCGTCACGCTCGTTCACGACCGGATTCGACGCGACGATTCCCAAAGCGGATCTGGAAGCAGGTACCTATCAATTGTTTGTACTAACCCTCAACGGCACTACGCAGGTAAACTTACACCCAACGAATCAAACGATTGTATCGGAAGGGCAACCTGTAGACACAACTAAAAAGAACTGGTAATGCACATCGAGTCGGGTGGCTTTCAAAATTACCCGGCTCGATGTGTTCAGACCAACGAACTGCTTTATTCACGAGATTCAATATGCAACCGAACGCGCCCGTAACAACATCTGTCCGACCAACGCTGAACCACCTCAAACAGTTAGATGGGATCCGGTTCATTGCCGTTGGGCTGGTCCTGTTCGACCATTGGATGGCGGGGCGCGTGGAATTACCCCTCGGCGCACTAGGCGTTACTATTTTCTTTGTGTTGAGCGGCTTTCTGATTACCCGGATCCTGCTTTCGAGCAAAGACAAGCTGAGCAACCAGCCAAACGGCGGCTTAGGTACGTACCTGAAAACGTTTTACATACGTCGTACCATCCGCATTTTTCCCATTTATTACCTGACGCTGTTTGTCCTGTACGCCATCAACGAACCGCCCGTCCGGCGAACGTTTGCCTGGCTGGCCTTGTACGCCACCAACCTGTATATGGCTTACTACACCTCGTGGATGGGAACCGTCGATCACCTCTGGTCACTGGCGGTCGAGGAACAGGTGTATTTATTTTTCCCACTGGTTCTGTTCTTTGTACCCCGGCGCTGGGTTCCGCTCACGGCTGCATTGCTTATTATCAGTGCTATTACGTTGCGATACGTCCTTTACCGCGCCCGGATGCCCTGGTTTATTGGCTACGTAACCATGCCCGCCTGTCTCGACTCGTTTGGCTTAGGGGCAATTATGGCCTTTTGGTGGCTGTACCAACGGAACCGGTTCGAGCAGGTGTTCAGGCCAGCGATCTGGCTTTGGCTCAGCATTTTTGCCTTGGCGTTTGTCGCCTGGATGAACAAGCAACTACCGGCTATCCCAGACGTTACCGGTTTACCGGGTCATCATAACATCATGTCCGACGTTTGGGAGCGGCTGGCCGCGTCGCTGATTGGCTTCTTCCTGATTGGACGGGCGGTGCTGGGCTACACCGGCCCGATGAAATGGCTGCTCGAAAATCCGGTCAGCCAGTACATGGGCCGCATTAGCTACGGGCTGTATCTATTCCACAACTTCGTGTTCAACGTCTATCATACCCAGCCCACGCATTTCACGGTACGTGCCTGGCGACGGATCACGGACGTTCTGCCGTTTCTGCACAGTTCTTACGTATTCCAATTCGCCTTTTATCTAGCCCTGACGGTCGCCATTGCCACTGTCTCCTGGTTCCTGATCGAAAAACCGATTAACAGTCTTAAAGATCGCTACTCGTATTGATCTGATACTTGCTACGTATGGTTTGAACCGTTGTCATATTTAGGAGTGACGTATTGGAAAACAGAACAGCTATTCGCCCCATTCCCTAATTAGTCATTCTTTATCGGCATCATTCGATAGTGCTTATTTGCAATTAAATAAAGCGGCTGGGGCATCCGTATGCGTTCCCGGTTAATAAAGTCCTATTCCGATACAGCGGCTACCCATAACAATTACGTATATTTGTCGTGTTTATTAGGCAAGAACAATCTACGTCGGATGTAAGGAATTGTTCAGCTTTTTGCTTACTATTGGTCATCAACCGACGTATCGCCAACCACCTAAAGTACACTGCATGAGCCTCCTGCTGTCAATCGTAATGCCGGCTTACAACGAAGAAGAAGTTATTGAAGTTGTTGTCAAGCAGTGGACCGATTTACTAACCCGTCAGTTTCCTACCGAAAATACGCGTTTGATTGTCGTCAATGACGGCTCACGCGACAATACCGGTGCTATTCTCGATCAGATCAAATCGCGTTATCCCAAACTAATCGTGGTACACCAGCCGAATGGTGGACACGGAAACGCCGTTGTCAATGGCTATCGTCAGGCCGTTGCGTTAGATTCCGAATACGTTTTTCAGACCGACAGCGACGACCAGTTCGTTACTGAGGATTTCGAGAAGCTCTGGGCCAAACGACGCGAATCGCCGTTTATCCTCGGCTACCGCGAAGAACGGTATGATGCCCCGGCCCGGCTGGTGATCACGCGCATTCTGCGACTCAGTATTGCATTCATCTATGGTACGTACATCATGGATAGCAACATTCCATTCCGGCTCATTCGGGGTACGTTCCTGCGCAAGCTGCTGGCTCAGCTTCCAACGCCAACTCCCTTTGCGCCGAATATTTTTCTGGCCGTTATGGCCAAAAAAGCAGGCTGCAACCTGTTCGACATTCCAATCACGCACAAAGAACGGCTGACCGGTACGGTGTCGATTCTTAAATGGAAGCTGCTGAAGGTGTGCATTCAAAGCTTTAAGGAACTGGCGCAGTTCCGCTTTGATCTCAGCGATAAGGTAAAAGCGTTAAAAGCGCCCGAGCCGGTAGCGGCTTAACATAAACCTGCTGTCCCCAACAGTGGTATGACTCTTCGTTAAAAAGCCCCAATGGGGTTAGGGCTCACAATCATGAATTATAAATACGTTATCATCGGCTCTGGGCCGACGGGCCTTGGAGCGGCTTACCGCCTGAAAGAATTAGGCATTACAGATTTCATCGTTCTCGAAAAAGAAGATCGCATCGGCGGCTTGTCCAAAAGCTTCGTTGATGATAAAGGGTTTACCTGGGATGTAGGCGGACACGTACAATTTTCGCACTATAAGTACTTTGACGACCTGATGCTCAAGGCACTGGGTGAAGATGGCTGGCTCAGTCACCAGCGCGAATCCTGGGTTTGGATCGAAGATCGGTTTGTGCCCTATCCGTTCCAGAACAACATCAAATACCTCAAGCCCGAAACGATGTGGAAATGCCTGGAGGGTATTATCCACAACTATAAATTTCCGACGAATCAGAAGCCTGCTAACTTCCGCGAGTGGATTCTGGCTACGTTCGGTCCGGGACTGGCGGAAACGTTTATGTTCCCGTACAACTTTAAAGTATGGGCGTTTCCACCGGAAGAAATGAACGCGGTCTGGGTTGGCGAACGGGTTGCCATAACAGACCTTCAGCGGGTCACCAAAAATATTATTTTCAATCAGGACGATTTCTCGTGGGGCCCGAACAGTACGTTCAAGTTTCCAAAGCACAACGGTACTGGTGGCATCTGGGAAGCCGTGGGTAACCTGGTCGGCCGCGAATACGTAAAGCTCAACGCGACGGTAGAAAAAGTTATCGGACCCGAGAAAAAGATCGTCCTGGCCAGTGGCGAAGAGATCAATTACGAATACCTGATGAGCACCGTGCCGCTTGATATTTTCACCCGCAAGGTGGAAGGGCTGGACTCGCAGACTATTGAAACAGCGCAGGGGCTGAAACACTCGTCGACCAACGTAGTGGGTGTTGGGCTGAAAGGGCAACCCAAAGAGAGCCTGAAAACCATGTGCTGGATGTATTTCCCGGAATCGAACAGCCCTTACTATCGCGTAACCGTCTTCTCAAACTACAGCCCCAACAACGTTCCGGACATTAACCAGAACTGGTCATTGATGACCGAAACCAGCGAATCGTCGGCCAAACCGGTGAACCGCGAAACGCTGATCGAGGATACCATCCGCGCCCTGAAAGAAGACAAATTGATTCAGGACGACGACGAAATCGTTTCGACCTGGCACATGGCGTTTGACTACGGCTATCCGACGCCTTCCGTCGAACGCGACGCGATCCTGAAGGCCGTTCTGCCAAAACTAGAGCCGTTCGGCATCTATTCACGGGGCCGCTTTGGCGCCTGGAAATACGAGGTCAGCAACCAGGATCACTCGCTTATGCAGGGGGTTGAATGGGCGAACCGCGTTGCCGCCAACGTACCCGAACTGACCCTGCCATTCCCCGAAACGGCGAATGCGATGTGGGGAAAATAAGAGTTAGTTTGTAATTTGGGCCGGATCGCCGGTGCGATTCGTAGTTTGTATGGACATAAACCACGAACGTTACCGATGAACAGCACCGTCGATCCGGCTAAAACTACAGACCCTTTTGCCTTGGCTAAGAAACGCATTGGAATAGGTATTGGCTTAGTAGCGCTACTGATTGGCGGCTGGCTGGGCTACCGGCATCTTTTTGCGACAGCCCCTTCGGTTGGGTCATTAGTGCCGCCCGGCGCGCTGCTCGTGCTGGCCAGCGACCGCTTGCAGGATACGGTTTCGGCGCAAGCCCTACGAACCGAGATTTCGTTGCGGCAGATGCCCATCTTCGATGAAGCCCGGCAACGGCTCGATCGCTTTCTGTACGCAACTGCCGACTCGGCTAGCGTACTCCGCTTTGTGAAGCGACGGAATATACGCTACTCGCTCCACCCCGTTTCGAAGTCGCGGCTCGATTTCATCTTCTATATTCCGATTTCGGACCAGGATCAGCCCTTCATTGACCAGCTCACCAATCCGGACCCTCGTCAGTATCGGGTGCTCAATCATACCTTTTCCGGCGAAAAAATTCTCGATCTGGTTGCCCGGGGCAACGAGCCCATCGGATCATTTATTCTGACGGACGATTTTCTGATTGGCAGCGCTTCGGGCATTCTGACCGAGAACGTAGCAAAGCGCATGCACCAGTCGCTAAAGCTTGCGCAGGACGAACCCGATTTTCGCGTAGACGCCGATCACCTGGCCGGTTTGTCGGTTCGTCCGCAGGTTCTTCAGTCGTTGTTTAGCAATGTAGGCTCGCTGGTACGTCTATTCTTACCGGAGGAACTGAATTTGCAGTTCCGCCCCTCGGCTTCTCGCTCCCACCTGATTGGTTACGCCGTTGACAAAATCGGTGCCCGCCGGGACGTAGCCGCTTTGTTCGCGGGGCAGGCACCACAGCGTATCCAACATGCCGAATTGATTCCGCAAACGACGGCTACGCTTTACCACATTGCCGTTAGTGATGCACCTCGCTTTGGCCGGTCGTTGAGTCGGCTGCTCAGCTCTGCATCCAGCGATTTTCTGCGTGGCCGCTTCGATCAGATTCAACCCGCTACGGGTGACTTGTATAAGGCACTAGGAAACGACATTATGTTGTGCCGGATGGAATCCCCCACGAACGCGCTTCGGCAGGTGCTCATTCTGACGGCCAAAGATGGCAAAGCCTTGACGAGTGCTTATCAGAAAGTGGCGTATCGGATTGGGGCGGCAACGCCTGCTCCGCTAAAAGAATTTCTCGGCCATAAGATTTTGTTGTTGAATGTGCCCGAGTTACCGGCCTCGTTATTGAGCAGTCTGTTCGCTGGTTTTTCGCAAAGCTGGATCACCCAGCATGGTTCATCGTTGATCGTGGCAAACAGCGAAGATGCCATGCAGGACTATCTTCAACAGTTGCAACGCGGAGCCGTCTGGACTTCAAACGAACGGCAGGCGGAACTGGTAAAGTCAACCCTGCGTCCGGCCAACTTCACCGCTTTTGCCCGCCTGAATCGCACCCAGACCACTGTACCGAAAACCTGGCCTGTCGCCTGGCAGAACTTACTGGGTCAGGCCGGCCCACAGGCTGCCCTGGCTAATCTGGAGAACATGGCGTATCAGGCCAGCTACGGCAATGAGAACATTCAGTCGACGGTAATTCTGGGACGTACCACCCGCCGGGCCAGCAAAGCCGTGCTTAACAAGCTGCTGCTGCAAAAAAAGATAGAGTTTAACAACGCCCTGATTTCAGCGCCCGTAGTGGCGGGTAGCCTGAGTGATGCCACTCCGCAGTTCTACGCGCAAACCAATGCCGGGCAGTTCGTACTCGTGACTCCCGAAGGCGAAAAAATTGTGCAGGATACGATTGCCGGGCCAATCCGCAGCAACGCCCTGGCGGTTGACTTTCTGAACAACGGGCGGCTCCAGTACTTATTCATGACCGATCGGAGGTTGTACATAGCAGACCCTGGTCTTACCCCAGACGGGCGAAACGTGGTGCGTCTGCAAAGTATCCAGCTCCCCCAGGGTCTTGACGTTACGTATCTGGCTCGGCCGCGAGGCAGTCAGCAACGGAATCTGGTGGCGCTGGCCGCGCACGAAGAAGGTCATATTTACGCCCTTGACCGCCAACGGCGAACCTTTGTCCGGCTGCTTAGCCCACCCCACAAAGGGCCATTGCAGTTGCCGTTTCAGGTCATCAACAAACCAACGGGTATGGAGGTGCTGGCCATTCAGGCCGATGGCCGACTGAATTATTGGCGCGAAAATGGCACTCAGCTTCCTCATTTTCCGGCCCAAATTGAACGAAACAGTATCGAAGAACCCGAGATTCGTTTTGTTGGCCCGGCTCTGCTGCCGGTGGGCCTTCAAACCATTCACACCATCAGTGAAGAAGGCCAATTATTGACCTTAAATCTGAACGGTCTGATTGCCAAACGTACGCAGTTGTACCGGCCGGTACGTAGCGGATCGTTCCGCCTGTTTCCGGATGAAGAACAAACCAACTGGCTGTTACTACGTACCACCGACACCGAAGTTGCCGTTCTGGATCAGCAGGGGCAGCGCCGATTTGATGTACGCGCCCTGCAATCGGGTCGTAACAACGTTCGTTATCACCGACTCGGCGCGGGAGTAGAACTGATCAGCGTAAAATCTGGTGGGTTCACTACGTTATATGACCTCAATGGACGTATCGTTGGCGATCGGCCCATTCCGAGTGACTTTCCCCTTGCCCTACAGTTCGACGAGCGCACGAACGAATTATACATTCTGAGTGGTGCTAAACAGGCTGTGCAAGTATTTAGTATCCGATTGCGGTAAGTTGACTAACCGCAGTCCATTAGTTTTCTATTACGTATGCGTATTCTTCGCTATAGCGTCCTCCTATTCGCACTCGTTTTGTGGGGAGGTGGTCTGTCATCGACCGTCGCTCACTGGCTTTACGAGATTAAAGTCATCGTCGATGACTATCGGTACGGTGATTTGTACCGAATTTCTGCACTGCCCCAGTTCAAGTTGCCCCAGCCTGTCTGCCCAACGTCGAACCGGGCCAGTGATACCGCATCTACTCATCTATATATTATTGGCGACAGTTTCTCGGAAGAGCAGCGAATCAGCAAGAACGACTTTCGGGTGAGTCATTTCCAGCGGGTAAAATGGGACTTCACGCAACGCGCCCAACTCGACACCACCAAACGGAACGTATTGATTTTGGAAACGGTCGAACGCCATTTTCGCGGCATTTTTGCGCGTCCGGTTCGTGAACTGACCGTCGTGGCCGACACGGCCGGGCACCCACTTCCCCGCCAGCCTTGGTACCGTCGGCTATACAACGACCTGCACCGAACCGATATGGAAGAGCGGCTGCAATCGGCCCTGTTCAGTCAGGATTGGGCGTTTTGGTTTAAGGAATTGAAGGCTCAGCTCACGTTGAACTGGTTCAACCGGTGGAGTACAGGTGTCAGCCTATCGCGTGATCAGCAGCACATTTTTATTAACTCGGACACGGATACGTCCAGCGCTCTGTCGTCTTATTCGCGGCTCCCGAACGACGAGGTCGGCATCCTGATTGACAGTGTCAATTCAGTAGCGGCCCGTTACCGCCAGCTCGGTTTCGATGAAGTTTATCTGTCGATCATCCCCAACAAAGCGAGCATTGTCGAACCCAATCGGGAGCCCTATAACCATTTGATCGAGCGCGTTCAGCAGCATCCGGATCTGCAAATTCCAACGATTGATACGTATGGAGCCTTTAAGCAAGCTTCGCCGTCGCCGTATCTGAAGAGCGACACCCACTGGACTTGCGAAGGCCGGTCCATCTGGCTCAATCTAGTTCGACAGAAACTAGGTGTATAACTTCTAATTAACTTCGCTCACTCAGTCGGTACTAAACAGAAAGGAGCAAACTAGCCAGTTTGCTCCTTTCTGTTTAGTACTACGTATGGTAGTTGATAAAGAAGAAACTACCGGTCATAATCGGTTGTCTGTGGGTTGAAATTTGTCCAGCCCTTCGTCCAGTCTTCGGTGCCGAACGCTCCCCGGTAGGGTGCCGCTACAAAAAATGAGTTGTTCAACTTGGTGTCGACTACGGCTCCTATTAGCAGGGGAGATCCGGCCTGTAGCACAAAACTGGGCGCCGTGGTACTAGTGAAACTGGGAACTAGCAATGTCGCCAGCGCGGAAGTTGGAACGATCTGGTTTGCCCGGCCAGCCGCCGAAAAATACGCGTTTGCTTCTTCGTTCGTTATGGCTCCTGCGCCTACCACCGGGGTTAAGACGTTGGCTAGTACCACCCCTTTCAAATCGATCAGACCGTTTGTCAGGCCATCGGCCGTACTGGCGGCTTCCAGCCTGATCCCTTCGGGATACCCATAATACAGCGAATTATAGATCGAAGCAGACGCATTTCGACGCAGTGACAGCCCCGCCCGGTACGCGCCGGTGCCGTTCACGCTGTTCGTGGTAACGGGCGTATCGCTAAAGGCAAAGCTACTGAGGTTGGCGAACACCGGGAAGGCCCGCGTCAGTCCGTTCACCAATGTAACCGGCGTTACGTCAACGGTAGCGGTTGGGTCAAAACTTTCTAACTCGAGTCCGTTTGACCCCGACTGATCGGCTACTTCCGGATTCCGAACGGCAAGCCCAAACTGCATGTTGCCTACGTACCCCCAATCGGCACTCCAATCATCGTCGAAGCTGTAATAGGATACTGCGTTTTTCACATTTGCCGTACCGCCAAACCAGGCAAATGCGTCGCTGCCGCTGTGGGATACCTGAACGTGATTAATCGTGGTACCACTACCGACGCCATACATCGACAATCCACTCAACCGGGCAGCTGATCCGCTGGGCTGTGCGGCCCCGGCGTATTCGATACGTACGTATTGCAACGTACCAGAGTTGTCTAACGGCTCACCGTAGCGTTCGATGGTACCGCGCACACCACCGGGGTTCGGCGTGGCTGCATTTTGGTTGATCGGCGACTTACCAATCAGAACTACTCCGCCCCAATCGCCGTAATTCCGCTGACCAGCGGGTTTTGCCGAGGTAAACACAATGGGTTGAGCAGCAGTGCCCATCGCCATAATTTTTCCGCGCCGTTCAACAATCAACGTACCAGCATAGCCTTTTCCGGTCGGGTCCAGTTCCGGCCCTGCTCCTTTAATTACGGTTCCCGGTTCAATCGTCAGTGTGTAATCGGCCGGGATGTATACCATACCCCTGAGCAGATAAATATTACCCTTTGTCCAGTTCAGATTGGCAAACGTAGTGCCTTGTACCTCGACAACGGGTTTGTCGGATTTAGGCGTTACCGTAAACACACCCGTACTCTGCACGGTCTGCTCACCAACCACGACACCTACCGGGCCATTGGCGGCTCCGTCAGGGACAACGACGACTAAGCGTGTAGATGAAGCCGAAACAACGGTAGCCGTTACGCCCCCAATCGTGACGGCGTTACTACCGGGGGTTGCACTGAAGTTTGTCCCGTTGACGGCAATGGTACTGCCCACCGGAGCAGTAGCCGGGTCAATACTGGTAATGGTCACTGCCTGCGGCTGCGGATCATCCTGGACCGTATCCTTCTTACAGGCGACAAATCCGGCCGACAGACCAAGCGGCAACAGTAATACGTACAACCAATGTTTGAAGCGTTTCATAGTTGATAAGCGAGTTATACATGGAGATTGAAAGAGTTCATTACACGCTGGCCCCAAAAGGGGCATTGCAGAGTTGGTGGCCTTGTATGGTAATGGGCAACCGGTTAATCACCTTTACTCGGGACAGAACAGCTTTACTTCACGCCGAAAAACGGGCGAACGAATCGAAATGGGCGAATCAGAAAATGGTAAATCGCCCAGCAGCCGCCGAACGTCAGGGTAACCATGACCATAAATTTCACCTGCCACGGCCAGGCAAGCGGAGCCAGGTAGTAGCCGACAACCAGCAAAATGGTCTGGTGAAGGATGTAGAATGGATAAACCGCCTGATTGGCATAGCGCAGGAACCGGTTAGTGAAATTCAAATACTGGTAGGCGTATCCGAAGAAAGTCAATAGCCAGCACCAGTAGTTCGTAACCCGAATAGCCGCGTAAACAACCACTTCGGCACCTGTCAGTTCATGCCAGTTCGCCCAATAGAAGACCAGCAACACCGCCAGCGACACAGCCGCACCCCCCAGCAACAACCGCCGGTATCGGCTCAGTGTGCCCCAATACAGGGGCTGGCTGCACAGAATATAACCAAACACGAAGAAGCTAAAATACCGAAAGTGGGTCTTCCAGTCGTTTACAAACCCCCGCTCGTTTTCCGGCAGGTTCAACATCTCTCCCAGCAGAAACCAGCCGACCGGTATGCCGATCAGCCAGAACGGATTATTGAAAAAATGCGCCCACTGAGCGGTTAACCGTCTGCCCGACGGCTTTCGGAGCTGGAGCCAGATTGGTAAGCCGATCAGCGAATAGGCAAAAATGTAGCCCAGGTACCACAGGTGATGCCAGCCAAAATTTCCTTCCGGATAGAGGTCAAACGTCAGCATCTGTTGGTAGAACTGAGCGTACGAATACGTATTGCCCTCCGTCAGCCGCTCGACGTAGATCTGCGGGGGCACCAGGACCAAGACGCCAAACACCAGCGGAAGCAGAAGCCGACTGGTTCGGTCACCCACGAAGGTTTCGGCCGAGCGTTTGCCCAGCGACCAGTACACGCCCGCTCCGGAGATCATGAACAGCAGCGGCATACGCCACTGTATCAGGAACATCAGCGGGTAATTGATCGAGTAACTGACTACGTTGTTCTTGATGAACCAGTCCCAATGGCTAAAGAAAAGGCCCGCGTGAAACAGAATCAGTAACCCGAACGCGATCACCCGAAGCCAATCCAGATCATGGCGCCGGTTCGATTTCTGGGTTTGTGGTGTTTCGATAACGGCTTCCATACCTGTAGCGTAATAATGAAGGTGGAGTTACCTTACCCGTCTTTCGGCCTCGGTACTTGTCAGGAACAGACGAACTTATTCCCAGCACGGGACTGCCGTGCTTACTTATTCAGCAGCTTATACAGCCGCACCGTGTAAATGCTCTCCGGCCGTTTCCGGAAGTTGTTGAACAGACTATCGAGCGAAGCCTCGCTGTATATCAGAAAGTTGTAGAACCGATTTTTTCGCCGGGCAATGATCTGTTCCAACGTAGCGCGTACGGACCAGCGCAGAAATACGAATACCCCGTATTTGCTCCCATGTATGTTTTGAAAAACCCGGCGCTGGTTGCGTACAGCGTAGTATTGTTTCCACGCTCCCGGCCACGGAATACCATTTCGATCGAAGGAAGGCGGATGATAAAACACCGACCGGGGTACTGTCACGACGGGATAATGCATTTTCTGAGCCCGCGTCATATATTCAACCTCATCGCCCCAGATAAACAGCTTCTTGTCAGGTATGCCAATGTGTTTGACCACTTCCGAGCTGATGAGCGTACCGTTGAAGAAGGAAGCTACGCCATACACCAGATCGACCGAAGTCATGTCGGCCACCTTCCGGTACTGACGGTTCGGCCGATCGACGTAAAACGCCAGTTCGTCGCTGTCCTTGTTGCTGACGGATACCGAGTTTTTGATGCAGGGGCCTATATTCGGCGAGTTCATTAATTCCTCAAGAGCAGTGGGCGTAGCCAGACAGTCGTCGTCCATGCACCATAACCAGTCATAACCAGCTTGCGCGGCCGTGTCGATACCCGTTGCGAAGCCTCCCGCCCCACCCAGATTCGCCTGCGTTACCACCGTTAAATTGGGCTGTTGAGCCAGCCACGCGTCCGTTCCGTCGGTGCTGCCATTGTTGACAACGACAATGCCATCCAGCTTGTGCGTCTGTCGCTGTAGACTGTCGAGGCACAGTTTTAAATCGGCAAGCCGGTTATACGTAACGACTACAGCGGCTACGGTTTCTTTCGTGTTCATTCGTTAACGTTGATATCAGGTTGTTTGAGTAGTTGTATTTCGCCGGTGCCTTCGCAGGCATTACCCCCTTCGGGTCGGTTCAGATGCGGTTGGGCACCTCCCCCAAAGGCAGTCGATGGTGGTTGGCCGTACCGCGCTGGCTTCTGAATTAGGTTGCCCAGCGATACCGGTTATCATCAATCAGGCTGCGTTCTGCGCCTGGTAAAGTTCAAGGTACTGATCAGCTACGACCTGGATCGGGAACCGTTCAGCAACGAATTGAATCGACTTTTCAGAGAGCTGTTCGTAAAGCTCCGGACTGGCCAGCAGCCGGTGGGTAGCCTCCACGATGTCATCCACCTTTGTTACGTCCACTAGCAAACCAGCATCCTGCACCACCCAGGGCACGGCACCACTGTATTTGCCCGCCACCACGGGCACGCCGTAACTCATGGCCTCAACCAGAACCATACCGAACGACTCTTCCAGCGACGTGTGGAGCAATACGGTACTCTGGGCAATTTTTTGCAGTACGTCCGCGTGCGGCATGGTGCCGTAAAAAATAACGTTTTCGATCTGGTGCTTCTCGCAAAACGCGACCGCTTCTCCGTCGGGGACAAAAGCGGTTCCGATGCCCCACAGAACGGCCTCGGGATGTACTTGCTGAATCCGCTTGAACGCCAGCAGCGCATTGATGCAGTTCTTGCGGTCGTCCCAGCCATTAACGACGGTCGTAATGATGGGCCGGGCCGATAACGACCGCACACTCGACTGCTCGGGTATCTCCACTGGATTGGGTACGACCAACGCCCGCTGGGAAGCCCAGTCGCCGATTGACTCCGCCATGTAGGGCGAAACGGCCGTAAACCGACGCCCTTTCCTGAATACGTAATGCGCCATAATCGTCAGGAACAGCCGGTTCAGGGTCCGCACATATTTCAGGATCGTCAGTGCGTTATCGTGCACTGTGATCAGGGCGTTCGGACTATAGGCCAGAGCGGCTACGGCAAACTCGTAGGTCCAGTGGGCGTGTACTACATCGGGCTTATAATGTTGCAGAAGGGCCAGAATCCGCTTCCGCTCGAACTGGTAAAAATCAGCGGTGCGACCGGGCCGTTTGCCATTAAACCGAAAGGTGTGTTTGCGACAGGGCACTACAACGTACGTCAATAGCTCCTCCTGGTGCACAAATGGCGGCTCGTCATCGGCTAACTCGTCATCCATAGTGATGGCCAGCACCCGATGCCCACGGGCAACGTATTCCTTGATCAGGTTACTGATCAGGGGTGCTCCGCCCCGGCCTTTAGGGCAGCGTCCGTCCAGTTGCTGGGTCAGGCCCGGCAGCAGATCGTCGGTGGCAATTGAAGCTAATACACCAATATACATTGTGTCTAGGTTAGGTGTTGACGGACTCGGTAACGGTGACTTCGTTGTGCAGTTCAGGTACTACCGCCGGGTATAGCTCATCGACGAATGTTTTGATTTTTGTGTCCCACACCAGAGTTTTAGCGAAGGTGTAGCCCGCTTTCCCCATGGTTTGCCGTTCCTCGGGATGCGCGTACATCCACTCGATCGCTTTAGCCAGATCGGCGACAACCCGCTCTTCTTCCGCTACGGGCACTTTGATGCCGGTTTGTTCGGATACCAGTTCCGCCTGTCCGTGCAAGTCCAGCGTCACGACCGGCAGCGAATACGCCATGGCTTCGAGTAACTGGTGCGGGCAGGAATCGCGGAGGCTGGTAAAGAAAAAGACGTCGGACTGTTCGTAGAAAGCTTTGATTTCCTGGAAGGTGACGTGACCTACCCAATTCACGCGATCAGCAACCTGGTAGCGTTCGATGTAGTGCGGCACGTGTTCGGCCATTTCGCCTTGTCCGCCGACAACCGTCAACGTTACCGGAATGCGACGATCAACCTTACCCAGCGCCTGAATGGTTAGTTCCAATGCCTTACGCGGCAGCAAACGCCCTACCCATAAGAGTTTTAGCGTCTCGCCAGCGGGGTGATCAATGGGGTGTGGCGGCAGAAAAGAGGCTCCCAGCCCAGCATCCCAAATCCGGTCAATGGGCAGCGTAGGGCGAAGACGACGCGCCAGCTTATACGTATCGTTATTCGTTACGACCACTCGATCGGCCGTGCTGACGGCCTTATAGAATCCCGGATTTGTGTATTGTAACAGAATACTCACCCAGTCGCGCATCCACTCCCGCGTCCAGTGCGTTCCGAAATAGCGTTTCAGCACTTTTGGTGCCTTCTGCCCGCCCCCAACGGGTCCGAAGATGAAGGGTTTGCCCAGCTTGTACATGAAACTGCCGAGCTGAATACTGCCGTACGTAACATGGTGAACCAGATCGAAGCGATGGGTCTGGTCGAGCTGACGGGCTGCCTGATACGCTTTCCACTGCCAGTAGAGGTAGTGAAAATACATACCGATCAGCCCTTTGAGGCAGAAGCGGTCGACCCAGTTGGGCACGGTTACGTAATGAACAGTCAGGTTCGGGAAGTATCCGGTTTCCAGCATCGACTCAATGGCTTCTTTGCCGTCGATGAGGGTCAGGCAATGCACGTCAAGCCCGTTCTGGCTCAGCGTAGTCGCGAACGTCCATCCGGTACGTTGCTCAGAACCGTGGTTGGGTATGCAGGCGTAAGCCGACAGCAAGACTTTTTTCATAGCCTAAAGGGGTTTCATCAGCCGGGCCTTACGCAGCATAAAGCCAGCGCAAATGCGAGCGACATCAAAGAAGAAATAAACGATTTTCGTTTTCGAGTGCGCAATGGCGAAGTTGTAGCGAACCCGCAGGTTCGTCGGCGATTTTACCGACGTAAAGCCCCTAATAAACTCTTTTAGCGTGATTTTCCGCTCTACCTGAATTCCGGTGGCGGTGATGTATTCGTACACCAGACTCCGCGCATTGACGATCAGACGATACCCAGCTTTATAGGCTCGCACCGAAAACTCAATGTCAGCCATGTAGTGGATATAATTCTTGGAATCGAACAGACCCACCTCCTCAAATACACGTAATGGAATCAGCGTTCCGCGGCCGGGCAGCGAATCAGACTCGACGTAATCCGCTTGCCGAAGAAGTTCCGGATAGCTGAAGTTGTAGGCTGCGGCTAAGTGCTTCCCGCTGGCGGTATAGAGTTCGTGCGAGGTACCGGCATACTCCAGCTTGGTGGGTTCGTCGCTGTTCACGCTCACCGATCCAACCAGACAAGGCTGGTGCTGCTGATAGGCATCCAGCATAGTTTGCAGATAATCGGGCTCAACCCGCGTGTCGTCATTTAAGGTCAGCACGAAGTTCTCCTGCTGATAGTCCTGCCGTTCGAGCGCGTACCGAACACCCCAGTTGGTGGCTTCTGTCCACCACAAATTCCCGTCGCCTTTCAGGACAATAACCTCGGGAAACTCGGCCCGAATCATGGCGTCAGTACCGTCGGTAGAGCCGTCGTCGACTATAATAATCTGAAAATTACGGTACGTCTGCGCTGACAGACACGCCAGACACTGACGGGTAAACGCTAACCGATTGTGAACCGGAATAACAATAGTAATCATACCTCAGCTTGGTGTTTATACAGCCCATCGGGCTCTAGTGAATAGATAAGTTCGTCGGCGTCCTCAGTCTCGACCGGCTCCACCTGATTGGCCTGTGGATTAAGCCCGTAATACATACCCAGCCCAACGAAGCCCCAGAAAAACGGAGGCAGTTGGTAGGAAATGGCGAACACAAGGCCGCTGGTGATGAAGCCGAACAGCACCACTTGTTCAGTTGTTAAGGTCTGGTTTCGGCGATAGATCGTGATGAGCGTACCCAGAATGATCAGGAGATTGATGCCCAGACCAACGGCTCCGTAGTTATAGAGCATGTCGATGTATTGCGAATGGATGATGGTGCCTTTCTCCGGAAAATCTTCGTTCTCCATGATTTCGCCCCGATCGTAGCCCGCGTAGCGCCAGCCCAGTACGGGCCGGTCGGGAATCAGGCTGAGGTAAAACTGGGATTGCTCATAGCGCCAACTGCCCGTTTCGTCTTCTTTCGGCGACACAATACCGCCAATATTTTCCAGAAAAGCCTCCATTTTCCGTTGGGGCAACAGACTAAACGTCGGCGCAATGATTAGAGCGAGTACCGTCAACGTAAGGAGGGTGCGGCCAATCGGCAGGCTCGTCGACGAAAGCTTACCGACCATCGACAGACCGACCACAATACCAGCCGCTCCAACAGCCGCCGTAATGACCGACCGGTGCAGCAGAAGCACGATGAACCCAAAGGTGGCCAACCCAATCAACAGGTCGACGATCTTGTGCGCTTTGAGGTAATTAACTAGGTAATACAGAAACGGAATAACCAGGTACAGGGCTTCGAACGCGCTGGTTGTGCGACTCTCCGACGTCAGGTTGTAGCTGAAAATATTGCCTAGAACAATCTGATTGATGAAGTAGAACGCGAAAATGAGGTATACGATGTACTTCAGTTTGAACGGCTCGGCGCGGGCGGCTACGAAAAACGCGCTCATGGCCAGTCCGCAATACACGAAGCGCTTGATCACGAAATACGAATAGACGTATTGATTGTATTCGTATTTCGACTCCAGCACCAGCAGAATGACGCCCAGCAGCAGCAGCCAGCTCACCACTTTGTATAAGCCGGGGAACCGGAAGTAACACAGCACCAGCGCGGGCATGCCGACCAGGGCCGCCAGATTGACGACTTTGTCGAGCAGAGCGTGGGTCTGGTTTCCCCCAAAGGCGATCGGGCTGATGCCAAACAGCAGAACAAACAGGAGTATGCGGTAGATCCAGGCTATCATAACGGGTTGAGTACCTCGCCGGTTGGCTGGCTCTGGTAGGCTGCCGCCGGTTCGGTAGTACATTGTAAGGCGTGTTGATAAAAAGACATCAGCTGATCAAGTGCTTTGCGGTGATTAAATAGCCGATCGGCATGGACGGATTGTGCCCTCACCAGGCTCGTGCGTTTTTCCGGATCGAAATAGCCAATAACCTCACTGGTAATATCACTTACATCCGTTCCCTGCAGCGGACCATACCGCTCGGGCAGCATTTCGGGGATTCCGCCCACCGGCAGGGCCAGCACGGGCGTTTTAACCGCCATAGCCTCGACGATTGAATACGGGCAGTTGTCGTTCAGCGCCGTATGGACGTACAGATCCGACTGCGCAACTAACTGCCAGGGAGCCGCCTGACGACCATAGAATTTGACTTGTTCTGTTAACTCATACTCCTCAACCAGCCGCTCGTATTCGGCCCGTTTAGGTCCGTCCCCAATCAGCCAGATGGCAAAGTTGACAATGCCCCGTTTGCGCAGTTCGTGACCAATCTGAATCAACAGCTTTTGATTTTTCCGCTCATCAATGTACCCTACGTTGGTGATCAGCAGTCGATCAGAAGCCTGGCGACTTTTCAGGCCGCTTAGCATTTTCTGGTTGATCGTATTGTACAGAACCAGCTTATGGATAGAGTCCGGCAGCAGGTGCTTCGACTTTACGTAGGAATAATTCGATGGAAACACGTAATGCTTGATGTGCGCAAACAGATACGTATACCAGGCCGTCAGTTGCCGCGTAAACCACGGTTTCAGGTTAAAATGGGTGACTAACTCGGTAACCGGATCGCCATTGTAATGGCAGGTCAGCACCACGGGTACGTTCCGACCCAGAGCCAGGTAAGCAGCCACCCCAGACCGAACGTCCTGCGCGTGAATCAAATCAAACCCAATGGATTGGCGCTTCCGTATAGCCAGATATAAGCCCGTGAAGTAAGCGAACTCGTCGTAAGCGACCGAAGCGGCTCCGCCTAGTGGACGCATGATCCGTTTCAGCACACCCAGTACTTTCCGCCAGAGTGCAGGCGTATCGGAGGAGTCGACGACATGCACATCCTGCCCCTCGCTCACCAGGTCATTCGCCAGCGCTTTGTAGGCAGTGACGACCCCGGAGGGCGATGTAGGTACCAGAAAGGTTGCAATCAGAATTTTCATGGTCTTAGTCTCGTATTAGTTGTCAGGTGTTACGTCCGTGATGCGGTTTCGTTACGTAGTCCCTGTGTATTCTATCGATTGATCAGCATCGAGAACCACTCCTTGCTGAAGGCTACGGCCTCCCGTAAACTGTCTCGTTTTATTACGTCTATGCCTTTCGAACGCAGGTATACGTAAAAGGCGATGATGACGTAGACTTCGGTAATAATCCAGGAGCAGGCAACGCCCACATGGCCGAGCTTGTGAATCAGCAGCATATTGAGCAGCAGACTTAGCACCGAAGCCACCGCCGAAATCCGGAAAAACGCTTTGTCCATGCGCAGGCTTAGCATGGTGTGCACACCCAGCAGATTATTGAGCCCCAGCGTGATGGGCAAAAGCGATACAATGCGTAGCACCAGAACCGCTTCCTGAAACTTATCTCCGTAGAAAAGCGCAATGAAGTAGGGGGCGATAATCCACAGACCGACTGAGACGATGGTCATGCCAAAAACGACCGGAAAAAAGATGGTCCGCACGATCTTCAGGCCCTGCTCCCGACTCTGACCGAACGCATTGGCGACAATTGGAAAAAAAGCCTGGTTAATGGCCAGCGAAACAAACGCCTGCACAATACCAGCAATTCGGGTCCCGGCCGCGAAAATGCCGACGCTATAGGCCGTCGAAAATAAGCCCAGCAAAAAGATGTTCGACCCGGCATATACCGTTGCCACGACCGAGGTAAAGAACAACGTACTGTCATCCCGGAATCGAGTGATCAGTTGCCCAGCGCTCGGCCAGCTAAACGTCAGCGAAAAGCGCCGGATAGCCACAACGAACGCGACGACGCTCACCAACACCTGCGCTATACTGAGCGACAGATTTTGGTAGACGTAATCTTCAGGCTGGCGGATGACGACGAACACCGTCAGCGTAAAGAGGACTTTAACGACCGTGTTGAAAACCGCCACCCGCCCCAGATCCTCCATCGCCTGGTACAGCCAAACCGGAAACAGCACGACGCCAATGCAACTGATGTATGTACAGATATGCAGCCACAGGTTGGCCCGAAACTCCGGAATAGCAAACGACAGTCCACTGAACAGCAGCGTCGACACCACCCACAGTAACGCTTTACCCGCGACAACTTCGCTGAATACGTTGTTCACCAGTTGTTTGTCGTCCCGATTGGCCGCAATGATACGTACCGCTGCGGTATCGAATCCGTAGTTGATCAGTAAGGTGAAATACGCAATATAGGCCTGCGAAAAGTTAAGCAGCCCCAATCGTTCGGGTCCAATGATCCGCACCACGTAGGGCACCGTAAGCAGCGGCAAGAGCATATTGGCTACGTGGACGCTGAATAGGGAGGCAACGTTGATGGCGAACCGCTTCATCACCGACCGGGATAAAATCGGCGATGGGCCCGAAAGAGTATTTTTGCTGACCATGTAAATTCGTCGTGTTAAGATTGTCTCCCAGCTGGTATCATGTCGGTCTGTAGCCCACTGTGGGTTTAAGCCCGGGCCTGCGCCGAGTGCCGAACGGGCAACAGCGCTTCTTTCAGATTGAACAGAATGAACAGCGGCACGACCTTCAGGTACCGTTTGTACAGTCGCCGGGGCTCCACCATCAGTCGGAAGCACCACTCCAGCGACAGGTTCTGCATCCAGGCCGGAGCCTGCGCCACGCGGTCAGTATGGAAATCGAAGGCGGCCCCTACCGTAATGATGAAGTGCGTCTTTGTCCATTTCGCCAGCCGACGGGCAAACCGTTCCTGCTTCGGAGAGCCGAGCCCCAGCCAAACGATGTCGGCACCAGAGCGGTTGATTTGATCGGCGAGGGTCTTCACCTCTTCGTCCGACAGCTCCCGAAACGGCGGGCAGTACGTACCGACAACCTGGTAGTTACCAAATTTTTGACCTACGGCGATTTTCAACTGATCAGCGACGCCTTCATTCCCTCCGCATAAAAAATGCTTGATACCGGTTTGGGCGCTGGCCTGAAATACCTGCTTGAACAGATCGGGACCGTAGCAGCGGGTCATGGCTTTAGCGCCCTTCAGGCGACCGAGCCAGACGCTGGGCATACCATCCGGCAACACCCAGTAAAAAGAATCCAGTAACTGCTTAAATTCCGGATTCCGGGTAGCTGTCACCAGCCCGTGGGCATCGGTAGCGCTGATGCATTTGCTTTGCTGCGCAACGGGCAATGCACACTGCCTGATGATATCCTGAACGGCGGCATCCAGCCCCTGATCGAATAGTTCGACTTGCAATACTTTAGTCATGGCGTTGAGTTTATGAGTCGTTGAGAAGATTACCAGGCGTTTTTGTTGCCATTTAGCGCGGCCTTGACCGTCCACCAGCAGATGGTGGCATCGAGCCGCGTCGACTGCCGACGGATGTACAGGTGATCATAGCGAACACGCTGCACCATCTTGTAGACTTCGCCCGTTTCGCCCCTGGCTCCGCGCGCCTGCGCCAGTCCCGTAATGCCCGGCTTGACCATGTACCGCTCTTTGTAGCCAGGCAAGGTGTGCCAGTGCTGCGCATCGAGCGGAAGCGGATGCGGACGCGGGCCCACAACGCTCATGTGCCCCGTCAGGACGTTCAGAAACTGAGGCATTTCGTCGAGATTCGTTTTTCGGAGAAACCGGCCGATGCGCGTCACGCGCAGATCGTTTTTGACTGCTTGCCGAAACTCGGCGTTGCGGTCGTACGTCATCGTGCGAAACTTCAGGCACCGGAACGGCCGGCCGTTGCGGCCTGTACGAAGCTGAACAAACAGGATTGGACCTGGCGAGCTTGCTACGATCAGTAGACCCAGTATTGGGATAAGCCATACCAAAACAGTGACCGTCACTAAACCAGACACCGCCAGATCGAACGCTCGCTTCCGCCAATCCAAGACGCCACGCTTAGCCGCAAACGGACGCGCCTGGGTCTCATGGCTCAGGTAAAACTGAACCGTTTCATTGTTAGTAGATACTTGCATTGGATTACCAGTTATGGGTGGGGAGCCGTACGGCATTGCTGACGACGACACGACCCAGCCTCATTACGTGAGCGGTTATTTGTACGAGTAGCTGTTTTTGTAGCTAGTATTGAAGTGATACGCATCACTTCCTCCCACGGCGTTCAGAATGATGTTCAGATTCTGGAAGCGCTGTTCCCGGTGCAGGGTATCCAGCATCTTGAGGCAGTTTTTGGGTGTAACGCCATGCCGAACCACAAATAAGGTCGAGTCGG
This sequence comes from Spirosoma knui, assembly GCF_054780635.1. Classification (NCBI taxonomy): domain Bacteria; kingdom Pseudomonadati; phylum Bacteroidota; class Cytophagia; order Cytophagales; family Cytophagaceae; genus Spirosoma; species Spirosoma knui. The sequence continues at coordinate 1,150,952 of NZ_BAAGVY010000001.1, read as the reverse complement.
CCAGCGGAGCAACGACCTGCGCATCGGTTACAATCCCAACCGGCGGGGCATCGATGATGATGTACCGGAATTGCTGGCGTAAGGTCCGAATCAGATTTTTCACGTTGGACCCACTTAGCAGTTCGGATGGGTTTTCGGGCAAGGGTCCGCTTGGAATCAGAAAATAGTTGGGCTGCCCCGGAATCGGCTTAAGTATGTCGCTTAACGTAGCTTCATCGTTCAGGTAATCGCTCAGCCCAACCGAATTGTCGACGTTAAAAGCCTGGTGCAGCTTCGGCATGCGCAGATCCATTTCCAGAATGACCGTCGGCTGACGTAACAGCGCCAGACTGGCGCCCAGATTCTGCGCCAGGAATGACTTGCCTTCTCCGCTGATACTCGACGTAAACAGCACTACCTGACTCTGCTCACCATCGATCAGCCCCGTATGCAGGTTGGTGCGGATGGTACGGATTTGCTCGGCAATGACCGAACGACTCTGCGGAGCCACCACCAGGACATCTCGCTTCCGTTTGTTCATCACCTCCCCCAGAATAGGCACCTGCGTTACTTCTTCTACATCATGGCGACGCATAACCCGCGTATTCAACGCCCCTTTGCCCGCTATAACACCGGTCGGAATCAGTAGACCTACCAAGGCGAACAAGGCATAAATCACCACGCCCACCGGTTTTACGGGAGCGATGCTGCTCTGAGCCGCATCAATCGTGCGACTATCCGAGATGGCCGCTGCGAAGGTTACCGCCATTTCTTCGCGCTTCTGAAGCAGATACGTATACAGGTTGTTTTTGATCGATTGCTGACGGGTAATATCCATCAGCGACCGCTCCTGCCGCGGAATGGTCCGGATAATGCCTTCCAGCTTCTCGTTCTGCGCCGTATAGTGTTTCTGCGAACTGGTGAGCATCGACTTCATCGTCTTGATATTCAGTCCGATGTTGCTCTTCGTCGCCCGGATTTGCTTGTCCAGCGATTGAAGCAGCGGGTTTTCTTCCGAGGTTGTCTGCGCTAGTTGGTCGCGCTGCAGTTCCAGTTGCGACAGTTTGTCGATCTGGCTCAATAAGCCCGGATCATTAAGTCCGACGGTAGCTGGTGTGCTGCCACGCTTATCGGACTGGTCGGTAATGAACCGCTGCAAATCGTCCAGAACGGCCAGTTGAATCGTCACCTGGTTGAGCTGGGCGTCGTTCTGCTGCGTCGTTTGCAGGAAAGCCTGCGCCTGTTCGCCCAGGTTCGTAATACCCTGGCTCGACTTATAACTTTCTACGTTTCGCTCAACTGAAGCTAATTCACCAGACACCATGCGCAGCCGGTCTTCAATGAACCGCAGCGTATTGGCAGCTACTTTATTCTTGTCCAGAATAGCGGCCTGGTTGTACTCGTTGATCAGGCTGTTCAGGATAGCTTCGCCTTTTTCGGGTACGGCATCATCAAGGGTCAGGTGTACGACGGTCGAGGTTTTGCTGGTGGGCTCGGCTTTCAGATTGCCCAGGTACGTACCCACCGCTGCCGACTCGGGCATCGCCTGCACAAACAGCGGCTCCGATTTTGCATCAACTTCTTTGCGTGTCAGGACCCGTAACTTGCCGTAGGGCGTGTGGATGCTTTTGTTGAGCGGATACGCGGTGCCGTTGATCCGCACGGTCTGGCTGTTCACAAACGTGAGTTCGAGCGGCTTTTTGTACAGCTCCCGGTTGGCTTCTTCAATAAGCAGAATAACCGGCGATTCCGTGTAGATTTCCCGCTTGCCGTATTCGGTCTGCTGGAAATAGCGCGTTTCCAGGTGAAGGTTCCGAACCACCCGCTTCATCAGCGTCGACGAACGAAGCACTTCAAGTTCGTTCTCAACCATTTTCTTGGGCGTATAAACTTCCAGTTCCTTCAGCGGGTTGGTTTGCCCAGTACCCTTCTTCTCATCCTGGAGCATCAGGCTGGCCTGAATCCGGTAGATGGGCTGTTTGTACAGCAGATACACATAAGCGCCCGCCAGCGACAGCACCAGACAAAGCACGTACCACGGCCACTTTTGCAGATAAGGCACGACATGTGCCTTTACGGTAGGCGTACCCGGCTCGATAACCTGATAGGGAACGTAAGATGAGGCAGATTTTGCAGCCATATCAATTAAGGATAACGTTGAGAGTTGAGATGTTTATCGACGAGTTACGATGATGGCAACCAGCGAGAGAATTCCGGTAACAATCGGCGCAAACTGATACGCTCGATCGACACTCGTAGCCCGTGCTTTACCAGGTTCCACATAAATTATATCGTTAGGATGAAGTGCGTAATAAGGCGACCGAAAGGCGTCCCGGCGCGTGAGGTCAATGCGGCTAAAGATGCGCTTGCCCCCTTCTTCCCGAATCACCAGGACGTTGTCGCGACGGCCGTACACGGTCAGATCCCCCGCTAGTCCCAGCGCTTCCGGAATAGTTATCCGCTCATTGGGAATCGTGAACAGAGCCGGACGTGAGACTTCGCCTAGTACGGAAATTCTGAAGTTCAGATTACGTACCGTAACGGTGGGTTCTTTCAGGTAGGTTTTGAGTTTACTGCTGATAAAATCACCGGCTTGTGCGGTGGTCATGTCCAGCACGTTCACCTGACCAATCAGCGGTACTTTAATGGTTCCGTCATTGGCGACCAGATACCCCGAGGTTCGGGCAAGCGGATTGTTCTGGTTGGCAACTGTACTGTTATCCGTCATCGAAACCGGGTTGAAAAACACCGACGCTTCGGGATTTAAACTGCTGACCTGAACCGATAAAACGTCACCTTTTTTAATAGTAGGAATAAAGGGTTCGGGTATTGCCAGGGTATCATCGCCGACTGCTCCCCCCTGGAAATACGCCAGCCGCTTTGCCGACGTACAGCTTTCCAGCGACGCAGCCCAAACCACGATTGCCCCCAGCATTAACCCGAACTTCAGGCGTTCACTTGTTTTGTTAGTTATCATTTTGCGTACTGTATTCTTGCTTCTTGCTGCCAGCATCGAGGTCCACGTTTTATCATGGAGCCAGATAGATTATCAATTTTCGGTTGAACGTGACAACAGACTGACGGTTGGTTACTCTTTTAGCCAAACGGCGTCTTAACGTCAGATGGTGATTTATGAAGTCGTTACGGACGGGTGTTTCTGCCGGACGAGGTATGTGCTTACAAGCCACTCCTACCAGAAAATCAACTATGAAAGGTATGTATTTAGCCTCCCCTTGTACAATTGGGGTTTTAGCAGGCCCAGAAATCGCTCTTAACTTATTTTACTTTTAAGTTTACATAATTAAATATATGTAAACTTATTATTTAATCAACATCAACAATAGACAACTAATCTTTGGTATTTTACGGATATAAATTTTACCAATCCCAACAAATACCAACTCATACAATTACTCTATGTGTTAAATAGGTAATGCAAATAGTTCAATTTTTAGCGGGCTTTGTACAAATCAACTTAAAGTAGTAAGCTCAGTTATGTCCAATTAATCAATGAATAAATCGTAGTATACAGGACTAATAATAACGCATTTTTCGCCAAAAATCTTAGCTATTTCCCATAAACCATAGGACTAAATTTATAAATTGTTTATTGAAAGGTAGTCTACATGAATAGCTCTATCAGTGCATTATCCCATAAAATGACGTAGTAATCACACTTGCAGTCAAGTACAAGGGTAACCAGGCTAGGCTAGTAGAATACGTAGAAATGACTTAAGTATACAGCCTTCCTGGTATGTACACCAGCAGTATCGTAACGCAATTATCCACCACGCATAGAGCAATAACTTAGCTGCCTGACCGGTCCAGTATTGAAAACCGGAACACCATCCCCCTACATACACGTAGCGCCGGTAGATAATGACAGGAAAATCATCATCTACCGGCGCTACGTACCGTGTTTCTATAAACTGTAAGTCCTTGCTGCTTACGTCCGTGAATCAGGGAAGCGGGTTTCCGGCTTCATCAACATTCTGGCTGGCCGGAATACTGCCACCCAACACGGCCTCGTAGTACTTCCCTCCCCGCCCTTTGATAATTCGATTGCTGGTAAGTACGTTGTTCGTCGCCTGGCTACCATAGGCCATAAACGTAGCCTGATTTTCCAAACTCTCTTTGTTCGAGATCGTGTTGTTCGAGAACGTATTGTTTGGGGAATTATCGCAGATGATGGCCTTGTTGGTAAGGCCGTCAATTGTGTTTTCCGAGAACGTGCCTCCCTGCGTGGCGTGTGCGATCTCCAGCATTCCCGTCATGCTGAGGTTGTTTTTTGTGAACATAATCTGGCCGCCGTTGAACAATTGAACCCCGCCCGTTACGCGCCCAACCGTTGTATTGCCCGAAATCAGCATCCCGCCAACCACCGGACTCCGTTTGTCGCCGTCGGTTCCGGCAATAAACTTGTCGAATTTGCCTTCAAATGTATTGTTAGTCATCTTTACGTTCCGGGCTGCATCCGCGATTTCTACGCCGTACTCAGCGCAATTTTTCAGCGTATTGCGATTAACTGTTAAGCCGTCCATGGTGCCGGACAAGGAAATACCCGAGCGGCCACAATCCGAGAAGGTGTTATCTTCAACCAGGATGCTGGTCGCGGTATATTTATCGCCGTTGTCGTGATTAAGAATCTCGCAGCCAGTGCGTTTAGCCTGAACCACATTGCCTTTAATCACCACACTGCTGGCCGATTTACCAGCGGCAATATTCAGCGTGAACCAGTTTGTACTGGCAGCGGTCTGGTCGGCACTTTTGCAATTTTGAACGGTCAGGTTTGCGACCGTTGGCCCGTCAATCGAAATGACGCCGTACTGGCTGTTTTTGGCTGTTGTTACGTTCCAGCTCAGTCCGTCGATGATGACGTTACGCAGCGAAGTGGTGTCGCTGGCGCTCGATAACGACTGAAGCGATACGTGCGAATCGCCGAGGGTAATCACCGTATTCGCTTCCCCTTTAATGGTTAATCCACTCCGCAGCCGAACGGGCGTCAGTTGCGTGTAGGTTCCAGCAGGAATCAGAATGCTGTTGACAGCATCTACCGCAGCCTGCAGCCGGGGACCAATATCCGGGCTTGTGGGCGTTGCCCCGAACCAGGTCAGTAGGGCCGGACCGGTATACTCTCGTTTGTAGCGTTTCCCGTTGCCAGTTACCAGAACAGTTCCCATGTTGTCGGCCGTCTGGCGGTCGCTGGTATCGAGCCGGAACACCCCTTCCAGACCGGGGTCGGTAATGCGGATACTCGTCGGAATAGACGACGTAGCGAACTGCCGGGCCTGGGAGATGCTCATTGCATCTTCCCGCTGCACAATCATCTCCGGTACCGGATCATCGGTCGACTTACAGTACGTAGTAAAGACTAAAAAAAACAATAACGCGCCTGTTCTAAGCAAGATGGAATCGTTCATAGCTATGCGAATCAATTCAGGTTTGAAAACTAGTTTGTACGTGGATAGCCCTGAACCGAGGTCCGAGGTAAGCTGATGTTCCTCCCGACTGCCCGAATTAGCCTGCAATCGGGAGTTAATGATTAACGTAGACCAGCATACGTTTTCAACTTATTGTAGATTCGGGTAGGAACGCTATAGCGCCGTAACGTTTGCTGGTGGTAATAGTCGGTGGTTTCTACGATGCTGGGCAACTGAAATTCGCGCGTCAGTCCGCTATCGAGTTGGGTTCGGTAGCGGTTGAAAATGTTGGTGTGCGTGGCTTCGGCACCGAAGCCAATGTTCTGCACTTTCGATACGGCGGGATAAATTGTCAGAGCATTGGCGTTAAAGCGGTTGTAACAGAATCGAATATCCCAGGCGTCAATTTTTCCTTCCATCTGCTTCCGCAGCATCCCGTACAGATCGGAGCCGCCCTGCATGAAAGCTTTCTGCCGCCGACTATCCGCCCGGAACCGTTCGTAGTCGGAAATCGTCCAGTCGATGGCCTGCCAGCGGTCGGCCCAGGTCGCCCAGCCCCACGGACTATGCCGGGGTACGAAATAAGCGTCGTACGTGTAACCGGCCGGGCGCTCAAACGGAAACGTGTACCCCGCAATGGAGTATACCTTCTGATTCGACGCATACGTCCGCAGACACTGGTTCATGTAATCCAGAAAATTCGGCGCGGTAATCAAATCGTCCTCTACAATAATGGCCGCCGGATGCTGCTCCAATACAGACGATATCCCCCGGATAATGGAGTCGGCGCACCCAATGTTCGATTTGGCATACGTCCGGTGAATGGTTCTAAACCCGCTGAAGTCGTCGAGTAACTTGTGTACCTCCGCGACCTTGGGGGCATCTTCGGGACGTTTGGGGGCGTCGACAAAAACGTACAGGTCGCTTTCGGGTGCCAGGTGATTTGCCCGTAAGGCGTCGAGGGTAGCTTTCAGTTCGTTCGGACGTTTGAAAGCAAAGAGGATAACAGGTGCGTTCATAGTTGAGTGATTATGCAGGGCGTTATGCAGGCCCTTGATCGAATGAATGGGCAAGAGCTGCGCTCAGACAAACTCTCGTTTTGCTGCGCAAATGCAAACGAGCTATTCAGCCGGTTAGGGTTCGTGCGGCTTGTGAAGGCCGTTAAACGTACGGACAACCGGCACACGAACAAATCATTTTCTTACAATTCTAGCTTATGTCTGTAGAATTAGTATATAATAAAGAAAGAATTGATCGATACTATGTGTAACCTTAGAGAACCTGGATCAATACCCCGTAGATTTCAGAAGCAGCTATAGCCAGATAATTAACAGACGTAGGACTCATTTTACAGATCGGCACTCAAACGATAGGAATTATTGGTCAGGTTTAACTGAGTAGCGGTTTGTTCCAGTCGACTGCGGGATACGGGTAAGATCAGGCCATTCTGCAACTGCACCCAACCCGCCCGGCTCTTTTTCTGCCGGAACTCACGGATGTATAAAGGATTTATAATGGCCGACTTATGCACCCGAATGAAATTCAACTGGGTTTCGAACCACTGCAAGGGCTGCGAAACCAGCGAAAAAGAGCCATCCTGATAGTGCACCCGCGTATAGTTCGCGTCCCCCTCCAGCCACACGACCGAGTCGATAGGAACTGGGTAACGGTGCCCCGGCAGATTAATAGTACTCATCGGAATAATCATAGGATGTAGTTGGACTGGTCGTATGCTCTTGGTACGATATAATACCTGAATCTACAATGCATTATTTTAAATGTTATTTGTTCTGGTAACTTGTGTATAAACCGGTTAGACAGTAAACGGCCATTCTGAGTCATATACGCCTTATCAGCTAATTATAGAGCTTGGTTACTTATTCAATGGCCTACGAAACCTATAAAACGGCTATAGAATTCTTTTTGCTATTTCTAAGAATACTTCTATTTGGTTGATTTTATCCAGACCAACAGCCCTGTCCGTAAAATCGCTTATGCCCTGGAACGAACGCCAAAATCAGACAATCTCTTTCAAAGGTTGTCTCCTGTACCGAAGTGGTTGCGAACAGACCGTTCTTCTCTTATTATAGGGGATTACAAGTACCCGGACGTAACCTTTTTTTTGCCCCAGTCAAATCAGGTATTTTTCTGCTTTTACGTCCTCTTTTTGTCGATGGGATCAACTCAGGAAAAGTGTCGCCGACAAGCCCATTAAATGCCTATTAAATCAAGATAATATAGAGGCCAATCTGCAACATTCAGCCTCATAAATACGTAACAAGTATAGGCGGATCAACAAACCGCCTTATCATCTAGATTAACATGGAAAAACACGTTATGAACGATGCTCTTCGGGGCTTCTCTCGTCAGCGACGACTGGGGAAGAACTCGTTGACAGGATTGCTGCTGGCAGGGTTCATCGTATCGCTATCAGCCTGTAAGAAAGATGCCGACGTAGTGGCCCCCCAGCCAAATTCGGCAACGGAAACCAACGAAAACCAGACGGTGAACGACTGGATTCTGTCCAATATGAAGGACCTCTATTATTGGAACGATAAGATTCCAGCCAATCCTGACAAAACGCTGAAGCCAGGCGACTTCTTCGAGTCTATCCTGAATAAGTATGACGCGACGACCAATCCGAACGGCGACCGGTTTTCGTGGATTGAAGAAAGTGGTCAGGAGCTGGAAGCCAGTTTAAGTGGCCAAACGACTACCACGGGTATGGAATATGATTTGTACCTCCGCTCGTCGGGCTCCGACGACGTCATCGCGCAGGTCCTTTACGTATTGCCGGGTTCGCCCGCCCAGAAAGCCGGTATTAAACGGGGCGACATCATCTCGAAGGTGAATGGTCAGGCGCTCACCCGTACGAACGTAGAGAATCTCCTGTATTCGGGCCTTACCAACTTTACGTTCGGGCTGGCCACTCCCAGAGGTCAATCCATCGTTGACACCGACCAGACCCGCAGCGTAACAGCAACGGTCTTCCAGGAAAATCCGGTGTTCCTCGACTCGATGTATACCATTGGCGGCAAAACAATTGGTTACCTGGTGTATAATCAGTTTGTACCGGGCGCGAACGGCAGCCAGGCCAACGAATATGACGCGCGGCTGGATGCCATCTTCAGCGATTTTAAAGCCAAGGGCGTCAATGAACTGGTCCTCGATCTGCGCTACAATCCCGGCGGCTATACGTCGTCATCGGCGAACCTGGCCAGCCTGATCGGTAAAGGTATTAGTTCCAGTAAACTCTATTTCCGCGAGGAATGGAACGCGACGATTACCCCCGCCCTGCGCCAGGAATACGGCAATAACTTTTTCATCCAGAACTTCGTCGACAAATCGCAGAATATCGGTGCGAACCTGTCGCGGGTGTTCGTGCTGACCACCGATCATACTGCCTCAGCCAGCGAGTTGATCATCAACGGTTTGCGCCCATACATGAACGTAGTAACCATTGGCACCACCACGTACGGCAAGAACGTAGGGTCGATCACGATCACGGATGAGACCGGCAAAATCAACTGGGGTATGCAGCCCATTGTGTTCAGATCGTACAATAGCGCCGGCCAGTCGGACTACGCGACGGGTTTTACCCCAACCATTGAAGTGGAAGAGCCTATCGATTTGTTACCCCTCGGCGACACCCGAGAAGCCTTGCTGGGTACGGCTATCGGTCAGATCACCGGCAGCAACCCCGTAGGGCGGCAAGGTGTAGCCAACAGCAACCCACTAACAGCTTTAGGCTCCTCGATCCAGCGGAAAGCGGGTGGTGGCCGTATGGTTAAAGTCCTTACCTCGTTTCACCTGTAAGCATTACCAATACCCTCCTCATAACCAAAAACGCGCAGCCCACAACTCTCCGGTACATGATCAGGAGAGTTGTGGGCTGCCAATCTGTTAAACGATATTACTCAAATTGATTTGAACACATTGCCCTGTTTTTGCAGGCGTTCACGACACCTCCGCCGAGCCCCCCACTGGAAGCTGGTAAGAATTGTATCAGCGTTGGCACGAAGTCACAGATTGCGGTATTGTCGCTTAACAACGTACTGATACCTCATTTTTGGAACTCCAGTTCAAACCCTCGGCGCAACTGCCTAAATTTAAGCGGCTTACTTACCATAGTTAAGTAATATGGTAGTATCTTTAAAAGCGACGCAACGAAGAAAGCTCTTTACCCGTATTAGCTAAGCAAAGCGAATTAGCAGCGCTTAAGTCCTGTTTAGATTACCCACCCAGCACACGATTTTATACCAAGCCACGCAACGATAAAATTGATTTGTAGAAACTTCTAACAGCAGTAATCGTATTAGCCTATGCGCGTTTTTACCAGGCTATTCCTGATTGGAATGTTGGCAATTTCTGTCCGTGCGCAAGCAACCCACCACGTAGGCGGGCAAATTGAAATGCGGGCCGTTGGCGACAGACCAGGTCATTACCGGATTATTGTCACTAATTATATGGAGAGTGGACCGCGAGCCGATAACCAGCGGGGCGGTCAATTTGGTATTTTTCGCAAACGCGACAATACGTTGATGCGCAGTTATCTACTCCAGGAGACCGGCCAGCGCCAACCCATCATCTACGCGAATGAGTACTGCGCCGAACAACGGAACCTCAAATTTATTGTCGCTACGTTCGAGGCCGATATTCAGCTCGACCCGACGGCCTACGACGATCCGCAGGGGTACTACATCTCCTACCAGACCCGCAATCGCAACGGGGGTATCAACAATGTCAGTAGTCCCAGCCAGACGGGTTTTACGTTTTATCTTGAATTCCCGGCGCTCCTCCAGAACGGGCGATTATTTGAAAACTCATCCCCTCGCTTTGGTCCAATCAATGGCGAATACGTTTGCCTCGGCGAGCCCTTCTCGTATCCCTTCGGGGCAACCGATCCCGACGGCGACGAATTACGGTACTCCTTGGTAACCCCGCTCGACCAAAAAGGCAATAGCCGGGATATAAACGCCGTATCTCCCGCCCCCTACCCCGACATTAGATGGCTCGCTGGTTTTAATGCGACTATCGCCATTCCCGGCAATCCAACCCTGGCGGTCGATGCGCAGACCGGGCAATTGACGGTGACAGCCACGCAACTGGGTCTTTATATTTTCGCGGTGAACGTAGAAGAGTACCGCAACGGCGTAAAAATTGGCGAGGTTCGGCGCGACTTTCAGTTACTGGTCATTGAATGTCCACCCAGCACAACGCCTGATCCAACGGTCCAGATCAAAGGCCGGCCCACCACGTTACGGGCCACTACCCTCTGCCAGGGCGATTCGGTGATCCTGGAAGCCATACCGAACCCGAACTGGAGTTATCAATGGCGTCGTAATAGCATTAACCTACCGGGTGCTACCAATCCAACCCTGGCCGTTCGTGAGTCGGGCGACTACTCGCTGGTTGTTTCCTTCAAGACCACCTGTAGCAAGACGGGCAATTCTAAAATTTTTTCCGTGAACGTTGTGGGCAGTGCCGCTCGACTAACGTCAGCGGGGCATTTATGCGCTACGACGGGCTCGGTTCGGCTGGCCGTGAAAGGCAGCACAAACGTCAGTTACCAATGGCAGCGCAACGACCAATTGATGGGTGGCCAGAGTGCCGATTCACTCAACATAACGCAGGCAGGCCGCTATTGGGCAACGTTGACCGATAAAACCCTGGGCTGCGTGTTTCAAACCGATAGCCTGTTCATCGAACGATCAGCGCCCGTATTGGCGACGATTCAGTCGGCTACTGGCCAGAACCGACTTTGCCCGCAGGGTACGCTGCCCCTAACAGCCGGTGGCGGTACGCAATATAGCTGGCAGAAAGACGGGCAGTCAATCGCTGTTGCGAGTGCGCTCAACAACGTAACAGCGGCCGGGGACTACGTCGTAACGGCTACGGATTTATACGGATGCACCGGCGTATCGACGCCTTTTTCGGTGGTTCAGATTCCGCCCATCACGGTTCGCTTCGACTCGATTCCGCCCGTTTGTGGACCCGACAATCCGGTGTATCTGCTCCAGGCAACCCCAACCGGGGGCGAATTCTCAGGGGCGGGCGTTACCGGCAGCGAGTTCAGCCCGAAACAGGCGGGTGTTGGCGTCCATCAACTCACTTATACCGCCAAACCCGCTCCCGAATGCCCCGGCGTAGTGGCAACGCGTACGGCCGTTATTGCTCCGATCCCGACCATCGCGCTGGAAGACCTCACCACCTATACGGGCAATACGTTTGCGCTGACGCCAGGCCTCACCGGCGAGCCTAACACCTTTTCGTGGACACCTACTACGTATCTGTCCGACCCTACAGCCGCCAGTCCGTCGGTAGAGTCGATCGGGGGTGATATTACGTATACGCTCTCGGTTAGCAATTCATCTGGCTGTCAGGCCACCGATACTATTCACATCACCGTATACGAACGCGTATGGGCACCCGACGCCTTTTCTCCAAATAATGATGGACTGAACGATGTGTGGGAGCTTCCTGGCATAGAAGCCTTCCCCGATGCCGTTGTAACGGTCTTCAATCGGTGGGGTGAAGTTGTTTACTTGTCCCAGAAAGGCTACGACAAGCCTTTCGATGGCACCCAGGGCGGAACTTTGTTACCCGCCGGACTATACGCCTATACGCTACGTACCACCGCCGATCGGCCCGTACTCAAAGGAAGTGTACTGCTAATACGTTGACGATCAACAGCGAACTAGGATCAAGTCGTTTGATCCATTAAGTCGACACGTCTCAAATTTTCATAAGCTCATCCTATTGCTAATCCACGAAATTTTTAGTAGATAACTTACGAACGGCCTGAATGTGAGTAGGTTTGCCAACAAATAGTAGCTGCTGCAGATGTCAATTGAGACGTTGATATCAATTTATATCCCATGCCTAGGGAGTGGAAATGGCACAAATATGATACGTTTGGCAGTTAACAACCACGATTTGAGCTACAGCAACAATTTAAGCAAAGCCATTGTGCAAGCGCAACCGAAAATACTGAAACCACTCTTCCAGCCTGGGCTCACCCGTCAATCGTAACTCATCAAAAATTTTGTCCGCAAATTCAGGAGCTGCGGTCCCATTGGCCGTAATAATATGCTGATCCGTAACGCTTAGTGCCTCCTGGTATAAGTCAGCTCCTAAATAGTTTGGCACTACTCCACTTAGGTACTCTTTTGCATTGCTAGTGTGCTTGATTCCTTTCAGGAAGCCTTGACGGGCCATCATGGTTGTAGCCGCACAGATGGCAGCTACCGGCGTTCGCTGTTGGATGAATTGTTCGACTAGGGGTACTACTTCCTGATTCCCCCCTTGTTCCCATACATTGTACCCTCCCGGCAGAATTAACAAAGCACTCCTGTTTATATCTACCTCCTGAATAGTCAGATCAGGCTGTACATAAAGGCCGCCCATTGAGTAAACAGGCTGTTTATCAATCCCAAAGGTTTTCACTCGATAGGGGCTGAACTTTGCCAGGCCGACAATAGCGTAAGCAGGTTCCCAATCTGCGTAGCCGTCAAAAATGAATAGATGAACGGTATCTTTCACAATTGTGCTGTTGTATGCTGAAACGTTACGTTAATGTATGAATAAAGATAACCGTACAAACGGGTTATCGTAACGTAATTCTTAAACAAAAAATTAGCGCAAAACACCCTGCTCATCTATCTGTCTCTCAGCGTCTACAGTAGGTCAGTTAATTCGTAAACCATCTTATCGGTTACCCTTCTAGATACGTATCAACCCGTTCATGTTTTATTCGGTTAAGCGGCTGTTAACTAGCTGCATGTGTTGAGAACGATTTCTTAACACAGTCAGCCGCGAACTCTCTTATCTGCCAGCCCGGTCCACGCTGGAAATCGTGTCCGCTCTGGAATTAGATCGCGCAGTTGGTAGACGAATAATTCATTAATTTCACCGATTCATACCAATCCGCTATACTTAATCGATCAGCCTCTCATCCTAACCCATTTATAGTCAATATCATAATTAACCGCTCCATTCTGTATAGTTATATTCCTAACTTCTTTATCTTTTGCCCCTGAAAAATACGTAGTGACTTTCCACTACGTATTAATTTATGTTTAAATATCCCGTTTCGAGAGCCAGGAGGTACTTATTACCGTGAAATTTACCACCCTTAATTCCATCTAGAACTATGACTAATTTCTATCATTCATCATCACCTCCCATCTACAGCTGGAGGGTTTTACTGTGTGGCTGGCTGCTGCTTACCGCACTGGTAACCCAGGCAAAACACCCACTATCCAACCATATTAAACCGACGGTTGCCCCTCTTCTAAAACCAGCCGCCGACATAACTATTAGCGGACGGGTGACGGACGGCACTACGAACGAAGCCTTAGCCGGTTGCAGCGTAGTGATTAAAGGTACGCAGCGGGGAACGACCACCGACGCAAACGGCAACTACCGGATCGCAGTACCCAACGCAAATGCGACACTGGTCTTCGGATTCATCGGTTTCGTGTCGCAGGAGGTTGCCGTGGGCAACCAGACGACCATCAACGTTGCCCTGAAATCGTCAGCATCGGAACTGAATCAGGTGGTAGTGATCGGCTATGGTAGCACCACCAAACGCGATATGACCGGTGCGGTGAAGTCCATTAAAAGCACCGATTTTAACCGGGGCATTATCAATTCGCCCGAGCAGTTGATTCAGGGTAAGGTTGCCGGGGTCAACGTAACGTCGGCCAGTGGTGAGCCCGGCAGCTCCCAAACGATCAGTATTCGGGGACCGGGTGGCGTCCGGACGGGTAGTACGCCCTTGTTCGTACTGGATGGCATTCCGCTCGACAATTCCAGTACCGGCGGTGCTACCAATCCGCTGACATTCCTGAATCCGCAGGATATCGAAGCCGTCGACGTCTTGAAAGATGCTTCAGCCACAGCCATCTACGGGGCCAGGGGCGCAAATGGCGTCGTGCTGATCACGACGAAAAAAGGCAAAGCAGGAAGCGCTTCGTTCAACCTGTCGTCTAATCTGGGGATTTCGACGATGGCCCGGCCGCTGAAGATCTTCTCGGCCGACGAATATCGGCAGCAGGTAACGGCGGTGGGTGGTGTGCTGGACGATAAAGGCGCATCGACTGACTGGCAAAAAGAAATCAGCCGCACGGCCTACACGCAGAACCACAACCTATCGTTCAGTGGTGGAGCCGAGCGGTTAACCTATTACGGATCGTTTGGCATTCAGGATCAGCAGGGCATTCTTAAAAACAGTTCGCTCAAACGCTACACGGGCCGTTTTAATGCGTCGCAACGGTTTCTGGAAGATCGGCTCACGCTGGACGTTAACCTGACGGCTTCCTCAACGACTAATGAGCGGCCAAGCGGCAGTATCGGTGGTGGGGCCGTCACGATCGTAGGGGCAGCGATTTCGGCCAACCCAACCTATCCGGCCTACGACGATAAAGGTGCTCCGTTTCAATACCAGGGCGGGGTTAATCCGCTGATTACGTTGAAACTGGAAAAAGACGTAACGACCATTAATCGGGTAGTGGGTAACATCTCGCCTTCGTTCAAAATTGTGCCCAATCTGGTGTACAAGCTCAACCTGGGCGTCGACAACTCCAGTTCAGTACGTGACTTGCAGTCGCTGGCCAACGCCGTGCCGCAGCAGGATGGACGACTTGAAAGCATCTACACCACGAATCGTAACATCCTGGTCGAAAACTACTTTACCTATACGCTGGCGAAGACCAACCACAACCTAACGGCTTTGCTGGGTCATTCGTACCAGAAGTTTTCGGTTCAGGAAAGACGGTGGAGCATTAACAAGTTCCCCATAACGCCGGTTGAGCCAATCTATAACCCCGGTCTGGGTCAGGACTTAACGCTGGCCAACAACCGGCCTGGTGGTTACGCCATTCAGAATGAACTTCAGTCGTTTTTTGGCCGCGTGAACTACCAGTTCAACGATAAATACCTGTTGACAGCTACGGTGCGGGCCGACGGTTCCTCGAAGTTTGGGTCTAACAACAAATATGGCGTATTTCCGTCGATCTCGGCGGGCTGGCGTCTGTCGGACGAAGCGTTCCTGAAATCGGGGCCGTTTACCGACCTGAAACTACGCGCGGGCTGGGGCCAGACCGGCAACCAGGAGATTCCGGCTAAAATCACGCAGGCATTATACACTGCGCAGGTATCCGGCACGACAAGCTACCCCCTCGACGGTTCCGCTACGTTCCCCGCGGGTATTTCCTATACCCGGTTGGCCAACCCCGACATTCAATGGGAAGTATCCTCGCAAACCGACGTAGGACTGGATTTCGCCTTGTTTAAAGGAGCCCTATCCGGCTCAGTCGATTATTTCAATAAAGTTTCTAATAAGATCCTGCTTGAAGTGATCCCAGCCGATCCCGTTCAACCGGCCAGTACGTACTGGACGAACGTACCGAACATGAGCATTACGAACAAAGGCCTTGAAATTGATCTGAACTACCGCTACGCCAGCCTGAACGGTTTCCGGTTCGACATCGGTGGTAACGTAACGTTCATCCAGAACGTAGTGAACAACTCGCCGTATTCAGTCATTACGTCGGGATCGGCGCAGGGCTCCGGACTGACCTCGGCAACGGTTAACGGTTATATTAACGGGCAGCCAATCGGTACGTTCTTCCTGAAAGAGTTTACGGGCTTTGATGAGAAAGGGATTAGTACGTACCGAGATACGGATGGCGATGGCCTGATAACGGACAAAGACCGCATTGCCGCGGGCAGCGCCCTGCCGACCAGGCAGTTCAACATCAACAGCAACATTGCCTACAAAGGCTTTGATCTGGCTATCAACTTCAACGGCGTATCGGGCAACAAAGTATACGACAACACGGCGAACTCGAACTTCTACAAGCTGCGGCTATCGAAGGGGCTAAACTCAACCGATGAAGCCATTCGCTACGCCAACGAGTCGATTAATAACTCGGCTCCGGTGTCGACGCGTTTCCTGAAAGATGGTGGTTTTTTCCGGCTTAACAACCTGGCGCTGGGTTACAACCTGAGCCCGAAAGCGATTGGTATGAGTCGCTGGATCAACGCCATACGACTGTCGGTAACTGGTCAGAATCTATTCGTCATCACCAACTACGACGGGTACGATCCGGAGGTAAACAACGATCGCACGGTCAACGGTATTTCGTCGTTCGGCATCGATTACCTCAGCTATCCGAAAGCCCGGTCGGTCATCTTTGGCCTGAATCTCACCTTCTAATCAACTTGTCATTGCTCGTCATTCGTAAGTATAGGGTACTCGTTTACTTAATGACAACGAATGACACAATGGCAACCAATGACTTTTTATAGCCATGAAAAAAATAGTTCTTTCTATACTGGCGCTGGTCAGTCTAGCCGGTACGTACAGTTGCACGAAACTCGAAGAGAACGTACTGGACGAAGCATCGGTATCGGGCCTGTCGGATAAGCAACTGGCCGACGGCAACATTGCGCCTGTTTACGCCCAGCTCCCCAATATTTTTCTGCATACGAACTACTTCAATCTCCAGGAAATTTCGACGGATGAGGCCATTCTACCGTACCGGGGTGGCACCGACTGGGGCGACAACGGGATTTACCTGGCCATGCACCAGCATACCCACACCAGTACTGATCCAAACCTGAACAGCACCTGGAACTTACTCGTGCAGAGTCTATCCCGTTCGGTATCAGCGGTAAATGCTTTGCCGACTATCAAGGACCCAACGGCTAAAGTGTATCTGGCCGAAGCCCGGGGGATGCGCGCCTACTACTCGATGCTGATGTTCGATTTGTTCGGATTGGTATTTGTCAAAGAAGATCCCCAGGCAAACTCGACCGTTCTGCGGGGCGAAGCTGCGTACAATTACATCCTCAGCGAGTTAATCGCCGTGGAGCCCGATCTGCAGCCGAACGTTGGCCCTGGCCGGTTGAGCAAAGGAGCCGCCTGGGGATTACTGGCCCGGCTGTACCTGAATGCAGCAGTGTACCGAGACCGCTACGCCGACCAGTTTACGTTCCAGGCCGCTGATATGGACAAAGTGGTTGAGTACTGTGATAAGATTATCAACTCTGGGCAGTATCAGTTGGCGCGGGATTATTTCTCGATTTTCAACTCGAATAACCACGATAACAAAGAACTGATTTTCGCCGTCGATCAGCGCGCCGAACTGAATGGGCACAACAGGCTGGCGTATTTCTCGATTTCGGGCGATCAGTTTCCATTGCCTGCGTTCCCGGCTGCGAACGGCACCGATGGTCCGGCCATTACGCCCGACTACTACCGGACCTGGGTGAACGCCTACAGTCCACAAGACCCGTCAATCGACCCACGCTTCTACCGGCAGAACCTGTCGATTTACTCAAACCCAGCCGACTCGTGCGTAGCCGAAGCCGACTTCAATATTAACCGGGGTATTCTGCGGGGTCAGCAGTATGGTCTGTTACGGGTAAACGGTGCTTTCGTGAAATGTCCGGACGGTAAATACAAAGTGGGTAAGCTGTTTAACGTAACGCGGAATCGCCCAACGGTGCCGGTGATCTTTACTGAGCAGGTTAACTTCACCGTAGCGGGCAGCGATTACAGCACCGGCTACCGGGTCGAGAAGTATGAGTTCAGCAAAAAATCGACCAGCGGCCGAAACTTGGGCGACGCTGATTTTTCGATTATCCGACTGGCCGACGTGTACCTGATGCGGGCCGAAGCCAAGCTGCGCAAAAGCAATGATGTTGCCAGCGCTTTGGGTGATGTCAACGCCATCCGGGCCGCACGGGCCTTCTCTACTCCTCCTCCGGCCTTAACCGCCATGAACCTGGATTTGCTGTATCGGGAACGTGGTTTTGAGCTGTATTGGGAAATGGTACGTCGGACAGATATGATTCGGTTCGGCAAGTACGAAGGCACCTGGACCGAGAAAACCAACACGGACAAGCGCAAGCGCGTTTTCCCGATTCCGCAGAACGCCATCGACGGCGCTTCAAACCTGCCCGGTTACCTGGTGCAGAACGAAAGTTATTAAGCTGGCGTGTTGCTGCCGCGCGGCAGCAATGTTTCAGCTCCATTAATAACTATACTTAAATCACCCTTATAAGCAAAATGCCCTTCCGATGAGGCTTCATCGGAAGGGCATTTTCTTGTCAGTTAAACAGCCGGGAAACGCTTAGCGAGACCCCATGTTGCTACCGCCCATTTTGTTCATAACTTCTTTCGACACTTTCAAGTGCGTTTTCACGAGCGGGTGAGCGGCCTGCGCTACGTCCTTTAGATTTTTATCCGACGCGTTCGATTTCACCTGACTCATTACGGCGTCCAGCTTTTCGTGGCCACGAACACCGCTTTCCTGTACGTACATTTTATCAAAATCGGCGCCCGACATACCCTGCATTTTCGTCACCATTGCCTGCGTTTCTGCATCGGGTGAGCTAGGCAGCGTAATACCTTTCGCGCTGGCAATTTCCTGTAGCTTCGCCGACAGACCGGTTTGCTCTTCCACTTCGGCCTGCGCCAGTTGCTTTACTTCGTCACTGCTGGCGTTTTGCACGGCTATTTTACTCACTTCCAGCTGCATCATTCCACCTTTAGCTACCTGCATCATCAGGTCCTGATCGGCACTCGACAGTTTTGCACTGCTTGGCTTGATCGCGCTTACGGCTGCTGCGCCTTTCTGATTCATGCGATCAAATGCTGACTTCGACTCTTTGCCAACCATCATGTTGGTAGAGTTGGAACCCGACATCGTGCTGTTCTGCTGAGCGACCGAAATGCCCGTCACTGATAAAGCCATTAACAGGCCAAGAGCAATTGAATTGGTTTTCATAACGTGTTTTGAGTTAGTATACGAATTGTTGATATATCGCTCTTTGTAACGAGCTGATTTAGCCAACTGTTTAGATATTCCTTTAAAATCTATAGAGTTTTATACAATAAGCATATTCAAAAGGCTTATAAGATCAGCGCCCATTGATAAACCATTAACAAGTAGGGCCGTTGGCTCAGTTGAGCCTCATAATTGACGCCATCATATCAATTCCTTCCCATAGGTACTGGAGCGTTACGTTCTCATTCTCGGCGTGCTGATTGTTGTCGTAGTTTACCACGGGTACCGACACGACATTGGCTTTCAGGACTTGCTCGAATAAGTACAGCGGCAGACTACCGCCTGAAGTTGGCAGCAAAACAATTGGTTCGGCTGACGTAGCCTGCACGGCGGCTACAATCGACTGAGCGATTGGCAAATCCATCGGCGTACGCTGGGCATTGTAGCCCACACCGGCCTTTATTTTTATGAGCTTTGGGTGTTGTTCACGCTCGGCATCGGTTGGGTCGCGGTCGAGTACGTAGTAGCCCTGCCGACGAATGTGTTCGGTTACGCGTTGGATCTGCCGGGCTACGTCGGTACCGCGCACCATTCGCAGGTCCAGTACGGCCTCCGCTTTGGCAGGGATGATATTACCGGCCAGAGCACCCACATTTGCACTTTGGATTCCGTTGATGTTCAGGGTTGGCTTCATCATCAGTTCCATGAACGACGCTCCGCCCCCGTCGGGTTTGGCGATACCCAGTTCTTTTTTAAGGGCAACTTCCATGTTCGGGACAGCCGCCATTGCCTCTTTCTCGCGCTCGGTCAGGGGCGTTACGTCGTCGTAAAATCCGTTGATCAGTATGTTACCCTCATTATCTTTCATGCTGGCCAGCAGGCTTACCAAACGCTGAGCCGGGTTGGGAGCCCAGTTGCCGTAGTTACCGCTGTGCAGCGGGCGTTTGGGTCCAAAAACGGTCAGGTGCAGATTCACGTCGCCCCGAACGCCGAACTGCACCAGTTTTTTTCCGGATACATGCCGTGGGCCGTCGGCAATCACCCAGACATCGCCAGCTAGCTTAGCCTGGTGCTTCTGCAGGATTTCGCCCAGATGTGTTGACCCTACTTCTTCTTCGCCTTCAAAGAAAAACTTTAGATTGACGGTTGGCCTGTTGTTCGTTTTAAGTAAGGCATCATAGGCATTCAAGATGGTCATCACACCAGCTTTGTCGTCGGCGCTTCCCCGGCCAGTCAGCCGCCACGACGGGTTAAGCGCGTCCCCTGGTTTATACGTCGTAACGATTGTTCCGCCCTGTTCCATGGGCGCGGTGATCAATACGGGTACAAACGGGTCCAGCCCTGCGGCCCACTGTTTGGGGTTTACCGGCTGTCCGTCATAATGCGCGTAAAAAATAATTGTTTTCGTGGCCCCCGGTACGACTACCTCCCCAAACACCGCCGGTGTTGCCTCGGGCGACGTACCGTTCAGCAAAAGGGGCTGAATGCCGCGTTGCTGCATCATCTGCATAATAAAGGCCGCGTTCTTACGGATGTTCGCCGAATCGGCGGATACGTTCGGAATTGACAGAAACTGACGATATTCCGTTAGCAAAGCCGTTGCGTTCGCCTGCCGGTACTGACGAACTTTATCCAAGAAGACCTGCTGATCAGGTGCTTTGCTCGTTTGTCTGCGCTGCGCCAGAACAGGTACGTGAATAGCCTGACTAATCAGGAAAGCAAGAACGATATAGCGTCGGATCATACAGGCGTTTTAGTGCCCAAGATACGTGTTTTGGGCAAGCCATCGGCCACTCGCTCGGCCTGTGTTACGTGCCGTTGTTCGTGCGCGATCAGAAACCGGAACGTATCGCCCACGCTCAGTTTAATCCAGCGGGCAATGGAAATAGGCACCTTCAGCCGACTCATATCGACAGCTCTGGCCCGCTGAAGTAAACTGAGCAGTTGCTGCTGCTGATCAAAAAACTCCGCCAGAACCAGTGGTACGTTTAGCTGAGCCGCCGGAGTGTGGTTCTTAAACGCTTTCATGGGCATCGCGATGCGGCCATCCGCTTTGGGGCGCATCATTTCGGCAAAATAATTGCCTAACCAACTGCTGCGAAATTCGGGCGAAGCCGCCTTGTCCTGCTGTTCGCCCAAAGCAATGACCTGAGTAAGCAGTGGAATATAGTACTGGCCATAGCTATTCAGGTGTTCGAGGCACTGGGCGATGCTCCAGCGGTCATGACTGGGCTGCTGAGTCAGTTGCGCATCGGGCAGATTACCGAAGCGCTGACTGGCGCGAACGATCAGTTGATTGATTTCGGCTTCCAGCTCGGTTAGCAAGGTTTGGGTGTGAAAAGAAGGCATAGCAATGCGGTTGGCTGATTACACGACAAACGTACAGCTAGCCACCCCAGCGAATCTTGGTCTGCACCAAGATTTTGGAAGCCTGCTTATCACAACTTCACCGAAGCCAGCAGCTTACTGAAGGTCGTGGGGTCTAATCCGATATACGATGCGATGTATTTATGCGGAATAAGTTGCAGCAGATGCGGACTACGCGTGAGCAAAATCCGGAATTTCTCTTCGGCGCTGTACGTCATCTGTTCGATATGGCGCGTCATCAAGCCCGACAAAGCCTGACTCGTGGTTAGCCGCGCCCAGGTTTCCAGTTCATGGTGGGTAGCCAGCAACCGCACGAAATCCGGATGCGCCAGCCGAAGCAGCCGACTAGTCGAAAGCGTTTCGAGGTAATAGTGCGAGGGGCGCTGTAACTGAAACGAATCGATGATGCCGGAGAAAGAACCCCTATACGAGAAAATAAGCGTGATTTCGCGCTGGCCCTCGTTCAGCGAATACGCCCGCTGGATGCCGTCAATGACAAAATACACGTAGTGCTCGATCTCGCCAGCGGCCGTCAACAGCGTTTTGCGCTTATACGTAACGGGATGCCAGCATTGGGCAAAATCATGCCATGTCTCCGCCGATAACTGATATCCGGCAAAGACGACCTGCCTGAGCTGCGCGAGTTCTGTTTCGGAAATTGACCCTGCGTTCGACATATTGGATTACCGCTCGGCTACGCCGGTAGGCAGGATGTCTGGAACTTTCGTTAGCTCGGCCCCGGCCCATAGCAACGTACCAACCCGCCCCTGCGCGTTCAGGGTAAAACTCAGCTGATCGGTGCCGTTCCAGAATTGGTCATACACCAGCCGGAACGTATCGAAATGCCAGTGGTCGAGCCGCCCGCTGATCACTTTATTGAACGACAACTGAAGCTTACCGCCCTTTAGCGTTACGTCCGCTTTGCCGTAAAGCGGGTCGGTGTAGGTGCCGACATAGGCCGTTAACGGTAAGGCAGGTCTGGTATTCTCAACGCGGGTACTATCCGCTTTGCGGTCGGCCAGTTTTGCCTGCTGCTTGAGCCCCCCGTACAGTTGCCGAAACTCAGCGCTCCAGTCGTGATTAACGCCTAAGGCAAACTCGTCGAAAGCGCGGTACATCAGCGCATGGCGGAGTTCAGCATGATCCAGGTTGCTTTGTACGTAAACTGCCAGCTTCTGATCCGGCAACTGGCCGTGAATGGCGATCATGCCCGTCAGGCTTCCCGTATGAAAATTAACCCGGTGGCCGCGGTAGTCGTGCTGAAACCAGCCGAGTCCGTAGGTTTTCCAGGTCGGTTTGGTCAGTTGCTGGGTTGGATAGAACTGAGCATCGGTGACGACCGTCTGGGGTTTGAACAGTTCGGCCCAGGTCGCTGGCTTCAGTAATCGTTTGCCATTGTATCGGCCGCTGTCCAGCATACACTGCATCCAGGCGGTCAGATCGTCGGGGCACGACCAGACCGATCCGGCCGGGCCAACGGCGTCGACCAGCCCCTCTTCGGTCAGGCTTTTTACCACGCGGATTGTGTCGTTGATGTCGATATGCGGTTTGGCGCGATTGCCATCCGTTACGTCCCGGAATAAGGCCTGCGTCCGGCGCATTCCCAGCGGCTCGAAAATACGGACTCGCACAAATTTATCCCAGGGCATACCGCTCACCTTTTCAATGATTTTTCCCGCGGCCAGGTACATAATATTCTGGTAGATGAAGCTCGATCGAAACGAGTACGTAGGCCGGATCATCCGCATACGACGCAGAATCTCATCCGACGAAATCTGCATACTCGCCCATAGGAAATCCGCGTTGCCAACGCCGGTATTGTGAATGAGCAGATCGCGCACCCGCAACTCGCGCGTAACGGCCGGGTCGTAGAGTTGAAAGTCGGGCAGGTAGTTCAGGACCAGGTCGTCCCAGCTTAGCTTACCTTCATCCACCAGCATACCCAGGCAAGCGGCTGTCATCGCTTTTGTGGTCGAAGCCAGGGCGAAAAGTGTCTGCGTATCAACGGCTTCAGGCTTACCCAATTCCCGAACGCCATAGCCTTTTTTTAACAAAACGTTTCCGTCTTTTACAATGGTAACCGTTAGGCCAGGCACTTTCCAATCGTTCACCGCCTGCTGTACATAGGCATCGTAGCGAGCTATCGGATCGGTTATTGTTTTTTGGGATTGGGCAGCTAACAGGTTGGCTAACGAATTGCTTACAAGGAGGATAACCAGCGTAACAACGACTTTCATGAGTTCAGGTTTACAGCCCTAAGATAGTGAAGCGCCCCAAAAGGCGCTAATGCACGACGTCAACTGCGATTTATTTAATTGAGGGTAGCTGTTTCCGGATTGGACACGCCTGTTTTCCAGTTCGTCGGCTTCCTATCGCTTCAGCGTCTGCTTGTGTGGCAACTTTGTGGCATTAATCAACCAACAGCACACTCATGAACCTCCTCTTCAAAACATGTATTAATCTAGCGATCGTCGCCCTGCTCAGTGGCCCGGCTAGTGCGCAGTATCGCAACAGCATTGGCCTGTCAATTGGTACGTTCCGGCTCCACACACTCGATCAGCAAGCCTCTCCGCTTCGATACGCAGGAACCATCCAACCTTTGCTGGGCTTTTCGTACCGCCACCAGACGGATCGTTCTCGTTTTGACCTGCGCTTATCCGGCGGAGCCGGAACGATGAATCCTGAACGCTTCGGTGCCCGAACCTACACCACCCCGATTGGCGAAGACAAAACCTATTCCTATCAGATTTCGTCAGAGCTGTATCATTTCCAGCTGCAGGCCGATTACCTACGCCGGGTTGGTTCGGCTGAGCCCGGCCGGTTGACTACCTGGGTAGGTGGTTCATTTCAGGAGTCTGCCTGGTACGCCGATGAAGT
This sequence comes from Spirosoma knui, assembly GCF_054780635.1. Lineage (NCBI taxonomy): Bacteria > Pseudomonadati > Bacteroidota > Cytophagia > Cytophagales > Cytophagaceae > Spirosoma > Spirosoma knui. The sequence continues at coordinate 1,126,510 of NZ_BAAGVY010000001.1, read as the reverse complement.
CGCCAATTTTCCCTGGATCGTTAATACCGCAACCCTCTCGCCCGTTGTGCTGACGGATTATAACTTTGCCACTAACCATAGTCTGACTCTGCGAATAGACATGGCTGTTGTTGGCCTGATTACCCGTGCGATCTGGGCTAGCTACCCCAAATCGACGAGCGACAATAATGTCGTCGCGTATCTAAAACAGGGAACCCGCGCCAGCACGGTGGGTAAGCTAGGTAATGTTAATGTGCAGTTGGGGTATGCGTATCAAATCAGCCCCCGGTTCAGCGTAGGGGCAACGTATCGCGCCCGTTACCTGTCCTATCCTGATCCACGTCCCGTTCGGGCCCTTAGCAGCTCGGTTTCTCTTGAAGGCGAAGTACATTTTTAACCACCTATTCAACCACATTGATCATTATGAAAAAGTTAAGCTTACTCATTTTGCTTTGCCTGACTACGCTGCTATCGTCCTGCACGAAGCGGCTGATCGGCCCTGAAGTTCCAAATACTCCTGTCGCAAACTTCGATCAGATATGGGGTGAATACGATCGACTGTACGGTGCTTTTGAACCCAAAAAGATTGACTGGAATGCTTTGTACCAGACTTACCGTGCCCAGGTAAATGAGCAGACTACCGATGCTGAACTGTATTGGATCATGACGAGTCTGCTTAACCACCTCGACGACAATCATGTATACCTTCGTCCAACGGCCGACACGAAGTTGCCCTGGTACAACGGTGGCATATTGGGGCGCACCCAAGTGGCTGATTACGATGGTGCTGTGGTGAAACGCTACCTGACCGAAAATCGAACGTTTGCCCAGGAGTTTGTAAGCGGTAAACTGGCGTCTAACGTAGGCTATATTCTCCTGAAAGGATTTGAACGTAACAGTGTCACTTACAGCCAGACAATGGATTCAGTGCTGACCTACATGCGGGACACAAAAGGGCTAATTATCGACCTGCGCGACAACGGCGGTGGCGAAGACCGCGTAGCTCAGTACATCGCCAATCGTTTTGCAAACGAACGTCACCTGTCATTTACAGTCCGGCTGCGCAATGGGCCCAAACACAGTGACTTCGGTCCTGAGCTACGGTTCTACACCGAACCCGCTGGCAATTTTCAGTATACCAAGCCAATAGTTGTCCTTACGAATCTCAGCTCGTATAGTTCGGCCGAAACCTTTATGCTGGCGATGCTTCAGAATAAGCAGGTCATACAGGTCGGCGACGTAACGGGCGGAGCCTTTTCTGACGCGATTACCCGCGATTTACCCAACGGTTGGAGCATCCGCGTACCTATTGCCGACGTGCGTGATGCTACCGGCCGCAATCTCGAAGGCATCGGTATTGTGCCTAAAGTGGTAGTAAAAAATCAACCCGAAGATTTAAAAGCAGGCCATGACCGCGCGCTCGAGAAAGCCATTGAACTTCTTCAGTAAAAATCACTGATAACCAAAGAGTTTATATTACCGTAATGACAACCTGTTAAAGACTACCCGATGATTCAGCTAAACGACCGTTGGTTCCGGCTTGTGGGTATTCCGCTGATTGCCTTACTGGGCGACTGGATTTTCTACGACCAGATCAACCGTGAGCATAGCCAGCCTTTCTGGCTCGACTACCTCGTCAGCCTGGTAGAAGTATCACTGCTGTGGACCATCAGCCGTTACGGCATATATCGCTCGCGTCGGCGGTACCCGACGCTAAGCCAGACGCGCCAGCGGGTTATTTTCCAGGCGCTCTGGTTCCTGTTCATTACCGGTTTGTTTCGACTCATAACCTCGACTCTTTACGACTTAACCTTATTTTGGGGGTATCACTACACGCCTTTACGTTACGTGTACAACATAGCCGTGGGTGTCTTCTGCATTATACCGATTGCCGCCATCTACGAAGGATTATATCTCTACCGCCAGTGGCGAGTAACGTATTACGAAGCCCAGGAGCTAAAAAAAATCACGCTGCAAACCCAGCTGGAATCGTTGAAGGAGCAGGTTAAACCGCATTTTTTGTTCAACAGCCTGAATACGTTGCAGGGATTGGTGATGGAAGGTGAGAAGGAGCAGGCTGTAACCTTTATCATCAATCTCTCACAGGTGTATCGCTACCTCCTGCAAAGCAGCGAGCACTTAGTCATCCCGTTGGCTAAGGAGCTCGACTTTGTTCGGGCGTACGTAGACTTGCTCAAAACACGCTTTGAAAAAGGGCTGGTGCTCATCGTCGACGTCGCCCCGGAGATGCTCACGTACGAATTACCCCCGTTAACGCTGCAGATGTTAATTGAAAACGCAGTTAAGCACAACCGTCTGTCGGCGAGTTGCCCCCTGACTATCCGGATTACCACCGATGCCGCCCAGAATATTATAGTCGTTAACAACCGGCAACCCAAGCAGTCCGCCGTGATCTCGAATCGGCTGGGGCTGACGAATATTGCAGCGAAGTACCGGCTGCTTAACCAGCCAGACATCGTGATTCACCAAACTGAAACCATATTTCAGGTCGCTGTTCCCTTACTCAGAACCTCACCCGCATGAACGTACTTATTATAGAAGATGAATCCGTAGCGGCTCGCCAGCTTAAGGCCATGATCGGGCGGGCAGGCCAGGATATTGTCGTACTCGATGTACTGGAAAGCATCGAAGCGGCCGTAGCCTATCTGCGCCGGGAACCCCGGCCAGACCTCATCCTGCTTGATATTGAATTGGCCGATGGACAAAGCTTCGAAATCTTTAACCAGGTTGAGGTAACGAGTCCAATCATCTTCACCACCGCTTATGACGAATACGCTCGCCGTGCCTTTGAGGTGAATAGCGTCGACTACTTACTCAAACCCATTGAAGAAGCAGCGCTACGTAAAGCTTTAGACAAATTCAGGCAACTTCGTCAGACATACGGAGGTAGCCAGGCCGGTATGGGATTACCTACTACCGTACCCATTGAAGAGATAGTACGGCAGATCAACCAGTACCAACGACCCGAAGGTCTATTTCGGGACCGCTTTCTGGTGCATATGGGGCAGCGGCTGTTACCGATCGACATCAGCGAGGTGGCTTATTTTTTCTCGGCCAACAAACTCACTTATCTGAAAACTCAGGCGGATAAACAATACGCCATCGACTATTCTCTTGAAGAACTCGAACGCTCGCTTGACCCACGGCAGTTTTATCGGGCCAATCGGCAGTTCATTATCAGCCACAGAGCCGTACAGAAGGTACATTTATATTTCACGAGCAAACTAAAAGTAGACGTAAACCCGGCGGCTGACGAGGAGGTCATCATTAGCCGGGAGAAGGCCATGGCCTTCCGGCGCTGGCTAGGCGAATAAATAGGGCTTAATTGATAAAGAGTATTTTAAATACCAGACGAACGAACGTATCAATCAATTATCCGTCATTTTTCATTAAAAATCATGCTCTCAATCGTGCTCCATTGACCTATCGGGGTTAGATTTGTTACTACTCAGTCATGGCCTAACTAATACGACCGAATGTTTGATCTGACTTCTCCTTATTTGACCAGAAAGCTTTTTCTGGTCTTTGGCGTTTTTAGCCTCGCCTTACTTGCTGCCTACGAGCCTGCCTTCGCCCAAACTAAAAGCCGTGCTAACACCGCAGCAAGTGCGCTGGCTTCCATCAAAGAAAGTGAAATCAAACGCGATCTGTTCGCCATTGGGGGCGACCATTTCCGGGGCCGCGAAGCCGGTTCGCTCGACGAGTTAAAAGCATCAGTCTGGATTGCGGAACAACTCCGGGCCATGGGCCTCCAACCCGCTGGTGACGACGGTACGTATTTCCAGTTTTTTCATATTCAGCGTACTCGCATTACTGAAACTAGTCGGCTTAGTATCGGTAACCATCAGCTCACGCACGGCCAGGACGCGTTTATTCTGGCTCCGGCTATTGCCTCGGTCGACGCCCCGTTGGTATTTGTCGGCAAAGGCACCCCCGAAGAACTGGCCAAGGTCGACGTAAAAGGCAAAGCAGCCGCTATTGAATTTTCGGGAACAGCCCCCGCAGAATTAAGCTACCGGCGGTTTCTGTTCGGCACCATGACGCGCCGGGCCGCTGACCTGATCAAAGCGGGCGCCTTAGCCGTAGTGTGGGTGTCGGACAAAGAAGCGCAATTCTATTTTGACCGCTGGACAACAGGCCTTGAGCGGGGTCGGTACGACCTCCCCGGCGGCCCCAACACCCGCGTTTTTTCGCAGGCTCCAACGGTCTGGCTACCGGCCAGTGCGCTGGAATGGGTTAAGCAGCCCGGTCAGCAGTTTACGAACATCGTCAACGTCGAAAGTTTTAGCTATCCCTCGGTGAACATCGTAGCGAAAGCGCCCGGCACCGACCCTAAGCTGAAAAATGAATACGTCCTGTTCAGCACCCACCAGGACCACGATGGAGTTCGCCGGGCAGTAGCGGGCGACTCGATCTGGAACGGGGCCGACGACAACGCCACGGGCTGCGCAGCGGCTCTGGCCATTGGTCGGGCGTTTATGCAGAAACCCGCGAAACGATCGGCGCTGATTGTTTTCCACGGAGCCGAAGAACGCGGGTTGCTGGGTTCACGCTATTATGCAGCCCACCCTACCGTTCCGCTGGAATCAATTGTCGCCGTGCTGAACGGCGAGATGATGGGACGTAACGCGCCCGACAGTGCGGCCTTGCTCGGTTCGCAGCCTCCGCACATGAACTCACGCGATCTGGTAAACAGTGCAATGGCCGCTAACCAAAGCGTGACCAAGTTCAAACTCGATACCCTCTGGGACCGCCCCGACCATCCGGAAGGCTGGTATTTCCGGAGCGACCACCTGCCCTACGCCCGCCTGAACGTACCGGCCATCTGCTTTACGTCGCTGCTGCACCCCGATTACCATACGCCCAAAGACGAGCCATCCCGGATTGATATTGGTAAGCTGACGAACATGACCCGCTGGATGTACCTCACGGGCTGGGACGTAGCGAATCGCCCCGAACGCGTCCGTCTGGTCGAAGGCTTTAAACTCGAACGGTAACCGGCAATGCGTATCGGCACAATTATAAAGCGATTAACCTCCGCGTTTTCGTCTTTCGTCCTGCTGGCGCTGGTCAGTTTAGTCGCCTGCCACCGGCCAGCCTCGAAGTCAGCAGCTTATTTTCCGCCTAAAGGGGATAACTGGGCACGTATCGCACCCGAGAAAGCCGGTATGGATGCGGCTCTGCTCAATCAGGCTGTGGCCTTCGCCAAAACGCAGGAAACTACGCAGATGGCTCCCGATTTTTCGACTCAGGAAGAGATATTCGGGAAGCTGTTAGGCCCCATGCCAACCAGCCGCGCGGCCACCAACGGCATTGTGTTACATCACGGCTATATCGTGGCCGAGTGGGGCGATACCCAACGGCCTGACCCAACGTACAGCGTCGCCAAAAGCGTCCTGTCAACCGTACTCGGCATTACGATCGAGCGAGGTATGATCAGCGACATTCACGACCCGGTTGCGAAGCTGATTCACGACGGCGGGTATGAGTCTTCCCAGAACCAACGCGTTACCTGGGAGCATCATGCGCGTCAAACGAGTGAATGGGAAGGCAGCCTGTGGGGGAAGAACAGCGATTTCGTGGGTAAGGAAGCGTTTGGCAAAGGCGAACGGAAACCCCGCTCCCTGCAACAACCCGGTACCTATTACGAATATAACGACGTCAGGATTAACCGGATGGCATTATCGTTGCTCCGGCTGTGGAAAAAACCCATTCCCGACGTAGTACGCGATGAAATTATGAATCCGATTGGCGCATCAGACACCTGGCAGTACATTCCGTACCCCAACGCCGTTGCCGATGTCGACGGGAGACAACTGCCGTCGGTGAGTGGCGGCACGCGCTGGGGGGGTGGCTTGTGGATCAATGCCCGCGACGAAGCCCGTTTTGGCTATCTGTTTCTGCGACAGGGGCGCTGGAACGACCGCCAGATTGTGTCGTCCGACTGGGTGAAGCAGGCCACAACGCCGGGACCGGTTGGTCCGCCGTACGGCTATTTGTGGTGGCTCAATACCCCCGACCGTACAACGGGCAAAAAGCCCTGGCCCGACGCGCCAACCAGCAGTTTTGCCGCGCTTGGGGCGGGTCAGAACACGATCTGGGTCGATCCCGAACATGACATTGTCATTGTCTGGCGGTGGCATAACGGCAATCCAAATGAGCTGATTAAGCGGGTGCTGGCTGCGCTGAAGAAATAACGTAACTCATTTTACAGATCCGACGACTTTAAACCTTACTCTAGTGACCATGTTCTAATACGTATCGGAAGTACAGCAAACCAGCCTGACTATTGGCTGGATGGAACGGCCTAAACAACTTTATATTGGCCTGGTTAACAAGACCGTAGTTACCAATGCCTGTACACCTATATCAACAGAGAAGTACTAAATTACTCAGCGTGCATACTATATTTGACGTCAACTTTACTCCGAAAGTTGACACCCACCGTACATAGACTTTATGCTTATGACTGCCATAACCGAACGCGAACGTATTTACGAACGAGCCGATAACAAGGGCTGGAAGAAGTGGGGACCGTATTTATCGGACCGTGCCTGGGGAACCGTTCGGGAAGATTACAGCCCGTATGGTGATGCCTGGAACTACGTAACCCACGACATGGCCCGATCGCGTGCTTACCGCTGGGGCGAGGAAGGCATTGGGGGCATTTCGGATAACAAAGGCCATATCTGCTTTGCGCTCGCGTTCTGGAATCACAAAGACAACATCTTGAAAGAGCGCCTGTTCGGCCTATCCGGACCGGAAGGAAACCACGGGGAGGACGTAAAGGAACTCTATTATTACCTGGATAGTACGCCGACGCACTCCTTCATGAAGATGCTGTACAAGTACCCACAGCAGGAGTTTCCGTACAACCGGCTCGTGATCGAAACGATGCGCCGGGGGCGGCAGGACCCCGAGTTTGAGTTACTCGACACCGGCATTTTTGCGCAGGACGAGTACTTCGATATTTTTATTGAATACGCCAAAGCCGATCAGAACGACTGGCTGGTGAAGATAACGGCGCATAACCGCTCGGCGCAGGAGGCTCCGCTCACCATACTGCCGACCATCTGGTTCCGGAATACGTGGTCATGGGGCTACGAACAGTACAATGCCCGGCCTATGCTGAACGGCATTGCCAACAACCAGGTCGAAGTGAACCATAAGCAGCTTGGCAAATTCAAGCTCTACTGCGAAGACGCCGACGCTCTGCTGTTCTGCGACAACGATACCAACACCGAGCGGCTCTACGGTCGGCCCAACGTATCGAAATATCCGAAAGACGGCATCAACAACTACATTACGTCGGGCGGGAAGAAGCAGTTTATCAATCCGAATCAGATCGGTACGAAAGCGGCTGCGCAGTACGTTCGGCAGGTGCCCGCCGGAGGGAGTGTCAGCGTTCGGCTTCGCTTCAGCGACCATACCACTATGTCGCAGCCGTTCGCGGATTTCGATGCCATCTGGGATCAGCGCGTGGAGGAGGCCGATGCGTTTTTCGGTAATTTACAGAAAAACGTTACCGATCCGGAGTTACTGGCCATTCAGCGGCAGGCGTATGCCGGTATGCTCTGGAACAAGCAGTTTTATTATTACAATGTCAATGAGTGGCTGAAAGGTGACCCCAAAATGCCGGTGCCGTTTCAGGGCCGGGTGTACGCCCGGAACGAAAACTGGCGGCACATGTACACGGCGAACATCCTCTCCATGCCCGACAAGTGGGAGTATCCGTGGTTTGCGGCCTGGGACCTGGCTTTCCATACGTTAACGCTCGCGCGGCTCGATCCACACTTTGCCAAACGGCAGCTGGCGGTCATTCTGCGGGAGTATTACATGCACCCGAACGGCCAGATTCCGGCCTATGAATGGAATTTCGGGGACGTAAACCCACCCGTTCACGCTTGGGCGACCTGGAAAGTGTACGAGATCGACCGGGACTTAAACGGCGTTGGCGACGTAGCGTTTCTGGAGCGGGTATTTCATAAACTCCTGCTCAACTTTACGTGGTGGGTAAACCGGAAAGATGTAGAAGGCAATAACATTTTCGGGGGTGGCTTTCTCGGTCTCGATAACATCGGGGTATTTGACCGCAGCCAGCCGCTACCCATGGGTGGCCGGATCGAGCAGGCCGACGGTACGGGCTGGATGGCCATGTACACGCTCAATATGTTACGGATCGCCTGCGAGATTTCGTTGACCCGTCCGTCGTATCAGGACATGGCCAGCAAGTTTTTCGAGCACTTCCTGCACATTGCTGCCGCCATGAACAACCTGGGTAAGCAAGGCATCAGCCTCTGGGACGAAGTAGACCAATTCTACTACGATGTGCTGCATACGCCCGACAACAACGCGCGGCTGCTGAAAATCCGCTCCATGGTGGGCCTTATCCCGCTTTTCGCCGTTGAAATTCTGGACGAGGAGTTGCTTTCTAAATTACCGGACTTCAAACGGCGGGTTGAATGGGTGTTGACCAACCGGCCCGACCTGGCGTCGCTGGTTTCGCGCTGGCACGAACCCGGAAAGGGCGAAACGCACCTGCTGAGTTTGCTGCGCGGTCACCGGATGAAGATGATCCTGAAACGCATGTTCGACGAAACCGAGTTTTTATCCGACTACGGGATTCGGGCGCTGTCGAAATACCACGAAAAGACACCGTATCAGTTTGAGCTCAATAGCGAGATCTTCCAGGTACGCTACGTACCGGCGGAGTCGGAAATGAGCATGTTCGGGGGTAATTCAAACTGGCGCGGACCGATCTGGTTCCCGGTAAATTTCCTCTTAATTGATTCGCTGCTGAAGTTCTATCAGTACTACGGCGACGATTTTGAGATCGAGTACCCAACGCATTCGGGGCAGGTGATGAGCATTAAAGAAGCGACCATTCAGGTAGCCGATCGGCTCATTAACATCTTCCGGCGCGATGCAGAGGGACGTATTGCCGCCTACGGCTATGATGCTAAACTACAGAACGACCCGCACTTCCAGGGCCTGTATCTGTTCTATGAATACTTCCACGGCGACGTTGGCGCGGGACTCGGAGCGAATCATCAAACTGGCTGGACCGGCCTCGTTGCCGACCTGATTGAATATTGGTACAAGTACCAGCCGGAGAGTACCACAGTGAGTGCCGAAAAATAAACGAAAATGCCGGGTTCTATCCGGCATTTTCGTTTTGGGAATATATTCGCAGCTTCATTCTACGCTCAGTACTGGTTCATGTCTCCGATCACCACACCCCGGCTAACGCTTTTACCTCTCGACTTACCCACTTACGAAGCCTTGTTCGCCGGCCCAGCCGCCCTCAGCAGACACCTTAAAATCAAGGTACCCGACGTATTGAGTGAGTTCGGAATGGAGTCGTTTCGGTACACGCATGACAAGGTGGTGCACGATTCTACCGAAGGCTCCTGGTGGCTCTATCTATTTATTCATCGTCAGGAACGGGCGTTGGTGGGCATTGGTGGCTACAAAGGCAAGCCCGATGAGCATGGTATGGTAGAGATCGGTTACGAAATCTACGAATCGCACCGCAACCAGGGTTTGGCGACTGAAGCCGCCGAGGGCCTGATTAACCGCGCGTTTGAGCATCCGGAGGTTGATACCGTTCAGGCTCACACCCTGGCGCAGGAGAATCCATCGGTTCGCGTACTGAAACGATGCGGCATGAAATTCGTCGACGCGTTCGAGGCTACCGACGATGGTCCCATCTGGCAATGGGAAGTCAGTCGCCGGACTGCCCTCGTCTATTAGTCAACGCTTATACAACCGCCCGTTCCAGCAACCGAATTGTTCCCCGGTCGGCGTCGATCTCCGCGCTGATGCCCAACGGAACGGTAAATTTATCGGTGATGTGGCCAATCATGGAGCCCGCAAAGGCCGGTACGTTTAGCGGACTAATATGTTCCATCAGCACGTCTTCCAGGGTCAGCGAACCATACCCGCCACTGCCGGGTTCGCAACTGGTGCATTTACCGATCACGATACCGGCCACCTGGTTCAGCACCCCGGCCAGTTTCAGATGCGTGATCATGCGGTCCACGCTGTACACATCTTCGTGCGTATCTTCCACGAACAAGATTTTACCTTTCCAATCCGGCAGGTAAGGTGAGCCGATCAGGTGGCACAAAACGGTTAGATTACCGCCTACCAATTGCCCCTGCGCCGTTCCTGGCCGTATCGTCGTGATCCGGTCTTTGGTTTGGGCAAGCGTGTCTTCTTTTTTGGCCGGATTCGCAAACGACACCGCTTCGCCATCCATGAGTATCCGGCGAAACCAGTCGACAGTATACAGATTCCAGGTGGCCGAGCCCACCGGCCCGTGCAAGGTTGTCAGACCAGTTTTCGCGTAAATACCCAGCAGTAAAGCCGTTATATCACTGTAGCCGATCAAGATCTTGGGATTCCGGCGAATCAATTCATAGTTGAGCAAGGGCAATATTCGGGCGCATCCCCAGCCGCCGTGCATCGCCATGATCATATTCACCGACGGGTCGCCGAACATAGCATTAACGTCAGCCGCCCGGTCCGCATCGCGACCCGCTAAGTAGCCGTAACGATCATAAAAATGAGGAGACAGTTTTGTCTTTAGCCCCAACGCCTGCAACGACTCAATGGTTACCTGCACCGTCTCGCGGCTATAAGCCGGGGCAGCCGGGCAGATCAGGCCGACGGTATCCCCTGGCTTTAGGCGGGGAGGTTTCAACGGAACGGGCGCATGGGTACCCGAGGAGACAAACGGAGCAAGGAGGGCAGTTTTTAAGATCGAACGGCGGGTAGTCATAAACGTGGGCGTGTCATTTTCCAATCTCCTGTCACAAGAGCGTAGTAACACCTTACAAATAAAAGCATTCAAGCCTCCTTTTCCCACCAGTCTGGCTAAGCAGCAAATCGACGGAGCGGCTGAGCGTTAAATGAAACACCTCTATCGCATGCTATTCGGTTCACTACAAACGTTACGTCGCGGTCTATCTTTCAACGGGCATCGGCATGAATTACTCCAACAAGCCATGACATAAAACTTCTTTTTTGGAAACGGGTTGAGATACTATGCAACCTGAGGACTCAAATCGAAAGCGGGGGCACCTGGCAGTACCCATGAGCGACTTCCAGCTCAAACTACAACAACAGCCTACAGTGTCTATGCTATCGCGTTTGGCTTTACTTCACCAGGTGGCTAAAACGTACGTATTGAAAGCCCTTGCCGAGTTGCCTGTTCACGCTCAGGATGTCAGAGTAGAAGAACTCACGGACCCGCCCATGTTTGATCTGGTTATTGAAGATGCCGTCGTACTCATTTACTATAGCTATAAATTAGATGAAGCGGCTAACCCCGGCTAGGTACCGTTGTTAAACCTGCCTAATTTTATTCAATGCTACCGGCCGTATAAAGTGCAATTTTCAGAGAGAGCAAGTCCTTTATTTTACAAAACAATTATAATTGACAGCAGTTTATAATATAAATAAAATACACAACTACGTTATGAAAATTGCTGTTGAAAAAGATCAGGCGAAGCCGCTCTTAGCTGATGGCCAGCACACAGTCACCATCGCTAAAATTGACGAAGGCACGAGTGAAAATAAAGGCGTTCCCTTCTTTGCAGTTCGCTTCGAAAACGAAGATGGTTACGTATCGCACCGGTTCTACCAGTCGCGGGCGGGCATGTCGAATATTGTCAGCCTGTTTGAACAAGCCGGTATTGACGTTAAGGAAGGCGATACGTTGGATACCAAGCAATTGATTGGCAAGCAGGTGACCATTGACGTAGGCGAACGCTCGTACACTGACCCCGAAACGGGCAACGAACGCACACTTAAGCAGGCCATGAACTTCCTGGTTAGCTAGTGCCAGTCCGGGCGGGATGCTACGTAGCATCCCGCTCATCTATATCCAGGCCGAAGTCAGGCCCACTCGGCAATTGACTACTGTTTATACCCAAATTTCAGGATATATCCTTTTTTGCCATCGCCTTCGCTGGCAATGTACAGATCACCGTTTGGTGCAAAGCATATACCTTCTGGCTGGCGAAACAGCGTAGGATCGAGAGCCACGGTATAGATAATTTTAGCGCGTCGGCTGGTGATCAGCAAGCGTTTCCCGGCTGCACTCACTATGTACCACTCGCCCGTGATGGGGTGCACGGCAATGCCCGATGGTTTATACGTCTTGGCGTCGATACCGGCGGCCTGCAACTGCTCCTCGCTCAGCTGCATATCTTTGAACACGGCCCGGTTCAGCAAATCATAGGAATAAACCGCTTTGTCGCTCGATGCGCCCCCACCCTGTTTAACGGCAATCAGCAGACGCTTTGTCTTCGGGTCATAGCCCAACCCCTCTACTTCGGTTTTTTTGGGCAGGTCCGTTTTCGTGCGACCGATCTGGGTTGATTCCGGTTCAAAGCGAAACAGATTCCCGTTGCTTTCCAGGACGTAAACCTGATCGCCTACGTATTCGATGCCTTCGAAATCGCCGTAGCCACCAAACCCAAAGTCTTTGACGACTTTTTTCTTGTTAATGTCGAACACATACACCACGGCTTCTTCGTCCTGAACGCACAGAAGTTTATCATTTTTGTAATACGTCAGGCCCGATATTTCCCGGAGTGTGTTCGGCATTGTATAGGTCTCGGCCGGTTTAGTGAGCTGATACGGAAACCGAAACGGCGGATCAAGCGTACCCGTGTCGGGCTGTTCATTTTTCTTGGATGAAGTACCGCAACCGGCCAGTAACATTGAGAGGATAAGTAACAGACAGCGCATGGTCAGGACATATAAGGATTAAACAGACGGCTTTGCGGGAATGCATATAGGCATTCAGGTAGTAAAATAAGTCATTCAGCCGGTTTGTTTTTCGTGAATTGGGCTGTGATGTTAGATTTGTGTAAGAACCAACTCCTCCATGACGCACCGCCTAACGACTCAACAAAAATGGCAACTCGCATTCAGCGTGTTCGTTGTGTATTGGCCCATCCGGATGTACGTAAATATCAGCAACCCCAGCTGGGCGTTCCGGGTAACGCGCATTCCATTTTTCGTGATGGAAATTGTGTTGTCTATTTTTTTCTTCTTTGCCTGGCTCAGCGTTACCGAGTGGATTCAGCGCCGGTTGTCGTCCTGGTTTGGCGAGGGGTTATTTATTGAGTTCAAGATACCCGCCCAATTAGCTACCATCTTGATCGCCAGTCTGATGGCTGTTGTTTTCAATTTCGGATTCTCGGCACTCTGGCATTCGCTGGATGAATATCTGGAAAGCAAAATTCCGGCGTACCGGTATCAGCCCCGTCGGCAGACGGCCATACCGCACACGCCGGAAATGATGTTATTGCGTAAGGAAAATCGCGACCAGCGCGGTCGGGTCAATAATGGTCTGACGGTGCTGGCTATGCTGTCGGCCTTCTATCTGGCGGCCAACCGACGCGCGTACCGACGGCTGGAAGACGTACAGGTGCGAGCCGAACGCCTGGAAAAAGAAAATGTACAGGCTCAGTTTGCCGCTTTAAAAAGTCAGGTAAATCCGCACTTTTTGTTCAATAGCCTGAGTATTCTGTCGTCGCTGGTTCATGCCGACGCCGACTTGTCGGAACGGTTTATCGACCAGTTGTCCCGCGCTTACCGCTACATTCTGGAGCAAAAAGACAATGAGCGCGTCCTGCTCAAAACAGAGCTTGAATTCATCCAGGCCTACCGCTTTTTGCTGAATATCCGGTTCGAGAACAAATTTGACGTCATCATTAACGTACCGGAAGCCGACCAGACTCGCTACAGCATTGCGCCCCTGACCCTTCAGTTGCTGGTTGAAAATGCGGTCAAACACAACCGAATGTCGGCCCGGGAACCTCTACAGGTGCATATTCAGTTGGAAGGCGATTGTCTGGTTGTGCAGAATAACCTTCAGCATAGGCCTCAATCCGAAACATCAACCGGGCTGGGTTTACAGAATATTATCAATCGCTACACCTTGTTAACCGACCGCCCGGTCTGGATTGGTGAGGTAGATGGAAGCTTCGTGGTGGAGATTCCTTTATTAGTTGAACGGCCCAGCGACCTGATGCCGCTCCGTCCGGTAAATGAGCAGGTGTAAGCCTGGTTTCCGGCGGAGGCCTTCTTACTTTTTAGTTAGCTTATGAACGTTGTTATTATTGAAGACGAAAACCTGACCGCCAAACGGCTCGAAGGACTGCTTCACAAATATGATCCATCCGTTAACGTACTGGCCCGAATTCCGTCCGTAGCCGACGCGGTCGATTGGTTCGGTAATCCCCATCCGGCTATTGATTTAGTGTTCATGGATATCCACCTGGAAGACGATCTGGGGTTCCGCATCTTCGAGCAAGCCAAACTCACTACGCCCGTGGTGTTTACGACCGCCTACGATGAATACATGATTCAGGCCTTTAAAGTAAACAGTATCGATTACCTGCTCAAGCCCATCAATTACGACGAGCTGGTGGCAGCCATCGAAAAATTCAAGTCGTTCAAACAGCAGTTTGGTCAGTCTACCTCCATTACCCCGGACCTTGAAACCTTGTTAGGCCTGCTTGGTCAGCCAAAGTCGACCGATTACAAAGACCGCTTCATGATCACGGTCGGCACGAAGATACGTAGCGTCGAAACCAGTGAGATCGCGTATTTTTTTCTGGAAGAAAAGATCGTGTTTCTGGTTACCAAAGACGGTCTGAATCTACCCGTCGACTACAGCCTCGACAAGCTCACGCAACTGCTGAACCCACGACAGTTTTTTCGGATCAGCCGTCAGTTTCTGGTGTCGCTGCCCGCCATTCAAACCATCCACACGTTCTCGGCGGGTAAACTAAAGCTGGATTTAATGCCCCGGCCGAAGCAGGAGGTTTTTGTGAGTGGCGACCGAATGACGGAGTTTAAGGAGTGGCTGGGGAAGTAAACCGGTACAGATAGGGCGCTTTGTGGGCTCCTCCGGTCATCTTTTTTTCAAGCCGTTCTAAAATTCCGAGACTCAGCATCTTACGTTGAAAATTAGTCCGCTGCAACGGTTTCCCTAACACCGTTTCGTACAATTGCTGAAGATCCGCCATCGTAAAGGTTTCGGGCAGCAGATTAAACCCAATCAGTTTATCATCCAGGTTAGCCCGCAGGGTTTCCAGCGCCTTCTGCACAATATGCCCGTGATCGAACAACAGCGCAGGCAAACTCGTCAGATCATACCACGCGCAACTAGCCGACAGCGCATCCGGCGTTGGGCTGGCCTTCGTGAAATCAATCAGGGCGTAATACCCGATGGACACGAACCGGCGCAGGAGCCAATGGTCATCTGCTAACGTAATACCGACCTTGTCCAAAATCGCCCGCTGCGTTTCAGCGTCCCGCCGGTTGCGGTCACCAAACGTATAGAACTGCTCAAGGTAAATATGCCGCAGCCCGGTACGTACGGCCAGCACACGGGAAGCGGCTTCGTCCAGATCTTCTGACTCGTAAATGAAACCGCCCGGCAACGCAAATATGCCAGAGTTGCGAAGCTCAAGCAACAGGATTTTCAACTGACCTTCGTGAAATCCAAAGATGACCGTATCAATCGATAGCCCAGGCAAAATTTCACCCCCATCCGGCAGTAGGGCCGTATAGTTCTCCTGAAAACTCATGTAAGGCGTTTTTTGGTGAAAAATAAGAAAAGATGGCCGCTGCCAACGTACCGTTCGTTAACGTATCAATATAATCCAATGAAGCTGTTCGGAATTTGATTGTTCACCCGTTTTTGCTATCTCGATTGCAGAGAAAGACCTCTCCTACTGAGCCGCAGCGCAATTCATGGAACGGGAACGAAGCCGGAGTTAAATCCTTCGTACCTTTGTCGCCCAATCAGTTGCCAGTGTGCAGCGTAACAAGTAACAATACCAATGAATAGTCCAGAACGGCGGCAGCGCGGCCAACATAAAGACATCCAGCTAACCGTATCAGAACCCGCACAATTGATGGTGTTTCTGATTGATAAACTGCCGCATAAGAACCGGAACAACATTAAGTCGCTGCTGAGCAATAAGCAGATTCTGATTGACGGTAAGGTATACACGCAATTTAACCATCCGGTACAGCCGGGGCAGGTCGTAACGGTAGCCGGTAACCGGGCCCCGCAAACGACGCAGTATCGGGGGCTCACTATCCTCTACGAGGATGCCCATCTGATTGTGATTAATAAGCAGCCAGGATTGCTCTCAATGGCCACCGACAAAGAGCGGGATCGCACGGCCTACGGCATCCTGAGCGATTACGTCAAAAAAGAAAATCCCAAACATAAAATCTTCATCATTCACCGGCTCGACCGCGAAACGTCGGGGGTAATGATGTTCGCCAAAAGCGAAAAAGTCCAGCGGCTGATGCAGGAATCGTGGAATGCCACGACCAAACAGCGAACGTATGTTGCGCTGGTAGAAGGCGTTCCCCAACCGCCACAGGGTACCGTCAGTTCCTACCTCCGCGAAAGCAAAGCTCTGATTGTCTATTCCAGCCAAAACCCCGAACTAGGTCAGTTTTCGATTACAAATTACAACGTATTAAAGGCAAACGACCACTTCGCCCTGCTGAACCTGGAACTGGAAACAGGTCGCAAAAACCAAATTCGGGTCCACATGCAGGATATCGGGCATCCGGTTGTCGGCGATGCCAAGTACGGGGCCACTTCCGACCCGATTGGCCGGTTGGGGCTCCACGCCGAAGTTCTTGCGTTCGAGCATCCGATCACGGGCGAGCCTATGCAGTTCAGCGCCCCCGTCCCCAAATCGTTCCTGAACGTATTCAAGGCTGTTCAATAAATACTCCCTCTCTTTTAAATTGATAAATCCTACCGAATTAGCCAACTATTCTGTCAGGATTTAGTATTGGTATTGTCACTCGCCGAACGGATATATTTTTCGGTTCAGCGAGGACATGCTAATGGATGACGTATTGATTACCAGTGAATTTATTGGAGGACTGCAGGCTAGGTGGTAACGTATCAGTTCGCTCAACGGCCGGGTTGGTTTCGGGTAGCCAAGCTGGCGATTTGCTAGTTCGCAGCGCTCGGATTGTCAGCGTTCAGTACCTGCCAAACGGCGTTGGCGACCATACGTAATAAACGGGCTCGCTCAAAACAGGGAATTGTTTCCCCCGCCAATTCACTGGCTTCAGCACCCTAAAATTGGCATTCAACCAAATTCATTTTTTAACGTCTTACTGACATGCCAGTTTTGGGTGTCATTTCAGGGATACAACCGATTGCTATGAAGACGCTGTTACTTTCTATATCTATTATAAGCTCAACGACTGTGTTTGCGCAGGTTCCGGTTACACCCACGGCTCCTGCCAGCAGTACCCAGACACCGGCGGTTAGTCCGCAGCCGGCCAGTGCTGTTCCCGATCCGTTCGGCACAGCCACTCCCGCCAAAGCCGATACCATCACTCCCGTTTACATCACCCCTGATCCGGCAGCGGTAGGTAATGCGCCCGCTACAGGTGCAGCCCCTACCGGCGTTACGCCCGGCCAACGGGTGTCAGAATCTGAACCGCTCCCCCGTGGGAATGGCCGCATAGTCGGCGTGCTGATGGACTCGACGACCAATAAGCCCGTCGAGTTTGCCACGATCGCCGTACTAAATCCACAAACCAACAAACCCATCGACGGGACCACAACCGACGATAAAGGTAAATTCGCCTTGAACAAACTGGCACCGGGTCGGTACCGGCTTCAGTATTCATTTATCGGCTACAAAGACAAGCGCAGTGCCCTCATCACAGTCGACAAAGGCACTGACCTGAACCTAGGCATGGTTAAACTGATTCCCGACGTTCGCACCCTGAAAGAAGTGAACGTAGTGGGTCAGGCGGCTATGGTCGAAGAAAAGGTAGATCGGCTCGTGTATAATGCCGATAAAGACATTACGGCTAAGGGCGGGGATGCTGGCGACATTCTCCGGAAAGTACCGATGCTGTCGGTTGACCTCGACGGTAACGTCAGTTTGCGGGGCAGCAGCAACGTTCGGGTATTGATCAACAACAAACCCTCGACCATTGTGGCCAGCAGCGTGGCCGATGCCCTGAAGCAGATTCCGGCCGACATGATCAAAACGGTGGAAGTGATTACCTCGCCCTCGGCCAAATACGACGCCGAAGGTTCAGCGGGTATCATCAACATCGTAACCAAGAAAACGACCTTGCAAGGAGCCACCCTCGACATAAACGGGGGCGCTGGTAACCGGGGCAGTAACCTGGGCCTGAACGGAAACTACCGGACTGGCAAGATGGGCTTTTCGCTCAGTGGCTTCGGTCGGGCTGAGTACAACGTAAAAGGCTCGTTCTCCAACGACCAGACCACGCGTTCAGCTGCCGGTGATGTGCGGACCCTGCAATCGGCTAACACCTCAAGCCAGCGTTTATTCGGTAACTACCAACTCGGCTGGGATTATGACATCAACAAAAGCACCTCGCTGACAGCCAGCCTTCGCTACGGAGCCCGAAATGGCAACAACAATCAATTTAACCTGCTGACCCAGACGTTTCAGCCAAACGGCTTCTTCCCGCTAATTAACAATCGGGACGTTCGCACGAAAGATCGGTCAGGCACGGTAGATGCGAACGTTACATACACCAAGACGTACAAGCCCCAGCAGGAGTTCAGCGTGCTGGCCTTGTATAGCCGCAACAACCGCACAAACAATTTCGTAGCGGACATCCTAGGCGGAACCGATTTTCAGACCATTACGTCCCGCCAGCGAAACGACAACATCAGCTATAACCAGGAATCGACCTTACAGATTGATTACCAGACCCCAATGGGCAAAAATCAACTGATAGAATTTGGGGGTAAAGGCATTTTCCGGCAGGTAAACAGCGATTACGAATACCTGATCGCTAATGGCTCGGATGCGCCTTACGTGGTTGACAATTCACGACCCGCCAATACGCTGTACTACGATCAGAATATTGCGGCCTCTTACCTGTCCTATACCTTAACGACAAAGAGTAAGTACACCATCAAAGCAGGTGCTCGCTACGAATACACGTTCGTGAATGCCCGGTTCAGCAACGAGTCGACGGCACCAGCGGCTTCGATTCCTGATTACGGAAACCTGGTACCCAGCATCAACATTTCGAAGAGCCTGGGTGGCGGTAAGATCATCAAACTGGCGTACAACCGTCGGATTCAGCGGCCGGGTATTCAGTTCCTGAACCCGAACGTGAACTCATCCAACCCAACCAACATCACCGTTGGTAACCCATATCTGTCGCCCGAACTGACCGACAATGTGGAGTTCAGCACCAGTGCCAACATCAAAGGGCTGTATCTGAATGCTTCGCTGTTTGCCCGGCGCACCAACAACGAGATCACCGCGGTTCGCGATACGGCCCGCCAGTCCTTCGGCGATCCGGTTAACCCGGTGTACCAGCAGGTTATCCGCACCAGCTACCAAAACGTTGGTCATCAGGATGCGTACGGCATCAACCTGTTCGGTAACGGTACGTTGTTCTCGAAATGGCAGCTGGGTGGCGGTATCGACCTCTACCACGTCAGCCTGACCAACAACAATGCGAATCCTATTTATTCGGCATCAAATTCAGGTTGGGTAATCGCCGGTCGGTTAATGACCAACCTGACCCTTAAAAATGGATGGGGGGTTCAGGCCTTCGGCGGTATGCGCGGCAAACAAGTGCAATTGCAGGGTTACCAGAGTTCAATGTACTTCTATAACGTGGGCGTTCGTAAAGACATCAACGAAAAACGCGGTAGCATTGGCCTGGCAGCAGAGAACTTCTTCAACCATCCCTTCACGATGCGTTCGGAACTGGCCTCGCCGATCCTGACGCAGAACTCGCTGACAAGCTTCTACAACGCTGGTATTCGGTTGACATTCAGCTATAAGATTGGTAAGATGAGCTTCGATCAGCCTCAGCAACGTCGTCGTTCCATCAACAACGACGACATTAAAGAAGGCGATAACGGCGGTGGCGATGCCGGAAACCAGCCCCAGCAATCAGCCCCCGCAGGCGGTGGTAACCGGGGCGGTGGACGCGGTGGTCGTCCAAGATAAGCAAAGCTGACCAGGCGATAATTAGTGGTACATTTTGTGAGATCGTTGTATAGTAGATTAGAATAGGTTATGGGTAATCCCTCCTGTGTTGCAGGGGGGATTCTTTTTTGTGTCTACCTAATGTTTCTTATTCCGGCCAACAATCCTCAGTTGTACAGGCGTAAAATGCAGATAATTTCCAGTTAGGTTTACGGCTACTTATTCCATTCAAGCCCCTGACAAACGATTACCCACCTCATACGCGACGACGATATAGCTGCAACGAATTTCTGTTGTACAACGTACTTAACTAGATACTGCATCCGAATTGCCATTCCATTCATCAGCAAAACCATCTGCTGTTTATCTATATAGACTTTTTACCAAAATACTGGACTTTACCAGTATTGCCTATGCACTAGTAAACTTTGTTGACTATAAAGGGGTTAACTTACATCGAATACTCTACCTGACGATTGCATGAAGCAACTAGTACCTAACACGGTTGCGCTGAGCTTTTTATTGATTCTGTGGTCTTTCGTATGCGTAGCCCAAGCAACTGTGTATACGGTTTCGGGGCGCGTAACAGATGCGGCTACAGGCGACGGTATTCCGTTTGCCAGCATTGCCGTAAAAGGGCAAACGACGGGCACGACCTCCGACGAAAATGGCCGCTATTCATTACGTATCAAACAGTTAGCCGACTCGCTGCTGGTGATGAGTCTGGGCTATCAGACGCATTCGTATCCGCTGCTGCCCCAGGCCACCCAAACCGTTGACGCTCAGCTCAAGTCAGCCGCTACCAGCTTACAGGAAGTAAAAGTATACGCAAAAGGAGGAGACCCCGCCTACCGGGTCATTCGCGAAACGGTACGTCGGCGTGGCCAGTTTGATCCTGCGCAGTTGACCGCGTATCAGTACGACAGCTATACAAAGATTGAAGGCTATATCAACGACTTTACAGAAACGCGCAAAAAAAGTAAACGGCCGGGGCCAATCGGGCGATTATTGGGTAAGCTGCCAGCTATAACCGACGAAAACGGTAGACCCGCCGTGCCGGTCTTTATCTCGGAGACGTTCTCCAATTTCTACGCCCGCAGCAACCCCGAGAAAGTAAAAGAGCGCGTGCTTAAATCACACGTAACGGGGGTGGGCGTTAGCGACGGCGGCCTGATTGCCCAACTAACGGGAGCGTCGTTTCAGCAATACAATTTCTACCGAAATTCCTTATACATTCTGCGCAAAGACATTCCGTCACCGGTTGGCGCACAGTGGGAAACAATCTATACCTTTCGACTGAAAGATACCGTCTCGCTCGGCAACGCCACCTGTTACGAAATCGAATTTACGCCCAAACGGGCCGCTGATCTGGCGTTTATTGGAACCGTCTGGATCGATACGTTGCAGCTCGCCCTCGCTCAGGTAGATGCCCGGGTTGATAAACGGGCGAACATCAACTTCGTCGATGAACTGCACATTGAGCAGGAATGGACGACCATTACGTCGGGGCTACGGTTTCCGACCCAAACGCAGGTAACGATTGATACGGATCAACCAACTCCTCGCGCTCCGGGGGCTCTGGTCCGCTTTTTTGCCACGGCCCGGAATATCACCGAAAACCAGCCGAAAGACCCTACTTTCTACGATCCATCCATCGAACTGGCCGACGACTACCGCGAAGCTGATACGGCTTTCTGGCAACGCGTACGTCCTGACTCGCTCTCACCCGATGAATGGCGAGCCATGCGCGTGGTCGACTCGGTTCGGAATGTGCCCCTGATAAAGGTTGCTGGTGAAATTATCAAGCTGGGTGTGCTGGGCTACAAACCCATTGAAAAATGGAACATTGACATTGGTCCCCTTCTCTATTCGTATGCCAGCAACAGCGTAGAGGGGACGCGGTTTCGGTTTGGGTTGCGGACAAACACCGGCTTTAGCCGAAAATGGCTGCTGAGCGGTTATCTGGCGTATGGCACTAAAGACGAAACGTTCAAGTACAGCGCCAATGTCGAGTATATCGTAAACCGCAAACCCTGGACGGTTCTGGGCGCTCGCCGGACGTATGACTTGGAGCGGGTTGGGGTATCGGCCGACAATATCGGCAACAACTCGCTGTTTGCAGCTTATTCCCGATTTGGCACCATCCGGCGACCCTATTTCCAGGAAGAGAATCTGCTGTATTTCCGGCGGGAGATGGGTCGGGGGTTCACCCAGACCATAGCCCTGCGTAACCGCAGTTTCGAGCCGCTTTTCCCCTTTGCCTTTCGGCCACAGCTTCGCGACAATGATCAGTCCATGCGCAGCACGTACCGCACGTCGGAGCTAATCTGGGAAACTCGGTTTGCCCCGGATGAAGTCATTCTTCAGAATGATAACGTACGGGTAAGTGCGGGCGCGACTCGCAAGCCAATTTATACGCTCCGGTACACGGTTGGGCTGCGGGATGTGCTCGGTGGCGATTTTGCTTACCAGCGCGTAGCTCTAACCATGAAACACTCGTTCCGCGTGGGCGTACTGGGCCGAACGTACTATTCGCTGGGCGCTGGCATCATACCCGCTACGGTTCCCTATCCATTACTATATACCCCACTGGGCAACGAGTCGCTATTTTACGTGGGTAACGCCTACAACCTGATGAACTACTTCGAGTTTGTCTGCGACCGCTGGGCGACTGTACAGTTTGAGCATAACTTCGGCGGATTGTTGTTCAATCGACTGCCCGTATTCCGCCAGCTTAAATGGCGCGAACTCGTCACGGCGAAAGTACTGGCGGGTAGTGTATCGTCGGCTAACCTCGCCATGATCCCGGCCACTGATGGCAACGGCCAGGCGGTTGAAGGATTCAGTTCGTTGACACGCACCCCGTATATTGAAGTCGGCTACGGTATTGACAACATCTTTAAGGTGTTACGTGTCGATGCCATTCACCGGCTTACGTATCGCGATAACATCAGCCGGACCGGCATCCCCGTAACCCCATTCGCCATCAAAGTATCTGGCTGGCTGGCGTTCTAAACTTGCCAACTATTAGCGTTCGCCAGCACTTGCTCTACGGTTAGTTGTTCCAGCGAAGGGGCTACCAGATCGGCTTGTACCAGTAGTTCCGGTTGGGCAGTTTTAGGCTTCTATTTCTAGCTCCGTGCGACAGGCTGCGCGTTCCGATAGAAAAGTTTTATAATCTTCATTCCCAAGTTAGAACTGACAAGTCAACCGACCTGTTTGGTTAGGTTTGAGCTCTGTTACGTAATTTCACACGACATAGGAAGCTCCTGGGTTGTTTCTGTTGTTACATTCCGCTTTTATTCACGCACTGCGCAATTGATTTTAAAAATGAAAAAATACAAGTATTTGTTTTGTTGTCGAAGCCGTTGGTTTGCCTGAAATTGCTTTCCAAATAATTGGAGAACTGCCTAATCCCAATGCAGATTCGGAATGAAGCGGTGTCGGATAGATGGTAATGAGAGTATTCATAAGGTTTCAAGTAGCTTTGCGATATGGAAACCGGAATTTACATTCCTATTATTTCTGATTACGGCTTCAAAGCTACCTTTGGCAACGAAGCTGATACGTTATTCCTTCGCACAGCGTTACAGGCCCTGATCAAGTCGGACACGCCTATCCGAGAAGTGCATTTTGATAAGAATGCGTTTGAAGCGCTAACCATCGACAGCAGGAGTGGCATTTTTGATTTAGCCTGCACCGATGAAAATGGTAGTCAGTTCATTGTCGAAATGCAGTTGGGCTTAGCTTTGCATTTTGTGCAGCGTATGAAATTTTATGCTCTCCGTAAGTTTAACACAGTGGTTGAGCGGGGAGAGTTCGATTAGCCAATCTGCCCAAGATCTATGCCATTGCCATTTTGGCTAAGAGCATTTTACCAACCGCTCATTTTCATACGATTGCCAATCTACGGAGCGAAGCTGGTGAAATCATTGATACCCAGATGACGTTTATTACAGTAGAATTGGCTAAGTTCAACAAGCAAGTAGCCCAGATAGAGACGGACTTAGAAAAACTGGTTTATACGATGAAGACGCTACACACAACTGAGTCTACTGAGTATCCTGCTTTCTGGAATGAGGAATGGCTCAAGCGAGCCATTGATGAACTGGACACGCGGAAGATGACACCTGAAGAGCGAGCGTATTTTGCTCGTGTGACAGCGGCCAACGCCGAAGCGGTAAAAGCAGAGAAGCGGAAAATTCAGGAAGCAGAAACCGCTGTGAGAATTGAAACCGTGAAGAGTGCCTTAGAAATGGGGTTAAGTTTTGAGCAGGCTGCTAAACTCGCTAATGTGTCGATAGAATTTGTGAAACAAGTACAGGAGTAGTAGCCACCTTTATAGTCAGCGGCCCTGGCAACAGGAAGCACGTTCCTAAATCAAAGCTCGACAGCCCAACGCCACCATGGGTGGAAATGTCTCCCTGGGGTCGTCATCAGCCCCTGTGGCTGTTGGGCAAGCTGGCCAAAACCCGATCGTAAACAGACGGCTATCAGGAAGACAATCATGCTTGGTTAGCGCTCGCCAGCACTTGCTCTACGGTTAGTTGTTCCAGCGAAGGGGCTACCAGATCGGCTTGTATCAGTAGTTCCGGAGAGCCTAAGCCGACGACAAACATACCGGCCCGTTTACCGGCTTCAACTCCTGCCACTGCATCCTCAAACACGACACATTCAACCGGACGAACCTCAAGCTCCTGAGCCCCTTTGATGAATACTTCCGGGTCGGGCTTACCCTTGCTGATTTTGGTTCCGTCGATAACGGCATCGAACGTCTGTGTCATGCCAATGCGTTCGAGAATCAACGGCGCGTTCTTACTGACCGAACCGAGCGCGGTTTGCAGACCGGCTTTACGTACCTGCGAGAAAAAGTTAGCCACGCCTGGCAGAATGTCGTCCGAGGTCATGCGGCTAACCAGTTCGAGATACCATTGATTCTTCTCCGCAGCCAGTTCCGCTTTTTTCTCATCGGGGAACGTCAGGCCGCCATGCTCCAGGATGATGTCTAGTGAATCGGTGCGGCTGACGCCTTTCAGTCGCTCATTAAACTCCTCCGAAATATCGAAGCCGAGTTCATTTGCCAGCCGACGCCAGGCCTGATAATGATATATAGCAGTGTCGACAATGACACCGTCGAGATCAAAAAGAAAAGCCTTAATGGGCATACTGATTCAAGTTGTATTCTAGCAAAATTACGTAGCGTTGGCGGCTTATCCGCCGAAATGCGTAACGAATCGACGTAATAGTTCAGGATACAACTGCAAGTTCAGGAATCCGGAAACATGCTTAATTCATGCGTGGATCGATTCTAGGCTATTTATCAAACAAGAATGCTTCCTGGTGCCATCAAGAGATGCATCAGGAAGCACTGTATATAGGTAAATCTTACTTACTCAACTCCAGCACGAGCGCCGTTTTGGCGGGGAGTTTGATTAGCTTCAGGTCGTTCAGCGTTTGATCCGTCAGTACGTTACGGGCCGATGTGAAGCCGTTCATGCGTTCAGCGAAGCGGTTTGTGTCCAGTGAAATCTCTTTATCGTTCGTGTTTGTGGCCACCATCACCGTCTTGCTGGCATCGTACCGAAAATACACATACGTACCATCCTGGGGCAGAAACTGCATGAGCTTTCCGGTATGCATCACCGGATTATCCCGCCGATACGTAGCGAGTCGGCGAATGAACAGAAACGCTTCATTTTCGCGATCAGTACGTCCAGCAGCTTCGAACTTGTTTTGCTTATCGCCGGGAAAACCTCCGGGAAAATCCCGGCGTACCTCCGCATCCGACGGGTCTTTGAAGTTCTTCATCAGGATCTCAGTGCCGTAATACATCGAGGGAATACCACGGGTTGTCAGTAGCCAGGTCAACCCCATCTTATACTTATCGAAATCTTCCCCAATCACAGACAGGTACCGATCCGTATCGTGGTTATCCAGGAACGTAACCAGTTTATTGGGGTCGACATACACCGCGTCCTGAGCCAGCGCCTGGTAGAACCGGTTCACCCCATCGTCCCAGCTAAACTTCTGTTTCAGCGCATCGAGCATGGCCGAATACACCACAAAGTCAAGGCCACCGGGTTGGTTGGATTTAAACGGAAAATCGATCTTGTTGCGGGTGTAATACGCCTGATCGACTACGTTGTTCACCCACGACTCTCCAAAAATATGAATCCTGGGATACTCATCCATCAGCGCTTTGTTGCAGCGGTTCATAAACGGCTGGTCGTTGTACATATACGTATCGACGCGCCAGGCATCCACCCCGAACTCTTCAACCGACCAGATGGCGTGCTGAATCAGGAAATTTGCCAGAAACGGATTGTTCTGGTTTAAGTCGGGCAGGTGGGGAACAAACCAGCCATCGAGCGTAACCCGTCGGTCGCTCTCGGCACCGTGCGGGTCCGTAATGGGCTGGTATTTATACGACGTATTGGTATACGCAGGCCACTGATGCAGCCAGCTCTTCATGGGCAAATCTTTCAGAAACCAATGGTTGATACCTACGTGGTTATAGACCGCATCCTGCACCACTTTCATACCGGCTTCGTGCGCTTTCTTAACGAACGCTTTATACGCATCGTTACCGCCCATCCGCCGATCGACAACGTAATGATCGGTGAATCCGTAGCCGTGATAAGCCGACCGCATTGCGCCCCCTTCGTTCGTTAAGGGCTGGTCGTTCTCCAGTACGGGCGTAAACCAGATGGCCGTAACGCCCAGATCTTTGAGGTAGTTTATTCGTGAGCCCGCACCGGCTAAGTCACCCCCATGTCGGTAAAATGGATTCTCTCGATCGGCATTTGGGTCGGCCATATCGGCGAATTTATCATTGCCCGAATCACCATTTGCAAACCGATCGGGCATGGCCAGGTAGATGAAGTCGGCAGCGGTAACGCCCTGACCTTTCGGCGACCGATCGCGCGCTTTGAGCACAAACGGCTGGGAGAGCGTCTGCCCCCCTCGCTTGCCCACCAGTTGAATGGTGCCCGGTTTGGCGCTGCCTGCAATGGTCAGATCGAGAAAGGCATAGTTCGGATTCTCGACCGTATGAGTTTTCACCAGTTTTACGCCGGGATACGTAACCGAGTACGTCAGCGCTCCAGCGTTGGGACCGTATACCAACAATTGCAGATTCGGATTTTTCATACCTACCCACCAGTTCGTTGGATTAACGCGCGTAATCTGGGCGTTTTGGGCGAAGGCCCCCAGACCAGTCAATAGTATACAGGCGAGGAAACCAATGTAAATTCTTTTCATACAAGGCTTAATTGACGACAGGACATACGGCCATCTGCTGACCGTAGCGGCACAATAATGCAAAAATAACCCAAGTTTTTCGCCGAAAAAGGCCATAGCTTTGTGGTTAGCTTTGCAAGCCACCGTAACACTCACCCTGAACAGTATGAATACCACTTCCGTTGTCCCTATCATGGACAAATTGATTATTTATCAAATTTTCACGCGTTTATTCAGTAACCAATCCATAACCAACCGGCCAGCCGGCAGTCTGGCGGAGAACGGAGTCGGTAAATTCAACAATATTAACGACGCTGCGCTGCGGGCGATCAGGCAGTTTGGTGCATCACACATTTGGTACACGGGCATCCTCGAACATGCTACCCAAACCGATTACACGCCCTTCGGCATTCCATCCGACGATCCAGCCATTGTAAAAGGCCGGGCCGGTTCGCCCTATGCCGTTAAAGATTACTACGACGTAGCACCAGACCTGGCCGTTAACGTTGCGGACCGCATGGCCGAGTTCGAAGCGCTCGTGCAACGTACGCACGCGCATGGCCTGAAAGTGATTATCGACTTCGTGCCCAATCACGTGGCCCGGCAATACAAATCCGATGCGAAACCGGCGGACGTCGCCGATCTGGGTGAACAGGATGATACGACCGTAAACTTCTCGCCCGACAACAATTTTTATTATCTACCCGGAGAGACATTCGTCGCGCCGAACACAGGCGCTGCGGGTGAGGCCACGCACCAGGAATATCCGGCTAAGGTTACCGGCAGCGGCTCCATTACGGCCGCACCCGATGCGAATGACTGGTACGAAACCATCAAATTAAACTACGGTATTAACCTCTTCGACGGAGGCAGCCGTCACTTCAGCCCTGTGCCCGCCACCTGGCAGCAGATGCTGGACATTTTACTGTTCTGGGCGGAGAAAGGGGTAGACGGCTTTCGCTGCGACATGGCTCAGCTAGTGCCCGTCGAGTTCTGGCAGTGGGCCATCAGCCAGGTGAAGCAACGTTATCCACGGCTGATTTTCATCGCTGAAATCTACGAACCCGGTTTATACCGGTCGTTTATCTTCCAGGGTGGTTTCGATTACCTGTACGACAAAGTAGGTCTGTACGATGCCGTTCGCCGACTGATGGAAGGGCAGGGTTCGTGCTACGATCTGACCCGCGTATGGCAGCAGGAATCGGGCGATTTTCCGCAGCACATGCTTCGTTTTCTCGAAACGCACGACGAGCAACGGATCGCGTCCCGTTTTTTCGCCAACAATCCGTGGGCGGCCGTACCCGGTATGACGGTAGCTGCCACTATGCATACCGGTCCCGTGCTGCTATATTTCGGTCAGGAGGTTGGCGTGCGGGCCGAGGGCGCAGAAGGGTTTAGCGGGGATGATGGCCGGACGACGATTTTCGATTATTGGGGACTGCCTGACTGGCAGGGCTGGATCAATCAGGGACACTATGACGGAGGAGGCTTACTGAATGAGCAGCGGGAGTTACGGGCGTTCTATCAGCGGCTGAATCACCTCGTCAACGGCTCAGACGCCATTCAGAACGGCTATTTTTATGACCTTCAGTACGCTAACGACAACGGCCAAAGCGAAGGCTACGACGCTAATCAGATCTATAGTTACCTGCGCTACACCGACCGCCAGAAGCTGCTGATCGTCGCTAATTTTTCCAGCCAGACAACGTACGAAACAACCGTTCGCATTCCGGATCATGCGTTCGCAACGATGGGGATCGAGGCCAGCCGAACGTATCAGTTCACTGATATTTTTCTGACTTCGCTGCAACTTGAAGCAACCGGTTCGGCTGGCGTTTCGCTGGTGTTACCGCCGTGGAGCGTTCAGGTGCTGGAAATTAAATGATCATTGTTTCGTTACTTTGCGGTTTCTTAGCGATTCAAACGCATTACCACTTATTGGGGCGCTTTTTTACTTCTGTCAGGCGTATGGGAAAACCATCTACTGCACTTCTTTTTCTGCTGTTCGCGTCGTCGCTTGCGCTGGCCCAGCCAACGGCTCCCGACAATTTACAATCCATAACCTTACAGGGTGGTAAAAAACCAGCCGAAACAGCCGTCAGCATCGGAAAACAGTTTTTGGGTAAACCCTATGTACCCCATACGCTTGATGTAAACCCGACGGAACAGTTGGTGGTCAACGTTCGGGAGTTCGACTGCACGACGTTTCTGGAAACCGTTCTGGCCCTGACGCTTGCGTATCACGACGGAACCGACAAGCCGGCTACGTTGCCATTCCGTCCGCGTTCAGCTAGTCCGGTTCAGTTCGAACAGCCTTTTCGTAAGTACTTAACGCAGCTCCGCTACCGGGATGGCCGTATTGATGGCTATGCCAGTCGCCTGCACTACTTTTCGGAATGGCTCTACGACAATGAGCGCAAGGGACTGCTGACAGACGTTACCCGCGACCTGCCCGGCAACATCTCCGTGGCCAAACCGGTATCGTACATGACAACCGCTACGTACCGATATCCGCATCTGCGCGATCCGGCCATTTTTAAACAGGTAGCCCTCACCGAGGCTGCTTTAAGCCAGCAGCCGTTCGCCTTTATTCCCAAGAAAAATATCCGGCAGGCGGAGGCTCAGCTTCGCGAGGGTGACATCATTATGCTGACAGCCGCCCGGCCCGGTCTGGACATGAAGCATGTCGGCATTGCCGTACGACAACCCAACGGTCGGATTCATTTACTCCACGCGTCGTCGGACCAGGGCGAAGTTGTCATAACCGCCTATCCACTAAGCGACTACGTACTGTGGAACAAACGACTGTCGGGTATTCGCGTAGCGCGTTTAAAAACCAGTGAGCCTATAGCAACGGTAGCGGTCGGGAAGTAACACTCCGAAATTTTACCGATTCACTCCTTTCTCACATAACAGCTTTATGGTTTCGGGAGTTAGAAGCTAATAAAGTTTAGATAATGGCTCGACAGGACGCACAAACCGAATACATAGTAACGCAGGAATTATTTGATAAGGCCTACCAAAGTTTACCGCCACAGGGTACGGATAACCAGAAAGTCGAATCAATGAAAGTTATTGCCAAGCAGTATCGCCTGAACGTAAGCGATTCGCCCAATGCGGGTAAATGGGTGATGTGGGCGATTGGCGAAGAATCGTTTGAATTCACCTGGAAGGATGGTGCCTGGCAGCCGCCCCAGAATCTGGTCGTTTCGGGGCGTTGATCCGTCGGTTAGGATTTTCCTTAAAACCTGCCCATTGGCGGTCTATAGGTTCACCGGATAAGCCTTCCTAAACGTTACGTTCACTCGTTTATGAAGGCTTATCCGGTTCTACTTCTTTGATCTGATAGGCCACCGACTGCGCGTTTGGCTCCGCCCTGAGGTGGTTCCACTGCGCGTATTGCCGGGTGAAGCTGGCACCGTAATAGAAAATCAGCGAGCAATAGAAAACGAACAGCAGCACAAGGATGACAGAGCCTGCCGAGCCATATAACGTTCGCACCGGGCTATTGATCAGCAACCGATCCAGCACCTGTTCGCCTACTTCTACCAGTAAAGCCGTCACCAGCGCCCCCACCCAAACGGCCCGCCACCGAATTCGCAGATCGGGCAGGTATTTAAACACAATACCGAACCAGATGGTCAGTACCAGCACCGAGAAGCTATGCTGGCCTAGCTGCTCTAACCATACATACTGAAATCCAGCGGCCAGGTCGGAATTGGCCAGCACCCACAGCGCCCGGTGCAGCGCCAGCGAAACGGTAAACAGAAAGCCGGAGAAGATAATGATACCTAAGGCTACCAGTTTATCGAGGAAAATATACCGCAAACCGCGGTGAGCGACTGGGCGAACATTCCAGAGTTGGTTGAGTGAGTTTTTGATAATCGCGAATAACGTAGTCGAAGCCAGCAGCAACACGAATGCACTTAACACTTCGAGTCCGTCGGAAGAGCGGGGCTGCTGAAGATGCTGCGAAATATCCTGGAGTTGCCGGGCGCTGGAGTGTCCGAAGAGTTCGGCCAGCTTCCCAAACAGTTGTCCGCTCACCCGCTGCTTATCGCCGGTTAAGAGTTCACCATACAACCGGCTCAGAATAATAACGATAGCAGGCAAGGCAAAAAAGGCAAAGAATGCGGTGGCAGCCGCCATGCGGATTGGATCATTCGCTTTTAAGTTAGCGAACGCGTTGGCAGCCAGTTTGAGAAAAGTGGATAGTTTCCGCATGGGTTTGCAATGTACACCACCGTAACGGTTCGTGAAGGCCCATAGTTACAGCTACTATACGCATACGCTGGAGAAAGCAGCCAATTAAGACCAATTCTTTTCCATAAGCGGTCAGGTTTCGGGATAAACTCAGACGATAAGATCAGCCTAATTCGTTATCTTTGATCTAGTTTCTGATTAATCTCTTCATGAAAAAACAACTCATTACCCTTGTTGCCCTCGTGGCAATTCCGGCGTTTACGTTCGCGCAGACCGCCAGCGAAGTCCTCGACAAACACATCACGGCATTAGGCGGAGCTGATAAAATCGCGGCCATTAAAACGGCTGAATATGAGCAAAAGATGTCTGTAATGGGCATGGATATGCAGGCGAAAACAACGCTCGTTGTCGGTAAATCGTCACGTAGTGAAATTTCGGTTATGGGCCAGCAGATTACCAGCGTCGTTGATGGCGATAAAGGTTGGGCAATTAACCCAATGCAGGGTGGCAACACCCCACAGGAGCTCCCCGCCGACCAGGTGAAGCTCCAGAAAAACAATACCGAGCCAACGGGTTTGCAGTTAGCGTACGTTCAGATGAACAAAGTGCCGTACGAACTAGTCGGTAAAGAAAAGCGGGATGGTAAGGATGTGTACAACATTAAAGTTGCCAAACCTGAGGGCGTGTATAACTATTACCTCGATGCTGCTACGTATCAGTTAGTTGCATCAAAAACTGTCATGAATGTCCAGGGACAGTCGGTTGAAGGTACGGCAACGTATAACGACTACAAACAGGTAGACGGCGTAAACTTACCACACACGCTTGAAATCAGTGGCGCGGGTATGCCCGGCACGATGACGGCGAAAGTGACCAAGCTTACGCTGAACAGCAAAGTAGACCCGAGCATTTTTGCCATGCCTAAGTAATTGGCTCGTAAAGCATAAAAAAAGAGGCTTCATTAGTGAGGCCTCTTTTTTTATATATAAAACTCCGGCAATCAACCTCACCGTTTGCGGTTTACAAGATTTCGACGAACCCTTCGGTGCCATGGACGCGAATTCGTTGCCTGTCTTTTATGAGTTTGGTCGCGTTCTCTACACCAACAACGGCCGGTAGACCGTATTCGCGGGCAATCACGGCTCCGTGGGTCATCCGTCCGCCTACTTCCGTGACCAGGCCTTTTATGGACACAAACAAGGGCGTCCAACTCGGGTCAGTGAAGGAGGTGACTAATATATCTCCCTCTTCCAGATCGGCCTCTTCCATGTTTACGATGACCCGCGCCCGTCCCTCCACAACGCCGGAAGAAACAGCAATACCCGCCATAGCATCCGTCGGTAGATTTTCCCGGTTGTAGGCCCCCGTTATGATTTCACCATTCGACGTAATAACACGAGGGGGCGTTAGCTTTTCATAACTCTTGTACTCCTCTTTCCGGCGGGCAATAAGCTTGTGGTCTAGTGTATGAGTACGTACCACGTCGCGTAACTCCTGGAAGGTGAGATAGTATAGATCTTCTCTATCCTGAATCACGGCCGCCTGAACGAGCCGTTCGGCTTCGTTGAGCAAAGCCTGCTTGTACACGAAGTAGCGACTAACGATCTCGTATTTGGGGTATTCTCGGTACCCAGCCAGATTCCGGACCAGGCTGATCATTCGGCTTGCCGCTTCGACTTTTTGTTCGCCATCCGGTAAGTCCTTCAGCCGACCTAACAGTTCCTGTTCTTTTTTCAACGCCTGCTGACGTCCCTGCTCAAATTTGCGCTTGCTTTCGCCAGGTTCAAAGTGTTTGATATGGGTCAGTATCGTGGGAACAAGTATTGTTGGCTTCTCACGCCACCGGGTTCTTGTCATGTCGATTTCTCCCGCACAGCGCATTCCGTATTTATTGAGGAAATCCTCGAGCGCGTTTCGGGCTTCCTGTCCGCCTTTACATTGGACCAGCCCGCTCCAAAAATGCGCATTCGTTACTGGCGAAAGGGCAACCTGCTGTAAATATGCAACTACCTCAGGATAAGGGCGAATCACATCGGCGACATCCAGCAGCGCCAGACCCATTTCCGACGTAACGTTGTTAGGCACCGACTGAGAAAGCAGGTCTGCTACGTTCTTTTCCCCCAACCACATCTCTATATTTTCGTTGATCCACGAAGCCGCGTTCATAGCCGTCATCAGTACTCCAAAGCTTTCTGGATGAGCAAGACTTCTCCTCGACTGCTGCATATCGTCCAGCATAAAATCGATCAGCGCTACACCCGATTTTAGCTGTATAGCCTGCTTTAACTCCTTTATCGCTAGTTCACTACGTCGGATCAAATCGGCGACAATAGAAGGATCATAGTCCTTCAGCGTCTGATAATCCGCAAACGTTGGACCCTGAGCGGGTTTACCGGAGTTTTGCTCCTGCTGAGTATCCGAGACTACGTTGATGAACTCATCCCGCCCCAGAACTGTGGTCAGGGCATCTCTTGTGAGTGGATCAGATTTCCCTAAGACGTTGATAATTACTCCTCTTCGGGCGGGAGAAGCCAGGTCATCGGTAACATCGACAAACAATCGCCCGCCCGCTTTATACATGGGCCGGGCGGCTGTCAACTGCCACAACGACAAGCCCAGTGGTTTCATGGCGTCGGTCATCATCTGCTGATGCCCAACCGATACATACACGTGCGGGCTGTCTCCGGCATTTTCTCCGCCGTCCGCTTCAGGAATTGGATATAACGTAGTGATCGGTCGGCTCTGAACAACGTAAACGGTGTCGTCGGCCAGGCACCATTCAATGT
The DNA here is from genome assembly GCF_054780635.1 of Spirosoma knui. Lineage (NCBI taxonomy): Bacteria > Pseudomonadati > Bacteroidota > Cytophagia > Cytophagales > Cytophagaceae > Spirosoma > Spirosoma knui. The sequence goes on along the minus strand of NZ_BAAGVY010000001.1, from coordinate 1,092,270 downwards.
CCTGCGGGTAGCCGAAATGGGTTTCGATTGTTCGGCCGATACGCTCCAGTCGTAAAATCTGCTCATCGGTCAGCGCTTGCTGGTTCTGCTGCTCAGGCGCAATCTCCTGCTGGCTGGTACCGCCCTCTTCTGCGGCATAAATGGCCAGCTTCTTGGCAGCGATCTGCTTGTCAATGATTTTTCCCTCACGCACTTTATACGTATCGGCATTCACCAGGCCCGAAACCAGCGCTTCACCCAGCCCGAAACTGGCATCAATGGATACTATCTTCCTGTTCGACGTAACGGGGTCAGCCGTAAACAAGATGCCAGCTACCCGCGCGAAAACCATTTGTTGAACCACCACAGCCAGCCGGACGTTGCGATGGTCAAATCGATCCGCCGATGCGGCCGTTTGAAGACGATACATAATGGCTCGTTCGGTAAAGAGCGACGCCCAGCACTTGCGGATATGGATTAGAATAGAATCAAGGCCGATAACATGTAGATACGTATCGTACTGGCCCGCAAAGGAGGCTGTGGGTGAATCCTCGGCGGTTGCGCTGGACCGCACCGCATACGCCTTGTTTTCACCAAACGTGGCGAGATAACCCGCAATCTCTTCGGCTATATCCCGAGGGAACGTTACGTCCTCGATGGCCGTGCGAAGCGCCTTGCTTAGTTCACCGATTTTAGCCCGGTCTTTTACCGCAAGCAACGATAGTCGATCTATCAGATCGCTGATCAAGGGTGTTTCTGCAACGATTCTGGCAAAGGCTTCGGTAGACACACAAAAGCCATCGGGTACTTGAATTCCTTCGATCCGGGAAATTTCTCCCAGGTTTGCCCCTTTCCCCCCAACCAGTGCCAGCTTTGTTTTATCAACGTGCTGAATACTAAACACGTAAGCGCCCATCTGTTCGTTGAGATGATTATTTGATGTTGAGTCCATTCGCCGTTTCGTTCATAATCTCAATGGATCTCGAGAGATACGTCTCTATGACGTTGATCTCCTCGTCTGAAAAGGAAGCGATGAGCTTCTCTGACTCGGCTCGGTACGCTTTATAAAGCGGTACCAGGAGCGCCAGTATGACTGCGGTGTTGGGTTCAATGATAACCTTGCGCCTGTCGTCTGCGGCAAATCGTCTGTTCACCAGGTTTTTCTTTTCAAACCTGTCAATGAGCCCTGTAACTGCCCCGGTTGTCAATCCGGTCAGCGTCGCTAGTTCGCCCGCAGTCATTTGCCCCTTTTCAATCAAAAAGCCCAGGTATTTATGATCAGTCCCCGAAAGACCCGCTTTCCGGGCAACGGCTTCGTGCATCTGAATAGAGGTGTATGCATACAACTGATTCAGCTTTCGGACGCGCCGGATTACGTCATCATCTACCATATATCTTATTTGCTAAATATCTTAGATACAAAGATAATAGTAAATCCATTATGATTACAACCGCTGGCTGTTTCACAATCGCGTGTCAATTGACTTGACTGGTCGGCTCGCAAACGGTACATACGTTCTATTGGTAAACAGAAACGCGCCACGGACTATAATCCGTGGCGCGTTCGTAAGAGCCTGAATAACGTGAAGTTAATGAGCTTTTGCGTGTTCGGGTTTCAACACGACAACATCACGCACGGTCCCCCCACCATTAATTTTATCAATCATCTTATCCAGCAGCGGGGTGGCCCAGTTCGGAATATACTTGTCGGTTGTTTCGATGAACACTTTGGGAAAATCGTAAAGCGACCGGCCCAAACCGAATTGTACAGCGCACCGCTTCATTGCGTCGCTGATACCACCTTTCACAGGCTCGATACCCGTCCGGCTGGCTCCGTCGGTTTTTCGAACAACTTCGCCACCCTCCAGTACCGCCGTAATTGTGCACAGGAAGCCGCCTTCAATTTCTTTGATTTCGTTTTGCCAACCTGCCCAGCCGAACTGTTCATCGAAGCGCTGCATCACGCACCGGTTTGTGATATACGGCACAACGATAATTTTCTGACCGTCTTTGGTCTGGCTTTGCACCCGCCATTCAATTTCCTGCGCCGTCAGAGGGGCAGTTAACACTGTTAATTCCATTAGTAGTTAGTTGTAATTTTATTCAGCCAGCTTTAGTAGCTCGTTCAATTTTAATAAGGCTTCGATTGGTGTTAAACGGTTAACGTCGATACCGCGCAGCTTTTCTTTAATAATTTCCGCCTTAGGGTCACCCGCTTCAAAAATCTTCAGGGCCAGTTCAGGCTGGGCTGGCGTTGCCTCGCGAATCTTTTCCCGGTTAGCCTCCCGACCGTGCGATGATTCTAACTGTTTCAGGATTTCATTCGCCCGGCTCACAATCTGGGCGGGCATACCGGCCATTTGCGCTACGTGAATGCCGAAACTGTGCTCCGAGCCGCCTTCTTTCAGCTTCCGCAGAAAGATCACCTTATTTCCCATCTCTTTCACTGAGACGTTGTAATTCTTGATCCGCGGGTTGTCGGCAGCCAGGTCGTTTAACTCGTGGTAGTGCGTAGCAAACAGCGTTTTGGGACGGCAATCGGTTTTGTTATGCAGGTACTCGGTAATTGACCAGGCAATCGACACGCCATCGTACGTACTTGTGCCCCGACCGATTTCGTCCATCAGGACCAGACTACGTTCGCTCAGGTTATTCAGGATACTGGCCGTTTCCGTCATTTCGACCATGAACGTACTTTCACCCCGCGAGAGGTTATCAGACGCGCCCACACGCGTGAAAATCTTGTCGACAAGGCCGATCTCAGCCGCCGATGCAGGCACAAAGCTACCCGACTGTGCCATGAGCACGATTAGAGCCGTTTGTCGCAGCAGAGCCGATTTACCAGCCATGTTCGGACCGGTGATGATGATGATCTGCTGCGTTTCGTCGTCCAGGTAGATGTCGTTCGGAATGTACGGTTCACCGGGGGGCAACTGCTGTTCAATTACCGGGTGACGGCCATCTTTGATGTCCAGCACTTTGGTTTCGGTAATTTGCGGCCGAACGTACTTGTTCTTGACGGCCACCCGCGCGAACGACGCTAATACGTCGAGCACCGATAACACACGAGCGTTCTGCTGGATAGCACCTACGTATTCGCCAGCCGCCATGATCATCTCGTTGAACATCCGGGCTTCGATCTGAAAGATCTGCTCTTCGGCGTTCAGGATTTTCTCTTCGTATTCTTTAAGTTCGGGTGTAATGTACCGCTCGGCATTTACGAGGGTCTGCTTCCGAATCCAGTCATCCGGAACGCGGTCTTTATGCGCGTTGGTCACCTCCAGATAGTAACCAAACACCTTGTTATACGCCACTTTGAGCGACCCGATGCCCGTCCGCTGCACTTCCCGTTCCTGAAGCTGAAGCAGATAATCTTTACCCGTATACGCAATGGCCGTCAACTCGTCCAGTTCAGGATTGATACCGGGTTTGATCATACCGCCCTGGTTCGACAGCGTCGGTGGATCTTCGCGTAATTCGGCTTCAATGCGGTCGAGCAGAAATGCCACCGGATTAAGCTGGTCGGCGTATTTCTTCAGCGACGAGGACTGATTTTGGGCGAGTGCCGTGATCAGCAATTCCTTGATCGGCAGTACGTGCTGCAACGATCGCTTCAGTTGCAGCAACTCGCGCGGGTTAATGCGCCGGACAGCTACTTTGGATACCAGCCGCTCCAGATCACCAATCTGCCGCAAGTGGTTCACCAACGTATCAGCGATGTCGATGTCCTCCACGAGCAATTCAACCAGGTTCAGTCGCTCGTCGATCAGCGCCTTTTCCTTGAGCGGCAGACTCAGCCATTTGCGCAGCAACCGGGCACCCATCGGCGTAACGGTCTGGTCGAGAATCTGAATAAGCGGAACGCCCCCCTCCTGCTGAGCAGCCGTTAATTCAAGATTGCGAATCGTAAACCGGTCGAGCCATACGTAACGGTCTTCTTCGAGCCGCGTTACGCGCGTGATGTGCTGAAGGTCCTTATGCTCGGTTTCGTTCAGGTAGTGCAGAATCACCCCGGCGGCAATAATGCCATCGGGCAGGCCTTCGATACCAAACCCCTTCAGCGACGTCGTCTGAAAGTGCTGTTTCAGGAAGTTGTAGCCAAAATCATACGTAAAGGCCCAGTCTTCCAGGGTATAGGTATGAAACTTGTCGCCGAATAACAGACCAAATTCCTGCCGGTTGCGCTTGCAATACAGGACCTCCGACGGATTGAAGCTTTGCAGGAGCTTATCGACATAGGCGGCATTGCCCTGCGAAGCTAAAAACTCACCGGTCGATATATCCAGAAATGATACGCCAAACTGATCGTCCGGCTGACTGCCCCCACTCTTACCAAAATGCACGGCGGCCAGGTAGTTGTTACGTCGGGTATCGAGTACATTATCGTTGAACGACACCCCCGGCGTTACCAGTTCAGTAACGCCCCGCCGAACAATGCCTTTGGCAAGCGCCGGGTCTTCGAGCTGATCGCAGATGGCTACGCGCTCGCCTGCCCGGACTAGTTTAGGCAGATGCGTATCCAGCGAATGATGCGGAAACCCAGCCAGTTCTTCGTTGGACCCACCGTTATTCCGCTTGGTTAACGTGATGCCCAGAATCTTGCTGGCCTTCACGGCATCTTCGCCAAATGTTTCGTAGAAATCACCAACGCGAAAAAGCAGCAACGCACCCGGATACTTGGCTTTAATCTGGTTGTATTGACGATTAAGGGGCGTTTCGTTAGTCTTTTTCTGAGGTTTTGCTGCGGTGGCTGTCTTCACTAAATTGCGTTCATTAGTTCAAACAAATTTAGCAAATTCAGCCGAAAAATGGTAGTTAACGGGCTCCGGCTAAGGCAAGTTTCCGATCACGCTCTCTTTTCTAAAGGCGGCCTATTTTGGACTTAAACGTGATAAACCAACACCGGTACGGTTGATTTTGTGATCATTTTTCCGGTCTGGCTTGGATTGAGTAAACCATCTAAAAAGCCCCGTTCGCGACTGGTCATAACCAGCAGATCGGCGGGGTGCTGATCGAGGTATTCATTCAAGCCATCTGTTACGGTACCGGCCTTGATTTTATGGCTGAAATAGGGAGCGCCGTTTGCCACTGTATTCAGCTCAGCCAGCGCGTCGCGGTCGTTGTACAAGTTCGGCTGATTGTCGGCATCTACGGTTAACAGGTGTAGTGACGCGCCAAACTCCTGCGCCAGTTCCAGCGCTGACCGGAACGAATCGGTATCATTCGCTTCGAGCTGACTGGCAAAGGCAATCGTTTTCAGCTGCACAGGTACGCTATCCGCGCTGGTCGGAACAACCAGTACGGGGCACGAAGCGCCCGAAACTACACTCGTTGCAGAAGTACCCATCAACCGATCGAAAAAGGAGTTCATGGCGCTACGTCCGGTTATGATCAGGTCGGCATTGAACTGCGCGGCCGCGGCTACAATCTCATCGCCAATGGGTCCCACTCGCCAGTCGGACTCTACCGAAAAGCCTTCTGAACGAAGTTGACCCACTAAGGTATCCAAGCCCTCCCGACTGATTGTCTCCAGATCAGCAGCCAACTCTACGGTAGATGCCGTATCGACTACGCCCAGCGGAGCACCATTGATCGGGGGAGTTGGAAGTAAGTGAATGTGCACCAGCGCCAGCGAAGCGCCGTACTGCCTGGCGAGTAAACGCGCCCAATCGAGTGACCGTGTTGACGAAGCGGAAAGATCCGTAGCAAGCAGAATCGTTTTCATGATACGTAGGGAATGATTAATAAATACCCGTTCGGCCATAAAACTAGGTCGAAATCTGGTTTAAGCCCAAAAGCGGTTAAAAACTTAACACCTAAATCATACCTCAATCCGGTCTGTTCGGCCGCACTGCGAACAGACTACAATCAGACTAAGGCGTTCTAGTAACTACTTCGTGGCCTGAGCCGCAGATGGTTTCGCGGTGAACTCCATAATCCGGAACACTTCCTGCCGTACCACCTCAAAAGTGCGGCTCTGCTGGGTGCGAAGCTTAGTCTGTTCAGGATTTGCTGCCGCTGCACCCCGGTTCGCCAGGGCTTCCATCGTCGCCATACTCTGGGCCGCAATCAGGCTATAGCCCTTTTCGCTGCCATTCGGCACGACTAATTGAGACAGATCCCAGCCAGCAATCGTGTTGTTCTGTACCCGCTCACCGGCCTGCCGCTTCATGGGTGCCACCAGGCTAGTCCAGTCGGCAGCAGGATCGCGCAGCCGCATAAAGTCGATAGCGACCAGTGGCGTTTTGGCGGGCGTAAAACCAGGACTGAATACGGCGTCGACGGTTTCCCAAATTTCCATCTTCACAACCGGGGCCGTTGCCCGGTCGCGTTTCTGTAGATCAGCCATTCTGGTTTTTACGCTATCGCCGTAAATCTTCGACATACCCGCGGGCGAGGCCCCTTTGATGCCCATACTAGGCGTAACGATCACCGTTACGTAGTCGTATTCGGAAGGGTTCGTGTTAGAACTCATCTGCTTGGCCAGCATATACCAGCCAATCATATTGCCTTCGTCAACGGCCGCCTGATTGACGGCCCGCCACTCTTTTTCCACCGGCAGCGCGTCCTGAATGGTTAAGCCGGGGGACAGCTTGTGGTAGATCAGATATGTATAGGCTTTGGGCGCTGGAGCCGATTGAGCCAAAGCTGGAGCGGCCAGTTTCATGAAACAGAACACCGCGAGCAAACAACGAATTAGGGAAGGCATGGTACGTAACATTTAAGGGTAAACTCAATTCAGACCACGGTCTACTGCCTAACGTATGCAGATTAAACGTTGGCCTGCTGTTATTAAAGGGGTTAGGCTGGGGTGAGCGGCTCACACAACGATTCATTCCGGAGGGGCAGGTTGCGGAGCTGTTCGTATTCAGGCATGGTAAACAAGGCCGACAACGCTTTCAGATCGCGGGGGCGGTGCAGATCACTGCTAATAAAGTCGACCCAGCCATGCGTCAGTAGCGAACGGGCCTGCGTCTGCACCCGGCCGCTATATAGTCCGGTCAGCGATCCCCAGTTCAACTGAAACAAACACCCCTGCTCGCGCAGGTTTGAAAGCGCCGACAGGTCCTCCCAGTAATACGGGTAGCGCTCCGGATGGGCCAATACGGGTGTGTATCCCTTTGCCTTTAGCTGGGCTACCGAATGGAGCAGGTGCATAGGGGCCGCGGCCCAGCCTAATTCGAATAATACGTACCGAGCCGTGCCAAATGTCAGGACATCATTCTGCTGGATACGCTCGTGCAACAGCTCATCGAGTAAGTACTCAGCGGCCACTTCGATTTTAAGATCAAGATGATGCTCGTCAGCCAGCGTTTGCAGTTGAACCTGACCCGCCCGCAACGTAGCAGAATCGTTAGGGTACCAGTCGTAACTGACGTGCGGAGTGGAAATGACCTTTTGTATACCCCAGGCAGCTAATTGCTTCAGGCACTCGATAGCCTCCTCGGGGCTACCCACGCCATCATCGATGCCAGGCACCAGATGCGAATGCATATCAACCCGCCAGAAACACGCATCGGCTCCCGGACTCGAATGCAGCCGGGACTGCGGAGTAATTGCCTGGCGAATCGTCTGCCAAATGTCCATATATGCTGTTGGCTACTTGTTGGTGTCAGCTATTACTGCGGACTGCCTGTAGACTAATTTATTGCGCTTATTATGTCCTCATCCGGCCGCGCTACGTATCGGTGTTCGGCCGGGTCGGTTCCAGCGCAAAGTAACAGGAATCAGGCATTCCAATAACGACGCAGGTGTAGTTCTATGACAAACCCGATTAGTTTTGCGCTCTCTATCAGTTTAAACAGAGTAACATGGCAATTCGGAAACTGGCCCTGGACGAGCTGAACCGGCTATCGGTCGACGCATTCAGGGATGCGCCTAAATTCTCATTCTGTCTGGTTTTGGACAACATACGTAGCCTGAACAACGTAGGTTCAGTATTTCGTACGGCCGATGCATTCCGGGCGCAGAAGCTGTACTTATGCGGTATTACCGGAACACCTCCCCACCGCGACATTACCAAAACCGCCTTAGGTGCCACTGAATCCGTTGATTGGGAGTACGCCAGCGACGTGGTCCTTCTTACCGAGCAGCTACGCGCCGAAGGCTGGGTTGTGGCCGCTGTTGAGCAGGCCGAAGGGAGCGTATCACTGGCCGATTTTAAGCCCGACCCGAACAAACAATACGCTTTTGTGTTGGGTAATGAAGTCACGGGCGTAGCCGATGAAGTAGTCAGCAGCGCCGATTTAGTGCTTGAAATTCCTCAATTTGGCACAAAACACTCACTCAATATTGCGGTCACGGCTGGGATTGTCTGCTGGGATTATCTTCAAAAGACGCACTGAAAACTTAACATGGAATTTTTGATCGTCATAAAAAAAGCGTATTCATTTGTAAATTTTTCCAGTTGAACCAATGGCAAAAAGCGCAAAAAAAACAAAGCAGAAATCACTGACCTTTGACATTGTCAGCTCGATCGAAGCCCGATTAGGCGAGGTTGGTACCGCTTCCAAGAAAATAAAGAAGTCCATCGAGAAGTCGGCCGAAAAGCTGGCCAAGAAGCTCACCAAATTGATGGACAAACACGAAAAGAAGGCGGCTAAACCTACCAACAAGAACACGGAGAAGAAAGCAAAGAAACAAGCCGCTAAAGCCAAGAAGAGCGCAGCTAAAGCCGAAAAAAAGGCTAAACCTACCGCCAGTCCGAACGTAACGGAGTCGTCGATTAGCACGCCCACTGCCAAAACGTTGGTTGTTCCGCCCCCTACCCCAACACCGGTTAAGGCGACGACGGGCAGGACTACATCAGGCCGGAAGCCCGCAGCCCCCCGTTCGGCTACTCCAGCCGCCCCGGCTCCAGCAAGCTCTGACTCTCAAGCTGACAACTCTTAGTAAGATTTCGCTTAATTTGTCGTAGAATAGCCCGCCCCCTGGTGGGCTTTTTTGTGGATATTGCTTGCATTTGTAAATATTTTTTTCTGACATTTACATTAATATCTAGTCGACTAAGGCAGTAGATAGTAAACATACCAGGTATACTATTTGCTGTTTGTTAGAAAACCGTATTCTATGACTCAACGCTCTACCTTTCCTTTTCTCGCGGTAGCGCTATTTCTCTTAGCTCTAACGGGTGGGTTAATCTACGTTAACTGGTCTTCGCTACCCGAAACGGTACCGCTTTTTTCGCCTTCGTTACGTTGGCTGGCCCTGTTTATCATGGCCGTAGCCTCGCAGGTAATTTTGGGGTATGCCTTGTGGCGGCTATTACGTCGTCGACAACGATCCGACGTACAAACCGAAGTGCTTCACTCACTGGTGCACGAATTCCAAACCCCAATCACCGCGATTCGCATGGCGGCCGATATTCTGGATTCGCCCATTGCCCGGAATCAGCCTGAGCGCACCGACAAGTACATTCGCATTATTCGGGAAGAAACCGAACGGCTCCAACACCAGGTCGAAACCATGTTGACGCTGGCCCGCGCCGATCGCAATACGCTGATTCTGAACCGGGAACCAATTCAATTACATCAACTGCTACACTCTATTGCTGAACGGCATGGCGATTATCTGCGCCTGTGTCTGCTCGGTTCTGATACGTCGCTGCTGGCGGACAGACTGCACTTAACCAACGTACTGCACAATCTGCTTGACAATGCCGTAAAGTATAGTACAGACGAGCCGGACATTACATTATACAGTGAGCCAACCGACAATGGGTTGCTGATCGCTGTGTGCGACCGGGGCGTTGGCATAGCTCCGCAATTCATCAATCAGGTCTTTAAACCGTTCTTTCGCGTTCACGACAACAACCAACCCTGCGTGAAAGGATTTGGACTAGGGTTAAGTTATGTGCAACGTATTATTCACGCCCACGACTGGCAAATCAGCGTTAAAAGCGAGCTGGGACAAGGCAGTGAATTTCTGATTTCTATTCCCTCAACGGCCGTTTTATCGTCGCGTATAGAGGCTCTACCAATTCAGCAAACAGTTTAAATTGTCGAAATTAAAGTTTACTAGTTTTCCTTACAAGTAAATATTAAGTATATTTCATAAAACAGGCCCATGAGCGAACTTGCTCATGGGCCTGTTTTATGAAACGCTGTTAACAGCAGACGCTACTTTACTTGCTTACGTTTGCCTGCTGTACCGGCGTCACTTTCATAACGCCGTTCATCATGCGCCAGTGGCCGGGGAACGTACAAACAAACGGATAATCGCCGGGTTGAGCCGGTGCTGTGAACTTCAGGCGATACGTCTGATCCGGATTCACAAGGGGCGTAGCAGCAATTACCTGCGAAATGCTGGGGACATAATTCTTATCAGCCCCATCTTTGGCGGTGATCATTTTGTCAGCCGCGGCTCCAATGATTTCCATGCTTTTGGGTTTACCAATAACCAGGTTATGCTGCATGGCGTCGGGGTTCTCCAGCACGATCTCGATCTGTTTGCCAGCCGTTACGTTGAACGTCTTCTTGTCAAAGCGCATTTCTTCGCGTACCGTCTTCATGCGTATAACCTCTACGTTCGGATCAACAGGTTCGGCTTTAGCAATACCCCAGGCTTCGTACAGGCGGGTCAGGCGCTCACGGTTATCGGCCGAAACGGTGTTCGTCAAACTGGCCAGAAACGTTTTGTCTTCGTCGCGGATAGTCGCTTTTTCTTTCAGATTCCAGCCTTCTACAACGCCTTTAACAATGGCGGCACGTTGGGCAACATCGAGTTTCTGCGATTGACGAAGCAGGGCCACCACCGAATCAGCCGGGGCCGCCGAGGCATAACTCCGGATAGCCCGTTCGAGCACGTAGGCGCTCATGCTTTGCGGAGCCTGGTACATGAACTTGTGGGTAGCGTTGTTATTTTGCTCGTTACTCTCAGCGATCTTATTCTCCCGGTCCATCATAACCGTGATCGTATACTGGCCAGCCCGCTCGAACTGAGTGATGAAGTCAGTACTCCAGGGACCGTTATTCCCTTTGCTGATTGTTACCGTCTCACCGGGTTTGATACCAGTATTATGGGCTACACTGACGTAATCAATCTTTGCCTTGTCCGTCACATTCGCTGGCCCCTCAACGTGAATCGAGAGCGGAATTGGCGTACCAGCTGGTATGGCTACGCCCCCCTGATTGGTTACATCCACAAAAATCTGGGTACGTTCCCGCAGGCCCGGCGACTCAGGCGTCGTACGGATAGCAGCGATCATCAGGTCAGGCGCGTTTGTGTCGAGCGGTTGCCGACGAGACTGTTCGGGCGCATTTGGTCCACTCTGCCGACTCGTACTGGTTCCGTGCTGGTGCTTCATCGGTTCGCTCGTTGATGGCATTGTCGAGGGCGAAGCGGGCGTAACGGCTAACTGTTTTAGATAGCTTTTCAAAAGTTGCCCCTTATTGCTGTTTAAGGCAACGGCAAAGGCTTCGGGCAACCACCGGTCGTTCTGCTTGTCAGCTTCGTTCAAACGGGCCAAGATTGTACTCTGAACCTGGGGAGTCAGCGGAATCTCCGACAGCGTTAACAGGCTGTTTAAAACAACGATAGGCTCCTTGTCGTGCAAAAGGTCTTGCTGCAACACCAAAGCGGGAGTCTGGGCATTTCGTGGCAAGAGCTGAACAGCCGTTTTGCGAACCCCTGGGCATGGGTGCTTCAGGGCACTCGTCAGCGCTTTCGCTACGTCGGGATTTTCTAACGCGCCTAACCCGCTCAGCGTCCATAAGGCATGAATAGCGCCTGGGTTAATGCCGATCTCATCGACGGACTGGTCATTAACCAGGGCAACCAGTTGTGGTACTACGTCTTTGTTTGCCCGATCGACCAACAAGCGCTGGGCCGTTGTCCGCCAGAACATATTGGTATTTTTCAAGGCAGCGACCAACTCAGCCGGGCGGTCTTTGCTCAGCGTTATGGGTGTATAGGCTGGTGCGTTTTTGTAACCAACTCGGTAGATACGACCGTGCGTAAAATCACGTAACGGAGTTTCGTAGGCATTGCCCGATCCGTTGGTTGCCCCAGATGGCGTTGGGTTATGCTGGATGATGAAGCTATACCAGTCGACAACCCAAACCGCGCCGTCCGGCCCAACTTCGGCAAACACCGGCGCGAACCACTCGTCTGCCCCAGCCATCAGGTTAAAGCCATCGACATCTTCGTAGTCAGTGCCCTGTTTTTGCATAACGTTCTGGTGCACAATATGCCCGGTTGGCTCGGAGACAAACGCGATCTTGTTCCAGTATTTTTTGGGGAAAGCGCGGGCCGTATAAAAGTTATGACCTGCTGCGGCCGTAAATCCTCCGAATACATCCACCTGCCGAACGCGGGGCGTAATGGGCTTCATGTCTTTGTGAGTATCGGTGCTGCGACTGCCGTTTTCCCGAATGTGCGGGCCTCCGCTAAAGTAGCGATGCGGAATCGCCATGTACCAGCCGTGCGAATTGTTGGCGGTGCTGCCGAACACATCGCCCGTTTCGTTAAAGGCCATGCCCCAGGTGTTGTTCGACGTAGACGTTACGTATTCGAGTTTTGAGCCATCCGGCTTAAACCGGAACAGTCCCTGCCCAAACTTCACGCTATCGGCTCCAATCTTTCCTTTAAAACCAGAGTACCCCACACTTCCCCAAATCCAATTGTCGAATCCGTAATGGAGGTTACTCGGCCCCGCGTGGGTATCGAAGGTACCGAATCCAGTGAAGACAATCTTCTTCACATCCGCCTTATCATCGCCGTTGGTATCCTGCAGGAACAGCATGTGCGGAGCCTGCGATACATACAAGCCCCCGTTGCCGAAGGCCATACCGGTTGGAATACTGAGCCCTTCGGCGAAGTTGGTAAACTTATCGGCCTTACCGTCTTTATCGGTATCCTCGCAAATAACGATGTAGTCAGAGCCGCCTTCGGGTTTCCGTTCGTTCGGGTAATCTTTCGTGATCAGGACAAATAACCGGCCGCGCTCATCCCACGACATGGCAATCGGGTGCATGACGTTCGGCTCCTGCGCAAACAAATTGAGGGTAAAACCGGGCGGAACCTGAATGTGCTTCATCGACTCTTCGGCCGAGAGTGGTTTCTGCTGCAGTTGTGGTCCAGGCCGTTTTTCGTAGTTAGGCAGTTTAGCCTCATTGTACGCAAATGGCTGCGGATTTAGCGCATCGTGCAGTTTCTTGACGTCGTCGCCCACAGCCCACAAAATGCCGCGCTCCAATAATTGCTGAAAACCGGGCTGACTCCAGGTCCGTTCGTCGTGGCCATACGCAGTATAGAACACCCGTCCTTTGCCATACTGGCGTGTCCAGGTATAGGGCTCTTCCTTTACCCCTGGCTTATCGGTTGCCTGATCGGCTTTAATATCCCGAACGGCCAATACGTTGTTATCGGCCTGCAAATGGCTATGCAGATACGTTTCGTCATACGCCTTAAACGACGGCAAACCGGCTACGATCGCGTTGTCGGGTTGCGTAAAGCGAGTCTGGATGGTATCCATCTTGTGCCGCCAGAACTGCCCACCAACAACCTTGTCGACGTATTCGGATGAGTTCCGGAAGCAATACGAGGCACAATGCACCGGAATTACTCCTTTACCAGAGGCAACATAATCCAACAGGGCCTTTTCCTGCGGTTTAGGAATACTATCCCAGTTGGCGTAAATAAGCAGCCCATCGTACTGCGCCAAGTTTTCAGGGTTGATATCCTCCAGCTTATCGGTGTACGTAATATTAATGCCCTTGTTACCTAAGGCCGCCATCAACTGAGGTACCCGCTCGATGGGTTTGTGATGCCCATGATCCCCTAAAAACAGAATTTCGACCCGCCGGGGCCGGGAGGCCTCCTGACGAGTGTTCGTCTGGGTAGCCGATTGGCGGGCGCATTGCGTGAGCAACAATAACCCACTTATGAAAAAGAGATAACCGTATCGCATGTCTCTTGATTGTTAAAGCATTCGTTACTAAATAATGTATTTGCAACTTCTAATTTTCGGTGTAAATCTGAATCCGTTCGGCCCAATTGGCTCCAAAGGCAATCTTCATTCGATTTCCTTGGGGTGTGATGAGCACTTTGGTCGGGTACTCGCTCACGCGAAACTGCTTGATAAAAGCCTCATTGACCATCGCGACCGGGAAGGTATATGCCTGCTTTTGCATAAATTCCCGTACTCGTGTTTCCGTATCGTGACAGGCAGCAGTCAACACGACAAGATCTTGGCGATTCGCTTTGACGAGTTCATTATAGAATTTTTGAAAGCGGGGAAACTCCTCAACGCAGGGTTTACACCAGGTTCCCCAGAAGTCAATCAGCACCCATTTGCCCTTGTGCTGTCCGTAATCAAACGTTTTGCCGTCCAGGTCAACGAGTTTGAATGGTTCAGCCGCTTTCAGTTTTGCATTGAGCATCTTCGTCCAATACACATGGAACGGCTGATCGGATACTGGTGCTTTAGCGTAATACGTCTTAAGCAGATTGATATATCCTGGATCAGCTAACGTCAGTTCGGTCAAGACTTGAACAGCCGCCACTGTATTTCCTTTGTTCAGCAGAAAATCGACATAAGGCTTGTGAAACTCTTCTTTATCCGGACTCCCAAACAGAAAGAATGATTCGTAGAAGTAGGCGGGTTTGGCTAGCCGATCGTTTTCGTCCGGACTAAACTCCGAAGCGGCTTTCAATAAGCGCTCGGCAAGTGCCGTATCATTGGCCGCCAACGCTTCCTGGGCTTTCATGAAGTTGGCACTAGCCATCAGGTACCGAAAGTAAGCTCGCGCAAGACGCCGTTCCCGGTCATCAGAAAATTGATAATACTGGCCATTAACCGCATGCTCCAGGCGTTGCCGAGTGTGTTCAAACAGCGTGTCGGCTAAGGCCGCGTACATCGATTTCGACTTAATCAACTGATAAATCAATAAAGCATACCGATCGATTCGATTTCCCTGTTCTTCTTCCGACCTGGCCTGAGCTACTAAAAAACCAGAGACGAGCCGACGAATTTTCGCCGAATCGCCCAAGGCCTTCCTTGCTTCGACCCACCTTTGAAGCGAATAAACTGATCGTTGTAAGGGCAGATTACCCGCGGTTAGTTTGGTCAACAACTGCTCGTAGAAAACCGTATCAACGCGCGATGAAGCACCAGGCATGAAACTTTGGGCAAAACTGTCATGCATCAGAAAATTAATCATATCGGCCCGCTGAGAAGCAAGCATTTGCGCATTGTAAAAAGCAGAATCTATATTCTTGGTATTAATACAATGCTGAAACTGGTTAAAATAAGACGCAGGTAAAATCGACTGACCGTATGCGGCAAATGTTACGCATAACAGCGTAAGGCCCAGACTAACCGATGTTCGTATATCTTTCATAACCTGAACCTTACTGCATTACCCGCCTATTTTTCTTGGTTACGCTTCCGAAAAATTGGGCAGCTTCATGATCTGACCACCTTGCAGAGCCGATTCATGCGCCAGAATCCCCACGCTCGTCCAGTTGGCCGACTGGGCTGCATTGGGAAACGGTTCGCGATCTTCGACAATGGCCGTAACGAACTCATGCACCATGTGCGGGTGCGAACCCCCATGCCCTCCTCCCTGCGTAAACGACAAATGTTGTTGCTCGTCGGCATCATAAACGCCTTTGGTCGTAAATCGCTGGATGGGTTCGGGAAGCAGACGCGCGTAGTCGGGCACAGTTACTTTTTCCGGAATTTCCGGCTCGGGTTTCTTCGCCGTGTGAATAACAGGCTGCTCTTCTTCGATCAACTGCCACTCAAACGACTTCTTGTCACCATACACCTCGAAGCTCTCCCGATATTGCCGCGCTACGTCGAACAACGACCGATACACATAAGCCGACAAGTCACTGTCTTTGAACTTAATGTGCGCCGACTCAACCGCGAAGGGCGAGTTATGGATCTTCGCTAACTCTTCGCGGATTGTTCCGGACCCAAAGCAGGAGACATAATCGGCTTCGAGCTTCAGCAAACCGGCCACGGGCCCAACGCAGTGCGTTGCGTAGTGCATCGGGGGCAAACCAGGCCAGTAATCCGGCCAGCCGTCCATGTCCTGCTGGTGGCTGGCTTTCAGGAACTGCACCTTACCCAGTTCGCCTTTTTCGTACATTTCTTTAACGAACAGAAACTCGCGGCTATACACCACCGTCTCCATCATCATGTATTTCTTACCCGACTCCTTGCACGCTTTCACGATCTCCATACACTCCTCGACCGTCGTGGCCATCGGCACCGTGCAGGCGACGTGCTTACCGGCACGTAACGCTTTCAGGCTTTGCTCAGCGTGGTTTGGAATGGGAGAATTGATGTGAACGGCATCGACCGCCGGATCGGCCAGGAGCTCGTCGTAGTTGCTGTACCGTTTCTCAATACCAAAAGCATCGCCAATCTGGTTTAGCTTTTCGACGTTACGTTGGCAAATCGCGTACATGTTGGTGTGCGGATGCCGCTGGTAGATGGGAATGAATTCGGCCCCAAAACCCAGGCCGACAATTGCAATATTCAGTTTCATAAAGGGCAAGTGAGAGTAATAATGATAAGGCGAAGAATGAAGTTAGGCGATCAAATAAGGGTTTAAACATCGACTGCTGCTGCACTCGTTCGCTCCGCTTCGGCGACGGTCCGATTCGCTAATTCGCTCTTTAAAAAGGTTAACCCGTCGGCGGCTAATTGCTCAGCGGAGTCGAACATGGGGCGGAAGATGTGCGCGGCCTGTGCAATCTCGGGCGGATTCATGCCGAACGCTTCGATGGCAATAGGCCCTTCATACCCAATTTCCTGCAAGGCGTCAAAGACCCGATCGAAGTTTATCTGCCCCTGCCCTGGCGTAGAGCGGTCGTTTTCCGAAATCTGGATATGGACCAGATAGGGAGCTAGTTTTCGCAAGGCACTGGCCATTGATTTTTCTTCGATGTTGGCATGGAACGTATCGAAAGCCGCCCGGCAGTTGGGGTGATCGACCGCTTCTACGTAACGTACTAGATCGTCGGTACAGGTCAGCAGGTACGTTTCAAATCGGTTTAAATATTCGATTGCCAGGGTAACGTTACGTTCCTGCGCATGCTCGGCGACTTCGCGCATAGCGGCCACCGACCGCCCCCACTCCTCTTCAGTGGCAGGCTGACCCGTAAAGGTTTTAAACCCGGCGTACAGAGGTCCCATCAGAATGGTTCCTCCCGCAGCGGCCGTACAGTCGACAACACGCTTGAGATACGTAATACCCGCCTGACGAATTGTTTCATCGGGGTTAATCAGGCAGTATTCCGGTCCGCAAATCGTACAGGTCTGAACGCCTAACCCCAGCTCGCTGAGTTGCTGACCGACGCGCTGCCACTTCACCAAAAAATCGGGATTCTCACCCGACTCATTGATGGGCATTTCAACAAAGTCAAACCCCTGCTCCTTCAAAAATAAAAACGTTCTGGACAGGTCTTCATCCATTGTCGTTGTCCAGACGAACAGGTTCATTCCCAGCTTATTCATATCGGTTCAGAAAATAATTACACAAAAGTATTCAACAAAATGTTGGTATTCTCAGCCTTTTTTGGCTAGTATTGACTTTATATTATCTTACTTAGAGCACTAAGTTGGCTTTATGTGTTAAAATAAAGAATTCCAGATGAAGCAGGCGCTACGTAAAGATCTTGAACCTGTTGGTGCTTCATTTACCGTACGCGGGCTAAAAGAGCCGCATTTCGACCCTAACTGGCACTTCCATCCCCACTACCAGCTGTTTCTGGTGGAAGAAGGAACCGGCACGCGGTTCATCGGCGATTCGATCAAGCCCTTCGGACCGGGTGACTTAGTGTTTTTAGGTCCCAATTTACCTCATTTGTGGCGAAGTGATAAATCATATTTCAATAAACCGTCGGGGTTAACGACCCGGGGAATCGTTGTTTATTTTTCCGAAGATTTTTTGGGCGGCAGCTTTTTCGATAAGCACGAAATGGTACCGCTCCGGCAGTTACTTAACCATGCCCGAAAAGGGTTGGAATGGACGGGGCCAACGCGTGGCCGGGCCGAAGAATACCTGCAGGAATTAGGCCGGTTGCCGGTTGGATTCGGGCGCGTGCTTTGTTTGCTCAACCTGCTGGATGAGCTTTCGCATGCTACCGATTACCGGTTCTTAACCAGCCCAGGGTACATTAATACAGTTAAACCCGCCGAAACGGATCGCATGCAGCAAGTACATGACTACGTACTGAGTCACTTTCCCGGCGACCTTAGTCTGGATACGGTTGCCGATCTGGCGGGTATGACGCCCCCCGCGTTCTGCCGGTACTTCAAAGCCCGTGCCAACAAAACATTTTCGGAGTTTGTGTCGGAGGTCCGCATCGGGCACGCCTGTAAACTGCTCATTGATGGCAAGCAGAACATCACGCAGATCAGCTTTGAGAGTGGCTTTCGCACGCTATCAAATTTCAATCGGCAATTCAAGGAAATTACGGGGCAAACGCCCTCGACTTACGTTAGAACGTATCGAGAGTTATAACAAAAACAGCCCACCTTCTGCGCAGAAGGTGGGCTGTTTTATGACTGACACTGGATTAGTATCCAGTGGATGTGGTCGTTGATTGATAGGTGGTTACACCTTCCTGCACAAACGCCAGCAGGTCCTGATTCAACCGATCCCGTTCGGTGTAAAACAGCCCGTGGGGTGCCCCGCTGTACACAATATAGTGCGCATTCGGCAGGGCATCTGCGGTTCGTTCGCCCGATGCTTCAAGCGGAACCGTTTTATCGTCATCCCCGTGAATAATCAGCGTTGGTACGTTGATTTGCGTCAGATCCTGGCGAAAATCGGTCATGGCAAATGCTTTGGCACACTCGATCGTGGCACGGGGCGATGCGAGGTATGCCCGCATGAAATCACCTTCCAGATGCGCTTGGCTCACCGGATGACTGACCAGGCTTACCCCGTAAAACTGCTTGCCGAACGTCTGCAGGAAATCGGCGCGGTCTTTCTTAAGGTTGGTCAGAATCTCGTCGAACACGCTCTGGTCAACGCCATCCGGGTTGTCGTCGGTCTTCAACAGATAGGGCGTGACGGCACTCACGAGCGCAACACGTGCTACCCGCGCTCCGCCATGACGGCTCATATACCGGGCAACTTCGCCCCCACCCATCGAGAAGCCAACTAACGTAACGTTTTGCAGATCAAGCTCGTCGAGCACCGCTTTCAGATCATCCGCTAACGTATCATATTCATAGCCGTCCCAGGGTTTCGACGATTTACCAAAACCCCGCCGGTCGTAGGCAATCACGCGTATACCATGATTCGGCAATTCAGTCATCTGATAGTCCCACATTTCGTGGCTTAGTGGCCAGCCGTGAATCAGCACAACGGTTGAGCGGGCGTCTCCGCTACCCGATCCCCAGTCTTGGTAGAATAAATTAACGTCGTTGCCCTGGGCATCCACGCCAGCTTTAATGTAACTCATAACGTAAGTAAAGTTTAGATACTTGTTGAATAACCAATATGTCAACTAGAGTTACGCAGAATGGTTCGTAACAAATTGGCCGTTTTGGGCTTTTACTCAGTAATTCACAATACTCTACCATGAAACCATCTTTGTTAGTCCGGCTTTCCAGCCAGCCCGATGCGCTTGATCACTTATTATACGGACTTACCGATGAGCAGATACGCCAACGCCCCCAACCCGACAAATGGTCAATCCTTGAACACATAGCCCATCTGGGCCGGTATCAGGAGATTTTTCTGGATCGAATGCAGCACATCACCACGGGCGAAACGCCTGCTTTCTCGCGCTATGTAGCCGACGATGACCCCGGTTTTGCCGATTGGGCGCGGCTCTCGTTTGATGAGTTGATCGAGCGAATGCGGGGTGAACGGGCTACGTTAAACGCCTTCCTCAGCGTTTTGCCCGAAGAACTGATCACCCGTGTTGGCTTGCATCCGGTTTATGGGCCGATGACAATTGAAGGCTGGACTGAATTTTTCCTGCTTCACGAAGCGCACCATCTGTTCACGATTCTGAAACTAGGCGGTGCACTCCGCAGCAGCGAGCAACCTATGGGCTGGTATATGCTCCCGGCGTCCTGAAGAGTAGTGAATGGGAGTAGCCCAAACGTTGGCATTGAGACAACTTACATCAATACGCCCTGAAACACTTCATCTAGCCGCGATACAGGTTTGATATTGATTTTGAAGCCTTTGGTGTCCAGCCCTTTCATATTGTATTTGGAGATAAACATTTGCTTAAACCCTAGCTTTTCGGCTTCGGCAATGCGAGACTCAATCCGGCTCACGGCCCGTACTTCGCCACCCAAGCCAACTTCGGCCGCGAATGCAACCGACGGCGGAATGGCAATATCTTCGTAACTCGATACCACAGCCGCGCAAACCGCCAGGTCGATGGCCGGGTCTTCGACACGTAGGCCACCGGCAATGTTCAGGAATACGTCCTGCTGCCCCAGCCGGAAACCGCCCCGCTTTTCGAGAACAGCCAGCAGCATGTTCAGCCGTTTGGCGTCAAAACCCGTGCTGCTACGTTGTGGCGTGCCGTAGGTGGCCACGCTAACCAGCGCCTGCGCTTCAATCATTAACGGGCGGTTACCTTCCAGCATCGAGCCGATCGTTACGCCACTTAAGGCTTCGTCGCGTTGAGAGATCAGGATTTCGGACGGATTGGTTACCTGACGCAAACCCGTTCCGAGCATTTCGTAAATACCCAGTTCGTCAGTGCTGCCGAACCGGTTCTTGGTGGTGCGCAGAATCCGATACGTAGTATGGCGGTCACCTTCAAACGTCAGCACGGTATCCACCATGTGTTCGAGTACTTTAGGACCGGCTAAAGAACCTTCTTTGGTGATGTGGCCGATCATAAACACCGGAACACCGCTCTCTTTGGCGTATTTCATAAATTCGGCGGTACACTCCCGCACCTGCGATACGCTCCCCGCTCCCGACTCGACCAGCGACGATTGCATGGTCTGCACCGAGTCGATGATCAGAATTTCCGGCTCGAAATGCTCCACCACCCGAAAGATGTTCTGTGTTGACGTTTCGGTCATGATGTGGCAATCGCTGGTGGGTGCGTCGAGTCGTTCTGCGCGCATTTTTATCTGCTGCTCACTCTCCTCGCCCGATACGTACAGCACCCGCATCCCCGCCAAACTCAGCGCGATCTGCAACAAGAGTGTCGATTTACCGATGCCGGGCTCTCCACCAATCAGCACCAGCGAACCGGCGACAATCCCTCCGCCCAGTACCCGGTTCAACTCGCCATCGGTCGTATGGATACGCGGCTGTTCTTCATAATTGATGGCGTGAAGGGCCTTAGGCTTGGCCGCAACCTTTAGACTACCCGGTCCGGATGAGGGGCTGCGCCAACCGCCTTTTTCGGGTTCGTCTTTCTGAACAACCTCTTCAACAATTGTATTCCACTCTCCACAGGTTGGGCAACGACCCATCCATTTGGCCGTTTGCTGGCCGCAATTCTGACAAAAAAAGGTAGTTTTTAACTTGGCCATTGACTAGTGTCTGGTTGGGGAATTCGTTGTTTTCTGGTAAATGCAGTCCGGTCATTAAACCCGGCAGGGTTTAAGCACTCAAAGGGTAAATTAAGCCAGAAGGGACAGATTAAACCTATTGCTGCGAGCTATTTTTTGAAGGTAATCGCTCCGTATAAATAACGCCGTTTCCTCGAAATAAGTTGACCTCCAATACCGGATCTGACGACTAAGCGTTTAACCAATCACACAGTACATGCAACCATGAAAAAAAACCTGCTTTTCACGCTACTTACGTTATTACCCGCATTCACATTCGCCCAGGGCGGCTTTCAAATTGGTATCAAGGGAGGGGTCAACCTGTCCCGGCTTAGCTTGGGCCCCTTTATTACCACCAGTGCCAACCCCAACGGCTCGCCGAACGTAAATGTTGATGGACAGACATTCCGCAACAGCATCAGCGACAGCTTTGACAGTCGAACCGGTACGTCCTTCGGCATCTACACCCGTTTTGGCAAAAACCTGTTTCTGCAACCCGAAGTGTTATACTCAACCCGAGCCGGCTCATTTGAGGTGATACGTAACGGACAAAGCGAAACGGTTACGGTGAAGACAACCAGTTTTGACATCCCGATTTTGCTTGGCCTTAAGGGAGGCCCACTGCGGGTGGTGGCCGGTCCGGTCATATCGCTCCGGGTTGGTGATAATCAGAAACTAGGAGAAGCCATACGCCAGTATACCAGCGGTACGCTGAACGACGCCTGGTCGCAGGCGTATTACGGGTATCAGGTCGGGGGCGGACTTGATTTAGGTTCGTTCGGGCTCGATGTCCGCTATGAGGGCAACCTCTCCGACGTAGCCCAGATCAACGATCCAAACGGACAGTTCAACCAACGCTTCAAATCCTGGCAGGTTACGCTGGCCTACCGTCTGTTCTAGCAGAACCAAACTAGACACGCGAAAGCAGCCTACGAAAACGTGGGCTGCTTTTTTGTATCCAAGGTTGAGGAGTAGCTAGAATAAAACAAACCGTTGCCATCCGCCCCTGAAGGAGTTTGCGGCAACGGTTGTCCGTTCAATTAACCCACTAAATATGCGTCTAAAAAGATTGGCTATAGCCGCAGCCATCCGCATCGGGCACCAAGCCAACCGACTAAAAGCAAAACCAACTTAAAATCGTATTTACGCTAACGTAGCTACCAGGGATTTGCCCTACCCGTAGTTTTACCTATCACGTGTACGCTAGTTTACTAACCGCTGCCAATATAGCGCTAGCTGTTGCGAAATGTCTTTCATCCGACGGCGTGATATGGCGACCTCACGACCATCGGCTAGGCGAACCTGCCGTTCTTTGTTGAATACGCTGTACTGAACGTAGCCTAAGTTGACGATGTACGATTTATGGATACGCAGGAACATCGATCCGTCCAGCGATTTTTCAAATTCTTTGAGTGTTTTCGATACCAGATACCGCTTACGGTCACGGGTATACAAAAATGTATAATTTCCTTCGCCCTGTAAAAACAACACATCATCTACAGATATAAAGATGGTTCGGTTCAGATAAGGGAGCGCGATCCGTTGCGAACCTCGTTGATACGAAGCGGGAAACTGAGGAGCGATGGGCGTTGGCTGAGCCGGTACGAAAAGATTAGCTTCCATTTTCGAGATAGAATTGGTTTAGTGTGCGTCTCTTATGACAAAACAAAACTATTCTACTCGGGCCGCCTTAAAAAAGAAAGCCTGATTAACAGCCGCTAACTTTTAAAGTTAACCTACTGTTAATCAGGCTATTGATTCAATTTGAAGTAGATCTTTTGAGTGAATGTACCCAGTTTATTACGTAAAACTACGTACTGGGGTAGAATACGTACCTTCAGAGCCTATTTGCGGATTACTCCTAAGGCTTTACTAGCTCAAAGCAACCGGTTGGAACTCTCGAATGCGCTCCATAAACATTTGCGCCCGACGACGTGAAATTTTCACCTGCTGTCCGTCAATCAATTCCAGCTCTCCTTCTTTCTTCACAAAGAATTTACGCACAAAGCCGAGGTTAACAATGCATGACTTGTGAACACGAACAAACGCCTGTCCATCAAGCAGCGTTTCGTATTCCTTCAGCGTGCGTGACACGAGCATCTTCGTACCGTCTTTCAAAAAGAAGTTCGTGTAATTACCTGATCCTTCCAAGCGTACGATTTCATCAACGGATACAGTACGCTTACGGTCGTAAAACGGGATGAGGAGCTTTTGCAAACAGGAAGAGTCGGCAATTTTTTCCACACTTTTGTGGAACGGCATAGACATAGGATCAAAAATTGAGTCGTTAGCAAATGCTTTCATAGTCGTTTTGAGTGATGATTAAATACTAGTAGTTCGAGGCTGACATTCAGAAACTTAGGTCCGTTAGTTACTGACAGAATCCGTTGTTTGTTGACACCCACTGCCCAAACCTATTCGCAAGAATCAGACCTACATACTCCTGTTCAGTCATATTGTTTGCAGAAAATACTTAACTCTCTAACCGTCAAAGCACATTTGCCGCTTACTCAACTTGTATGTACTCGTCACTTTTGGACTGCATGTCGACGCTTCCCCTCATAGTGTGTAATAAAGACCCCAACATACGGGATTCCCCGCTAGCGGTCCTATGCAATCCCGGCTTTTACGTACCTTTGTAAACAAGGGCATTAAAAAAGCCGGAATGTATGCTGGAGAAGGTTAAAACTATATATCAGGAAGTTGAACAGTATGACGTCAAGTCACCGGAGCAGCTAGAGCAATTTCGCTTACGCTTCATCAGCCGCAAAGGCGTTATTACTGAATTATTTGAGGGGCTGAAAAGCGTGCCTCAGGCCGACCGGCGGGCAGTAGGCCAGGAGTTGAACGGCCTGAAAAATCTGGTTCAGGAGCGGTTCGAATCACTTATCCAGCAGATTGAGGAGCAACAGACGTCGGTCAGCAACACTCCGCCTGTTGATCTGACGCTACCCGCTATTCCTAACCTGACGGGTACGCAACACCCCCTGACCCTAGTCCGCCAACGGATTATCCAGATTTTCGAACGTATTGGTTTTAACGTCGCCGACGGACCTGAGATTGAATCGGACTGGTACAATTTCGGCGCGCTGAACTTCCCCGACAATCACCCCGCGCGTGACATGCAGGATACGTTTTTCGTGGAAAAGAAAAGCGATGGCTATCCGGACGATGTGTTGTTACGGACGCACACCTCAAACGTGCAAATCCGGCTTATGGAGCAGCAAAAGCCTGGTGCGGACGGTGCGCCGACGCGCTTCCGGCCAATCCGGTCGATTATGCCGGGTCGGGTATATCGTAACGAAACGATTTCGGCCCGCGCCCACTGTATGTTTCACCAGGTCGAGGGTATTTACATTGATCGGAATGTGGGTTTTAAAGACCTGAAAGATACGCTGTACCACTTCGTAAAAGAGATGTTTGAGCCCGGAACGCAGATTCGTTTCCGCCCCTCCTATTTCCCGTTCACGGAGCCAAGCGCCGAGATTGATATTTCGTGTCAGATATGCGGTGGCAAAGGTTGCAACATCTGTAAACATTCGGGCTGGGTCGAAATCGCCGGCTCGGGCATGGTTGACCCGCAGGTTATCGCCAACTGCGGAATCGACCCTGAAGAATACACTGGGTTTGCCTTCGGGATGGGCGTTGAGCGCATCACGCAACTTAAATACGTAGTAAACGACCTTCGTCTATACACCGAAAACGATGTCCGGTTCCTCCGGCAGTTTGAAGGACTTTAATCAAAGAGTGAAAGAACGAACGAGTGAAAGTGCGAATACTTGATACTGATAACTTTTTTCGCTTTTTCACTCGTTCGCACTTTCACCCATTCACTCTTTACAAATGTCTCCCATCCGCCTGTCTGATTTAGCGTTTACGCTCGAAGCCGTTGTTGATGAAGCGTTTGGGCACAAAGCGGTTTGGGTCGTTGCCGAAACGAGTGATATAAAAAACTACCCCGATCGAGGATACTGTTTTCTGACGCTGGTTGAGCGCGGAGATGGGCCAACGGGACGTAATGAAACATTGGCGAAGCTGGAGGCCTGTATCTGGCGACGGAACTATCACATCATCCGCGAGTTCGAGAAGGCCACAGGTACAGCATTCGCCCGCAATATTCAGTTGCTGCTGAAAGTAGCCGTCGGTTTCAGTCCCGTATATGGGCTGCGGCTGGAGATTCTTCGGATCGACTCCTCCTATACGCTCGGCAATATCGAACGCGAACGCCAAGCCGTGCTGGATGCGCTGCTCAACGACCATCCCGATCTGATCTGGCAGGAAGCCGGTCAATATATTACCGCGAATCAACTCCTGCCCCGCCCCGCTATTTTACAGCGCATTGCGCTCATAACCGCGCCGAATTCCGACGGTTGGCGGGACTTCCGGCATGAACTGACGACCAATTCGTTTGGCTATGACTACGTCATTGACGAGTTTTTTACGCAGATTCAGGGGCAGGGAGCCGATCAGGCCATTTGCAGCCAGTTAGCGCGTATTCAAGCGAGTACCAAACCCTACGATGCCGTTGTGATTGTACGGGGGGGCGGTTCGCAACTCGATTTCGGCTCGTTTGATACGTATCTGATGGGGCAAACCGTAGCTGGGTTTGGCATCCCTATTCTGGCGGGTATTGGTCACGAACGGAACGTAAGCATTACGGACCTACTCTGCCACGAAAGCGTAAAAACACCCACGAAGGCAGCCGCTTTTCTGATTGAACATAACCGGTCGTTTGAAGAAGGATTTTTTCAATTGCGTGACCGCCTGACCTTTGCCGCCCGCGAAGCCCTGCAAACGGCTCGTGAGGAGTTGGATTCAGAGACCGAGCGCTTACGATTTGTGACGTACAACTACTTCCGTGAGCGCCACACCGATTTAACCGAAAAAGCCGTGACGTTACGTCACCTCGACCCCGCTAATGTATTACGTCGGGGATATGCGCTCCTGCTGCGTAACGGGCGGATTCTGACCCAAACCACCGACATTGAGGCTGGTCAGGAGTTGCAGGTACAGATGCACGACGGCACCATTAACACGAGAGTTACACAGTTGTAAGGTTCTACAGTTGTGGAGTTGCTTTAATAGTAAGTTTTACTGTTGGGCCAGCTACAACTTTATAACTCTATAACTGGACAACTCTACAACCTAAAGAGAATGACTTATCAGGAAGCCTACGATCAGCTAAGTACGTTAGTTTACGAAATTGAAAATGAGGAGGTTTCGCTCGATGAGCTTCCCGACAAAATTCGGCTGGCAACAACCCTGATCACCTTCTGTCAGGAGCGGCTGCGTGCCGTTGAAACTGAATATCAGGAAGTGATTGAGCGTTTACCTAAGCGATAAAATTCCATAATTTTATCTTGTGGCGTTATGCAACCTTTGCTAAACCTTACCTAATTTTATCGCCAGGTGTCTTAGTGCCGCTTTTGCCGGAACGCTGATCGGTTGTGATGTGAGAAATAGCACCTACTTTCTGCCTGATTGAGCCTACTCTCTATGAATTTGTTTGCCACGTTAAACGAAGTACTTAACTCGGATGCCCTAACGCGCATAGCCGCTTATATCGATGAGCCCGCCGAAAAAACCAATAAAGCCGTCAATGGCCTTGTGTATACGATTGTTGGCGGTTTAATGAAACGCACAACCACTGAAATTGGGGTAAATCAATTATACAATCACATTCAGAAGGGCCGTTACGACGGAGCCTTGCTGGACAATTTATCGGCCATTCTTCGGGACCCGGCCCACACGAATACGCTCATTACTCAGGGTAACGAAGTGATCAGCCATTTGCTGCCTGCCATGAAAAGCTCAATCGGCAGTATGATCTCGGGCTACGCAGGCATCCGGAATTCGTCAGCTATTTCGCTGCTGGGCTTAATTACAACCGTTGTTTTACACGTATTAGGGAAACGGGCCAGAGAACAAAAGATTGATGCCGATGGCCTTGCGTCGTCGCTGTTCTCCGAACGGGAAGCCTTCGTGACCGTTGTGCCGGATGAACTGATGCCTCGGTTGGTCGAAAAAGTTGGCTTGCAGCAGATCGTAGCGGGCATGGCGGCTCCGGCCCGACGTACGGTCGTTGAGTCCGTCGCAGCAACCGGCAGTGCCCGGTCGGCTACCGCTCCAACCCGCCCGCCGGTTCAGTATGATTTGAACGATGATGCCGACGACAACAACAGCTCACTCGCCAAATGGGGCGTTGGAGCCTTACTGGCGTTAGCAGTAGCGGTCGGCGGATATTACATTTATCAGAACACCCAGAAGTACGCCGATGGCAGCGAAGAGGTAAGCGATGTATCTCCGGTTACGGCCGACACCGCGCAAGCCGATACGGTGACCAGATCGCTGGCGGTGCCTAAGGACTCGGCATCAAAAACAGCCCCGAAGTCAACGTCCGTTGTTGCAGCAACCGCGCCCGTTGCGACTCCAGGACTGTCGGCGACAACCGCGGTAACGGGCGGACTAACGCAGTTGATCGCCCCTTACGTAGGCAACGCAGCCCTACCGAAAGGCAGAGTCTTCCCGCTGACGGGTGTTACGTTCCAGCCGGGCTCACTATCCATGTCCCCCGGCTCCATGACGGCGGTTGGCGAGTTGGCGACGTTGTTGAAAACGTATCCGCAACTCCAGGTACAGCTCATCGGGTATGCTAACGACGCGCAGGGCGGCCTGACTAATAAAAGCTTATCGTTCAAACGCGTCAATCAAATCAAGCAGCAGCTGGTGTCATCGGGCATTGATTATTTGCGGGTCGATGCTATTGGCCGGGGAACCGGAGTCAGCAAACGAGATACATCAGGCATTCTGAAACCGACGCTTCGAAAAATTGATGTGAAGGTGGTAGCAAAATAAGCCGCCTGAAACAACTTTCAGGTCTACAAGTTGAGTAGAGGAACAACCTAATTAATTCACTCAACTAGTATGACAACAGAAGCAGGCAAAACTGCCCTGATTACCGGGGCATCGAGCGGAATTGGTCGCGAGTTGGCGACGCTGTTTGCAAAAGATGGCTATAATCTGGTCCTGGTGGCCCGCAGCGAGGACAAGTTACAAGGTATTGCCGAGCAGTTTAAGCAACAGTTTGGCACCTCTTCCATCACGGTCGTCGAAAAAGACTTATCGAATCCACAAGCTCCTCAGGAGATATACGACGAGGTAACCCGCCAGAATATTACGGTCAACGTTCTGGTCAATAACGCCGGTTTTGGCGAGTATGGTTTGTTTGCCACGGAAACCGACCTGCAAAAAGAGTTGAACGTAATTCAGGTGAACCTGACAGCCCTGGTTCATTTGACCAAGCTCTTTTTGAAGGACATGGTGCAACGAAACGAAGGTAAGATCCTGATGCTGGGCTCGATTGCGTCAATCATGCCGAACCCACTCATGGCGGTCTACGGTGCCACCAAGTCGTTTATCTATTCCTTCTCGGAAGCACTACGTAACGAGGTCAAAGACACCAATGTTAACATCACGGTGCTGATGCCGCCCGCAACCGACACCGATTTCTTCAACAAAGCCGGTGCCAGCAATACGGTAGCTCAGGAACAGGCTCGTTCGATGCCTGCGGCCGACGTAGCGAAGGCTGGATACGATGCCTTGATGAAAGGAAAAGACAAGGTCGTCGCGGGTTTGTCGACTAAAATGCAGGCGGCTGCCTTCCGCGTGTTACCGGACTCTATGGTAAGTCAGGCGGCTCGGGCGCAGATGAAAGATCGAACCGAAGCTGAGCAGGAGAAGCCGTCAGCGCTGGCCCTGGGCATTGGCATTGCCGCCCTTACCATCGCGGGTATTGTTATTGCAGCACAGTACCGCAATCGTGGAATCAGTAGCCCAATCAGTACGTACGATAAGCTTCGCTATCGCTACAAAGCTGGTAAAGCCACTCACTCCGCGAAGAGTGCCTTAAGTTCAGTGGTCGACGCTGTAGCGGGCGCCTATCACAATGGCAAAGCAAAAGTTGAAGAAACGTTGGTATAGGGCGTACAAAATTGCTGGCGCTAATCAAATAACTCCTTTAACGCAAATAGCCCCGTTAGAAGTGGGGCTATTTGCGTTAAGGAATCCCCAGCTAAGCCTGTGTAGCCGGGAATTTTTCGAACACCTTTCCAACGGCATCGCCAATCTGCTGCGGGGTAACCCCTTTCTTATTCAGCACGCTCGAAACGGCCGCATCCCACACCAGTGCGTTACGTTGCGCATCGACAACGTGTAAGCTCAGCGTCCCTTCCTGATACGTACCCACGGGCACTTCCTGGCTGCGCCACGAATATCGCCGTTGGCCGGTATACAGCGGAGCCTCATAGATCGTCGTCGGACGGGTCTGGGTTTTTTGTTTGACGACTGCCCCCAGATTCACCAGTAAATCGGGATTGTCCTTCGTCTGCTGATAGCCACGTTTGGTCATTTCAGCCGCCACCGCCTGCTTTACCTGTTCCATAGCCGCCTGATACGTATCGCGGGGTGTTGAACTGATCCGGTTCGTATCCACAAAGGCAAATGTGCGGTAGGCAGACCAGGTAGCGGTATTGTCAGACTGGTTCTGAACAATCCGGTAAGGCGAGCAGCCAAATGCTACTGCCATATATATAGACAGACTTATTGCGAGTGTTTTCATAACGTTTTAGCTAGTGGTTATTCAACTAGTAAAACGTCGTTTTGTCTCAAAATGAGCAACATGAGTTAGTTAAGTAACAGCCCAAGCAACTACGTTTATTGAAAACAACTTCCGATTATGCGAGTTGACTAAACGGTATTGAATTCAAAAAACTCAATTGTTATGAACACAGAAACCGGAAAAACCGCCCTGATTACCGGTGCCTCAAGTGGTATCGGCCAGGAACTCGCTAAACTTTTTGCCCAAGATGGCTACAATCTGGTATTGGTTGCCCGCAGCGACGATACCCTGAATCGGTTAGCGGATGTATTTAAAGGCAATTATGGTACACAGCAAATCACGGTAATCGGCAAAGACCTCTCGCAGGAAAACTCAGCGCAGGAGGTTTACGACGAAGTAAAACGCCAGGGCATTACGGTCAATTACCTGGTCAACGACGCGGGTCTCAGTACGTATGGTAAGTTCGCCACGGAGACCGACTGGGAGAAAGAGAGTGAACTTATTCACCTTAACGTT
This sequence comes from Spirosoma knui, assembly GCF_054780635.1. Classification (NCBI taxonomy): domain Bacteria; kingdom Pseudomonadati; phylum Bacteroidota; class Cytophagia; order Cytophagales; family Cytophagaceae; genus Spirosoma; species Spirosoma knui. Next base: position 1,061,659 of record NZ_BAAGVY010000001.1, on the reverse strand, counting down.
ATCTCGCTGACCCACTTAACGAAGCTGTTCCTGAAAGACATGGTGCAACGTAATGAAGGCCGTGTATTGAACCTGTCTTCGCTGGTGGCCGTTGTGCCGTTCCCGCTACAAGCTGTGTATGCTGCGACTAAGGCGTATGTGTATTCGTTCACGCTGTCGATGAACAACGAACTAAAAGGCACGAACGTAACAATGACCGCGCTGATGCCCAACGCAACCGACACCGATTTCTTCAACAAAGCCGGCGCAGCGGATACTGTGGTGACGGATGAGTTGCAGGACCCAGTAATGGTGGCTCGGGACGGCTATAAAGCCCTGATGAAAGGCGAATCCAAAGTGATACCAGGCGGCATCAAAAACAAGATGTACGAAGTGATGGGCTACGTAGCTCCGCCAGAAATGACGGGTGCCATGATGCGGCATAAAAATACGCGCAAAAGTGAGGTGGAACAGTCGTCGAACCTGGCCTGGGGTATCGGCGTGGCGGCTGGCATAGCGGCTGGCGTAGCTGCCCTGATTATTGCCTACAACAACACCAATGCCTACGACCGGGCTCGGTATCGCTACAAAGCGAAGTCAGCGGGTCGCTCTGCCAAAAACGCGATAGCCGCCGTGACCGATTCGCTGAATGGTACGTATCATGACGCGAAATCGAAGGTAGAAGAAGCGTTAGCTTAATCCAGTTTCAATCGTCTTTACCCCGCAGATCGGTTGCTTGCGGTAGCCGATCTGTGGGATAATTCACTAGTTAGGCATGAAAAACTCATCATTCTGGCGTATTGCTACCGCAGCATTCGCCGTTGGCAGTATTATCTACACAAGCCTGTCGAGCCGACAATCGCGTCGGCAGGGGCAGCAGCAGAAACACGCCGAGTCGGAGCCCGAATACGATGTACCGGTTGAATACCAAAAAGTGTTCGACAAGAATATGATCATTCCAGCAGGATGGGCGTTCGGCGCGGTATGGTCAACAGTGTATTCAGGATTAGGCGCACTGGTAGTGCACCAGACCTTGTCCTCGCAAAAAGATAATCCGCGTTATCAGCGCGCTCTGCCCTGGTGGTGGGCCAGTTGGACACTAAACGCCATCTTCGGCCGGTTTTTCTCGCAGAATGATCCGCAAAGTGTGGTTATTTCCGACATTACAACGAAACTCAATTTGCCGGTTGCCATTGGTTTGCACCAAAGCCTGGAGATTGGCAAGACGGATGTTCCTGCGCCCGAAAAATACCTGCGGATTCCGGTAAGTTTGTACGCCGGTTGGTTAACAGCCGCTACGGTCGTTGGCACACCCGATGCGTTGCTGACATTAGGCTGGTGGAAGCGCGATGAGCAACGGGATACCCTTTTATCCGTCGCCATTCTTAAGGCAACCGCCGGAGTTGGTTATCTGGTCGCCCGTCGGTTAAACGATCCGTGGTATATGCTGCCGTTCGTTGCGGGGTTCGGCGGTATCGCCACTCGCCAATGGAACCGGATGCCGCTGGTTGGCTGGACAGCCGCCGGCCTGGCCGCAACCTACGCGGGTCTACTGGCCTACTGGCTCCCCAAAGGTAAATTCCGCGATTATGAACGTTCTGTTGTCGATACCGAAGCTGAAGTCATGGCCTCTCCTATCGAAACGGAGGATCCACATCAGGCAGAAATCGCTCGCGAGCGGATGGTCGAAATCGATTAACAGCACGTCCACTCATGCTGTAAAATCCGGCCTCTTCAACAGATGAAGAGGCCGGATTTTTTATGTTACGTTAGATTATATATCTGTTTTGTCGACCTGATTCGCCTTTGCATCGTTCCCCGAATCGTGAACAAGTCTACGACTCCGTTGCGATGCGTCTCAATTCAGCTGCTAAAAATTTATAGCTATTATTTATCGAATAAATACCAAACTAAGTAATATTGTGTCAGAAAGACACTTATCAAGATTCCTTGTACCCGAAGCCTATTTGCGCTGCGTTAAGAACAGCAAGGGCTAGTCTTGGGCGGAGTTATGGTAGACGGCTTGCTTTTCAACCTTATAAGAACAATTAAAGCTACGTAGCTTCAGGAGGCATCTCTTTCCTTAACCATTCGGAGAGCTCATTACTATGAAAAGTCAATACGTTATTGGCGTTGATTACGGCACTGATTCTGTCAGAGCCCTGCTGGTAAACGCCCAGACGGGTGAAACGCTTGGCACCCATGTCCATGAGTACCTACGCTGGAAACAAGGACTTTACTGCGATCCAACTAGTTCGCAGTTTCGCCAGCACCCGCTTGATTACCTCGAAGGTTTAGAACAATCAATCAAAGGGGCGCTAGCGAATGCATCCGATGACATTCGCCAGCAGGTCGTTGGCATTTCTGTCGACACAACTGGATCGACGCCCGTCGCTGTTGACGAAACGGGAACTCCCCTGGCCTTACTGCCCGAGTTTGCCGAAAATCCGAACGGCATGTTCATTCTGTGGAAAGACCATACCGCCAACGCCGAAGCGGAAGAGATCAACACCCTGGCGCACCGTTGGGACGTAGACTATACCAAGTACGTCGGCGGTATCTATTCGTCGGAATGGTTCTGGGCTAAAATTCTCCACACGCTACGTGTAGACTCAGCCGTTCGCGAAAACGCGTTCTCCTGGATAGAGCACTGCGACTGGATTTCGGCTATTCTCACGGGCAACACAAACCCGCTTACGCTCAAGCGTTCACGGTGCGCGGCTGGTCACAAAGCCATGTGGCACGAAGAATTTGAAGGTCTCCCTTCTGAAACGTTCCTCATTACGCTCGACCCGCTGCTGGCTGGCCTTCGTGACCAGCTATTCCGTGATACGTCTACGTCTGATGAGTCGATGGGCACGCTTTCGCCGGAATGGGCTGAAAAGCTTGGCTTATCGACCAACGTAACCATCGGCGTTGGCGCGTTTGATGCACACATGGGAGCCATTGGCGCTGAAGTGACGCCTTACACCTTTGTTCGGGTGATGGGCACCTCAACCTGCGATATGCTCGTGGCCCCCAACGAAGAAATCGGTCACCTGCTAATCCGGGGTATCTGTGGACAAGTGGACGGCTCCATTATTCCGGGTATGCTGGGTATGGAAGCGGGTCAGTCGGCATTTGGCGATGTATATGCCTGGTTCCAGCGCGTGATTGTCGCCCCCGTTCGCGACCTGCTGGGCGATGAAGCCGCTGATGAGCTTTCCAGGAACCTGATTCCGCATCTGTCGAACAGAGCGGCTGAATTGCCGATTACCGAAAACGATCCCGTAGCGCTCGACTGGTTCAACGGCCGTCGCACGCCCGATGCCAATCACACGCTCAAAGGAGCTATCTCAGGACTAAACCTGGGGAGCGATACCGCTCGAATTTTTAAAGCGTTGGTGGAGGCTACAGCTTATGGCTCGAAAGCCATCGTCGACCGGTTTCTGAACGAAGGCGTTCCTATTCGTCAGGTAATTGCCATTGGTGGTGTGGCGAAGAAATCGCCCTTCGTGATGCAAACGCTGGCCGACGTACTCAATATGCCCATCAACATTGCCAGTTCCGATCAGGCCTGTGCGCTTGGCGCGGCCATGTGTGCAGCTGTAGCAGCGGGTGTGCACCCAACGATGGCGGCCGCTCAGGAAGCGATGGGATCAGGCTTTGACGCCAGCTACGAACCCCGCCCCGACGTATCAGCGGTCTACCAAAAGCTGTATCAGAAGTACCAGAAGCTGGGCGAATTCATTGAGCAAAGCACGCAAAAGCCGGTCCTGGCCGCAAGTGCGGCTTCGACACTATAATTCTTTGCCGTGATGCTGAGGTGTCTGCATTTACACCTCAGCATCACGACTCGATTTCTCTTTAAATACAACCACTGCACGTCAGTCTTTTACCAGCGAAATGCTCGATCTTAAACAAGTTGAAATCTGGTTTGTCACCGGCAGCCAGCACCTCTATGGCGAGGAAACACTCCGGCAGGTAGCCGAACACTCAACCCTCATCGCCGAGTTTCTGAACAACGCTTCTCAAATTCCGGTGCGGGTGGTGTTTAAACCCGTCGTAAAAACGCCAGACGAAATTTATAATCTCTGCCAGGATGCCAACGTAACGCCGACCTGCGTGGGTATCGTAACCTGGATGCACACCTTCTCACCCGCCAAGATGTGGATCCGGGGGCTGAGCATCCTGAAAAAGCCCTTGCTGCACCTGCATACGCAGTTCAACCGGGATATTCCCTGGGGCGAAATCGACATGGATTTCATGAACCTGAACCAGTCGGCGCATGGCGACCGTGAGTTTGGCTTCATCATGTCGCGGATGCACCAGTCCAGGCCAGGCCTGAACCGTAAAGTGGTCGTTGGCCACTGGCAGCAGGCCGATGTGCTGGAACAGATTGGTTCGTGGTCGCGGGTGGCGGTAGCCGCTCATGAGCTAAAAACGCTGAAAGTGGCCCGCTTTGGCGACAACATGCGCCAGGTAGCTGTAACGGAAGGCGATAAAGTAGCCGCCGAAATCACCTTTGGTATGTCGGTCAACACATACGGCATCGGCGACCTCGTAGCGGTTATCAATCAAGTTGCCGACGCCGACGTAGATCGACTCGTGACCGAATATGCCGATACGTACACGCTGATGGCTTCGCTGCAAAAAGGAGGTAATCAACACAACTCGCTACGTGAAGCCGCTAAGATTGAACTTGGTCTACGGGCTTTTCTACAGGACGGCGGTTTTGGCGCTTATACTGATACGTTCGAGGACCTGCATGGTATGGCGCAACTGCCGGGTATAGCGTCGCAGCGGTTGATGGCCGAGGGCTACGGCTTTGGTGGCGAAGGCGACTGGAAAACGGCGGCTATGGTTCGCACGATGAAGGTGATGGCCGCTGGCCTGAAAGGCGGTAACTCATTCATGGAAGATTATACGTATCATTTCGATCCGGCAAATCCACTCGTACTGGGTTCACACATGCTTGAAATTTGCCCTTCGATTGCTGCCGATAAACCTTCCTGCGAAATCCACCCGCTGGGTATAGGTGGAAAGGCCGATCCGGTACGGCTGGTCTTTAACGCTCCGGCAGGTCCGGCTATTAACGTATCGCTGATTGATATGGGCAATCGGTTCCGCTTGCTGGTCAACGAAGTTGAAGCCGTTGACGTAACGGAAGCACTGCCTAAACTGCCGGTAGCTCGTGCCTTATGGAAACCGATGCCCGATATGGCTACCGGTTGCGCGGCCTGGATTCTGGCCGGTGGCGCCCATCATACGGTATTCAGCCAGAATCTGACGACGGAACACATCGACGACTTCGCCGATATCTTCGGCGTGGAACTGGTAGTAATTGACAAAAACACGACGCTCCGGCAGCTCAAAAACGAATTGCGCTGGAGCGAAGCAGCCTACAGATAATGAACGAAAGAGCGATTCAGCAATTCGCTCTTTCGTTCCACTTCGGTGGTCCGATTTCACTCTTTCATAATTATGAAAAAACACATCCTAACCCTTCTCCTAACCCCGCTGAGCCTGGGCGTTCTGGCACAAAACCGGGTGACGATCAACGCCGACGAGGGCAAGACGATTATCAACCGGCACATATACGGTCACTTTGCCGAACACCTCGGCCGGTGTATCTACGATGGATTCTACGTTGGTGAAAACAATACCAAGATTCCGAACAAAAACGGCGTTCGGCTGGACGTAGTGGAGGCCCTGAAAAAGATGAAGATTCCGAACCTGCGCTGGCCGGGCGGGTGCTTCGCCGATACGTACCACTGGAAAGACGGGATTGGTCCCAAAGCCAAGCGGCCGAAAATCGTGAATACCTGGTGGGGTGGCGTTACCGAAGATAACAGCTTCGGCACGCACGATTTTCTAAATATGTGCGAACTGCTCGGCACGGAACCTTACCTGGCCGGAAATGTCGGCAGTGGAACGGTACAGGACCTGAGCGATTGGGTACAGTACGTCAACTTCCCCAGCAATAGCCCCATGTCAACGCTTCGGCAGCAAAACGGACGCAAGACTCCCTGGAACGTGCGCTACTGGGGCGTTGGTAACGAAGCCTGGGGCTGCGGGGGCAACATGACGGCCGATTACTACGCTAACATCTACCGGCAGTACGCTACGTTCATGGAAGCTAAGGTAGGTAAGGAAGGCATCTTCCGGATCGCGTCGGGGGCCAGTTCCGATGATTTCAACTGGACCGAAACGCTGATGAAAAACATTCCGGGTAAGATGGTCGAAGGCGTAGCGCTGCACCATTATTCTGCCTTCGGCTGGGGCCCGAACGAGAAAGGATCTGCCACCGAGTTCACCGAAACTGACTACGCGCACACCATGAACGAAGCCCTGAAAATGGACATGCTGGTGCAGAAGCATTCGGAAATCATGGATAAGTACGATCCGCAGAAAAAGATCGCCCTGGTGGTCGATGAATGGGGCGCGTGGTACGAAGTCGAACCAAAAACGAACCCCGGCTTCCTGTACCAGCAGAACACCATGCGCGATGCTATTCTGGCCGGTGCTACGCTGAACATCTTCCATAAATACGCCGAGCGAGTACGCATGGCGAATCTGGCCCAGGCCGTCAACGTACTTCAGGCCGTGATTCTGACCCAGGGTAATAAGCTGCTGCTAACGCCAACGTACCACGTGCTGGAAATGTACAACGTACACCAGGACGCGACGATGCTGCCTGTCGACGTGAAGACGGAAGATTATAAAGTGGGAAATTACAAGCTCCCGGCCGTATCGGTGTCGGCTTCACGCGACAAAGCGGGCAAAACGCACATCTCGCTGGTCAACATCGACGCCGGGAAACCGCAGGAGATTACGCTGAACCTGAAAGGCCTCAACGCATCAGCCGTGAGCGGACGTATCCTTACCTCGGCTAAGGTGCAGGACCACAATACGTTTGACAACCCGACCAAAGTAAAGCCTGTCGCGTTCAACGGGGCTAAACTTAACGGAAACACCCTAACCGTAACCCTGCCCCCCGTATCGGTGGTGGTACTGGAAATGTAAATGAGCGAAAGAGATAACGAGTGAAAGCGTGATTTTGCGTCAGCATTTTACTTAGTAGCTCTTTCGCCCTTTATCTCTTTCGCTCTTTCACTCATTCACCTATGTATACCTCATTACGCGACGAATGCTACGAGGCTAATATGCAGCTCCCGAAGCTGGGTCTGGTGCTGTTTACCTTCGGAAACGTCAGCGCCGTTGACCGCGACAAAGCTGTGTTTGCCATCAAGCCGAGCGGGGTTCCCTACGAGCTTCTTAAGCCAGAAGACATTGTCATTATGGACTACGATGCCAAGGTAGTCGATGGCAACATGCGCCCTTCGTCGGACACCAAGACTCATGCCTTATTGTACAAGACCTGGGACGACATCGGCGGCATCACCCATACGCACAGTACGTATGCAGTAGCCTGGGCGCAGGCGGGTATGGATATTCCCATTTTCGGTACCACCCACGCTGACCATACCCACCAGGATATTCCCTGCGCTCCCGTTCTGACCGATGCCATGATTGAGGGTGATTACGAACACGAAACAGGCAACCAGATTTTTGACATCTTCCGCGAGAAAGGCCTTTCGCATAAGGAAGTGGAGATGGTACTGCTGCAAAATCACGGGCCGTTTACATGGGGAAAAAGCGCCGAGAAGTCAGTCTACAACGCGGCCGTGCTGGAAGAAGTAGCGCGTATGGCCTATCTCACGTTACAGATCAATCCTGATACCCCTCGAATCAAAGATACGCTCCGGATGAAGCACTACGAGCGGAAACATGGTAAAAACGCCTATTACGGTCAAGGTTGCTAATTTGTCGGCAGGCGCTTTTTTTCTGTAAACTCAGGTACCATTGCTAATTTTTTGGATACTCACCCTTACCTTTTACCCTAAACCTCCGATACTTGCATGCATTATTTCAAGCGATTAACTCTTTTCTCATCCTTACTTGCCCTAACTATGCTCTCTTCCTGCAACTCGAACAAAGAAAGTGATCAGAAAGCCGGAATAGAAAAAACTTCGTTCGGTCAACTTGCCGACGGTCAGGAAGCGGACATCTATACTCTCCGTAATGAAGCTGGCATGGAAGCTAAAATCACGAACTATGGAGGCATTCTTGTATCACTCACTGCTCCCGACAAGAACGGTACGTTTGAAGACGTTACGTTAGGTTTCGATTCGCTGGCTACTTACGAGAAAGGCAGTCCTTTCTTTGGTGCTCTGGTTGGCCGCTATGGCAACCGGATCGCAAAAGGCAAATTTACCCTCGACGGTAAAGAGTATACGCTGGCTACCAACAACATGGGTAATCACCTGCACGGTGGCCTCAAGGGCTTTGACAAAGTTTTGTGGACAGCCACGCCCGTAGAAGGCAACGAACCCGCGCTGAAACTCGCTTACACGGCTAAGGATGGCGAAGAAGGTTATCCCGGTAATTTATCCGTTGAAGTGACCTACACGCTTCAAAAAGACAACGCCCTGAAAATCGATTACAAAGCGACGACAGATAAACCAACTGTGGTAAACTTGACTAACCACTCTTATTTCAACCTGACAGCGGGCAAAAGCGATATCTTAGGCCACGAACTAACGATTAACGCCGACCGCTTTGTCCCCGTCAACGAAACGCTGATTCCAACGGGTGAATTGAAGCCGGTAGCCGGAACACCGTTCGACTTTACAAAATCGGCCGTCGTCGGGGCACGTATCAACGATTCGACCGATACGCAAATCAAATACGGTTTAGGCTACGACCACTGCTGGGTATTCACCGACAACAGCAACAAACTAAAGCAAGGGGCCACCGTGTATGAGCCAACCAGCGGCCGCATGATGGAAGTGCTGACGACCGAGCCCGCCGTTCAGTTCTATACCGGAAACTTCCTGGATGGTACGTTAACCGGCAAAGGGAATGTGGTTTACAAAAAGCGGACAGGTCTATGTCTGGAAACCGAGCACTACCCTGATTCACCTAACCAACCCAAATTCCCAACGACGACGTTGAAGCCGGGCGAAACATATCAGACAACTACGGTCTATAAATTTTCGACGAAGTAGTTTGCCAGGTAAAGCAAATAAAACGGGCCAGGTGATTCACCTGGCCCGTTTTATTTGTGTTGAGTAAGATGCTTTAATGGTCTTTAAGCCCCGTTAGGGGCGGTATGTTAATAGCAAAAACGTTATATGACAACCAGAGCGCCGTAGGTGCGACATCTTAATTATATAGAAAATCAACATGCCGAACCTACGGCGCTTTCGAATTGTGGATGCTTGTGATTCTATTAACATGTCGCCCTTACAGGGCTGAATAGGTATATTCGCCGACGTAAACTATTAATATATCCGGCTTGCACTAGTCGTTAACTACACCTTCACTTGGCTCATCGTAGAATTCGAATAGGTACTTTGGTTCGTAGGGAACATCAAATTTTTGCAAAAACGCTAAGTATTCTTCACGAAAGGGGCGTTTACGGTGGTGTTCTTCCTGAGTAAGCACATAGTCTACAACCGCTTTTACCTGAGATTGACCGTAGGTGAATGCGCCGTAACCTTCCTGCCAGGCGAAACGCTTGCACCAGCCTTTCTCTTTGATAAAGCTTGATGAACTGGCTTTTACATCACGCACTAAGTCGGCAATAGCTACTGTCGGGCCGAAACTCACAAATAAGTGAACATGGTCGGGCATAGCGAATACAGCCATAAGCTTGACACCTTTGTTTTGAACAATTCCGGTTAGATACTGATGTAATTCGTCACGGTACTCTTTACGAATTAAATTCTGGCGGCCTTTCACGGCAAAGACGATCTGGGCGTAAAGTTGGGTATACGTGTTTGGCATTGTTACGGTGTTTAAGCAGGCAAGATACCGCTAAGCAATCCAACAGTGCTAATAGCCCTGTAAGGGCAGTATGTTAATAGAGAAGATGTAGTGTTATAATTCAAGCGCCGTAGGTGCGCCCTGTCAATAGATAACAAACAACATCCACAATCTAAAGCGCCGTAGGTGCGGCCTGTTAATTTCACGATAACTAACAGGCCGCACCTACGGCGCTTGAATTATAACACTACATCTTCTCTATTAACATACTGCCCCTACGGGGCTTATTATATAACTCCTATAATTTTTAACAACTTGAGCTTGTGACTGATACTTAAAACAGAGGCTCTCAGAAACAGTAGTTTATATTTGTTTATAGGAAAACGCGACAAGAAATAAATATAGGTCTGTTTCTCCTCATGTCTACTTGATAAGGCAGAGAGAAATATATGCTCGGGTTTAATTTCTTTGCTCTTTAATAACCTTTGTTGAAGGTCACTTTCCATTATGGCCACTTCAAAATCACTCGTTAGCTGAAGTATTTGTGGGGTAGCTTGCCCTTCTTTTCCCTTTAGCATCCTTATCACTTGTTTCTTTTGGCTATAAGGGAATGCAAATTCTTTTGTTTCTACAGGTGAATACTTTGGGTACAACCATAGAAAAAAATAGAGTGATAAACAATCGCTCTGTAAGCGATCAGCTAGCTGCCTGCATTCTTTGATAACCTTTATTGTGTCTGAAGAAAAATATCCTTGTATGTCCAGATAAGGCTCACGCATACTTATCGCCATTTTGACACAATTTGAGTTAAAATTATCACAAAATCCGCCAAATTGTCCTAAAAAACCACGTGGTCCGGGATTTGTTAACCTGTATATGTAAGCAACGAACAGGAACACTATTCCAACCAAGCCATGAACTTTAACAATTATACCATTAAGGCGCAGGAGGTCATTCAGCAGGCGGCTCAGATGGCGCAGGGAAATAACCAGCAAACCGTCGAGACGGGACATGTGCTGAAGGCGATTCTTGACGAAGATCCGAATACCGTCGGGTTCCTGGCCAGGAAAGCAGGCATTGACTCCAGTCGCCTAACTCTAGCGCTTGATGCAATCATAAACGGCTATCCGAAAGTAACGATCTCGGGAGGAACCGGTGCGACGGATCACCAGCAAGGTATTTATTTAGGTAGTGATCTGAATTCAGCTTTCCAGCGGGCAACGAGTCAACTGAAAGAGTTTGGCGACGAATTTGTGAGCGTTGAACTGATGCTGCTGGGACTGGTTAGTGGTAAAGACTCCGTTGCAAACCTATTGCGCGACGTTGGGTTTACCGAGAAGACGTTGAAGGAAGCGATAAAAGAACTTAGAGGTAAAAATAATCCTGTGAAAGATCAAAACGCGGAAGCGAAATACCGTTCGCTGGAGCGGTATAGCATCAATCTGAACGAGCGAGCCCAAACAGGCAAGATTGACCCTGTCATCGGCCGTGATGAAGAAATTCGGCGGGTGCTTCAGATCCTGAGCCGCCGTACGAAGAACAACCCAATTCTGCTGGGTGAGCCCGGCGTTGGTAAGACCGCCATCGTGGAAGGCCTGGCGCAACGAATTGTGCAGGGCGACGTTCCTGAGAACCTGAAATCGAAGACGATTGTGTCACTCGACCTGGGTCTGCTCGTCGCGGGTGCGAAATATAAAGGTGAGTTTGAGGAGCGCCTGAAAGCAGTTATCAAAGAAGTAACTGATTCAGAAGGCGAAATCATTCTCTTCATTGACGAGATACATACGCTGATCGGTGCCGGTGCGGGCGGTGGCGAGGGTGCCATGGACGCAGCCAACCTCCTGAAACCAGCCCTGGCCCGTGGCGAACTGCACGCCATCGGTGCTACTACGTTGAAGGAGTATCAGAAATACATCGAAAAGGATAAGGCGCTCGAACGCCGGTTCCAGGCCGTAATGGTCGGTGAACCCGACGTAACAGATGCGATCTCGATCCTGCGTGGTATCAAAGAGCGGTATGAACTGCACCACGGGGTTCGCATTAAAGACGACGCGGTAATCGCTGCGGTTGAGTTGTCGAACCGGTACATCTCCGACCGTTTCCTGCCCGACAAGGCCATTGACTTGATGGACGAAGCGGCTGCCAAAATGCGACTGGAAATCGATTCTGTTCCCGAAGAGTTGGACGAGTTGAACCGACGTATCATGCAGCTGGAGATTGAACGCGAAGCCATTCGTCGCGAAAACGATAAGGATAAAGAATCCGTGTTGAACAAGCAGCTTGCCGATCTTAACGAACAGCGTGGCGAATTAAAAGCTCGTTGGGAAATCGAGAAACAATCGGTAAACGAAATCAGGACGTTGAAAGAACAACTGGATCAACTACGTATCGAGGCTGACAACGCCGAACGCGCGGGTGATTACGGCAAAGTAGCTGAGATTCGGTACGGCCGCATCCCTGAATCGCAGAAACGATTAGATGATCTGACCCAGAAAGATGGCAGCGCCGATAACCTTTTGCAGGAGGAAGTCACAGCCGACGACATTGCGGAAGTAGTGGCAAAGTGGACGGGCATTCCGATAAGCCGGATGTTACAGAGCGAACGCGAGAAACTGCTGCACCTCGAAGACGAGTTAGGCAAGCGTGTGGCCGGTCAGGAAGAGGCCATCCAGGTCGTATCCGATGCGGTACGTCGGAGCCGCGCGGGCATGCAGGACCCCAAACGGCCGATCGGCTCCTTTATCTTCCTCGGTACGACCGGTGTTGGTAAGACTGAGTTGGCAAAGGCCCTGGCGGAGTTCCTGTTTAACGACGAGAACGCCCTGGTACGTATCGATATGTCGGAGTATCAGGAGCGCCATGCTGTGAGCCGACTGATTGGTGCCCCTCCGGGATACGTGGGTTACGATGAAGGTGGGCAGCTGACCGAAGCCGTTCGCCGGAAGCCGTATAGCGTTATCCTCCTCGACGAGATTGAAAAAGCGCACCCCGACGTATTTAATATCCTATTGCAGGTACTGGACGATGGTCGACTAACCGATAACAAGGGTCGTGTGGCGAACTTCAAGAACACGATTATCATCATGACCTCGAACATCGGCTCGCACATCATTCGTGAGCGCTTCGCCGAGATCAACGGTCGCAACGCCGAGCAGGTGGTTGACGATACGAAAGAAGAAGTGTTCGAGTTGCTGAAGCAAACGGTACGTCCTGAGTTCCTGAACCGGATCGACGAGTTAGTGATGTTCCAGCCGCTGACCAAGCGCGAAGTCCGCAAGATTATGGACATCCAGTTCAAGCAGATCCAGGCGCGGTTGGCCGAGCAAGGCATTACACTCGAAGCCGACAACGAGGTTCTCGACTTCATCGCCCGCGAAGGTTTCGACCCAACGTTTGGCGCTCGTCCGCTGAAACGTGTCATGCAACGGCGCATCCTCAACGCCCTCTCGAAAGAGATACTTTCGGGACGGATTCAGAAAGACGCCATCGTTGGTATGATGATGAACGAAGACGAAACCGGCAAAGAAGACATCATCTTCTACAACCTCGATAAGGTCGTTCCTGCACTTGATTAATTGGAGAACACATTAACAAAAACGCCCGACTGAAAAGCCGGGCGTTTTTGTTAATGTATTGACTTATGCTTACACTGTCCAAAGTTGACGGTTATGCAAACGTCTATTGTAGAAGTGCTAGGTGAGAAGGCCGTGCCGTGTTGCGTGACCTTGAAAAATTAGATGCAATCCAGTTGATTCCTCAGGAATCAGCACCATCTCAGTTACTTGAGCCAAAATTATCTGAGCAATTCCAAGGTAGGATTTCACCCGAATTAGCTACTGCTTCACATCGTCAACCTGAGGAGATACGTAACGAATGGGAGAAAGATATTTGATTCAAATTCTAGTATGGGCTATTTTGCCGAGTTAATGCCAGCTAAAGGTGGTATAGTCTGTTTGTTTTAATGCTGCACAACATAGGTGTTGAGAACCGAACAGCAGAAGGACTTATCGATCAAACCATTTTTTGAAAATCGGGGCCTTTTCCCGGCTAATGTCAATTTCCAGTTTTAGGGGCGCTTTGAGCAGTAAGGTTAGTTTCTGGTTTTCGTGCAGTCGAACCCGATTAATGGCTTCGATATTCACAATATGCTGGCGGTTCGCCCGGTAGAATTGATTGGGGTTCAATACGTCCTCAATTTCTTCTAACGTAGTAAAATCCACAATGTGCCGTTCTCCACTGAACGTATTCAGAAATAATACACTGTCTTTTGAAAAATACGCTACGTCCTTGGTTTTGATGGGTATCCACTGATGACGGGCACTAACAACAAATGTTTCTTTATAGCTCGGATTTACGAGCTGTCCAGTCGTTAGCGAACGTAGCAGCGCCGACACATCGAACGAGACAGCCGCGGGTTGGTTCAGGAGTGTTCGGCATTTACCAATGGCCTGTTTCAGGCTATCCTCATCAATAGGTTTTAATAAGTAATCAATTCCGTTGACCTTAAAAGCGCGAATGGCATATTCGTCGTAGGCGGTAGTGAAAATAACCGGGCACGTTAACGCATAATCGTCGAACAGCTCAAAACTCATCCCGTCGCCCAACTGCACATCCATAAATAAGACGTCTGGCTGGGCGTTCTGCATAAACCAATGCCGGGCCGTTTTCAGGCTAGGTAATATTGTAATGACGTCTACATCATCGGCCACGTTGGCAATTTTGACCTGAAGTTCGCGCGCTACCAGGGTTTCGTCTTCAATAATGACAGCTTTCATAAAAGAGGAATTTTTACGGTAAATGAATCGGCACTTTCCTGGATATCGACGGACTTATCCGATAAATACTGGTAAAAAGACGTCAGATTAGCTAGCCCCTGGCGGTTACTAGTCTGTACGAACTTCTTCTTTTGCAGATTGTTCAGAACAATCAGGCATTCGCCTTCCGTATAGATTGAAATACGTAACGGCGTATCCGTCGTGATAACGTTGTGTTTGATCGCGTTCTCGAGCAGGTTCTGCAAGGTAACGGGCACAATTCTGTGGCTGTACATGTCTTCGTCGACGCTGATATGGATTTGCAATCCTTCCTCAAAGCGAGTCTTTTGCAGGTTGATATACATTTGCACGTAGCGCAGTTCATCCTCCAGCGGTACCAATTCCGTATCACGATTTTTAAGAATATAGCGATACATCTTGCTCAGGCTGTCCAGAAACTGAATAGCCAGTTTCTGATCAATACGAATCAGGCTGCTTAACGAGGTCAGGCTGTTGAACAGAAAATGCGGATTCAGCTGCTGTTTTAAACTTTCGTACATCACCAATGCTTTTTCTTTTTCTAATGCGTTGGCCTTGGTTTGCAGTTGGTAAATTCGGGAGTTGTTCCGGATCTGATTTCGATAATAGGCATACACTGAACCAACGAACAACAATACCAGTCCAATCCGAAACCACCAGGTCGCATAGAAAATGGTTTCGACGTAGATTGGTATGGCCAGTTCCGGTACGTTCATGTCGCCGGTCCGGTTCAGGGCTTTCACCCGAAACACGTAGTTCCCGCCCGGCAGGTTGGTATAACTGGCGTACCGACGGCGTTCGGCCCGCACCCAGTCGGTATCCATGCCATCGAGTTTGTAAACGTATTGATACGCATCCGGGTCTTTGTAGTCGAGAATAGTAAACTCGAACGAGCAGCTATTTTCGTCGGGCTCCAGCCGAATAAACCCGTTACGATTTAACTCTTTCTGGTAATAATAATCACGGTCGTAGACCCGAAACGACGTAATGACTGGTATTTTCTCTTGCTTGAGCGGTCGCAGGCTGGCGGGTCTGAACCGGTAATAGCCAGCGTTCGTAGCCAGCGCCATGTAACCACCGGGCAATGGGCTAAGCGTATTGCCAATATTTGAATACGTAATCCCATCCTGAAGCCCGTAGCTATCGATACGATGGTTTTGGGGATTCAGTGCACAAAGCGTCGTTTCCGTAATGCACCAGATTTTGCCAAACTCATCCAGGCTCATGTGGTGAACAATATCTCCTTTCAACCCATCCTGCGCCGTGTACAACCGAAGCGCTGTGGGGTTTGCCTGGCGGGCGTCGTAGACCAGCAGCCCGATGTCTGTGCCCACGTACAGAAACCCTTTTCTATCAACCAGCAAAGACGTTACCCGCGTGGGATTAGTTCCGTTATAGGCCAGTGGCACGGCCCTGAACCGACCCTGCGCCGAGTCAAAAAAAGCCAGATACCCTTCCCTCCCCCCTACCCAAATGCGCCCCTGCCTGTCGATGTCAATACCCCGAATGTAGCGCGTACCCAGTGGCCGGTTCGTTGTGGGTGCGTAGTGGGTGTACTGCTCCCGCTTCGGGTCATACCGAAATACACCGTTATGGTTTGTCGCCAGCCAGTACGTATGCTGACGGTCTTCCTGTATGCGTCGGAACGAATTGGTCGGTTGCTGCGCCGACCAGATAGGTGGTTGTTTGATCCTCACCAGCGTTTCGGTTACGGGATCGAACCGATACAGATAATCCCGGGATACAATCCAGATATTCCCCTGGCTGTCGGCCTGAATGTCCATGATGAGCTGCAGTTGTTCACCCAGGGATATATCCACGGGTAGGTTCTTCTGTTTACCCGTCCGTTTGTTGTAGACCTGCAATCCATCGGCCCACCACGTACCAATCAGCCGGTATTGGTCGTTCTCAAAAACGTTATTAACGATATGACCAATAAAGTGATCCGAATACTTAACCGGCACGGGTACATAGGCGAACGGCTTAACCCGTTGCCAGGCCGATAAGAGTCCTTCTTCGGCATTCATCCAGAACGTACCGGCTTTATCAATCAGCAGCTCGTAATAGGCCGGGAAAGGAAACTTTGTTTTGTCGGCAATGAACGTGAACGTAGCCGTAGGCTTGTGAAAATAGCCAAACCCCCGATTCGGCGACGTTAGCCATAGTGTATCCTTTCCACGCAAGCCGATTCCGGTAATAATATTGGTTGTCGGCAAAATTCGCTTGTCAAATTTGAAGTTTTTCCATTCGCCGGTTTTGGTGTTATAAGACGATAAACCACCCGCCCACGACCCTAGCCAGAGCAGGTCCCCATCCACGGCATAGGGGCCAAACACATCGTCGTGCATATTCGGACGCAAGCGGGCCGCCGGATTGTGCAGGGCCTGCATTCGACAACTTCGTCGGTCGAACGTATACAGGCCATCGTGCGTAATCAGGTAAAACAGTCCGGTTGGCGTTTCATAAATCCGGTACAGGATATTGTATAACTTCTGAAACGCCTGCGTTGCCCCATCGCCGGTGAGAGTGACAATGTTGTAATGGCGGGTCTGGCCGGTTTTAGGGTCCAAATGCACCATACCTTCACCCTTTATGCCCAGCCATATCTGATTCTGCTGATCGGCATACAGCGCCGTCACTTCGATTCCCTGGAAGTTATGACCTGCTACGTTCCGTAACGGATAATGCGTAAAACGGCCCCGACGCGGGTTGTAACAACTGACGCCCCCGGTATACAGCCCAATCCAGATATTCCCTTCCTGATCCTCGGCCAGCCGGTTTATGTAGTTTCCCGCCACCGAATTACTGTCCAGCGGATTTTTGCGGAACGTAACAAACGTATGCCCATCGAAGCGGTTTAAACCGTCTGGTGTGCCAAACCACATAAATCCCTGCCGATCCTGCAACATGCAGCGCACGTACCGGCTGCTCAGCCCCCGGCTTTCGTCGTATCGAACAACATTGAATTCAGTTTCCTGAGCCTGGGCGGACAGGGCGACCATCAGCCACAGGGTTATTGACAGCCAGATTAGGGTCGGCAGCGTTTTCTTCATAAAACATGTAGGCAATAACCGTATTGATACACTGCGTCCAGGCGTCTTCTACCGCCGGACTCCAATCGGTGCCGAGCCCTTGCTGTAGGGTCCAGAGCAGCGTTTTCCCAATCTTCTGGTAATGATCGGCGGTAGCCCAGGTGCGGTTGTCACCCATATCGATCAGTGCCTGTTTCAGCGTTTGCGGCCGTTCGAGCCGACTCACAATGATCGATAACATGTTCAGCAACTGCACGTACTGGCTGGTCATGTCTTTCGGGTACGAACGGCGTAAGCTGGGATAATCCATAAACAATTTACTGTAAAACACATCCCCAATCAAGGCGGGGTTCATGTTCCGGAAAATCCCCCAAGTGGATTTAACCACTTGAATTTGTTCGGGGGTAAGTTTCATAGGTAAGAGACTACTAAATCGATTTACCAACAAAAGTTGGGCAACCAGATGGAAGCGCCAATTTTTTTTAACCGAGCCGTAGTAAACGGTCGGTAAAGCGTAGAGAATTCCTATCTGTAGGGTTTTTCAGATGAGCAGCAACGTGCAATTGCGCTGTCCAAAGCTTACCCTGTAAAGAATAACAGACTCATAACCAACCCTTTCGCCGATAGTCTTCTAGATCACCTGCCCGAAACGTTTCGAGTCAGAAAACACCCCGTTTCCGTTAGATTTTGCCCCATCTGAACGACCAAAATTTTACCGCCCCCTCCCCAGCCCGCTACTTTTGACCCGTCGATCAGGCAACTAAGCTCATCGACAAATCAACAATCATACTTTCTAAAAACAGCTTACTAATGAACACCCTTTTTATGAAACAACCCTTCGCCGTCCGAAAATTTATGGCGCTGAGTTTGGTTGCCAGCATCGGTTTTCTCCACGCAGCCTGCCAAAAAGAAACAGCCGCTGTCGAGCCCGTTCCGAGTAGCGGTACGCTGCTTATTACGGCCAACCCACAGTTTCTCTCCGTGGATGAGGGCACCAAACTGGACGTTTACCTGGACGACAAAAAAGTGGGAACGCTGACCCGGGGATTCGTCGGGTTTGGTAACAAAACGGCGCCGGACTGCGACGCCAAAACGTCGGCATCGGTGCTGCGTGTGGAAGCCGAAGCGGGTACGTATACGCTCAAAGGTGAAGTGATGCAGGGTACGCGCCGGATTATGTATTACGCCCCTCAACAGGTTACAGTCGCGGCCAGCCAGTGTCAGCATCTAATTTCAGCCCCCATCAAAATAACGCTTTAATCAATTCCTCTTTTCCAAAAACAACACCTACGACAATGAACCGTCTTTCTATTTACCGGACAGTACTCCTTTTCTTCGCGCTAATCCTGGTTGGAACAAGCTGTAAAAAAGAAGCTGAGCCAACGCCCCAGGCCCGCTTTACGGTCTATACCCAGATTGCTTCCAAGTTCGACCGGCTGGATGTCTACATCGACAAAAAACTGGTGGGTGCCATTACGGCCACCAGCCCAACCATTCCTGATTGCGGAACGGCCGCATCGGCCTCCGTTTTCACCGTTCCTGTGCAGACTGGCGCCCGTGACATTGTGGTGAGGCAGATTTACAACAACAAAGAAGTTGGCATTTGGGACGACTGGACAATCACCTTTACGGAAGGTCAGTGCGTTCGAAAAAAGCTGACTGAATAAGGTTGCCCCCGCAGGCATTGCTGTCTCTCCAATACGCGGGTCCCTGCTATCGGTACGCAGGTGCCGTTACGTTCCTCTTTTTTCCTTTCACTACGAATACTACGTAGCCGGGCTAACGATGCCTGGTTACGTAGCGGATGAGTCGACGAACTTCTCCATCCATTATCAACAACTTTTCACTAATCGAACCATGAAAATTCAGTTCTCAATTCTGCTTACACTCGGCTTTTTAAACACAACTCTTTCGTTTGCCCAAAACACCGTAGAATCCAAACAGACCGGACCCGACAACAAGGGAATCATTGACCAGAAAGGCAATAACAACAAGGCGAACACGCAGCAGATTTCGGCGAATAACTCCTTATCCATTACCCAGGGGTTTGACAATAAACCGGCATACGGTAACCAGGCGTATGTGCTTCAAGCTGCGGATAAGTACAACGAGGCCGTAATCACCCAAACCGGTGACGACAACGAAGCGGTTATTCGGCAGATTGGATCGTACAATAAGGACGCTATAAAGCAGGGTGGCGATAACAATCTGGCTACGATTCAGCACCTGTCGGGCGACAAACGAAACGAATCCGTGATTACGCAAAACGGAAACAACAATACGGCGCAGGTAACGCTGGAATATAGTGAGAATAGCCGGGCAACGATTGGTCAAAACGGCAACAACAACGAAGCATCAATTTCACAAAGTGGTTACCAGATGAAAGCAACCATCGAACAAGGTGGTAATCAGAATAAAGCGTCTATTGGTCAATACTACGCTACAAACGCTACCGCGGCCATCAAACAGAACGGCAACGTAAATGTAGCCGCTGTAGAGCAAAGCCCGGCCGCTGATGGTAGCTCATCGACAATTGTTCAGAACGGTAATAACGGCTACGCAAAGACGGATCAACGGGGGCTCAATAACACGGCCAGCGTTGTGCAGGCAAGGGGCGAATTTAACCAGGCCGATATTCTACAAACTGGATTCGGTAACAGTGCAGCGGTGAACCAGGCCGGCAATTATAACAACGCACTGGTCGAGCAGTCAGGTAACGGAAACAGTCTGATCATTAACCAGGTGAGACTGTAATCTGTTGCTAAAATCAACTCTGCCAGCTTACTACGGCGCTTTATTCCATTCGTTAACTACTAATTCATATTAGTAGTTACTGGTCGCCCGCTACCGGACTACAACGTAGTAGCACTGGATCATAAACCTGGTTTATATCAGGTTACAGGATCCAGTGCCGCTGGTAACCCACCGGTTGACAAGTTCGATCGTCCTTTACAGATCAAAACCTCAATTACCACTCATGTTTACCAATTCCTTTCGCCCCTGGCTGGTCGGCTTATCGTTGCTAGTCGGCTCCGCTTTCACGTCTTGTTCTGTTCTGGACGACCATCGGCCTACCAACCCCGAAAGCCAGGTTCGGGTACCGGCCGAATGGGAAGAACAGGAATCGGTCTGGATGGCCTGGCCCTCCTACAGCAACAAACACGACTGGTCGGCCCCCGAAGCCTATGCCGAACTTTTGAAGAGCCTGCTGCCCACGGTTCGGGTCGATTTGTGCGTAACCGATGCCTCCATGCAGGAAGTGGTCAAAGCGTTTCTGCTCAGCAGAGGAGTCTCTCAAACACTGATCGACAGTAAATTGGCGTTTCACGTCATTGACTACGTTGATATCTGGCTCCGCGATACGGGTCCAATTTTCATCAAAGACGGTAACACCCGTAAGTCGGTCGATTTTCAGTTCAACTCCTGGGGCTGGGGACCATTTATCACCTTACCCGAGTTTGCTGGCTATCAAGCCACCGACGAAACCGTTGACCGCCAGATTTCTGCGCTGGTAAACGTACCACACATCAGCTCTCCACTCATTTTGGAAGGCGGGGCCCTGGAATTTAACGGCAAAGGTACCGTCATCGTATCGGAGGATGTGGTCTTTCAGCGCAATCCAACCTGGAGCAAATCGCAGGTAGAGACCGAATTTTCCCGGCTCTTCAATACCCCAAAGGTGATCTGGGTGAAAGGCACTCTGGGAAACGATGCACACCCCGTTATCCATGCACCTTTTAACGTTCCGTTTGGCAGCAGCCCTCAACCCGTTTACACACTCCTGACGACCAATGGCCATACCGATGAATTTGTGCGGTTTATCAACGCCAATACGGTGTTACTGGCCGAAACGCCCAGCGAGCAGGAAGCAGCCACCAATCCGATTGTGGCCAAAAGCCGGGAGTTGCTGCTGAACGTGCGGGAGGTCCTTTCCCAGTCAACTGATCAGGATGGGCACCCCTTCCAGATCATCGACTTCCCGGAGGTCAAACCGCTTTACGTCGACCTGAACGATCAGGATGAGATGTTCAACCTTATGGCGACGCTCGACTTTACCTCGGTGGGGAAGTCCAACATTAGTCCCGATGGCTTTAAGGGTGTCCTAGCTGCCAGTTACCTGAATTTTCTGGTCATCAACGATGTGGTGCTGGTTGCTCAATACGCTGGTTTGTCGGCCGATATGATGGCAAACGATCACGAAGCGATTCATCGGCTTCATCAGGCCTTTCCCGGCAAGCAGGTGATTGGGGTAGACGTTAGAGCGATCAACGTCGGCGGGGGCGGCATTCACTGCATCACCCGACAGATGCCCCGGTAATCCCCTCGATACGTCACCTCCACAGATGCACGAAGCGGGTTTCAAAGGTAAGCGACCCTTTTGAAGAGCTATTGTTTATTACTTGTAGGCATGGCGTTGATTGGTAGGTACAAGTTCATCCGAACGGATGTATAAAGACGCCATCGTTGGTATGATGATGAATGAAGCGCCGACCGGATAAAAACAGCAGAGAATTTATCCGCTTCTACAACCTCGACAAAGTGGTGCCTGCCTTGGACTACTTAGAGAGTACATTAACAAAAACGCCCGACTGAAAAGCCGGACGTTTTTACTTATGGGCTAGTCTGTACAACAAAGAGCCCTCAGAAGACCTTACCGTCTTAGGGCTTGATCACCTTCACGCTCCGGTGCTCGACACCCCCATCTACACTCGATCGGCTGATCACTCCCAGCACATACACGCCACCAACCTCACCCTGTAGATCCCAATCAATCACCTGTTCAGCAGCAGCCGCTGACCACCGTTGCTGGCGGACCAAACGCCCTCGCAGGTCAACCAACTCCACCTGCAACGAACTACCTTCGGCTCCCCGTATCACCGCCCGCAAGCGCTCCTGCTGGAGAGGGTTGGGGGCCAGATCCACCTGTAGAGTCAACTCGGATGGTGCCGCTTCCCGGGCCCGGCAACTGGCGTCCACCGTTAGCCGGTACGGACCGTAGATAGTAACGGTCCCTGCCCCATCCGTCGTCTTGAGGTAGAAGTCACCCTGGGTGTTAGTCTGGGCGTTGATAATAGTCAGACTCGACGTAGCCGTACCTCTAAACAACTGCGGGGTCTCCATGATCTTGGGCGTAGTCAGACTGTTCTTGTACCACTCATACCTAACTGGGTTGCCACTCACCGCTACACTGATCACCGCGGTGCCTCCCCGGCATACGGTTGGGTTGTTGCCTCCCGTCACCGTCGTGCTGGCCGTGGCTGAACAGCCTTCGCTGGTAGTAGCCGTCACTGAGTAAACACCCACCCCACTCACTTGAGCCTTGTTGCTGGCAGGACCACCGGGCTGACTGGCCCCAGGGCTGAAGACGTAGCTGGTAAAGCCAGGGCTGGCCGTCAGCGTTACGCTGGCGTTGGTGAACGACACCGGCCCACTGTTGCTCAGGCTTAACGCTTGTGCGGTGCTCAGGTTGAGGCTGGTTTGAGCCACAGCCCGTTGACCGCTCTGCTCCACCGTCAGGGTGAAGCTCTGACTGCCCGTGCCCGCAGCCCTTACCTGCAGGCTGAAGACAGCCCCGCTGGCGCTGCCGGTCAGGGAGATTCCCTGCCCATTGGCGAGGGTGTAGTTGTAGCTACCCGTTACGTTACCCACACTAGCGGTGAAGCTGACGGGGTTACCCACGCAGACAGGGTTTGGGCTGGCCCCAAACCCTGCTAGAGTCGGGATTGGATCGTTGATCAACAGCGTATAGGTAGCGCTCACTCCTGAACAACCGTTAGCATCCGTCGCCCGAACCGTAATGGCGAAACTGCCCGACTCTGTTGGCGTGCCGCTCAATACCCCATCCTGGGTCAGGCTCAGCCCACTTGGTAAACTACCGCTGGCCAGACTAAAACTGTAAGCGGGTACTCCATCTCTGGCCGTAAAGGTCTGGTTGAAGCCCTGACCCAAATTAGCGGTAGTGGTAGCCGGAGCACTCACCGTCACCACGGCGGTGGTGCTAGCCACAGTGGTGGTGGTTGTACTGCTGCAACCCGTGATGGGGTTACTCACCGTCACCGAGTACGTACCTCCTGCGTTGACCACTACTGTATTCCCGTTTTGACTGAGGATACCCGGTCCACTGAACATATAGTGCTGCCCACTGGGGCTAGCCGTCAGCGTCACGCTGGTCACCGAGCAGGTCAGACTACCGCTGCTGACCAGACTGGCCACCGGAGCCGTATTGTCCTGGTCGACGCTGGTGGTGGTGGTGCTCACACAGCCACTGGCATTAGCTACCCGCACCGAGTAGGTGCCCGCTGCCGAAACGGTGCGGATGTTGCCCGACCCAGGCAGTTCCTCACCGCTGCTGTTGGTGAAGGTAAAGGAGCTGCCCCCCGTTGCCGTCAGTGTTACACTCGTGTTGGTGCAGCTTAAAGGCCCGCTGTTGGTCAGACCTGGGCTGGGTAAACTGTTTACCGTCAGATCGGCAGTTGACCGAACAGTCTCCCCATTGAACGTCACGGTTAGCGTAAAGGTCTGTACATCTGATCCGTTAGCGGTCACTATCTGGCTGAAGACAGCACCGCTGGTCATTCCTGTCAGCGGGCTGCTGCCGCCGTTGGTGAGGGTGTAGTTATAGTTGCCCGTTACGTTGCCCACATTAGCGGTAAACGTAACGGGACTACCTACGCACACCGCATCTGGACTGGCTCCAAAGCCAGCCAGCGTCGGGGCTGGAGCATACAGGATGCCCAACACATTCGAGGCCTGATTGAAGTTACTCGCTTGGTCCTGGGCCACGTTGGCCAGTACGCTGACCGACACCAGCCCACTGGTCACTGGGGTTACAGTCACCGTGTACGTAGTACCTGACCCCGCAAACTCACTTATTGTACCGTTACTGACACTGATCTCACTGACCACAAACCCCGTTACCGGTTTGGAGAAGGTAATCGTTACCGGGATCGGGCTGGTAGAGGTAGGACTCGTAGCCGAACTGGTCACGCTCACCGTTGGTTGCGTGTTGTCGATCACAAACGTATTGGTATTGCTGTCAACACTGGTGTTGCCCACCCCATCACTCGCTCTGGCTTTAACCGTATGCGAGCCAGGTGCCAAGGGATTACCCTGAGTTAAGCTCCAGTTGCCGCCCCCGGTGGCCGTGGTGGTGCCAATGGCCGATCCATCGACAATAACGGTTACGGTGCTGCTGGGTTCAGCCGTACCCAAGTAAGTGGGCAGATTATCACCAATCGTTGCTCCGTTGGCTGGTGAAGTAACGACGGGAGCCCCCGGAGGAGTCGTATCAACAAAAAAGGTGTTGGTGTTACTAAGGGGACTCTCCAGACCTGCCAGTTCAGCTCGGGCATTGACCGTATGGGAACCCTCCGCCAGCGCTACCGACGGGGTCAAACTCCAGTTCCCATTGGCATCAGCCAGGGTTTCACCCACCGAGTTGCCATCCACTAATACCGTCAGGCTGCTGGTGGGTGCTGAGGTGCCGGAGTAAGTCGGCGTATTATCATTCTGCTGACTGCCATTGGCTGGCGTAACGACTACAGGGGCTGAAGGAGCCGTAGCGGTAGTAAAGGTCTGTAGTTCACCATAGCTGGTGCCAGCTGCGTTGATGGCATACGCCCGTACCGAGTAGGTGGTGCTGCTACTTAGGCCGACAACGGGCTGGGAGAAGGACCCCGTGCCCACCCCCATAGCGACTTTAGTGTCGCTCGTGGTAGGGGTACCGCTGCCGATCAGGTAGACTACGCCCCGTTCGGTGACGGGCGTTCCGCCATCAGCCGTTACGTTGCCCCCCAGCGTAGCGCTGGTACCCTGAATGTTACTGGCCG
The DNA here is from genome assembly GCF_054780635.1 of Spirosoma knui. Taxonomy (NCBI): domain Bacteria; kingdom Pseudomonadati; phylum Bacteroidota; class Cytophagia; order Cytophagales; family Cytophagaceae; genus Spirosoma; species Spirosoma knui. The sequence continues at coordinate 1,036,216 of NZ_BAAGVY010000001.1, read as the reverse complement.
CTGCGGTGGTCACGGAAGCCGTCGTACTCACAATTAGCGTATAGGCCGTGCTGGCCACCCCTACACATCCGTTTTGATCTTGAGCGTTAACCAGCACGGAGTAGCTGCCCGCTGTCGTGGGTGTCCCCCTTAACGTACCATCATTCGACAGGCTCAGGCTAGTGGGCAGGTTACTGCTTACTATACTAAAGCGATAAGTTCCGCTGCCGCCCTGAGCGGTGAAGTTCTGGCTGAAATCCTGGCCCACCGTAGCGGTGCTGGTGGATGGATTACTCACGACCACAGTAGCCGTGCCCCCATCAATCGTGATGCTGGTCGCACTGAAGCAGCCCGTGGCGGTGTTAGTCACCGTCACCGAGTAGATGCCCGATGTGTTCACCACCGCCTGGTTAGCACTCTGACTCACCACACCTGGTCCGGCAAAGCGGTACGTGTCCCCACCACTCGCCGTCAGCGTCACGCTGGTCACCGAGCAGGTCAGACTACCGCTGCTGACTAGCGTCGCTATCGGTGAAGCGTTGACGGTTACGCTCACCACATCGGTGTTCACGCAACCATTGGCATTGGCCCCAGCCACACTGAAGCTATAGGTTCCTGCCGACAGACTCTCCACGCTACGGGTGTTGCCTGATCCGGCAATGACTCCAGTAGGGCCCGTGAAGGTGTAACTCGTCAAGCCATTAGTAGCTGACAGGTCGAGGACTTGCCCTACGCAGACGTTGGCCGCACTCAGGTCAATGGTGGGCAGACTGTTCACCATGACACTGGCTGTAGCCTGGCTACTCTGTCCGTTATTGGTTACAGTCAGCGTATAGGTTTGCAGTCCCGACCCGTTTGCCGTCAGCGTAACGCTAAGCGTAGAAGAAGTGACTGGACCGGAGGCACCAATGGGCGGACCTCCGTTAGAAAGTGACCAACCGTAATTACCAGAGAAATTGCCGATGGTAGCTGTAAAGGTAACTGGGCTACCTATGCAAACGGAGTTAGGGTTTGCCGCGAAGCCCGTAATTGTAGGCGTGGCATCGTTGATCACCAAGGTATACGTAGCGCTTACTCCTGAACAGCCGTTGGCATCAATAGCCCGCACAGTGATCGAATAACTCCCCGACTGAGTGGGTGTTCCGCTCAATACACCTGTAGCTGACAAACTCAGGCTCGCTGGTAAACTGCTACTGTCCAGGCTAAAGCTGTAAGGAGCCGTACCACCCGATGCCACAAAGCTCACACTGACCGGACTACCCTGCGTAGCGGTGGTAACCGTGGGATTCGTAACGATTAGATCGGGGTTGGGAGCCGCCTGGTACTCATAAGCCCCCATGTCAATCGTACCGCCAAACACGCGTGTACTGCCCGCCAGATCGGTAGCGGGGCCGTTATAAGCCGTGGGGTTACCCGTATTGATGGCCGGCGCACAGCCATTGAGTTGGGTAGACGTGGCAGACGCAAAAGGTGAAACCGTGGTGGTTAGGTTGTTAGCGCCTGTGTAATCCGTCTCTGAAGCCTCGAACAAACTATAACTGGCCGAAACAGCACCTGAAATTGCGTTGGCTCCTCCGTTGCCGAACAGCACGCAGTTCACCAGAACGAGATTACCGCTTTGGTTATTTATGGCGCCACCATTATCGGCCGTGTTAGCCTGAAACGAGCAGTTCGTTAGCACGGGATTGCTATCACTATTGTAGAGAGCACCACCACCGAGAAAACCACTAGAGTTGCTTTGAAACGAGCAATTCGTTAGCACTGGATTGCTCGTTTCATTACTGACTCCCCCACCATAAAAGCTGCCAAAATTGTCCTGGAACAGGCAGTTGGTCAGACTTGGACTACTATTTGAATTTACGATTCCCCCGCCGTACGTAATGCCCGAGTTATTCACAAACGAGCAATTGGTTAGTGCTGGGCTGCTACTCTCATTCTTCAGTCCACCACCAACAGAAGCCGAGTTGTTTCGGAATATACAATTAGCCAGACTCGGATTGCTGCTGTTTCCATTGTTCATCCCTGCCCCCTCGTCTGCCGAATTGTTCTCGAACTGGCAGTTCGTCAATGTCGGACTGCTGGCATTGGCATTGCTTATCCCTCCACCATACACCGCCGAATTATTTAGAAATAAGCAGTTAGCAAGTGTCGGACTGCTGCCCTCGTTGTTCATCCCTCCACCGTAGTCGAACGAATCAAAGCCGACAGCATTACCGCCACTGACCACAAAACCATCCAGCACCGCCGTTGCATTCAGCGCCGTATTGTTAATAACATGATAGCTATTGTCGCTATTGTCGTCAGGCGTCCCAATATCTCCACTCAGCACAGTAGTAAAGTTAGTGGGATTGCGTTCCACCAAAGTAGGGCTGCCGATAGTGGCAAAGCCGCCATAAATCGTTACGCCGTTCTTCATCACGAAGCTGACACTCTGGTCGGTGTTGGCATCACCTCCCGGCTTATACGTACCAGCCGCTACCCACACCTGGGCCACGCCCGCCAGGTCAATCTGGCTTTGGAGATCGGCCGATGCATTGGCCCAGCTGTTGCCACTGCCCGTACCGGCTCCGCCTTGTTTGACGTAACGAATGGGTGAAAACGCATCTTGTACCGTCAACCTGTACGTAGCACTGGTTCCTGAACAACCCAGCGCGTCAAGGGCACTGACGGTGAGGGATAAAATACCCGTCTGGGTAGGTGTGCCACTCAACACGCCCGACGTAGCCAGCGTCAGACCGGTGGGCAACGTAGCACCATTAACCAGACTTAAGCTGTAAGAAAACACGCCACCGGATGCCGTGAAGGTTTGACTGAAAGGCGTCCCCACTGTAGCAGTAGTGATAGCTGGGTTAGTCACGATCAGTGCCGGATTGGGGTTGGCCTGGTACTCATAAGCCCCCATGTCCACGGTGCCATTGTTGTAGCGCCGGGGGTTGCCCGCCAGATCGGTGGCGGGGCCATTGTAAGCCGCGTTGCTGCCGGTGTTAATGGCCGCAGCACAGCCGTTAAGCTGGGTAGAGGTAGTAGAGGCAAAAGGAGAAACCGTAGTGGTCAGATTGTTACCCCCATTGGTATAGCCAGTTACGGAAGCCTCAATCAGGCTGTAGCGGAGCGTCAATCTCTGGCCACCAACCATCAACGTGTTGGCTCCTCCATTTCCAAACAATACGCAGTTAGTCAGATTAGGCCTGCTGTTGTTGGTATTGCCATAGACTACCCCGCCAGAGTTAGCGGTGTTGCCCTGAAAAGAGCAATTGATCAGACTAGGACCGTCGGAGTTGAACATCGCCCCCCCATTTCTGATAGCAGTATTATTTAGGAAGGAGCAGTTGGTCAGACTGGGATTACTAGTTTCACTGCTCATCGCCCCGCCACTGCCAGCAGTATTGCTTAGGAAGGAGCAGTTGATCAGGCTGGCAGCACTGCCAATATTGTCGATCCCCCCCCCATTACCCAGAGTAGTATTACGCAGGAAAGAGCAGTTGATCAGCCTGAGGCCGCTGCTATAATTATACATTCCTCCACCGCTGGAAAAAGCGGTATTGTCCTGGAAGATACAGTTGCGTACTATCGGATCGGTCAATACATTAATCATCCCCCCACCAACCGAATTGTTACCAATTTCGCTAGCGTTGCCTCCCGTGATAATAAAGCCATCCAGAATGGCTGTGCTGGTGATTCCCGTCTGATCGTTGTTGACTACATGGTAGCTATTGTCACTATTGTCGTTAGGCGTACCAATATCTCCGCTCAGCACCGTAGTAAAGTTAGTGGGATTGCGTTCCGCCAGAACTGGGTTCCCCGTATTCGCAAAACCGCCGTAGATCACTACGTCATTTTTCATCGAGAAGCCAATAGCTCGATCCGTGTTGGCATCACCTCCCGGCTTATACGTACCAGCCGCTACCCACACCTGGGTCACGCCCGCCAGATTGATCTGGCTTTGCAGATCGGCCGAGGCATTGGCCCAGCTACTGCCGCTGCCTGTACCCGCTCCACCCTGCTTGACGTAACGGATGGGAGAAAAAGGCTCCTGGACTGTCAATGTATACGTAGCGCTCACCGCCGAACAACTGTTGGCATTAGTAGCCCGCACCGCAAGCGTAAAACTACCGAGCGCCGTGGGCGTGCCACTCAAGACACCCGTCACAGCGTTCAGCGTCAGGCCTGGAGGCAACGTAGCCCCATTAGCCAGGCTGAAACTGGCATTTCCCGTGCCGCCCACCGCCGTGAAACTCTGGCTGAAGGCAACGCCAATCGTAGCCGTATTGACGGTTGGATTATTTACCGACGGTGGCGTAGGCACCGCATTGATGGGGATATCGGTCAGATTGCTTTCGCAGGTGGGTGAGTTTGCCAGACGAGCGCGAACCGTGTACAACTGACCGGCGGCCAATCCGCTGAACAGACCGCTGGGTTGCCAGGGACCTCCGTTAATATTATACTCGACCCCACTCAACCCGGTTACGCTCACGTTGATCGTACCCGTAACCGTAGCGCAGGTAGGCTGGGTTACGTCAAGACCGATGACAAGAGTACCTACGATGGTTATAGCGGCTGTTGCCGTTACGTTCGTACAGCTCGACGATACGTAACTGACCGTATAATTGCCCGGCTCACTCTCATTCGGGATAATAGTACCGGCAGCATCAATGCTCAATCCGGCCGGGCTGCTGGTGAAGGTACCTTGCCCTCCGGGGCTTGTTACGCTGGCCGGATAGGTATCCCCTGCGTTTCGGCAATAAGGCCCCGCCGGGTAGCTGATACGTACCGTATTCCGAAGCGAATTGATAGAGGTTGATATTCTGGACAGGCAGGTAGGTTCAGTTTGCGACCGGGCGATGATTTCGTACGTTTGCCCCGGTGCCAAACCGCTAAATACGTTACTGGTCTGCCAGGTATCGCCATTATTGATCGAGAACTCAGGCGTACCATTGCTTGTAGCCGTAATTCTGATGGTTCCCGTTGGTACATCACAGTTAGGCTGGGTTACATCCAGACTAAGAATAGGTGCGCCTATGATCGTTAGCGCCGTAGCGGCAGTGGTAGCCGGACAACCTCCTGTGGGTGGGTAGGTGTACGAAATTGTGTAGGCATTCGGACTACTGGCCCCCGTATTCACAATGCCTGAGGGATCAAGAGAAAGTCCGGCTGGGCTGCTGCTATAGGTTCCTCTCGACGTAAAAATACCGGAACTGCTTATAGTAGGCGCTATTCGAACACCATCATTTCGGCAGTACGTTGAAGCGGGATAATAAACAGTAATTTTAGGCTGTTGGCTCACTGTCAACTCCGTTTCGGCCCAGCCAGTCTGTTCATTGTTGGTCACAATCAGGGTATAATTCCACCCATTGTCAACAGCAGCCGTCAGGGTTTGACTAAAGATAGCTGTGCTGCTGGTGCCGCTGATGCTTCTGAAACCGTTGGTAAGCACGTAGTCGTAACTACCGAATACGTTGCTTACTGTAGCCGTGAAGGTAACGGGGGTACCTACACAGACCGAGGCAGATGAAGCGGCCAGTCCGCTGATTTTGGGCAGAACAGCCTCTACGACCAGCGTATAGGTGTTACTCAGCCCTGAGCAACTCTTCCCATCACGCCCCTCCACCACTATTGAATAGCTGCCACCCTTGGTAGGGGTACCACTCAATGCACCTGTGGTCTGGTCCAGGTTCAGACCGGTCGGCAAGGCACCATCGGCCACACGGTATTCGTAGGGAGACGCATCACCCGATGCCGAAAAGTTTACACTGAAGGCAATGCCCTGCGTAGCGGTGGTGATCGACGGATTGGTGATTGTAGGAGCAAGGTTGGGGGCGGCCTGAAACTCGTAGGCTCCCATGTCGATCTGACCACCAAACACCCGCGAGCTACCGGCCAGATCGGTGTTGATTCCTAAAACCCCACTGGCCGAACTAAATCCGGTATTGATGGCCTGTGAACAGGGGTTGAGTTGGGTAGAGTTTGTGGAAAGATACGGGAAAGCAATCGTACGGATGTTGTTGCCTGCATCGGTGAAGGTGGTTACAGTAGCCTCGATCAGGCTGTAGCGGAGCGTCACCGCCCCATTACCCCTATTATCAAAGGCACTGCTTCCCCCATTGCCAAACACCACGCAATTGGTTAAACTAGGATTGCTGCCGCTGGTATTGAACATGCACCCGCCACCACCATTCGCTCTATTGGCCTGAAAAGAGCAGTTGGTCAGGCTGGGAATGCTATTGATTTGATTGTACATCCCTCCGCCGAGGGTAGTAGCGGTATTGTTCAGAAAAGAGCAGTTGGTCAGACTCGGATTACTGGCATTATTAGCCATTCCCCCGCCAAGGCTGGAGGTAGTATTCCCCTGGAAAGAGCAGTTAATCAATCTGGCGTTGCTACGGTTGTAATTGTATATCCCCCCACCTTCGGTGATAGCGGTATTGGCCAGAAAAGTGCAGTTGGTCAGGCTGGGGCTGCTTTGGTCATTGTGCATTCCCCCACCGAAGCCAGTAGCGGTATTGCCCTGAAAGGAGCAATTGACCAGGCGGGGGCTGCTGTTGCCATCATTGTATATTCCCCCGCCACTGTTGGAAGCGGTATTGCCCTGAAAAAAGCAGTTGATCAAGATGGCGTTGGCATTAAAATTACGAATTCCTCCTCCCGAAGCGGCAAAATTGCTCAGAAAGCTACAGTTTCGGACCGTTGGATTGGTCCGTACGTTAATCATACCGCCACCGCTATTATTATCACTCCCGTTGGCATTCCCCCCCGTAATGACAAAGCCATCCAGTACGGCTGTGCTGTCGATGCTCCCTTCATTGCTATTGTTGCTGACCACATTGTAGCAGTTGTCATCGGCGGTGTTGGTGCTGCCAATCTCGCCTGAGAGGGTACTGCTGGAAGGTTGCCCCGTAACGGGGTTAATGGTCGGTCGTTGGTTCAGGTCCGTCTCATTGCCCACAAATCCACCGTAGATAGACACCCTACTCTTCATACGGAAGCCGCTGGTGCGGTTGGTTCCGGGCTTGTAGGCCCCAGCCGCTACCCACACCTGCTGCACTCCGCTGGCGTTGATCATGGCCTGTAAGTCGCCACTGGCATTAGCCCAGGTAGTCCCAGTACCCGAGGCCCCCGGTTTGACGTAACGAATGGTCTGAGCCTGGGTCGTCAGGCTGAGCGTGAGCAGCGCCATCACCAGCACACAGACGCGCAGGCGTGTAGTTCGTTGAAAGAAAAGTAAAATTTGATTCATAGATAAACTAGGCTAACGTTTCATGGAAGGATGGCGATAGGCTGCCTGAGCAGCCTATCGACCAGGCCAATTGAAGGAAGGTGTGTATGGAAAGCGGAAAGCAATTATTGGTGGTGAGCCCGGCGGCCATCAGCGGGAGTCGGCGGGGTAAGGCCTTATTGTCCGTAGTGCCCTACGTTCCGGTGAGCCTGCCGGAGTTTGTCGCGACTGCGTTCGAGCTGCATCTTAACGGCGCTCTCCGACAAGGTACACCGTTGGCTGATCGCCTTCACCGACAACCCCTCTTCGTATTTAAGCCGCAAAAGATTTAACTCCTCTTGGGGCAGCATCTGCAAAACCGACTCCTGAACCTGATACTGCCACTCGAACCAGTCGTTCTGGTTTCCCTCGAAGGGGTCACCCAGCGCTTCGTTGCTTAATACGTCAGAAAGCGGCTCGGTTTTAAGTCGGCTCTGTAGCCGAAGCTGATCCAGGCAGTAGTGGTAGGAGACCGAATACAGCCAGGTCGAAAAAGTCGATCGATTCTGAAACGAGTCTAGTTTATTCAGCACCCGAATAAAAATATCCTGGGTGTAGTCTTGAGCCGATAGCGTGTCGTTAGTCATCGAGAGGCAGGTCTGGTAGACCTTGCGCCTATACCGATTGTAGAGTTGTTCGAAGCTGTCGGCGGAGTTAGTCTGCTGAAAAGTACCCACCAGTTGGTGGTCGTGGGGTATATTTTTTTTCATCCGTGAGCCCGCCCAGGGAGTAAAGATTGTAGGCGATTTATTACGGGCAAAGCTCACTCGGTTTGGCTTTTTCTTATTAATCCGTTTTCGGCATTCTTTTGCTCATTTTCAGCATTTAGCCCTTTTCAGGACGTAGAAGCTCCCAAAATCATCCAAACCAGAACGATCTGGGGGTTCTCATTGAACCATACTGAAAGACGCCCGACCCGAAAGCCAGACGTCTTTGGGTATAAGAAGCCTCCCTCTTCTAGGGCTTGATCACCTTCACACTCCGGCGTTGACCGACTCCACCACTACCCGAGCCACTGATCACCTCCAGCACATACGTACCACCAGGCTGACCCGCCAGCTCCCAGTCCAGTTCCTCGGCCGGACCCGCTACTGACCAGATCTGCTGACGGACCAGACGACCCCGCAGGTCGACCAAGCTCACCGCCAACGAACGACCCTCAGCTCCCCGTACCACCGCCCGGAGCCGATCTCCAGCGATCGGGTTAGGGGCCAGTTCCACCGCCAAAGCGAATTCGGGCTCAGCAGCGGCCACTTCCCGGGCCCGGCAACTGGCGTCTACCACCAGCCGGTACGGACCGTAGACCACTACGCTGCCTGCCCCATCCGTCACCTTCAGGTAGAAGTCACCCTGGGTATTGGTCTGGGCGTTGATGATGGTCAGACTGCTGGTCGCCGTACCCCGGAAGAGTTGGGGCGTCTCCATGATCTTAGGTGTACTCAGACTGTTCTTGTACCACTCGTACTTGACCGGATTGCCACTCACCGCTACACTGATCACCGCTGTACCACCCCGGCATACAGTCGGGCTGCTCACACCGCTCGTCACGGTGGTCGTGGCGGTAGCCGAACAGCCTGCGCTGGTGGTAGCCGTCACCGAGTAGACACCGACTGCACTCACCTGAGCCGTGTTGCTGGAAGGTCCACCGGGCTGGCTGGCCCCGGAGCTAAATACGTAACTGGCAAAGCCTGTTGAGGCTGTCAGCGTCACGCTGGTGTTGGTGGATGAAAGCGGTCCGCTGTTGGTCAGGCTCAGACTGGGAGCCACACTCACTGTTACGTTGGTAGTCGACCCGGCGACTTGCCCATTACTGCTGACCAGCAGGCTGAAGCTCTGCCCTCCCGTGACTGTAGCCGTCACGACCCGGCTGAAGAGAGCCCCACTGGACGTACCCGTCAGCGGGCTACTGCCGTTGGTGAGGGTATAGCTGTAGTTACCCGTTACGTTACTCACTGTGGCGGTGAAGGTAACTGGACTACCCACGCACACCGTACCTGGACTGGCCCCAAAACCCGCCAGGAAAGGCGCGCTACTGTTGATCGCCAGGGTATACGTAGCGCTCACCCCCGAATAGCTGTTGGCATCCGTGGCCCGCACCGTGATGGAAAAACTGCCCGCCTGAGTAGGCGTACCACTCAACACCCCCGCAGCCGACAAGCTCAGGCCCGCCGGCAAGGTGCCACTAGCCAGGCTAAAGCTGTAAGGGTCTGTACCGCCCGATACGGTGAAGCTCGCACTGAACGGGCTGCTTTGATTGGCGGTAGTAACTGTGGGATTCGTAACGACGAGACCAGCAGGAGCCTGATACTCATAGGCTCCCATATCGATCGTGCCGCCAAACACGCGTGCGTTGCCCGCCAGATCGGTGGCTGGCCCATTGACGGACGCATAAGCCGTGTTACTGCCCGCATTAATGGCCGGACTACTGCTGTTGAGCTGGGTGGATGTGGTACTGACGAATGGAGAAATCGTAGTCAGTATATTGCCTGCACCCGCCAGCGTCACATCAGACAATGTATAGGTAGCGGTCAGCCCACCGACCACAATGGGCTGTTGGTTAAGAGCCCCGTTGTTGAAGATCACACTGTTTGTGAGCGTGACATTACCCGACGTATAAATCGCATTCCCATAACCAGCGATGTTGTTCTGGAAGGAGCAGTTCGTGATCGTAAACGAATGCCCGCCCTGATAGGTGTATAGTGCCCCGCCATTATTATTCGACCGGTTGCCGATAAACGAGCAATTGGTTAGATCGAGCGTAGTAGTTCCCCCATTTTCATTGGCTATTCCTCCGCCGAATAAATTAAAATTGTTTATAAACAAACTATTGCTGATCCGTACATTAGTTGTACCTCCATTATAAACACTATTGAGTATGCCCCCTCCATAATAGTTCAGTCCTGTATTATTTTGGAATACGCAGTTTGTCAATACAGGACTACTGTTTCCGCCGTCGGCCGCGTTATTACACATACCGGCACCACCATTTGCCGCATTCTCTAAAAACAGGCAGTTCTGAAAAGTGGGGCTGCATAGCTGCCCACTACCGTTACCCCTGTTTTGCACACCACCTCCAACGGTGTTCGAACCGTATCCTCTGGTAATTACGAAGCCATCCAGCAACGCCGATTGAGTCAGTCCCGGTGGGTTGTCAATAACGTGCAGGCTGTTATCTTCAATAGACGTAAGGTCACCGATCTCTCCGCTCAGAATGCTGCGGCTGGGTTGGCCAGTGACAGGGTTAACGGCTGGTCGTTGACTCACGCTGCTTTCGTTACCCACAAAGCCGCCGTAGATAGCTACCCCGTTCTTCATTCTAAAGCTCACAGTCCGGTCCGTGTTGGCGTTACCACCGGGTTTATACGTACCAGCCGCTACCCACACCTGGGTTACCGCCGGCAGGTTGATCATGGCCTGCAAGTCGCCACTGGCATTGGCCCAACTGTCTCCACTGCCCGTACCGGTGGCCACCGGTTTAACATAGCGGGTAAGTGCAATGAATTCCCGAATATTGAGTGTATACGTAGCGCCCACCCCTGAGCAGCCCAGCGCATCGGTGGCCCGCACTGTAACAGAGAAGCTACCCGTCTGGGTAGGCGTATCATTCACTTCCCCCGTAGCCGACAAGCTCAGGTTCGCGGGCAAGGTGCCACTGGCCAGCCTAAAGCTGTACGGGCTTACACCGCCCGATGCGGTGAAGCTCGCGCTGAACGGAACGCCCTGATTGGCGGTGGTAACCGTGGGATTCGTAACGATTAAATCGGGGTTGGGAGCCGCCTGAAACTCATAGGCACCCATGTCGATCGTGCCGCCAAACACGCGTGTATTGCCAGCCAGATCGGTGGCCGGCCCATTGACGGACGTATAGGCCATATTGCTGCCCGCATTGATGGCCGGCGTACAACCATTGAGTTGGGTGGAGGTCGTAGACGTAAAAGGCGAAATGGCTGTAGTCAGGTTGTTGCCCCCATCGGTAAAGCCGGTTTCTAAATTCTCAATCAGGCAGTAGCGTAGCGTCACTGTCCTATTGTCAATAGTAGCAAAGGTGTTATCTCCTCCATTGCCAAACAGCACACAGTTGGTCAGGCTGGCACTGTTGGTGCCGTTAAAGCCGTTGTTTATCACCCCACCATTGGGGGCAGTATTGCCCTGGAATGAGCAGTTGGTCAGGCTGGGATTGCTGTTGAAGCTGTTGGCCATCGCCCCACCACCATTGGTAGCAGTATTGCTTTGAAAGGAGCAGTTGGTCAGGCTGGGACTGCTGCTACTATTGTTTATCGCTCCGCCAGTACTGGTGGCGGTATTGCCCTGGAAGGAGCAGTTGGCCAGAACAGGATTGCTCCCATCATTGTGCATCGCCCCGCCCTCGCGGTTAGCTGTATTACTCTGGAAGGAGCAGTTGGTCAGACGGGGATTGGCGCTGTAATTGTACATCGCCCCTCCGGATAGACTAGCAGAATTGCCCTGGATGATACAGTTGCGTATGGTTGGGCTGGTCAACACGTTAATTATACCCCCACCCGCCACATCATTACCCTCCCCATTGGCATTGCCGCCCCTGATGACGAAACCATCCAGCACCGCCGTGTTGTCGATGTTCGTCTGATCGTTGTTAACCACGTGGTAACTGTTGTCAGTGGTATTGTTAAGCGTTCCGATATCTCCGCTCAGCACGGTCGTAAAACTGGTAGGGTTGCGTTGAGCAAAGGTAGGAGTACCCGTGGCCGCAAAGCCCCCGTAGATGGTCACTCCGTTCTTCATCCTAAAGCTGATGGTACGGTCGGTGTTGGCATTTCCCCCCGGCTTATAGGTACCAGCCGCCACCCACACCTCCTGTACACCACTGATGTTGATCATGGCCTGTAAGTCGCCACTGGCATTAGCCCAGGTAGTCCCAGTACCCGAGGCCCCCGGTTTGACGTAACGAATGGTCTGAGCCTGGGTCGTCAGGCTGAGCGTGAGCAAGGCGATGACCAGCATCCATAATCGCAGGCCGCTAGTACGTTGTGGGAAAAGTAAAGAGAAACTCATAAACGAGATTGATAAAAGTCGACGCAGTGATACGTAGTGACAGTCGAATACTGCGCCTGATTAGTTGAACAGGAAGAACGTAAGGAGGGATAAAGCGGAAAGCCGTTAGCGTTTGGTGAACCCGTCAAGCGCAATATCTTGACTGCCATCGGCATTGGTCCGTATGCTGTAGCGGGTGGGGTAGTAACCCGGCGTTTCGTACTGGGCCGGTAGTTTGATGGCTTTATCGAAGGTAGGATTCGTTTTGAGGTAACTCAGGGCTACCATCTGCTCCCAGAACGTAACGCGCCCGTCGTAGCTGCCATAGACAAACGTTTCGGTAAACGGACTTCCCTTAAATTCCGGGCTGGTCATATCCGACCAATGTGCTCCCATCATGGGTACACCTCCGGGCCCTTTCGCAAAATCGGAATGCAGATAAACCGAAGCGGGAACGTTATCGAACTTGGTAGCCGTGGCTGCGGTGTAAGCAGGAATGGCCATGACCTCGTTCATGGGCTGTATATAAAAGTGAAAATCGAAGTGAGGAACCGTGTAGATACCCGCTGGTTCATGACCCTGGGGATTCCAGTTGATCATGACGTGTTTAAAAGGCGTTTGGGTGGTTGCTTCGTCGGGCAGGGCCAGCATATATTCGGTCTCGGGCAATTTGGTCGGCAAATTCTCAAACGCTCCTTTGCTCACTGTAAAACCAATAGAGGCCGGGGTTCCCTGGGCGTCGGGCATGAACCAGGCTTTGGCGGTGCCATTACCCATCGATAATGATGGACCATACACCCGCTGGGGTTGCTTAGCGGTATCGGCGGTTGAGCAGGCATTGATACCAACGAACAAAAGAAGCAGGTAGACGTAGTGTTTCATGACAGAAAGGCTAAAAAAGAGTACGTGATCAACTGACAATCCGATTAAATTGACGGGGTAAAATTGTCCGATTCCAGTCAGCAGGTGTTAACTCATTTTCGGCATTCTTTTGCTCATTTTCGGCATTTTGTCTCTTTGGGGGGTATTAATTGCAAAAAGGCCCTGAAATACTCTCTTTTCAGGGCCTTTTACTAAAAAAATATTTACTATAACCGACCGGTAGTCACATCAGATTTAGACTCGCTTGTTCCCCCGCCAGCCAGGATCGATGAGGGGGATACGCCGAATTTTTCCTGAAAAACCCGCGTGAAGTACGATAGACTTTCAAACCCTACTTGATAAGCAACCTCCGAAACACCCTGCCCCTGACTTAGCCGCTGGGCCGCCTGCTCCAGGCGAACAGTACGGATGTATTCTACCGCCGTCTGCCCGGTCAGCGCTTTTAGTTTGCGCACCAGCTGACTTTGGCTCATGCTCATCTGCTGGCTGAAATTCTCCACACCAAAGTGATTGTCGGCCAATTGGCTCATCACAACCGCGTAGGCTTTGGCCAGGAAGGCTTCTTCTTTTGCGGAGTGACCAGGCTCAGTTGCCACCTGGCTCACAGCTTCAAATCTACGGCTGTAATAGTGCTGCAACCGGGCTTGTTTGAGGAGCAGGTTACGCACTCTGGATGCCAGTTCGGCCTGGTTAAACGGTTTGGTTAAGTACTCATCCGCCCCCAGATCAAAGCCTTCAATGCGGTCTTCCATCGTTGCCCGCGCCGTGAGCATCACCACCGGAATGTGGCTGGTGGTTTCCTGCTGCTTCAGCCGCCGACAGAAACCAAACCCGTCGAGCCGGGGCATCATCAGATCGCAGATGATTACGTTGGGCAGACTGGCCGTTGCTTTTTCCAGGCCATCCAGTCCATCTTCGGCTTCGATGATGCGGTAGCTCGACTCAAACACCATACGCACATAGGCCCGGATGTCCGGGTTGTCGTCGATAATGAGCATGATCAGATCCGTTGCAGGCTCTGGCTGGTCGGCATCAGTCGCCCCGACCAGGGAAGCGGCCGAAGACTCTACCGGTTCGGGCAACCCGACGTTTTCGTCGGCTGGCAGCTGCTCAAGGGGCACTAACGGTAACCGAACCGTAAAATTCGTCCCGACGCCCTCGGTGCTCGCGACGGTAATTGTTCCTCCCAGTACGTTTACCAGCTCACTTACCAGCGCCAGCCCAATGCCGGTACCTTCGTAGGCGCGACCGGCTTTTCCATCGATCCGGTAGAATCGACCAAAAATGGCCGACAGGTTCGCCGAAGCAATACCAATGCCTGTGTCGTTTACCTGAATAACCAGCTCACCGGTGCTGCCGGAGGGCGGATAGTCAATCTGCAACCGAACCTGCTGACCGCTGGGCGTAAACTTAAACGCGTTGGAGAGTAGGTTGGTAACAATCTTTTCGAGTTTGTCTCGGTCGAAGCGGGCGGGAAAATGAACAGGCTCCTGCGCAAACGTAAACTGAATCTGATGACTTTGCGCCAGCGAACTAAAGGAAGAGGCCAGCGTGCGAAAGAACGTAACCAGGTCACCAGGCTGTAGATCTACCCGGAGTTGCCCGGCTTCGAGCTTGCTCAGATCGAGCAACTGATTGATCAGGCTCAGCAACCGATTGCTGTTTCGCTCCATAAGTGTCACGACCGGCTCGGTCAACGTAACCACGTTCTCGGTCCGAAACCGTTTTTTCAACTCCGTGAGCGGCCCCAGAATCAGGGTGAGCGGGGTCCGGAATTCGTGCGAGATGTTAGTAAAGAACTGCGTTTTCAACGCATCCAGTTCAGCCAGCCGACTGGCTTCCTGCTGCTCGAACGCCACCTGCTGCTGCAATAGCCACCGTTGTTTCTGAAACCGAAACAACTGCCAGCCAATAAACGCCAGCAACCCTCCGTAGAGCAGATAGGCCCACCAGGTCTGATAGTAGGGTGGATGAATCCGAATGGTCAGGGTCGACGCTTTACTCCAGGTTTCTCCGTTTGCAGAGCCTTCTAGTTCAAACGTATAGGCACCGTCGGGCAGTTGCGCGTAGTTGGCAAAGCGGTTAGTCCCCGCTTCTACCCACTGCTGATCGATACCCACCAGCCGGTATCGGTATTGATTTTTGGCAGCATTGGTATAGTCCATCAGCGCAAACTCAAGGGTCAGCAAGTTTTGCGTATGCGCTAAATCGAGTTGCCGGGTATGTTCTATACTTTCCGGCAGGATACCACTGGAATCACCCACGGTCACCGCTTCGTTGTTGATTTTGAGCCCGATGACCTGAACCTGGGATATAGGTTCGACCGATGAAGACGCTACGTCTTTAGGCCGGAAGGCGGTCAGCCCGTTCACGCCCCCAAAAAACAGTTCACCTGATGCAGTTTTAACAAACGACCCCGTATTGAACTCGTCGTCCTGAAGGCCATCCGCTTTGGTATAATTACGAAACTTGAACGTTCGGGGATTGAGTTGCGCCAGCCCTCGGTTAGTGCTCATCCAAAGCTGCCGGAACTCATCCACCAGGATGCCGTACACCACTTTATTAGGCAGTCTCTGGGCTTCGGTAAAGTGCCGAAATTTACCCGGAGCACCGGGCCGCGTTTGTTTGTCGAGCCGTTCCAGCCCCCCTCCTTTTGTGCTGATCCAAAGGTATTTGTCCGGCTGGTCAGGGTCATCGATGGTGCTCGACACAAAATTATTACTCAGGCTTTCCCGGACGGCCACATCGTTTTTGTAAAGCGAAAAAGCCGGGGTTGTCTGTGGATGATCAACCCGGATCAGCCCAGTCTGCGTCCCTATCCAGCCCGTGCCACTTCGATCGAAATAGAGGCTATAAGTTTCTACCTCGGCGGCCTGACGGGGAAACAGGTGCTGATACGAAAATACGCTGAAGGTTTCAGTAGTCGGGTTGAAGCGAAGAAGTTTTCCATTCGTGGCACCGATCCAGAGATATCCAGCTTCGTCCTGCCGGGTTTGGTTGCCATAGTACCCAAAAACGGTACCCGCGGGCAGCGAATAGGTCTTAAGCCGTTGCCAGCTTTCCGAAAACTTTATCAGCTGATGGGTAATCGGCTGCACCTGCGTATTGATGACGGATGCCCAGAAGAATCCCTGTCGATCCTGCATCATGTACACGGCCCGGTCGGCTACCGCGTCACTTTTGCTCAGAAACGGAATCCGTCGGCTGGCCGACCGGTCCAGTCGGCCGTAGTTAAACTGATCCCGCACATACATCTGTCCTCGTCGATCCTGAAACAAATAAGAGAGCGACGTATTGGGCAGATAAGCCTGAAACTGTTTAATGCGCGGGCTAAACTTACGCAGTCCGTAACCCGCCGTACCTACCCAGATGTTGCCGGTTTTATCGATGAGCAGTTTTGTGATGCCAAATACGTTGGGCGGCATAACGGCAAATGCATTACGTGCTGACAGTTGCTCCTGGGCGTAGAGCTGAGCGGGCGACATAAGCCACAAAAATTCTGACGTTGCTACAGCCACCGTACGCTCGTTGAGTGCCTCCAGAAGTACATTGAAGTTTTTGGTGGGTGGCATCCTGATGGCTTTTCGTCTGTTTTGCAGCCAGCCAATGAGCGTATCATTGCTGAATCCAAACCAGTAGTCGGGTTGTTGCCCGTCGGGCGTTGCCTGGAATAAGGTGGCCAATGAGCCGAATCGGTTGATTGGCGTATAACGGGTTGGCTGCGGTTGCCGCCAGTTCAGCCGGTATAGCTCCCGGGCGGCACTGACTTCGGCCTGCCCATCGGCATGAAAGCGAATCCGGGTCGGGGCGCTTTCTCCGATTACGCTATTCAGCGGAAATGAGAAGCGGCTGAAACGAACCATTGACGTAGCGTCATCCTGCTGGGGAAACCCTGCTTTCAACGAACCCGACAAGGTAATCTTAACGAGTTTATTTTGTCGGGTACCTACCCAGATGTTGCCCTCGGGATCTTCTGCTAACGTAATTATTTCATAATTACCGGCATCAGGCGAAGCTGGATCACTCATGTCGATGTGATAAAACCGCTGGGTCCGCTCATCGTACAGGTTGAGTCCCCGGTTCAAGGTCCCAATCCATAACCGCCCCTGACGATCAATTAATAAGGTCGAACAGGCACTTGACGACAGACTAAATTTATTGTAAGGATTGTGCGTAAAAACCGTGAAGTTGTAGCCGTCGTAGCGATTTAATCCATCTTTGGTAGCGGCCCAGATGAATCCCTTTCTGTCTTGCTTGAGGTCATAGATCATCCCCTGCGACAGCCCATCAGAGATGGTCAGTTCCTGCCAGCCCTTAGCCGACTGGGAAGTAGGCTGCCCCATAACAAGGAAAGGCAAGAAGAGCAGTAAGTGCAAAAAGCGCATGGTTCAGCAAATTGACCTTAAAAGTACGGAAAATTGGCACGTGCCGATTTAAACATATGAGGTTAATTGCCTGAGTTCAAGTAACAGATCAGACCCATAAGCGAGATTACGTCGGCTGTCTTCGGTTAGGGGTTGCCAAAATCGTGCCCGGCTTCATTTCTCCTCTCAGCTACTGATAAATTGACTTTGCTGGCGTCGATTACAAGTAGGGTCTGCGTTCTTCAAAAAGAAATCATGATTGGGCAGTATCGATTAAGAAAAACGCCCGACTCGAAAGCCGGGCGTTTTTGGCCCTCAGGTGAGCCGACTTACTAAAGATCTAACATAAACTTTCTCTAAGGCTTGATCACCTTTACACTTCGGCGCTGAGCCGGGGTCGAGGCATCCGCTTCACGGACCACCTGCAAGAGGTACACCCCACTTGGATTCGCTTGTAGATCCCAGTCGATCACCTGCTGAGGCTGAGCCTGCTGCCAGACCTGCTGACGTACCGAATGCCCCTGTAGATCAACCAGCTCCACGTGCAGGGCGCGACCTTCCGCTCCTCGCACCACCGCCCGCAGCCGCTCCTGCTGAATCGGGTTGGGCGCTAGCTCCACCTGCAAGGCCACTTCCAGACTCGCCATTTCCCGGGCCCGGCAACTGGCGTCTACATTCAGCCGGTAGGGACCATACACCTTTACACTACCCGAACGATCCGTCACTTTGAGATAGAAGTCGCCCTGGGTGTTAGTCTGAGCGTTGATGATGGTCAGACTGCTGGTAGCCGTACCTCGAAACAGTTGCGGGCTCTCCATGATCTTGGGCGTAGTGAGGCTGTTCTTGTACCACTCGTACTTGAGGGGAGCCCCCTCCACCGCTACACTGATCACACCCGTACCTCCTCGACACAGGGTCAGGTTGCTGCCCCCGCTAACGGTGGTGGAGGCCGTCGCCGAGCAGCCGTTGCTGGTAGCAGTGACCGAGTAGACACCAGCCGTGGTGACGGTAGCCATTGCCCCACTGCCTTGCTGAGCAGCGCCCGCACTAAAGCTGTAGCTGCTGCCGCCGGTGGCGGTCAGGGTAACCGTGGCGTTGGTAGACGAGAGCGGCCCTGAGTTAGTCAGGCCAGCCAAAGGCAGGGCGTTGATAGTCACCGTTTGTTCGGCGTACACCGAACAGCCATTGGTAGTGAGGGTGTAGCGTACGGTGTGAGTGCCCACACTCAGACTGGCCGGGTTAAAGCTGGTAGCGGTCTGACCATCAATAGTGAATACCCCGCCCTCCGTAGGGGTGCCCGTCAGGGTAACGGCCTGGGCGTCCTGACAATATGAACTGGCCAGGTTAGTGATCTGGACAGACGGTAGGGCGTTGATGGTTACGGTCTGTTCCGAGTAAGCTGAACAGCCATTGGCAGTGACGGTGTAACGTACCGTATGGGTACCCACGCTTAAACTAACCGGGTTAAACAAGGTAGCACTCTGCCCATCGATGATAAACACGCCCCCTTCGGTGGGTGTACCCGTCAGGGTAACAGCTTGAGCATCCTGGCAGTAAGTACTGGCCAGGCTCGTGATGGCTGGGGTGGGCAGGGCGTTGACGCTAACCCCTACACTTGCCGTAGTGGAGCCGCCTATGGTGACTATGGTTAAGGTGTAGCTTTGGTCCCCCCCCCCACTGGCCGTTAGGTTTTGGCTGAAGGCGGTGGTGGACGACGTGCCGGTGGTAGTGCTGGTGCCGTTAGTGAGGGTATAGCTGTAGCTGCCCGTTACGTTGCCCACCGTAGCGGTGAAGGTCAGGGGCTGACCCGCACAAACCGAACTAGGCGTGACTGACAGCTCAGTTACGGTAGCCGGTAAGGGGGGAAATTTCTGGATGCGGTAGTTATCGGTATCTGCCACGTAGACATAACCTGCTCCATCCACAACGACACCTAAAGGACTATCTAACTGATTGGCCCCAGCTCCCCCACCATTGCCCCCGGCTACAGTGATGCCCGAAGTCGCCGAAGTCGAGTTAGGCGGGAACTTCTGGATGCGGTGGTTATCTTCATCAGCGACATAGATGTTGCCCTGCTCATCCACATACATCCCATACGGATTAGCCAACTGATTGGCCCCATCACCATATCCATTGCCCCCCGCTACGGTGGAACCTGACGTAGCCGAAGTCGAGTTGGGCGGGAACTTCTGGACACGGTGGTTATCATAGTCAGACACATACAAATTGCCCGCTCCATCTACATACACGCTTGAAGGAGAAGCCAACTGATTGGCTCCACTACCTCGCCCATTGCCGCCTGCAACAGTGGAGCCCGACGTAGCCGAAGTCGAATTGGGGGGGAATTTCTGAACGCGGTTGTTACTATAGTCAGCGATGTAGACATTGCCTCCTCCATCCACATACACGTTTGTGGGATCTTTTAACTGATTAGCTTCGCTACCATACCCGTTGCCCCCCGCTATGGTGGTGCCCTCAGTGGCTCCCGGAGCCCACTTCTGGATGCGGTTGTTGTCTCCATCAGCGATATAGAGGTTGCCCCCTCCATCCACATATACCCCATACGGATAATCCAACTGGTTGGCTCCGCTTCCTTTACCATTCCCCCCCGCCACGGTGGTGCCCTGGGTGGAATTGGGAGAAAACTTCTGGATGCGGTCAAAATACCAGTTGGCTACGTACACATTCCCCTGCCCATCCAGGTCCAGGCTCCAGATGTCATATAACGGTAACGTACCGGCTACAGTGGTACCAGCCGTAGCTGAGGTGGAGTTAGGCGGAAACTTCTGGATGCGTTGGTTATCTGAATCAGCGACATAGATATTGCCCGATCCATCCACAAACACTCCTTCGGGCCAGCCTATCTGAGTGGCCATACTGCCATAGTCATTGCCCCCCGCCACGGTGGAGCCCGAAGTTGCGGATGTCGAATTGGGCGGAAACTTCTGGATACGGTGGTTACGCGTATCTGCCACATAGATATTGCCCTGCTCATCCACATGCAGGTCATCGGGCAGATCAAACTGATTGGCTCCATTACCTCGTCCATTGCCCCCTGCGACAGTGGAGCCCGAAGTCGCCGAAGTCGAGTTGGGCGGAAACTTCTGAATGCGGAAGTTATCGCTATCAGTTACATATAAATAGCCCGCTCCATCCACGAACATACCTTCGGCATGCCATAACTGATTGGCCCCACCACCGTAATCATTGCCCCCCGCTACAGTAGTGCCCTCAACGGCCCCAGGTGCCCACTTCTGGATTCGGTAGTTTCTCCAATCAGCGACATAGATATTGCCCGATCCATCCACAAACACCCTATAAGGATCATTAAACTGATTAGTCCCACTCCCTCCACCATTGCCCCCGGCAACGGTGGAGCCCGAAGTCGCCGAAGTCGAATTGGGCGGGAACTTTTGGATGCGGTCATTATCTGAATCGGCTACATAGATATTACCATCTCCGTCCACATGGACGCCTTTGGGATAAGATAACTGATTTGCCCCACCGCCAGCGCCATTACCGCCCGCAACAGTGATGCCTTGGGTGGCCCCGGGAGCCCACTTCTGGATGCGGTGGTTATATTGATCAGCGACGTAGATGTTGCCCTGCCCATCTACATACACGTCATTGGGGCCATTGAAGTAAGTGGCTGCCGAAAGAAGACCTCCGGCCACGGTAACGCCATCTGGTGTCTGCGCCTTGGTCAGGAAAGGTAAACTCACCCAGAGTAAGCCAAGCAGAGCGATGAGCCAGGGGCGGCTGATTAGCCTTGAGCCTAACATCCGGCTCAACATTCGTGCTGGCCGAATAGCGGTTTGGTGTTCAGCCTCACCCAATGTCAAACGGCCGGGTGCCGAAAAGGACCGGGCGTAGTAGAAGTCTGTGTTCATATAGTTAAGGATTCAGTTATGTGTTGATTATAAATCCTATTAAGTTGGGTCTATACAGATGGGAAAGACCAGGCAGAACAAAACAGGCATATTGTTTAGGAGGTATACCTGAAGCTCGACGTGTATAACGCCGAGCTTCAGGTTGAGTCAGGTCTTTATAGTTTGATCACCTTCACACTCCGGCGCTGAGCCGGTAGACCCTGGCCAGCTTCACTAACTACCTGTAAGAGGTACACCCCATCTCCCTGTGACTGCATATCCCAATCGATCACCTGCTCAGCCTCGGCCTGCGGCCAGCGTTGCTGACGTACTGAGTGACCTTGCAGGTCCACCAACTCTACTTGTAACAAGCGACCTTCCGCTCCTCGCACCACCGCCCGAAGCCGGTCCTGTTGGAGGGGGTTGGGGGCTAGCTCCACCTGCAAGGCCACTTCGGGCTCAACAGCCGCCCCTTCCCGAGCCCGGCAGCTGGCGTCTACCACCAGCCGGTAGGGACCGTACACCACCACTGAGTTTGAGCGGTCCGTCACCTTCAGGTAGAAGTCACCCTGGGTGTTGCTCTGGGCATTGATCAGCGTTAAGCTACTGGTGGCCGTACCCCGAAACAGCTGGGGCGTCTCCATGATCTTGGGCGTACTCAGGCTGTTCTTGTACCACTCGTACTTGACCGGACTGCCACTCACCGCGACACTAATCACCGCCGTCCCCCCCCGACACACCGTCAGGCTGCTCACGCCCCCCGTCACAGTCGTAGAGGCTGTTGATGAGCAGCCGTTGCTGGTAGCAGTGACCGAGTAAACACCCGGCGTGGTGACGGTAGCCATTGCCCCACCGCCTTGTTGAGCAGCACCCGCACTAAAGCTGTAGCTACTGCCGCCGGTGGCGGTGAGGGTAACCGTGGTGTTCGTGGCCGAAAGAGGTCCCGTGTTAGTCAGACCAGCGCTAGGCACGGTCTCAATGGTTACTGTTTGCTCACTATAAGCCGAACAGCCATCGGCTGTCACGGTGTAGCGTACCGTGTGAGTGCCTACACTCAGACTGGTGGGGTTAAAGCTGGTAGCGGTCGTGCCATCAACAGTGAAGACGCCCCCTTCGACTGGCGTACCCGTCAACGTAACGGCACTAGCGTCTTTACAGAAGCTGCTAGCCAGATTAGTGATAGCCGGGACAGGTAGTGCCTTGATTTCCACACTCTGCTCACTGTAAGCTGAACAGCCATTCGTAGTGACGGTGTAACGGATCGTGTGGTTACCCACCGTCAGATTGGCGGGGTTGAGCTGGCTAGTATTTTGACCGTCGATAGTGAACACGCCCCCTTCAGTGGGTGTACCCGTCAGGGTAACAGCTTGAGCATCTTTACAAAAAGAGCTAGCTAAGTTCGTGATGGCCGGAGCAGGCAGGGCGTTGATTTCCACGCTCTGCTCACTGTAAGCTGAACAACCGTTAGTGGTCACTGTGTAGCGGACCGTGTGTGTACCAACACTCAGACTGGTTGGGCTGAATAAGGTAGCTGACTGACCATCAACGGTGAATACCCCTCCTTCCGGGGGTGTACCAGTTAAGGTGACCGCCGAAGCGTTCTTACAGAACGAGCTAGCCAGGTTAGTGATCTGAGCAGTTGGCAGGGCGTTGATGGTTACGGTCTGCTCGGTGGAGCCACTGCACCCATTGGTGGTGACCGTGTAGCGTACGGTGTGAGTGCCTACACTCAGACTGGTGGGGTTAAAGCTGGTAGCGGTCGTGCCATCAACAGTGAAGACGCCCCCTTCGACTGGCGTGCCCGTCAACGTAACGGCACTGGCGTCTTTACAGAAGCTGCTGGCCAGGTTGGTGATGGCCGGAGCAGGCAGGGCGTTGACAGTAACCCCTACGCTTGCCGTAGTGGAGCCACCCGTAGTCCCAATCGTCAGGGTGTAGGTTTGTGCTCCCTGCCCACTGGCCGTTAGGTTTTGGCTGAAGGCGGTGGTGGACGACGTGCCGGTGGTAGTGCTGGTGCCGTTAGTGAGTGTATAGCTGTAGCTGCCCGTTACGTTGCCCACACTAGCGGTGAAGGTCAGGGGCTGACCCGCACAAACCGGATTGGGGGTGACTGCTAGCTCAGTTACGGTAGCCGGTAAGGGCGGAAACTTCTGGATGCGGTAGTTTCTCGAATCAGCGACATAGACATAGCCCTGCCCATCCACAACGACGCCTGAAGGAGATTTAAACTGATTGGCTCCGCTACCGTAGCCATTACCGCCCGCTACAGTGATGCCTTGGGTGGCGCCGGGGGCCCACTTCTGGATGCGGTCGTTGCCTGCATCAGCCACATACACATTGCCCGCTCCATCCACATACACGCCACTGGGAGTGGCTAATTGACTTGCCCCACTCCCATAGTCATTGCCTCCTGCTACGGTGGTACCACTGGTAGCTGAAGTGGAGCTAGGGGGGAACTTCTGGATGCGGGCGTTACCATAATCCGCCACGTAGATGTTGCCCGCCCCATCCACAAACACCCCATAGGGACTCGTGAACTGATTAGCCCCGCTACCTTGGCCATTGCCTCCCGCAACGGTGATGCCCTCGGTAGCCGAAGTGGAGTTGGGGGGGAACTTCTGGATGCGATGGTTACGCCTATCAGCCACATAGATATAACCCTGCCCATCCACAAACACGTCACGGGGAAAATCCAACTGAGTGCCCCCTCTACCTTGGCCATTACCTCCCGCTACGGTGATACCCTCGGTAGCCAAAGTGGAGTTGGGGGGGAACTTCTGGATGCGATGGTTTCTCGAATCAGCGACATAGACATAACCCTGCCCATCCACAAACACCCCCTGAGGATTATTTAACTGAGTAGCCCCACTCCCATTGTAGCTGTTGTCTCCGGCTACATTGATGCCCTGAGTGGCACCGGGAGCCCACTTCTGGATGCGGTAGTAATACGAATCAGCCACATAGATGCTACCCCCACCATCCACAAACAAGTCCTCGGGATATGTCCACAAAGTACCCGCTACAGTAGTGCCCTGGGTAGCTCCGGGAGCCCACTTCTGGATGCGGCTGTTGACGGCGTCGGCCACATAGATATTGCCCGCCCCATCCACAAACAAGCCCTCGGGAAAATCGAACTGATTGGCCCCACCCCCTTCACCATTGCCTCCCGCTACGGTGGTACCAGCCGTAGCTGACGTGGAGTTAGGGGGGAACATCTGGATGCGGTCGTTGCCTGAATCGGCCACATAGATGGTGCCTTGCCCATCCACCCACACGCCATAGGGGCGATCTAACTGAATATCCTCACTACCATTGCCATTGCCCCCCGCTACGGTGGTACCACTGGTAGCCGAAGTGGAGTTAGGGGAAAACTTCTGGATGCGGGTGTTATCTGTATCAGCGACATAGATATTCCCCGCTCCATCCACATACACCCCTGAAGGATCCTCCAACTGATTATCCCCGCTACCTGCTCCATTGCCTCCCGCTACGGTGGTGCCAGCCGTAGCTGACGTGGAGTTAGGGGGAAACTTCTGGATGCGGTGGTTATCTGCATCAGACACATACAAATTGTCCGTCCCATCCACATATATGCCAAGGGGACGATTTAACTGATTGGCTCCGCTACCTGCTCCATTACCCCCCGCTACAGTGGTACCACTAGTGGCCGAAGTAGAATTTGGGGGGAACTTCTGGATGCGGTTGTTATACCGATCAACTACATAGGTGTTGCCTGCTCCGTCCACAAAAACGCCATGCGGATAAGACAATTGATTAGCTCCGCTCCCTTCACCATTGCCTCCCGCTACAGTGATACCCTGGGTGGCACCCGGTTCCCACTTCTGGATGCGGTGGTTACTTTCATCAGATACATATACATTGCCCAGCCCATCCACATATACGCCACTGGCATAATCAAACTGAGTAGCCGCTGAAGGCAGGCCTCCGGCCACGGTAACGCCATCCGGTGTCTGCGCCTTTGTCAGTAAGGGCAAGCCCAGCCAGAATAGGCCAAACAGGGCCATGAGCCAGGGGCGGCTCATTAGCTTTGAGCCTAACATCCGGCTCAGCATTCGCGCTGGCCGAAGAGTGGTTTGGTGTTCAGCCTCGCCCGAAAGGCGGTCGGCTGTCAAACGGCCGGGTGCTGAAAAGGGCCGGGCGTAGTAGAAGTCTGAGTTCATACAGTTAGGAATCCGGTTATGTGTTAATTAGAAAAACTAGTGAGCGGAAAAAGTAAGCAGCGTAAGAAGACAGGCGTAAATACGCACCAGGCGGCAATCACCTCGCGATCTTACCCAAACAGGCGCAGTAGTTAATCCAAGAATGCCATTTGTTCGTATACACCCCTGGGTAAGTTGTCTTTATCAAAATATGAATCTTATAAGTCATTGATTTCTAACTAATGAAAACATATTCAATGCAACCCGCCAAAGGTCTCGTTCTTTACCCAGAAGGACTGTTAATTCCGTCTCAAATCCTGTTAATCCTGTCTCAACAACTAGCCGGGAGGTTCAAAACATCGTTTTTTTCAGTACACCTTCTGCCGAATAACGTCTTCGCCTACTGTAAGAAATTATTGGGTTGATTACCCGTCTGAACTGTCGTGAGCGGCTAAAGCCGGTTCACTTTTTGCTACCGTTCCGTTACTCAACAAAACCCTCAGACCTGGCATGGGCCTGCATTACCTGACACGACTCACGCTCGTACTCCTGCTAAGCGGCTGCTTCAGCCTTATCGGCAACGCTTCCCTGGCCCAGTCGTCTGCCTTACCCCGGCCCAGGGTGATAAACGATCGGCAAGGGTTGCCCCAGGCGTATATCACCGGCATTGTGCAGGACCGACAAGGCTTTATCTGGGTCGCTTCCCGCGACGGGCTTTGCCGATATGATGGCCGCACCTTTCGGATTTTCAGGCCGTCGCCTACGGGAAAACCATCGCTTTCTTATCCGGGCTTAATCCGACTCATGCTGGACCATCGAGGTATGATCTGGATCGTGAGTGAACGAGGGGATCTGGATCGATTCGACCCACGGACCGAAACGTTTACCAATGTCTCACAATTACCTGCCTATAAGAACGTATTCAAGCAGCCGGGGACTGTCTGGCGGGATCGTCGGGATCGACTCTGGATTGCGTTCGTTGACCAGGGCGTAGGCCTCTATGATATCCAGACGGGACGGTGCCAGCTTTTTCGTCATCAGAAAGATCAACACCATACGTTGCCCGACGATGCAGGAATCGGTATTACGGAAGACAACCAGGGTCGCTGCTGGGTCGCCACTCGGTCAGGGCTTTCCTATTTTGATGACGTACAGAAGCGCTTCATGACGCCCACCTTTCCGGTGCCTCATGACAGTTTAAACGGTCTCTATCGAACGCCGGATGGCCAGTTTCTGATTGGAACCAGCCAGCATTTGGTCCGGCTTAATCCACTCACTGGTCAAACGCAACCGTATCCCCTGCCCCGCTTGAAGCATATATGGAATCAAATGCAGTTCGCGACTGATAGCAAAGGGATAATCTATTTTCTGCGAGAAGGCTTATTGTACCGATACACCCATCAGCAGGGACTTCAGTTGCTGAGTTCTCCTAGCACGATCTCGCCTATGGAACATGGCCGAAGTTTGTGGGTGGATCGCTCCGATGTGCTTTGGGTAGGAACGAATGGGGCTGGTATACAGACGTATGATCTGGCTGTAAATCCTTTTCAAACAGCGCCTTATCAGGTGTCTTTTCACGTCGATTTGCTTCGGCACTGGTTAGGCGTTCGGCAACCCCTGGCGTCTTCCTTTGTCGCCAATACGAATGGGTACGACTTTCGGTATACCGTCGATCAACAGCACGGGCTTTGGTTTAACGTAGCACGGCCCCCCATTCAACGGCTGGATTTGGTCAGTGGTCGGGTTACGGCCGTACCCATGCCCGCGTCAGCACAGGGAGCCACTCCGTATCCAATGGCCACCGACCCAGCCGGGCAGGTGTGGGTAGCCCATGATTCGCTCGCCTGGCAGTACCAACCAGCAACCAAACAATGGATTCCGTTTGTCCATAAACTCCGCCTTCCGCAGGTGCCCCTACAATTGGTCGTCGATGACCAGGCGCTGTGGATGGCTGTTTTAGGCAAAGGCTTGTTCCGGATTGACCGACGAACGGGCGTCCATCGGCCGTTTACCCACGTAGCTACGGATCCAACCTCCATTAGTAGCAATACTATTTTTTGTTTATCTGCCGACCCGACCGACCCGAATCGCCTGTGGATCGGCACGTTTGGCGGGGGGCTATGCGCCTTTGACAAACGCACCGGCCAGTGCCAACGGATCACCGAAGCCGACGGACTCCCCAACAACGTAATCTACTCCGTTATTCCGGACGGGCAGGGGTACCTCTGGATGGGAACCAACAAGGGTCTGGTACGTATGCATCGCAAAACCCATCAAATGCACACCTACACCCGGGAGGATGGGCTGCTGGCCGAGGAGTTTAACCGCTTTCATTTTTTGTACGTACCCGCCCGAGGCCCCGCTGCCGAACAGATTGTTATGGGTGGGCTAGAAGGCATCACGGCTTTTTCACCCCGCCAGGTTCGGGATGATCGCTTTGCGCCGGCCGTCGAAGTCACCCAGATTCAGGTGAACAACCAGCCCTTATCGCTGAGCAGTCCTGCGGATACAGCCGCTACGCCTTTCCTGCCGGTGCAGGTATTACGTGAATTAACGCTGCCCCATGATCAGAATTATCTGACTGTGCAATTTGCGGTAGCCCAGTACAACAAACCCGAAAAGAACCGGTTCCGCTATCAGCTGGAAGGGCTTACTGACCAATGGGTCGAGTCGAACCAGCCCCAGGCCATTTACACGAATCTAAGTCCCGGTCACTACGTCCTGAAGCTGAATGCTTCTAATACCTCAGGCCAGTGGAGTTCCCATGTCCGCACCCTGTCCGTGATTATAAAACCACCTTATTGGGCAACCTGGTGGGCGTATGGGCTGTATGGGCTCGTTATTTTTGGCGTTTTCTACGGTGTGTTCCGTTCGTACATCAGCCGACTACGCTTACAGCAGGAACTTACGCTTCAGCAGCAAAATCTGGCTTTTCAGGAACGGGAGACCCAACAGTTGCGGGTGGTGGATGAGATGAAGACTCGTTTCTTCTCGAACGTAACGCACGAGTTCAGAACGCCATTAACCTTGATTTTGGGACCCGCTCAGCAGTTAAAACAAAAATACGCGGACTCCGACGACGGGCGTAAACTAGGGGTCATTGAACGTAACGCTTATCAGCTCCTGGAACTCATTAACCAACTGCTCGATCTGTCGAAATTAGAAGCGAACGCCATGCCAGTTCAGCAGTCGGTTGGCAACGTGGGCGAGTTTGTCGAAACGATAGTAAGGTCGTTTGGAGAGCAGGCGGAACAGTTGCGGATAACGGTTCGCTATGAGTCGCAGCTCACCGGTGATTTTTTATTCGACCAGGCGAAACTGGAACGGATCGTTTACAATCTGGTGTCCAACGCCATCAAATTTAGCCGGGCCGGCGATCGGGTAATCGTTACGGTACAGGAAGCCACGGACGGTTTCGTCCAGCTCAAAGTGACCGACACGGGCATCGGCATAGCCCCAAAGCAGTTACCCTTAATTTTCGATCGTTTCTATCAGGCTGACGACTCCCCAACCCGTTCGCAGGAAGGCACCGGCATTGGGCTGGCCCTGGTCAAAGAACTTGTGGAGGTGCAGGGCGGTACGGTTGAGGTTCAAAGTGAACCAGGGGTCGGTACGACTTTTACGGTTCGGTTTCCGTGTCAATCCGCCTTTCACGAGCCGATAGTCCTTACCGCACTGGCCGATACGCAGGAAAGTTCGCTACTGCATGCATCGCCCCCATCGACTGGAACACCCCTCATCCTGCTGGTGGAAGATAATGACGATCTGGCCGAATTCATTAGTCAGAGTTTACCGGCCTCCTACCGGGTGGAGCGGGCGAGCGACGGGGCGCAGGGATTTCAGCGAGCGACCGAACACATGCCTGACCTGGTGCTCAGTGACGTACTGATGCCGGTGATGGATGGGTATACACTCTGCGAAAAGCTGAAAACCGACCCGCGTACCAGTCACATACCGGTGGTGCTGCTGACGGCAAAAAGTACACTATCCAGCCGGGTGAACGGGTTAAAGCTGGGCGCCGATGATTACATCACCAAGCCCTTCCACGTAGACGAGCTTCGGCTGCGAATCCAGAATTTGCTGGAAAACCGGCGACGGCTGCGCGAGTGGGTGGGGCAAAGTCTGGCGGAGCCAGATACCGTTCTCTCCGACGCTGAGCTAGCTCAGTCAGATCCGTTCCTGACCCAGTTTTATACCATTCTGAACGAACACCTCGATGATTCTGCTTTTGGAATCAATGAGTTGGTCCGTGAAATGGGGATGAGCCGGGCAAGTCTGTACCGTAAACTGGAAGCCGTATCGGGCTTGTCGGCCAATGAATTAATTCAGAATTACCGATTGAAGCGGTCAGCCGAATACTTGCGACAGGGCCAGCCCATCACCGCTACGGCTTATCTGGTCGGCTTTTCGAGCCCCTCCTATTTTTCCCAATGTTTTCGTAAGCTTTACCAGCTTACCCCTTCTGAATTCATTAGCCAGCATCATCCAATAACGTAACGCGAAGCTAGGCCGGATTCATGGCTTTTTTGAAGCTATACGCATTCACTAGCTTCAGCAACTGACCAACCCCATTGCTGCTTCAAGGCCGGAATTGCTTCCTTCACCAACCAGGTTGACGGTCTGACGGACGATCCTGCTGGGTTGGTCGCCTGCTGATGGCAATTTTGACGAATTATTGCATACGCTTTCGTCAACCCGCCGACGTTACTAAATTTCCCAACGTCTCAACCGCGACGATCCGCACCATCTCGATATTAGAAAAGTCAGCAACCTGATACAGGCAATGGAACGTTTAAACGATCGCTGGATACGCTGGATTGGGTTGCCGGTTGTGCTCCTGCTGGCTAATCTGGTCTACATTCGGGAGTATACGTTTAGCGTAAGCTTGTATCTGGGCTGGTCGCTGCTGGGTATGGTGTATATCTGGTTAGTGTGGCTGGGTTTGGACCGCTGGAGACAATGGGTTCGACAGCGCTACACGGATATTAGTCAAACCACCCGGCGCGTCACGCTTTCGTTTCTGGGCTACGTAGTGATTACCGCCAGTGCGCAGCTCGCTTTTTTAGGTATTACCCACGCTACCCACACGGCTCCCGTACCCGTCACGGTTGCGGTTGTCGCTACTCATCTGGGCATTGGCTTACTGACCATCAGTGTCTTTGGAACGACTTATGAGGTGGTTTACTATTTGCGTCAATACCGCCGGACGATGGAAGAGGCTGATCGTATCCAGTTGGCGAATCTGCAAAGCCAGTTCGACCAGTTGAAGAATCAGGTGAACCCTCACTTCCTGTTCAACTCGCTGACTTCCCTTTCCGCGCTGGTTGCGGCCGATAAGCAGAAAGCCAATGAGTTTCTGGACGAGTTAGCGGCTGTGTACCGGTACCTTTTGCAATCAAATACCATTCAGTGGGTTAGCCTTCAGGCCGAGGTTCAGTTCATGCAGTCTCTGTTTTCTATTCTAAAAGTCCGTTATGGACAGGCCATTACGTTCACCATAGCGGTTTCTCCGGATTGGCTGGAGGCCTACCTGCCGATCTACAGTTTACAGGTTCTGATCGACAACGCGATCCGCCATAATAGCATCCTGGTCGATAAACCATTACGTATTACCATTACAACCATCGACTCCTGTGCCGCGATGAACGGCCAGCCTGCGGTGGTCGTGACCAATACGATTGAACCCAAAATACTGCGCGTAGACAATCGTCCGGGTGGCCTGCATCAGTTGACGGAACGCTTCGCTCTGCTGGCGTTAGCCGACCCGATCATCTCTGATGACGGCAGGCTCTTTTCGGTTACCTTACCGTTAGTAGCCAGCACCACCGCCGTATTGCAAAGAGACCATGCTTAGGTTAACCCTAAACCGATTTACCCGGCAGGATACGCGCATTGCCGCCTGGATTCTGCCGGGCTACGTTCTATTCATTAACGGAATGCT
The DNA here is from genome assembly GCF_054780635.1 of Spirosoma knui. NCBI lineage: Bacteria > Pseudomonadati > Bacteroidota > Cytophagia > Cytophagales > Cytophagaceae > Spirosoma > Spirosoma knui. The sequence continues at coordinate 1,004,759 of NZ_BAAGVY010000001.1, read as the reverse complement.
GTTCGGATGGCGCTATGTTGAGCGATTGGATCTGTTTGTAGCGGCCACCCTATGCACGGCGATCGTCTGGACACCCGCTTATTTCCTGCATGCCCTGCCAGCGGTTTATTTACGGCACCGTTTTCCGGCTATTCGGCAGACGGGCGTACGCCTGAGCCTGGCCCTGCTCATTCATGGGGTGATGTCATCGGGTACGTTTTTACTCTTGTTTTACGGCTACGAATGGGTGCACTTTCCGGGCTATACGTTTTCGGCTACCCGCCTAGTGTGGACCTTAGTACTTGGCCTGATCGGCAATCTGATTACGAATGTCGTTCACGAAGGATTTTATACGTTCGAGATGTGGGTGCAGGCGCTGCAACGCACGCAGAAGCTGAAGAAGACGAATCTACAGAGCCGACTTGAGGGGCTTAAACAGCAAGTTAATCCCCATTTTCTGTTCAATTCGCTCAATACGCTTTCGTCGCTGATCAACAAGGACAGTGACCGGGCTGAACGCTTCATTGATGAATTAGCCAGTGTGTATCGGTATCTGCTTCAGTCGAACCAGGGAACGTTAACCGCTCTGGGAGAAGAGCTGTCGTTTATTCAGTCCTACTATCACTTACTGAAAACCCGCTACGGCAACGGAATTAATTTGCAGGTACAAGTCGAGGCAACGTACCAGAATGCTCAACTACCCCCACTAACGCTGCAACTGCTGCTGGAAAATGCCGTGAAGCATAACGTAATCTTAGCCCATCGCCCGCTTCAAATCTGCATTACAATCACCGACGATGGGCGCCTGCAAATCAGCAATACCCTGCAACGGAAGCCAGCCCGAATTGTCTCCAACGGAGTGGGTCTGGCCAATATCGCCACGAAATATCAACTGCTGGGCCGGGGAAGCCTGGATGTTCAGGAAACCGACACGGCCTTTATCGTTACCATTCCGCTGATTGGTAGCATCGACTCTCCATAATTGACAAAGACCCACTTAAACGAAAGTAAATCGCCTAAACTCCTCACAGACAATGAACGTACTGATTGTTGAAGACGAAGAACTGGCCGCCGAAAAGATCATGGAGTTGGTAACGCAGGTCGATGCCTCCATTCGCATCGTCGGTCTGACCGCCAGCGTACAGGCCTCCGTAGAGTGGCTCCAAAATCACGCAGCGCCCGACCTGATTCTGATGGACATTGAACTGGCCGATGGGCAAAGCTTTGCTATTTTTGAGCAAATCGATGTAGACTCGCCTGTTATCTTCACTACGTCCTACGATGAATACGCAATTCGGGCGTTTAAGGTGAACAGCATTGATTATCTGCTGAAGCCCATCAAGCGCCAGGACCTGGAAGCCAGCCTGAACAAGCACAAAAAACTGCTTTCGGCAGGGAGCGGTCGGGAAAGCAAAGTAGCCATCAGTGAGCTGGCCCAGCAACTGCGGGAGCAGATTCAACCCGTCGAGTACCGTAAACGCTTTTTGGTGAGGCACCTCTCCCAGTGGATTCCCGTTGAAGTGACGGACATTGCCTACTTCTATTCTGAAGATGGCATAAGCTTGTTCCGAACAGTCAAAGGTCAGAAATATCCGATCGATTATACGCTGGATGATCTGGAGACGATGATTGACCCGTCGCAGTTTTTCCGGGCGAATCGTCAGTACATTATCCATATCAGCTCCGTCATAAAGATTCATCAGTACTTTAACTACAAACTGAAGCTTACCCTACAGCCAGCCGCCGATGGGGAGGTACTGGTTAGCCGCGACCGATCGGGAGAGTTTAAAAAGTGGATGGGTAAGTAGGCTGTAGGACACCGAATCACGTAGCAACCAGTGTTTGCTGGTTATACAGCGTAGGCAGAAATACTTCAAAATTACCAACTTCCTCTACGTTATGCTTCAGCCAGGCGTACCCCATCGCTTTGGTAAAAATGAACCGCTGCATGAAGGGATTGATGAGCCACTTGCCCAACCGACTTTCGTGCCCAACCTGCATCCGGGACCGGTACAACGTACCGCCCTCCGTAGGAATAAACCGGTGAGCTAGTCGAAACACTTCCAGCCCTGCTATGCGTCGGACTAACGTAATGCCTTCCGTATCAAGCGTGATGACGTCTTCGGTGCTATCGACAAGGTGATTTCGGTTCTGGCCAAAGGCCTCGACAATTCTGAACTGAGCGCCCACGCCCGCTCCGCCACCGGGTGCCGGCTTCGCCAGTTCCCAGCGAATATGATCGAGCGGGTGCCAGACCAGATATCGGGGGTACGTCTGGCCCTGGTATTGCATCGTACCGCCGATGTGGGTAAACCACCAGACCAGCATCGCGGGCGTTACGTCCTTAATCAAGTCGTGTTCAATGGTTAGCTCGAAGCTGCCATACGGTAAGACCCGGAAGGCAGTAGCTGCGCTGGAGAGTGGTTTCATGCGCCAGCCAGCAGGCCGGACAGAAGGGAATTGCCAGTTCATGGTTGATACGTTTGGTTGATGGTAACAGGATCAGGCTGATACGTAACGAGCTATGGATCAATCAAGGGCTCGTTCTGACGAACAACTGGTCGAATAATCAGTCGCGTACCTCCCTGAAAAGTGAACAGGTGGTAGAGCCAGTTGGCCATCACCACGAGCTTGTTCCGAAAGCCAACCAGATGAGTAAAGTGAATCATTAGCCAGACGACCCAGACCGGAAAGCCCGTCAGGTGCAGATTGCCCGGAAAGTCACCGACAGCGCGGTTGCGGCCGATGATCGCCAGTGAGCCATAATCCAGATAACTGAACGGGCGAAGCGCTTTCCCTCGTTGCAGACGATGTAGGTTTTTAGCCAGATGGCTCCCCTGCTGCATAGCCGGCTGCGCTACGTTGGGGTATCCGTTTGGATAGTCGGCGGATCGCATCAGCGCGATATCGCCAATTGCGAAAATATCCGGATGGTTCTCCAACTGATTGTAGCTGTTCACTTTATACCGGCTTCGGTCTAGGACAGAGGAGGGTAAGCCCTCAAGAGTTGCTCCGGTTACACCAGCCGTCCAGATTAAGGTGCGCGTGGGGATCTGTTCACCATTACCTAACGTAGCGTACTGTCCGTCATACGCCTTTACGATTGTGTTCAAGCGGAGGATAACGCCCAGTTTGTCGAGGTCATGATAAGTTGCCTCACTAGCCTGGCTCGACATAGTCGGTAGCAGCCGATCATGCCCTTCTACCAGGTGGATTTGAACCAGCTTATGATCCATGTCCGGATAGTCGCCCGGCAGTACGTATTTTCGCATTTCGGCTAGTGCTCCCGCGAGCTCTACACCTGTCGGCCCGCCCCCTACAATTACGATCGTTAACAACTGCTGTCGACTCGGTACGTCCGGAGCCAGGCTGGCCTGCTCGAGCACCTGCAATACCTGGCTACGCAAATCCAGCGCATCGGGCAGGCCTTTCATGGGGAAAGCAAAGCGTCTGATTTGTTCATTGCCGAAATAATTAGCCCGCGTTCCCGTGGCAATTACCAGATAATCATACGCCAATTCACCGACGGATGTCGATACGGTTTTGGCAGCGCTGTTTACGCTCGTGACCTGCGCCACCCGAAAATAGAAGTCCGTTAGTCGCTTCGCAAAGAGCTTCCGGATCGGTTGGGCAATGGCATCAGGTTCCAGATCGGCGGTGGCTACCTGATACAGCAGGGGCCAAAAGCTAAAGTAGTTCTGCGCACTGAGCATAACCACCTGATAGTTGCTTCCTATAAGCCCCTTCGCAACATGGATGCCACCAAAACCACCGCCAACAATGACGACTCTTGGTTTGGCAGTCCGGGGAATGTTCAATGAATTTGTTTCTTGGTATGTCATGATTGACAAGAGGAAATAGTGGATCAAAAATCAACTTCATACACCCGCTTCAATTGCTGCTCGTTGACGCTGGGCGGCAGAAGCCGAAAAACACCGTTACGTAACCAGGCTAATAAAGGGCGCTGAGTCTGGGCAATCTGGCCGATTCGCCGGGAGTTGTCGGTAATGTAGTGCGTACGCTTCAGTCGCCGTTGCTCAAATCGGCGGAAGGCGTCGGCTACCGAACCGCTTCCTTTCAGTTCATCGGCCAGCACAACGGCGTCTTCAATGGCCTGACAAGCGCCTTGCCCCATGTTGGGTGTCGTCGCGTGGGCTGCATCACCGATCAGGACTATGTTCTTAAAGGCGTACTGCGGAATCGGTTTTAAATCGTAGATGTCGTTCCAAAGCAGGTTTTTATCACTAGAACGGGCTAAGATTTCAGGAATTGGTGCGTGATACTTACCGAACAAGGTCAATAAATCAGCGATTGTCGATTGCCGCATCCGGGGGTCGTTGGGCTGTGCGTTGGTGCAGGCGAACCAGTACAAGGCGTTGTCCGCTAAGGGGACCAAACCCATTCGCCCGTTCGGGCCCCAGGTCTCCGTTGCTTCCGATAAGTTTAAACCGCTGCTGTCGATAACCGACCGCCAGCACGTATAACCTGCATACCGGGGTTGACTACCCGGAACAAGCTGCTGCCGGATGGCCGAATGAATGCCGTCGGCAACGATCAGATAGTCCGTTGCGTGCTCGGTCCCGTCGTCGAAATGCACGGTAACCCGATTGCCGGGCTGGCTAATCCGAATAGCCCGTTTGCCCGTTACAATCGGAGTGTCGCCGACTTGCATCAACAGCTCCTGGTGCAATGCCGCCCGGTGAATCGTGAAGTTGTCAGTACCGTAACGCTGGCTGATAGCCCGGCTGTCGGTACGGGTAATGACGCGCCCATCCTGATCCTGAATGACAAATGCGTCCAGCAGTCGACCCGCGTTAAGAATAGATTCGGCAATACCCAGTTTCTGGAACGCTTTGACGGCATTGGCGGCCAAACCCAGTCCAGCGCCCAATGGTTTGATCGTGGGCGCAGCTTCGTAAACCGTCGGCTGAAGACCGATCTGGCGCAGGGCAACCGCCGTTGTTAGCCCGGCAATGCCCCCGCCGATGATGGTAAATTGATTCGTTGTTTTCATGATAAACCGTCCAGATAATGGCCAAATGAAGTGACTACTCCACAACCAGGCTCGACGTGGATTGGGTTAGTAGCTGGTTATGCGAGTTGGCTGCGATGTAATCTCTGGATTCAACAGCTAGCTGCCGAAGTTTCTGCCAATCGGTATGGACCAGCTTGCCGTTGCGTTTGAGTGCTTTGCCACCCACAAATACCGAGTCGACATTACCCGCATGACTCTGCAACACCACGGAACCAACGGGATTATTTACCGGGCTTAGATTGGGGTCAGTCGTGCGGATCAGAATCAGATCGGCCTGCTTACCTGGCGTCAGGCTCCCTACCCGATGATCCAGCCCTAACGCCTTCGCGCCATTGATCGTCGCCCATTCGAGCGCCTGCTGGGTGGTTAGGGATAAGGTTTGGGGCATTTGTCCTTTCCGGAGCTGCTCATCATTTTGCAGGGCGCGTTCAGTTTGCAGCGCGATTTTCATCTGCGCAAACAGATCCCCACCCGTAGCCGTCACAATATCAACGCCAAGCGAAGGACTAATCCCGTGCCGCAATGCCTTTCCGGTAGCCGGAAACCCCATGCCCATCTGCATTTCTACTTCGGGGGTAATCGAGATAGAGCCGCCGGTGTCCTTGATCAGGGCGAACTCATGGTCTGTTAAGAGGGTGCAGTGGGCAAAATTCAGATCGGGACCCAGAAGGTTATGAGCAGCGAGCAATTCAATGGGCCTGACGGCCCCACCGATAACGTGCATGGATATACGTAGCCCTAAGTTACGGGCCAGCTCGATTTCCTGTTTTACCTCGGCCATGGATGACATTTCAGGGCCGCGAATCGCTAAGGCCATTGTTAATGGGCCCGTTTCAGCAGAAAAATATTCTGCTTTTACCCGCTCGACATCGGTTAGTAGATGGCCGCTAAGCTGCGAAAAACCGTGAGCAAAAACGGCCCGTATACCTGAGTCCTGTAAGGCTCCGATGGCCGCGTCGGCGTTTTCGGGTGAGTTCATAATGTGCGACCAGTCCAACAAGGTTGTGATGCCCGCATCAATGGCCTCAACAGCGCCCAGCAGATTACCCGCATATACATCCTGCGGCCGATAGATCGCGCCAATGGACGGAGACTGCTTATCGCCCAATACGCCGTGCATCCATTGCATGTATTGACCCAACGTCAGGTCAGTCGTAGTACCGCGAATCTGGCCCTGCCATACGTGCCGGTGCGTGTCAACAAATCCCGGCATCGCAATCATGTCCGTAGCGTCAATGACCTCACCATCAACCGCGTCCAGATCGGGCCCGATGGCGGTTATGGTATCATTCTCAATGAGAATAGTAGCTTTTGAGAAATTGCCCAGCTCGTCATCGAGCGTTATGACTTGGGCGTTTTTGATGAGCAAACGATGGTTCATAGGTATTGTTGCGAATAAAGTAAAGACGTAGTAAGGGTTAGTACGTTTGCAATAGTGAGGGGTAACTAAGCTTATTACCCCTCTTCAACATCTCATGTTAGGCGTACCGAACGCAGTAACGCGTTGAGGTTTCCAGAATCTGGTTCATCACCTCCACTGGCGGTGGCCCCATCGGGGCGGGTGGCAGAACGGCTTCGGGAGCTTCTTCGCTGAGTTCGTAGAAGAAGCCTTCGAAGTGACCGGGCGTCAGATACAGCAGGGCCTTGGCCGATGGGGTAACCACTTCGAAGGCGTGGGGAATTTGCCGGGGCATAAATACCGTATCGCCGGGCTTTGCTTCGATTACCTGGTCGCCGACGGTGAACCGCATAACCCCTTCCTGCACGTAGAACAGTTCGTCTTCACGTTCGTGGGTGTGTCGGGGTGGTTCACAGCCCCGGCGCAGGGTCACCTCGAGCAGGGAAAAGGCTCCGTCGGTTTGCGTTGTTGTTACTTTAAAGTTCATAAGGTGGCCATTGTGCCACCGCAATGCGCCGACCTGAAGGCCAGCCTGTGTTTGAGACGTTGTCATGGTTTAAAGAGGCTTTGTTTGATTGAACGTCACAAAGGTGATCGGTACGTACTGCAGAACCGGGAGCAACTTCTATAGAACCTTCAAACTAAGCCTTGAAACCAGCAGAGCGGGGGGATGAAACGAACAGGCAACCGGTACGTAGGTATTGATACGTCTCAATAAAAAGGCTCGTTACTCGCCGGGAACAGAGGGCTAAATTAGCGTGCATTAACGTTAGGTAATACTGGAACCGGGCTGCAACTTTGTAGCAGACCTGGTTACGAAATCACCCATCAACACCTATTACGTATCTCTCGTCTTTCTACGCCTTGACTCACATGCAGACGCGCTGGCAACGTTTCCAACACTGGCTACACAATATCGTTTTCGAAAATGATACCTGGGCGGGCCGAACCTTCGACATTGCACTGCTGGTGCTGATTTTGCTTAGTGTCGTTTTGGTTATCCTGGAAAGCATTGCCTCCCTCAATCAGCAATTTGGCACCTTCTTTTATGTCCTGGAATGGATATTCACCGCCCTATTTAGCCTGGAGTTCATTATTCGACTTTTAGCGGTTCGCCATCCCTGGCGGTATGTGTTCAGCTTTTTCGGCTTTGTGGATCTGCTGGCCATACTGCCGGCATACATAAGCCTGTTTTATTTTGGCGCTCACGAACTGGTCGTCATCCGGATCTTACGGCTGCTGCGGATCTTTCGCATTCTTAAATTGCAGGAATACACCCAGGCAGCCACCTTGCTGGCCACGTCCCTGCGGGAAAGCCGGGCCAAGATCACCGTTTTTTTCGTGGCCATTTTTACGTTGGTGATCATCCTGGGCTCCATGATGTACGTAGTAGAGGGGCGTACGAATGGATTCGAAAGCATACCCGTCAGCATTTACTGGGCGATCATCACCATCACGACAGTAGGGTATGGCGACATCGTCCCCAGCACCTCCATAGGGAAGTTTATTGCCAGCCTGATCATGATGCTGGGGTACGTTATCATTGCCGTGCCGACCGGTATTGTGGCTGTGAGTTTATCGGGCGTTTCAAGCCGTCAGCCCATTCGCCAGCAAGCGTGTTCGAGTTGCGGTCGGCAGGGGCACGATTCGGATGCGATCCACTGCAAATACTGCGGGCATATACTTTCTGAAAGCCCGAATCCATGATCAAACCGGTTTAATCTGGGCTGGCTCAGTGGATTATTTCGGCCCTGAGTGCTGACTGCCACTTTGAAGTCGTTCCCCTATCAACGGTGACAATAAAGGCTTGTCCACCTTCCCGTTCAATTGCTTCGGCTACCAGTTCGGCCTTATCGGGTGCATAAACGAACATACACCCTCCCCCCCCTGAGCCGTTGATTTTACCGCCTAACGCCCCTGCCGCCAGCGCCGAATCCAGCATCCGATCAATTTTTGGGGTTGAAATGCGTTGCGCATCCCGCAAGTTGACGTGATGTGCACTTAATAGCTGACCAAATTTACCATGATCGAGTCGCGAATCAGGGGCAGAAGAGGCCTGAATCAGCGTCAGGGCCTCCCGTAGCAAGTCCCGATTTGCGAGCGTTCCTTTCAATAAAATGTAATCCTCTTTCGAGAGAACCGGTTTGTAGGCCGAAATCTCTGCCACTGAGGTTGTACGCAGGGAAAAGTCGGGATTCAGCGTCGTCAACTGGTCTGCAATACGTAACATGCCATGCTTTACACGTCCCAAAATACCAATGGTATCTTTGGGCTCCTGGGAGTTGCCGAGTACAAATGTTCCTAGCTTGGGTCGATACGTTTCCAGCCGGATGGCGGGTTTTGATTCCAGGTAGATTACCCCGCCAACTGCCGTTGAATAATGGTCCATCATCCCCCCCGGCTCACCAAATTCCAGTACTTCAGCAAGGTAGGCCAGCTCCGCCAATTCTCTGGGGGATAAGGTCTGGGGGTTTTTAGCCAATTGAGTCAATACGTTGAGCCAGGTAACCAGCAGCGCCGACGAACTTGAGGTACCCGCATTGATTGGAATAGCCCCCCGAACCTCTCCTTCGATACCGTCTTTGAATCGAAAGCCTTTTCGGTGCAACACGTTGATAGCGCTCCGAAAGTAATCCCGATCGTGCTGATAAGCCAGCGGCATTTCGATTAAGCTAAACTGTTCCCGACTGTTAAGATCCGGCAGGTTGAGGTCAACGACGCGCTGGTTAATCTGCCTGGCAACGAATTGAATGCGACAGGAAATGGCAGCTGCAAGAACGGGAAGACCCAAATAATCCTGGTGTTCGCCGAACAGGCAGATGCGTCCGGGAGTAGAGGCTGTAATAGTGGAATTGACCATGTCGGGTAATACGTAAAGAAATCAGGGCACTAACAAACCGGGATGGTAACCGATCAGGGTAAAGCGTCCAGCTTAATAACCGGAGGCTGGCGTTGGGCGGGTCTTACCCAATCGGTCCTGAGCGGTGTAAACGAATCGAAGAAGCCACAATTGCGCAGAAAAAATCGGTTGTTACGCAGGCCTCCGGCATAGTCCATCCGGAACGATTTCCTGGCGGTATTGTCGCCGGTAAACTGAGCCCTGGTTAGTTCCTGCCACGTTCCGTCTTTAGTTCTGACCCACTGGTTCGAGAAGTCAACTTCGCGTTGAATAGTACCCGTCTGGGGCGTAAAATTTTCCAGAAAGGAATACAGCGATTTCAGATAGGTTGTCGTTTTAGGCCGCTTGAAGCTGGCGATCAGCTGCCAGTTTCCGGCGTCGACTGGCTTGAAATAAGCAGTATACGTCGAGTACCCATCACCGCCCGGTTGTCCACGCAGCAGGAACTGATACGTCTGACCAGCGACCCAGTTATACCGCAAATAGCTTTGTCCGCCGGAGCCTTCGTTGCCAAAATCATTGGTGATCACATCCGTACCTTTTCGGACGAGCAGAATCTTTTGATCGGCCGGAATTTGACCTGGATCATCGGTCTTAAACGGGCTCCAGACCGAAAAAAGCACCCGCCGTTCCGTGGGTGAGTTAACCTGCATACCGAAATACCCTTCCCCAAAACCGTTGGCCATGTAATACGACCCGATCACGTCGCTGCCCTGGGGGACAGTCACCTCGTTGTAAAACCATTCGACATCAACTCCTTCCTGAACCGGATAGCGCAGGTGGACCGACGGCCCGCGCCGACCCCAGTAAAAAAAGTTACCCTCGTTGCTACGCACGAAGGCGGTACGTTCGTCGACCGCGTCCCCGCTGATCCCGAAATCCGCCACGTCGGCATACGCAGCGCCGGTTTTACTCAGCCCTTCGAGTGTGATCTCTACGTACCCCGCCTTCAGAATCGTCCACTGACCAAGCAGGTGATCGGTCAACGTAGTGCCCTGTACGTCAACCTCTTTCGATTTTCCCAGTGCCGTAACCCGGATGCGGCTTTTTCCTTCTGGCACGCGCAGCTTAGCCGATAGCGTCACTGGCCCCGTCTTTTCAAAACGAACATACGTAGCCACCTTGCTCAACTGGCTCGACCAGTTCGTCAGTCCGTCCGTACCGATGCTTTCCGGGCCGTTTGCCACGTTCGTCACCCAGCTGTTGCCACCCACCGGAACCCGTACTACGTTCGGGTCATGAACAGCAGGCGTTTGAACGGATGAATCGAAGGGCTTACAAGCGACCAGCAGGAAGCTCAGTACGTGTATCCAGCTTACAATAATCATGGTTACGAAACGATAAAAGGAATAGGACGAAGGAAACAGCCCAGTGCTTCAGCGGGTTGTCTCCTTCGTCAGTACTGCGTTACAAGGGATTCTGCTTCAGGTTTTTATTCAGCACAATTTCCGATTCAGGAATCAGATTAACCAGCTGCTTATCGTCCGGAGCCACCGTCTGCTGGCCATTTGTGGTATTATGAAAGCCGGGATAATTGCGAACCAGACTCCGGTTGTTGCGAAACAGATCGTACGGGCGGTGCCCTTCAAAGGCCAGCTCCAGCCGACGTTCCTGAAGCACAACGTCCAGCACCGTTGGCAAGCCTTTCAGGTCAGTTTCGGAGTAGAGTTCCGCGCCCGTCAGGCCGGCCCGTTGCCGAATCAGGTTCACGTCGGCAATCGCTTTGGCCATTTCGCCGGTCTTGGCGTAGGCTTCGGCCCGGTTCAGGTAAATTTCCGACAGACGGAGCACAATCGGCGAGCTTAGCGTCGGAATGCCGCCCTGATTGGAAAATTTGGTAATGAACACTTTGTCGATTCCGTTCCGCTTCTCCAGCACACCCGCAGTCGTCAGCTTTTTAACCAGAAACGACCGGCGTTTGTCATTGGGGTATTTGTTGACCAGATCCTGGTATTCCTGCGAGGCATACACTTCGCCCCAGCCCACCCCTCCCGGTGAGGTATAGTACATCGATCCAATGGCATTAAAGCCCCGGTCGTCTTTGAGCGTGTGTTTAATGGCGAAAATAACTTCCCGATTCTGCTCATTTTCAAGCGTATAAAAATCCGGCACCTGCGTAGGTGTCGCCAGGGCGTAGCGACTATCGGCAATGACCAGATCGGCGTATTTCAGGGCATTGGCGTTATCGTTCATGTACAGGTACACCCGCGACAGCAGCGCGTTGGCAGCCGCCGGACTGGCATAGCTACTGGTACGAACGGTTGTCATGAGCTGAGCCGACCGTTGAAGTTCATCGACCACAAATGCGTAAACATCCTTTACGGTCGAACGGGTGGCGTTGTCGTCGGCTTTGGTATCGGTTTTGATAATGATGCCCAGATTGGCTTCCGGGCTCTGCGTGTAGGGCCGACCGAACAGGCGAATCAGATCGAAATGAACCATCGCCCGCAGAAACCGATTTTCGCCCAGGATCTGATCCAGTTCTTTAGACGTACCTTCCTTAATCGATCCGATCACTTTGTTGCATCCGACAATGACCTGATACGCTTTCCGGTAGATCTGCAACGCATTACCCTGATCCGAGGTGTGCCGGTACGTATACGTTAGGAATAAGGGGTCGGTTGTGGTGCCGCTCAGCGTTAAATTATCGCCGGGGTACTCGTTCATGATGAACAGATTACGGGTATAATCCGAATCTTTGATGAACGTGTAGTTGCCATCGGTAGCGGCTCGTAGACCCTGCGCATTTTGCAGGATGGCGTCTTCGGGAAGTCCGTTGTAAGGCTTTTTGTCGATGCTACAGGCAGCGGTCATAAAGACCATACCGAGCAGGAGATACCGCGAAAAATGAGAGTTCATGGATGGGTGCTGCTTAGAAACTGAGTTGAACGCCAAAAACAAATTTCTTGCTGAACGGATATTTCGTACCGACTTCGCCGGTTTCCGCTACGTCGGGGTCAATACCCGAAAACTTCGTGATGGTGAACAGGTTATCCGCCGATGCCGACAGCCGTACGCTGCCCAGTTTGGCCCGGCTGACCAGCGCTTTGGGCAGGTCGTAGTTTAAGGTTATGTTTCGCAGGCGCAGGTAATTCCCATTTTCGAGAAAGCGCGACGAAGGACGCTGGGCGTTTTTGTTACCCCCGATTACGTATTTGGGATGCGTAGCGACATCACCGGGTTTTTCCCAGCGGCTCCAGCCATCCTGTAACGCCAGCAGATTGTAACGGTCATAAGCCCCGTCGTTGTCGAACAGATTCCGATCGCCATTGTAAATCGTTACGCCAGCGGCATAGGTAAAAAAGCCATTCAGTTCAAAATTTTTCCAGCTCAGCACCTGCCGGATACCTCCGAACAGTTTCGGGTTGGCGTTGCTGCCGATAAACTGCAACGTAGCTTCGTTATAGTTGTTGGTGCTTGTCTTTGTGCCATCCGTATTTACTTTTTCCCAGAGCGGATCGCCCGTTGGCGCATCAACGCCTGTCCAACGACGCATGTACCAGCTATTCAGCGGCATATCCAGCGCGAAGGGACGCATGTTGTTGGCTACGAACGTTCGGTCGCCGTAGAGGGCGGTGACCCGATTTCGGTTCATGCCTGCATTGACTTCGGCCCGCCATTTGAACGCCGTTTTTTGCAGAATATCCGCCGACAAAACGACTTCAACGCCCTGATTCTGAACGGCACCAATATTTTCAGTAATAAACGCATAGCCGCTCGTACCCTGTAGAGGGCGGTTGAACAACAAGTTGTTAGTCAATCGATTATACGCATCGACCGTTACGTTCAGCCGGTTCCACAACGTAGCGTCGACCCCGATGTTGGCGTTGTTGGATACCTCCCACGACAGGTTCGGGTTTTCAATGCGCGTTGGATAGGCCGATGGATTTCCGGCATACTGACCCGTTAAGTTATACAGGCCCTGCGCTGCGTAATCGTTAATGCCGTCGGCATTGCCTGTCGTACCGTAGCTAAGCCGAAACTTAAGATTATTCAGGGTTGAATTGTTGTTGAGAAATGCTTCGTTCGAGGCAATCCAGGTCAGGCCGACAGCGTAAAAATTACCGTATTTGCGGTCGCGGCCAAACTTCGACGAACCATCGCGCCGGAACGACGTAGTGACCAGGTACTTTTCTTTGTAGCCGTAATTTGCCTGGAACAGGTAAGATTGAAACGCATTGTCGGTTTTACTGCCGTTGATGCTCTCAGGTTGCGACGTTGCATCCAGTATGTTCAGTCCGGAGAAGATTCCTTTGCCGGTAGCTCCCAACGATTCAAAATAGTAATTCTGGTACTCATAGCCAGCCAGTCCATCCAGACTATGGCCGTCGCCGAAGCTCCGCCTGAAGCGTAGCAGATTAGATGTCAGCAAGTTATAGTCCCGGCTAGTGTAATCCGTAAGACGTCCCTGCACATCGGCGGCTGCATTGCCCCGTAGGTCCTGGCTGCTCTCGCTGCCGTAATAGTTGGTTTGTGCCCGGTTGGTTGTTGATAGCGAAAGCCAGGGCAGCAGATCATATTCGGCTTTAAAGAGCACATCACCCGCAAACGTGTTCTCTTTGAACGTGTTGAACTGCTGGTTGTAGATGAAATTGGCGTTGTCGCGCCCGTACCATTTTTTTGCCCCCGTTACGGGGTTATACGGCACACCGTTGTAATTGGGGTCGTCGTAGGGCAGGTAGGTATAAGCCCCGTACAAAGCGCCATTACTGTTGTCGAAGCCACGGGTGTACGTTCCGGCGGTGTTGAGGCTCACCCGGAACCTGTCGCTCAGGTTGTGGCTAAAATTAAGCCGCAGCCCGAACCGGTTGAGGCCCGTTCCTTTCAGAATCCCATCTTCCTGATAATAGTTGCCACTCAGAAAAAAGCGGGTTTTGTCGTTTCCACCGGATGCGCTGAGTTCAGCCAGGGTGTTTGTTGCGGGCCGAAAAGCCTGATCGAACCAGTTGGTGTTGGCATTGGCTTCAGGCGTTGGCAGGTAATCGTTGAGCACAGCTGTTGGACGGTCGCGCTGGAACACGCCTTTCTGAAGCGCATATAACTCCTGCCCATCGAGCAACCGAAAATTGCCCAGGCTTAAGTAGCCCACGCCTTTGTTGAGCCGAACCGTTACCTGCCCTTTACCCGATGCGCCCCGTTTGGTTGTGACCACAATAACGCCGTTGGAAGCCCGTGCCCCGTACAAAGCCGTGGAGGCCGCATCTTTCAGCACCGTGATTGACTCGATATCGCTGGGGTTTGGAATACCGCCTATAACGCCATCCACTACGTAAAGGGGGTTTGAACTGGCGGTCAGCGTACCCACTCCCCGGATCAGCACTTTTGGCGGGGTGCGGGGGTCGCCGGAATTATTACCCACAAATACACCGGCCGCTTTACCCTGCAACAACTGGCCTACGTTGTTGGCCGTTACGTCCTTGAGTTCTTTGGCCGATACGGCCTGCGCTGCGCCCGTCAGGTTTTTCTGCGTCGTTGTTGTATACCCCAGCACGACTACTTCGTTCAGGCTTTTGTTGTCATTCGCCAGCTTTATGTCAATGGTCGTTTGCGATTGGCCACTGCTGTTCGCTGCCGTAACCTCCTGAGACGTGTAGCCAACCGAGCTGAAAACCAGGACTGTTTTTGGCTGGATGCCAGTCAGTTGATAGCGTCCGTTGCCATCGGTGGTCGTACCACGCGCCGATCCTTTAGCCACTACGTTAACGCCCGGCAATCCCTGACCGTTTTCGCTATCGGTAACGGTCCCATTGACCGTAATCGAGGTCTGCGCATTCGTGGCTACGGTTAGTAAAACCAGCCAAAGACCCAACAGCCACCGCGTCGGCTGAGCGGTAACGGTTCTTATTCGTAAAAAATACTGATTCATACTGGTGATTGGTTGATATAGGTGAACAGGAACTAGGGAAACTTGAAGGAAAAAACGGGGTGGCGCTACCGTAAGGCGGCCCCGATTAATTGGGGCATAGGTATCTCATGCAGAGCCAGTTGATCGACTGGCTCTGTCTTTCCAAGCATGAATTAGGAGACGGTTAATAGATATCGTTCAGGCCAAAAATGGGCTTATTGGTCTTCCACTTACCCCGCGTGAAATCAGGGATATCCATGGGTTTGCTGCCTTTGGCGATACTTTCTTCGGACAGGGGACTGATGGCGCTCCAGGCGGCTGCGTCATATACGTCGATGGGGGGAGCGACCTGGTTTTTGATGGCTTCAATAAATCCGCGCAGCACAAAGAAGTCGATTCCACCGTGACCGGCATTCTGGGCTGTTTGCGCGTGCTGTTTCCAGAGCGGATGGTCGTATTTATCCTGATAAGGTGCGAAGGGCTCCCACTGGTGCGGTTTTGGGCTGACGCCCTCCAGATAAATCATATGATTGTCATCCATCCAGATACCCTGTGTACCCTGCGCCCGGAAGCCAAGTGAGTACGGCCGGGGCGAATTTGTATCGTGGATAATCATGATGTTTTCGCCATTTGCGCACTCGATCATGGTCGTCACGACGTCGCCCAGTTTAAAATTGACCTTGGCATTGGGGTGGTCGGCCCCGCCTTTATCCACTACGTATTTATGGAGTCCCCGGCTTTTGGTAGCCATTGAGGTCAGCCGCACGAACTGGTTGCCCCGGTTGATATTGAGCCAGTGCGCAACCGGTCCTAATCCGTGGGTCGGGTAAAGGTCACCGTTTCGGTCAACGGAATGCTGAGTGCGCCATTGCGCTTCTGAAAAGCCTTTCTCGCCAAATTCGGCTCCAACCCCACGGGCGGTACCATTATTGAATTTGATATTCCGCAGGTCATGTTCATAGCCGCAATGAGCGTAGGTCATCTCCCCGAACATACCCTGCCGGACCATATTGAGAATCGCCATTACGTCGCGTCGATAACACACATTCTCCAGGATCATGCAGTGCGCTTTGGTTTTCTCATACGTATCCACCAAATCCCACGACTCTTTTAACGTAACCGTGGCCGATACTTCTACACCAGTATATTTGCCTGCTTTCATGGAGGCTACTGCCATAGGTGTGTGCCATTCCCAGGGGGTAGCAATAACGACACCATCTATATCGTCGCGCTTGAGCATTTCCAGAAACGCTTCGTCCCCTTTGGTATAGGCGGGCGGAATTTTGCGGCCCGCCTTCTCGATCATAGCATTGGATCGGGCGATGGCGTCCGCCGAAGTGTCGCAAAGAGCCGTAATTTCCACATCGGGTCGATAGAGCGCCTGCTGAAGGTGACTACGTCCCCGCAGCCCAACGCCAATGAAGCCTAATCGCACTTTTGACAAGGCTGAAGGTTGGTTACCTGCTTTTGCCGCGTTATACAGGGAAGGCATAAACGGTACAGCAGCACTGGTTAAGGCAGCAGTACGAATAAAGGACCGACGGGAGGTGAGAGACATACGTTAGTTAAAAGAGTTAATTGAATGGAAGAGTCTGATCTAGTTAATGTTATCCTTGAATGGAGGATTGAAGTTAGCCTTACTGAACGCAATTGTAAATAGGCTGTAACCGTTGATCCCGATAATAAATACCAAATTTTCTTGCGCAAACGTTTGTCATACCCTGTGCAAACGTTTGTTTAAAGCCGAAATAATTTGGCGTTAAACGCTAAAATGGGTAGTTTGTATAGGTGATCCCGTCAACTGATGAAAGAACCGATAACTATCAAGGAAATTGCCCGCCGATTAAACATCTCTCCTTCCACCGTTTCACGGGCGCTTCAGGATAGCCCCCGAATTGGCCAGAAAACCCGCGACGCGGTACGTGAACTGGCAGCTCAACTGCACTACACGCCCAGCCAGACGGCCCGTAATCTGCGCAGCGGGAAAACAGGCGTTTTTGCCCTGGTTTTACCGGAGATTCGCGAAAACTTTTTTTCGGAAATAGTCAATGGGGTCGAGGAACTGGCCTTCAGTCATCAGTACAGCGTTGCCTTGTATCAGTCGCACGATTCATTTGAGCGTGAACGGCAGATTTTGTCTTTACTGAACCGGCATCAGGTGGATGGCGTGATGTTGTCAGTGGCGAAAGAATCACAGCAGTTTGGGCACATTCAGGATCTGATCGATCGGGGTGTTCCCGTCGTTTTATTCGACCGGATTCCGCCCCGGGTTAAGACCCATCAGGTTGGGTGCGATATGGAGAAAGGCGCTTATGAGGCCACAAAATGGCTGGCTAAACAGGGGTTCCAGCGAATTGCTTTAGTGAACGGACCGTATCCACTAGTGGCCAGTGAAGATCGGTACCGGGGCTACATTAAGGCACTTCTGGAAGGCAACTTACCTGTTGAGAGCGCGCTCGTGAAACGCGTCGATCTTACTCCCGACGACACCATTCAGAAAATGACCCAGTTACTGAACTCCGCGCACCGACCTGATGCCGTACTGGCCTTCAATGATTACGTGGCTCTGGACGCGATGCGGGCTTGCCGCCAACAGGGGCTTCGGATCAACGAAGATATTTCGTTTGTTAGTTTTGCGAACCTTCCCCTAACCGCCTATATGGATCAGTCGCCACTGGCCTCCGTTGAGCAGCATCCGTATGAGATCGGGCGAACAACGGTGCATATTCTGCTTTCCATTGTAGAGTCGAAAGAAGATCAGGCGGCCGATACGTTCCAATGCGTTATGCTGGAACCCCAGCTGGTAATACGTTAAGGTCATAAAAAAGCTGACCCTTTTAAACGAAAGAGGTCAGCTTTTTTATGACCCTAAAAAGGGGCTAACTCACCGTTTCGCCAACGGTAATTACGCCAAGTTCCTGTCCTATTTTGGTGAAGGCGGCCACGGCCTGTTGCAGATGCTCCTCTTCGTGACCAGCTGAAATCTGGACGCGGATACGAGCTTTTCCCGCCGGAACAACCGGGTAGAAGAAACCAATTACGTAGATCCCTTCCTGCAACAGCCGGGCGGCAAACTCCTGGGCCAAGGGGGCATCGTACAGCATAATCGGAACGATCGGGTGCTCTCCTGGCACGATGTCAAATCCGGCGGCTGTCATGGCGCTGCGGAAGTAGCGGGTGTTGGCTTCCAGTTTATCGCGCAGCGAGGTCGAGCTTTCCAGAATGTTCAGCACTTTCAGCGAAGCGCCCACAATAGACGGCGCTAACGTATTAGAAAACAGATACGGGCGTGACCGCTGCCGAAGCAACTCGACAATCTCCTTACGAGCCGCCGTAAAGCCACCTGATGCGCCACCAAGGGCTTTGCCGTAGGTTCCGGTGATGATGTCAATACGGCCTAATACGTTCCGGTATTCGGGGGTGCCGCGACCCGTTTTACCCATGAAACCGCTGGCGTGACATTCGTCAACCATGACCATCGCTCCGTACTGATCGGCCAGATCGCAGATTTTATCCAGCTGCGCAATCGTTCCATCCATCGAAAAAACGCCATCGGTGACAATCAGGATACGGCGTGCCGTTGCAGCCGCCTGTAGTTGAGTCGCCAGATCTTCCATGTCGTTGTGCTTATAGCGAAACCGTTTTGCCTTACACAACCGGATTCCATCGATAATCGACGCATGATTTAACTCATCCGAAATAATGGCGTCATCTTCGCCCAGCAGCGGTTCAAATACGCCCCCATTGGCGTCAAAGGCTGCTGCGTAAAGAATACAATCTTCCGCCCCGACAAACTCGGCAGTTCGTCGTTCCAGCTCCTTATGAATGTCCTGAGTACCGCAGATAAACCGTACCGACGACATGCCGAACCCGTGCGTATCCAACGTATCATGCGCAGCCGCGACTACATCCGGGTGAGAGGATAAGCCCAGGTAATTGTTTGCGCAAAAATTGAGTACCTGCCGTCCGTCATGAATGGCAATTACGGATGACTGGGGCGATACAATAATCCGCTCGGATTTATAAAGCCCCGCTTCCTTAAGGCTATTCAGCTCGTGCTGAAGTTGTTGTTTGATGGTTTCGTTCATACTACTGTAAGGTCGGGACAAGGGGCTGATATAGCCCTGTCAGCTTATTAATCATTTCCTGGGTCATTCGGGCCAGATCGAACGTGGGCTTCCAGCCCCAATCACGTCGTGCTACTGAATCGTCGATGGATTTAGGCCATGATTCGGCAATTGCCTGCCGGAAATCGGGTTTATACTCCGTAACGAAATTCGGAAAATACGTTTGGATGGCCGTCGTTACGTCGGCGGGGGTAAAGCTCATACCTGCCAGATTGTAGGACGTTCG
Organism: Spirosoma knui; assembly: GCF_054780635.1. NCBI lineage: Bacteria > Pseudomonadati > Bacteroidota > Cytophagia > Cytophagales > Cytophagaceae > Spirosoma > Spirosoma knui. Next base: position 985,249 of record NZ_BAAGVY010000001.1, on the reverse strand, counting down.
GACGCTGATCTGCGATTCAGGCGCTTCCATCAATTCCAGCGTGGCTCTCAATGCGTCGTTCATATAAATCATCGGCAGCAGCGTGTCCTCGCGCAGATAACACTCAAACGGCTTACCCTGGATAGCCGCGTGGAAGATCGCTACGGCATAGTCAGTTGTGCCGCCACCCGGCATGGACTGGTAGCTAATTACGCCTGGATAACGTAGTGAACGTACGTCGAGTCCATACCGCTTGTGGTAATACAATGACCAATTTTCGGCGGCCACCTTACTGATTCCATACACGGTAGCCGGGTCGAGCAGAGTGGCTTGCGGGGTTTCGTGTTTGGGAGCCTGCTCACCAAAAGCGGCAATTGAGCTGGGGACAAACACCTTTTTGAGGGCATGCAGCCGGGCTACTTCCAGTACGTTCAGCAGCGTTTGCATATTCAGATTCCAGGCCGAGAGTGGATCGCTCTCTCCTTTTGCTGACAGAACTGCGGCCAGATGGTATATCTGTGTAACCCGGTATTTACGTACGATCTCGGTTAGCGCTTCGGGCCGGGTGGCGTCGAGGAGTTCAAAGACACCGACGTCAGCTGAGGGCTTGCGAAGATCAGTGGCTATTACGTTGCTATAGCCGAAATTGGCCTGTAATAGGGGCAGCAGAGCCGTCCCAATCTGCCCATTCGATCCAATAATTAAAATGCGCTCGCGCGGCATACATAACGAATGAGAAAGTAAAACAATGGCTCTTGCGTTTTGTAAACCCAACTAAAACGCGTAAGCTTATTTCCGGCACAAAATTAATTTTCCAGATAATAAATGAGTAACCTATACTCAAATCAGATAATATTACGGCTCGTAGGAGGTAGAGCAGATAAATTAACTTTTTGAGTGTATCTTGTTTGAAGTCTTAAAGAAAATTTTTTGGCATGGAACCACTGGATGATACGGACAAACAATTGCTACGGCTGTTGCAGCAGGATGCTAAGCTAACGACGAAGGAACTGGCGGCTCAACTCAGGCTGACGCTCTCCCCCGTGTACGAGCGAATCAAACGACTGGAAGGGCTGGGCTATATCAAGCAGTATATAGCGGTGCTGGATAAAAGCTTGTTAGGTCAGCCAATTACCACGTTTTGCCAGGTATCGATGCGCTATCATGACAAAGCGTTTATCGATAAGTTTGAAGAAGAGGTGCAGAAACTGGAAGAAGTGCAGGAGTGCTACCACATGGCTGGCCAAGTCGATTTTCTGCTTAAGATCCACGTCGGCAGTCTTGATGAGTACCACGATTTCGTCAAGTATAAACTGTCTCAGATTGAGAACATAGGCGTCTTGAACAGCACGTTTGTCCTGAAAGAAATCAAACACAGACTCGGTTACTACATTCCCTAAAAAAGATTGTTTACCGGCAAAATAGGTCGGCACTCCTCTAACCCAGTAACGCCCCTACCCTACAGGCGCAACTTGTTTAACGAGACCAGCGGACAAGCACAAACCGGCAAAATAAACTCGCTTATCTGTCCATACCGGGAAAACAGTTGCCCGATACATGTGCTGTTTTATACTGGCCAGCAGATCTTTAAACTCCGGATAAGTCAAGGCAAGAGCTATTGACCGAAACGTCTATCCGGACGCTGTGGAAGAGCTAGCTTTACATCAGGGCTTGCGATGGGTTAGGAGCCACTCATAAAGTTCTTTTTGTTCGTACAGATCCAGTATAAAATGATCTCGTTTGGGCAGGATGGTCAATTTGGCCTTTCCACCGGCTTGTTCGAGCGCCGTCACCAATGCCTGTGAGTCTGATACCGGAACAATTGCATCAACTTCTCCGTGGAACGCCCAGATGGGTAACTGACTCAGCCGGGTAGCCCAATGCTGGATCGGCGATAAACCCGCGATGGGAATAATGGCGGCAAAATAGTCGGGATACGTATACGCCAGATACCAGACGCCACGACCACCCATGCTATGCCCGGTAGCATACATGCGATGGGCATCGACCCGGTAGGTTTTCGTCACCTCATCCAGCACCGCTTTAAGCCCCTCGGTATCCGTCCAGATCTCACCCGACGGGCATTGGGGCGCCACGACAATAAACGGGATGTCGAAGCCATGTTCCAGTTGGTACGGCAAGCCCTGCCGGGCTATCAGGCTCAAGTCATTCCCTCGGAGGCTGCCCCCGTGTAAGTAAAGTAGAACGGGCCAGCGGGTCGATAGCGTAGCCGAATAGCTTTTGGGCAGATACACTACGTAATTGACCGAATGTGTCTTCTCAATAGGTATCTGTAGGCTATACGTATGTACCTAGGCTTGCGCCTGGCCCATTAGCAGAAAGCTCAGTTGCCAGAATCCAGACAAAAAACGGTTCATTAGTAACGTAATGATTAGCAGAGATCGCTTTGTGCGGTGAGCCCAGTTGGTTAGTGACAGAATCATTATAAGGCTTCTCGTTCAATTTTCACCCTCTTCGTATTATCGTCCAGTTCCAAATCAATCAGCAGGTGGTTGGGGTCGATGCCCGCGCGTTGGGGTTTTGCAGGCACCGTCAACCTGATTCGTTGCTGGCCGGAACGGATGCGGTGCTTTTGCAGATAGAGCGGTTTTAACGCTGGCTTACCGGTTTCATCAGGGGCAAAGACCCCGATCTCCACCCAGTCGCTCATGGGAATATTCGTTTTTTTACCGATAAGGTCGACGGTTACCTTCCGCGCTTCTACGTCCAGGACAACCTGCCAGGCTCCGGCCGGGGTTTGGGTGGCCGTGGCTTGTTTCGTGGTCAACTCCCAGAACGTATTGGCCGCGAAAAGATCATGCACAAGGTAGTGAAGCGAGTCGGGCGTTACGGCCTTTAGTTCCCGGTAAAAATCGAGCGTTGTCGGTAAGGGCGGAGTTGGCGTATAGCGACGAAGCAGCTGCCGGAGTGCCTCGTTAACCCGGTCTTTTCCAATGTAATTTCTCAGCGCGTAGAGCGCGAAGGGGCCCTTGCGGTAATTCATAAACGCGTTGTTGGACTGGAGCAAGGGCGGAGCCGCTCGGGAGCGCGGCACTTCGTATTCCTGACGCATTTGGGACAAATACCGGAGCAGGTGTTCGTAGCCCAGCGTTTCCTCCACGACCTGCATGGCCGAGTACGTCGCCAGGCTTTCGACGAGTAAACCAGCTCCCTCAACCGCTGCGGGAGTCAGATATATACCCCACCACTGGTGCGCGACTTCGTGGGCCATGATGTGATACGGCAGATCGAGGCCATCTGGTTTAGGATTCATCAGGGAATACCCTTCCTGATAATCAATCGTCATCGGTTCGGCGTGCATACCCCGGCCGGGCCCCGGGCGCTCCAGCACCCGAAAGTGGCTGTATGGGTACGGACCAAATTCCCGTGCGTAATAGGCCAGCGAAGCCTGCGCGCTTTTTACCATGCGCTCCACGTTGACGTCGTGCGCGGGATGGTAAAAAATCTGAATCGTTACGGGCTTTGCCGAGACGTCCGAGGGCTGAACCAACAGCTGCGAAACGGGGGAAGGCGGAACCCACTGCGCTTCCCGCACGGCATACTTTGCCGAGAAGAACGCGTACTCGTTCAGAATCGGCGCATTGGTCGCGTACTGAAAATACCGACGGTCGCCTTTCGTCCATGTACGTATCAACGCGCCCGGTGCCACCGCAATCTGGTCGTTCGTAGTGCTCACAACCGCTTCAAAATTCATCCGTTCGGCATGCTGGGCATCAGTACGTGCCGCCACATCATAGAGGGATGGACGCTCAGAGCGCGGAGGAAACCCGTACTGAGCCCGGTCTTGGGCCGTGCGCAGCTGCCGGTCGGTCTGATAACCAAGGACGGGCATCCAGTCGTTGGTGATATGCGAACCATTCCCGACAATGGCGGCATCTACCCCCCGATTGCTAAAGCCGGTGGGTTTAATCTGAACCTGAAAACGCATCTGCACCGAATCGCCGGGCTGGAGCGGATTTTTTAGACGATAGATGTGGTAGCCAAGCTGATCATCATCTACAACAACCGAAGCTTGCCGGTTAAAGGACATGGTGGGAAACTCGTTGAGCGGAACCGTAGACAGATGGATGGAGTCAATGGCGACATGGCTGCGATTAACTAATTGATACGTGCCCCAGATGTTGCCCCCCCCCCTCGTCGGGATAAATCTCGACCTGCACCTTTGTTCGCGTCAATACGGGTCGCGTAGCGTGCTCATACTGGCCGTAGCGTCGCTCGTATTCCGCCCGCATCGCCATCCGGTCCGCTTCCGTCAGGTACCTGTTCAGCACGTTGGTGTTGTAGAAAATAAAGCCACCCGAGCCGATAACCAGCGTCAGGGCCACTACAAGAGCGGATTTATAGTGCGGCAACCGATGGTGGGCCCTTTGGAGCCGTGCCTTAACGCCACCGTCTTTGCTACGTACCCAGAACAGAGTAGCGATCACCGCGAGGAGAAAGGCCCAGGAGGCCCAGTACAATTTAAACCACAGCCAGGGTTTGATAAACGGGCCGAAGCCACTCATATCGCTGTACGACCAGCCCAGATCAGACGCGTAGATCAGTAGCTTGTGTTCCACGCCGAGCATCGACGCGTAAACGATGAACCCGTACAGGCCAAAGGCTACCATGTGACCGATGTATTTCTGATTCACCAGAACATGAACTACGAAGACGAGCAAGGCGAAGAGCAGGTAGTTGGTCAGTTGAATACCGAAGAGCGCCTTTACGTACACGCCTATCTCGAACTGGTAATAGTGCATGACCAACTGGTTGATAAGACCAGCCAGCCAGAGAAAGACCACCCAGGTAGTGACTACCAGAGCGAGTCCGCAAAATTTACCCAGAAAGAGGACCCATTCAGGCGTGGGTGTGGTATCGGAAAGCGCCTGAAGCCCCGCTTCGCGTTCGCGCCAGACCAGCTCGCCAGCGAAGAAGATGATGAGCAACGGAATAACGAGCCACTGCGTTTTGATGCTGTTTAGCGGGGGTGTCAGTATACGTAACACCTCTTCCGTTCGGGCCAGCAGCGGCACGCCATACCACTCCATGTATTCGGTGGCGAACAGCCCCGTACCGATGGCTAACACCGCAACGGGCGTGAGACCTGTCCGGCTTTGGGCAATAAACCGAAACGATACACCCGCAATGGCAAAGACCTGACGCAGGTGCGTTCGTAAGACGAAATAACGCGGAACGTCCGGCACGTTAATGAGACTGGCGTCCTTGTCAAGTGCCGGAGCGGGTTGCCGACCAGACGAGACGGATGCCGACCAGCGCCTGAACCGAGGCCATTGGCTGGCGCTGGTTGTTACGTGGGCTAATCGAAACCGGACGTAGGTAAACGCGAGCGACCCCGCAGCTACCCCAAACCACCCGATGCGGTTCCAGAGCCACGGGCCTTCCAGCAGAACTAACCGCGTATTTTTGTCGATGGGTGTCCAGCCTTCCATATCGGCCATGATACTGGTGCCAAGCAGATCCATCAGGCTGCCTAAGACCTTCCAATCCAGCGCAAACCGTACCGTTGTGCCTCCGAACTGCGAAAACAGGATGAGGACAATACTGGCGATGTAGCTGGCAACGGCCCGACCACTCAAGGCTGCAGCCGCGAACTGAATGGCAGTTGTGGCCACAACCGTAGGCAAGGCCAAAAAGGCGTAACTGGTAAGAAAAGCTGCGGGACGGAACGGCCCGACAAACTGGGTCCTGGCACCAGGGCCATATACCGAAAGCAGGAATCCAATGGTCAGCATCAGCAGTATCAAGGCGTTCAGTACCAGAGCCGCCAGGAACCGCGCACCCAGGTAGCTAAACTTGCTCACGGGCGTTGTGTAGGCCAGCGGATGCATACGCGTCTGCCTATCACGGGTCGCAGCGTCGCCCACAACCACCCCACCAATCACCACCCAGATCACGCTGCCAAAGACCGTAAAGAACGCCAGGGTGCTGGGGGCATTCAGGTACGTACCGTCATCCAATGTAACAATGCGCAGGACGGTAAACCCGAACAGCAGAAATACCGCAAACAAGAGCCAGGTAGACGCATGACGCAGCTGATACCGGAGCTCAAAGCGAACAATTTCTCTAAATTTCATAACTGTATCGGCTCTATATTGTCGCCTTCCTCCCAGTCGAGGAGGTTATACGGATCAATGCCTCCGTGCGCGGGTTTATGCGGCACCATTACGGTGATGGTCTGTTTGCCGGAGCGGATAAAATGCTTCTGCACATACAAGGGTTTGCCCAGGATTTCGCCGGGTTGCGCGGGAGCGAAAACGCCTATTTCTACCCACTCATTCACTGGTATCTTCGTCTCGACACCGGCGCTGTCGGCCACAACCTTATTGGCTTCTACCTCGAATGTTACCTGCCAGGCACCGGTAGTCGTTTGCTTTGCCGTTGCTTTTCGGGTGTCGAAAGTCCAGGTCGTATTTCGCTCAAACAGATCGACCAGCAGGGGGTTGAGCGAATCCGGCGTAACGGCTTGTAGCTCCCGGTACAGATCGAGTGTGGTAGCCAGCGAAGAAGCTTTTTTTCTGATAAGCGTACCGAGTGCTCCGTTCACGCGGGTCTCACCCACGTACTCACTCAGGGCGTACATCGCGTAAGGGCCTTTGCGGTAGTTGGCCCAGGGGTCCATAGCCCGCAGCAGCGGAAGGCCCGTGCGCATGGGCGGCCAGGGGACCGGCTCGCGCATGATAAGCATGAACCGACGTAACGCTTCCCGGTCTTTTACCGTTTTCACGAGTTGCATGGCCGAGTACCAGGCCAGGCTTTCGGAGATGACCCCGCCCCCTTCGGCAAACGCGCCTTTCAGCTGCATACCCCACCATTGGTGCCCCATCTCGTGGACCACAATCTCGAAAATGGCATCAAAGCCCTTGCCCTGCGGGTCTAGCTGAAAGAAACCCTCCCCGCCCGTAATCACACCGCTTCCATCGACGCCCATGCCCATAAAATTGCCGGGCTGCTCAATAATCTGGAGAAAGCGGTACGGATACGGGCCAAACTGCGCCGAATAGTAGTCTAGCGACGCCCGTACGCTGCGGAGCAGACGCGGGAGGTGCTCGGTATGGCCGGGGTGTACATAAACCTGAATATCGACCGCTTTTCCTGAACCTATCGAAGGATGTGTCCAGCGTTCGCGGTGCACCGCGTAGTTAGCGGAGACAAAAACATCCCGACCAATGATGGGAACCTCGCTGACGTATTGAAAATAACGTCGTCCGGCGTTACGCCATGTGCGACGCAGCTCGCCCGGTGCCACCGCGACCTGATTGCCGCTGGTGCCAATGACCGCTTCGAAAGTCGTGGGGGCAGTCGCCGTTACATTCGGGTCCACATCGCCGGGGTCGGGGAGTGTGATTTGCCGCGGCAGGCCATACTTGCGCCGGTCTTCGGCACTCCAAAGCTCCCGCCTGGGCTGGTAGCCGATAACGGGCAGCGCATCTCCGGTGATATACGTACCGTTTTCGAGAATGCCCTGACCAGCGCCGTTGGGGTTAAGCCCGCTATTGCGGAAGCCTTTCGGCTTGAACTTCACCTCGAAATGGAGCGTCAGCGAGTCGCCGGGTTGGAGTGGCTTATCCAGCGCGTAGATGAAGTGGCCCAGTTTTTCATCGGTTACTCGCGCTCGGGCCGGGCGGTCGAACGTCATACGCGTCTCGACAAAGAAAGCGGGCTCCAGATGCACGGAGGAGATCGGCACCGTAGTGCGGTTAACCAGTCGGTAGCTGCCCCGGATGGTTGCTTTTCGCTGGTCGGGGTAGAGTCCGACGTGCAGCTTCGTTGCTACCCGCACCGGCTGGGGGATGCCCTCATATTTGCCGTACAGTCGCTCGTAGTCGGCCCGGCGTTGTATTACTTCGTCGTCGGTCACGTACTCGTTGAGCACGTTGGTGTTATAAAAAATGAAGCCGCCCAGCAGGAGAATGAGTCCCACCGCAACCCCGGCGAAAGCGGCCGTCGCCCGTGTGAACCGGAGTGGGGCAATGTGCAGCCGCTTTCTGAAACGGGCCTCTTTCCCCCGCACCCACAGCAGCCGGGCGATAACAGCCAGCAACAACGCCCAAGAAGCCCAGTAGAGCCGGAAAAAGAGCCACGGCCCCACTGACGAGTCAACCCCGCGCATGTCGGTAAGTGACCACTCCGGACCGGATGCGTACACCAGCAGATGATGCTCAATGCCAAGAAATGACGAGAAAATCATTAGCAGATACACCGCCAGTGCGAGTAGTTGCCCGACGTATTTCCCGTTGACCACGGCCTGCACCGTCAGGGCGAGAAGGGCAAATAAGCAGTAGTCAACCAGTTTGAACCCGAGCAGCACCTGCACGTATCGCCCGATTTCGAAATCGTAGTAGCCCCGAACAACCTGAACCGTGAGGCCGACAAGGGTGACGGCTACCATCAGGGCGGCCAGAATGAGCCCTAAGCCGAGGAGCTTGCCAAGGAACAGCACCCAGTCCGGCACGGGCGTTGCATCGACATTCTCGTTCATTCGGGCGTCCCGCTCCTGCCACACCAGCTCACCCGCGTAATAGATGATGAACAGCGGCACCATCACCCAATAGTTTGTGGGCGCGGTGAGCACGCCCGTGAGGTGCTTCGTAAGCAGATACGGAGTCCGGGGCAGCAGCGGAATACCCCAGTGCTGTGTTTGCACCAGTACCATAAACGTCAGCAGCAGCGGGAAGGCAATCAGGAGAAACAGCCCGCCCGGACTCGTCGCAATCAGGTGGAAGGAATGCCGCGCAACCGTAATGGTCTGGCGCAGGTGTGTCCTGAAACCGAACGACCGGGGCGCATTCGGAACCGGAATAGGCATCGCTGCCGACACGACCTCAGCGGGTGACGAATTTTTTTGGATAAATCGTCGCGGGAACCGGCTCCACCAATTGATAGTAGTGCGGTGTTCAAACCGGAAGCGCAGAAACAGAACGGCCAGTACCCCGCAGGCAATACCGAGCCACAACAGCCGATTCCCGAGCATCGGACCTTCGAGGGTGAACCTACGGACGTTCTTCTCGACGATGGTCCAGTTCGACATCATCTCGTTCATGATGGCCATGATGCCGATGGGGTCCGCCAGTAGCGCCCGCCCGTGTAGCCCCGACTGGTAGAGGATGATGGTCAGCGGGTAAGAGAGAAAGAATAGAATCAAGCTGCCGAAGTAGCTCACCATCGGCCGACCGCTGAGCAATGCGACTGAGAACTGGAATACCGTAGCGATGAAGGCATTCGAGAGGGCAATGTAGCTGTACGCGGCCAGGTAAGCAGTCGGGCGAAACGGCCCTACCAGCTCGGGATTGGCACCGGGGCCATACACCGCCAGCAGGCTCCCCACCTGCACTCCGAACAGAATCAACGCATTAATGATGAACGCAGCCGCAAAACGCCCGCCCAGATAGTCGACCCGGCGAATCGGACTCGTGAACAGCAGCGGGGCCATTCGGGTTTGCACGTCCCGCGCAGCTGCTTCACCAGCCACGGCCGGGGCCATCAGCAACCAGATCTGGCAGCTAAACACCGAAACGACCGTGATAATGAACGGCGAATTCAGAATAAAATCCTGGGGAAGCGTAACGGGAACGATGGCAATTCGCGTGGAGAAAAACGCGAATACCACCATGCCCGCCAGAAAGAGCCAGGGCCAAGGCCGACGAACCTGGTAGGCAAACTCGAACCGGAAAACCTCCCAGAATTTCATAGGGTACTCGCTGGGTTACGGTTTCCGGCATGGCCCGCCATTACGGTAAAATAAACATCTTCGAGGTCAGGCTGCACCGGCTCAAAACCAGCGGGCGTTTCTTCGCTAAAGACATGGATGACTGTGCGTCCACCCAGCAGTTTGGTTGAGATGATTTTGTACTCGCGCTCCAGTTGAGCTAGTTCATTCTTCTGGATAATCGTTTGCCAGATGCGGCCTTTCAGGGCTTCTATCGCGTTGAGAGGCTCGGCCTCGTGTAAAATCTCTCCCTTATTGATAATCGCCATCCGGGTGCACAACTCGCTGACATCGTCGACAATATGGGTTGAGAGAATAACCACGCTGTTCTCGCCTAGCTCACTTAAGAGGTTCAGAAAGCGTACCCGTTCGGCAGGGTCCAGCCCGGCGGTTGGTTCATCGACAATCAGCAGTTTGGGATTGCCCAGCAGAGCCACCGCCACCCCGAACCGCTGCCGCATCCCCCCCGAATAGCCGCCCAGCTTTTGTTTACGCACCTCCCACAGATTCGTTTTCCGGAGCAGCGCATCAACCACTTCCCGGCGCGACCGGCGCTCGGCGAATCCTTTGAGAATGGCGAAGTGGTCGAGCAGACTTTCCGCACTGGCTTTCGGATAGACGCCAAACTCCTGGGGCAGGTAACCGAGCGTCTGGCGCACCTTGTCGGGCTGATTCACTACGTCGATCGCCGGTTCGGTGTCTACCGAAGGTATCAGGTGAACGCTGCCCGCATCGGGTTCCTGCAACGTAGCCAGAATGCGCATGAGTGTCGATTTGCCCGCCCCGTTCGGGCCAAGTAAACCATACATGCCGAAGGGAATGGTCAGCGTTACATGTTTTAATGCCTGCACCACCCCGGTAGACCGGCCGGTGGCGTAGGTTTTAGAGACATTGGTAATCTGGAGCTGCATACGGGACAGGTGAATCGATATAATAGCCTGATGAGTGGACAAAGGGTAATACTTAAAAGTACTTTGTATTGCAAAGTAAATAACTTATGAAGCGAATTACCAAATGCACGTTCAGATTTCACTCCGCTTTTTTAACAAAACATGCTCTGATGAACTAAATGAGTAAATCGGGAGGTGTTTGTTATGAGCAGTCATTGACCAGGTATCCTCATGATTTGCCCAATCCAACGAGGTTTACGTTATCTTTGCCCAGTTTTGTTCGCATCCCTCCCATGGCCCAATCCCTCAGCGTCCGCCATCTGGTGGGCATCAAAGACTTGACTGAGTCTGATATTCAATTAATTCTCGAAACAGCAGGTCAGTTTAAGGAAGTCATTAACCGGCCCATCAAGAAAGTCCCTTCGTTACGCGACGTAACGATCGCCAACGTTTTTTTTGAAAATTCAACCCGTACCCGACTTTCTTTCGAGCTTGCCGAGAAGCGACTTTCGGCCGATGTCGTGAATTTTTCAGCGTCCGGAAGCTCGGTCAAAAAAGGCGAGACCCTGCTCGATACGGTCAACAATATCCTGGCCATGAAGGTCGATATGGTCGTGATGCGGCACAGTAGCCCCGGCGCTCCGCATTACCTCACCCGGCACATCAACGCGAACGTAGTGAACGCGGGCGATGGCACCCACGAGCACCCCACCCAGGCGCTGCTCGATTCGTTTTCGATCCGCGAAAAGCTTGGCGACGTAGCGGGCAAACGTGTAGCCATTATCGGCGACATCACCCATTCGCGAGTGGCGCTGTCGAACATATTCTGCCTCCAGAAGCAGGGGGCTGAAGTCATGGTTTGCGGCCCGAAGACGCTTATTCCCAAACACATAGACGCGTTAGGCGTAAAAGTTGGGCATGATGTGCGGGCCGCGCTGGCCTGGTGTGATGTCGCCAACGTATTACGTATTCAACTGGAACGGCAGCAGATCAAGTATTTCCCGTCGTTACGGGAGTATTCGCTGTATTTCGGTATCTCCAAACAGATGCTCGATGAGTTGGACCGGCCAATCGTGCTGATGCACCCAGGTCCGATTAACCGGGGGGTTGAGCTAACGTCCGATGCGGCCGACTCGTCGCATTCTATTATTCTCGATCAGGTAGAAAATGGGGTAGCCGTACGAATGGCGGTGCTGTATCTGCTGGCTCAGTTGTAATACGCCATTTCTCGCCGGTTTTCGTTATATTTGACAAAAGCCCGTGATTATGGATCTGGAACTTCGTACCCTACATCCGCCCCGTTACCGCGAATTCGACGATGATTTTTTCTTTGCCTTGTGCCAGGCCAACGAAACAACGAAGTTGGAGCGCGATGCAAATGGAAATATTATTCTTATACCCCCCACCGGAACAGAAACAGGACGTTATAACGCCGATCTATGTGGCGAAATATGGAGTTGGAACCGCCGAACGAAGCGTGGCCATGTTTTCGACTCCTCGACCGGATTCAAACTAGCGAACTCCGCAGTTCGATCGCCAGATGTCTCCTGAGTGAGTAAAGAACGTTGGGATGCCATACCGGAAGCGGATCGACAGAAGTTTGCCCCCATTTGTCCTGACTTCGTCGTTGAAATCCGTTCCAACAGTGACGAGTTAAAGGTCTTAAAGGACAAACTGGAAGAGTACCGCGACAACGGATGCCGGTTGGGTTGGTTGCTCGACCGGGCTGGTAAGCAGGTATTCATCTATCGCGAAAACGGTTCGATTGATATTCGTCAAGGGAGTACCATTATGCTATCGGGCGAGGATGTTCTACCCGATCTAACCATTCAGGTCGATTTGTAAGTCTTTGGAGCAGCCCGAACAAATACGTAAACCGTTCTGTTCTGCAAACGTGCCCGCTACGGATCAGCCAGTCACCTCTACAACTGAACAACAAACGAATGAAAGGCTTTCAATTCTCTGATTATATACCGCCTGAACAGAAAGAAGGCAGCAAGTTCGACCAACTGCTGAATATCTTTCAGCAACTGCTGCTGCTTACCTCCGGCGACGTCGAACAGGCCATGTCGTGGATGAACCAACTCGACCGTCAATACGGGCTGACCGACGACGAATACGGCATTGGTAACTTCTTTGAAGACCTTAAAGAAAAAGGGTATCTGACCGAAGACAACGAGCAGGGACGTATTGTAATGACGCCGAAAAGCGAACAAACCATTCGCCGGTCCGCGCTGGAAGAAATTTTCGGTAAGCTCAAGCGCTCGAAGTCTGGTGGCAACCATAAGACACCGTATACCGGAACGGGCGACGAGCTAAGCAGCGACCTGCGTACGTACCAGTTTGGCGATACGCTGGAGCAAATATCGATGACCGAGTCGATTAAGAATGCCCAGATCAATAGCGGGGTTGAAGAATTTACCCTGATGGAGCGCGACCTGGAAGTCACCGAAAAGGAGCAGAAAACCCAGACCTCGACAGTGCTGATGATCGACATTAGCCACTCGATGATTTTGTACGGCGAAGACCGGATTACGCCCGCCAAGAAAGTGGCGCTGGCGCTGGTTGAACTCGTGAAGCTCAAATACCCTAAAGACACGCTCGACATTGTGGTGTTCGGAAACGATGCGTGGCAGATTCAGGCGAAAGACCTTCCTTATCTGGAAGTTGGCCCGTACCACACCAATACGGTTGCTGGTCTGGAACTGGCGATGGATTTGCTACGTCGGCGGAAGAATAAGAACAAGCAGATTTTCATGATCACGGACGGGAAACCGACCTGTCTGAAAGAAGGTATTAAATATTACAAGAACTCATTTGGCCTTGACCGGAAGGTGGTGAGCAAAACGCTGACGCTGGCCGCCCAATGCCGTCGGTTAGAGATTCCGATCACCACGTTCATGATTGCTTCCGACCCGTACCTGAAGCAGTTTGTGCAGGAGTTCACGAAAGTGAACAACGGACGAGCGTATTACAGCGGCTTGCAGGGTCTTGGCAACATGATGTTTGAAGATTTTCAGCGCAACCGCCGGAAGAACATTAAGTAATGCACGTTGCAATCACGGCTAATCGGATGAATCTACGTTATCTAAAAGTCGGGGCGCTTGTCCCGACTTTGTTTTTGCTGTTCACCATGACAACTGATGCGGTTAGTCAACCCCGATTCGGTCTTACTGATTCGTTGACAGCCTATTTGCGAAAGCTGCCCGCTCTGGTCAAGGTTAGTATCGCTGTAAAATCGCTGGTTGACAGCAACGTAGTGTTCAATCATCGGGAGAATGAACGGGTGCCTTCGGCCAGTGTCATCAAGCTGCCGGTCATGCTCGAAGTGATGGAGCGGGCGAAGGCGGGAACGCTTGACCTCGATGAAATTCACATCCTGACCGATTCCGAAAAGACGGGGGGTGATGGCGTATTGAAGACGTACCCACACCGCAGCCGGATCAGCTACCGGGATCTGCTTCGGCTGATGATGGTATACAGCGACAATAGCGCAACGAACATCTTTATCAACGAACTCGGCCGCGATGCCATCAACCAACGGATACGAACGCTGGGGTTAACGCAAAGTCAGCTGAATCGGGTAATGATGGATACGCTGGCCGCTAAACAAGGCCGAGAAAACTACGTAACGGCGCATGAAATGAACCGGTTGCTGGAGAAGATTTACCGGCATCAGGTTGCTACACCAGCGCTTTGCGATCAGATGATTGGCATTCTGAAGCAGAACGAAGACATGCAAACCATTCCGCGGCTACTGCCTAAGTCCACGGCCGTTGCGCACAAAACCGGTACGTTAGCGTATGTCCGTGGGGATGCGGGTATTGTGTACACAAAACAGCCGTTCCTGCTTTCTGTCTTTGTGGAGGGTATTTCAACGCCCGAAGCCGAGCGAATTATTGCAGAAATGTCGTTAATCTGTTACAACCACTTCGCGCATCAATGAGTACATTCGCCGACAAAGCCATTACGTATTACAATACCCTGACGGCTCCTTCGAACTTGCCCCAGGGCGTTGGCGTAATGAACCCCTACGAGAAGCCCGAAGTCCAACGTATCGTTACAGAGTTTTACACAAAGTTTTACAGCGATACGAAACCCCGCGTTTTTATACTGGGCATTAACCCCGGTCGCTTTGGGGCCGGCGTTACGGGCATATCGTTTACTACGCCCCAGAACCTACGCCGATATTGCGGAATCGTTAATGACCTTGCAGATACACCCGAACTGTCGAGTCGGTTCATTTATCAGGTTGTCGAAGCATTCGGTGGTGCCCAGGAATTTTACGGCCACTTCTTTCTGACCTCGCTCTTTCCACTGGCCTTAACGAAGGATGGCAGAAATTATAATTTTTACGACGACAAGGGGACTACAGCAGCTTTGTGGCCAGCTATTACGAATACTGTTCGAACACAATTGCAGTTTGGAGCCGACCGGAACGTAGCGGTTTGTTTAGGGCGTAAGAACGAAACGTATCTGCGTCGGCTCAATGATCAGCAAGGCTTTTTCGGCCGTATCGTTACGCTCGATCACCCAAGGTATATTCTCCAGTACAAAACCAAAGACCTGCCGATTTACCTGGAGCGATACATCGCTACGTTGCATGAATGCGTAGAAAAGGCATAAAAAAAGTGGCCTATCGCGCGATGGGCCACTTTTGAAAGAGAATTCGTTCGACTACGCTTTTGTCAGTTCCATAGTAACGGTATACGTTTCTTCAACACCGTCACCATCAAAATCTTCCTGCTGCTTACTCGACAGTTTCAGTACGTTACCGCTTATCGCCGTATCATATACCGTTACCTCATTTCCTGAAGTAATTGTCATTTTATTGCCGTCCAGCTTCCAGTTCGAATTATCTTCAACGGGATTCATGTCTGAAGAGGCATCGCAGCCCGTTCCAGCAACTCCGGTAATTTTACCATTGCCGTTGAAGGTAATCTTGGTCGTCGTCAGGCAGGTAACAGCCTCTTGACCAACTCCCCCAGGTAAACTTTGCAAGTAAGCAAGAAGGTCGGTCACTTTATTCCCATTTCCATCGTCAAAACCGGGGTTAACTTTATACCCTGAGATTCTCCAGGTCCCTTGAACAGAAGAACCACCTCCTCCAGGCGTAACGACGTCAGTGCCATCTTTTTTACAGCTTCCAAACCACAGTGGCATCGCCACTACTAATGCCCAGGTGAAAAGGCGGGTAAAACTCATCGCTTTCATAAGAATTTGTGTTATGCTGTTATAGTGATTGTTTGAATACTTGTCAAAAGTAGAACGCCGGGGCAAGGTCGCCAGCAGACAACTGCGTGAACAGCACGATCCACCGCCTGAACTGTTATTTCCCCCTTGTGAACCGGAAGGCCGTAGTGGGTCATTACCTCAGAATCGCCCCGAAGCAGGGCAAGTAACACACCGAAAAGAAATCAGTGCAACAAAGAAAGACAGTGATGAAACTTACGGAGTACGATTTACCTTTGCGAAGTTTGTGTCATACAATCGGTCCATACAATGCTGGTAACCACTACGCCCAATATTGAAGGTAAACACATCAAACAGTACGTTGGCTTAGTCAATGGAGAGGCCATTATTGGAGCCAATCTGGTAAAGGATTTCTTTGCTAACATCCGCGACGTGGTCGGGGGGCGCTCCGGCGCTTATGAGCAGGGGCTACGCGAAGCGAAGAGTATCGCCATTAAAGAGATGGTGGATCAGGCTACTCGCCTGGGGGCCAACGCCGTAATTGGTGTCGATCTGGATTATCAGACCATCGGGGGCAGCGGCTCGATGCTCATGGTATCGGCAAACGGCACGGCGGTAGTCGTCGAGTAACCAGCTTTGCTGCGTCCAAATGAATCAGCTATAAAACATTCCTACAATTCCCAATGGATCGGGTGATCAGTCCGGTGCGCGATTTTGGGGGTTACTACGTACATGATAATTCAATGGGTGCTACCTGCGATAGCGCCATACAATGTCTTTCTAAATACACAAAAGCAGAATGCCTGGTCCCGCCAGGCATTCTGCTTTTATCTGGAATCAACACTATTTACAAACCTAAAGTCGACAGTTTGATCAAATAGCCTACCGATAACGTAACAACTTTTGTCTTATCGTCGTCACTGGCATTTTTTGCGTTGCTTCCTAATCCATAGTTAAAGCGCGCTTCTACCAAAAGCGAACCGGGCCCTATTGGAGCTGAGGCTCCAACACCGGCTGCAACTCCATAAATTAATCGACCATCTGTATTCTTATCGAACGTCGTTTTCTGCGTGTCCGATTGGGTACCTACGGTGGTCTTCGTTTGAGCACTCAAGCCGTAATAAATAAACGGCCCGGCATTCACAAACAACTGAATGCCGTGACTGAAATCACCAAACGAATATTTCAGCAATACCGGAACCTCAACGACATTAATGGTAGAACCAATCTTAAGCTCCTGGCCTCTGAAATTTCCCTTGTACTGAGACCCTAGCTGGGTATACGAAACCTCCGGCTGGATGGAGAATGACTTGTCAAATGCATAATTGATCACTAAGCCAGCCGTGACACCAGGAGCGTATTGGGCTTTGGCTGAGATTCCCTGTTGATTAACGTCATCACCTTTATCGAGGTATATATTCCCTCCAAGCCGTAGACCAACCGACAAATCCGAACCGATTGAAGACGTTTTGTTATCCGTACTCGCTTCGTTCGCCGAACGGGAAGGCTGAACCCGCTGCGCAGGAGCGATGACGGCAATGAGTAGTAAATGACATATAAGCAGTGTAATCTTCATAACGTCAAACACGAATGATCAAACCTATGGACAGTTGCATTGCGCGACAATACTACGTCTTTCGCTTTTGTATACAATCCCACTAGATAAGACTCATACGATCATAACAAAACAGCACTCTATCTGGAGTGCTGTTTTGTTACAGAAGATGATTTGTCAGCTTAGTACCGATCGTCGTCCTCGTCTTCTTCCTCTTCACCGAATCCGTTGTTAGGATTGAACATGGAGCCAAGCAGATCTTTGAACGACTGGCCCGTATCCATCGCTTTCTTACCAACCAGCGAATGTTCGGCTAGACCGTGCAAGGCAAACTCCATCATGAACAACTTTTCCGATTTGCTCAGGCGTGCGTGAAACTGATCCACTACGTCGTCCAGACCGTCGATTGTTTTCAGACGGGCTTCGTAATCGCGGTTGGTCAGATCATTCAGGATGTCCATCGTATTACCGTCCCCAAACCAGTCGGTGACTTTCTTATACGGATTGCCGCGCTTGTCTTTTTTGGCTTTCTCCGGGTTGGGGAAGTATTGCAGGAACTGATTCCGAATGGCTTTCCCGATCAGGTTCTGGGCCACAATAACGGGGCCTTCAACCTCGCCTTCGTACACCAGCTCCACTTTACCGCAAATGGCCGGCACTACGCCGTACAGATCAGCAATACGTACATAGGTTTCTTTTTCGCCGTTGAGCAGCGAACGTCGTTCGGCCGAAGACAACAGGTTTTCGTAGGCTGAAATCGTCATTCGGGCCGATACGCCACTTTTCGCATCTACGTACTCGCTTTCGCGGGCTTCGAGGGCAATCTGTTCAATCAGGTCAGCAATCAGGTCGTTGGTCTTTACCATGCCTTTCTGCTCGGTCTTCACAATGGCCTCCTGCATGGTGATCTTCTTACCAATCTCGATCGACTTTGGATAGTGCGTAACGATCTGCGAATCAATCCGGTCTTTCAGGGGCGTTACGATGCTGCCCCGGTTCGTATAATCTTCCGGGTTAGCCGTAAACACGAACTGAATGTCGAGCGGCAGCCGAAGCTTGAATCCCCGAATCTGGATGTCGCCTTCCTGAAGGATATTAAACAAAGATACCTGAATACGGGCCTGCAAATCGGGCAACTCATTGATGACGAAGATACAGCGGTGCGAGCGGGGAATCAGGCCGAAGTGAATGGTCCGTTCGTCCGAGTACGGCAACTTTAGCGTAGCGGCTTTGATCGGGTCAACGTCCCCAATAAGGTCGGCGACCGATACGTCGGGCGTTGCGAGCTTTTCGGTATACCGGTCGTTCCGATGCATCCAGGCGATTGGGGTCTGATCGCCTTTCTCGGCAATCACATCCAGCGCGTAGCGAGACAGCGGCTGTAGGGGGTCGTCGTTCAGTTCCGACCCGGCCACTACCGGAATGTATTCGTCTAATAAATTGACCATTAACCGGGCGATCCGGGTTTTCGCCTGCCCACGCAACCCCAGCAGGTTGATGTGGTGCATGGACAAAATGGCCCGTTCTACGTCCGGAATTACGGTATCTTCGTAGCCCCAGATACCCGGAAAAACAACTTCTTTCTCTTTGATTCGGTCAATCAGGTTGTCCCGCAATTCCTGCTTGATTGAGCGGGGTTCGTACCCGGCGGCTTTTAACTCGCCAAGCGTAGTGATCGTCAATAATTTTGATGATTTCAGGCTGCGGTAGTTCATTGGGCGTTTTTGAGTGTATAATGGCTGATGTAACGTATACGATAGAGGCCTACTTGTGCGTATGTATTAGACATCACAACGGCACTGCAGGTGGTTACATCGTCCATTAAACCTAACAGGCTTTCGAAAGAAATGGTTTTTAGACAGCCAAAATGACTAATTTTACCCTTCCTCTACGAATGTCTGCGCCCGCTGCCGGTTGCTTCTGCCGTTTATGAAATCGACTTTACCTCTTTTTATCACGTTCCTTTTTCTCATCAGTTTGTCGGGCTGCCGCATTCAGAAGAGCCCACCCGAATTAACCGGATTAACACCCAGACAGGCATTCGTTGACCAGCCCGTTACGTTAAATGGGTATCAATTTGGCAAGTCGCCCGTAGTCACGTTTGGGTCAGCCGGTTCAGCCGTAACGGCCAAAGTCGCCAGCAGCGACGACAACACCATCCGGGTACTGGTCCCGCTGGTGCCGCCGGGCTCTACACAGGTGCGGGTGCAAACCGACGAAGGGTTGTCGGACCCGCTTCCATTTATGGTTCAGCAGCCAGCACCGGCGATAGCCGGCATAAACCCTGGCAACGGCCTACCGGGCACAACCGTTGAACTCACGGGCGCCTACCTCAACCAAGTCAAATCAATCAAGTTCGCCGGGATTAATGCAACCGTAAAAGACAGCTCTGCCCAAAAGCTGACGGTTGTCGTCCCTGCTACCGTACCGCGCGGCTCTATTGGGGTCAATGTTGAAACGGCGGGGGGTGTCGTTTCGGGGAGCTTTATCGTTGCCGGAACGCCCCAGATCACCAGTATATCGCCTAAACAGGCAAAACCGGGTGCGGAACTCACTATTCAGGGCACCAACCTGCTGGACGCCGTAGTTTATATCAACGAGTTAGGTACCGACCGGACCCAGACAACCATAAAAGACAACGAAATCCGGACGATGATCCCGACGAATGCCAAGTCGGGCCGGGTAACGGTCAGGGTGTTTGAGAAGCTGGTGGCAGTCAGCACCGATAGCGTGCAAATTATCCAGCGGCCTGCCATTGCCAACCTGAGCAGCCGCGATGGGGTGGCCGGGGATAAACTGATTCTGACGGGCGAGAGCCTGCGGGACGTAACGTCGGTCACGTTTGGTGCTACGTCGGTTAACTTCCGCGTTCTAAGTGATACGCAGATTGAAGCCACCGTACCAGCCTTTACAACATCGGGCAACGTAACAATATCGGCAACCAGCGTAGGCGGTGTGGCTACGGCCGCCGATCCGTTCTTTTTCTATTTAGCGCCGAGCAACATTTCGGTTAACCTCGCCCGGCAATTACGTGGTCGGCCCATCAGCATTACCGGGCAAAACCTGTATCGCATCCAGGAAGTACGCATTGGTGCCATCGCTGTTCCAATCACCGACCGCGTCGAAGGGACTCAGTTGCTGGTGAACGTACCGACGAACGGGGTTAGCGGCCCGGTTACGGTGGTTAACCGCGCTGGCTCAGCCACGACAGCCCGGCCGCTAGTGGTGGTGCAGAACCCGGTTGTTACCGATATTATTCCGGCCAGAGCTCGTTTGGGTGAGCGCGTTGTTTTACGGGGTGACTTTTTACTCGATGCCCAGATTTTCTTTACGGGCACCAATGTACCGGCCGTTGATGCGGGAAAAAACGAAGATACCGAGCGTTGGGTACTGGTGCCGAACGATGCCCAGACAGGTCCGCTACGTATTGTGAATGCGACAAACGACGGAGTTCTGACAACGCCATTTACGGTGTTACGGTTGCCGTCGGGCCTGGATTACACGCCTAAATCAGCCAAAATTGGCGAGGATATTGTGATAACGGGCCAAAATCTGGCTTCCATTCAGGCCGTACGCTTTAGCAGTGGCTCGTCTGTACCCGCCACGTTCATTGTTAATGGCAACTCATTGATCGTTACGGTACCGGTCGGAGCGGCTACGGGGCAGATCTGCTTAACCAATGAAGCCGGTACGGCCTGCACAACCTCAAACTTTACGGTGTTCAAATAGCCAGAACAGCAACGGCCGGCTCCTCTCTTCTACTGGAAAAGAGGAGCCGGCCGTTGCTGTAAGAGTACTATTGAACTGATATTACATCGCCTTCAACTGCCTGACCAGCACTTCATTGATCCGGACGTAGCTTTCGTGCGTCCATCCCGCTACGTGTGGAGTTAGGATAACTCGGTCCGACTGGCGCAAGTAGTCGAAAGCCGTTTGCTGCTCGGGGGTTAGCTTGTTCAGTTTTTCGTTTTCGAGCACATCCAGACAGGCCCCGCGAAGCCTACCGCTTTCCAGTCCCCGCACAACGGCCGACAGCGACGCGATTTCGCCCCGTGCGATGTTGATCAGGTAAACAGGTTTTGCTAGCTGTTCAATGAACGTATCGTTGATCATCATCCGTGATCCATCCGTCAGCGGAATGTGCAGGCTCAGGACGTCGGCTTCAGCCATTAACTGCGCCATTGTCGCTTCCTGGGCCCACTCGTCGCCATAGTTCGTCAGGTATTTGTCGTAGGTCAGTACCCGGCAACCGAAACCACTCAACCGCCGAGCCGTAGCGCGGCCATTGTTACCGTATCCGACAATGCCCACCGTCAGGCTACCAAGTTCATAGCCCCGGTTACCTTCCCGATCCCAGATACCCTGTCTCACCTCGCGGTCGGCTTTGAGGATATTCGCCATCAAGGCCAGCAGCATCCCCACTACGTGTTCAGCAACCGCATCGCGATTGCCCTCTCCGGCGTGAAAAACGGCAATGTTTCGCTGTTCGGTGGCTTCTAAATCAATAAGGTCTAAGCCAGCGCCCGCCCGCCCGATGTAGCGAAGGTTAGGAGCCTGGGCCAGCAGTTCTTCATCGACCGTAGTCTTACTGCGAATGATCAGTCCTTCAAATGGATAAAGTTGTTCGAGCAAACCGGCCCGCGTAATTTTAGGTTGATACGTATAGGTAAAGCCAGCTTCGTCGAGCATGGCAAACAGCGACGGGTGCATTTCGTCGGCAATCAGAATGAGGGGCTGATTCTGGGACATCCGTTGGGTTTTTGTAACTTGCAGCTATTGTGAATGAACGATGGATACCGAACAATGGCTTGATTCGTTGGTTGTAAGCCCGTTCATTATTTACTCGCCATTATACATCACGAGTACGAACTGGCGAAACTACTAAAAGTACATGGAACAACGCGAACCAGAAGGATCGAACGAAGCGCGCGTGGCCCCGCCAACGGGACCTCAGCCTGACCATACCCCCCCTACCGCTACCCAATCACCGGTTCCGCAGCAGGCCAATTCACCCGGAAATGGTCAGCGAGGGAACAACCAGCGCGAGAACCGGCAACCCAATAATCGGAACGAAACGAATCGCAACGGACGTAACGAGGTATCCGGTCAACGCGACCCCAACCAGCGGACGTTCAGTCAACGGGATAATAATCAGCGTCAGAACCGGAACGATACGCCCCCCAACAAGAACCCGTCGCCAGCCAATGACCGCGAGCGATCTCAGGGAAACCGCGAGCGGAATCCGCCTGACCGCGACAGTAAGCCAGAGATCGCTGCCGTACGCGACTCCGGTGACCAGGGCGGTCAGGGGTTGGATAACACGAGCCGTGACGAGCGCCTGGTTATCGGCATATCGCTTGGTGATTACAACGGCATTGGCCCCGAGGTAATCCTGAAAGCGTTGCAGTATAATCGTCTGCAAAAGATCTGTACGCCCGTCATTTACGGCTCCATGCGCGTACTGAACCGCTACCGCAATCTGCTGAACTTCAAAGACTGGAACCTGAACGGGGCTCAGACCATTCATCAGATTAGCCACAAGATGACGAACGTAATTACGTGCTGGCCGGATCAGAATCAGGACATTCAGCCGGGTCAGGTAACGCCGGAGGCAGGCCAGGCCGCTTTCGCCTGTTTGCAGCGCGCGGTTGACGATCTGAAGGCCGGCAAACTGGATGCGCTGGTTACGGCTCCGATCAACAAATACAATATTCAATCCGAGGAGTTCAAATTTCCGGGACATACCGAATACCTCGCGCAAGAGTTCGACGTAGCGGATAACCTGATGTTCATGGTCAGCGAGCGCCTACGGGTTGGCGTGGTAACGGGGCACGTACCGCTGGGGCGCGTCCGGCAACACGTTACGCGTGACCGTATTACCCAAAAACTGTCCCTGATGATGCAGTCGCTGAGGCAGGATTTTGGGATCGAAAAACCAAAAATTGCGGTGCTGGGCTTAAATCCGCACGCAGGTGAAGAAGGACTACTGGGCGATGAAGAGCAGGAGATCATCAAGCCGCTGCTGGCCGACTGGAAAAACAAGGGTCATCTGGTTTTTGGCCCCTACCCCGCCGATGGCTTTTTCGGGACGCGGGGCTACACCAAGTTCGATGCCGTATTGGCTATGTATCACGACCAGGGCTTGATTCCGTTCAAATCCATTGCATTTGAAGAAGGAGTTAACTTCACTGCGGGCATGCCCGTCGTGCGTACCTCCCCCGACCATGGTACCGCGTATAATATTGCGGGCAAAAACCTGGCTGATGAAACGTCTATGTTACAGGCCATTTACACTGCCGTCGACGTAGCGCGTCAACGAAAAGAATACGCCGAACTGGAAGCAAATGCTCTTAAATAAGTTACAGAGTTATAAATGCACCTTATAATTCGATAACATTTCGACCGTATAACTCGATAACTCATGCTTAAATCAATGACTGGCTTCGGCAACGCAACTGTAGAGGCCGCTGGCCTGTCGGTGACGGCCGAGGTCAAAACCCTTAACTCGAAATTTCTCGACATCTACTGCCGGATTCCGCGTCAGTTTTCGGATAAAGAGATTGAGCTTCGGGCCTTGCTCACCCAACAACTGGAACGCGGTAAGGTCGAATTATCGCTCAATCTGACCCGTACCAGCGCCATTCGGCCGGGGGTGACTATCAATCGCCCTCTGGTAGCGGCTTACGTGAGTGATCTTAAGGAAACGGCGAATAGCATGCTGATGAGCGTTTCGGACAGCGACGTACTGCAACTGGCTCTGCAGCAACCCAATGCGTACGTATCGGAATCCGCTGACCCTTCGGCCGACGCTTCGGACTGGACAACCATACAGGCGGCCGTTCAGGAAGCCATCCGGCGTTGCGACGAATTCCGCAGACAGGACGGTGCCGTGCTGGAAAGCAAGTTTCAGGAGTATATCAAAACCATCAGCGACCGGCTGGCCGATATTGAAGAGCAGGACGTACGGCGGATTCCGGCGGTGCGCGACCGGATGCGGAATAGTGTCAGAGAGTTACTGGAGAGCGAAACCTTCGATCAGAACCGCTTTGAGCAGGAGCTGGTCTACTACGTCGAGAAATTCGATATTTCGGAAGAGAAGGTTCGACTTAAGAATCACCTGAGCTACTTTCTGGAAGTGCTATCAACCGAAGAAGCCAACGGCAAGAAGCTCAACTTCATCTCGCAGGAAATTGGCCGGGAGATCAACACCATCGGCTCAAAAGCAAACGACGCAGCCATTCAGCGCTTCGTGGTCCAGATGAAAGATGAGCTGGAGAAGATCAAGGAGCAAACGATGAACGTCATTTAGTCTTGTTATCGACGGCGTATGGCCGTCAACTGCAGCTTATAGGCCTTATACGCTGGCTCTGGTTTGTCGCCAGGGCCAGGCGTATACACCTGCACCTGCTCATCAAGCCGTCTGCCGCTAACGACTACCGACAGGCGATTATTCACGTAGGCTTCCGGTACGGCTCTTATCTTCAGCGAGTCGGGCATGTTTTCTACGTGAAACACAACCGTTTCCGTGTTCAGAATGTACTGCTCGCAGCCGCGCGAACACGAAACCAGTTCGATTTCGGCGGCCTGATTTGTGAATGTGTCGGGCAACACTTCGTCGGGCGCGCAGCCCAACAGCCCCCAGAAACCGACCTGAGCCAGCATAACCAGTACGCCCTTCATAGCCTGTTTGTAGTTGATGGTATGTTTTTGATAAACCAATGAACAGTCTGCGGTCAAGTTTGTTTGATAAGCCAGTGATTTGATTGGACGACGAGCGAATGAACAAACTACCTGCCGACTTTTACCAAACCCACGATACGTTAACGCTGGCTCAATTGCTACTGGGCTGCGAACTGGTTCACGAAAGTCCGGAGGGCACTACGGCGGGCATCATTGTCGAAACCGAAGGCTACATAACCGGCGACCCCGCCTGCCACGCCTATCGCCGGAAAACACCCCGCAATGCGGCTATGTTCGGAACAGCCGGTACGTTGTATGTTTATCAAATCTATAATCATTACCACTGCATCAACGTCGTAACCGGACCTGAAGACGTAGGCGAAGCGGTACTCATCCGGGCGATTGAACCTACCGAAGGTGTTGAGTTAATGGCTTTACGACGTAACGAAGCCTTCAAAACCGGGTTCGAGCGCTACCGCAACAACACCATTGACCCGGAAACACCGGCCGGTTTCCGCAACCTGTGCAACGGCCCCGGCAAGCTGGTGATCTCGATGGGTATCAACCGGCATGACCACAATTTTTCGTCGCTTACGAACGGCCCAATTTTTATTCGACCAACGGTGCTGCACGACTTTGAGATGGTCACGACAACCCGCATCGGCCTAACCCACGGCACCGACCTCCCCTACCGATATTACGTAAAAGGCAACCGGTTTGTAAGCAAGTTGTAACGTCAGTCCAGTTGATATGCGTGCAACCCCTTCGTTAAGAGCAGGTTATATCCAAGTACCTTTTGGGCCTAATTAGAGTCCTTTCACTACGTCTTGGGCATATTCTCTGAGAATTGACCTCGCCCGCAGAAAACTACTCAAGCACAACTAACGCAAGTGCGTGCAACGTTTCTCTACAACCTGTGTCGTTAGCCTGAATGAATCTCCTTCACTAGCTAACAACAAATACATCCGCTAACCAGCCAACCCCCATGAAATCTTTTCTACTTGCGCTGCTCGCGTTCGCGTCGAGCACAGGCTTCGTATTGGCTCAGCAATCCAGAATTTCCGGCTTACTGCTTGATTCCACGGCTAACAAACCCGTGGAATTTGCCACGGCCGCGCTCCTGAAATCCGGCAAAATTGTGCAGGGAACCACCGCCGATGCGACCGGAAAATTCGTTTTCTCGAAAGTCGACGCGGGCACGTACAGCGTTCAGATCTCGTTCGTCGGCTATACCTCGAAAACAATCAATAATGTCACGGTCGCAGCCGGGCAGGATGTAGAAGTCGGCGTTATCAAACTGGCCCAGACAATGCAGAAACTGGCCGAAGTAACGGTAACCGACCAGAAGTCCTTATTCGAAGAAAAGTCGGACCGGATGGTCTACAATGCTGAAAAAGACATCAGCATCAAAGGGGGCGACGCTACAGACGTATTAAAGAAGATTCCGTCGATAGCCGTTGATATTGAGGGTAATGTGCAGCTTCGGGGTAGTTCCAATATTAAGGTGTTAATCAACAACAAACCGTCCAGCATTGTTGCCCGCAGCATTTCGGATGCGTTGAAACAGATTCCCGCCGATATCATAAAACAGATCGAAGTCATTACGTCACCATCGGCCAAATACGATGCAGAAGGTACGGCCGGCATCATCAACATCATTACCAAGAAAAATGCGCTGCAAGGAACCAGCGGCTCCATTAGTCCTAACTTCGGCCAGTGGAACAACTGGCCGAACGCCAGCATCAACCACCGGATGAAAAGCGTCACGATCTCGGCCAACGGTGGTTTCAGCGACTGGAAAAACAAACGGTACATACGGCTTCTGCGGTCGTTCACGAACGAAGGCGTTGTCACCAATCAGGACCAGACGCAATGGGTACAGGGCAACGGGAAGAATTTTTACGGCACCCTCAATGTGGACTGGGACATTGACTCCCTGAATCGGATCGGGACAGGCTTAAATTACTACGACGGGGCCAATACCAACGGCTTCGATATCAACTTCGAGGAGAGTAGCCGGGGGATGGTCAACCAGTTTTTCCGCCGGGACATGAGCCGCACCTACGACTGGTCCGGGGCCACGCTTAATCTGGATTATACCCGACTCTTTAAGAAGCCGAAAAAAGAACTCACCTTCCTGATGCTGTACTCGTTCGAGGGCGAAGACAGTAATTATGGCTCTACATTGTTAAACCGGGCTAATTCGCCTTACTACCGCGAAAAGAGCTATAACATCAGCAACAATAAAGAAGGCACCATTCAACTCGATTTCACTAATCCGCTGGATAGCGTAAGTAAGCTTGAACTGGGCACCAAAGCAATCTTCCGGCAAATTTTAAGCGATTACCGAATAGCCAGTGCTGCCGATGGGTCCACTACGTTTACGGATCAACCGGCCCTGGCCAACGTATTCGATTACGCCCAGCAGGTGGCCTCTGCCTACATAGTGTACAGCCGCACACCCAAGAAAAACTGGGGATTGAACCTCGGTGCCCGCTACGAACACACGTTTATTCAGGCCAACTTCCTGAACGGAACCGCCCCATTCTCGAATACGTACGGCAATCTGATCCCGAGCATCAGCCTGTCGCGTAGTCTGAAAAAAGAGCAGCAAATCCGGTTGAATTACTCGCAACGTATTCAACGGCCCCAGTTCTTTTATCTGAATCCCTACATAAATCAGGCGGATTCCAAGAATCTGTATGGTGGTAACCCTTACCTGAAACCTGAGTTAACGCATTCTATCGAAGCTAATTACAGCATTTCCATTAAGCAAACGAGCCTGAACGCTTCGTTCTTTCTGCGCCAGACCAACAACGCCATCGAAAGCGTAAATACCGTCAATAGTGAGGGGGTTCTCCTGCAAGTGTTCCAGAACGTAGCGCAGAATTCGGCCTACGGTGTCAACCTGAGCGCCAATACGAAACTGCTTAAACAGTGGTCGGTCAATGGATCGGTTAACCTGTTTTACAGCGTACTGGAAAGCGCCGAGCTAAAAACGCGGAACGAGGACTGGATGTACCGAATCAACCTCAACTCGACAATCGACTTTGGCAAAGGGATCAAGGCCCAGCTTTTCGGCTTCTACAACTCGGCCAGGGTGAACTTGCAGGGGACATACGGAGGATTTGGTTTCTACAACATCGTGCTGCAAAAAGAGGTCCTGAAGAAAAAAGGTACAATCGGCTTTGGCTACGACAATCCGTTCAGCGAAACCATCAACTGGCGGAATGATTTCGTCGGTCCCAATTTTGTGCAAACACAGGACGTAGCCATGTACCGTCGGGGCTGGCGGCTCAACTTAAAGTACGAATTTGGAAAGATGAACGGCAGCCAACGCCAGAAGAAAAAGATCAGTAACGACGATAAAAAATCGGGTGAAGGCAACAACTAACGCGCGGTAGAACGCGGTACGTCTATTTTGACCGTAAATATCGAGCCAGATCAGCAATTGATTCTATGCCCAACGCATTGGCTTGCTTACGTCGCATCATCAGGCAGTAACTATTGCCGAAGCCTAATGGGCGTTGCCAGAGCAAACTGTATTGTTTCATAAAGGCATCTTTAACGAACGCATACACGGAATCCGATTGCATAGGCAAACGTTGAAGCGTGTTGGCGGGCGGTTGCAAAATGACCAGTAAACCCGTTCCTGTGTATTCGGGGTAAAAGTCGATAGCCCCCGTACGGAGCGCGTCGAAGCATATTTGCGTACCGCCAAGCCCCGTGCGCGACGCAACGCGGAGACGTGTATGGCCTTCGATAAGCTGCCGGTAAATCTCGGCCAGAATGTACTGTTCCGTAAATACCTTTGACCCCATGACAATCGTCTCGGAGCGATCACCTGGTTGAGAACTTCGGTATAAACCGACGGCTTTCAGATACGTATGGGCAATGCTTTCTGGCGATTGGTGGAGATAGTCCGCCTGGTAATTGAGCGCCGTCATGACGGAATCGGTTAACTTGCCCGCCAGTAAATTAAGCGTCGGGCCTAACTCCGGGTGGCGCGTAAGCGTTGCCTGCCGCACAACCGGAGCGGCCTCATAGGGTGGAAACGCATGTCGATCATCGTTCAGGACAACCAGATCAAAGGCTTTGATACGTCCATCAGTGGAGTAGCCGCTAATAATGTCGACCTGCTCACGACGAATGGCCTCATACATCAGGTTCTGGTCGATCAGTCGAGGGCGTAGTTGCAGGCCGTATGTTTTCTGCAAACCTGGGTATCCGTCGGCGCGACCGTAAAATTCATGGGCAAATCCGGCAACGAGCTTATCAGTACGTCCCGGCAGTAGGTAGAAAGCCGACAAGAAAGGAACGAGAGCAACAAAGGTAATAGCGCTTATGCGTAACCTGCGACCAGACAGTTTTTGCAATCTGGCTAAGCCAAAATCAAAGCCAACGGCCAGTAAAGCTGCAGGAATGGCTCCTGCCAACATCATGTTGACATTGCTCAGTGCGATACCGCCAAAGATAAACTCACCTAATCCACCAGCTGCTACGTAAGCCGCTAAGGTCGCTACGCCTACGTTGATGACCGTTGCCGTTCGAACACCGGCAAAGATTACGGGTAACGCTAGAGGCAGCTTTACCTTTGTTAAGACTTGTCTGTCAGTCATACCAACCCCCTGCGCGGCTTCTACAATGGCGGGACTCACTTCGGTGATACCGACATACGTGTTCCTAATGATCGGCAGGAGCGCGTACAAGAACAGAGCGACTAGTGCTGGTCCAACGCCAATTCCCAGCAAGGGGATCAGAAAACCCAGTAAGGCGACACTCGGCACGGTTTGCAGCACCCCTGCCACGCCCAGCACGCTACTCGCCAACCGTTTCTGACGCGCGATCAGAATACCCAACGGCACACCGATCAGTAAGGCAAACAGCAACGACACAAACGTTAACCCGATATGGGTCAGCGTTTGCTCCAGCAACTTATCAGATTGGTCACGGACGAAAGCGAAGAAATCGGTCATGGGTGAGGCAGTCAGCGTAACAAGTTACTTGAATCGTTGTGGCTGCTCATCCAGGAAATCGCGAACGAAATCAGTAGCCGGGCTATTCAGTAGTTCATCGGGCCGCCCGATCTGAACAATACGTCCCTTATCCATCAACGCGATCCGATCAGCTAGTTCGAGAGCTTCGTTTACATCGTGGGTAACCAGCACAACCGTTGTTTCTTTCAACTCATTCAGGCTAAACAATTCGCGACGAACATGCCGACGCGTAAATGGGTCGAGCGCCCCAAACGGCTCATCCATCAGCACTACGGGCGGACGGGCCGCCAGCGCCCTGGCTAACCCTACCCGTTGCCGTTGTCCACCACTCAGTTCAGCGGGGTAACGATTTAACACGGTTTCGGGCAACCGAAGCGTTTTGATTAGTTCAACCGTTCGCTGTCGAATTGCATCCTTATCCCACCCGAGCAGTTTAGGTACAGTTGCAACGGCTTCGGCAATGGTGTAATGGGGAAAAAGGCCCCCGTCCTGAATAACGTAGCCAATACGGCGACGCAAATCAGGACCGTATTGACTACGCACATCTGTACCATCGACGAATACCGAGCCGCTGCTTGGCTCAATCAATCGGTTGATCATCTTGAGCGTAGTGGTCTTGCCGCAACCGCTCGTCCCCAGCAAGACCAGCGTTTCACCCGACTCTACGGTAAACGAAACATCGTCAACAGCCGTATGCGTCGAAAAGCGTTTGGTCAGGTTACGTATGTCGATCATCAGGGCGTTACTTGTACACCTTTCCAGAAAGCAACCCGGTCTTTGATCTGGCTGGCGGCTGGTTTCGGATCGGGATAATACCAGGCAGCGTCCGGATTGGCTTTGCCATCTACGTTTAACGAGTAATACGACGCCAACCCTTTCCAGGGACAAGTTGTGTGCGTTGCGCTGTCGGTCAGGTATTCCGGGTTAACCGCTTCTTTAGGAAAATAATGGTTATTTTCAACGACGACCGTATCGGCGCTTTCGGCAATAACCTGACCATTCCAGATTGCTTTCATAACATGTATAGTTTTGAGTTGTGACTCTGATAACGTTTTGTGTCATCCCTCGTATCTCGGGATGACACAAAAGTGCTTTAGTTCTACATCGAAATAAGCATAACCGCCCCTACTTCAACACCTGAACTTCAATTACTGAATTATCGTACACCCGGTGCGTAGCCTTCTGAAAATCGTCGGCGTTGGCGTTGAAGATGTTGTCGACGTATTTCTGCGGATTCCGGTCGATGAGCGGGAACCACGTACTCTGCACCTGGATCATCACGCGATGCCCTTTCTTGAACGTATGCAAGACATCCTGCAACCGGAACGTAACATCCGTAACCTCACCTGACTTAAAGGGTTCAGGCTTCTCGAACGAATTACGAAAGCGCCCGCGCATCGCTTCCGAACGTACCATCTGCTGATAGTTACCCAGCGTAATGTTTTTGTTCGGCATGTACGCATGGTTGGGTTCGTTAGGCGGGTAGACATCAATCAGCTTCACAACCCAGTCGGCATCCGTACCGGTGGTGCTCACTTTCAGTTTCGCTGTTATTTCTCCGCCCAGGGTTAGATCTTCGGTAAGTACATCGGTTTGGAATGTCAGCACATCCGGGCGACGACCGGCAAAGCGCTGATCTTCGGACATGTAATTGAACGGCGTAAAGCCCTGCGTTGTGGTGATGTCTTCGGTGTAAGGCACCGGTTTCATAGGGTCGCTGATAAACTCAGAATAAGCACTTCCACCGCCCTGCTGCGCCAGTTGACCATTGGCCGCTAAGTGATACTGAACTGTCTGTGCGTTGGCAGCTGGCCATTTGTCGAATGTCCGCCATTCGTTTCGGCCGGTATTGAACAGATACGCTTCGGGCAGGCCCGTTTTGCCATCGCCCGCTCCCTTCAGGAAGTGATTGAAGAACTTGGCTTCAATGTTACGTTGATAGAATGTTGCGATGCTGTCGCCAAAGTAGATGTTGCTGTGCAGGGTATGCCCTGTTTCGCGCGACCAGCGACCATGCCCGAACGGGCCCATTACCAAAGTGTTATACGTACCGGGGTTGTTCTTTTCTACCGTTTTGTAGATGTTCAATGGCCCGTAGAGATCCTCGGCATCGAACCAGCCACCGACCGTCATTACCGCTGGTTTGATGTTTTTCAGATGAGGGATAATACTCCTTTTCTGCCAAAACTCGTCGTAGTTCGGGTGCTCTACGGTTTCCTGCCAGTAAAAATTATCCTTGTAATACTTGTCGGCATTCTTTAGCGGGCCTAAATCATACTGCCACTGAAACCCATCTTTCGAGCCGGTCTGAATCATCTGGTTGTTATACCAGGCCTGCGTAGTGGGTTGTGGGTGCTGAACGCCGAATACCGGGAAGGTGAACAGATACGCCTGAATAAAAGCGCCATTATGATGGAAATCATCGAAGAAAAAGTCAGAAACCGGAGCCTGGGGCGATGACGCTTTCAGAGCCGGGTGAGCCGCAACGGCCCCCGCAATCGTGTAAAAACCCGGATAGCTAATGCCCCACTGCCCAACGCGCCCATTGTTGTTCGCTACGTTCTTCAGGAGCCACTCGATGGTATCGTACGTATCGGAACTTTCATCAACCAAGACTGGGCCTGTTGCTTTAGCCGACTTCTTTTTGTCTTTGGCGGCTGTAACGGGTTGTTGGTCGGTGACGGTGGGCGTCATGTTCGTCCAGGTTCCTTCCGATGCCCAGCGGCCACGTACATCCTGATACACCACGATGTATTTGTCGCGCATGAGCGTAGCAGACGGTCCTACTTGGTTAGCGTAGGCATCGGGTCCGTACGGGGCTACGCTATAGCACGTCCGCTGCATGATGAACGGATATTTGTTAGTCGGCGATGCGTCTTTGGGTACGTAAACGGCCGTGTGGAGCTTTACCCCATCGCGCATCGGAATTTTGTATTCGTACTTCTGGTAGTTCTCACGGACGAAGTTGCCAGCGGGCTGATTCTGCGCCTGAGCCGAAACCGTCGCAACAACCGCGATTAGGCAGTAAAGCCAATTTTTCATGCTGTTAATGAATTAGGGATTGGTATAAACAGCTGTAAATATAGCGGTCGGGCAAATCCTTTACGCACAAAAAACGCCTGCTTGCGACAGGCGTTTCCATCTTTTATCTATTTCGCATTGGCTGCGTACCACTCTCTAAAACTCTGCTTAGGCGGTTCGGGGAGCTCACGAGCAATGGCCCACGGATTAATGGCTCCGGCATGGCTAATGGCATGTGGTGTATTGGCCAGTACCTTCCGCGCTATGCGTCCAAGCCGGGCATATACTTTCGGACGGGCCAGCACTTTAGCCAGCGCTTTCATACCCAACCGTTTACCAGCGGGCATGGCATGCTCCTGCCCGATGATTTGCCGCCATTTGTAAAGCTGAACGTGAATATCGATCTTAACTGGACATACATCGGAACAGGACCCGCAGAGCGTACTGGCGAAAGGTAGCGAGCTGTGTTTTTTCAGATCGACATTAGGCGACAGAATCGCCCCAATTGGGCCAGGTACGGTGAAATCATAACTATGCCCACCACTCCGCCGATACACCGGACAGGTATTCATGCACGCCCCACAACGAATACACTTCAGTGAGTTGCGAAAATCGGGACGACCCAACTGATCAATCCGGCCATTATCCACAATAACGATATGCAGCTCCTGACCGGGTCGGGGCTTATGAAAATGACTGGTATAGGTCGTCGACAACTGGCCCGTCGCCGAGCGAGCCAGCAGTCGGGTAAAGACCCCCAAGTGTTCGAACTTGGGGATAATTTTCTCGATACCCATACATCCAATATGCACCGGCGCTAACGTAACGCCCAGATCAGCGTTCCCCTCGTTGGTACACACCACAAAGCCGCCGGTTTCGGCAATGGCGAAGTTTACACCTGATATGGCAATATCGGCAGCGACAAACTTTTCGCGCAGGTGCTGGCGGGCGGTTTCGGTTAGCCGTTGCGGGTCGCTTTCTCCTTCGGGTGTGCCGAGGTGCTCGTGAAATATCCGTCCGACGTCCTCTTTCTTGAGGTGAATCGCCGGTAGCACAATGTGACTTGGCGGCTCATGGTTGAACTGAATGATCCGTTCGCCCAAATCGGTGTCAACGACTTCAATGCCGTTCTTCTCCAAAAATGGATTCAGGTGACATTCCTCCGTGAGCATCGACTTGCTCTTGACAATACGTTGCGCTTTATGCTTTCGAAGGATGTCTAAAACGATCTGGTTGTGCTCACGCGCATCGGCAGCCCAGTGGACCTGAACGCCATTTGCCTGCGCATTCCGTTCAAATTCCTCTAAATATTCATCCAGTCGACTAAGCGCATGGTTCTTGATCTGCGATGCCAGCTCACGGAGTTGCTCCCATTCAGGCAGCTTGTAGGCCATTCGGTCGCGTTTCTGACGGACAAACCATAAGGTTTGGTCGTGCCAGGTTGTCCGATCAGCATCGGCAGTAAATACTTCGGCGGCTTCAGGATGTGTCATAACTTAGAGATCACGGGCTTTCACACGAACAGGTTTACCATCTTTATCGGCAATGACAATACGTCGTCATCGCGCTTTGCCTTTTCTACTAATTTTTGCACAGCACGACGAATGCCTGTCAATACTTCCTCATGGCTCGGGATCGGGCTAGCTACGACTGTTTTCATGGCTTAAAATGATTCTCCAAATCTCTTTATCTAACACCTCGGATTCAAGATACATTCCGCCCGATGCTACCAGTTCGGCTGTTATCCCGGCGTTATTGAAAATAGCGAAGTAATTGCAAACAGGTATATAACGCTTCACCAAATTTTCGACGCTCCGTCTGTACCGGCGCTCAATCACATCAGACGGAATATTATGTCCTCCCTGCAAAACACGTTTAGCCACCCGGTCTATAGCTATCTCCGCTGATGATAAATAGACGAAGAGAAGTGTAACCGTATAGCCAAACTCATGAGCACGTCTATTAGTTGAAACGTAAGACCGAGTAGATAAAGTTGTCTCAAAAGCGAAATCAATACGTTTATCTAGTAACTAATCTATCCGCTGTAACATAATCCGACCGGCCTCAAAGGCAACCGAATCTGGACTAAAAGGTGACAATCCTCGTGCTATCTCATCTGCATTTACAAATTCAACTACATTAAGTACTTCTGGCAGTAATGTGTAAGCAGCCGTAGTCTTTTCTTCTCTGTTTGGCCCAGCGAGAATGTACAGGTCGGGCATGTTTACAGATTTGCACCGATTAAAATTTCTGATACGTGCATAACACGCACCGGCAGTTTCCTCCGGCGGACAATGCCCTCTAAATGCATCAGGCAGGAGACATCGCCCCCCGTAATGACCTGAGCCCCATTTTTAACGTGATCATCAACCCGGTCCTGCCCCATGCGCGCGGATACGGCCGCTTCGGATACGCAGAAAGCGCCACCGAAGCCGCAGCATTCGTCGTACCGATCCAGCTCAATCAACTCCAGCCCCCGAACCTGCTTCAACAGACGGCTGATGTGACCATCCCGAACGGGTGTCAGTTCAGAATCAGTAGCTAACCGCAAACCACGCTGTCCATGACAACTCTGGTGCAGCCCAACCCGATACGGAAACTCAGTGTCAAGGCTTGTCACGCCTAATACGTCGGTCAGAAATTGCACCAGCTCGAACGTACGTTCGCGAACATGCTTTACTGCCGGTGTTTGATCGATGATATTGAAGTGCTTCCGAACGTGGTACACGCAACTCGCCGACGGCGCAACGATATAGTCGTAGTCGGCGAACGTGCGAACGTAGTTCTGATAGACCGGAATGGATTCCGCTTCGCAACCCGCGTTCGCCATCGGTTGGCCGCAACAGGTCTGCTGCATTGGAAATGAAACCTGGACACCTGCCTTTTCGAGGAGTCGCAGGCTGGCAATACCAACTTGCGGATAAAACTGGTCAACGTAGCAAGGAACAAATAAGGCAACGTTCATAAGTAAGAGGAACCTCTTCCGAGGCCAGCCAAGATAGGTGCTAAAGTGCGTCTCTTCTGGTAGTAGACCATCCTAGTGCTACCTATAATAACGGTCTATAGCTGAAATATTTTTTTCATCAACGACCACTTTTCGCCTGGCTTCGCCACCGGCAACGCCTGTTGATACTGCCACATGAGGTTCTCCCATCGCTGCACAATCGGATTAGCCGCGTCCGCAGCGTCCTTTTGCGCAAACGAAAACGTATCATCCGTATCCATAATCATGAACAACCGATTACTGATGCGGTAGATCTCCATATTCGTGATACCCGACTCACGGATACTCGCTTCGATTTCAGGCCAGATTCGTTCGTGATGCTGTTCGTATGCAGCAATCAGTGCCGGATCGTCTTTTAGGTCAAGGGCAAAACAGTATCGCATAGTTAAGGGGCCACTTCAGCGGGTGCATTTGCTCCGTACAGATCGTCGGCCTTGATCTGATACCCTTGCAGGGCATAAAACACGATGTATGCGAAGCACACTAGCGGTACGATCAGGGCGTATGTGGCACTTTTTGCGAATAAAGCACCCGCCACCAACGGCATCAGCGCACCACCGACAATACTCATGATCACCAGCGAAGACGCCATTTTCGATTCTACGCCTAATCCTTTCGTCGCCAAAGCAAAAATGGTTGGGAACTGGATGGAGTGGAAGAAGTACGTGAAGCTGAGCGCAATAACGGCGGTTAAGCCACCTACCAACATCGCAATGATCACCATAGCAACGGCTCCTCCTGCGTAAATAGCCAGCACCATGTTCGGACGAATACGGGTCATCAGCGCCGTACCGACGAAACGGCCCAGCATGAACAAGACTAAGGCGAACGATGCGTGAAAACCGGCAATCTGCGTCGGAGACAGGTCGGTAGGCGAACCCGTCAGCGAGTTAATAATATTCATGTAGCCTTCGGCCAGCGCCCAGTGCCCATCGCGGGAGAAGTCAAGCTTAAGGTCAACAAAGTAGCCCCAAAGAGTAGCTTGTGCGCCTACATTCGCGAATTGCGCAATAACGCCTAAGGCCAGATGCCGATGACGTAACACGCTTATAATTGAGACCTTTCCTGCACTCTGCTCTTCTTCGGCCCCAACTTCGGGCATTTTAGTGAAGGCAAACAGTAAAGTCACCAACGCGATGATGATACCAATGACCAGATAAGGCCCCTGCACCGACAGTGCTTCCTCGACACGAATGGTTTCGGCCTGCGCCGGTGCCATTGCCGACAGCATTTCGGGCGTGTATTCGGTTTCCGAGAAGATAAACAAGGCACCAATGATGGGCCCGAGAATGATGCTGATTCCGTTGAACGACTGCGAAAAGTTCAACCGCCATTCCGATTTGTCGGGGTCACCCAGTACCGTTACGTAGAGGTTAGCGGCTGTTTCCAGGAAGGCAATGCCGCAGGCCATCGTGAAAAGGGCCAGCAGAAAGAAGCTATACACCCGTACCTCGGCCGCCGGATAGAACAAAAAGGCACCGCCCCCGTAGAGCAACAAGCCGAACAGAATGCCGCGTTTATAGCCAAATTTTCGCATTACGTATCCGGCAGGCAGGGCCATGAAGAAATAACCGAGATAAAAGGCAAAGTCGACGATACCCGCCTGGAATCGGTTCAGGTCCAGCGCAATCTGAAATTGCTTGATTAGTGAGCCGTTCAGGCTATTGGCCAGTCCCCACAAGAAGAATAGGCTGGTAACCAGGGCGAAGGCAATACCATAATTGCCCGAAGCCTGACC
Organism: Spirosoma knui; assembly: GCF_054780635.1. NCBI lineage: Bacteria > Pseudomonadati > Bacteroidota > Cytophagia > Cytophagales > Cytophagaceae > Spirosoma > Spirosoma knui. The sequence continues at coordinate 947,462 of NZ_BAAGVY010000001.1, read as the reverse complement.
ATTTTTGATTTTAACGTTTTCGGGAGCGGGTCCGAGAGCCATTAATTCGTTTCTTTTAGGTTTAGGAAGTTTGATTTATGCGTATGTCAGAATGGCAAAGAAGGACAAATAAACAAATTAATCCGTGATTGCGCGGTCAAGGTGCGTGTAGCCACCATCAACATGAATCAACTGACCGGTGGTGTGGCTTGACCGGTCCGAAAGTAGAAAAACGACCGCATTAGCAATCTCTTCGGCTGTGGTCATCCGCTGCTCCAACGGAATTTTTGAGACAATTTGCTGTAGTTTCTTATCAGGTTCAGGCAAGGTTTTAATCCAACTGGCGTAGAGTGGGGTCCAGCATTCGGCCACGATCACGCAGTTAACCCGAATCCCGTAGGGCAACAGCTCGACAGCCCACTCACGGGTCAGCGCGTTACGTCCGCCGTTAGCGGCCGCATAAGCCGACGTATTACCCTGCCCTGTTTCGGCTACCTTCGAGCCAATGTTGACAATGGCCCCTTTTGACTGCTTCAACGCTGGAAGCGCATGGTGGGCCATGAGGTAGTAATGCACCAGGTTTTTGTGTAGCGACGCTATAAAGCCATCATACGAACCATGTTCGAGCCCAACGCCATCGTTAACGCCTGCGTTGTTCACCAACCCGTCGATACGTCCGAACTTGGCCAGCGTTTCTTCGACCGCCCGTTGACACTCTTCGGGTCGGGTTAGTTCGGCAACAAATTGATGAGCACGGCCACCACTGGCCTCAATCGCTTCTACAGTTTGTCGATTGTCGTTTTCGTTCCGACCTATTATTACCGGGATGGCCCCCTCAGCGGCTAAAGTTGTGGAAATACCTTCGCCAATCCCTTTGGCCCCGCCCGTAACGAGAATTAGTTTATCCTGTAAGTTTAAATTCATGATGCAACTCGCTTAAACGTATCTGCTCACTTTTCAAAAAAAGAGCGGTGACGGAAGAAGAAAGACAGTTAATCGCCTATTCTCCTTTTGCCACCGCTTGTTTATACGTAAAATCAATTAGGGAACGTAGGTTTCCAGCACGGTCATATCGCCGTCGGGCACAAGCGTTACGTTATCGACGGAAGCCGGAATTAAGGCGCACTGGCCCATTTTAAGCGGTACCTCGTAGCCACCTGGCGCTTTAATGGTCAAGGCTCCGGCTACACAAATCAGCACAACGAACGAATCGATGTGGGTGTAGTCGTGTTCAACTTCCTGATTGAAATTCAATACGTTCGTTACGAAGTAGTCGCAGGCAACGGCGTTTACACTTTCGTTCACCTTTTTCTCGTACTGCGTTTTATACTGATCGTAATGATGATAATCAATAGCATCGACAGCTAACTCGGTATGCAGTTCGCGTTTTTGGCCGGTTGTCGCATCGACACGGTCGAAGTCGTAAATGCGGTACGTCGTGTCGGAGGTTTGCTGAATTTCGGCGAGTAATAACCCTTTTCCGATGTAATGCACCCGGCCCGCGGGCAGGAAAAATACGTCGCCCGGACCAGCCTGCTCAATGTTCAGAATATCCTGAATCGTATTATCGGCAACGGCCTTAACGTACTCGTCTTTGGTGACTTCGCGGTTGAATCCGGAATTAAGCGTTGCGCCTTCATCCGCCTGCATGATGTACCACATTTCGGTCTTGCCGAAACCACTCTGCCGCTTTTTAGCCAACTCATCGTTGGGGTGAACCTGAATAGACAGGTCGTCGTTGGCGTCGATGAATTTTATCAGTAGCGGAAAGCGATCCCCGTATTTCTCGTAGACGTGTTCGCCGACCAGTTCACCTTTGTATTGCTGGACTAACTCATGCAGCGACTTACCCTGTAAGCCTCCCTCTTTCACAACCGAGACGTTCCCTTCAACGTCGGAAACTTCCCAGGTTTCGCCACAATTTGGCAGGGGCGAAAAGTCTTTACCTAATACAGTGTTGATTTTTTGACCACCCCAGATTTTGTCTTTAAAGATAGGCTCGAACGTAAGCGGATATAGCATAGCGAATTATTGAGTCATTGGTTGTTCCTCAATCAACCGCAAAGTAACGCATTTGTTGCTCCACTTGAACGCACCGTAATCAGGAGGGTAGGCCAAAATTCAGGCTGCTGGTATTAGCGAAAATTGCTGACGCAACCCCGGACGGCGTCAGCAATTTTATCCTTAACCTAAAAAACTTATACCCGTTTTCGTTTGCTTTGCTGAGGTTTGATGACAAACCGTCCAATCACAACGAGTGGAATACCGAGGGTAAGCCAGGAAAGGCCATCCCAGAGATTATCGCCCACCAGAGCAGCAATCAGACCGATCAGGCTCAGCGCCGTCAGCAGCAAAGGAATGGTCCAGACATGCCAGAAATCGCTTTTCATTGTGCTTCTCCTTTCTGCAAGCTAAGGGTTAAAATTTCGGCTTCTTCCAGTTGTAGGCTCGCCTGTTTCTGCTCAACGGCTGTCATACGAGCCATGTGAGCTTTGGTGGCTTTATTGCGCGCAAACCACAGATACAGACCACTGACCAATACCACAATGGTTACGATATCGAACAACGCCCAGATGATCTTTAGAGGCAGTCCGCCATAGTCGCCAAAGTGAAGCGGTTGAGAAATAAACAAAGCATTGGCGTACCAGGGCATCGTTCTCATGTCGGTGAGTTTACCCGTTTTCGCATCGACCAGCGCCGGTTTAATCAGCCGTTCGGTCAATGGGGTGTTGCCTTTCATAAACACCGCGTAATGGTGCTGGCTGGAATACGGCGAACCGGGATAAGCGACAAACGACAGGCTCATGCCGGGAGCGGCCTCATACGCCACCTTCATGGCCTGATCGAGTGGGCTTAAGCGTCCAGTCAGTGGAGCTTCGTTTTTATAAGGGGCCACCATCTCAGCCAGTTGCCCCTGCTGCCAGGTGCCCACGACAACCTCAGCCAACGTATTAATAACTCCGGTTAAGCCTACCACCGTCGCCCAGGCCACCGTCACTACGCCCAATAGGTTATGCAGATCGAGCCACTTTAACCGGGTCGATTTTTCGGTACGTACCACGCCGAAGTTAAAGCGACGCATAATGGGACTATAGAGCATCAACCCCGATACAATGGCTACCACGAACAGGATACCCATCAACCCCAAAAACAGCTTACCGCCAATCCCCATAAACATATCGACGTGCAACTGAAGCATGACGTACATAAAGCCTTCCTGCACTTTAGGTTCTTCAAGTACCTTAGCGGTGCGGGTATCCAGAATGACGAGCTTATAGTTGTCTGCCGGAGCCGTTAACGAATCCGTCAGCGTGAAGGTCATGGTATTGGGCTCATGTTCGTCCTGATACGCATACCGAATGACCTTAGACGGAAATTGTTGCCGGGCCGTTTGCGCCAGCCGTTCAAGTCCTATCTGCGGGGTTCCTTCCGGCATGGGCGGAGCTAGTGACGCTTTGCCCTCCAGCTCTTCAATTTCTTCGTGGAAGATGAGCGGTAAACCAGTCAGGCACAGCATCAGCAGGAAAGCGGTGCAAATCAGGCTCGTCCATTTATGGATCTGGAACCAGGTCTTTACCTGTTTTGTGGTACTCATGGTCGCGGGGGTTACTGATAAATCTGAAAACGGCAAAGGCAGTCGACCCGAGGGGATCGACTGCGACTACTTAAAATTTGAAACTTACGCTACCGACAAAGTTTCTCAGTTTTTGCGGGTTAGCCGTCGTGTAGCCAATCCAATATCGTTGATTGGTCAGGTTATCTACTTTGGCTCCAATCCGGAACCGCTTATGGTCGTAGAAAGCCGACGCGTTCAGAATCGTGTAAGCCGGCAGCACAAATTCACCCTGGCTAATGCTGTTCAGGATTTTGTTGTCGCTGGCGTAGTTTCCGCCAAAGCCGAATCCTAATCCTTTAACGAGGTGTTGGGGTAGTCGATAACTCAACCACAGGTTCGCCAGGTACGGCGACGAAGCCGTGGTAGGTCGGCGGCCCACTACGTCGGCATCGGCACGTTCGAGTTTGGAATCGTTGTAGCTAAAACCAGCGACAACATTGAAACCAGCAAAGGGACTGGCAATCACGTCAACTTCGATGCCCTTGCTAAGCTGGGTGCCGTCCTGGGTTTGCGCAAAGCGGGCAGCCGCCAGTGGGTTCGGATCGGTCCGCAAAATGTCTTTCACCCGAATGTTATAATAGCTGATAGTAGTGGTCAGCTTTCCGTTAAACGCGTCCAGTTTAACCCCGGCTTCAAACTGATTGGCTTGTTCGAGCTTCGCATTCCGTTGCGTGATGCTGTCCGACGCCGTTACGTCGTAGGCATTGTACACCCCCCGGTTGTTGAAGCTATTCTGATAGTTGGCGAACAGAGAAACTTTATCTTTAATCGGCTGATAAACCAGACCGAACTTCGGCGAAAGAGCCGTCTGCTGGTAAGCGGCAACCGGTCCTCCTTCCGAACCACCTTTGTTGTCGTACTGGTCGATCCGAAGAGCCGCCAGTACGCTCAGTTGATCGGTGATGTTCAGGACATCCGATATATAGGCGCTGTAGACGTTTCGCTTGTTAATGATCGGATACGTAAAACCTGGTGCCCCACTGGCGTAGACCGAGTCCAACGTGGCACCACTAAACCGGCTGTAATCATAGCCAGGAACATTGAGCGGAACGATGTCTAAATTGCTGCCGAAAAACTTCTGATTGGAATTGATACGTAAGAAGTCGAGCCCGATGACGATGCGGTTTCGGAGTTGGCCAAGCTGAAAGTCTCCGTTAAAATTCTGCTGCACCTGGAATACGTTGCTCGTACTGTTATCCGTCGACTGATCAGCTCGGGCCAGGTAGTTGGCTTTGCCCGCATCGGCCGGATTGCCGGTAACCATTCCATCAGGAACCAGGTAGAAATAAGGCCCGAAGCCATTCGAAAAGCTCTTGCTGGACGTAACGTACGTTGATGACGTAAAGGTCGGCGACAGTTTGTAGTTGATCTGGCCGAATAAGTTCGTGCTTCTCGACTGCTGGGTCAGGCCGCTTCCCATGTAGGAATTGCGGTAATCCAGGTTCAGTTGGTCGGCTCGGGTAGCGCCCAGTTGAGCGGCCGGGAAGTAGAAGAAGATAATCTGCTTGCCAACGTTCGTGCTCCGGAATATCTCCGCGTCGAGCAAAATCGACAGGCGATCATTAGGTTTGTAGAGTAAGCTGGGAGCCAGCGCGAAGCTACGGTTGAAGCCCTGCGTCTGGAACGTACCTTCGTAGTTGTAGGCCGTATTCACCCGGAGCATTAGTTTCCGTGCGGGATCGATGGGTGTGTTCACGTCAACACTCACCCGGTTAAGGCTGTAGCTTCCACCGGCGTAAGTCACCTCGCCACCGAACGTTTCGTAGGGCTTCTTCGTCACGCGGTTCATCAGACCACCGTATGAGGTTAAAGCGCTACCAAACAGGGTAGCCGACGGCCCTTTGATTACTTCCAGCTTTTCGAGGTTGACGGCATCGATGCCACTGGATACATTTCCCGCTACGCCATTGCGGAGCGAGCTTTGCAGAATGAAACCACGGCTTCCGTAGAAGCTTCCTCCATCGCCTGAGCGGCCCGTTGCTTCCCACATGCGCTGAACGCCCGGCGCGTTACGAACGGCATCATCGACCGAGAACACCAACTGTTCGGTCAGCAACTCTTTACCAATGCTGTTATAAACCTGCGGATTTTCAAGGTTTTTCAGCGGCATCTTCGATACGTAGTCACTTGATGTTCGGGCGAACCGATTGGTGAGACCAGCGCTAACAATTACTTCCTGCAATTGGGCCGCGCTTTCCGATAAGACAAAGTCGAGCCTTGCGCTCTCATTGGCCGCTATGGTAATGTCTTTTTCCGTGGTTTTCAGACCGACCGCCGAAACCTGAACGGTGTATGTTCCCGCCTTAACCCGGTTGATTGTGTAATCGCCTTGGCTGTTCGAAAGAGTTCCCTGTCCTTTTCCTTTCAAACTTACAGTAACGCTTTCGGCCGGATTGCCATCGGAGGTGGTTATATTTCCCTTTATAGTAGCCAACGACTGGGCAATAGCCGGCACTGTTATAGACAACAAAAACCCGATCAAGGAGAGGTAGCGAAGTGAACTCATGGACGCTTTACTTATTTAGACTATTTTTAAACAGTGCAAAGTAAATAGACAAGTGTCAAACTACAATGCGTTATTTAAAATAAGTCTAAATAATTATACAGGGAGATAACCCATAGTATAAAGCAACGGGGCTGTTATGTACGACGTACGTAACAGCCCCGCTTGGAATAACTTTAGTGGTATGTTGTCTGGTTGATAATCAGTAAAGGGCCCAGCGTCAGCCTTCTATTTGTAATTCAAATAAGCGGCTACTGTTCTCGAGCAGATGCTTTATACACGCCGAACTCTGCCAACTGCACCTGACCGTTTGCGTTCGTTATCATTAGCCTCAGCTTATTGCTACGTACTGCGGGGAAGCGTAACAGCCGCTTATGACCTACTGTGGTAAACGACTGAAGCGGTTGCCACTCGGTGCCGTTCCAATACTCGACACGGCCGTTGGCGATGTGCTGGCCATTCGCGATGTTTTCCTGAATCACAATCCGATCGAACGTCTGCTCTGAGCCCAGATCGATGGTCAGTGGTTGCGTGGCCGCCAGGGTCGTAAACGTAGCCAGTTGTTTATCGGTCAGCTTAGGGTTACCCGAAACAAGGTTCTTCTTAAAGGTTTCATCCAGGATGCTTCTGAACTCTTTTAAACTCGCTACGTCCTGATCCGAAAATAGACCTTCCCGATTTGGCGGTACGTTAAGTAGTAATAAACTATTACGTCCGACCGATTGGTAGTAAAGATTTACCAGGTTCTGAGGTGATCGGACCTTACTATCCTCCGAAGCATGGTAAAACCAGCCTGGCCGGATCGATACGTCGGTTTCGGCAGGAACCCACTGTTTTCCGGTAGCGTCCCCGCGGTTCAGGTATTTAGGATCGGCCTTACCCGGAGCCAATCCGTCGGTATTGATCGTGGACCAGCAGGTTTCGCCTGCATTACCGGCTTCATTACCGACCCAACGCACATCCGGTCCAGCGTCGGAGAACATGACAGCGTTAGGCTGTAGTTGCCGTACGAGCGCCCAATAGCCATCGAAGTCATAGGTCATGTCTTTGGCGTTCTCGCCCTTCGCCCCATCGAACCACACTTCCGAAATAGGGCCATAGTTTGTCAACAGCTCGCGAAGCTGGCTTTTGTAATAGTCATTGTAGCTGGCCGTACCGTAGCGGGGCTCATGACGATCCCAGGGCGACAGATAAACGCCAAACTTAAGTCCGTACTCCCGGCAGGCGTCGGCAACTTCCTTCACAACATCACCCTTACCACCTTTCCAGGGACTGTTTTTAACCGAATGTTCGGTCGTTTTGGTTGGCCATAAGCAGAAACCATCGTGGTGCTTTGCCGTAATAATCGCCATTTTAAAACCCGCGTCTTTTAACGCTTTAATCCACTGACGCGTATCTAGCTTAGTCGGGTTGAAAATAGCTGGGCTTTCGGTGCCATCCCCCCACTCTTTGTCGGTAAACGTATTCACGGTGAAGTGCAAAAATGCCGTTGTTTCGAGCTGCTGCCAGTTGAGTTGACGGGTCGTAGGCTTGGGAAAATCGTTCTTCGGCTGTGCAAAAGCAAACGAGATACTTAACAGACTCGCTAGCAACAAGCCATTCATAACCTTATGTTTCATGTTGTCGGATTACGTCTAGATTGCAAAGAAGCCAATAAATTAAGTGCCCTGGGTAATCCGGAACGCCTTTTTGCTTAGGGTAACGCGAACGCTACGTACCGGTCCCCCGACTTGGTTTTGAGTTTACCACCTCCACAGGCAATGACGATGTACTGTTTGCCCTGAACCGCATAGGTGCTTGGCGAGGCATAGCCAGCGGCTGGTAACTGAGCCCGCCACAACTCTTTACCCGTCTCTGAATCGAAAGCCCGAAACAATTCATCCCGACTGGCGGCAATAAACAACAGCTTACTGGCGGTAATTAGCGGTCCACCGTAGTTATCGGTCCCTGTGGGTGGTATGCCTTTGGCGATAAGTTCCGGATACTCACCGAGTGGTACCTGCCAACGGCGCTCACCGGTGTTCAGGTCAATGGCGGTTAGCGTACCCCAGGGCGGTGTACTGACGGGATAGCCATTCGCATCGTACCAGCGATTATAACCCGTATGCTGATACGGTACAGCCGCCTGCTGTGTATTGACAACGGTCGACTCAGTGCTTTTCTGAGCAAGAAAATTAACGATGGCGGTACGTTCGGTTTCGGATAGATGAGCGAATGAGGGCATCATGCCCCGACCTTTCAACAAGATTTGGTTTACCTGCGCTGTAGACAGACGTTTATCAACAGCCACCAGCGACGGATAGGACCCATCATGATTACCGCGTCGATCAGCACCGTGGCAGGCAGCACAGCGTACGCTATACAGTTGCGCGCCGGTCATGGCAGCTCCCGTCGGCTGCTGTTCACGCTTCACCAACGATGTGTACACCGGAATTTCCTTCGATGGTACGTATAACGTGCCTTGCGGGTCAGCAGCGGCCCCTCCCCATTGCCCACCCCCATCCGTACCGGGGAAGAAAATGGTCATCTGCTCCGTAATGGGAATGTAAGCCCGACCCGTCTGAGCTTTACGCAGTACGTTCAGCAATGAATCGCGATTCGCAGCAAACGGGTTCAGATCGGTTTCGGTAAACGACTGCCGGGCGAAGTACGGTTTGACCGGAATAGGTTGTGTAGCACTCGGCTGCTCCCCGGCAACGGCCTTCCCGGAAACCGGTTGTTCGTTCACCGGAAATAAAGGCTTGCCCGTTATCCGATCGAACACAAACACGTAGCCCTGCTTCGTAATCTGGGCAACCGCGTCAATACGTCTGGATCGCCCATCAGGACCCTTCTGCACAACCGTAATTAGATTCGGTGGAGCGGGCGGGTCACGATCCCAGATGTCATGATGCACCAGTTGGTAATGCCACAGTCGTTTACCCGTGTTGGCATCCAAGGCCAGTAGACAATTGGCAAACAGGTTATTCCCTTTCCGATTGCCGCCGTAAAAATCATAAGCGGCCGAACCAGTCGGGATAAAGACAATCCCTCGCTCCCGGTCAATAGCCATACCGGCCCAGGCATTCGCTCCACCCACGTGCTGCCGCGCCGGACGTGGTAACCAGGTCTCGTAACCAAGTTCACCGGCCTGCGGAATGGTATGAAATGTCCAGACTAACTTTCCCGTACGGGTGTCGTAAGCGCGAATATCCCCTAACAAAGCCGTTTCGCTTTCGGCCACACGAGCGCCAACGATGATCAGGTTTTTGTAGACTGTATTTGGTGTATTCGACACTACGTACTCATCGGCTCCCGGACGCTCTATCCCTTTTTTAAGGTCGATACGTCCGCCCTCGCCGAATGACTCGATTGGTTTCCCGGTCAGTGCATGTAAGGCGTACAGCCATTTACCCGCTCCGAAAAAAATACGTCTATCCGTGCCATTGGCCCAATACGTAACGCCCCGGCTGGTTGTTCCACCATTGTCGGTAATTGTCGTTTTCCAACGTTCCTGTCCCGTAGCCGCATCCAGCGCAAATGCCTGTGTCCCAGCCGAAACGCCATACAGCACCCCATCGACAATAATGGGGTTGCACTGCATCTGCGTCCGATTCAGGGCCGTGTCAGCGCCACCCGACGCATACGTCCAGGCTACCCGAAGCTGGTTTACGTTTTGCGGATTGATCTGCGACAAGGCCGAATAGTGACTCCGTGCGCCGTCGCCATTGTATTCCATCCAGTTAGTATCCGGTATTGGTTTCCCCGGCCATTCGCTTGCCATCAGACAGATTACCAACACGATGACGAATAGCGAACGTAGCATGATATTATTAGCTGAGCTGAATGTTTAGGCTACTAATAATTTAAACCTGTTTAGGATTTTACCTTGAGTGTGTTTTGTCATCCCTTCTGAAATTGGGATGACAAAACGTATTTTTCAAATCGTTAGCTTTCACGTAGGCTGGCTAGTTGCCGCTCGAAATCTTCCAGAGAAAGCCTACCGCTCGCAAACTGGTTTTCTAGCAGGGTAATCTTCTCGCTTTTCAACAAAGGCCGCCTATAAATACGGTCCAACTGATCCGTTTCGTCGGCAATGGGCTCCAGTACATGCTGACGATGATGATAAGCCTGGAAATAGCGAATGCCAAATCGCCGTTGCGAAACGGCATTGAAATGAAGCTCATCGGGGTTGGCCGTTAATCCGGACGCCGTTACCAAATAGCAATTGGGCTGTGAGCGGGCGAATTCTAAAAGTGCTTGATTGAGGGCGTCAAACTCCGTAAAATACGTATCATACCGTCCCTTGGGAATGTAATGACCGAGTTCGCCTATGATGAGAGGAAGTTGAGGGCTGTTGAGTTCACGTCGAAAAGCGTCCACGAGGTTGGAAAATTTCTCATAATAGTGGCTCGATCGGTTCTGAAAGCAATCATTCTCGCCCTGATGCCACAGAATCCCCTCGATCTGGCTACTCCGCTGAGCCAACCGGGCCTGAAATACCGCATGGTCAAAAAGCGCCCCGCCAACTGCCCAGTCGTCAAGACTCGAACCACCCTCTGCAGCCGGAATAAGTCCAATATCTTCAGTATTATTTTCCACCCGCCAGGCCGCGGCAAACGAAGCCGCGAGACCAATTCCCGCAAACGGTCGATCGTAGTTAATGGGTTCGGTCATGATTTGCCAGCGCCCATTCCGTAGCATTTTTACGTGCTCATCGTAAATCGGTGGCACCTCATTCAGAAATCCACGGCCAGACATATTGGACTGCCCAACTAACAAGAAGGAATGCACCATGCTTTTTAAGAAATCTTTCCGAACGTTCGCTTACTACCTAAAAGCGACCGATTGCATATTCAATGACAAATTGGAAACGGCCTCACGAACTAATTTAACATACGCTACGGGGAAACGATAAAACAAATCTCTAACTACCAGCATTTTGCTGCCGCTTGGCCACAGACGAGGCCAAGCGGCATCCTCTTATAATCTGCGTTATCTTAAATTCTTTATCAAAACTTACTTCAAGCTCACCAGCGACGGATTATACAACTTCGAGTGTGCTTGTTTGAGTTGAGCTTCGGGCATTTTCACCACCTTCCGGTCATAGGTCATTAGCCCATTCGTTTCCACTTCAACATCAGTTGTCTGGGTGTATACAGCTGCCGATAAACCGCGCTTTATAAGATCCTCGAAGCGATCCATGAATGTCATGTAGCGGGTGGTCATTTCTTCGGCACTCTTAAAGGTTTGGTATCCCCAGTTGTTCTTCGACTGCCAGGTATGCCCTTCCAATGGCAAACCAAGTCCGCCGAACTCGCCCAAAACAATTACCTGCTTCTGACCAAAATAGGCAGGATCAGGCATGGCGGGTGCGGGATAATTGTGTAAATCCAGGATGTGGCCGACCGGATAAAAGTTACCACCGCTGGCGCTGTTCACTAGCCGCGACGGATCGTATTCCATCGTCCACTTCGTAATTTCTTCGGTCTTGAACTGGCCCCAGGCCTCATTGAAGGGCACCCACATCACGATCGATGGAAAGTTGTGGTTGGCGTCCATAATGGCTTTCCACTCCGTCCGGTACGTCTGCTCTGATTCAGGTGTACGGTTTCGTTCGGTCGCTTTGCCAATGATGCCGGGCCGTTGCTCCCACTCGTTACCCATGTCACCACTGGGCATATCCTGCCAGACCAGCATACCCAGCTTATCGCAGTAGTTATACCAGCGTGCCGGCTCAACCTTTACGTGCTTCCGGATCATATTGAAACCCATTGCTTTGGTCTTCTCAATATCGAAACGAAGGGCTTCGTCGGTTGGCGCGGTGTACAAACCGTCGGGCCACCACCCCTGGTCGAGCGGCCCGTACTGGAACACAAAGCGGTTATTCAATAGCATCCGGAGCACACCATTATTGTCAGGGGCAACCGAAATCTTCCGCATGGCAAAGTAGCTTTTCGCTTCGTCGACGACCTTGCCATTGCGAACAACGGCTACGTTCAGGTCGTACAGGAACGGGCTCTCCGGCGACCATAATTTCGGCTCGTTTAGGGTCAACACCGCATCCTGCCCACTATTCACTTCCTGTTCGGCTACTTTCTGACCATCGGCAAAAGCCGTAATCCGTACCCGGTCGGTGGCTTGTAGGTTGCTTACCGTCGGCTTTACGGTTACTGTTTTCTTGTCAATATCCGGCGTCTGTTTAGTCGATGCGATATAAGTTTTTGGTACGGCTTCCAGCCAAACGGTTTGCCAGATACCCGTTACGGGCGTATACCAGATGCTTTGTGGACGCTTCAGCTGCTTACCGCGTGGCTGTGGCCCGTCGCTGGTTGGGTCCCAAACGCGCACCGTTACGTCCTGCTGCGCTCCTTTTTTAAGAAGTGTCGTAATGTCGAACGAAAATGGGTCGTAGCCCCCCTGGTGCGACCCGGCTTTCTGGCCGTTTACGTACACGTCACACTGCCAGTCTACGGCTCCAAAGTGCAGCAGCACATTCTGTCCCTTAAATTTGGCAGGAATCGCAACGGTACGTTTATACCACAAAATGCTGTCTTTCCCCACCGTTTTACCGACACCCGACAAGGCCGATTCAACCGCATAAGGAACCAGAATTTTGCCGTTGAATGTCGCAGGTGCATTATCCGAAGCCGCCTTTGGTAGGAGCGCGTAGTCCCACAGCCCGTTCATGTTAAGCCAGTTACCTCGCACAAGTTGTGGTCGTGGATAGTCGGGCAGAACATTAGCCGGGTCTACTTTGTCGGCCCAGGGCGACATAATTTTACCCTGAACTGGTTGCCAGCTCGTTGACTGCGCCTGGGCCAGGTAGTTTATCAGAAATACAGTGAGAAGCAGAAAGGACTTTTTCATAAATAAGATTCAATCAGTAGACAGAGTACAATGCATAAAGCAGTTCGACCGCATTTTCTTATCGGCTCCCCTTTATTTCAATCAGTCTTTTGATCGCCAAAACAAATCAAGCGTCTGATTGGTAACGTATTAAACGAACCATTCTGTGGCTACCAAATCTGAAGAGTTTACTATTGGGGTTGAAGAAGAATATCAGATCATTCACCCTGACACCCGTGAGTTACGTTCCCGCGTACAAGCCATTCTGCCTAAGGCGCAGGCCACGCTGGGCGATCAGGTGACGCCCGAACTGTACCGGTCGCAGATCGAGATTGGTACGTCTATCTGCCATACGGTCAGCGACGTGCGCCAGGAGCTAACGCATTTACGTCGGCACGTGATTGAAGCCGCCGAGAAAGAAGGGAGCCGTATCGTTGCCGCCGGAACTCACCCGTTTTCGCATTGGGAAAATCAAAAAATAACGGCGAAGAAGCGCTACGAACAGCTCGCGACAAGTTACCAGCAGCTAGCCCGGGAGCAGCTTATTTTTGGCTGCCATGTGCACGTCGGCATTCCGAATCGGGAAATGGCGATTCAGGTCATGAACCGCTCGCGCCCCTGGCTGGCTTCGTTACTGGCCTTAGCCTCCAACTCACCCTTCTGGCTCGGCGTCGATACCGGTTACGCCAGCTTTCGAACCGAACTCTGGGGCCGCTGGCCAACGACCGGTGTGCCGCAGGTATTTGAATCATGGTCGGAGTACGAACGCGTAGTGGGCGAACTAATCGCGACTGGTATAATTGATGAAGCGTCCAAGATTTACTGGGACATTCGCCCCTCGTCGCATTACAATACGTTGGAGTTCCGGGTATCTGACGTATGCCTGACGGTCGATGAGGCCGTTCTTCTTGCCGGTTTGATACGCGCATTGGCCCGCACTTGTGCTGACGAAGCCGAACGATTCGTGGAAATTCGTCACGTTCGACCGGAGATTTTACGGGCAGCTCACTGGCAGGCGGCCCGGTTCGGCCTTGAGCAAAACCTGATTGATACGTCGTCCAGTCAGGCCATTCCGGCCCGGGCTATGATTGATAAGTTGCTGGCCTATGTACGACCGGCCCTGGAGGAATATGGCGAGTGGGATGAAGTTTCGGCGCTCGTCAGAGCTCTATTTAAACGCGGTAACGGAGCTACCCGGCAGCGTAAGGAATATGCCAAGCGCGAAAGCCTCGAAGACGTTGTTGACTTTATGATTGCTGAAACAGCCAAAGACAACGGCTAAGCTATGCATACATAACTTCTTTTTGTCATCCCGAGGCATGACAAAAAGAAGTTATCCAACACTCACGTTAAACCAGCCCCTCAATCAGTTCAGACGACTTGTTCGATCATACGGATGTAGCCGCCGATGCCTTCCTCAATTTCGCGGAGGTAGATAAATTCATCGGCTGAGTGAGAGCGCCCCGAATGGCCCGGTCCGCATTTTAACGACGGACAGTTCAGCACGGCTTGGTCAGACGTGGTTGGTGAGCCGTAGGTATGACGCCCTAACGCAATACCCGCCTGCACAATCGGGTGATCGGCCGGAATACTCGATGGCTTCAACCGGATCGAGCGGGGCTTCACTTCGGACTGGATATTAGTTCGTATGGTTTCAATCACTTCTTCGAGCGTGTACTGCTCCGTCACGCGCACATCGATGGTGAACGTACAGGTGTCGGGTACTACGTTGTGCTGCGTGCCGGCATTGATGATTGTCACCGATAACTTCACTGGTCCCAGCGTTGGTGACACCTTCGGAAATTGATACGTCGTTAGCCAGTTGATATCCTGAATAGCTTTATAAATCGCGTTGTCGCCTTCGTGACGGGCGGCATGCCCACTGACGCCATGCGCCGTACAATCCAGAACGAGTAACCCTTTTTCGGCAATGGCTAATTGCATTTCGGTGGGTTCGCCAACAATCGCAAAACTGATGGCGGGCAATTCGGGTAAGAGTAGCTCCAGTCCGTCGCGGCCGGAGATTTCCTCTTCGGCGGTGGCTGCCATCACGAGATTATAGGCCATATCGGGCCGGTCGTGGAAGTAAGCGAAAGTGGCCAGCAGCGACACCAGACATCCACCCGCATCGTTACTGCCCAGGCCAAACAACTTATCGTCGCGCTCAAGGGGTTCAAACGGATCGAGCGTCCAGGATTTGTTGGGCTTAACCGTATCGTGGTGTGAGTTTAACAGCAGCGTTGGCTTCGCTGGGTCGAAATGGCGGTTTTTAGCCCAGACATTATTCTTAAGCCGTTGATACGGTATCTTTTTATTCTGAAAAAATTCTTCAAGTAAAGCGGCTGTTTTGTCTTCCTCCCGGCTAAATGAGGGAATTGCAATTAGTTGCTTTAGCAAGGCTAGCGCGTCCATGGACAAGCTGGTTTGTTGAGAAGTGACATCCGTTAATTGAGGCATAAAAAGAGATGTTGGCCGCTCAAAGATACAACCAACCTGCGGAATAGCGGGAGTACGACTAGTGGTTGTCTACGAAAGCAATATGTTATGTGTAGAGCAATCGAGCGCGCTACTCCTCGTAGAATTTTACGTCCCGCTCCCGAAGAAACGCCTTGATCACATCGACATGAACGCACTGGCCAACGTTTAGAAATGGGTAGTTCGACACGCGGCTCTTGCGCCCGTTCACGAGTACCTGACGATCTTCAATATCGAAGCCAAGGTGCAGGTGTCGGGTAGCCGATTGCATACCGTAGATAATGCCTTTGGGATCGAACAGCGGTCCTCCACTCTGTCCCCGCAGACCAGGCGTACTCATTTCAATACCCGTAATGGCTTGCTGATCGCTTAACAGTCGGGTAATGATACCATCAATGGGGAAATGGGGCGAAGCGATTCGTCCTTCTGTAGTCCACTCAATATCGTCCGTAGACGGATTGTAGCGGTAGTTGGTAAATTCAGGAAAGGGATATCCGAGTCGGCACAGGCTACGACCCGGCTTCACGCGGCTCGTATCGCCCAACAAGACGGCATGAGATCGGTACAAGGCTCGGTTATAGCCTTTGAAGCGTAGAATGGCCAAGTCCTGAGTGGGGTGCGCGTCGATGGTCAGTTCCTTGTACTGATCTACGCAGGAAATAAAGCTATTCCGCACCCGGATTATGGTATCAGATTTAAGCTTAAATTTTGTTTCAAGCTGGCTAATACGCTGCCCGGCATCTTTTTCGCGCAGCACATCCCGGCGGGCACCCTGAAAGCTTCGGTAATTCTGATGAATCGTATCGGTCTGGGCAATGAGTTCGGCCACGTGCTTGCAGGTGACAGCACAGCCCTCTTCATTCACAAAAAATAATGTAGCACTGCCCGGTACGATCTGATCATGACCATATAGTCGGACAATGGAGTGCACAGGTCGGGTAAACGGATCAACGCGTTCAATAGCGTCAACAAACATAAGTAACAGAGTAAGTCGGTGAGCAAGTCAATTCGTTGGCAAAATAACGATTACCCGCCAACTAACCCGCTCACCGACTTTGTAACGGCTTTAATCCGTCTACTTTTTGACTTTCACCTTTACTTCAGCGGGTACTACGGCCCCACGGGCACTGGCACTATCGGGGGGTGCCTGCTGGGGGGCATCCATACTCGATGAATTAAGTGTATCACCCTGGCGGCCAAATACTGAACTGTCGGCGGTGGTATTGGCCGAATCGCTCATCGTACTCGTCGACGTCGATTCGCTGTTGTTCTCTTTGTTTCCGGAACAACTCCAGACGGTCAGACTGGCACTGACCAGTAAACCTGTCAAGAGACCGTGTTTAATCCGGTTTGCATTACTACGTGTCATCGTTTTCATTCGTTGAGTTAGTTGATTTATTGGCCTTATAATTTCGTAATGGCTACGTCAATTCGCCGGTTCTGCTGACGCCCTTCCGGCGAGTCGTTGCTGGCGGTCGGTTTCGATGCACCAAATCCCTGCGTTGTTACCCGATCCGATTCAACACCAGCTGCCGAAAGCGCTTCCTTAACGGCATTAGCCCGATCGAGCGACAGCTTTTTGTTGGCACTCGCATCACCGGTATTGTCCGTATGCCCTTCGACCCGAATGTGAAGGCCAGGGTAAGCCTTCATGATTTCAATCAGATCATTTACGTTCGGACGAGATTCGACGGTAATCCGCGATGAATTGGTTTCGAAGGTAAGGTTGTCGAACGTAAACGTGCGCTCGGGCTGCTTCGGCTTACTGCCCAGAAACTGAGCCAATTTTGCCGTAAACGAGTTTTCGACCAGATTCAGCCGACGACCACCCGGCAATTCGACCTGGGTCCGCACCTCTGGCCCACGCCCCGATGACCCGCTGGCATCCGACGTAGCGGAATCCCGGATACCCAACGCACCCGGTGCTGTCGAGTCGGCAACCTGTCCGTTGGCATCCTGAATGCTTTGTTTAGTAGCGGCCGACGTATCTTCAACACCATCCGATTCCACCCGGGCCGTTGAGTCGGTGCTCACGCCATCGATGCCGTTCTGATTTTCGCTGCATTTCTGCACCAGCAAGGCAATCACTAGGGCCGCCAGCGCAAACATGGCCCAGCGTAACCAGCGAACGTTTTCGTGTCGACGATCGCCTTCGGCACTTTTCGGAATATTTGGATTCACGATCGTTCCGCTGAAGTTATCGGTACCCTGAACTTCGGTTTGCGGACCGGCAGGCGTAACGAGTTCATCGAAACCGAGCAGGCTGCTCACCCCATCGAGACCGCTCGGTACCGCTTTGCGAAACTCGGTGGCCTGCCCCAGCAGCAGTGTTCTTAAACTTTCGGCGGTTAAGCCTTTCTCCTGCTCCTGTCGGCCCAGCACGCCCATCAGCACCGATCCCGCCAAACCTAGGATTGTCAGGACCGATTGGGGTTTTGTGCCACTGTACGTACCAATCAGTTCGCCGGTACGGGTGAGCGAATCCCCGAACACTTCGTCGAGAAAAGGCCGACCAGCGGCTGTAGTATCGGCAGTTTCCCGGTGCGTATCGGTCACCTGCGACACATCGAACGGCGTCTGGCTATAATCGTTTTTTTCGAGAAAATTAATAATGGATGTTGCTCCGCCGGTTGCCTGTACCCGTCGGGTGAGGCCGCCAAGCAGCACCGGCAACGATCCATTAACGGCTTTGAGCGTATTAGCCGGAGATTCGTTCAGCTCACCGCTGAGTTGATCAATTACGCCGGGTGTGAACTGATCTTTCAGTAAGGATAATAAATGAACGGCCATTTTTCATACGTTGGTTACGTAGCATAAACCGGGCGAACGTATGAATGTTCGGAAAGGCTATTCTGCGTATAAGGTAAAGGGCGAGGGGCTTAAGGCACAGGGTTTGTATTTTCCCATCTGCCCTAAGCCCCCGCCCTTTGCTCTATTTACTTATAATTGTGGAATCCGAAGCACCTGATCGGGATAGATCAGATCCGGATCTTTGAGCATCGGTTTGTTAGCCTCGAAAATGATACCATATTTCATGGGATCGCCGTAGACTTCTTTGGCAATTTTTGATAAGGTGTCACCCGACTTCACCGTGTAGAATTTACCTTCGGGGGTTGGCTGGTCGACAGACAGTTGGTTATCTACTGCTGATACGCCTTCTACGTTACCGACCGCCAGGGCAATCTTCTCCGCATCTTCCTGCGACTTCACGGAACCACTCAATATCACCGTGTCGCCTTTGGTCTTAACGGTTAAGCTGTTGTAGGCAAGTCCGAGTTGTTTAACGTGATCAAGCAACGCCTGGGCCCGTAAAGGCTCAACCTTCTCTGCCTGCGAAGCATCAGCCGGTGCAGCGACCTGGTCTTTGTGGAAGATTTTTTCACCAACTCCTTTAAAGAACGATAAGATTCCCATTTGATTTAATATGGTTTGATGGAACAATGATTGAACGGCGTACAAGTACGGAAGTCCGCTCGTCTGAAACAACCCACTGGTTTTGTGATTGTTTTAGAATTCATATTATGTCTTCGATAAGTTTTATCCCTTTTTAACCCACCCATGCAGGCAAAAGCCCCTACTTTTACGTTCTTTCTTTATTTGTAACCCTACTCCAGGCTTTTGAGCATGAAATTTAACATGAGGTGGGGGCTGTTGCTGACAATGTTTGTCGGCCTGACAGCCTGTAAGGACAATGACATTGACCCGTTCGGTGGCAATGGCGGTACGCCCAATCAGGGCAGTGCCGATTTCACCAAATACGTAGCGGTTGGTAACTCGTTAACAGCAGGGTACGCAGACGGTGGTCTGTATCGTGACGGGCAGCTTAACTCCTATCCTAACATTTTAGCCGGGCAGTTTAAGCTCGTAGGCGGAGGAAATTTTGTGCAGCCTTTATTCACGGAAGCACAGGCAAATGGATCCGGGTACATTCGCCTGCGTAAGCTACCAGCTAGTGCAACTAGTCTGCCCACTTTCGATACAACCAAGACACAATTAGCGGTGCGTGGATTGTCGACAAGTGGAGGCCCCCAATACACCAAGTTTACCGAAGCAAATCAAAACTTGGGTGTTCCTGGAATCCGAATGTCGAATATTTTAACGGTTGGCTATGGGTCACCAGGGGCCGGTAATCCGTATTTTGAGCGACTACTAACGGATCAGGCCTTAGCAACTACATATTTTCAATACGCTAGTAATAATCTCGCTGGGGCCACTTTCTTTTCTTGCTGGCTCGGCAATAATGATGCGCTTGGTTATGCTATCTCCGGGGGTATCGGTGCAGAAAATTCAGCAAACGGATTAACAAGCGCTGATCTCTTCACGACTAATTATACTGCCATCATGAATAAATTAACGGAAGGCGGTAGAAAAGGGGTTGTAATTGGCATCCCGAACATTATACAAGCTCCATTCTTTACTACAGTTACGAATCAGGTTGCTGCTCTATTGCAATCTCAAGGGCTAACTGGGTTAGCCATTCGATCAAAGTCGGCTCCTGGTGGTGTTCGGTTATCTCGCACTGGCGATTACTTCTTGTTATCAGTAGCCCCTCTACTGAACAGCTTCATAGCCAGAGGAGTTGGTTTAAGCGCTGCGAATCCGATACCTGACCAATATGTACTGGATGCTGATGAAGTAACCGCTTTAACTAGTCGGATAAACGAATTTAACGGCATCATGAAAGCCCAGGCCGACGCCAAAGGAGCCGCTTACGTAGACGTTAATCCTATTTTTCAGCAGCTGGCGCAGGCAGGCGGTTATACGCAGAATGGCGTAACCTATTCAGCCGCCTTTATTCAGGGCGGAGTTTTTAGCCTTGACGGTATTCACTTAACGCCCGCAGGCTACGCTCTAGTTGCGAATGAGATTATCAAGGGCATCAACGGCAAGTATGGTTCAACGATTCCGCAGGTAAACGCAGCCAACTATCGGCGTGTGCTGCTGCAACAATAACATCACTCATGAAACACTATAAACTATCAGTAGTCGGTTTGCTGCTCGCATCGGCGGTATCCGTAGCTCAGGCGCAGACCGGCTCCGGTACTTCGCCCGTTCGCCCCCTTGAATTCGGCGTTAAAGGTGGCGCTACGTTCACCCACGGTTTCACAAACATCCCGTCGCAGTCAATAGGCAGCTCCGGCGTTCAGGTACCCGCTCTCGAAAATAAGAATAATGGCATCGGTTACGGCTATAGCGGTGGCCTATGGGTTCGCAAGAACTTCAACTCGTTTTTCATTCAGGCCGAAGCTACCTATAACCGGTTCGTGCTGAAGCAAAAAACCGCTGTTACCCTCGACGTAAACGCCAATCCTTCGCTGGCGAATGCGTTGCCGGTCAGCGTTCAGCCCGGTCTGGTCAATGCCTCGCTGAACGTAGTATCGGAGTCGGTTTTGGAATCGATTAACGTACCGATCCTGTTCGGCAAACGCTGGATGGATGGTAGACTTCGGGGCTATATTGGGCCTAACCTCATATTTGTACAAAAGGCCGAGGCTACTCGCACGAATACCGGAGTTATTAACGCTAATACCACCGTGGGTTTCCCACAGACCGAGATTCCAGCAACTACCAGCAAGACCAATCTGCTTAACCGCTACGAATCTCAGAACCTGGAAGTTCTGGATTTTACGTATGCTGTCGAGTTGGGAGTTGGCTACACGCCCGTTCCATTCCTGGACGTTGACGTACGGTATGCCGTACCGGTTGGTGGCGTTTATAAAGACAAAAACATCACCGGTTTTTTGGGGATCGCCACGGTTTCCTTGGGCTTCAAGGTGTTTTAAGGAAGTGCTTCAATACGTTACATAACGAGAACGGCCAGCCTCTATAGAGGCTGGCCGTTCTCGTTATAAGTACTCATTGTTCAGCCATCAAGGCAAATCCCTCACCCGCGGGTCGGAGCCGGTAACGCAGCATGCGAACGCCCCCCGAAGGCTCGGCATTCGCATCTCCCGATTGATAAACGGGGTATTTTCGGCAGAGTACATCGCGCTCCACCCAAAGGCTGTCGTGCCCCATATACCCGTCGGCAGCGTTAAGATTCCAGTTCGCTAGAGAAACGTTCGCAATACGTTCGAGCAGGAACTGCCAGCCGTATACCCGCCCAAACGAACCACTGCCCTGACTGGCACTATAGACGTATAACTCCGGAAAACGGTTGCCATCGAGATCGGCGACTTCGGCCCCAACAACCGCTCCATCAATACGCGTTCGAAAGTTCGTTAGCAACAACTCGCCCCGGTAGGCCTTGATCGTCATGTCGCGGACGGCCCCACTATCGGCGGTTGTTACGTTGAACGTGTATACATTAAATCGCAGCGATTTACTATAAGTCATCGACCAAGCTGCTTTATGAACAGGCTGATCAACCTTAGAAACTAATCGGGTATGCTGCAGATGGCTATGGACCGGTTGAGTGGTCCATAAAGTCAGTAGTAGGCCGCAGCATAGTCTTAAATTCATTGATTCTGGCTAAATATAGTCTTACTGGTAACACTATAGAGTCAGAAATAGTTAACGCGGCTACGGCTCCAGAAACGTTTCGCCAATCGAGGTAAGCTTTAGTAACGTTGGGAGTACTTCCTGGCCTTTTGTGGTTAAACTGTATTCAACGCGGGGCGGAACTTCACCATATGATTTTTTCTGAATTACCCCAAGCGTAACTAACTCCTTAAGCTCCTGAACCAAAACCTTTTCGCTTACTTCAGGAATCATACGACGTAGTTCGCCATATCGACGCGAATCCATGCCTAGCTGGTAAATAATATACAGTCGCCATTTGCCACAAATAATGTCCAGCGTTTTTTTCAAAGCCTGATGTGTAGTATCACCTGGCCTCTGAATACGAATTTGATCATTCATAGAAAGCATTTCACTAACCTTTTGGTGGGTAACTTATTGATTTGAAGGCATTTGTACTCAAAGCAAATATATAGGTTTACGCTAAAATATTTTTAAAACACAGGCTAGGGCATCTGGACAAGTAGGCCGTAAAAAACATAAATACCTACTAATCAGAAATGATATGTTTTTCAAAACGACAAAGTTTTTTTAAGTAATATACGAGAAAGAATGGCTATAAATACTTACGGCCCTAAATCGCAGACTGGCGAGTCAGCTAAATCTTATTTGTAATGCTACCGACGAGAATCCCAGTTGTGTGCCTGCACCTTCTCCTGCACCACATTACTTTTGTGGGAAAGATTACTTACCAGTTTTGAAAACACTCGTTATCATTGCGGGCCCTACCGCCGTTGGTAAAACAGCTTTATGCATTCGCCTAGCCAGTTTATTGCAAACCGATGTGGTTTCAGCCGATTCGCGCCAACTGTACCGGGAATTGACTATTGGCACCGCCAAGCCGTCCCCGGACGAGATGAACGGAGTCCGGCATCACTTCATCGATTCGCACACGATCACAGATCCAATCAATGCCGGTCGGTACGAACGGGAATGCCTGACGGTACTCGATGAGTTGTTTAAGGTTAAAAATACCGTCATTCTGTCGGGGGGAACGGGCTTATACATCAATGCTGTTTGTGTTGGCCTCGACGATCTCCCCCCTGTCGATCCCGCTCTGCGCGACGAACTGTTCAAGAAACTTCATGAGCAGGGTCTGGAATCGCTTCAGCAGCAGCTCCGCCAGCTTGACCCGCAGTACGCCCAAACCGCCGACCTGCAAAATCCGGTGCGCGTAACGCGGGCGCTGGAGATTTGTCTAAGTACCGGCCAGCCGTATTCGTCGTTTCGTCGGCAGCAAACGGCGGAGCGCCCTTTCCGGACGGTACTGATAGCGCTCGAACGGCCCCGTGATGAATTGTATGCTCGTATCGAGGCCCGTATGGATGCTATGCTTGCCGCCGGGCTGGTTGAGGAAGTGCAATCGTTACTGCCCTATCGCGATCTGTCCGCTCTTCATACAGTGGGTTATCAGGAAGTGTTTCCATTTCTGGATGGCGAGTATGACTATGAAGAAATGGTCCGGATGCTGAAACGAAACTCCCGCCGATACGCCAAACGCCAGCTAACGTGGTTCCGCAACCAGGGCGCGTATACATGGTTCCACCCGGATGACGATGGGCTGGTTGAATGGATATATACACGTATAGGGTGAAAAAGAGGTATTACACTTCTTTTTCACCCTATACGTCCTACTGTGAATTTTGGATAGGCGCTTACTGCGCCCGGTACGCCAGTATGCCGCCCGTTACGTTCCGAACGTTATTGAATCCGTTCTCTTCCAGTAATTGCTGCGCTCTCGCGCTACGTGCCCCCGACCGGCAATGTACAATAACCTCTTCGTCCTGCAAGCCGTCAAGTTCATCCATCCGGTAGGGCAACTCGCCCAGCGGAATCAACGTAGCACCAATGTTGTCGGCTTCGTATTCGTTTGGCTCACGAACGTCGAAGAGATTTAACTTCTCGCCTTTGTCGAGCCGTTCCTTCAGCTCCTGTACGGTAATATCCATGTGTGATCAGTATGGGGTAACCAACGTTAGCGGTTGGCACCGGGTTAGTGTTGAACAATAAACTTCTGTACTACCGTGCGTCGGTCTGTCGATAAACGAATCAGGTAGAACCCGTCAGGCAGGTAGCTCAAATCTAACGTTTGCTGGCCGCGACTTGGTTCGATCGTGTATAGCAGGCGACCACTCAGGTTGGTCACTTCCAGACGGGTCAGGTGTGGTTCATCCCAACGAATCAGTCCAGTTGTCGGATTTGGGTATATCTGTAACGGTGCTAGTGGCTCCGGCTTCGGAATTGCGGTTACGACCGTGTCGGGTTTGCCACCCATGACCGGCCGCAGCATAAAGGCTCCCTGAATGTTAAGGGTACTGTTCGGTGCGTTCGGATTCAGATTCTGGTCCCAGTTTGAGCCGCCATTGTAGAATATCTGCGAACCGAACGGGCTGTTCTTGTCAAACCCTAGCCGCAGCAATGTAGTATCGCTGCTGCTGATCTGCTGATAGCCGACGTAGAACGTATCGGTAACGGCTACACTTCGGTCAAACAGGTACTCGACAAATCCGTTTCGGCTGGTTGGATACTGGGTAGCAAATGACTTCTGGTAGATCGGATTGCCCGGCCGCCCACCCCGGTTGCTGTATACATTGATGACGAACGACTGCCCGGTCTGGTTCGTGTTGAAGGGCACAATGCAGGCCCGAACGCCCGCAATGGCATCGGGTTTATTCAGAATGTATCGTACGGCAATCTGTTCGCGCTGCCGGATCTGCTGCGCGTACTCCCAGGTTCCGTCGTCGTACGCGTAGTAGTCGCCAAGCGTAGCCACAGCCGAAATAGTATCATTCTGGCGCAGGTTAACGCCTTCGATCGACGGATTCTGATCGTCGGTCGTCAGCAGATCGAATTTATAACGTAACGTGGCCGATGTAGCCGTACCCAAATCAGTGGCGGGAACTGGCTTAGCACTTTTCGCCTGTGAACTCAACGATCCGATCAGCACCGAATTAGTTTGTGGGGTATCCTGAATGATTCGCCCCGATACCTCATCGCGCACCGTAAACCGAAAGGTCGTGAAGTTAAAATTGTTGAATATGTTGTTGATCTCCGTCGTGACCGAGTCGGCAGTTTCGGCGGCTGGATTCACCAGATACTGCGTCAGGGGCATGGCCGTATAACGTTTCAGCAGCGGACTAAGCGGCTGACGAATCGCAACGTCTTTGACGTAACGGTCCGTGATGGACCGACCCCGGTTCAGGTAAATGTAATCAACGTGCCAGGTATCGAACGGCCCCGACTCCCGCCCATACGAACGGAACCGGAACGCAAACCCGGCGTGAAAAAAATCGGCGTCGCGAACGGGGATAAATTGCAGCACAAAGTTATTGTCGGGAGTTCCCCCTTCCTGCTGCCAAACGGTTCGCCACGTACCGTTCCGGTCCAGAAACTGAACCGTCAGCGAATCACCAGCATCGGGCAGTTCGCCGTACCCTTTTATCTGCCAGTAAAAACTTAAATAAACTGAATCTGCAGCTGTAAGCCCTGCCAGATTGATGGGTAAAGATGCTAACGTATCCGTATACCCCTGTGAAAACTGACTACTTAGTACGTAGGGGCGTCCATTGGCCCGCAGCCCATCAAACGAAGCGACATTAACCGTAGGCTGGTTGATGGCCATCGTATTGTTGATGTACACACCGCTGCCGGGCTGCCACCGGGCCGGATCAGGCCGAGCCCCACCGGCCGGGTCACCCGCCGTCGAGAAATCGTCGAAAAACGGAAGGCTCAGGGGTGTTTGCGCAAAAACGGACGAACGGACCAGGGTCAATAGAACCAGCGCCAGACCGACCAGGCGGCTTCTGGCAGGCGCAGTGTTTAGTTGAGTAACGAAAGCAATTCCCATTGAATAGTACCAGAAGCAATTCTTATTGATCCGGCTCAACTGGCCCTACAATCCATAAATCCATCGTTTCACCGACGCGGATGCGCTCACCAGATCGAGCCTCAGGTCGTTGACGAACTACCGTGCCAACTTCCTTTTCGGGGTCATCAACAGGAATTTTCGTGCCAACTTTCAAATTAGACCCCCGAATTGCGGCTTCGGCTTCATCGAGGGGCAATCCTACAACGTTCGGAATCTCAAACATGGTATTACCCAGCCCATCGCCAATTTCAAGATCGACTTTTGCGCCTTTCTGGATGGGCGTACCGGGAGTTATCTCTTTGCCGTTGTACAGTTGGCGTAAGACCTTGTTTTTGCCTACATCCGGTACGTAAGTAAGCTCGCCCACTTCCAGACCCATTGATTTCAGCATCAGCTCGGCGCTGCGGTCAATCATATCGACTAGCTTCGGCATGGACACCATCGGCGCAACCCGTTTGGTGATGGTCAGGTATATTTTACGCCCTTCTTTCACTTTGGAGTTGGCCCGTGGGTACTGCTGAATGACCGTTAACGGCTGCGATCCGGCAACAAATGTGCAATCGCTAACCTCGTACCGAAGGTCGCGGTCATCCAGGATATTCTGCATCTCATCAAAGCTCAGCTTCGTTACGTCCGGCACCGTAATGGTTTGCCCGTGATTCGTGGTGAAAGGCAGGTAAATAAAGAAGAAAGCCAGAAATAAGGCTGCCAACAGGGCTATGATAATGCCAAGATGAATCAGCAGGTCAGGAAACGAGCGGGTGCTGATTTTAGTCATTCGAGCTGGTGAAATTGGTGGAGTCGGTGCAAACGCGCGGCAAGTTCATCGTAGTTACTCGCTGCCCTTTCTACACCACCTACAAAGTAACAGAACTATCCATCGTTGACCGATACCCGGTCAGCATTTTTTTAATATACTTCCCGACAATATCAAATTCGAGGTTAACGACATCGCCGACTTGTAGCTCACGGAAGCTCGTGTGCTCGTAGGTATACGGGATAATGGTTACCCGGAAGCTGTCGGGCTGCGAATTAAAAACGGTTAAACTCACTCCATTAATACAAATTGAGCCTTTTTCGACGGTAACATTATCAGCTTCATTCGGATCGTACGAAAAATCGAACAGCCAGCTGCCGTCCATGTCCTGTACGCTGGTACATACACCCGTCTGGTCGACGTGCCCCTGCACAATATGGCCATCAAAGCGACCATTGGCGGGCATGCACCGTTCCAGGTTAACGCGGTCGCCTACCTTTATTTTGCCCAGATTTGTTTTCCGGAGGGTTTCGTCAACGGCCGTTACGGTATAGCTTCCGTCCGACACGCTGGTCACGGTTAAGCACACCCCGTTATGGCTAACACTTTGATCGATCGTTAATTCGGGTGCCAGCGACGATTCGACGCTGAACGTAAGGTTGGTTCCTTCGGGAGTAATCGCGGCCACCCGACCGGTGGTCTCTACAATTCCAGTAAACATGTTATGAATCAGTAATGGTTAGCCGTTGATCGACGTAATCAGCCCGGAGTTGACACGAATCCGTTATCCACCTAGCTATGCCCAACGACTACTATAAACAGTGAACTTCCAAAGGGGGTTCGGGTCAGCAGCTTTTGTTCGGCCTTAACGATCCAATACAACATTTCATTCAACCAGGCCGCCGGTAAATACACATCCGACTGAGCCGCTTCAGGGGCGCGCCATCCCAGTCGAAGCTGAAGGTTTTGCCATTGCCGCATGACGAGAATAACCGGTGATAAAATAAAGCTCCAATACGTAGCGTATCGAATATAGAGCCCTGCCTTTGGCAATAATGACTCAAAATCAGGACGAGTAAACCGACGTTTAATACCAACGGCCAGATCGTGCTGCCCCTTAAAAATCCGAAATGCGTTGTTATTACTGATGAGTACCCCACCGGGTTTTAAGCGCCGGGCCAGTTCGTTCAGTAACCGCTCCAACTCCGAACCCAGAAAATAACAGAACACATCATTACAAACAATGGCGTCGTATTGGGTTCTCGGCTCGAACTCACTCAGATGGTTCAGGTCGACCAGGTCAGCCTCAAAACCGCGTTCCTGACAGAACGTAACGGCATCCGCTGAACCATCAATCCCGCGCAAATTGGTGTACCCCTTCTGCGTTAGAAACTGCAGTAAGCCCCCGGTTCCGCAGCCAGCGTCCAACAAGGCTATGTCGTGGCAATCAGGAAAATAGTTACAAAGTGCCGCTTCGACTCGTTCGTGCAAATTGCGATACCACCACAACTGGCCCTCTAGCCGAAACATTTTTTGGTATTCGTCAAAACGGCCAATCATAACGAAGAAGGCAGCAAAACGGCCAGGATGGGTAGGAACAGGCAGACTGGTAACGTAACGGTACGCTGCTTCACCTGTTTCTTGATCACGTAAGGTGGAAGTCCGCTGTGGGCCATGAATAATTTACCCAGGTACTCACCCAGTATACCTAGAAACAGCATCTGGAGGCCCAACCCGGTTACAATGCTCCACACGATAATCATCCAGCCGGGCACCAAAAAAACCAGAGATAACGCGCCGATCAGCAGCCCGATTCCGCCGACCAGGCCAAACCCGAACAGGACAGCCCCTAACACAGTGAATACCCGGATTGGCCAGAGCGAATAGCCGATAAATACGTTTAAAAACAAAGCAATCAGTTTACGCACCGTATAAGTGGAGCGCCCGGCAGAACGGACGTTATGCGGAACATCCACGCTGCCTACGTTACGGGTCACCCGGAACAGAAGTCCATCAATGTACGGGTAAGGCCCCGTATATTTTATAACCTCGGCAACCACTTCCCGCCGGATGAGCTTAAAACTTGACAGGTAAAGATTCCGGGGTTTTCCGAGCGAATACGTTGTCAAGACGTTGACCAGCCAACTGCCCAGATTCCGGAACCAGTGGTGTCGTTTTTCGGCGTACCGGCTATACACGACATCGTATTGCCCGGCTTCGGCCGCTTCCACAAGCGTCAAAATGGCTTCGGGTGGGTTCTGAAAGTCATCGTCGATAATAACAGCATAGTCACCTTGCACGTAGTTAAGACCGCATAAAACCGCGTTGAATTCACCAAAATTTCGACGTAACAAAACGGCCTGCACAGTCTGGTACGTCTGCGCCAGTTGCTCGCAGATCCGTTCGGACTGGTCGCTGCTTCCGTCGTTCACCAGAATAACCTCGAAGGCAAGCCCCGTTAAACACTGCTGCAACCGCTCGACCAGAGGGCCAACAGTCTGCTCACTGTTGAAGACGGGAATAACGACCGATACGTACATAACGAACAAACTAACAGTGTTAAGCATCAACCAGTCAGCCCTTAGGCATCTGATTGATCATTTGGATGATGTAATCGACGTCGGCGTCAGTCAGCACCGTATTCAGGGGCAAACTGACGACCTCGCGATGCAACTGCTCCGCAATGGGCAGCGATAGATGCCGATAGTGAGCATACGCCTGCTGGTGATGGAGCGGAATGGGATAATGAACGTCGGTACTAATACCCTGATCGCCCATATATGTCCGAAATGCATCGCGCTCCGGGTGACGAATTACAAACAGATGCCAGCCGTCCTGTTCCAGTTGATCCGTCGGCGGTAACGTAATAGCGGGGTTTTTAATCCCGGCTATGTATCGGCCGACTATCTGCCGACGACGTTCGTTTGCTCCATCCAGACCCTGTAGTTTAGCCGAAAGAATTGCGGCCTGAACCTCATCTAAACGGCTATTCACCCCAGCGTACCGATTCCGGTATTTTTGCGCTGACCCATAGTTTCGCAACGCCCGGAGCCGCTCGGCTAGGGCCTGATCATTGGTTGTGATAGCGCCTGCATCACCGAGCGCCCCCAGGTTCTTACTCGGGTAAAAACTCCAGCCCGCAGCATCCCCAAGACTCCCCGACCGCTTTCCCCTATACGTAGCGCCATGCGCCTGAGCCGCGTCTTCCAGCACCTTCAGATCGTAAGCTTGGGCAATTGCGTTAATTGGCTCCATGTCGCAGCAGCGGCCATACAAATGCACCGGCAGAATCGCTTTCGTACGCGACGTAATGGCTTGTTCTATACACTCATGATCAAGTACATACGTCGCTGGATCCGGCTCCACAAAGACGGGCGTTAAACCCGCCTGCGTGATGCTCAGCACGGAAGCAATGTAGGTGTTGGAAGGAACAAGAATTTCGCTCCCTGCTGGAAAGTCCCAGGCCCTCAGTACCAGCGTCAGCGCGTCTAACCCGTTCGCTACCCCAATACAATGATCGACTCCGCAGTAGTGCGCGAATTGCGCTTCAAACCGTTCTACTTCACGGCCCAGCACGTACCAGCCCGACTGCACAACACCTTCGATAGCTTCCCGAATTGCCGATTCGTAGGGTTCATTGACTCGTTTGAGGTCAAGAAAAGGAATCATATTGCGGCTGCTACGAGCGGCAGCAAACTAGTCAGCGTACGGAGGTCCGTCTTACTGGTTGGGAGGCTGTTGGGATATGGTTCGTAGATGTAATCGTTTTTATCGTACAGTTCATTTGAAACAACGAGCAGAATCGCATCTTCCGAAAAGCGGTCCATCGTGTGCCAATCCTCAGGTTTTAACACCAGGCATTGATCAGGGCTGCTCAAGTGATACGTAGTTTCTTCGGTTCCGTTGTCTACGTAAACCCTACAGGTGCCATTCAAACAGATTAAAGCGTTCCAAGCTTTATGATGTCGATGACCCGCGCGGGCGGCCTGCCCGGCTTTATAGATGTAAAAAACGCGTTGAATAACGCCCGGTATAATGTTTTCAAAAACCGTTAAATTGCCAGTATCGGATGAAAATGTTTTAAGCTCGTAGAGGTGGGCCATAAGCAGAGGAGATTTTTCTTAGTAGATGTAACTAAGTAATTCTGCTCTAAAATTATTAAAAAAGAAATCAATGCAGGAACCGCTCTATGGTAAATAAATGAGTTGTTTCAGATAATGCTAAGAATACGCGGGCTGTTGTGTTCTGAAGTAGCTTTTCGTTGATTTACGGTTTACTAGATTCCTTATTACGTATATGTTACGAAATAGATTTTTTCTGACCGGTCTGTTCCTGCTGACACTGACCGTCCTGTATTACGTGTTTTACGACGGCGGCAATATGACATCGGCGAATGGCTTAGCCGACCCGGTTGAGCCGGAGACGTATCGACAGCAGGTTGTGGCTGACCGAGCCGAAAAAGATAAATTTCTGCGGACCAGTGGCGAATCACCGATCACCGACAAGACCGCGTTCAAAGGACTCAGTTACTTCACCCCCGACCCTTCTTATCGTGTCGTCGCCCGGTTGGAACCGTTCGCCGATAAAACGCAGAAGTTGGTGGTGCGCATGAGCGATGGTAGCGAGGAAGTATACACGAAATATGCCCATGCGGTGTTCAGTCTGCAGGACAAAGCGTGTCGCTTATTAATCGTAAAACTAGGCAATACATATTCCGTTCTCTTCCGGGATGCGACGTCGACCAAGGAAACTTATGGTGGAGGGCGCTACCTAGAACTGGCTCCAGACCAGTTAACGGACAATCATGTTGTGCTGGATTTCAATGCAGCCTATAATCCGTATTGCGCTTACAACCCCTCTTATGCCTGTCCTATTCCTCCTGCCGAAAACACACTTCCAATCGCGATTAAGGCGGGGGAACGTTACGTAGCCCACGATTAAAGCCACGATCCGCTACTTTTCTGTCCGGCGTCAACTGCCAACTGCTCACGGCCTGCTATCTTTGCGGCATTTATCGCATTGACGCTGTATGGAAATTTCCTATAAATGGTTACAAGAGTTCATTGAGTTACCCGAATCGCCGGAGGAGGTGGGCAAACGCCTGACCGGAACGGGCTTAGAAGTCGAAGGCATCGAAAAAGTTGAAGCGATTCCAGGGGGGCTAGAAGGCGTCGTCATTGGCGAAGTGCTGACATGCACCAAACACCCGGACGCCGATAAATTGAGTTTAACCACCGTTGACGTTGGCACCGACCACCCCCTGCCTATTGTCTGTGGAGCGCCCAACGTGGCTGCTGGTCAGAAGGTTGTGGTTGCGTTGGTGGGTGCTACGTTGCATCCCTCCTCGGGCGAGGGGGGTGCCGCCCAACCCTTTCAAATAAAGAAAGCCAAGATTCGGGGATACGCTTCTGAGGGGATGATCTGCGCCGAAGATGAGATCGGTTTGGGATCGTCTCACGCGGGTATCCTGGTTTTAGATACCGACTTACCGAACGGCACACCAGCCGCCCGGTATTTCAACCTGGAAGCTGACTACCAGATTGCTATCGGCCTGACGCCGAACCGTATCGATGCGGCTTCGCACCTGGGCACGGCCCGCGACCTGAAAGCCGCGCTTAACCGTCCATTGCGGCTACCTTCCGTCGACGCGTTTACGGTAAACGATACCAGTTTCACGCTCGACGTGCGGGTCGAAGATCTGGCAGCTTGCCCGCGTTATACAGGTTTGACCATTAGTGGCCTGACCGTTGGCGAATCGCCCGACTGGCTGAAACAACGGTTGTTAAGCATCGGCCTGAATCCGATCAACAATGTTGTTGACGTAACGAATTTCGTTTGCCACGATCTGGGCCAGCCGCTCCACGCGTTCGACGGCGATAAGATTGCCGGTGGTCAGGTGATCGTGAAAACGCTGCCCGAAGGCACTCCCTTCGTTACGCTCGATGGCGTTGAACGAAAATTAACCGCTACCGATCTTATGATCTGCGATGCGGAGAAACCCATGTGCATTGCGGGCGTTTTCGGGGGTCAGAACTCAGGCGTTACGTCCCAAACAATCCGCATCTTCCTGGAATCGGCCTATTTTTCGGCTACATCGGTTCGCAAAACCGCACAGCACCACGGCCTGAAGACTGATGCTTCGTTCCGGTTCGAGCGTGGCACCGATCCCAACATGCCGGTGTTTGCTCTCAAACGAGCGGCTTTGCTAATTCAAGAAATAGCCGGAGGTGTAATCACCTCCGACATTACCGATTTATACCCGACACCGGTTGAGCCGTTCCGGGTGCCGGTACGTTACCGCAACATCGACCGACTCATTGGTATTCAGATTGACCAGACCGAGATTCACCGGATTCTGGAAGCCCTGGACATCACCGCAGAAGAGCGCACCGACGAACAGTTTGTAGCCGTTGTACCGCCCTACCGGGTTGACGTAACCCGTGAAGCAGATGTTGTTGAAGAAATCCTGCGCATTTATGGCCTCGACAATGTTCCCTTATCGCCGGTACTGTCGGCCGATTCCCTTTCTGAATTTCCTAAGACTGACCCCAACCAGTGGCAAAGTCGCGTTGGTCAACTATTAGCGGCCACCGGCTTTTATGAAATTCTGACTTTATCGCTTACTCGTCCGGCTTATAACGATGCCATTCGGTCTACCCTACCGGGATCGGACGTAACGTTGTTGAATCCGCTCAGCGACGATTTGTCCGTTATGCGGCAGACGTTGCTCTTCTCGGCGCTCGAAACGCTGGTATACAACCTGAACCGACGCCAGAAAGATCTGAAAACATTCGAGTTTGGTAAGGTTTATCACAAGCTTAGTCAGGAAGATGGCTCCTCAAAATATGTTGAGCGGATGCGGTTAGGACTCGCGATGGTCGGTAATCAGCAGGCCGAAAGCTGGCTGCAGAAAGGTCAGCCGCTTGCATATCATGATCTGGCCACTGCGGTACAGCGCGTGCTCAATTTGTTCCGCATCAAACAAGTTGATACCCAGCCCGCTGACCCGGCTATCTTCCAGTACGGCTTGACGTATTTGGTCAACAAGAAGCCCCTGGTCAGCTTAGGCCTGGTTCAGCCAAAATTGACCAAGCTGGTCGATCTGAAACAGCCTGTGTTCTACGCTGATTTCGATTGGGCGGCTCTGCTAAAACTGACAACAAGCAAAGCCCGATACGAAGAAGTTTCCCGCTTCCCGGATGTACGGCGCGACCTGTCACTGGTCATCGATAAAACTGTTACATTTGAGCAAATCAGCAAGCTGGCGCAACAAACGGAACGGAAATTGCTGCGCTCCGTAAATGCGTTCGATGTATATGAGGGCGAGAATTTGGGCGCTGGTAAAAAGGCCTACTCGGTAAGTTTCACCCTGCAGGACTCCACTCAGACGCTGAATGACGCGACCATTGACAAAACTATGCAACGGCTCATGGCTGCATTCGAGCGTGAGTTAGGGGCCGTAATCCGAAAATAAAGGGTAGACGAGCGAACAAAACAGGACCTGCGCTGGTCACGTATTCGTTCGGCTGCTCTTTTAGTCAGACTAAGCGTGGCAAGCGAGCATCAAATCATTGCGGTAATCGAGCAACTTGAGCGTAAAATCGGGTTGCTGAAGGGCGTTTGCGACGACGCCAAAAAACGAATCGAACAGCTTGAGCGCCAAAATACCGTCTTGCAAGAGCAGATAAAGGAACAACAAACGCAGGCTAAACAGTTACAGAAAAAACAAAGCAATTCTGAAAAAAAGATGCCGAAGTCAATAGATTTTGGTATTATTGTCAATAACAATCTGTCTGGAACAGATACGAATGCCGAATTAAAACAACAACTCGACGAGTATATCCGGGAAATAGAACGGTGTATTGCTCATTTGAGTAGTTTGTCATAAACCCAAATTGGCTCCGGGGCTTTAGTCCCAGCTGAGCCGACAGTAGCGATGGAAGAACTGCCAATTCGCGTAAAAATCGCCGACCGGACTTACAAATTATATGTAGAGCCAGAGTCGGAAGCTGTGGTGCGCGAAGCCGCCAAGCTGGTTCAGGAGGAACTGAAACGATACCGGGATATGGAAATCCACGATACGCAGGATGCCCTGGCAAGGATAGCCTTCGATTGTCTGGTCACTAAGCTCAGAGGAGAACGACAAGTGCAACGATTACAACAACTGGTGTTTGACAAAATAACTCAATTAGATCAGGTCGTTACGCCGACCATTACAACATAAATCGAAAACGGCGGGCTACCCCGAAATACCCGAGTTGCTGTTCGGGCACTCGTATCGTGACAGGTTATTGACTTATTTGTTCAACCCTAACGATATCAGTCCAATGAACACATCTAGCTGGCTGATGCTCTTTCTTGATAATATTGTCATGATCGGCATCGGCATATTTGTCGGCAGGAAACTGCTGGCGCGCGTCAATAGCAAACGCCTGAACGAAGCACAGGAGCAAGCTGCTCTTATCTTGAAGAACGCCGAGCTTCAGGCCGAGACCATAAAAAAAGATCGGATACTTGAGGCCAAAGAAAAGTACCTCAAGCTGAAAGCGGATTTTGAAGAAACGTCCAATCAGAAGCGAAATCTGCTTCAACAGAACGAGAATAAACTTAAGCAGCGTGAGCAGCAACTGAGCCAGCAGGCCGATCAGCAACGTACGCGGGAACAGGAACTGAACCAGCAACGCAACGAACTGGCTCAGCAAAAAAACAGCTTATCCCAGCAGACAGATGCGCTGAACAAACGGCGGGAAGAGGTCGATCGTCGGCAGCAAGAAGCCGACCGGATGCTGGCAGATCAGGTGGCTCAACTCGAGAAAATTGCGGGTCTGTCGGCGGATCAGGCGCGTGAGCAGCTCATCGATACGCTCAAAGCCGAGGCCGAATCAAGGGCGTCGTCCTACATCAAAAACATCGTTGAAGAAGCGAAACTGACGGCCACCAAAGAAGCCAAAAAGGTAGTCATCGAAACCATTCAGCGGACGGCGACTGAACACGCCATCGAAAACTGCGTATCTATATTCAACATCGAATCCGACGACGTTAAAGGCAAAGTCATCGGTCGTGAGGGACGTAACATTCGGGCCCTGGAAGCGGCTACTGGCGTTGAAATCATAGTCGATGATACGCCCGAAGCCATCATCATTTCAGGATTTGATCCCGTTCGGCGCGAAATCGCCCGACTTTCGTTGCACCGGCTCGTGCAGGATGGTCGTATCCACCCAGCTCGGATTGAAGAGATTGTGGCGAAAACCCGCAAGAACATCGAAGACGAGATTGTCGAAATCGGCGAACGTACGGTGATTGATCTGGGAATTCATGGCCTGCACCCTGAGCTAATCAAAATGGTAGGCCGGATGCGTTTCCGGTCGAGTTATGGCCAGAACCTATTGCAACACTCTCGTGAAGTAGCTAAGCTTTGCGCTACTATGGCGGCTGAGCTGGGGCTCAATGCGAAACTGGCGAAACGGGCGGGTCTGCTCCACGACATTGGTAAGGTCTGGCCCGAAGAAGCCGAGTTGCCCCACGCCATTTTGGGCATGGAGCTGGCCAAGAAATACAAGGAAAATCCAGAAGTCATCAACGCAATTGGCGCTCACCACGACGAAATCGAGATGACGAGCATGATCTCGCCCATCATTCAGGTTTGTGACGCCGTATCAGGGTCGCGGCCGGGTGCCCGTCGGGAAATGATGGAGTCGTACATTAAGCGACTCAAGGAACTGGAAGAGCTGGCCAGCAACTTCCCCGGCGTCACCAAATGCTACGCAATTCAGGCCGGTCGTGAGCTGCGCATCATGGTCGATGCGGATCACGTATCCGACGAACGGGCCGGAGTTTTATCGTACGAAATCTCGCAGAAAATCGAGAAAGAAATGCAGTATCCGGGTCAGATCAAAGTTACAGTGATTCGGGAAATGCGAGCGGTGGCTTACGCAAAGTAAGTTTTAAGCACCACTCTCCTTTGGAAAATGTACAGTATATGATGGGCTTGTGCTCGTTATACACTGTACATTTTTAGTATAGCTTTGCGCTCGATGGACTTTTTTACTACTCTTTTACTCCTTATTGTGGGCGCAGGCTCGGGGGTCGCCTTGTCAAACGTACTCCGTAGCCGCTCGGGGGTTCAGGACGTACGCCGGGAATCCGTCCTGCTGCTCGAACGTATTGAAAAGGTGTTCAAAGTGGTAATGGCGGAAGGCTACTTTTCCGAGATTTATAATTATCAGGATCAGCGAAAGATTCTGTACGTGTTCAGCGACCCCAAGAAGGCGATGGTGATCGCAAAGTCAAAGGTTCTGGTCGGTTTTGATTTTGCTAAAGTACGTTTCCATACGCCCGCTAAAGGCGAGAAGAAACTGATCATTGAATCCTTTCCCGAACCTGAGGTTTTATCGATCGATACGGATTACAAATTTTACGACATCCAGGCGGGTATCCTGAATCATTTCAGCGGGGCCGATTATACGCAGATTCTGGATGAGGCTAAGCAGGCGATGAACGAACGGGCCATGCAAAGTGATCTGCCCAAAATTGCCAACAATCAGATTCAATACATGATGTACCAACTGGCGAGTTCGATGGGCTGGCAGCTCCAGTTACCCGAAGCCGATCAGCGCCGGTTGGAAACCGCCAAAGCGCAAGCAGAAGCCGCTGCCAGCCAGCCAAAACAACTCCCCGAAGGCAAATAACTTTTCCGGATTTCGGACGTTGTTCTGTGGTACTGTCAGCACCCAGTAGTCAACGATATGCGCCTTGTTTACCTTCTGTTCTTCTTTCTTCCTATTCTTTCCAGCGCTCAGGAATTCACGACCGGCAGCGAGGCTTGTCAGGCGGGAAAAGTGCGTTACTTCGGTCGATTGGCTACTAACTCCAAAGCCAGGGTTGCGTACCCCGGCGACCCTACCATTGATGTTACGTATTACGGCCTTGACCTACGTATTACGTACGCCCCCAACTATTTACAGGGTGCGGCCACGATCAACCTAAAGAGTACGGCGGCTAATGTAAGCCAGTTCTTTCTGGATCTTCGGCCGCAGTTAACGGTCGACTCTGTCAAAAGCGAAGGGCGCAAGCTAACGTTCAGCCGGGCTACCGACCGCATTGTCATTACGCCGTCACAACCGCTAAACGCAGGTCAGGCGCTCACGCTGGTTGTCTATTACCAGGGAAACCCGGCCAGTCAACGCGGGTTTGGCAGCTTTGCCTTTTCGGCCCACGGTCCGGCTAATGCACCCGCAATCTGGAGCCTGAGTGAGCCGTATGGTGCGCCGGACTGGTTTCCCTGTAAGGACACGCCCGCCGACAAGGCAGACTCTTCCTCAGTAAGCATCACTGCCGACCGCCAGTTTGTTTCAGTATCCAACGGCGTGTTAGCCGCAACAGTTGACAACCCCGACGGCACCCGTACGTATCGCTGGCGAAACAGTTATCCTATTGCGCAGTACCTGATTTCGCTGGCGATGGCCAATTATGAGCGGTACGATACACCATTTACGTATCAGGGGCAGATAATGCCAGTGACGCATTACATCTATCCGGAAACGCTGCTCAGTGTTCAGCCGAACCTGAACCGGACTACAGATATGTTGCAGCTTTTCTCGACTTTGTTTGGCCCTTACCCCTTTCTTCGGGAGAAGTATGGTCATGCTCAGTTCGGCTGGGGTGGCGGTATGGAACATCAGACGATATCGTCGATGGGTGCGTTCAGCCCAAGCATCATCGCCCATGAACTGGCTCATCAGTGGTTTGGTGATAAAATAACCTGCCGCGACTGGCAGCACATCTGGCTCAATGAGGGCTTCGCATCCTACGCTGAAGCACTGTATGCCGAGTCGACGGGAGGGCGAGCGAATTACCTCGCCACCATGCAGAGCTTCCTTAGCCAGGCCCGGAACGCTCAGGGTACGCTGGTCGTGCAGGATATTTCCAACGAAAGCAATGTGTTCAATGGTAACCGCACGTATGCCAAAGGCGCTACTGTACTACACATGCTACGTGGGATAGTCGGTGACAGTACGTTCTTTCGCATACTACGTACCTATGCAGCTACGCCAACCGTTGCGTATCAAACGGCGGTAACTGAAGACTTCCAGGCCGTTGTTCAGCAAGTGTCGGGGCAAAATCTGGATTACTTCTTTAAGCAATGGACGTATGGAGAAGGGTATCCTACGTACCGGGTTTCGTATTCACCCAGCACGGGCAGCTCCGTGACAGTACGATTGCAGCAACGCAATACGGTAGCCAGCAATCCTACTTCGTTTACCATGCCCGTGCAGCTTCGGGTGCAATCGGCCGCGGGCGATACTACCGTGACGGTGTCCAGTAACAGCATTGATCAGACGTTTGCCATACCTACACGAGGCCCGGTAACCGGTATCACCATTGACCCGAATAACTGGATTTTGAAAGCGACCGAAACGAGCAGTGTTGTTACGTCGACTGACGAGCCAGATGCCGCACGCCTACGCATTTATCCTAATCCGGCTGCGGAATTGTTACAGGTCGATTTCACTACGTCTCTTGCCGGACCTGTTACCTTATCGCTCAGCAACTTATTGGGCCAACGCGTACGCACGCAGCAAGGAACGAACCTTTCGGCGGGCGATCATACGCAGACCCTCAGTTTAAGAGGACTAGCCGCCGGTCGATACACCCTGACTGTTGAAACACCGGATGGGTTAGTTAGTAAGCCAGTATTGATCCGTTAACGGCTATCGGGTTCGCGATTCAGACACACGCAGAAGGCGGTTAACGTAGTAACTATACAGGCTAAATTCGTTGATTTCGGCTTGTTCTAAAACGCATTTTCTGCTTTCGTGGCTACTTCTAAACTTACTCCTGTCGGCTTTTACAGGTTTACCATTTTCACAAGACGACTTTTCCTTCTAAACAACGGCACAGTCACTGTTGGACCAATGGTAATATAGCCTGTTACCAATTTCTCAACAAACTAACTAGCAACCGATTGCATAAATAAATCATTGCTATTTCCCCTAAAGCCGTTTACTAAACTGTGTCTAATTTCTTTATTACTCGGTAGTTTTTTTAACTATCTTTCGTTAAAAATATATACGAAATAGAGCAATCTCCTAGTTGTTCTTATACGTAAACACCATACTTCGACCGTAACTTTTATGAATAATGTATTACTTGGCTCCCCGCCTGGGCCAGTAAGTCTCGATACGTCTTATACCGACAATCTTACCCTTGAGGAACAGGCCCAGTTGTGGCAGCAAACGCTGAACTATTCCGTGAACGGCCTGGTAGGATTAGAAGCTGTTCGAGATGATGCCCAACAAATCATCAATTTCCGCTATCGATTTGTCAATCAGGTTGCTCTCCGCGACACAATCCAGGCTAAGGCAAATCATACGAATTTAATCGGTGGGCTTTTAACCGATTTTTTCCCAGTCATACAGCATAGTTCGTTATGGGAAACTTATATCAACGTTGTAGAGACTGGAGAAACCCACCGGTTCGAGCATCAGTACACCCTTGATAAACGCGACATCTGGATCGTCCAGTCCGCATCGTCGTTTGGAAAAGATGGGCTGTTGTTATCCTATACCGAAACCAGCGATCTACATTTAGCCGCCCGTCGGGTCTCCCGGCAAACTGCGCTTCTGAACGGCGTACTTAACTCGTCGCCTAACGCCATTGTGGTTTTCGAAGCCATTCGGGATGGCCAAAGCGCATTGGTTGACTTCCATATTTCGCTGGTTAACCGCGTGTTTGAAACCATGACCGGGCGAGATGCGGCTTTCTTCTCCGCTACTACGCTCATGGCCATTTACCCGATCGGCCCGTTGCGGATTCAGCGTCTCCAACATCTGCTCGACACCGGCGAACCCATTCATTTCGATGAGTTTGTGGCGGCTCTGGGCCGTTGGCTCGACATTACGCTCACGCGCCTGAATGACGGCTTTGTGGCTACAATTCAAGACATTACTGCCCAGCGGCAGGTGCAGCAACAGCTAGAGACAACCGTGCAGGAGTTGCACCGCTCAAATCAGAATCTGGAGCAGTTCGCTTACGTAGCCAGTCACGATTTGCAGGAGCCGCTCCGCAAGATCGTTTCGTTTGGCGACGTTCTGAACGATCAGTTTGCCGACGGTATGAGCGAATCAGCCGCTGACCTGATTCGCCGGATGCAGCGTTCGGCCAATCGAATGCGCTCTTTAGTGCAGGACTTACTCGCCTTCTCGCGTTTGTCGGGTAATACAGAATCGTTCGGTCTGGTTGATTTAAACCACCTCATTGCCTCGATCGTCGATGACTTGGAGATAACCATTCAGGATCAGCGGGCAACTATTCGGCTCGAAAGTTTACCTGCCATCTGGGGCGATGCGTCGCTGCTACGTCAGTTGTTCCAGAACCTGATTAGCAACGCCTTAAAGTTTCAGCGCCCCAACCGAATCGACCAATCGGCACTGCCTCAGATAACCGCCCGCGGCCGGGTTGCAGCTTCTCAGGAATTGCCGCTCTGTCTCTTAAACACTGATTCGTCACAAGCCGGTCGGCGTTACGCACGTATTGAAATTCAGGACAATGGCATAGGATTTGACGAGCGATACCTCGACCGCATTTTTACCATTTTCCAGCGCCTTCATGGCCGGATGCATTATACCGGTACGGGCATGGGACTGGCAATCTGCAAGAAAGTCATTGATATTCACGGCGGCCACATTACGGCGGTGAGCCGCGAAGGCGAAGGGGCTACCTTTGTTTTACATTTACCGATGCAATAAAGGGCAGGGCCATTTGCTAACTTATCATTTTGCGCTTTAACATTTTAGAGGGGGCTATGTTCTTGTTGAAGAACATGCCGAAGTAGAAGTACAGGATCTATCCGAACTTGCTTCGTTTAAGCCTCTCCTAAAATATATGAAAATAACGGACTCAACACCAGATTCAATCGCTGTTACACAAAACGCAAATCGGCCAGCTAATACGGTAACAGCTGCCGTGCCACTACCATTTGGTGAGGTCCGTGACTTAATTTGTTTCTCTCATTTACGTTGGAATTTTGTTTATCAGCGTCCGCAGCACCTGCTCGAACGGGCTACTAAAAATTACCGGGTTTGGTTTATTGAAGAGCCAATCTACGATGGTAATAAGCGGATGAACGTTTGCCGCCAGACCGATCGATTAACGGTTTTGGTACCTCATCTGCCGCAAGGCACCAGTCCGGAAGATGCCTTGGTTCTACAGCGTCAACTACTGGATGAGTTCATACAGGGTGAGCAAATCACGGAGTTTATTGCCTGGTATTATACTCCTATGGCTCTGCTCTTTAGCAACCACCTTCGTCCTAAGCTTACCATTTATGACTGCATGGATGAGCTGTCGGCTTTCTGGGGCGCCCCACCTCAATTGCTAGAGCAGGAAAAAACGCTGATGAAGCAGGCTGAACTGGTCTTTACGGGTGGATATAGTTTGTACGAAGCGAAGCAAACGCGGCATCCGAAAGTTTTCGCGTTTCCAAGCAGTATTGATTTTACCCATTTTTCGGCGGCACGGCGCCCGCAACCTGATCCGGTTGATCAACGCCAGCTACCCAATCCACGAATCGGTTTCAGTGGTGTTATCGATGAACGATTCGATTATGAACTGCTGGGTCAATTGGCGCAGCGTCGTCCCGAATGGCAGTTTGTGTTGCTCGGCCCGATTGTAAAAATAAATCAGGCGCTGTTACCCAAGGGGGCAAACATTCACTACCTGGGTATGAAGTCCTACAAAGACCTACCTACGTATTTCAGTAATTGGGACGTAGCGATGTTGCCCTTCGCCCTGAATGACTCTACTCGTTTCATTAGCCCCACGAAGACACCGGAATACCTGGCCGCTGGCCTGCCCGTTGTCTCAACGCCAATCCGCGATGTAGTACGTACCTACGGAACCGAAGATTTCGTGCAGATTGCCGATACTGCCCAGGCTTTTGAAACGGCTATCGAGCTGGCACTCCGTAAAAAGCACCCAACCAACTGGTCATCCATTGATTCATTTTTAATCGAGAACTCTTGGGATCATACTTGGCGTGATATGAACCGGTTGATGATGGCTCAGCTTTCTATGGTAGTCGACCAGTAAACGTTTACCTCCTAAAAAAAGGCCCGCCTAGCAACTAGGCGGGCCTTTTTTATTCACCTCGGGGCACCACCATCACCACATCTTCCTTTTCAACGATTACCTG
The DNA here is from genome assembly GCF_054780635.1 of Spirosoma knui. NCBI lineage: Bacteria > Pseudomonadati > Bacteroidota > Cytophagia > Cytophagales > Cytophagaceae > Spirosoma > Spirosoma knui. Next base: position 904,725 of record NZ_BAAGVY010000001.1, on the reverse strand, counting down.
CCCTTCGGCGAGCCCTTTTGGTTTTCGGACAAACTTCTTTGGTGTTACGGTAACCGGACATAAGCTGTCGGTACGTCGCTTCGAATACCAGGCAGCCAACTCGGCGGCCCGTCCGATTACGTTCTTCGGGAACGGTTTACCAGCCTGGTATTTAATGATGACGTGCGATCCAGCCACGTCACGAGCGTGAAGCCATAAGTCATCCTTGTAAGCGTATTTCTGGGTTAGTAAGTCATTGTTCTTCGCATTACGTCCAATCAGAATCCGGAACTGGTCTACAGCTACCTCCTTGAACAGTTCATTTGTACTTTCTCCTGTCAACAGACTATCCCGCTCGCCAACTAAAGCCTGTTGTTTTACGTAACGTCGTAATTCCTTGAGCGTTTGAATGGCCTCAATTTCTGTCTTGTGCTGCGCCAATCGGGTAAGATCGGCCTCGCGAAGGGCTACCTGATTGGTAAGATGTTCCTCTTCCAGCTTTTCATTTTTGGCTTTACGATAAAAGTTTTCGGCGTTCTTCTGAGGGCTTAAATCTGGTTTTAGCTTGAGGGTGATCGGCTCATCGCGGTAGAAGTCATACAGAGTTAGCCGTTCGGGCGATTTTGCGCCGGGGCTTTCGGCAATATCATGAAGGTTAGCCATCAGGATATGCCCCATTTCTTCGTGACTTGCTCCCTCCTCACGGCTAATGAGTCGCTGCATGGTAGCCTCAATCTGAGCCAGCGCCTTTTTTCGTCGTTTTTCAATGAGCCGCAATAAGTTTGCTTTCTCCTGTTCAAACGTACTGAGTCCTGAAAAGGCGGTATAAAATCGGTTGGCCGCTTCAAGAGGATCCTGGAATTCCCGCTGCACTTCGCCCACTGGCAGCAAACTCAGGGCGGGTTTATGGTCGACTCGAGTCAGGTAAAAATTCGGTTGTTCTAATTGAGCAAGCGTTTTTTGAATAATCGCCCATTTGTCTGGTCCCGACAATGGCTTATCCAGCCCCTTTTCATTCAGCCACTGATTTACAACCTTACCGAACGTTGGAAAGAGTAGCCGATGGTCGAAATTAGCCTGCTCAAACGCCTGATAAGACTGGTCGATCGGGCGGTCGAAACTACTGAGTGTTAACTCCTCGTCGGTCGCCAGCTTATGGTTGAACATGTCAACCACGTGTTCTCCCTGAAAAGCCAGTAGGTTAGGTCGGTTTCCAAAAAACTTGAACACGAGCGTAAACTCATTTTCCAGCAGGATTGCCAGACAACGCTCATTCACAAAGGATCGCGTTCCAATTACCAGGGGTTCTTTCTCGCTCTCGCCAATAACATCACCAAACAAATCGACGCTGTTGGTTCGCGCCCTGCGTGTCGATTCAGGGAAAACCAATCCCGAAAAGTCAGGTCTAAGACTAGCTTTTACATAGAATGGTTTATAGTAATTAACCTTCCCTTTTGCCTGCGCAAACACCAGAATAACTTCGTCGCGGTCTTGACTATAGCATTCCATGAACCGCAAACCGTTGATCTGATCGGCTAATTTCGGAGCAAGCTGACGTAAGAAATAGAAATTTGTATGCATGGTCGAATTCAACTATATCTGTCCAATAAACTTTATAAACTAAGTATTATTAACTATTATATACTACCCTAATTTACGTGTAAGTAATTTTACTTTTTCTACATAATAATTTATGCAAACTCTTAGTTTACAGCTATTTAGCTTGTTTATAGATATAAATATCCCCATAATAATCTTAATTTTTTCCTTAATACATTTCGATTTATGCAATAAATACTCTTTGTATTTTTACATAAACTGCTTAACATTGTTGCGATTACCTAATTTATAACCAACCTTAATGATAATGAGAGCAATTCTCTACAAGCTTCTGCATGGTGCTTCACTGTGTGCAGTCTTGCTGTTATGGAGCATAAACGCTTCCGCTCAAGACCGTAGAATTACGGGTAAAATTTCGGGTGTTGATGGTCCAGTTCCGGGGGCTAACATCGTCTTGAAAGGCACCCAAACGGGGACCTCCTCTGATGCCGACGGTAACTTTGCTATTAACGTACGGGGCACTAACCCTGTTCTTGTCGTGTCTGCAATTGGCTTCAAAACCCAGGAAATTAACCTTGGCAACAAGTCAGTGATTAACGTTTCGCTTGAAGATGATGCTACAGCTCTGCAGGAGGTTGTCGTAACGGGTTACACCACCGATAACAAACGCGAAACTACGGGTGCCGTATCAACGGTAAAAGCAAGAGCCCTACAAGTTGTTCCGTCCGGAAACGTTGAACAACAGTTGCAGGGTCGCGTAGCCGGCCTGACGGTAATCTCAAACGGGCAGCCAGGTACAACCAGCCAGGTTCGTGTACGTGGTTTTGGTGCCTTTGGTGGCAACGCTCCTCTGAACGTTGTCGATGGTGTTCCCGTAGCATCGACGGACTTTTTAGCACCTGACGATATTGAAACGACTACGGTATTAAAAGACGCAGCTTCCGCTTCTATCTACGGTGCGCGGGCTGCTAACGGCGTTATCGTATACACCACAAAAAAAGGCTCTAAAACAGCGCGTAGACTATCTATTAGCTATGACGGTCAGATGGGTGTAACGGACCCAGGCAAAGGCCAGGAAATGCTTAAACCAAACGAGTTTGCCGAGTGGACCTGGAATGCCGCCCGGAATACGGGTACTCAGGCGGGAACAGCTCCTGTTTACAGCCACCCTCAGTTTGGTAATGGCACAAGTCCGGTCATTCCTGACTGGCTCATTGCTACCCGCCCCGATGCAAGCGGCAATCCTAGCACCAGCTATGGTGTAGTGGGCAATATCGACCTGGATTACGCAAGAAAGTTCTACAACAACAACTCTGGTGCCGGTCCAATTTTCCAGACCGTACGGGCGAACAAAGAAGGTACAGATTGGTATAAGGCCATCACCCGCACCGGAACGTTACAGCGTCATGCGTTGGGCTTCTCGGGTGGTACTACGAACAGCCGGTATTATATCGGTTTAAGCGCTCAAACTCAGCAAGGTATTCTGCTGGCTAACGACTTTAAACGGTATACTTTCCGGGCTAACACGGAATTTGATCTGTCGAAACGCATCCGCATCGGCGAAAACCTGCAATTCACGTATCGTTCAGTACGTGGTCAGGGTGGTGGCAGCGGTGGTCAGGGTGTAGCCGCCGACGAAAACGACATCCTTCAGGCGTTCCGGATGCCATCGATCATTCCGGTATATGATGAATTTGGTGGCTACGCGGGTACTGCGGCCAAGGGTTTCAACAACCCACGTAACCCAGTTGCCAGCCGTCAGAGCCAGGAAAATAACAGATCGTTCAACGCGAACGGCTTTGGCAACCTCTACGTCGAATATGATCCTATCGATAACCTGACATTACGTAGTAGCATCGGCGGTCAGTTCAACAGCTTCTACAATGTTGGCTACAGCCGTCTGCAATACGAAAACTCCGAAAATAACTCAGCAACAGGGTTTAACGAGGGGGGAGGCTATTCATTCCAGTGGGTATTAACGAATACTGCCAATTACAAACGTCGGTTCGGTATCCATAATCTAGACGTGTTACTTGGCCAGGAAGCCCTGAACACGGGCGTTTTCCGGAATATCAACGGTAATGGTCAAAACCCTTTCTCGTTTGACCCGAACTACATCACACTGAACACCGTATCGGCTACTGGCCGTACCGTTGGCAGTGACTATGGACAGGGTGTAAACTTTAACTCCGTGTTCGGTCGGGTGAACTACTCGTTTAACGATAAATATATTGTGACGGGGCTGATTCGTCGCGACGGTTCGAGTCGTTTTGGTGCCAACAATCGGTATGGGGTATTCCCAGCAGCTTCGGCCGCCTGGCGTATTTCGTCGGAGAGCTTCATGAAGAACCTGCCCTGGGTTACCGATCTGAAGATTCGCGGTGGTTACGGGATCATGGGTAACTCGAACAACGTAGATCCGAACAACCAGTTTAGCTTATATGCCAGTGACTTAGGCAACTCGGCTTACGATATCAATGGCACCAACTCGAGCACAGTCGCTGGTTTCTACCGTTCACGGATTGGTAACCCCGATGCGAAATGGGAAACCTCTGTAACGACCAACATTGGTATTGACGGAACATTCTTCAATGGTAAGCTGGACGTTATCCTGGACCTATGGCGGAAAGACACCAAAGACCTGCTGTTTGCTGTACCCATCCCCGACGTTATTGGTACGTATGCTTCAGCTCCGTCGGTTAACATTGGTAAAATGTTGAACCAGGGTCTTGACCTACAGATCATTACCCGTGGCAAAATCGGTTCTGATGTGGGTTACGAAGCAAACGTAACGGGTAGCTTCCTAAAGAACGAGATTACGTATCTGGCCCCTGGCCTGACTTACCTGACAACGGTAAACCCTGGCTTCCGGGGGATTAACCCAATCCGGAATCAGTTGAACTACTCCATCTCGTCATTCTACGGTTACCAAGTACTGGGGCTGTTCAACAGCAAAGCCGAAGTGGATGCTGCACCCAAGCAGGATGGAGCTGCTCCGGGTCGTTTCCGGTATGCAGATATAAACGGTGACAACCAAATTACAGCTGATGACCGCACGTATCTGGGCAGCCCGGTTCCGAAATTCACCGGCGGTTTCAGCCTTAAGTTCACGTATAAAGGGTTTGACATTGAGACCTATGCCTATACGTCGATTGGCAACAAAATCTTTAACGTATCGAAGTGGTTTACTGACTTCTATCCGTCGTTTGCCGGAGCGGCCATAAGTGCTCGGGTGAAAAACTCGTGGACCCCACAGAACACCGGCACAGACATCCCAATTTTCGAGTCGGCATCGAACTTCAGCACGAATACGCAGTCGAACTCTTTCTATGTTGAGGATGGCTCGTACTTCCGTCTGCAAAACCTATCAGTCGGCTATAACCTGCCAGCTGGTCTGCTCAGCAAGCTGAAACTACAGCGTGTACGGGTATTTGCCTCGACGAACAACCTGTTCACCGTTACCAAGTACCAGGGCTTAGACCCAAGCGTAGGTGGAAACGCCGATACCAACTTTGGTATCGATGTGGGTAACTACCCCATCACACGGAGCTTCACCGGCGGTTTGAGCATTGGCTTCTAATTAAATCAAGTGATAACCCGACACCGGGTACGTAAATGCATCTGGTGTCGGCAAATCCGTAAAATCATACCATGAAATACAAAAACAAGTTTTCCATTATCGGGGTAACTGCAGCCTTATCAATTATGGCGGTTGCCTGTAAAGATAAGTTTCTGGAGGTACCTGTAACTGGTCAGTTAAGTAACGCGCAGTTAAACTCTAAAGCTGGTATCGAAGGTTCACTGGTTTCGGTCTATTCAATGCTCAGTGGTCGTGGAGACCGGTTGGCTTCCGCTTCGAACTGGGTATGGGGTGGAATTCGGGGTGGGGATGCGAACAAAGGCACTGACCCAGGAGATTTCTCGACAATCAACCCTCTGCAGCGTTTCGAAACCATCTCTACCTCAGGTGAAATCGGTGGCTCCTGGCAGCGTAAGTACGAAGCCATCAGCCGTGCCAATGCAACGTTACGTCTGTTGGCCAGCGCTGGAGCTGACGTAACGGCCGACGACAAGAAGCGTATTTCGGCAGAAACGCGTTTCCTGCGTGGATTCAACTATTTTGAACTGAAACGGCTGTTCAACAACACGCCTTACATCGACGAAACGGTCGACTACGGCGCGGGTATCGAAAAAGTAGCCAACAATACAGACCTGTATCCAAAAATCGAGGCTGATCTCAAATACGCCTATGATAACCTTCCTGAAACACAGGCTGCGGCTGGCCGGGTAAATAAATGGGCGGCAGCTGCTTACCTGGCTAAAGTGTATCTCTATCAGAAGAAGTACGCCGAAGCAAAAGCGCTGTTCGACCTCGTGATCGCGAACGGCAAAACGTCAGGTGGTAAGAAATATGGCCTTGTTCCTTCCTATCCGGATCTGTTCAAAGCAGCAAATGATAACAACGAAGAATCGATCTTTGCAATTCAGGCAGCCGCGAACACAGGTAACGTGAATAATGCGAATCCGGAGTTTGACCTGAACTATCCGTATAATACAGGTCCGAACGGACCAGGTAACTGCTGCGGATTTAACCAGCCAAGTTTCGAATACGTAAACTCATTCCGGACAACAGCTGCTGGTTTGCCCTTGCTGGACAACTCCTACAACGCAGCCGCGAACGAGGTTAAGAACGACATGGGGATTCTATCGAAAGACGCCTTTACGCCAGACGCAGGCAATTTAGATCCTCGCCTTGACCACACCGTTGGCCGTCGGGGTATTCCTTACCTGGATTGGCAAGATCACCCAGGTGCCGACTGGATTCGGAACCAGCCAAACGGTGGTCCTTATTCACCCAAGAAGTTCACCTATTACAAATCGGATGTGGGTAAGTTTCAGGATAATAGCTCCTGGACACCAGGCTACAGTGCTCTGAACGTACCACTCATGCGTTTCGCGGATGTACTGTTGATGGCTGCCGAAGTAGAAATTGAGGTAGGATCGCTGACCAAAGCAATGGAATATACAAATATGGTACGGAAGCGTGCCGCTAACCCAGCTAGCTTCGTCACGAAGGGGGGTGCACCAGCAGCCAAATACGTCATCGCGGAATATCCGTCGTCTACTTTCGCCAGCAAAGAGTCAGCTCGTACGGCTGTTCGCTTCGAGCGTCGACTGGAACTTGGCGACGAGGGACACCGGTTCTTCGATCTGGTACGTTGGGGAATTGCCGAGCCGACGATCAACGCCTACTTGGCTTACGAAGGTACCAAGCTACCGACAACGTTAGGTGGTGCACGGTTCACCGCAAATCAGGATGAATATCTTCCGATCCCACAAACTCAAATTGATCTTCAGGGCAAAGACGTCCTAAAGCAGAACACAGGATATTAACTCCTTCTACCGATAAAAAAGCCCAGGCTGGACAACCAGCCTGGGCTTTTTTATTGATTAACACCAGACAAAAGGCACGTATAATCTGCCATATAACAGGCAAACAGCACAAGCAATAAATCAAGTATAAATACTCAATATCTATATCAATTATTTAAATAGTTTGATACTCAAAATTACTTACAGTTCTTTGAGTAATTATTACAAGTAATTGTACTGTATTAATACTGAGCATCCAAATTTTAATCATTTACGCTATTGGAATATGATTTATCTGATATAATCTTTGCATGTTTTTACAAATCCATAAGTTAAATACAAATAATAAACCCAATTCTACAACCTATGAAAGCGACACTTTACAGGTGTTTGAAGCCAGGATTGCTCGGCTTGTTCATCCTGTTATGCAGCTTGAGCGGTTTCGCTCAGGATCGACGTATAACGGGGAAGATTTCTAGTACTGACGGTGCCGTACCTGGAGCGAACATTGTCTTGAAAGGTACCCAAACTGGTACCTCGTCGGATGCTGAAGGTAATTTTGGTCTCAATATCCGGGGCACAAATCCTGTGTTAGTTATTTCGGCGATCGGTTACAAAACACAAGAAGTTCCGGTCGGCAACCAGTCAACCCTCAACATTTCGCTGGCCGAAGATGCAACGGCTCTGCAGGAAGTTGTGGTAACGGGTTACTCGACGGAAAATCGCCGGGACGTGACCGGAGCCGTATCGACGGTGAAGCCAGCGCAACTTAAAGTTGTGCCATCAACGAACGTTGAGCAGCAGTTACAGGGCCGGGTAGCCGGTGTAACGGTTATCACGAACGGGCAGCCCGGTACGAGTAGCCAAGTTCGGGTTCGTGGTTTTACATCGTTCGGCGGTAATCAGCCACTGTATGTGGTTGATGGGGTACCAACTCAAAACATCAATTTCTTAGCACCTGATGATATTGAGACCACAACGGTACTGAAAGACGCAGCTTCTGCATCGGTATATGGAGCGCGGGCAGCTTCCGGCGTTATCGTGTTAACAACCAAAAAAGGCCAGCGTCGGGCTCAGAAATTGAGCGTAAGCTACGATGGTTTGTACGGCGTTACAGATCCAGGAAATGGTCCGAAAATTTTAACTCCACAAGAACAGGCTGACTGGACCTGGCAGGCCCGTAAAAACGATCTGTTCCAGACAGGAACGCCAGTTGGTCCGGATAGCTTTACCGGTATTGCTAACAACCAGTACGGATCGGGTCAAACCCCGGTTTTACCGGATTATCTGCTGGTTGGCAGCCGTTCAGGTGTAACCGGCGCTATCGATTTAGCGGCTGAGCAGGCGAAGTACAATGTAAACCCAGCTAACGGAGCTATTTATCTGGTGATCCCAGCGAATAAGCAGGGAACCGACTGGTACAAAGAAATCACGCGGGTTGCTCCTCTGATGCGCCATTCGCTGGGCTTTTCGGGTGGTACGGAATATAGCCGGTATTACCTCAGCTTGGGTATGCAGCAACAGGCCGGTATTATTCAATACAACAATTTTAACCGGTACACCTTACGGGCAAATACTGAATTTGACATTACCAAAAAATTGCGGTTTGGCGAAAACATTCAGCTTGCTTACGTATCGGCGACCGGCTTGCAGGGTAGCACAGGTAGTACGCTTGGTAATGGCACCAACAACAACTCCAGTACAGCCAACGACGAAAACGACATCCTGTTAGCGTTCCGGCAGGCACCGATCATACCCGTCTACAACTCATTTGGTGGATATGCCGGTACAGCAGCTCCTGGCTTTAACAACGCCCGGAACCCGGTAGCCAACCGGATTGGTGCAGCTAACAACCTGAACTACAATTTCATTACGTTCGGTAATGCTTACCTGGAGTATGATGTGATTCCAGCGTTAACGTTACGGAGCAGCCTGGGTGGTACGTACTTCACCAACTATGGCAATAGCTATGAACGCTCGCAGTACGAAAACTCGGAAAACAACACCAACTTTACGTACCGCGAAAACGCATCCTATGGCTTGTCCTGGACGTTTACGAACACAGCTCAATACAAACAGCGGTTTGGTATTCACGACATCAGCGTATTAGCGGGTATCGAAGCACTAAATACCGGCTCAGGACGTAACCTCAATGGATCAGGTTTGAACCCATTTACGACTGATCCGAACTACGTAACGATCGCAACAACTACACCCGGCGCAACCCGTCAGGTAAACAGCGGCTACGGACTTGGCAATAAGTTCTTCTCCGTCTTCGGTCAGGCTCGGTACACGTTCAACGATAAATACATCGGAACGGTAGTTGTACGTCGTGACGGTTCATCGCAGTTTGGTTCAAACAACCGCTACGGGGTATTCCCAGCGTTCTCGGCCGCCTGGCGTCTTTCGTCGGAAGACTTCATGAAGAGCCTTCCCTGGATCTCAGATCTGAAAATTCGCGGTGGTTACGGTTTAATGGGGAACTCGAACTACCTGAGCTCGACCAACCAGTTCAACCTGTTTGCTTCAAACGCGGGTAACAGCTACGACATCACGGGTGCCAATACCTCGGTTCAACCCGGTTATTACCGGAGCCAGATCGGTAATCCCGATGCGAAGTGGGAAACTTCGATTACCTCAAACGTCGGTATTGACGGAGCGTTCTTCAACAACAAGTTAGAAGTTGTGCTTGACATATGGCAGAAGGATACCAAAGACCTGCTGTACCCGCTGGCACTTCCTGGCGTTGTAGGGGTTCGGGCGAATGCTCCTTACGTTAACGTGGCTAGTATGCGGAACAAGGGTATCGACCTGTTAGTAACCAACCGTGGTAACGTAACGGGTGACCTGAGCTATGAAGTAACGGCGATTGGTAGCATCCTGGACAACAAAATCACAGCCATTGCGCCATCTGTACCGTACTTCTTTGGCGGTGGTAGCCAGCGGTTGAGTACCCCTGTTGTTCGGAACGAACCTGGTCATGATCTGTCTTCGTTCTACGGCTATCAGGTACTGGGTCTGTTCAACACCAAAGAAGAAGTGGCTGCTGCGCCTACGCAAACCGGAGCAGCTCCGGGCCGTTTCCGGTTCGCGGATATCAATGGCGATGGTCAGATCAACGATGATGACCGGACGTACATAGGTAGCCCAATTCCGAAGTTCACGGGTAGTCTGACGCTGACGCTGCGGTACAAAGGTTTCGACCTGAACACCAACGTGTACACCTCCCTGGGCAACAAAATCTTTAACAATCAGAAGTGGTATACCGATTTCTATCCATCGTTCCCAGGAGCGGCTGTTAGTGCTCGGGTGAAAGATTCGTGGTTGCCTACGAACATGAACACGAACGTACCGATTTTCGAAAACACATCGAACTTCAGTACGAATACGCAGGCAAACTCGTATTATGTAGAAAACGGTTCGTATGGCCGGATGCAGTACCTGACCTTAGGGTACACCTTCCCAGCTGCGACGATCAGCCGTCTTAACCTGAGCCGGTTACGCCTATCGCTGTCGGCAACGAACCTGTTCACGATCACTAAATACTCAGGTCTAGACCCAGCAGTAGGTGGTGCAGCCGATCAGAACTTCGGTATCGACGTTGGTAACTACCCTGTTACGCGTGGTTACAACTTTGGTTTAAGCTTTGGTTTCTAAACCAGACAAATGAGCAATCTGTCCGGTAAAACAAGTCGCCGGACAGATTCTCCAGACACGTTAATCAATCTCATAATTCAGTTGAATTATACCATGAAAAAAACCATTTTTAAAGGTGCAGCGATAACAGCAATGCTTACGCTCGTTACGTTCGCCTGTAAAGACAAATTTCTGGATGTACCGGTTACAGGCCAGCTCGCCAGTTCGCAGCTGACTTCGAAGGCCGGGCTGGAGGGCGTACTGCTTTCTTCATATTCCCAGTTAAATGGCCGGGGTTTTGCCCGGATCGCCAGCTCCTACAACTTCGTTCGGGGCAGCATATCGGGTGGCGAAGCCAACAAAGGTTCAAACCCTGGTGATGGTGGTGGTCTCACTAACTGGACCACCTTCCAGCGGTACGAATTACTGCCTAGTAACGGGGACGTAAACGATAAGTGGCGGGGTATGTACGAAGGTATCAGCCGGGCCAATGCAGTGCTTCGTACGCTTCCTTCGGCTTCCGCTGACGTATCGGCCGCTGACAAGCAGCGTATCGGTGCTGAAGCCCGGTTCCTGCGTGCTCACTACTACTTTGAGCTGAAGCGTTCGTACAACAGGGTGCCTTACATTGATGAAACTCTCGACTACGGCACCGGTATCGACCAGGTAAAGAACGATGCAGACATCTGGCCAAAAATTGAAGCTGACTTCAAATACGCCCAGGATAACCTGCCAGAAACACAGACGGCCGTTGGTCGGGCGAACAAATGGGCGGCAGCCGCTTACCTGGCTAAAACCTATTTGTATCAGAAGAAATATGCTGAAGCCAAAGCCCTGTTTGATCAGGTGATTGCTAGCGGTGTTACCTCGAGCGGTAAGAAATATGGTCTGGTTGCGAACTATACAGACGTATTTAACGCAGCGAGAGACAACACCGAAGAGACTGTCTTTGCTATTCAGGCTGCGGTTAATACAGGTGACGTAGCAAACTCAGCGCAGGAGTTGGACCTGAACTTCCCGTATAACACGGGTTCTAATGGTCCGGCTGGTTGCTGCGGATTCTTCGCGCCTAGCTTCGACATGGCCAACTCGTTCCGGGTTGATGCGACTGGATTACCCTTATTAACGGGTGTTTCTGAAAAAGATCAGGCGAACGGTCTCTACAGCCAGCCTGGCAATGAATTGAAAAACGACCAGGGTATCGAATCTAAAGCGGCATTTACGCCGGATGCAGGTCCCGTTGACCCACGTCTCGACTGGTCGATTGGCCGTCGGGGTATTCCTTACCTGGATTGGCAGGCTCACCCAGGTCTCGACTGGATTCGTGACCAGAGCTTTGCTGGCCCTTACTCGCCGAAGAAGTTCATCTACTATCGTTCGCAGAATGGTAGTCTGACGGATGGTAGCTCCTGGACGAATGGTTACTCAGCGATCAACTACAACATCATCCGCTTTGCTGATGTGTTGTTGATGGCTGCTGAAGCCGAGATCGAAGCAGGTAGCCTGGAAACGGCCCGTACGTACATCAACCAGGTTCGGACCCGTGCCGCTAACCAAAGTGCGTGGGTTAAAACGGCCGATGGCAAAAACGCTGCGAACTACGTAATCAGCAACTATACGACGGCTTTCGCTAGTAAAGAAGCGGCTCGTTCGGCGGTTCAGTTTGAGCGCAAGCTCGAGCTTTCGGGCGAAGGCCACCGTTTCTATGACCTAGTTCGCTGGGGTATTGCGGCTCCTGTTCTGAACTCGTTCCTGGCTTACGAAAGCACGAAGCTTCCGTTAGGTTATGCAGGTGCTAAGTTCACCGCTGGTCGCGATGAGTATATGCCAATTCCGCTGGTTCAGCTTGACCTTCAGAAAGGTGTTCTGACCCAAAATCCTGGCTATTAATTCGCTTAGTTAATTCAATAAAAAAGCCAGTCTTGCCCAAAGGCAAGACTGGCTTTTTTATTGAACAATACCGCATGGAGCCGGTTTAATAATCTACACAACAACTAGACCACAACGTTATGGCTAATCACAAAAGCACCGACCAACCGGGCTCGAACGACAAGCAACCGCACTCTGAACGGACCCGCAACCATGAAGCGCACGACACGAGCTTCACCCGCCCCAACGGCGAACGGACCATGCAACCGTCAAACAAGAGTAAGCAAGGTCAGGAAGAAGAGCACGTAGCAACCGATAAAACACCCGGCGAACTTGCGGAGGAGCGGGGTGGCCACGGCCACTCGGGGCACAGCAGCAGCCGGAACGGTAGCCGTAAATAATCAACCAGCACAGCAATGTAATGGATAATGAATAATGAAGTGGCTTATGAGTATTCACGTACTCAAATCTGCTTACATATTCATTATCCATTTTTCGTTGTATTATGGGCGATTTGAATCAGTGGCGGGCCGAACTCCGTCAGGAACATAAAGACATTCTTGCTTACTGGGAGCGTTACGCTCCTGACGAGGCTAAAGGCGGTTTTTATGGCCGCGTCGATTATCAGAATCGCCCTGACCCCAATGCCAACAAAGGCATCGTTTTAAATGCCCGCATCTTGTGGACATTTTCGGCGGCTCTTCGCCACACGCAGCACGACGAGTATCGCGCCATCGCCGATAGATCGTTTGACTACATCCGAAAGTACTTTATCGACCCGCAATACGGCGGGGTGTATTGGTCTGTCACAGCTGATGGCCAACCTAAGCAACCGATCAAACATTTATACGGTCAAGCCTTTGCCTTGTACGGCCTGAGTGAGTACGCCCACGCAACCCAATCGGCTCCGGCGCTTGCTCTAGCCAAGGAGCAATTCGAAACGATGGTGAAGCATGCCTACGATGCAAAGCGAGGTGGTTTCCGCGATGCGTACGCCCGCGACTGGTCAGACACCAACGATTTCGTCATGAGCAGTTACGAGAATCAGGAAACCAAGACCATGAACACCCACCTCCACCTGCTGGAGTCGTTTACGTGCCTATACCGGGTCTGGCCTGACAAATCGGTTGCCGCCCAGATTCGCAGCATGCTGGACGTATTTCTAAAATATATTGTCGACCCTAAAACGTATCGGATGAATATGTTTTTGAACGACGATTGGCAGATACGGAAAACGGCCATCTCATACGGGCACGACATTGAAGCCTCCTGGCTCCTGCCCGAGGCCGCCGATGTACTGGCTAGTACCAATAAAGAAGACCAAGCCCTGCAAAAACGAGTGCATGACGTAGCGGTAAAGATGGCCAGGGCCGCGTCTACGGGTTTAGAGCCAGACGGCGGCATGAACTACGAATTCGATCCGAAAACGGGGCACCTTAACCGCGAACGCTCGTGGTGGGTTATCGCCGAAGCCATGGTCGGGTTTATGAGCGCGTATCAGCTTACCCACGAAAAACAATTCCTCGATAAATCAGAGCAAAGCTGGGCGTTCATCAAAAAGTACTTGCTTGACACCAAGAACGGCGAATGGTTCATGGGCGTTGATGCAAACCATAAAGTGGTAGGTAATGACAAAATAAGCATGTGGAAATGCTCTTATCACAATAGCCGGGCCTGTCTCGAAATGCTCGAGCGCCTGGAGCACCTGCGGTAATAAGTGCTCATTTTGATCAAGATACCCTAATTTTACCATTTCAATGCATACGAACCCACTAGCCTTGTCAAACGTTATTCTCTTAGATAGGGCCTTATTATCCACTGCCCGTTTTCAGCTGATTAATGCTTTACCCGACTACATTAGAAACTAAACTAGGTTTTGATACCATCCGCGAACGCCTGAAAGAAGCTTGTGTCAGTCCGCTGGGACAAGACTATGTCGAGAAGATTAGGTTTACGGATAATCCTCAGTTGATTGATAAACTGCTTCGTCAGACCGACGAGTTTAAGCAGATTGTTCAATACGAACCTGACTTCCCAAGCAGCAATTATATCGACGTTCGGTCTCAGTTAAACCGGGCCCGCGTCGAAGGCCTGGCCCTGACCGAGGCCGAATTCTTTGATCTTAAACTTGCGCTACGTACCATTCAGGACTGTCTGCGTTTTTTGAACAAACGCGACGACGTAACGGCATTCCCATTTCTAAAAGAATTAGCCGGTCCGATTGGTGTCGATAAAAAACTGACCGATGCGCTCGAACGCGTGATCGATGATCGCGGGCTAGTCCGTGATTCAGCCTCTCCCGAACTGGCTAACATCCGCCGTCGGATCATCAGCGAACAAGCGAACCTGCGCAAACGACTCGATTCAATATTACGCCAGGCCCGGCAGAATGGCTGGATTCCGGATGATTTGTCGTTGACGGTACGTGGTGGACGACTGGTCATCCCGATTGCGGCCGAACACAAACGTAAGATCAAAGGCTTTGTGCACGACGAGTCGCAGACCGGTCAAACCGTCTTTTTGGAACCCGCCGAAGTATTCGATGCGAACAACGAGATTCGCGAATTAGAGTACGAAGAACGGCGCGAGATCTACCGCATCTTATTGGCTTTAACCGACCAGGTTCGGCCGCACCTCGACGATCTGAAAAAGGCCGTTAACTTTCTGGCGCAGATTGACTTTATCCGGGCCAAAGCCAAACTGGCGGTACAGTTAGACGCTGTTATGCCCAAATTGCATGAGCGGCCGTTTGTTAACTGGACGAATGCGCGTCACCCGCTGCTGCACCTGTCGTTTACGAAGCAGGGCAAAACAGTGGTTCCGCTAGGCGTCCGGCTCGATGAGAAAGCCCGTATTCTGATCATCTCGGGTCCAAACGCAGGTGGTAAATCGGTAGCGCTGAAGACAATCGGCCTTGTGCAGTATATGTTGCAATGTGGTCTGCTGGTGCCGATGGCTGACTATTCGGAGATGGGTATTTTCCAGAACTTATACATCGACATTGGTGATGAACAGTCGCTGGAAAACGACCTCAGTACGTATAGCTCACACCTAACCGCCATGAAGCAATTCCTGGTTGGTGCCAACAAACGGACGCTGTTCCTGATCGACGAGTTTGGCACGGGTACGGAGCCGGGGCTGGGTGGCGCAATTGCGGAGTCGATCCTCGAAGACCTTAATAAGTCGGGCGCATATGGCGTTATCAACACGCACTATACGAACCTGAAAGTCTTTGCAGACAAGACGCCGGGCCTGATGAATGGTGCCATGCGCTTTGATGGCGAGCACCTTGAACCGTTGTATCAACTGGAGATTGGCCGTCCGGGCAGCTCGTTTGCGTTCGAAATCGCGCAGAAGATCGGGTTGCCTAAAGGCGTTATCGACCGGGCAAAAGAGAAGCTCGGTAGCCAGCAGGTGAACTTTGAGAAACTGCTAAAAGAGCTCGATATTGAGAAACGTGTCTTCTCCGAGAAAAACCTCGAAGTCAGCATCAATCAACGGAAACTGGCTCAGCAGCTTGCCGAATACACCGCCTTAAAGACGCGCTTGGATAATGAGCAGAAAAAGATCGTTAACGATGCGAAGCAAAAGGCAAAAGCGCTTGTACAGGAAGCCAATCAACGCATTGAGAACACAATTCGCGAGATTAAAGAGAACAAAGCTGAACGCGACGTAACGAAACAAGTTCGGCACGAGCTGGAACGCTTTGACCAGAAAGAACTGAAGCCGGAAACACTGGTTGTCGAGAAACCCCAGCAAGCCGAGGAAGAATTTGTGGCCGCCGTGGATTCGGCCGATAATGGTGCAATTGCGGTCGGTAGCTACGTGCGCATTTCCGGTCAGAATGCGATAGGCGAAGTGTTGTCGATACGGGGTAAGGACGCCGAAATTCGGATCGGTGATTTGAAGTCGACGGTAAAGATGAACCGACTTGAGAAAGTCAGCAAGAAGACATTCAAAGAAGCCACCGAAACCCGAGACGATCGACCACTTACCCAGGGCCTCGACATGAACGAGAAGATGCAGAATTTTAGCTTCAACCTCGACATCCGTGGCAAACGTGGTGAAGAAGCGCTGGGCGAAGTCGACCGGTTCGTTGACGATGCCCTGATGCTTGGTTATCCGGAGTTACGTATCGTACACGGCAAAGGTGATGGCATCCTGCGAACACTCGTACGTAACCACCTGCGCGGCTATAAACAGGTAGCCCGTATGGAAGACGAACATGCCGACCGCGGTGGGGCCGGGGTCACGATTGTGAAGATGAAATAAGCAATTAGCCATTGGGTCATTTAGTCATTGGTTGTCAGCAGAGTATCTGTGTACAATCAATGACTAAATGACCAATGACAATGAATGACTATAACTAATGAAAGCAGTAATTTTTGATATGGACGGGGTTATCGTTGATACGAACCCGCACCACCGTATCGCCTGGAGAGAGTATTATCAACGGAACGGCAAAACCCTCAGCGACGAGGATTTTGTGAATTACGTCTCTGGAAAGCACAACAACGACATCGTGGCGCACCTATTCGCCAACGAGACGCTGGCACCAGAGGACGTACTACGTTTAGCGCACGAAAAGGAAGCCTTATTCCGAAAGTTGTACCAACCGGATATTACGCCGGTTCCAGGTTTGGTAGACTTCCTGAAATCGTTAAAAGCCGCTGGAATACGTACGGCCGTTGCTACTTCGGCTCCGGTTGAAAACCTTGAGTTTGTGATTGATGCGCTGGATCTGCGTCCTTACTTCGATGCGTTGTTGAACGAAAGTATGGTCAGTCACCCCAAGCCTGATCCGGAAATTTACCAGAAAGCGATGGCTATACTGGGCGTGGAGCCAGGCGAAAGCGTGATTTTCGAAGATTCCATGACGGGCATTCAAGCGGCTAAAGCGTCGGGAGCTTACGTGGTGGGCGTAGCAACTACGCAAACTACGGATGAACTGCTTCCGTTTGTGGACGATGCCATCCGGAATTTTTCGGAGATGACCCTCGAACGCGTTCAACGACTGGTTAACGTTTTTTAACAGCATCAACGTCTACCTGCTCTGTCCTAATTCCTAATTTTGTAAACTTCAACCCTTGCCATCATGCCCCTGAGCCGCTGCCGTTTGTTGCTTTGCCTTTTCGGCTTACTAAGCTGGTCGGGCGACGCATGGGCGCAGGGCAAGTATGTGATCGGGACAGTTGTCGACCAGACGACCAAGCAAGGGGTTGACCGCGCTACGGTGATTAACCAACGGACGCGCCAGCGGGCCCGTACGAATACTTCCGGACGTTTCTTCATGACCGTCCAGCCGGGCGATTCGCTGATTTTAACGAGTCAGCTATACAACCGCACAGGTATAAAATACGACGGCTCGGAAAATCCAACGATCGTGGCCAAAGCCTTGCCACCTATGCCCTATCGCGTGGTTGATCTGGCCGAAGTGACCGTTACAGCGAAACGTTATGAAGAAGTCAAAAAAGAGATTCAGCAAATACTTGATGAGCCAACGGCATCTAAAAAAGTAACTGGTGAGCAGGCCTTTGACCGGGTGGCAGATGGAGCCGGGGTGACGCTCCTATACGAGCTGTTCGGAAAACGCCCCAAATCGGATCGGAAGGCGTACTACATTATGCAGCAGGACCGGCGACACGCCTTGGCCCTCGAACGTTTTCGACTGCTGGTCGATCAGGCAACGGACTTGAAAGGCGCTGATGTCGACCGCTTCTTTGACTTCTGTGAGTTGAACGATGAGTTTTTGCTACGTTCATCGGATTACGACCTCATCAATACCATTCAGCAGCTTCGTAATCGCTTCCGTTACGGTTTCAACCGGCCCAGTGGCATTTCACCCGACCCCGAGCAAACTAAACAGAAGTAGTCGTCGGCACAACGGTGACCGTATCCCCTACCCGTATGGTTCCGCCCTTCAACACTTTAGCGGTCATGCCACCGTGGCCCCGCATGGCATTATAGCCACCCGGCCCAAGCGTAGTTTCCATCTTCGAGCAGGGGTGGCATTGTCCAGTAACCTGCAAAACCACCGGGTCGTGTTCCGAATCACCGATCTGAATTTGCTGATCTTTTAAGGCTAGCAGGTTAATACCCGACACGACCAGATTACGACGGAGCAGACCCGGATCGAGGGCATTTCGTCTCATCAACGCGGCAACAACCGGCAAATGTTCGGCCTGGATCAGCGTTACGTGCCGATTACCGCTTTGCCCGCTGTAATGGTCACCGAGAACTCCCTTTTTAGTCGAAACTTCTGCGGATGGCAACACCTGAACCGCTGTTGCTCGTTCGGGACGAATACCAATCCACTCCACCCTACCGGCCTGCGGAAATACGTCGAATAAATCTTTAATATTTTGCATACTGTCTGATCAGACCATCGCGTGATGATGATTGTCTGTAGTCTGAATAAGCTGTTTATCGGCTCTCGCCTGTCTCTGAGCGTACACAGTTAGGTTAATACTTACGTAACAGCGCCAGCATTTCAGCATCTAGTTTCATACCCTGATGAGTTTCATACGTAACGTCGTCGCGGTCGCTGTCGAGGATGCCAAACGCTCCGCGGAAATTCCACAGTGCCCATCCCCAGCCAGCCTCTTTCCAGAGTTTAAGTTGATCTTCCATCCAGCGCAGGGTAATGTCGTGCGGTGTTTTGTTGAAGCAGCCCCATTCCCCTACGTGTACGCCCACGCCCTGCTTCTGCAGCTTCTGCCAGGGCTCTATGGCTGCTTTACGCAGAAAGTTTGCATTCCAGTTTACATTCATCCAGGTAGTCGGCCAGCTCGGTGGCGGTGTCTCCTGCAACATCGGCACCCATGAAGCTTTGTAATGACTTACATTCATGGGTAGATACCCGCGCGTACTCTGGGCTATCTTCAGATCGGCTAACTTACCAACTGGCTGATTACCGAACTGCAATCCATCCGCAATGATCAACCGGTCGGGATCAACTGATCGAATGCCTTCTACCAACGCTTTCACGACCCGAACGTAACTCGATTCGTCTGTATTCGGTTCATTGATTAAATCGAACGATACTTCACTATTCGGGCGTCCCTTGTAGCGTTCGGCCAAGTGTTTCCAGTGAAAGACAGCCGCTTCCAAGGCTCGTTCGTCGGTCCAGAGGTTCAGCGGTTCGGCCGGTGGATTAACACAATAGCCCGGAATACGGTGTAGGTTCAGGTTTACGTGAATTTTATACTGACGCCCATACTCAACGGCTGCATCTACCTCTTTTAACACCCGTTCGTTTAATTGAGTCCAATGAGCTGGGTCGGGTGTCGCCCAGCAGTGGTACGACATCGGCAACCGCACAAAGTTGAACCCCCAGTCGGCTATCCATTCAAAGTCGCGTTCCTGATACGGTCCTTCCGGCTCCGGACCAGTCTTCCCGGCTACGAATTTTTCGAGCAGATTAAAGCCCCGCCACCGGGGCAGCTTTTCAGGTTTCGGGTCCGGCAGACTATTATTTTCCGCACCTAGTAGAGGAGTAAGCTGACTCATGCCAACCGCAGTAAGTGATGTTTGCAAAAACAGACGACGTTGCATGATTTGTAACTGAAACAGTCGGTTTCAGACGTAATGGATTCTTTCTGAACGGTACGTAAGCGGATTTGTTTGGCGCTTCTTCAGCTCCTGAGGTTAGTGCAGCCATCACGTATGACATCGTTCCTGAGTAGACAGGTGATATGTCAGACTATTTTTTGACGTAATACGTTAGCCGTTTTCTGCTTAGTGGATTATCTAACTGGTCGAAACGTTACAGCGATTTAGTACATTGGTAGCCGATAAGAGTCCTAACCCCTGTACTTCCCATCTATGAAATTTTACTCACGCGGCTTACTGAAAGCTGTTGCTATTGGCTTCATTTGTTCAAGCCTTTTCGCTACGCAAACAGATGCGCAGCCTGCTGCTCAACCGGTACGTCCCCGCATTATAGTTACGGCTGACCCGGAGCTTGACGACAATAACTCGCTGATCCGCTTTCTACTCTACAGCAGCGACTTAGACATTGAAGGCTTCATCTATGCCAGCAGCCAGTTTCACTGGAAAGGCGATGGCAAGGGTACCAAGTGGTTTGTGCCCGGCAGAGAATACACCCGTTTTGGATTGAATCTGTGCCCCTGCGAGTCGTGGCGGTGGGCTAAAGACGAACGCTTCATTCACGATATCGTCGACGCGTATGCAACCGTGTATCCGAACTTGAAAATACATAACCCCCGGTATCCCGCTCCCGCCCAACTCAAAGCAAGAATTCGCTATGGCAACATTGAGTTTGATGGCGACATTAGTAAAGACTCGCCGGGCTCAGACCTGATAAAAGCGCTGATCCTGGATGATAAGCCCGGACCGCTTTTCATTACCGCCTGGGGCGGACATAGCACAATTGCCCGGGCCCTTAAATCGATTCAGGAGCAGTATGAATACACTACCCAATGGGAAACGATTAAACAAAAAATATCCCGCAAAGTCGTCCTGCTGCCTTCCGGCGATCAGGATGACGCCTATGCTGCATACATCCAGCCGAACTGGCCTAATATTGAGTACCGACAGTTTAAAGCTGGCCCTAACTATGGCTACGGGGCGCAGTTGAGCGCTAAACCGGAGAATGCCCCTTATCTGACGGCCTCCTGGATGAAAGAGAACGTATCGGATCGGGGGCCGTTAGGTGCCTTGTACCGGGTATGGGGCGATGGCAAGCAGATGGTCAAAGACGACAAGCTGGATTATTTTGGTTTCTCGGGCACTTCGAATGAGGAGTTGAAGAAGAAGGGCTACGTGGTGTGGATGCCCGTGCAGCCGAAAGGCTCCTGGCTGGGTGAAGGCGACAACCATACGTTTATGAACATGCTGGCCAATGGACTGCGCGCTTATGAAGTCGGTACGTATGGGGGCTGGGGGGGCCGCGCTATGGAGAGGCAGGAAGCAACGACAAGTTCTCCGTTCGGTGCTGCAACTTCCTCGGATACCAGTGCCAACGCCATGGCCACTACGTTGAGCACGTTAAATACCCAGCGAAGCAAAAATACCGGTGAGCTGGCCTTTCCGAATTTCTTTCCACAGGCCCAGCGCGATTTTGCGGCCCGCATGAAATGGTCGGTAACCGCCAAATATGCCGATGCCAACCACGAACCTGTCGTCAGCATTGAAGGGCCGCTAACGGTCCTGGTAACTCCTGGCCAAACGATACGTCTGAATGGGGCCGTTTCCGACCCGGACAATCATGCCGTTTCGACCAGGTGGTGGCAACTTCAGGCGGGCAGCTATTCGAATCAAGTGGTGATCGCCAATCCCGACTCGCTGCGGACGGAAGTGTTGATTCCCAAAGATGCCAAAGGTGGCCAAACAATTCATCTCATTCTGGAAGCGACCGACAACGGGACTCCATCGCTCACCCGGTATCAGCGTGTAATTATCACTGTAAGAAAATAAGAGGTTTTGTGAGTACAATCAATGAAACCTCTTGTTTTTACTGAGATACCTTACCGTCCGAACTTAAGTGTGGTACCAATTCGGAAGCCCAGCCCTTTGTACTGCGCATCCTGCCACTGCGAAATCACCTCGACCCGGAAGAACGGCAATACCTGCGGAACGAGCCCATCCAGACCATACCCTATTTCAGTATAGTTTTTGGAAGCGGGTGTATAGAGGTAATGCACGAATAGGTTCTCTTTCAAGCCAACGAGCCGGACCAGTGTTAGCTGCGTGATGAAAAACTTACGAAACTCAGCTAGCACGTGAGCTTCGGCAAACCGCTTTCCCGTGCTGTATTGATAATACGGCAACAAGCGATACGTCGATACTACGTCGCCTTGCTGGAAAAAGAACTGATTCCCCGCAAAATGTTTGAAGTCGGGGAAGTACAGTTTCCGGTCATTCACAAACGCACCGGCGCTGAGCTGATAGTTTAACCGGCTGCGAATCCCTGTTTCGAAGGAATGACTGATTGTAGCCTGCACGAAATCATAATCCACATCGCCCATTCCTTTCCGGTAGTTCAGGCTGAGCAAGGGGCTATCGTTATCGCGTCGGGCGATCCGTCGACCGTTGCGTATCACGTATTGCGTTGCTCCTAGCTTAGCCGATGCAGTCAGGTTTAAGACAACTGCCTGATGCGTTGGAAAAGCAGTTGTCGCGATTTCTTCATTATCGGGTCGATTAGGCGTGAAAGTACGATTTCGCCAATTGATCCAGGGTTTGATGTCTTCCCTGAAATTGGCCAGTTCAGTACGTTGCGCGTAAT
Source organism: Spirosoma knui (assembly GCF_054780635.1). Lineage (NCBI taxonomy): Bacteria > Pseudomonadati > Bacteroidota > Cytophagia > Cytophagales > Cytophagaceae > Spirosoma > Spirosoma knui. The sequence goes on along the minus strand of NZ_BAAGVY010000001.1, from coordinate 882,059 downwards.
CCAGGCTACCTGTTAAAGTCAGCCGTTGCTTAAATGGTGTCGCATTAATGGTCAGGTTGACAAAGTCCTTCTGGTAGAGCTTCGCAAAATTCTGCTCAAACAGCAGCGTTGTGAAAGTGTTCAGAAACGGGCTGATCGGGTTGTCGGGATTGTATTGGTATAGATAACGTCCACCCGACAGGCTAATCTTGGTGTTTTTGTATTGATAACTCGCCAGTCCATAGCCCACAAACTGCTTTCGCCCGAACTGATAACGGGCATTCCCGCCAACGTTCCATTCGCCCAGCAAAATCCGCGTAAATCGATTGACAGAGTCGACACGCGCACGATACCGGAGATTCAGGCCACCTTCGGCCGAATAGCCCTCTATGGTATTATACTCCAGGCGCATCAACGGACTGGTATAAATCAATGAACTGCGTTTGCTCAACCGCCACGTATTGCCACTTAGCAACTGACCCACCGAAAATTTGGGCGATTTCTTACGTTGTGTACTGTCGCGCTTGGTACTATCAGCACGGCCTGGAGCTTTGATTTCTCGAACCAGACCCAGACTATCGGCCTTTCGATAGCTCTTGATTTCGGCCGTTGTCAACGGTACCGAACGTAGCGAATCCCAGAAAACATTCGATCGTTTTCGAGCCAGCGAATCGACGACCAGGGAGTCGTCGCGTACAACCGTTACGTCTTCTTTACGGTTCTTACGGGCTTGCTTCTCCTGTTTTTCGTATTCCTTGACCAGTTGACGCAGGTTTTTGGTCGAAAACTCTTTCTGTTTCTTTACCAACTCGTCGAACTGCTTGCCCTTGATATCGCCTTTGCTTAACGTTTGGGTAGGTGGTGCCTTCTTCTCATCCACCACTTCGATCTCTTCAACGAAAGCGGGATTAACGACAAATTCACTAAACGTCAAGCTGCGAACGTACTGTCCGGTTGCCTTTACGCCCAGATACGATCCGGTACCGTTGTAGCGCTGATTCGTCGGCATCCACACCCCTTTTACAGGGCTGCACACGTGCCGGACCGTAAACGACACACCAATGCTGGTAATGGTCTCTAACTGCAAACTATGAATCGCCCAGGTATTTTCAATAATGAAAATAGTCCCGCGAAACACCCCTTCGCCATACTGCCGGGGAATCACCTGAATCTTACTGACCTCGACCGGATTGCCGTCGGGTCCCGGCTCGCGGTACGTGCCTTTGTATTCAAACTTGTAATAGGCAAACGCTTTGGGCGAAAGCGGAGATACAGCTCCGGCGATGGTGGGGTTATAGAAACTCGCGTTGTAGAACTGACTTGGGCTTAAAAAGTCACCCTGAGAATTCCGGTTCGCGATCACGCGCTGCCGATACGTATTCGGCTGCGTGAACGTAACTTCCGACACGGTTTCGTTCAGGATTGGCACCCCCACTTTGAAGTTCGCTTCTTTTTCGGCTTCCTTCAATTGCTTCCGGAACGCCATCTCCGCCAGGTTCGGCAAGTCGAGCACGGTAAACGACGACTTGGTGTATACTCTGGCTTTAAAGCGCTGCACCTGTAGCTGGTGAAAGCGACTTTTGGCAATGGCCCGGCGCATGATCGTATAGGCTGGATCTTCGTTCCCCGCTTTCGCCTGAACTTCGGCTAATCGGTACGCTTGTTCCTCTAAAGTCGCGTCGAGCGTCGCATAGCCACTGGCAATCTCAACCGGTTTCTGAATCGTTTGGAACCCCAGATACTGGAACACGATCGTATACTTACCTGGCGCTAAAGCGACTTCATATCGCCCTTCGGCATTGGTAATGGTCCCAGTTGAAGTGCCCTTTACAATGATCGCTGCGTATGGTAACGCTTCCCCCTGCGCATTCTTGACGCTGCCGCGCAGGCCCGTAGTTGTCGACTGCGCATGAGCCAATGAAACGTAACCAATAGTCAACAGCGCTAGTAGAAGAGTCTTCATGAACCGATCAGAATGTCTTTATCACCCGAATGTAGTATACTAACGAATAGACATCGGTATATCATTATTAGGTTTTTGATTTTATGCAGTAACGACTCAGATAGCCATTCCCCTGCAAGATGCACGCATTTAGGAAAGCGTTGCCTGCCACTTACGTTAAAAATGTTTAACGGCTTTACGTATCTTGCTCCGTAACCACTAAAACTGCCGATGACCAAACTATTTTACTCTCTGCTACTTAGCCTGTTTGCCTTTACTGTCTCGTTCGCCCAGCCTACTACCATCCTCCCCGAACGCGAACGGGCAAGAGTCATTGATGAGATTCTGGAAGACCGATTCACGAACCTTCTCCCTCAGCTTATGCGCCGGGAAGGGTTGGATATGTGGATCATCATTTCCCGCGAATACAACGAAGACCCCGTTCTGCGCACGATGCTGCCCTCAACCTGGCTGTCGGCCCGCCGACGAACCATCATGGTGTTTTATGATACAGGGAAGCAGGGAGCGGATGCCATTGAAAAACTGGCCATTGCCCGTTACGACGTTGGTAACCTCCTGAAAGGTGCCTGGGATATCGACGTCCGGCCGAATCAGTGGGAAGCACTGGCTAAGATCATTGAAGACCGTAAACCCAAAAAGATTGGCCTAAACAGTTCGGCTAATTACGGCCATGCCGACGGCTTGTCGTTTACGGAACATGAAGAATTTCTGACGAAACTACCCGCCGAATATCAGAAACGTATCGTCTCCGCCGAGAAAGTGGCGGTAGGCTGGCTGGAAACACGTACCGCGAAAGAGATGGCCATTTATCCGATGATTTGTCGGCTGTCGCATCAGATCATTCAGGAGGGTTTTTCGGAGAATGTCATCCAGCCCGGCGTTACAACTACGGACGACGTAGTGTGGTGGTTTCGCCAGCGAATTACCAGCCTCGGCTTAGACACCTGGTTTCACCCGACGGTCGATGTTCAGCGGGCAGATGATACCGATTTCAACCACTTGCGTACGTTCTCGAAACGCCCCGACAAGCAGGTGATCATGCCGGGCGATCTGCTGCATGTGGATTTTGGCATTACGTATCTGCGCCTGAATACCGACCAGCAACAGCATGCTTATGTGCTGAAGCCCGGCGAAACGGATGTTCCCGACGCTATTAAAGCCGCGTTCAAGCAAGGAAATCGCTTGCAGGATATTTTAACGGAGCAATTTAAAGCTGGGAAGACTGGTAATCAGATGCTGCTGGCCGCTTTGGACCAGGCTAAGAAAGAAGGCATTAGCGGCACCATTTATTCGCACCCAATCGGTGTGCATGGCCACGCAGCTGGCCCAACCATCGGCCTCTGGGATCAGCAGAAAGGCGTTCCCGGTTCCGGCGACTATCCGCTGCTCGCCAACACGGCTTACTCCATCGAGCTGAATGCCGCTGTTGAGCTGCCCACCTGGAAGAAAACCATTCGTATCATGCTGGAAGAAGACGGTTTTTTCGACGGGCAGACCTTCCGCTACATCGACGGACGCCAAACCGAAATTTATACAATTCCACGGAAGCTGGGGTATGTGAAGTAATGTAAAAGAACCGTCAGCATTTTTATTCGTAACTCACGTTCAAATAAATGGTATTTGAATAGTCAATAGTTGCCATTCCCATTGGGCAAAATCAGGCAACAGTAAGTATTGGTTTTCAGTGACTTTTCTGGTTGCCCACTACATTTCACCTCTTCTTTCATGCAAACCAGGGAAGCTATCCGGAACGAGTCAGTTAGCAGCCTATATCGGAATTATGTGCTGGTCATGCTGACGCTGGTCTACGTATTTAACTTTGTTGATCGGCAACTCCTTGTTATTCTCCAGGAATCTATAAAGCAGGATCTGCAGTTGTCCGATACCCAATTGGGCTTACTCTCTGGATTTACGTTTGCTGTATTTTACGTTACTCTGGGTATTCCGATTGCCCGTTTTGCCGATAAAACGAACCGTAGAAACACCGTAGCCGTATCACTTGCCTTATGGAGTATAATGACGGCCTGTTCGGGTCTGGTCAGAAACTTTAGCCAGTTATTACTGGCCCGCATTGGCGTGGGTATTGGTGAGGCAGGCGGAAGCCCTCCCGCCCATGCCATGCTATCCGACTACTTCCCTCCCGAAAAGCGTTCGACTGCACTCTCTATTTATTCAACAGGTATCTACTTCGGGATATTAGTGGGGTTTCTGATGGGCGGTTATTTGAACCAGCATCTTGGCTGGCGAACTGCCTTTTATACTGTGGGCATACCGGGTGTTGTTTTTTCGGTGCTGGTGTACCTGACCGTGAAGGAGCCTCAGCGCGGAGCCACTGACACAGATAGAACGTTGGCTATCGAGTTGCCTTCGATACGTGAGGTGCTGAACCGGTTATATGCAACCAAAACCTTTGTTTACCTGGCGTTGGCCACAGGGCTGCACGTCTTTTGTATTTACGGTCTTAACAACTGGGCTCCCTCCTTTCTGATGCGGCTTCACGGCTTGAAAAATTCAGAAATAGGAGCTTTACTTGGGCCAATTTTCGGCCTTGGCGGGGCAGCAGGTTCATTCGCAGGTGGGCTTCTGACCGATCATTTTGGCAAAACCAATAAACAGCAGTACCTGAACATTCCGGCTTATGCGATTATAGCCTCTATTCCTTGTGCCGCAGGTGCTCTTTTTCTACAAAATACAACGGTTGCTATAATCTGCCTGGGGTTAACTGCGTCGCTTCAAAGTACGTATTTGGGCCCTTCGGTAGCCGTATCGCATAGCCTCGTTCCGGCGTCAATGCGTTCGCTCACCTCCGCTATATTGTTTTTTGTCCTGAATCTCATTGGCTTAGGCTTTGGCCCGTTGGTTGTCGGAATGATCAGCGATGGGTTGGCTCCGTCGCTAGGAGTTGAATCGCTACGCTGGGCCATGTCGATCATCATTCTTGTTAGTCTGGGATCAGTGGCCTTGTTTCTAATCTCGGCCAAAAAATTAGCGGCTGATCTGTCGTCGACAAGCTGAGTGTTCAATCCAGTTTCTGTACCCTTTCTTAAAATCCTTACCCTGCCTATCATGAACCGTTACGTACTTGTCCTATCCATCTTACTTACAACGATTACGTACCAGAACACAACTCAGGCTCAACCAACCGTTTTGATGGAAGCACCACCCGCAGCCGGTGGGTTTTCCGCAGCTCGACTCGCCCGTCTGGATGCCGGTATGCAGCACTGGGTTGACCAGAAATGGGTGAATGGTTCGGTAGTCCTGATAGCCCGTCACGGTAAAATCGTGTTTTACAAAGCACATGGATATAATGATCTGACCAGGAAAACGCCACTCGACAAAACCGGCATCTTTCGGGTCGCTTCGCAAACCAAAGCGCTTACCTGTGTGGCTATAATGATGCTCTGGGAAGAAGGAAAGTTTTCGCTGGACGATCCGATATCTAAATTCATTCCGTCCTTCGTCAATCAAAAGGTATTGGCTAGCTTCAACCCAAAGGATACCACATACACGACCATTCCGGCTAAACGACCTGTCACCATCCGCGATTTGCTTACGCACACGTCTGGTTTGGGGTATCCGTCGATTGGTAGCCCAGCCGAAAATGCCATTTATGCCAAAAACAACATGACCGGAGGGGTGGGCGTGAACGGTCAGAAACTTGCCGATGCGATGAACCGTCTGGGTAGCTTACCGCTCTTCTTTCAGCCCGGTGAACAATGGAGATATGGGCTGAGTATGGATGTGTTGGGCTACCTGATTGAGCTGTGGTCGGGTACGTCTCTGGAAGACTTTTTTCAGAAGCGGATCTGTCAGCCACTAGGCATGAAAGACACCTATTTCAATGTTCCTCCCGAAAAAGGCTCCCGGTTGGTCAACTTTTTTCAGGGCGATTCTACCGGAACGATACAAAAGCAAACATCCGTTTTTGGCGGAGCACTCGACATGAATTATCCACTCCAGAAGACCGATTATTTTTCGGGGGGTGGCGGCATGTCATCCACCGTTTATGATTACGCGATTTTCCTGCAGATGTTGCTAAATGGTGGCGAATATAAGGGTGTACGCCTGCTCGCCCGGAATACAGTACGGTTGATGACCATGAACCAAATTGGCGACCTCAACCCTAATGTCGGCGACCATGCCCGTGATAATGCATTCGGATTTGGCTTTTTGGTCATTTCCGAAAATGGCAGCAAGTTTACCCCTAGTCAGGTAGGTACGTATTCCTGGGGAGGTGTGTTTTCGACCTCTTATTGGGTCGACCCCAAAGAAGATATGCTAGTCTTAATATATCGGCAAATGTGGGGACCCTATGTTTCCAACACAGACAAAGCGTTCAAACCTTTGGTCTATCAGGCCATAAATGATTGATACAAAATAGGCGAGCCAACCCTTATAAAAGTCGGCTCGCCTATTTTAAACCCTACGTAAGCGGACTCGAAACGGTCCGCTATTTCTTTGTCGTAACGGGTGAGCCATCCCGGATTTCTTCGTTGGCCGATGCGATGATGGGGTCGCCTTCGTTTAGCTCGCCAAATATTTCTACTTTTTCGTCAGCTTCCAGCCCTTTTTTGATCGGCACCCACTCCGCCTTACCGTTCGTAACCTTAATTACAAAGACCCCGGTTGTCGAATTCACGACAGCTGATTTGGGCACTATCAACGTATTGCTTTTGGTTGGCAGCGGAACATTTACCTCAGCCACCATGCCGGGCAGCAGCTTCCGATCGTTGTTGAGTACGTCTACCTCTACCCGTTCCGAACGTAATCGTTTGTCCAGGGCACCCGCCTGACGTTTCACTTGCCCCGTAAATTTTTTCTCAGGAAATGCCTTAACGGTAAAGCTAATCTGATTATTCATGTCGACATAACCTGTGTAGGCTTCCGGTACAGAGATCACCAAGCGCAGCTTTTTTTGCTCCGTCAACACAAATAGCGGAAACTCGGACCCTTTGCCGGATGGCCCGATATAAGCACCCGTACTTGCATTACGTGCGCTAATGATACCGCTGAAAGGTGCCCGGATCTCGAGGTATTTCTTCAGATCGGACACTTCCCGATAAGCCGACTTTGCAGCCTCTAGCTGCGCTAAATCAGCGTTGCGTTTAGCAAGCGCCTGGTCGACATCATTTTTAGAAACGGCCCCCGAAAATTTACTCGCTTCCAGCACCCGATCATAGTTCGCTTTACTCGCAATCGAAAGTGCCTCCTGCGCTTTCAGCTTCGATTGGGCCGAGGACAACTGCGCACTCAGTTCAGGAGCTTCGGCCACCGCTAGCAGTTGCCCCTGTTTTACTTCGGAGCCTACGTCTACGTACATCGTTTTAATGAAGCCGCTGACCTTCGCGTAAATATCGACATCGCGGAAAGCAACTAACTCGCCGGGTACTTTCAGTGAAGACGCCAGTTTACCACGCTGTAATTGTATGACTTCTGTAGCAGCAGGCGCTTCGGCCTCAGATGCTTTAGCGGCCTCTTCTTTCCCTTCGGAAGAGTGGCAACTGGTTAGCGAACTGATAAGCAGGAAGCCCCCAACGGCGGTAAGCAGACTGTACACTGATTTATGGATTAACCGATTCATACGGTACTGGAATATAGTATTTACTTTCTTTGTCTTCAGGGTCAAGCGATACAGATTCGGTGGTGGCTTTACCCTGTACCCAGGCAAATACCAATGGCAGAATAAACAGGGCGGCAAAGGTTGAAGCCACCAGACCACCAATTACGGCCCGGCCCAGCGGAGCCGCCTGCGAACCGCCTTCGCCCAGCCCCGAAGCCATCGGAATCATTCCTACGACCATGGCTACGCTCGTCATGATAATTGGCCGCATACGTACCGAAGCCGCTTCTTTAGCCGCCAGTAAGGCGTTGCCATGCCGCATTCGTAACTCTTCGGCATTTGTAACCATCAAAACCGCATTGGAAATTGATACACCGACCGACATGATCATGCCCATGTACGATTGCAGGTTTAGCGTAGAGCCGGTCAGCATCAGTAAAACCAGCGAGCCAACCAACACGGCCGGTACGGTACATAGAACCACCAACGATACTTTAAATGACTGGAAGTTTGCCGCCAGCATCAGGAAGATCACCACAATAGCCGTCAACAAACCCGTTTGCAGACTGTCCAGCGTATCGATCAAGACCTGGGTTAAACCCTGCATTTTTACGGTTAATCCACGCGGTAGTTCACCCAGCGAATCAATGGCTTTCTGCACGTCACGGGCCGCCGTTCCTAAATCCATATCGTTCAGATTCGCCGTTACCGATAGCACCGGAATAGCGCCCACGTTATCATTTTCGCCGTAGGTCGTTCCTTTTTGCAGGGTGGCTACGTCACTCAAGACCGGCCGGTTTGCGTTCGACAGCACCGGAATCTCGCCCAGGTCGTTGATGCTGGTCATGTGATTCTCGGGAATTTGCACCTGTACGCTATAGCTCTGGCTCGATTTCGGATCAATCCAAACACTCTTCTCCGTATAACGTGACGACGACGTAGCCGCAATCAGCGAACGCGAAATGGCTGATATATCCGTTCCTAGCTGAGCCGCCCGCGTCCGGTCAATCGCTACGTTAATGGTAGGGTACTTTGTCGACTGACCGATTTGTACATCCCGCAGATACGGAATCTGCTGCAGTTTGGCAATTACCTTATTGGCATATTCTTCATTCTGCTTCTTGTTTTTTCCTGACAGCTTCACTTCAATCGGCGTCGGTGAACCCTGGCTGAGGATTTTATCGGTTAATTCAATCGGTTCGAAGGAGAGCTTAACATTGGGCAACGCCTGTTTCATGCTGGCTCTAAACCGATCTTTCAGCTCGTCCAGATCAACGTCGTAGCCTTCTTTCATACTCACCTGCAAAACGCCTTCCTGCGGTCCGGCCATAAACAGGTAAATTGGACTCGTCGAGAACTGAGCGCCGTGCATCCCAACCATGGCCGACGTAATCTCAATATTTTCTTTGCCAACGAGTTTGTTGAGTACATCAATGGTCTTGAGCATGGTCGCTTCGGTTTTTTCGAGCCGGGTCCCATCGGGGTTCCGTAAACGTACCTGAAACTGCTCGCCGTTCACTTTTGGCAATACGTCCCGACCGATCGACGTAATCAGCAGGAAAGCCACAGCTAACGAACCAATGACGTACACCAGGACAATGGGTCGCCGATACGGAATTGTCCGGTTGATAAACCGGACAAAACGCGCCCGAACCCGCTCGAAATAACTGATTTTACCATCGTGGTTTAGATCAAGCTCATGCGCCAGCACTTGCTTCTGATGCAGCACGTCGTTGGTCACGCCCTTTCCGTTTTTGGCAGTAGCTCCGTTGCCATTGGCTTTGATCAGATTTCCGTTCAGAGGCTCATGCGTAGCCGCTTTTCCATTGCTGACGGCGTGATGCCCTTTCATCATCCAGTTCGCCAGCACGGGAACGAGCGTCTGCGCCATCAGGTACGACGTAATCATCGAAAAGCCGATCGCTAATGCCAACGGTAGGAACAAGGCCCCTGGAATCCCATTCATGGTAAAAGCCGGTGCAAACACGGCCAGAATACAGAACAGAATCAGCAGTTTCGAAAAGGCAATTTCCTTACAGGCGTCCCAAATGGCTAAGGCTTTGGGTTTGCCCATATCCAGATGCTGGTGAATATTCTCAATCGTTACGGTCGACTCATCGACCAGAATACCAATCGCGAGTGACAGACCGCTTAGGGTCATAATATTGATCGTCTGGCCAAACAAGGACAGGAACAAAACGCCCGAGATGATACAGGTCGGAATGGTGATAATAACGATTAATGCACCCCGCCAGTCGCCCAGAAACAAAAGAACCATTAATCCGGTCAGGATAGCGCCAATGGCACCCTCAGTCATCAGACTTTTTACGGCGTTGATTACGTATACCGATTGGTCGAAGGTGTACGTCAGCTTTACGTCCTCTGGCAAAAGCGCCTGGAAGCGCGGCAAAGCGGCTTTCAAATTTTGTACGACCTCCCAGGTTGACGCGTCGGCGGACTTGGTAATCGGCAGGTATACCGACCGTTTTCCGTTCACCAGAACGTAACCCTGCGTAATGTCGGCCCCATCTTCAATCGACGCTACGTCTTTCAGGTACAGATTCTGAACACTGCCCGTATAGAGCGGAATGTTGCCGAAATCTTTGATGTTCTCGACGGTTGTGTTGGCCGGTGTAAAGTAGTTCAGGTCACCAATCCGCACGTTTCCGGCGGGCGTCGCCTGGTTGTTGATACGTAATGCAGCCACCAATTGGTCAGGTGTCAGGTTGTGCGACCGCATCAGATCCGGGTCGACCTTGATGACAATAGACCGGGAGTTGCCGCCAAACGGAGCCGGTGACACCAGACCAGGAATCGACGTAAAGCCGGAGCGTATATACACGTTCGCTAGGTCCTGCAGCTCGTTGTTGGTACGTATCGGGCTGCTCAACACCAACTGCCCAACCGGTAAGGTCGACGCATCGAAGCGTAGAATGAACGGCGGCTGCGAACCAGGCGGAAACGAAGACTGAGCCCGGTTCGCATAGGCCGATACCTCGGCGGCCGCCTGGGCCATGTTCGTACCTTCGTAGAACGACAGTTTCAGTAGGGTGATGCCCTGAATATTTTTGGTTTCAATACTCTTTACGCCCGATACGTAAAGCAATAGGTTCACGTACTGCTTCCCGAAAAACGACTCCATCTGGTTTGGGGTATACCCACCAAATGGCTGAGAAATATAGATAACCGGTAAGTTAAGATTCGGGAAAATGTCAATCTTGATAGTTCGGACGGCACCAATACCAAAAAAGAACAAGCTGGCTACTAAAACAAGAATAGTAATTGGCTTACGTAACGCAGATCGTATTAAATTCATAACTCGGCTGAGTCAGTTAAGTAGTTATACCTCAGTGCATTTACCTGATTTGCTTACTGAGCTAAGAGAAAAGTCAATTTTTTCCGGAATCCTTTACATTCAAAGGGAAACGCTTCTAAAAGTTACGCATTAATAGTCTGAAATCTGTTGATCTTGCTTCCGAATCGCCAATAAAAAAGTGCCGGGTTAGTACCCGGCACTCCTATAAATCAAGCTTGCTCCGTGATTGAATTGATTAAGCCAACCGGTTGATGCAGTTCAAATCTTCGAACGCTACTTTCAACCGTTGCACCATGCTCTCTTCACCTTTACGCAGCCACACGCGTGGATCGTAATATTTTTTGTTCGGCGAATCGGCACCTTCGGGGTTGCCCAGCTGCGATTGCAGGTAACCTTCTTTCGCTTTGTAATAGTTCAGAACACCTTCCCACATAGCCCACTGCATATCGGTGTCGAGGTTCATCTTCACCGCACCGTAGCGGATCGCTTCCCGGATTTCGTCGCGGCTTGAGCCCGACCCGCCGTGGAACACAAAATTCACGGGCAGTGGTCCGGTGCCAAATTTCTCCTGAATGTAGTTCTGCGAGTTATTCAGAATGATCGGCGACAGCTTCACGTTTCCAGGCTTGTAAACGCCGTGTACGTTACCGAACGCAGCCGCAATGGTGAAGTTCGGCGAGATCTTGCTCAGCTCTTCATACGCATAAGCAACTTCCGAAGGCTGGGTGTATAACTTAGAATCGTCAACGTCAGTGTTATCTACACCATCTTCTTCGCCACCAGTAACGCCCAATTCAATTTCCAGCGTCATGCCGATTTTGGCCATGCGCTCGAAGTATTTCGCACAGATTTCGATATTTTCTTCGAGCGGCTCTTCCGATAGGTCGAGCATGTGCGATGAGTACAGGGGCTTACCGGTTTGATCGAAATGCTTTTCGCCAGCGGCCAGCAAACCATCTATCCAGGGCAGCAGTTTCTTAGCGCAGTGGTCGGTATGCAAAATAACCGGTACGCCATACAATTCGGCTACATGATGAACGTGCAGTGCACCCGAAATCGACCCGGCAATGGCCGCCTGCTGCTTGTCGTTCGGCAGCGATTTTCCAGCGTAGAAAATACCACCACCATTTGAGAACTGAATGATTACGGGCGAGTTAACGGCTTTAGCCGTTTCCAACACGGCATTCACAGAGTCCGTACCGACAACATTGACGGCAGGCAGGGCATAATCATTTTCGTTGGCGTGGCGGAAAATTTCGGTGACGCCTTCGCCGGTTACAACGCCGGGGGCAAAACGAGTGGCTACTTCGCTCATAATTAGGGCTAATTTTGGATTCGTTCAAGAAATAATTCGATGGAAACCCGACCAACCGAATTATTTATTTTCGGTTAGCAAAGTTGGGGATATTATGGAAATATTGCTACTATCCCCCCACATAGAAAACAGTTTATGACATGCGCACGGTTCTACTCTTGATCACTATTGGTGTATTCTCATTCTCTCCCGCGTTTTCCCAGGTTAACTTTCCGGAGCTACCAGAGACAGATTATGCTGTTTATAGAACCATCATTAATTCGTTCAGCGATTGCATAAGTGAACAAGCCAAACATCGGCGTGGCGGATTACTGCTCCTAAAGAATACAACAGACACGATTAGTCAATATGGTTTTAACTTCGACTTCAAGAAACCAGAAAGGCAAATACGGCCTAAATCACAAACCGATAGCTTGCTAGACCAGACTGCCTGGAGATCTTTTATTCAGTCCGTTAGCCCCAGTCAATTTACGCAATACAGCATTAGTAATCGCCTTAAACCACGGTGCCGGGAAGTAGCCATCTGGACGACCGAGATGAATAAGGTTTATTTCGGCAAAAACGCCCCAAAACAAGGCTATTATGGATTGCGAAAAGACTACCAAAATTTCGACAGTATCATCAGCTTTTCTAAGGTCGTCTACTCAATAGATGGGGGCAAAGCCTTATGCTACTTTTCTGAAGTAAGTGATGGTCTTGCGGGGGCAGGTTACGTGGTTCTACTCGAAAAAGGGCAAAACGTCTGGAACGTCGTTAGCTATTTTATGCTATGGATTTCCTGAAGTGCTCTACCCTTTTTACCTATCACTTTTTGCAGCATCTTTGATTAACCAAACCAACCCTTAAATTCCTTGAAAACATTATTCTTCTGCCCAATGTGGGGAATGGAAAGCTTGTCGTATCCCGAAGCTGCCAAACGGGTCAAAGCCGCGGGTTACGACGGCATGGAAATCTCCGCCGGACCAGGCAAACGCAAGGAAGCCGTTCAGGTTATGCGCGACAACGGTTTAGACGTAGTCCTGATGGCATTCGGCGAGGGCAGTAACTTCGCCGAGCACAAACAGAAATACCGCGACGACCTGCTGGACATTGCTTCCCACAAACCCTCGTTCATCAACGCGCATACCGGCCACGACTACTTTACGTTCGAGCAGAACGCCGAACTGATTCAAACCGCGCTGGATGTTCAGAAGCAAACCGGCATTCGGATTCTCCACGAAACGCACCGGGGCCGCTTTTCATATAGTGCCCCCGCCATTCAGTATTACCTGCTCAAACTACCTGAGTTGCGACTCACGGCCGATTATTCGCACTGGGTCAACGTAGCCGAATCGTATCTCGCCGATCAATCCGACAACGTCAACCGGGCCATTGCCGTCAGTGACCACATTCACTGTCGCGTCGGTCAGCCTGAAGCGCCACAGGTCAGTGATCCACGTGCTCCGGAATGGAAAGACGCGTTGGAAACGCATGCCAAGTGGTGGGATGCCATTCGGGAGCGTCTGCAAAAAGCGAACGCCCCTACCCTAACCGTTACCTGTGAGTTTGGCCCGGCTCCCGGTTATCTGCCGACCATCCCGTACACGAATCAGCCCGTTGCCAGTCAGTGGGACATCAACGTGTTTATGAAAGACTTCCTGAAAAAACGGTGGCAAGACAAGTAACGTAGTACCGTCTAATCGTATGATTTTTGCTGAATACGTAGTGAAATCGATTCGGTACGGTAACGTATTGATAAATCCTGACGCGTAATTCGTAAATTTGGCTATATGCTTCGAATTCGTCACATACTTGGTCTGGTGCTTTTATTCGTTACGTTAGGCCCCGCTCTGGCCCAACTGGAACACTCGTTACGTATCGAAATTCCATCAGACCCCAACGAAGCCGAAGCCTTTGACGTAACGCCCCTCAACGAACACGGAGTTCTTGTCACGATTCGAACCGGTGGATTTTATGACAATTCGCCCGCTGAGTATACATTCCAGAAATTTGATACAAATCTGAAATCGCTCTGGCGCGTTGAGTACAAGCAGGATATTCGCTACCGGCCTTTGTTGTCGTACGAAAACGATCAGTACGTATACCACCTGTTCCGTGAATACGATACGGATAAATATCAATTCCTACGGCTGCACCTGGACGATGGGGTCATTGAAACGTTTGAGGGGCGTCTGCTCGACCAGTTTTCGATTCAGCAATTTAAGGTGATGGGCAACCGGGCGTTTGTGGGTGGCTACCATCACTCGCGGCCCGTAGTCATGGCATACTCGTTCTTTGATGGTTCCGCGAAAGTTCTGCCTGGTATGTACGTCAACCGCATGGAATTAAGCAGCCTGGAAATTGACGAAAGTCGTCAGGAAATAAACGTCCTGGTTCATTCCCTGAAACGTCACTGCAAGTTCCTGGTCAGAACGTATAACTACGACAACAAGCTCATCCGTACCATTGATTTCGACGGGGCCAGGAACAGCCTGATTTCGGGGAAGCTTCTGCCGGTCAACGAGCATGAATCGTTGCTGGTTGGGAATTACTCCACCGACTGCACGCCCTATTCGCAGGGTATCTACGTAACGCGCATCCGGCACGGCGAATCGGCGGATGCTTCGGCCGAAGCAGTCAACAACATTCAGTATATCGAGTTCTCGCAGCTCAAAAACTTCTTTAATTACATGAAGCCCCATCGGCAGCAGAAGCTGCTGGCTAAAGCGCAGAAGAAAAAAGAAGAAGGCAAGGATTATAAGTTTCATTACCGACTTCTGGTGCACGATCTTCAGCCCACCCCCGAAGGTCTGGTATTGGTGGCCGAAGTATATTACCCGCAGTATCGGGGCAGCACCCTTGCTTACGGAGGCTATTTACGCGGGGCCGACCGCTACGAAGGATTTCATTACACCCACGCCTTTGTTTGCGGCTTCGATAAAACCGGTACGCTGCTGTGGGACAACTGCCTACCCATTAAAGAACTGCTCAGCCCTGAATTAGCCGAGATGGTACAAATCTCCCAGCAGGGTGATCACATGGTGTTAGCTTACCCCAACGATGGCGAAATCACCACCGAAGTCATCCAAGGCAGCAAAGTCCTCAAAGAGACGGAAAAGTTCAAATTACAGACCAGCGCGGAGGATGAAAAAGTGACCTTCTCGGCGCAGGATAACTTACTGGCGTGGTACGATCGGCATTTTCTGGCCTGTGGCTTTCAGAAAATTGCTCCGTCTAAAAATTATACGAATCAGCGCGAGGTATTCTACCTGAATAAGCTGACTTATAGCGCCGAATCGACGAAGCCCAGTCGTAACGCTACGACCCGAAAAAACGACGGATCAGAACGATAATAACGTTCAGCAGAATACTGACAACAATGCACGTAACGATTGGGAAGTAAAACCCGCCCCCGTCTTTGCCTTCAATACGTATATCGCCCGGCAGCCTCCCCAGCCAGTTCAGTTTGTCTCCTAAAAAATATACGACTGCGCCAACAAGCACTAAAACCAGACCGGCCAGAATAATGTATTTTCCAACGGAAGAATTCATAACTCAAGTTAACGTAGCACTCCCAAATAACACGAAGCCACTCCCATAGGTTTGCCTAAAAAGGGCCTTTAATCACGGATAGGCTGAATAGCCCAGGGTTTGGCAGGTCAGATGCGTTTTCTAAAATAAATGCAATTTTAATTAAGCCCTACTTGCATATTTACAAGCTTATGCGTACTTTTGTACCAGAATTTTACAAGCGACATCCGTCGTATCTCTGTTTCTCTCCTTTTACACGCTGAGTTAGGTCTAACAGAGCCAGTACGGATGTACAGATGGGTTTTCTGTGTGGACGCTCTTGTATAGAGCAATAGCGCGTGGGCTAATCATCAATCGGTCATACCGACATTTCGGTATATTGTCTTGTCACCTTTAGTAGGTTGGGCCGGGTCACCAAAGTGGTTTGGTGGTCCTTGTTGGGTCGTTTGGGCAATCGTTGGTTGGGCAATTCCTGCAGTATCGCGCCGTTCACAGGCACATTCTCGTCTTCGCTTGGATGGTTTATTTATCATTTTTCCAAGTAATGAAAACGAACAACACAAACACTGACGAACAGGACAATGTTCTGGACGTAAATCAAGTTGCAACGGATAACGCCAATGATGGCAATAACCCCGTTGATGTAGAGAATACCAGCCTTGAAGCAGCAACTCCCGCTGACGCACCAAAGGCCGCTGATCCAAACCAACTTTTGTTCTCCAACCTCGACATCTCCGACGAGCTGTTGCAGGCGGTTACTGATATGGGGTTTGTTAGCCCTTCACCCATCCAGGCTGAAGCGATCCCCCCGATTCTGGCTGGCCGTGACGTAATTGGTCAGGCTCAGACCGGTACCGGTAAGACAGCCGCATTCGGTATTCCGGCACTCGAGCTAATCGACGTGCAGGACCGCTCGGTGCAAACGCTTGTCCTTTGCCCGACGCGTGAATTAGCGCTTCAGGTAGCGGATGAGATCAAGAAATTAGCGAAGTATAAGCGCGGTATCCGTATTGAAGCCATCTACGGTGGCGATTCGATTGACCGGCAGATTCGCTCGTTGAAAAGCGGTGTGCATATCGTTATTGGTACGCCAGGCCGGGTTATGGACCACATGGAACGTAACACGCTGAAGCTGGCCAACGTGAAGATGATGATTCTTGACGAAGCCGACGAAATGCTGGATATGGGCTTCCGCGAAGATATCGAAAGCATTCTGGATGAGATGCCCGAAGAGCGGCAAACGATACTGTTCTCGGCTACGATGTCGAAGCCGATCATGCAGATCACGCAGAAGTTCCAGAAAGACCCTGTGTTGGTGAAGGTGGTAAAGAAAGAACTGACTAACACCAACATTGAGCAGGTATATTTTGAAGTGAAGCCGAAGGCGAAAGTTGAGGTAATGTGCCGTCTGATCGACATGTATGACCTTAAACTGCTGCTCGTTTTCTGTAACACGAAACGGAAGGTCGATGAGATTGTCGAAGACCTCCAAATCCGGGGCTACCAGGCCGAAGGTTTGCACGGCGATCTGCGTCAGGCACAGCGGAACAACGTAATGAGCAAGTTCCGCGCGGGTACAACCAGCATTCTGGTTGCAACCGACGTAGCCGCCCGTGGTATCGACGTTGACGATGTCGACGCGGTGATCAACTTCGACATTCCGCTCGACGAAGAATATTACGTACACCGCATCGGCCGGACAGGCCGCGCGGGTAAATCAGGCCGGGCCTTCTCCATGGTGGGCCGGGATGAGAAATACCGCTTCCGCGAAATTCAGTCGTATACGAAAGTACGGGTTGAAAAAGGGGTAATTCCGTCGTTCGAAGACATCGTAGGCGTTCGGAAAGCCCGCTTCATCGAGCAGATTCAGCAGACGATTCAGGACAGTCAGGACCTTAACCTGTACGAAGACATGCTGAACCAGTTACACCACGCTGGCTTCTCGACCGAACAGATTGTAGCCGCATTGGTGAAACGCAGCATGGGTCTTGAGAAAAACGAGTTCGCTGAGCAGAACCTGGGTCTCGAAGACGACCGTCGGCGTGAGCGGGGTGACCGCTTCGGCGACCGCAATGATCGGGGCCGTGGTGGTGACCGCTTCGAAGACCGTCGGGGCTCTCGCTTTGGCGACCGTGATCGCAACGACCGGGGCAGTTCTCGCTTTGGCGACAGCGACCGTGGTTCACGTTTCGGGGATCGCGACCGCAACGACCGGGGTCCGCGCTTCGGACGTGGCGACGGACCGGATCGTGAACGTAGCGACCGGGGTAAGTTTGAGCGTGCTCCGCGCGAACGCGATGCCAACATGACCCGTTTGATGGTAACGATTGGCCGTAAGGACTTTGTCCGCCCTGGCGACATCGTTGGTGCCATTGCCGGTGAAGCGAATATTCCGGGCAGCAGCATCGGTAGCATTGATATCTTCGACAAGTTTACGTACGTAGACGTGCCAAAAGATATGGCTAACGTGGTTCTCGATGCAATGGAAGGCAACACCATTAAAGGCCGCAGGGTAAACGTAGAAGTAGCTCGGTAATTCAGATTTCGAATTATCCGATTCAATAGATTGATATGCCAAGAGCCGACCACTTAGGTCGGCTCTTGGCGTTTATGGCTGGAATCAGGATATTTTTTAGTCCTCGTAGTAATAGCCAAAGATGATTCCCATCTCATCTTCGCTGGTCAAACCAAAGTTTACTGGCTTATTTGTGGTGTTATTATATGTAATTTCTGAAGTAAGTCCTTCGCCTTTTTTTAATTCGATCGGCGTTTTAAACGTAACAATATCGGGATGAGCCCAGTCCGTGGACGTGTAGATTGTTTCGCCATCCCGGGCTCCCCCTTTGATCTTAATAACAAATTTCTCACCCAGCCTATGCATGTGCGACGTCAGGGTCAGAATCTTACGTGGTTTACTGACCGTGAACGTTTTCGTGAGCGTTACCCGCTTATTGGCCGGAATATCAAGATCCGTATTGCTTAGATCGAGCGTTTGCACCAGTATAGTCACTTTGGACTTATCGACCGAATACAGGTTGATTTGAGCCTCGCCTTTCATCACCGCATCAGTCTTATTAACGTAGTGTGAATTGAGATCCAGCGAAGCACCCGCTGGTATCAGCAAAGCCGCCCCTTCCGGAAACGTATAGTCCTGGTATTGTGCCTGCGAGCCCGCCAGATACACGTGGTTCGACATGCTTAGCGCTGTCAGCAAATTCAACGAATTATCTGCATTACGCAGATCACGGACATCATTCAATCCAGGCAAAAGATTTTTATTTCGAAAATCGTAGGCCACAAAGTGATGGCTTCCACTCCGCATGTTTATCTCATACCGGTTAACGTACAGGTCCTGCGTATTGCCTACCAGTTTACGCGTAAACAGCTCGCGCTCGAACTTGGGCGGAATGTCAAACGCGGCAATGTTCATCTGAAACCCAGCCCCCGCGGCCGGGGCGGGTAGCGGCTCAAACGGAGTCGATGTAGTCGTTTTGTCATCCAGCAATTTCGCATCCGCGACACGACCTGTTTTAGGTGCCCCCGCTTCAATCCACCGCCGAACAAACTCGACTTGCCCATCCGATAACGGATTCCCACCCAGTGGCATCGGATTGCCGTACTGCTTTCCGCTATGGTGGTTTTGGGCAACGCTCAATTTGTGGTAAAGCAAACTCTCCAGAGAAGCAAAGGGCTTAACCCGCTTCAGGCCATCCGCTTTGGCAGCACTATTTTTAGGCTCAGCTTCAACCAGGTTTTGGTACGCTACCCCAGCGGCTAATACAAGACCGTGCTGAAGAAAATCAGCATCTTTTTCAGAAGCATGGCAACCCGACGTAGCGCAGGAAGGCGTTAAAATCCGCTGCTGAATCAGATCGAACGAGGCCATCGCATCGGGATCATCGACAGCCGTACCCGATTTTTGGCAGGCACTTAACGAAAAGGCAAGAGCAAGCGCGCTTAAACCGAAGCGTGTTACGTTGTAAGGGTTCATGCAGGAATCTGCTTAAAAGTTCCTGAAAGATAACGAATTAGCCCTACAATCTTTTTAGAACTGCAACACAAAATCCTGCCTGGGTTGCTCTTTGCGGAAGAACACCAACCCCACCCAAAACAAATCAACCGTTACGCTAACGGCCGGATGCCGCTGAATATACGCCCAAGCCTGTTCCATCTCGGCCGACCAGTGAATATCGTCAAAGATGAAAACTGTATCGTTATGGATGTTCAACAGACAGGTTTCGAAATAGCGAATGGTCGGCTCGTACCGATGGTTGGCATCGAAGAAGGCCAGATCGATTGGTTTCGAAAGTGCCTTAACCTGCGCGGGCAACGTATCGTCAATGTTCCCGACTACGGTCGTTACGTGGTGCAGCGCTAACTGAGCAAAATTCTGCTGCGCAATAGCAGCTGTTGCCGGGCATCCCTCAAACGTCAGCACCTGACCCGCCGTACGTTTGGTAGCTTCGCCCAGATAGGCCGTGGTTAACCCCAGCGACGTACCCAAATCAAGAACGGTTTTCGCCTGGAATCGGTCGACAAGTCGGAACAACAACCGACCAAAGCGAGTCGGTTTCTGAGAATGACGAGCAATGTCACGAATCGTTCGCTGTCGCGACGGGTTTACCTTCGAACCCGCCCCGTAATCAGTGATGGCTATTGTCTGTGGATTCTTACGTAATTGTTTACGTAATGCACGCAGTGGCGCAAAGGCAGGCTCGCGCCGATTGTCCTTCCGAATAACCTGACAGTATAAGGCAAATAAGAACGGAGAGTGAAGCGAATGTTCGTCGCGGGCACGACTTAAGTAGCGAAGATAAGCAAGAAGCATTGGCAATGAACGATGACTCGTAACCGGCGCAGAGCCAAAGGCGCTACGCTGTCGGGCATCATTCAAAATAAGGTGAAGGCCGATTGATCAGCGCTTACTAAATTAATTCAACCGGTACGGCACAACCATCGTAAACTCGGGGATGGTTACGCGAACCTGTTTTCCGTCGATAATGCGTTCGACGAGGTAGGTACCGGCCATTTTGCCCATGCTTGAGCGCAAGTTACAGCCCGATACGTATTCGTGAACTTCACCGGGCTCCAGCACCGGCTGCAGACCAACTACCCCTTCGCCTTCGACCTCCCGGACGGTACCGTTTGAATCAAAGATCATCCAATGGCGCCGGAGCAACTGGATAGTGTAATCGCTGGCATTTTCGATCGTGATTCGGTACGTGAACACGTAGTGCGCCTGGAGCGGACTGGAGTAGTCCGACTGGTATTCTGTTTTCACGCTTACCTTTACACCTTCTGTGACTGACGAAACCATAAATTCAGTGTCGTTTGCAACCTTAGAACGAAAATTAAGTTGATTAGTTTTGTTACGCAAGAACCACTTTCAAAAAATTTTCGGGGAGTGGATTCCGGCGTTTATGGGCCTATAATGCCGAATCATTACGATCAGTTCCCCGCATGAAAGTATCTATCGAAGAATCGTGGCAGTCGCGACTACAGCCGGAGTTCGACAAGCCTTATTTTCGCCAGTTAGCCGAATTTTTACGGCAAGAATACAGTACACAACGGGTTTACCCCCCGGGTCGTCTGATGTTTAATGCCTTCAATGCATGCAAATTCGACGATACCCGCGTCGTCATTCTGGGGCAGGACCCGTACCACGGCGAAGGGCAGGCGAATGGGCTCGCGTTTTCCGTTGCCGATGGGATTACCAAACCGCCCTCACTGGTCAACATTTTTAAAGAAATTCAGGATGACTTAGGTAAACCGGTTCCTAAATCCGGAAACCTGGAACGCTGGGCTAGTCAGGGTGTTATGTTGCTCAACGCCACGCTCACCGTGCGGGCCGGGCAGGCTGGTTCGCACCAGGGCAAAGGCTGGGAGACCTTTACCGACGAGGTTATTAAACTGATCTCGGATGAGAAAGAGCATGTCGTTTTTATGCTCTGGGGCGCTTATGCCCAAAAGAAGGGGGCCGTTATCGACGGTAAGAAACACCTGATCCTGAAATCGAAACACCCGTCACCCATGGCCGCACAATGGGGTGGGTGGTTCGGCAACAAGCACTTTAGCCAGGCCAACGAGTACCTGATCAGCAAAGGACTGGCTCCGATTGAGTGGTAAAGTTGCAAAGGAGGAACGGGAAGAGGGGGACCAAAGGGAGAAGGTGCTGAGTATGAAGCTCCCTTTATTCCCTTTCGTCCCCCTCTTCCCTTTACTCCTACTCCTTAATCAATCGTCCGGAACAGGCGGTTCCAGCGAATTTTATTCCAGATGTTGGCCGGGTTCGGATCGAGCGACATCCACACGAACACCGCCTTACCAACGATGTGATCTTCGGGTACAAACCCCCAGAAACGTGAGTCCAACGAGTTATCGCGGTTGTCGCCCATCATGAAGTAATAATCCTGTTTGAAGGTATACGACGTAACAGGCTGTCCGCCAATTTTAACACTGGTCGGCGTTAGCTCAACATTTTCATTTCCTTCGTACAGTTCGATCACCGGACCATATAAGGCAATCGTTTGTTGATTGATTTGAATGGTAGCGCCTTTTTTGGGGATTGTAATCGGCCCGAAATTATCGTGATTCCATTTGAATGTTGGCGTTCCGTAGATACCGGGCGACATCTCACCGGGTGTGTCGGCCATGGGTTCAATGCCTTTTACCCAATCAAACTGCTTGAACTTAGCAATTACGTCTTCGGTCGTGTTGACGCTGTAGCCAACCATCGCCGACGTTTTAGTCGAATCGTTGTACTGCTCCAGCGGCTTCCAGTTCTCCGTTGGCTGGCTGGGGTCCCGGTAATCGTTAACGATATCATACTTACGGAAGAAGTTTGCGTCGAGCACCTCCGTTGTTTTTATGAAATACTTCTGTTCTGAACGGGGCGGCTTGGCAAAGGGCTTGCCATTTACAAAGACTTCACGCTGCCGTACTTCCAGCACATCGCCCGGAATACCGATGCACCGCTTGATGTAATTCGTTTTCAAATCGACGGGATAGTCAATGTTGTCGTTCAGGTACTTAGGCGGTACGTTGAACACCACTACGTCTCCGTTCTTCACGTGAGTAAAACCCGGCAGCCGGTACGAGGGCAGTTGAATCGCCGTACTATACGACGGAATATTCGTACCCCAGATCTTTTGGTGGGTCAGCGGCACCTGCAAAGGTGTCCGGGGTGTCCGGGTACCGTAATGTAGCTTGCTCACGAACAGAAAATCGCCAACCATCAGGCTATTCTCCATCGAGGGCGTCGGAATTGTAAACGCTTCCATAAACAGCCAGCGAATCAAGGTCGCGGCCACAACGGCGAACAAAATAGAGTCAAACCACTCGCGGAAGGCTGACTTTTGCGGCTTAGCCGGGTTCTGAGCGGCTCTGATTTTTACTTCTGACACGGTATCTTAAACAGTAAATGACAAATGATAAACGAGCGCTGACGAAGACGTAACGAAATGCGAAGTTACGAAAGATGAGTGGCTGATTAACAACCATTCATCACTATCGCTTATCGTTCATCATTCCCCAGCAGGTCATCCATACCAAATACACCCTCACGACCGGCAATCCATTCGGCGGCAATTACAGCGCCCAGTGCGAACCCCTGACGGCTGTGAGCCACGTGGGCAATCTCGATTCGGTCGACATCCGACTCGTACCGTACTACGTGGGTCCCCGGCACAGCTCCTTCCCGAAGCGACTCGATTTCAACGGCGTCGATTGAGTTAATACGGGCACTGTCAGCCTCTTTGCTCTCCCAACGTTGCTTGGTTGGCAAGTGTTCTACGATACCTTCGGCCAACGTAATGGCCGTACCACTGGGCGCATCCTTCTTTTCGGTATGATGAATCTCCGTCATCGATACGTGGTACGACGGGTAATTCCGCATAAACTGAGCCAGCGTTTTATTTAGCCGGAAAAACAGATTTACGCCAATGCTGTAGTTCGACGCGTAGAAAAAAGCGCCCTTCTTCTCCAGGCAGGCCTTCTCAACTTCCGGCCGGTGACTTAGCCAACCGGTCGTTCCACAAACAACTGGCCAGCCTCGTTCAAAGCAGTACATGATATTTTCAACGGCGGACTCGGGCGAACTGAACTCGATGACTGCATCGACGCCGTCTGTTTTTAAAGCAAGCAACTCGTCACGATTATCGGCATCGATCCGACCAACAATCTGGTGACCGCGGTCAAGAGCAATCTTTTCGATTGTCTTACCCATTTTGCCATACCCTAATAGAAGAATGTTCATAGTTAAAATCGAGGAAGAAGGGAGGCAAAACAATCCCAGTTACATTGGGCAAACGGTTTCGCCCCGCTTCTCTACTTCATTGATCAATAAATCATTTAAACGTGAAAGCAACGCGAATACCAGGCACAAATCCTGTACCCGGCATGGGCAATACGTTCGGCTCAACCCGCATCGAGATGTCGTCGGTCAGATCGAATGTTTTTAAATGCGCGGCTACGTTTGCTTCTACAATATTAAGGCCCCATAAGGCAGCCGATAGAAGAATATTCAAATCGCGGTAACGACGGTACGTATCGTACGCGTTTTTGGCGCCCGCCGTTGAACGATAAATGAAATCACCAATCTGCACTTCAGTTACCTTTTCACCAGGAATTGTTACCTCTTTAAATATTGCTTTTGGAACAGTAGCCGGCGGTTCAATAACAGTCTGCTTTGGGAGACCGTACAACAATAATCTATAGCCATTGGCGGCTTCATTAGCCAGCCCCCGGTATTTGACGAACAGATAGCCCATTACGCCGAAACCGGCATAAATGAAGGGTATTTTGTAATACTGTCGATTGTAGGCTTGCCCCCACCCTGGCAATACCAGCGAGTGCAGCGTCGCTTTTTTAGGAATAATTTTATGGATTCGGTCCTGTTGTCTACTCGTTAGGCGAACCGTATCGGTCCTGACCGAGCTACTGTCGTCTAGCGTCAGCTCAGACGAGCCAACCCGAATCGGCGCGGCAGTCTGATTGCCGGGTTGCGCGGAAGCGGGTATTGAATCGAGGGCAGTACGTGCTTGTTTGGTCGAATCAGTAGCTTGTGGCGTTGGGGCCGGTGCAATGGCCGGTTGCTGAGCGAAGAGCAGGCAGGTCGGCAGCATCACCAGAAAAACGACAGCAAAGAGGTTCATGAGTGATCTCATACCTCTATAACGGTCAACGTATCTTTGACTCGCCCACTGGGCTCTCTCTTTAAGATACTTTAACACGATCAGGCCTGTGAGTTCAGCACCTCTAAGATCTTAGCCAGTTCTTCTTGCGAGGTGAACGGTATTTTGATTTCGCCTTTGTGCTTCTCGTCGGCTTTAATGGAAACTTTAGTACCAAACAACGACGACAGCTTAAACTGAAGGCTGCGCATTTCCTGCTTGGGAAGCGTAACACGACGGCTCGTGGCGGGTTCGTCCAGCTCATCGGACAGGTTACGTACCGCTTCCTCTACTTTCCGTACCGACCATTCTTCGTCAACCGCCCGGTTGAAGAGCCGAATCTGGGAATCAGGGTTTTCGATGTTGATGATGGCCCGGGCGTGCCCCATCGAAATTTTATTGTCGCGCAAAGCCGCCTGAATTACGGGCGGTAACTTGAGCAGTCGAATGTAATTATTGACAGTCGTGCGGTTTTTACCAACGCGTTCGCCTAATTCTTCCTGCTTTAGGCTGCACTCCGTGATGAGCCGCTGATAGCTAAGCGCAATTTCGATCGAGTTCAGGTTTTCACGCTGAATGTTCTCGATCAGGGCCATTTCCAGCATTTGCTGGTCGTTCGCCGTACGAACGTAAGCCGGAATGGTCGTTAAGCCAATCAGTTTCGACGCTTGCAGACGCCGTTCACCCGAAATAAGCTGATAGCGGTCTTTACCGAGTTGCCGAACTGTAATCGGTTGAATGATTCCCTGTACGCGAATGGATTCGGCAAGCTCCTGAAGAGCCTCTTCGTCGAAGCGGGTTCGCGGCTGAAACGGGTTCGTTTCGATCAGCGACAAACCGATTTCGGTCATCGTACTGATTGATTCGAACGGAGATGTTTTTGTTTGCCGGTTCACCGCTTCGCTGTCATGCAGCAAGGCACCTAAGCCACGGCCCAATCCAATCATCTTCTTATTTGGTGCTTTGGTGTTCGCGTTTTCCATACGAAAAGGTCATTTTTGTCATTAATCGTCAAGTGTAATCATTTGCTATCTCGCGACCGTCATGACCACTAATGACAACGAATGACGTTTAAGCCTCCTGTGGCATCAAGCCGTTTTTAATCAGAATTTCGCGGGCCAGATTCAGGTAACTAACCGCTCCCTTACTGTCGGCGTCCTGCGCCAGTGCTGGCACACCAAAACTGGGAGACTCGCTCAATCGGATATTACGCGGAATAATGGTGCTAAAGACCATCTGCTGAAAATGGGTCGTTACTTCGCCCACTACCTGATTCGACAAACGCACGCGCAGGTCGTACATCGTCAACAAAATACCTTCAATGGCCAGATGTGTGTTCAGGCGCGACTGAATGATCTTGATGGTGTTGAGCAGTTTACCCAGTCCCTCCAGCGCAAAATATTCGCATTGCACCGGAATAATGACCGAGTCGGCAGCCGTTAAGCTGTTGATCGTAATCAGCCCCAGCGAAGGAGAGCAGTCAATGATAATGAAGTCGTAGGCGTCACGTATGCTATCCAGCGCGTTCTTCATTTTATCCTCCCGATTCTGGAGGTTGATCATTTCGATTTCAGCCCCGACCAGGTCGATATGCGATGGCAACAGATCCAGATTCGGAAAGTCCGTCTGGATAATTGCATCGTGGGGACGTACGCCCTCAACCATACACTCGTAAATGCTGTTCTCGATTTCTTTTGGATTGTAACCCAGCCCCGACGTAGAGTTCGCCTGAGGGTCCGCGTCAACAATGAGCGTCTGAAATTCGAGGGCGGCCAAGCTGGCGGCCAAATTAATTGTTGTCGTAGTTTTACCGACGCCCCCTTTTTGGTTGGCGATAGCAATGACTTTACCCATGGGTCTGTGCGTTGCAGTCCCAAATATGCCGGATAGTTTTCACGAATCCAAGACTGTTCCACGGAATGTTCCACAAATAAAAATCCAGGGTTCACGAATAGCAACGAATATGAGCTGAACCATCTTGGAAGTGAACAAGGGATTTATGTAAGTACCAACCAATTACCAAGTTTTTCGATAGACTATCGCTTTTCGTTTAGCTATTGGATCGGCCTTCAACTGGTATTGCTCACGTATTACGTTTATCACTCTGTCCGCAGGCTTTGGGCTGGATTACGCAGAGCTGCCTTCATGGATTCATAGCCGACCGTAAGCAACGTAATGAATACGGCCAGGAGGATCGTTAATCCAAACACCCACCACCCTACGTTGATTCGGTAAGCATAGCCTTGTAGCCAGCCATTCATCAGAAACCAGCCGATTGGAGCTGCCAGAACGAACCCGATTGCAATCAGTTTACCAAATTCACGACCGAACAGCCACAGGAGTTGACGTACCGTAGCGCCCAGTATTTTCCGAACGCCGATTTCCTTTGTTTTCGCTTCTGCCATGAACGTAATCAGCCCGTAGAGACCCAGACATCCGATCAGTATGGCCAGGAGGGCAAACACCTCGGCTAAGCCCAACAGAATACGTTCGGTAAGGTAAAATTCAGCAACCAGGTCGTCGACAAAACTCGACTTGAATACGTGCTCAGGAAACAGTTTATTCCAGCTCGCTTCAACAGCTTTAGTCATTGCTGGCAGATTGGCAGGGCTAACTTTTAACGCAGCCATGTGATTCTCACTTGGATAGTTAAGCAAAACCATTGGCTGAATACCCATGCGCAAGCCCGTCGTGTGAAAGTCTCGCACAACGCCGATTATCGTTTCATCCCGGCCCCAGATCCGCAATCGTTTACCCAGAATATCACCGGACGAGCGCAAGCCCAATTGCTTCACCATGGTTTCGTTAACAATCGCTTCCCGGTTTGTCGTGTCATCGTTGCGAAAGTTATGCCCCGCCAACAAACGCAATCCGAACAGCGATACGTACCGTGTATCGCCAATCTTCACTACGGCTGGAAATTTTTCGGCTATGGTATGCGTATCGAACGTAAAGGGCACTGGCATTCTCGCCTGAGCAGCTGGTGGTTCGGCGCCCAGGGCAACTTGCTCAACACCTGGCACCTGACCCAGCTGCTCACGTATTGTTTGCTGCTTGATCGGATTGGTCGTCGGCACGGGTACTATTAAAACTGCGTCTTTCGAAAAACCCAGATCCGCCTGTCGCATATGACGTACCTGGGCTATCATGACAATGACGCCAATGATAAAGAGTTGCGTAATGAAAAATTGAATAATTACCAGCCCCCGTCGAACCCGCACGCTGCCTACCTGCTGTGTTGTTAGACGCCCCCGCAGAGCAGCCACGGGGTTGAAACGAGCCAGCACCAGCGACGGATACAGGCCGGCCAGCAGAATTACTCCAACAACCAATCCGCTAAACCAAACTAAAGACCGTGGCCAAAACACATCAAGTATCGACAGGTCAGCGTTCAGTACGGCCAGCGACTTGTTTAACAGAGGTAAGCTTAGTTGAGCCAGTACCAGCGCCACGACAACAGCGGCCAATGCCACGATCGATGTTTCAATCATAAACTGCGCAATGAGCTGCCAGCGCGTGCTGCCTACCGTTTTACGCACCCCGACTTCTTTAGACCGGTTCAGAGCCTGTGCCGTGGCGAGGTTAATGAAATTGATACACGAAGCCGCAACGAGAAATAAGCCAACAACAATCAAGGCATACAATATAGGACGGGGTGTACGACCGCCATATTGAGGATTGTGATCCAGCTCTCCTAGGGGCAAGGCATGAAATTCCAGTTTCTTAGCCTCTTCGGAACTCATGTACTTTCGCTGGATAGCCGGGAACGTATTGGTCAGTTGCTCCGGCGATGTCCCTTCGCGCAACGTAACAAAACACATGGTTCTAACATCACCCCAGTGCTGCATGTCCGCTTTACCACCCGCGCCGAGAACCACCGGAATAGTGCTGTACGAAATCAGCACCTCATACCTTAGCTTCGTGTTGGAGGGTGGCGTATCGATAAGTCCGGTTACGGTCAGATTAGTCTGGTTATCATACCGTAAAACGCGACCTAAAGGATTCACATCCCCGAAGTATTTTTGAGCGTACCGTTTCGACAAAACCACCGTATTAGGCGACGCGAGTGCCGTTGTTCGGTTGCCCTCCAGCCACTTGACGTCAAAAATGTCAAAGAATTGGGGCTCAGTAAAGCAAAGGATACGTGACTCCTCAAACTTCTTCGAAAAGCCTCCTTTCCCATCCGGAACACTCAGAATTCGACCGAACAGGTTGTCGAGCCGAACCGCACTTTCTACAAATGGATAATCCTGTCTCAATACCTCGCCGAGCGGCCGGGGCGTAGCGTCGGTAGGCATAACGTTTTCGTGGCGTATATCTGTGACGATCCAATACGTTCGGTCCGCTTTAGCGTGGTATCGATCAAAGCTGAACAAATAGCTAACAAGCAGAAAAAGGACAAGTCCCCCCGCCAGACCGATGGCTAGTCCGCCAATACTAATTATGCTCACCTTACGGTTACGCCATAAATTACGCTTACTAATGGTCAGGTAATTACGCCACATAGTGCTTAGCTTTAGACAGAGCCTGTTTGTCCATCCCTTATTTGTGGTCTAAAACTAATGGAAATAATATATAAGAATCAAATATATAAACATAAAATTTATATATACTACTTGACAGCCTGTTTATTGGTATACAGGAAGAGTAATCAGCACTGTGCCGATAAATTTTTGTAGACCCGTCCAGCTATTGAACCGTGATTACAGATAAGCGCCGAATTACTATCGGCCTGACCTGGCCTTGTCATTCACATGCTGTAATCGTACCGGTGCCAGAGGTTGCGCATTGAATCCTGGACCGCTCCATTGTATTTTCAGGTCAGGCGTTCCCTGGGTATTCCGGGCGTAGATGATCAGGATTGGGTGGTGGCCTTTTTCGAGTTGAATGGTAGCGGATAAAGTTTCACCGGGCTTGTAGTCTTTACCCGTGTGCAAAACAGTAGCCTCGTGCAAGCGAACCATAGCGCCCCGGTCGGTCTGCAACGAGAAGGTATACGCTCCCGTCTGCGGTACGTCGAGCAAACCACTGTATTCAAGAACGACGTCGGTATCGCGCGTCCGGACTCCCACATCTACGCCCTTACTAATTCCGGTTTTAACGGGCTTCGTGGGTAAGCTCGCTACGTTTGGCGTCCAGGGTGTAGCGAGTTCATAGGCGCGGTAACGAAGTCCGGCCGTTGAGGATCGTACAAGAGCCAACGCTGGAACAGGCGTCTCATCATACGGTCGCCGGGCGCTCGAATCTGGCCGACGTACCTGTAATACCCGCTGTTTCATCCGCTTTTGAAGCGTCGAAAAGTAGGGACTGCTGCCCGCCAGGTTATTCCGTTCTTTCGCGTCGGTTCGGATGTCGTAGATTTGAAACTCATCGTCGGCCGATTGAATATTGGTTCGAACACCTTTGTAGCCATCCAGGTAAATGACCTGCATCTCGCCGTGTGCCTGCCCTTTATGTGCTGGTTCGAAGTCCGCATAATCGGGCGTCTTGCCGTCAACCTGATACTCAATATATACCGTACCTGGCCGTTGCATTTCGTTTCCGGTCAGCGTTGGCAGCAGCGACACCCCATCTGTACTGGCGGGAGCGGGTACGGACGCCAGTTGAGCAAACGTGGGCAGCCAGTCATGGAATCCGCTGGGTGAATCGGAGCGCTGACTGGCCCGGATATGTCCCGGCCACCGTACCAGCGTCGGCACCCGGATACCACCCTCCCATACATCGCGCTTGATGCCATCCATCGCTCCGTAGCTATCGAAAAAATCAGGCGCATAGTCGCCATAGCCGTACGATTCTTTGTGCGGGCCATTATCGGAAGTGAACACAACGAGCGTTTCCTCGTCAATGCGCAAATCCTTCAGCAACTGCATAATATCGCCTACCCCGTCGTCGATCCGCCGAACCATACTGGCGAATCGCTTCTGATAATCTGGCCAGTCTTGATCGGCATAGTCGGGGTGTATATACGTATCGATAGTATCGGAAACCGTGTTCACATACTGACCGGCTTTCCCTTTCCATTGTACTCCACCCTTTAGTCCACCACCTGCCGGATAGGCCGATGAAGCGACCTGTAAGCCCGCGTGTGGCGTATCATAGGCCAGATACAGAAAGAAAGGCGTTTCGGGTTGATTCTGCCGCTGATCAGTTATCCACTTTTTAGCGGCCGCCGTGAACAGATCGGTGGTATAAACGCCTTTGAGTTGCTGCGAAATTTCGTCGTTGCCCTGATAAAGCTGGACGGGGGTTCGCTGCCGGGCTTTGTGAGCCGGATAATGATTGTGCCCATCGCCATGCCGAACGTAGCCCAGGAAGTAGTCGAATCCGCGTTTGGTTGGGTAAGCTTCCCAGGTCTGAGGGCTGTTTCCAGTCGTACCCTGTAATCCCCACTTGCCGACCAGACCTGTAGCGTATCCGGCCTGTTTCAGCACAGAGGCCAGTGTAT
Organism: Spirosoma knui; assembly: GCF_054780635.1. Lineage (NCBI taxonomy): Bacteria > Pseudomonadati > Bacteroidota > Cytophagia > Cytophagales > Cytophagaceae > Spirosoma > Spirosoma knui. Next base: position 850,801 of record NZ_BAAGVY010000001.1, on the reverse strand, counting down.
GATCGTTGGCCAAGGCTTTGTCAAACTGGTTATTTCTGACGTTCGCGTGACCCTGGTGTCTGCCCAGCATCAGCGACGCCCGCGAGGGGGCACACACGGGAGCTGGTACGTAGTGGCGGGTTAGCGTCAATCCCTCCCGAGCCATCTTATCCAGTTGCGGGGTCTGATGAGCCGGTTGTCCCCGGCTGGGTCGCCCGTTCTGAAACAAAACGCCTACATCGCCGTACCCCAAATCGTCGGTCAGAATAAAAATGATATTGGGGGCTTTTTGCCGCGCCAGCCGCTTGTTGATTGGTTTTCGGCCTGCTGACAATCCAACCAGCAGAACAGCAGCGAACAAAAACAGGGATAATCGAATCATGGATTTGTAACGGATAAGACACGAGCATTGCTGATCCAAAAAGCCAGGATGCCTTCTGAATCTACCTCGTATCTTACCCAGATTCCTTAAACCGATTGGCTTATCCTGTTTTGTTAGTTCTATATGGTCCTACTGAGTTGGCCGGCCTAGCTTAGGTACTGCCTGGCAAAATCGTTTAAGCCTGCTATTTCCCAGATCGGCGGCCAACCGGTCGGTCAGCATCAGTTGCAGATCCAGCACGGCCGATTTGTCACTTTTGCCAACCGGAGCCTGACCAGAATCCCGGCCTTTGCCTTGCGTCCAGTCAGTAAACAACCAATACGTTACGTTCTGACATTAGCCGGACCAGATTTTGGTTAGACCCTTCCGATGGATCGCCACATAGCCAGTTCCTGACTGAATCGGTTGTTCAGTACGGTACATTGGGTGTCGATCCGCATTGTTGGGCGATCCTTGAGGTTGTAAGCAGGCCACGCCGGTACGTCTTTAGCCGCCGGTTTTCCCGTTCGGGCGAAGGTCGTCCACAGTTCGGCAAAGTGGTGAGAGGCTGTGAACCGTTCGGGGCGATTACCCCCAAAGAAACTTTCTTTTGGCGCCGACCCGTCGCGGGGCGGAATTTCATTGTTGAACTTGAACGAAATATCCATCGCGTGGGGCGTCCCCATCGCATAGTCGGTGCCGGGAATCTTCTTCTCGGACTTATAGCCGAAATTATAGAGATAAACCGGTGCTCCGCCCTGCTTTGTCTTCTTTTCGGCAATGTCTACCGAACCCAGTCCCATCATTGCGATGGAAGAAATAGCCACAAAAATATCCGGGGCCGTGGCGTTGGGGGTAGCTTTTCGGTACGTTTCGATAATCTTGGCGGTATCCTCGCCGAACTGCGGTTCCAGTCGTTTTTGCACCCCGTCAAAATCAAGTTTAGCAAAGTCAGTGTCTTTCCGCTCCCAGGCAAAGAAGGTGTGTTCATCTTCATTCCAGCCTACCAGCAGGGGTTTGTTGCGGGACAGAGCCGGGGCCGTTGGATCGAAGGGATGGTGGGGTAATACGTTGCCATCGACTACAGGCGCAAATCCACCGGCTCTGCGTTGCATACCTGTCTGCTTCTGGTTTTTCTCCTGGAAGGGGGCTACAGAGGGAAGCTTGCCCTGCATCACCAGCAGTTCAGATGCGGGAATGTCCAGCAGTTTTCGCCAGTCTTTCGGCGCAATATTTAGCTCTTTCAGGAGTAGCGCGGTCGTTTCGGCAGCGGTCTCTTTGGGGGTCATCCGAACGCCCGGTCCGCTCTCAATGGAGGCTTTGTTGAAATAAGGAGTGGCTGAGGGCATAGCGTACAGGCAGGACGTTTTCGCCCCTCCACCCGATTCGCCCCAGATCATGACGTTGGCCGGATCGCCCCCAAACCGGGCAATGTTGTCGTGCACCCATTTGAGCCCGTCGACGATGTCGAGCATGCCCATATTACCCGAACCTGCGTAGTCCGGGCCGGCAATCTCATCCAGGTACAAAAAGCCCAGCAGACCCAGCCGGTGGTTTGTCTCGACCACTACGACATCGAAGTTCCGGGCCAGATTTGATCCATCTTGACTGGCCGAGGCTCCCGATCCGATGACAAAGCCCCCGCCGTGGCTATAGAACATGACCGGCCGTTTCCGGTTGTCATTGGCGGGCGTCCATACGTTCAGAAAAAGGCAATCTTCGGAAGGAGCCGGTTCATTACGTCGGGGTGGTTGAATGGCTGGTGCGCCAAACTCAAGCGCATCGCGTACGCCCGTCCAGGGTTCGAGCGGAGTTGGTCGGCGAAACCGCCGATCGCCCGAAACTCGACCGCCGTAGGGAATACCCCGGAAAAGATTGACGCCGTCTTTACGCAGCCCTCGCAGGCGGCCGTGCGTGGTATCGGTCACCACAAACTCATCGGCTTTGCCAACGGAAGAGAATCCAAATTTGGGAATTGTAGCGAGTGCCGAGGTTAGGGCTAATTGACTTAAAAATTCACGTCTGTCAATCGGATTCATAGCGTAAAGACTTTCTTTTGGACAGATTAAGTAAGGAACATTTCAGGCAAAAAGACGGAAAAACAGCCGAAAAGTCTAATCATACTTTATGACTAGTATTCCTAAACAGTTGGTGCACACCCCTTGCGGCATTGTTAAGTCAACGCACGCCACCCATCTACAGGTAAGCAGTTTGCGGTAACCAATCGTTTTTTCAAAAATTTTAAGGCGGCTTACAATATCGTTCGCCCGGATTCCGACTACCCTATTGAAGCCTCGAACGCAAGTAGTTGATGAATCGTACGGTTCTGCGCTGGGCCCAGGTGTTTGCAGCTTCACAAACCTTTAAACAAGACAACACCATGAATATGTATCGAGTAGCAGGTCTTGCCCTGGCGGCTGGACTGGCTTTATTTCTCTTATCCGTACTGATCAAGTTACTCCTGGTAACATTTGCAGCCGTGCTGGTGGTACGGGTGGTCGGCGGGTATATCTGGAGCCGGACGGGTGGGTCGCTGGGCCGGGGCGGCTGGCGGTCACCCCAAATCATATCTATTGACGCTCCAACCTATCGTTCCCCAATGAGTCGGGTCAGCGTCGACCGGGTAATTCCAATCGGCTAGTTCATAGCCATGTCTAATCAGTAAACACAAGATTAACACCTACAACCATGTATCAGAAACAAGCATTTCAATCAGAACATACAGGTAATTGCGGCTCACGTGGCCGTGGCAAATTCGGTGGTCCCTGGGGACGAGGCAAGTTCGGCAACTTCTGGGGCGGCCCCGGCTTCGGTCGCTATGCAGGCGGTTTTGGGCAACCACCCGTCAACATTGAAGAGACCGATGGCGAGTACGTAATCTCTTTATTTGCAGCCGGCCTCGTTAAAGAAAACGTAACGCTGACCGTAAAAAACGACGTACTGGCCATCGCATACCCCAGCGTAAACCAGGAAGCGGATTCAGCGTCAAGCAGTGCCTATACGTATCAGGAATACACGCAAAGGGCCTTTGAGCGGTCGTTTCAGCTGAACAATAAAGTGCTGGTCGACAGCATTTCGGCGAGCTACGCCGATGGTATCTTAAAAGTAGTTCTGCCCAAAAATCCGGCGACGAACCAACCGGCGCAATCGATTACGGTCGGGTAATGATTGTTTAAAAATCGGAAAGGCCAGGCCGTTCATCGGCACTGGCCTTTTTTGTTAGGTCAGCTTGTTGATACGTACCGTAAGCGTTCTGAATCCAGGAAAAGCAGTAAACGATTCCTTGATCTGTCTTTCCGCCAATGCGGGTCGATGATACGCCAACTCGCCCAACGACGATCGCATGAAAAAATTTGTACTGCTCTTAGCCCTGGTTTGCCTGTTCAGTTCCTTCGATCAGAGACCGCTTACCTGGACGGCCATCGGTGACTCCATTACGTACCTGAACGACCACCTCAACGAAACGGGCAACCGGGTCACCAAAGGCTACATGACGCGGGTCGTTGAGAAGTTACCCAACATCAGCTATAAAAATCAGGGCTATAATGGGTGGACAGCAGTACGTATTGCGCAGTCGATTGATACGCTCGGCATTACCAAATCTGATATTTATTCCATATTCCTCGGCACCAACGATTGGTGGGGCGGCAAGCCGCTGGGCCGCTTCCTCGATTACCAGAACAACACCGGCACGGCCACGGTATACGGCTCCTTTCGGGTCATTATCAACAAGCTGCGGAGCCTTAATCCCGAGGCTCGTATCCTGTTGATCACACCTATGCAGCGCGTTGATTTTGTGTATCTGTTTAATTTCAAAAACAACGCCTACGGCTCGTATAAACCCAAGAACGGGCAGTCGCTCGAAACCTTTGCCAGGGCAATCGATTCGATCGGGCGGCACGAGCAGTTTCCGGTGGTCGATCTATACCATACTAGCGGATTGAGCCACAAGAAGCTGGTTAAATACAAGCGGCTTAAAGACCCTCAAACGGGTGTTTACACCAAGTATCCGTATCCCAAGTTCGTTGATGTTCCGTTTAATCCTGATACCGACGAATACCCGTATCCGGTTGAATCGGTTGCCAAAACCTATGATGGTCTGCATCCCTCCGACGAAGGCTACGCCATCATCAGTCGAAGTCTGGTCAGGATCCTGAAAAAGTATTGATGTTGGTACCCCTCCTGTTAGGGTATGTCGGGAGAGAGACCACAAAGGTAGCGTTGGGAGCCGGGGCCCTCTATTGGTTTGAAACCACGACTGGTTTGGGCAGCAGAATGGGCAGGGTTACGCTGAACCAGTTTTCCCGCTCTTCGATCAATGGCTCCGGCTGGTTCAGCAGGCGATACTTCGTAGCGATGTTTGACAGCCCCACCCCATTCGATTCGACTTTAAGGCGTTTGCGCTGAAGCGTATTTTCTATAATTAGCTGCTTTTCCTGATTGGTGCGGATGCGAATCTGGAGCGGCTGCCGGGCCATGACTACATTGTGTTTGACGGCGTTTTCGACCAGTAATTGCAGCGTTAGTGGCGGTAACAGTGATTCAACGTATTGATCGGCGACATCAATTTCCAACGCAATGCTGTTGCCAAAGCGCGTACGCAGCAAATGAAAATACGAACGAATAAAATTCAGCTCGACGCTGAGCGTTGTCAAGTCGTTCTCGTTGCTGCGGAGCAGGTAGCGGTACACACTCGATAGCTCATCCACAAAACTGCTCGCCTGGTTGGGGCTTTCGTCAATTAGCGAGGAAAGCGTATTCAGACTGTTGAACAAAAAGTGGGGATTGATCTGGCTTTGCAGCGCCTGCATTTGCGCTTCGGTTTTTTCCTGTTTCAGTTGCTGTAGCGCCAGGTCAGCCTGCAAATGTTCGCGCTGGCGTTGCTCCCGTTCCTGCTCCAGATTCTTTTCGATCACCGCTTTCCGAACCGCTTCCCGTCGGTGGCGGTACGAAATACCCAGCGAAAAACAGATCAGATCCAATACCACCCCAAGCTGCACAAACGAATCGGGATGACGCCATAAGGGCAGACTCAGGCTAAGATTCGGCGAATGCAAAAGCAGTACGGTCGTCACGGCATGATTGACCAGTAACAAAGCCGTACCGGCCACAAAAAAGCGCGCTACTACGTCCCGAGACCGATAGAATGAGAAAACGATGTACGTGCCAACGCTCAATAAAGCCAGCCGCACGGGTTGAAGCAAAAGCTGGTGCAACCCCGTTTGCCAGAAGTCCGTGAACAGGTAGATATACGTTTTCACGACGCAGTACAGCACGAGCAGCCCCTGCACCCGGGTTACCCATTTCAGAAACGTAGGGCGCTCCCGCAAGGTCAGGAAAAGTTTGGCCAGTTCGAGGTACAGAATATAGCCAGTGTAGGACAGCAATAGCTTCCAGAAGTTGCCAATATTGGTCGGAAGCTGGAAGTGATTGATTACAAAGTAAATCGCCCAGATCGAGGTATAGATGGAGTAGATACCGTAGATCCGTTCGCGGTACATAAACCACTGCACGGAGTTGGCCAGGAGCATGGCCAGCACCATACCCAGAAAAAGAGGAGACCACGCTTCGTACGTCATCGATTCAGGAAGGCCAGGAGGAAACAAGCCTAAGATACGGCATAAAACAAAACGAGCATTGGGCTTATCGTCAGTCTTTTACGGTTCGCTTCCCTAAAATGTCGTTTCAGCCCAAAGTAGACAGGTTATCAGAGAGCGACAGCCCAATTTTGGCGCATCAGACAATCGCTTTTCGCCATGAAACTACAAGCTTACCCAATACTTATTACGTTCCTTTTAGTTAGCGGCATGGCCTGCGAGCAACCCGCAGGGACCGATGGCCCTAATCCACAGCCTCGACAAGGCGTTGTGTCGGGCCAGGCTACCGACTCACAGGGGAAACCTTTGGCCGGGGCCAAGATTGTGGTGAACAACACCCAGTTTTACAACAGCAACATTCTGGGGCAGACCGATACGCAGGGACGGTATCAGCTCAACGTAACACCCGGTTCGTGGTACGTGCGGGGCACGACTAAGGTTAAGTTTGACGGGAAGGAGTACGTGCTTGATCTGGATCCTGACACCGATGTCGCGTTTGCCGGAACGGAAGGGACACAGCGAAACCTGCGGCTAAAACTGGCGGGTCGACGTACCGGTGAGTTTGGCAACGATGGCTATTATGGTGGGCAGGTTGAAGTATTTAGTGGCGACTGGTCAATCAACACCGAAGACGTAGCCCTCACGCTTGAACCGGTTGGCACGCTCATCGATGGCAGCACGGGGCAAACCATCAGCCGAACGCCAGCGCGGATGTTTATTGATGATGTACCGCTGGGCAAGTATAAACTCACCGCCCGTTACGTTCCCGAAAACAAGCCCCTGAAGATTCGTATCCGCAATCAGAATCAGGATTATCTGTCATCCGTTACGGCCAGTTTCGATCCGTCGTACCCAGGCGCAACGGGCTCCTACAAACTAAACGTTGAGGTTACGTTGTAAGCTGACTACGCCCAGACCTTGGTGCCTTCGGTGCAGTTGCGGCACATCTCGATTTCGGAACGTGAGCGAAGCAGGGTCTGACGGAAATCCGTGTACGAGGCTCCATGCCACAGGTCAGCGAACGATTCGGTTTGAAGATCGCCGAGCCGGTGGTGTGCGTCTTTGTCGAAACAGCACGGCACCACCAGCCCATCCCAGGTAATGACGCAGGAGTGCCACATCTTCCAGCAATGGTCGCCAAAGCCGTTTTTGATCTGGTACGTTCCGTCGGCCTGCTGTGCGTACCGGCTGTACTGATCGATCGTTGGAATAAGGTCAGAACCCTGTTCGTAGTCGTAGATCTGAGCCGTCTTCAACCCGACTTCATCGACACCTAGTTCGCGGGCCAATTGTTTCACTTCGGCAATCTGGTGCTCGTTCGGTTTGACCACCAGAAACTGAAACACAACGTGGGGCGTACGTGACTTCAGTTCTTTCTTCCAGCGCAGGATGTTTTTGGTGCCTTCGAGTACTTTTTCCAGCTTCCCTCCCACCCGATACTGCTGGTACACTTCCTGCGTGGTGCCATCAATGGAAATAATCAGCCGATCGAGCCCCGACTCCACCGTTTTGCGGGCATTGGCATCGGTCAGGTAATGGGCGTTGGTACTCGTGGCGGTGTAGATATTACGGTCGGTCGCGTATCGTACTAAATCCAGAAATTGGGGATGGAGATACGGCTCGCCCTGGAAGTAAAAAATGAGGTAGAGCAAGGTCTCGTGCAGCTCGTCGATGGTACGTTTGTACAGGTCCTCACCCAACATGCCCGTGGGTCGGGTAAACGACCGTAAGCCACTGGGACATTCGGGACAGCGCAGGTTGCAGGATGTTGTCGGCTCGAACGATACCGACATCGGTAGGCCCCGGTGCGTCGGCTTACCGGTTTGCTTCGCTACGTAATAACTTGACAGCACCTTAAGCGCGTTAGCCACCCGTTTTGGTGTCAGTTTCGACGCAAAGTTCAGACCGTCCTGGAGGTTACGATTCATGGATTCTGACAAAGAACAGCGCAGCTCTTTATCCGTAAAGTTTTCCGCTGTTGATAGCCCGTAAACTACAGTGAGTGATTTACGGCAGACAAAGATAGACACCAGGCAATGCCGAAACCTCTTTTCCGATCAATTGATACGGTTTGGTAATAAGGGAGCAACGGTTTTCTTACGAGAGCTTCTAGATTGAACTGGTTGAGGGCAGCAGTTCATTGACCGTAATTTGAAAATCGTTCAGTACCGGGCTGGCTGAGCATATATCGTCGTCGGAGCAGATCTGAACGATTTTGCGCCCGGTATAAACGTGCACTTCCCTATTCTCCGGGAAAATATGCCACACAACCTGCACACCCGCTTTGAAGTATTCAATCCGTTTGGCTTCGACTTTTTCGCTCTCGTCGGTGGGCGAAATGATTTCGATACAAAATGCCGGAATGGGTTCCTCGTCTTCGTTCTGAATTTGCGCGTCAGAGAAGTACGCCATATCGGGTCGACGCATCTGAATTCCCGTTAACATGGCATCCTGTTCGCAGATGAGTTCACCACCTTCGCGATGAGCTTCTGTTAATAGGAAAACCCGGTTCAAGTGTTTAATCAGCTTCAGATGTTTTCGTTTCATATTAGCAAAGCGAATCAATTCGCCATCGTTCCATTCGTATTTGTAGCCGTCATTCGGCTCAAATGTCAGGAACTCCTCAAACGTAGTAGGCAGGGCGTTTGTCGCGGATTGAGTCGGTGTCATCGTAATATGCAGCACACGGTTTATACGCAAGATACGCGATTAAGCTGGTTTCTTCAAGATTGGCCAACCCGTTTCCAGACCTGGCAATGATTGGCTTCAAATATCAGTTCACTACCTTCCAGGCCCGGTATTAATTTCGGTAACGGTCCGTTCACGCTGGCTGCGAAACTGTAGCCGGTGGGCTCAACGTGGGTCCAGACAATATAATCAAATTCATCGCCGGGTGCCACAAGCCAACGGGTTTCTTTTCCCCTAATCTCGGGCCAGATCCGTTCGGCAAACTCACGAATACGCATGATGGCCGCAAACTGGTTCGCATTTTGTCCCCACTGATACGGACCGTGCGTTACCTTATCCGGCTGGTTATCATCTTCGATCTGAAAGACGTACAGTTTGCTGTATTCTTCATTCGCTCCGCGCTCCTCGTGCAGGTTTCGAAGTTCAAATCCTAATGCTACGTAGCTGGGCATGTCCGTTACGAACAAGGCCGTGAAATACCGAAATACGTTGCCAGTGCGGTAGAAGGCGTCAAATCGTGGGTCGTCTTTATCGGCCGTCATCACCGTAAAATTGGGCGCAAACCGACGCGTTTTCAGATATGTATAATATTGACGAAACTGTTTCTTAAACGCATCAGAGCCAACGGCCATCGACTGTAAATCGCCCAGTGTCGAATCGGCCTCGATCGCTTCCAGATGATCCAATTCGTCGCCATAGCCCATGGTATTCGGCGGAGCCAGAAACGTTTCGGCAAAGAACCCATAATACGGTGCGCCGTTCTGCTGAACATACCTCTTAATGGCCCGTAACGGATCGTAAAAGTCAGTCGACGGGTCGTTGGCTGATAGGGCAGGTACGCCCTCCGGCCGCATCTGAACGTGCGCCATGTCGCCCCGCATAAAATCGAAATTATAAGTCCGCTGGCAGTCGCTGAACTTGCGGCATACGTAGGCCCAGGCCGGACGATTCGGCTGATCGAAATCAAGCGCCCAGTTCTGGTTGTTGTCTTTCGACTCGTAGAACCGATAGCGAGCCAGCGGCCCAAACACCCGCGACATTGTCTGCGGCTCATCAAAGGCGTACTGATACCAGACCTGACCGTAATCGTCTACGACAAAATCAGCCGGGTTTATATGCAGCCCACGATACGGTGGCCCCATCGTCATCGGAAGGGTTTCGAGTCCCTGGGCCGTCAGGTGACGAATCAACGTAATCCGTCGGCTCAGCCGAACGCCATAGTCGTGCGGATTGCCAAACAAAATGCGTAGCCGTTGTTCATCGGTCAGAACGCTGATTTCCGTTGAGAAAAAATCGTCTTTGGCAAAGGTGAGTGGTGTGCCGTCAGCAGCCCCGCGGCATTTCAAAAACTGCCAGATCGATTCTTCTACGTAGCGATACACCGAACTGGTATGATCAACCAGGGTTGGGCCGCTGCGCTGTACCCACTCGAACAACGACGGACAAGCCAGCACCATCTCCGAAAATCGATCCGTATGCGGAATAACGTCCATACCCACAGTACGTCCCAGTGCATGCAGCAGGTTGGTAACGACTTTGAGTTGCTTCTCGACGGTGTTCAGCGCGGGAATAAACTGAGCCAGCTCTACGTCGAAAAATTCCGGATTGATCTGCCAGCTGACCATGCCGTATAAACTGCCCACAACACCGGGTTCCCAGATTGGCAGCAGGTGAATACTATCGTGCGTAGCCGGTATGGTCAGTACGTAGTTGATGATCCGCCAGAATGAGCCAACGGTTCGAACGTTGATACCCACCATGTTGCTCTGCTTCAGCCACGTACCATCGGTAAACCGTTTCGCCGGGCTGTCTACCGTTTCGGCTGGGTCTAATGCGCGACGTAATGTTTCGTTGCCCAGTCGTTTGTGCAGCAGTTCAAGCGTCTGATAAACAGAAAACTGTAGGGCCGTTTGCGGGAGCAAATGCGCAATAAACGACACGTAGCCGGATTGATAAGCGTCTACAGAATGGGTGTAATTTTTACCCCAGTCGGCTTGCAGGTCATTGAGAGTCGTAGACATAGAACAAAGATAAAAAACATCAGAACCGCCGAACTGTTCAGGTGGGCCGTTTCAACTCCCCGCCCTCCGTCTCCTTTTTATTGTTTAGTCGCTTTTCGTAAGCAAGCAATGGTTACATTTGAGGTTGTATAAACCTGATCAGCGTATCGACTACACTTTACTTCTATTCATGCCCTTGTTTTTACGTACCTTATTTGTAGGCCTGCTGGCCCTACGTACTTCCGCGCTTATAGCCCAACCTGGCCCGGCTCAGTGCGGCACCTTACCCCCCGATCCGACTACGTATCAGCAAATGGTCGTACGGCTCAGAACCTCGCCCAGCGCCCGGATGGGCATCGGTTCTTCCGTTAACATACCCGTCGTGTATACATTCATCCGGCCGACTTCCAGCCAGGGTCAGCCCCTGAGCAAGAATCAGTACGACGACATGAACCAGAGCTTCTATTGGCTGAACCGATACCACCGTGAGAGTAATCTAAACTATTACATTGCATCCGTCAACATTATTGACGAAGACGCGCTTAATAACCGGCTATGGGATCCGTCGGATGGGTTTAACTATACATTTCCGTTACGTTTACCGAAGGATGCGCTTAACATTGTGGTAACGCCCACTATGACCAACGCAGCCGGTTACGCCTACTACCCTAACCGGTATGCCGGTCAATCCACGAACGTAGTCTACGTCAGCGCCTATTGGCTGGGCCGACAAATGAACCTGCTGCCCCATGAGGTAGGCCATTACTTCAATCTGATGCACACGTTTGACTATGGCGGCACGGGTAAGGAGCTGGTCAATGGCTCGAACTGCTCAACGGCCGGGGATTTGGTCTGCGATACGCCCGCCGATCCGTACGATGTGAATAATCCTGGAACACTGAATAACGGCTGCCAGTATATTGGTACCGTCAGGGACGCCAATGGAGAGTTGTACCGACCCGATATGACTAACATGATGAGCTACTGGCACGCATCGGGCTGGGGCTGCAGCACCGATCACCTGACAACCGGTCAATTCAACCGACTCTACGACGGTTATCGCTTTCGATTGGAGAATCTGGGCACGGGTGAACAGCAGTACAGCCTGAGCGCGCCCGAAGCGACCATCGAAATTCCGCAACTCAGCTTAAGCCGTTCGGGTACCGCTGCGATGCTCTCGGCCCGGCTGGTTACCGGAACGACGGGCCTAATCATTGAACGAAGCGAATCGCCCGACGGTCCCTGGAACGTGCTGGCAGGTATCTACGCCCAAACTTACTACGACACCCCCGACCTGAGCCGAACCTGGCATTACCGCGTTCGGAACAGCAACTCCACCCAGTACAGCAACGTAGCAACCCTGAGCCCGTTAAAAGCGCAGACGATTGCGTTCAGCTCAATTCCTTCGAAAACATTCGGCGATGAACCCGTCACATTGAGCGCAACCAGTTCCGCCGATCTGCCGATTACGTTCCAGGTTAGCAGTGGCCCCGGACAGATTCAAAACAACAATCAGCTTTTCATTACCGGAGCAGGCGCCATTCATGTGCAGGCCGTTCAGAAAGGCAACACGGAATATGCCGCCACTGTAGCCTACCAGGTCCTTAACGTAGCAAAGGCCCACCAGACAGTTACCGTTGTTCCTGTGCCGGATAAAACGTACGGAGATGACCCCATTCTGCTGTCGGCGACGGCCACCACTGGTTTGCCCGTACAATTTCAGGTCACCGAAGGGCCCGGTTCCGTTGCCGGAGATCAGCTTTCCATTCGGGGGGCGGGCGTCATCACCTTGCAGGCGTATCAGCCCGGCAATCAGAACTACAGTTCGGCATCGGCACCATTTTTCATCAAGGTAGCCAAAGCCAATCAATCGCTCCAGTTCTATGCCATCGGCGACAAGACCTACGGCGATACAGCTTTCTATGTATCGGCGGTGGCGACATCCCGGCTTGGTATTACGTATCAGGCCAAAGGACCGGCATCGGTGGCTGGTAACCGGGTCGAGATTACGGGTGCGGGCACCGTGACCCTTACGGCCCAGCAGCCGGGCAACGAAAATTATAACCCCGCCGAGGATGTCATTCAAACGTTCAGGATCGCCAAAGCCGCCCAGCAACTCCAGGTCGTTCCGGTTCCCGACAAGACGTACGGCGATGCTGCGTTTCAGCTTCCAACTACCAGTACATCGGGCCTGTCGCCTTCGGTGCAGGTTATGACCGGTCCGGCCCGATTCAGCGACGGTTTGGTTCATCTAACCGGGGCGGGTACGGTAACGGTACGTATTGGCCAGCCCGGTAATGACAATTACGTATCAGCGAAAGACACCACGCAGACGTTCACCGTAGCCAAGGGCAGCCAGACCATTACGTTCAATTCCCTTAATCCGGTTACCTATGGCGATGCCAGCGTATCGCTCGGGGCGCGGACCTCGTCGGGCTTGCCGATTACGTATCAGATTCTATCGGGACCGGCTACGCTGGATGCCGACCGGCTGCTCATCGGGGGCGCGGGTCAGGTTGTGATTAAGGCCACGCAGCCCGGCGACGCTAATTATCTTCCGGCGACCGACGCTAGTCAGACGCTTGTTATCCAGAAACGACAGCAGGTAATCCGGTTCGATACCCTCACCGACCGCCCGTATTCGCCCGCTCTGCTGGACTTGAAGCTGGTCAGCAACTCCACGCTACCCATCAAGCTCAATGCAACGGGCCCTGTTGAAGTGACGCCAGATAATCAAATCCGTATGCTCCGGGCCGGAACCGTTACCATCACCGCTACGCAGCCCGGCGACACCAACAACCTGGCGGCCGAAACCGTCACACGGTCGTTTGTGATTCAGAAAACCGCCCAGCAGCTGGACACCATGCCCGACGCTATTCAACTCGCGACGGCTACGTATCCACTCACCTTAACAGCGTCGAGCGGACTACCCGTTACGTATGAGTTGCTGAACGGCCCGGCGACCTTGCAGAATAATACGTTAACATTTCGCGATTTCGGTCGAATCAGCCTGCGAATCAATCAGCCGGGCGATGATCGCTACCACGAAGTTCAGCCGCAGACCTATGAAATTTGCGTGAATCCGATGAAACCGCAGATTACCAGCGATCCGGCGTCTCCATTCCTGCTCGTATCGAGCAGTCCATTCCGCAACCAGTGGTTCCGCAACGGCGATACGTTACGGGGGGCTACCACACCGACCCTAGCCGTTACGCTGGCCGGTGAATATACCGTCCGGGTCACTAACCCCGACCCACAATGCGCGAATACGCAACAGTCTGACAGTCGGCAGATCGTTATTCTGGCTGTCGATGAACCCGTTGTTAATCAGCTCAGCATCTGGCCGAATCCAGCCACCGATCAGGTGCAGGTCCGGGTGGCGCACGGGCGTCCGGGATCCCTGGCGACTGCGGACTTGCTAACCCTGACGGGGCAGGTAGTGCTGGCTCCGGTGGCGCTGGTCCGCTCGGCAAACGCCCTGGAAGCAACCCTATCTCTGGAACATATTCCGGCCGGAATCTATTTGGTTCGCGTGCGGATCGGCGACCAGACACTCGTTCAGCGACTCCTGATTCGATAAAGCGCAAAACTGTTTACGGCTGGCTACGTTAACTCTTTGCTGAGAGTACAGCGTACAATATGCAGGATGTTATTGTTATAGGCGGGGGATTGGCGGGGCTAGTCAGCGCACTGGAACTGGCCAGGAACGGACATAGTGTTACGCTCGTCGAGCGAAAAACGTATCCTTTTCACAAAGTATGCGGTGAGTACGTATCGAATGAAGTTCGGGCTTACATCGAGTCGCTCGGGATCGACCTGGCGGGTTTGGGCGCGGCTGACATCCGGCGTTTCCAGGTGTCGGCCCCATCGGGTCGAATGCTCGAAAGCAGTCTCGATCTGGGAGGGTTCGGCATTAGCCGGTACGTACTCGATCACGCGCTATGCCAACTGGCCCAACGGGCGGGCGTTCAGTTTCAGCTCGGCAAACAGGTCGACGACGTTCGTTTCACCGACGACCACTTTACGGTTAGTCTTACAGACGGACAGGTGCTGAGCGCTCGGTTGGTGATTGGTGCTTTCGGGAAACGGGCAAAGCTGGACAAAACCCTTGACCGTCCGTTTACGCGTCACGGCAATCCGGCCTCTCGTTCGCCCTATGTCGGCGTGAAATATCACGTCCGGATGGATTTTCCCGATGATGTGATCGCCCTGCATAACTTCTCCGACGGTTACTGCGGCATGTCGGCCATTGAAGAGGGAAAATACTGCGTATGCTACCTGACAACCCGCGAAAACCTGCGTCGGTACGGCAATATTCCTGACATGGAACGGGCCGTTTTGCAGCGAAATCCGCATCTGAACGCCGTTTTTCAGCAGGCTGATTTTCTGTTCGATAAACCAGAGGTGATTAACGAAATTTCGTTTGCTCCGAAGCAAGCCGTTGAAAACCACCTCCTGATGGCGGGCGACTCGGCGGGGCTCATCACACCACTCTGCGGCAACGGCATGGCTATGGCCATTCATGCCGCTAAACTGGCCAGCGGGCTAGCCAGCCGGTTCATACGTAAACAGATTACCCGCTCTGAACTTGAGCATCAATACCAACAACGCTGGTCAGCCTTGTTTGCGCAACGGTTATGGGTGGGGCGAAACGTGCAGAAACTGTTTGGGCATCCGTGGCTGACCGAAGCGGGTGTCTGGCTGTTTGGCACATTCCGGCCCGCCTTACGTAGCGTCATGCGGCAAACGCACGGAGAAATCGTGGAGGTATAAACAGCGCGCTCTTTAATACGTCCGCAACACCTTCAGGCGGTGATTCTTGTTGATTCGAACGTGCGGATTACTGATCAGGTGGAACAACGCTCCGCTTACCACCAGCGAGCCCACCACCGGTAACGTGTTCGCATAAAAGCCCCGGTTATTTACCAGATCAGCGACCAGATAAACGCCCCCGGCTATCGGGAAAAGCGTACCCGCGGCCGTTACAAACGGAATCCGGCGGTGGAGCATAATCTTCTGCACTTCGTCGAGCCGGAACGTAACGGGCTCATCGCGGTTCATCACTTCATTCGCCATCAGTATCGTGAACGTACTGTCGGAAACATCGTAGAGCTGCTCCCGGAATTTCTCGTTCCGCGCTTTGAAATGAATCTCATCGCCCTGAAAAAAACGGTACCGGCGAAAGCCGCCCACCGCGTAATTGACATCTAACGCCAGATACCGTGAGGGACGTAATAAAGCGGCATACGATGTGCCCCGGCGCTGGAGTAACTCTTCCGTACTCAGTGTGTCCCGAGGTTGGGCGAGCGCATTTACACTCAAAAACAAACAGCAAACAACCTTAACTACATAACGAACGATGGCGGCAATCATAAGCAAAACCCTTTGATGGCTTCCCAATAAACGTAAAAATAGACGAGTTGGCTGATTTTTTAGTAAAGTTTAACCCTTTCGGCGCAGGTTGGCTAATTTGCGGCCATGATTGATGCGAACCAACTCCGTTCCTTTACAGAAGCTATATTTACGGCGATGGGTTGCCCCGAAGCCGACGCCCGCCTAGCCGCCGATGTTCTCGTTAGTGCTGATCTGCGTGGGGTAGACTCCCACGGCGTAGCCCGTTTGCCGGGTTACGTCCGATTGTACGATCACGGCCGAATTAACCCGCAACCGTCCATTCGGATTGTGCACGAAACGCCGTCGACGGCCGTGGTGGATGGCGACAAAGGGCTTGGTCTGGTGGTTGGGCCCTGGGCCATGCAGGTAGCCATCGAAAAGGCCCGGCTGGCGGGTACTGGCTGGGTAGCTGTGCGAAACTCCAATCACTTTGGCATTGCCGGCTATCACGCCCTGCTGGCGGCTGATCACGACATGATTGGTCAGGCCATGACCCACGCGGCTCCTCTGGTAGCGCCGACCTTTTCACTCGATAAATTACTGGGCACCAACCCCATCGCGGTAGCCATACCGGCGGCTACAGAACCCACATTCTTGGCCGACTTTGCCTCGACGGCCGTGGCCTACGGCAAACTGGAAATCCTGCAACGTAAAGGGCAGGACATTCCGCTGGGCTGGGCTCAGGATGCCGACGGGCAACCGACTACTGACGCCAACGCAATACGTAATGGCGGAGCGCTGCTTCCGCTGGGAACCGATCGGGAGCATGGTAGCCACAAGGGATATGGACTGGGGGCCGTCGTCGATATTTTCTCAGGCGTCTTATCAGGTGCGAACTACGGGCCGTGGGTTCCGCCGTTTGCGACGGCCGGATTCATGCAGGCCGACGAAGGCGTTGGTCAGGGAACGGGTCATTTCTTCGGAGCCATGCGTATTGATGCGTTCCGGCCTGCCGACGAATTTAAGTCGCACATGGATACCTGGATTCAGCGGTTCAGACAGGCTAAAGCCGTTGAAGGGCAGCAGGTTCTAATTCCCGGCGACCCCGAACGGGCAATGGAAGCCGAACGACTCGCCAATGGCATTCCGTTGCTGGAACCCGTTCTAAAAAGCCTCGAAGAACTAGGCGAACGCTTTGGCGTGAAATTATAACCTTTCTTAGTAACCATAGGTTAACGTGAGTTATGGCCTAAGCGTCAGCAAAGGGCTCTTTGTAACTCATTAATCCACTATATATGCAGTACCGTAAACTCGGCAAAACTGGCTTCAACGTATCCGAAATAAGCTTAGGTACCTGGCAGGTCGGTGGCAAATGGGGTGACCCGTTCAGCCACGACAACGCCGACCAAATCCTGAATGCCGCCGTTGACGCGGGTATCAACTTCATCGATACAGCCGATGTATATGGCGACGGCGAAAGCGAGAAAGCCGTTGGACGACTCGTACGTTCGCGTTCCGAACGGATCTACGTAGCCACTAAATGCGGTCGACGGTTACAACCGCACGTAAACGAAGCCTATCAACCGGCGGTTCTGCGCCAGTTCGTTGACGACAGCCTGCAAAATATGGGTCTGGAGACGCTGGACCTTATTCAGCTCCATTGCCCCCCTACGGAGGTGTACTTCCGGCCCGAGATCTTCGAAGAATTCGACCGGCTAAAAGACGAAGGCAAAATTCAGCATTTGGGCGTCAGTGTCGAAAAGGTAGAAGAAGGGCTGAAAGCCATCGAATACCCAAACGTTTGCTCAGTTCAGATCATCTTCAACATGTTCCGGCAGCGGCCCGCTGAATTGTTCTTCCAAGAAGCCCAGCATCGGGATGTGGGGATTATTGTCCGGGTGCCGCTGGCGAGTGGTCTGCTAACGGGGACGTTTAGTCGGGATACTACCTTCTCGAAAGACGACCACCGCAACTTCAATCGGCAGGGCGAAGCCTTCGATAAAGGCGAAACGTTTTCCGGCGTCGATTACGAAACAGGGCTGGCCGCTGTAGATAACCTAAGACCTGTTTTCCCGAATGATACTAACCTGGCCCCCGACGCTCTGCGCTGGATTTTGACGTTTGATGCCGTAAGCTGCATTATCCCCGGCGCGTCGAAACCCGATCACCTCAAGTCAAACCTGCAAGCCGCCGACCGACCAGCCCCTACAGCGGAGCAGATGGCCGCGGTGAAAACGATTTACGACGAGCACATCAAAAATCCGGTTCATTACCTGTGGTAAAGCATTTAGAAACGTACTAGACTGTCTTGCTGACAGCCTAGTACGTTTAAGGATCACGGGCACAGGACTACTACCAAACGGCACACGTTCTTTAGGGAATACAAAAGTCAACCCCTACAACTGGTTGGCTTTTTCAAGGCAAAATTTGCACATAGCTTCTATTAACGCCATATTATTTTGCCACATGTGTCTTTTACAATATATTGTTGCATGAAAAATAATTCTCGCATGCAATCTCAATCGCAGACATTGAACGGCATGAGCCAGTCACAGAGTCAGAGCTCAGCCAACTTTTCATTTGTTGACTATCAGATCGAGAATTTTTTTGATGAAATGTTTGCCAGCGAAACGCAGGTTCGTTCGGGTTATGCGCCGTTCCGGCAGCGCGTTGAGCAGCTCACGCGGGAGGATTTAGTGGGACGGCAGCACGCAGCCGAACGAGCGCTGATGAGCATGGGCATTACGTTCAACGTTTATTCGGAAGGAGAAGGCACGGAACGAATCATGCCCATCGACATCATTCCGCGTGTTATTGAATCGGCAGAATGGAACCAGATGGAAGCCGGGCTCATCCAGCGCATCAAAGCGTTGAATATGTTCCTGGATGATGTCTATAACGAACAGCACATCCTGAATGATGGCATAGTACCGCGCGATTTGATTGAGTCCAGCAAGTCGTTTCTGACGCCTTGTTTAGGCGTTAAGCCGCCCAAGGGCATCTGGTGCCACATTACGGGTACCGACCTGATTCGGGGCGACGATGGGCAATTTATGGTGCTTGAAGATAACCTGCGCTGCCCGTCGGGAGTGTCGTACATGCTCGAAAACCGGGAGTTGACCAAACAAACGTTCCCGGAAGTACTGGCCCAGACCGGTGTTCGGCCCGTATCCGATTACCCGACCCGACTGCTTCAGATGCTTCAGTTCATTGCCGACCGACCGAATCCAACGGTGGTTGTGCTGACGCCAGGTATTTATAATTCAGCGTATTTCGAGCATTCGTACCTGGCGCAGCAGATGGGTGTTGAACTGGTTGAAGCCCGCGACTTGGTAGTGTCGGGGGGGTACGTTAAGATGCGGACGACCAAAGGATTCCAGATTGTCGATGTGATCTACCGACGTATTGACGATACGTTCCTCGACCCGAAAGCCTTCAATCCTGACTCTATGATTGGGGTTCCGGGCATCTTTGATGTCTATAAAAAAGGACGCGTTGCGCTGGCCAATGCCCCCGGCACAGGTGTTGCTGACGATAAGGTGATTTATGCGTACGTACCACGTATCATCAAATACTACCTGAACGAGGAGCCAATCATTCCCAACGTTCAGACCTACATCTGCCGCGAAGAAGAAGACTGCCGGTACGTATTGGAAAACATTGAAAAACTGGTCGTTAAAGAAGCAAACGAAGCGGGTGGGTATGGTATGCTGATTGGCCCCAAAGCGTCGCCCGAGGAGCACGAGTTGTTCCGGAAGAAAATCCAGGAAAATCCGCGTAACTACATCGCCCAGCCGACTATTTCGCTCTCCCGGGTGCCATGCATTGTAGGTGGCCAGGCCGAGGGGCGCCACGTCGACCTGCGCCCGTATATCCTGTATGGGGACGGCGTCAACGTTATTCCGGGCGGATTAACCCGCGTAGCGCTCCGTAAAGGCTCATTAGTTGTGAACTCCTCGCAGGGCGGTGGTGGTAAAGATACCTGGGTGTTGTACTGAGATGCGGTCCCATTCAATAAGTTGTCAATAAGCCACTTAGATTATGCTTATTTTTGTAGCTTGACTAAACCAGTAAGTCTTGCTCGACTTAAGTATTATTATCGTCAATTACAAAACACCAGAGCTAATCAATAGCTGTCTGGATTCGCTTGAAGCTCATACCCGTGGCATTTCGTATGAGGTACTCATTGTCGATAATCAATCTGAAGATGATAGTCAGTCCCTCATTCAGGCCAAACATCCGGGCGTTCGTTGGTTCCAGATGGGGTACAACTCCGGATTCGCCCGCGCCAACAACCACGGCATTCGCCAGGCGCAGGGACGGTATATCCTCTTACTGAACTCGGATACGCTGCTGGTTAGTAATTTAGTCGCCAACTGCGTCAGGCTGATGGATCAACAGCCCGACGTTGCCGCGCTCAGTGCGCTCCAGCTCGGTCGGGATGGTAAGTTGCGCCCAAATCTATTCACTACGTTCGGCCAGATACGTCGTTCGTTTTACATTCTACCGATCAAACCGTTCTTTCAGCAGTTACTGTATCGCTTATTTCCGGACACGCAGTACCCCGACCCGCAACAGGTTGACTGGCTGTCGGGTGCTTTCTTAATGACCCGGCCTGAAGTCATCGCCCGCGCCGGTGCGTTGGACGAAAGTTTTTTCATGTACGGCGAAGATGTGGAGTGGGGACACCGCCTGGGTCAGCACGGCCGGCTGCTATTGGTATCCGACGACCATTTCGTTCACTTCGAGTACGGCAGCAGCAGCGATCACCAACAGCACGCCGTTACGTACATCAACCGCTTCAAACCCCAGATACAGGTTTCTCAGTTGTTGTGGGTGCGTAAGCAGTACGGCCCAATGGCCTACCTGATTCTGATGCTTCACTACCTGATGATGGTGCCCATAGTGTTTTTCTGGAAAATAGCCGTGAACCTACGTAACGGCCAGTCACCCTGGAGGGAACTCGACAACCAGCGTGCTTTTGCCTCTCAGGTCGGTATCTTCTTTCGTTTTTTCTGGAAAACACTGCTGAACCGGCAAGGCTTCTATAAGGTATAGCGGCTATTCAAACCGGCTTGTGCTTTCGTTTGGTTAATCCCATTTGGCCAAAGCGACGACTTTATTACGTACCAGCTAGATTTTAAGGCTGGGCGCTAAGTATACTTTGTGACCTACAAATACACTTTTCTCACATTGTTCGTTTTGGGTAAAATGTGATACATCTATGCGCTTGTTTTATCTGCTAGGAATGGTGAGCCTGCTGGCTGGGGCGCTGCTATGGCCTCAACTCAGCCAGGCGACCCACGTGCGGGCCGGGGAGATCACCACCCGACGGATCTCCCAAACCTCACTGACTTACGAAATAACCTTTACCGCTTACTTCGACGAAACTCCGGGTGGCAAACCGGCTGCTGATGCGGGTGAAGAATACACCATCTGCTTTGGAGATGGTACGTCGCAATCTGTGAGACGGCTACCCAGAATATATATTAACCGAGGCTCATCGTCAATCAATATCTACCGGGTTGTTCATACCTATCCGGGACCTGGTCCGTATACGATTGCGGTGACGGTACCGAATCGCAACGACGATACCAAAAACCTACCGCAACCCAGCGAATCGATTCGCTTCTTTGTTACAACGACGATCCTGATCAACCCCGCCCTGCTGACCAACTCTACACCGGTCATGCTCAACCCACCTCTGGACTCGGCCCGGGTAGGTCAGCGCTTCTGCCATAACCCAGCCGCCTTCGATGCCGACGGCGACAGCTTAGCCTACCGACTGAGCGTACCACAGGAAGGCTTCGCTGACACCGGCTGCAGGGGTCGGTTTATTTCGGCCTACCAGGACCCGACCCGGTTCAGCCGCACGGGCGAGAGCGGGGGCTCGCCCTCCTTCGCCATCGACCCCATCACCGGTACCCTCTGCTGGGACGCCCCCGGCGAGGAGGGCCAGTTCAACTTCGCCTTCATCATCGAGGAGTGGCGTAACGGCGTCTTGATCGGCGAGATCACCCGCGACATGCAGATCATCGTCGTTGACCAGCCCAACCGCAGACCCCTCATCCAGCCCATACCCGACCTCTGCGTCACAGCCGGTACGCTCATCAACCAGCCCGTCACCGCTTCTGACCCCGACGGCCAGCGGGTGATCATCACCGGCTTTGGGGGCGTCTTCAACGTGGGCCAGGACCGCCAGCCCCTGCCCCCGGGCGAACTGATTCAGCCCGCTTACGCCACGCTGACCAACAACGGGGTGGCCCTGGCCCAGCCCGCTACGGTCAACTTCAGCTGGCAGACCAACTGCAACCAGCTCCGGGAAGCCCCCTACGATGTGGTCTTCAAGGTCAACGATGTGCCCCCCCGAGGGGTGGCCTCGCTGGTCTCCTTCCAGACCTTCCGCATCCGGCTGGTGGGTCCCCCCATCCAGAACCTGACGGCCCGGCCCACCGCCACCGCCAACGGACGGGCCATCCAGCTCAGCTGGACCCCCTACTCCTGCGGAGCCGCCGGCACCCGACTCAGCATCTACCGACGGGAGGGCTGCGAGAACATCGAGATCGGACCCTGCCAGACCGGCCTGCCCGCCGGCTCGGGCTACGTCAAGGTGGGCGAGGTCGAGCAGGGCATCACCACCTTCACCGACACCTCCGCCCTGCGACGGGGCGGGGCCTACTCCTACCGCATCATCGCCCAGTACCCCGACCGCAACGGCGGCTTCAACGGGGGCGTCAGCATCGTCTCGGCCCAGGCCTGCCTCGAGCTGCCCCTGCTGGCCCCCGTCATCACCCAGGTCACGGTCGACTCCACGGCCGACACCCGCGGCCAGATCACCGTCCGCTGGAGCCGACCCATCGGGCTCAACCCCGGGGACCTGGGTGGCCCCTACCAGTACCGCCTGCAGCGGGCCGAAGGGCTCACTGGCACCAACTTCTCCACCATCGCCACCCTCAACACCAGCCTGCAGGTGGGCGTGGCCGATACAGTCTTTGTTGACAAGGGGTTGAACACGGCAGCCACCGCCTACAACTACCGGCTGGAGTTCTTCTACACCGAGGCCAGCACCGGCCAGCTCACCCGGCTCGACGTGACCGAGTCGGCCTCCTCGGTGCGCCTGGCAGCCGCCCCGGCCAACCGCCGGATCAGCCTCAGCTGGCAGGCCAGCACGCCCTGGTCCAACGACAACCAGGTGCATGATGTCTACCGCAGTCGAAGTGGTCCTGCTGGCCCCTTCAACCTGGTGGCTCAGGTGCAAGTGCAGGGACCGAACTCGTACACCTATGTCGATGCAGGCGAGGACACCTACGCCCAGGATGGCAACACGGCGGGGGCTCTGTCAGCCGACTCCAGCTACTGCTACCGGGTGCTGACCCGGGGCCGCTATGCCGATGCCAAGCTGGCGGGCCTGGGGCTGCTGCGCAACTACAGCCAGATCCTCTGTGCCACCCCCACCGACACCACCCGCCCCTGCCCCCCCACCCTGGGGCTGGACTCCTTGAACTGCGCTTCGCTGAGCAGCGAGAGCTTCTGCGAGCAGACCAGCTTCACCAACCAGCTGCGCTGGCTGCCCGGCAGCGGGGCGGGCTGCGATGCCACTGTGGTGGGCTACAAGCTCTACTATGGCCGCTACCAGCAGGACAGCCTGGGGGTGCTGACTCAGGTTCCTGCCCCCACCACCAGCTTTGCTCATACCAGTCTGACGACGGTGGCGGGCTGCTACTACGTGACGGCCGTCAACAGCCGGGGCCTGGAGAGTGTGCCTTCCAACCGGGTCTGCAACGAGGCCTGCCCCGAGTTGGTGCTGCCCAACGTGTTCACCCCCAACGGGGATGGCAAGAACGATGTGTTTGCGCCCTTGCGGTGTGCCCGGTTTGTCGAGCAGGTAGTGCTGGTGGTCTACAACCGGTGGGGTGCCAAGGTCTACGAGGGCACGAGTGGGAGCCTGAGCTGGGATGGCCGCGGCAGTGATGGAGCGGAGCTGCCCAGCGGGTTGTACTACTACCAGGTGAGTGTGCGCTACGGGGTGCTGGACCGCACGCCCCCCCCGCAGGTGCTGAAGGGCTGGGTGCAGCTGCTGCGGGAAAGCGTTTCTCTTAAGTAAAAACAGTCAGCTTAACAGCCAATATTGCGTCTCCCTCCCTCATCAGCGTAGGCAAACTAAGCGCTGATGAGGGAGGGAGATTGCGTATACAATCAATTTATTGACTAACCCGCATTAATTTTCGGCAAAAAGGCAGTCGAATTGCCATTTTCTAAAACATATGTCTAGATTGGGCCGTAACAAGAACCAGTACCATTAACCAACAAAAAAGACTTCATAGGAACTACGTATAGACACACTTTTTAAGTCTGCGATCGTTCTACTATAAATGTGATACATCTATGCGCTTGTTTTATCTGCTAGGAACGGTGAGCCTGCTGGCTGGGGCGCTGCTATGGCCTCAACTCAGCCAGGCGACCCATGTGCGGGCCGGGGAGATCACCACCCGACGGATCTCCCAAACCTCACTGACTTACGAAATAACCCTAACTACGTATTATGACGAATTAACGGGCCGGAGCGCGGCTGACCTGGCAGACCCCTATACTATCTGCTTTGGGGATGGTACGTCGCAATCCGTGAGACGTGCTGAGCGCCGGTTTATCAATGGCCGAAGCTCCTCTATAAACATATACAAGGTCGTTCACACCTATCCAGGTACAGGTACTTATACCATTTCGGTAACTATTCCGAATCGGAACCGCGATACAAAGAACCTACCACCAGCCGCTAGCTCGGACCAGATTACGTTTTTCGTATCAACGACGATTCTGATCAACTCCGCCCTGCTGACCAACTCTACGCCGGTCATGCTCAACCCGCCCCTGGACTCGGCCCGGGTGGGTCAGCGCTTCTGCCACAACCCAGCCGCCTTCGATGCCGATGGCGACAGCTTAGCCTACCGGCTTAGCGTACCGAAGCAGGGAACTGGCGAGGTTTGTCCCCAGAACCGGCCGATACCCGCCTATCAGGACCCGACCCGGTTCAGCCGCTCGGGCGAGAGCGGGGGCTCGCCCTCCTTCGCCATCGACCCCATCACCGGTACCCTCTGCTGGGACGCCCCCGGCGAGGAGGGCCAGTTCAACTTCGCCTTCATCATCGAGGAGTGGCGTAACGGCGTCTTGATCGGCGAGATCACCCGCGACATGCAGATCATCGTCGTTGACCAGCCCAACCGCAGACCCCTCATCCAGCCCATACCTGACCTCTGTGTCACGGCCGGTACGCTCATCAACCAGCCCGTCACCGCTTCTGACCCCGACGGCCAGCGGGTGATCATCACCGGCTTTGGGGGCGTCTTCAACGTGGGCCAGGACCGCCAGCCCCTGCCCCCGGGCGAACTGATTCAGCCCGCTTACGCCACGCTGACCAACAACGGGGTGGCCCTGGCCCAGCCCGCTACGGTCAACTTCAGCTGGCAGACCAACTGCAACCAGCTCCGGGAAGCCCCCTACGATGTGGTCTTCAAGGTCAACGATGTGCCCCCCCGAGGGGTGGCCTCGCTGGTCTCCTTCCAGACCTTCCGCATCCGGCTGGTGGGTCCCCCCATCCAGAACCTGACGGCCCGGCCCACCGCCACCGCCAACGGACGGGCCATCCAGCTCAGCTGGACCCCCTACTCCTGCGGAGCCGCCGGCACCCGACTCAGCATCTACCGACGGGAGGGCTGCGAGAACATCGAGATCGGACCCTGCCAGACCGGCCTGCCCGCCGGCTCGGGCTACGTCAAGGTGGGCGAGGTCGAGCAGGGCATCACCACCTTCACCGACACCTCCGCCCTGCGACGGGGCGGGGCCTACTCCTACCGCATCATCGCCCAGTACCCCGACCGCAACGGCGGCTTCAACGGGGGCGTCAGCATCGTCTCGGCCCAGGCCTGCCTCGAGCTGCCCCTGCTGGCCCCCGTCATCACCCAGGTCACGGTCGACTCCACGGCCGACACCCGCGGCCAGATCACCGTCCGCTGGAGCCGACCCATCGGGCTCAACCCCGGGGACCTGGGTGGCCCCTACCAGTACCGCCTGCAGCGGGCCGAAGGGCTCACTGGCACCAACTTCTCCACCATCGCCACCCTCAACACCAGCCTGCAGGTGGGCGTGGCCGATACAGTCTTTGTTGACAAGGGGTTGAACACGGCAGCCACCGCCTACAACTACCGGCTGGAGTTCTTCTACACCGAGGCCAGCACCGGCCAGCTCACCCGGCTCGACGTGACCGAGTCGGCCTCCTCGGTGCGCCTGGCAGCCGCCCCGGCCAACCGCCGGATCAGCCTCAGCTGGCAGGCCAGCACGCCCTGGTCCAACGACAACCAGGTGCATGATGTCTACCGCAGTCGAAGTGGTCCTGCTGGCCCCTTCAACCTGGTGGCTCAGGTGCAAGTGCAGGGACCGAACTCGTACACCTATGTCGATGCAGGCGAGGACACCTACGCCCAGGATGGCAACACGGCGGGGGCTCTGTCAGCCGACTCCAGCTACTGCTACCGGGTGCTGACCCGGGGCCGCTATGCCGATGCCAAGCTGGCGGGCCTGGGGCTGCTGCGCAACTACAGCCAGATCCTCTGTGCCACCCCCACCGACACCACCCGCCCCTGCCCCCCCACCCTGGGGCTGGACTCCTTGAACTGCGCTTCGCTGAGCAGCGAGAGCTTCTGCGAGCAGACCAGCTTCACCAACCAGCTGCGCTGGCTGCCCGGCAGCGGGGCGGGCTGCGATGCCACTGTGGTGGGCTACAAGCTCTACTATGGCCGCTACCAGCAGGACAGCCTGGGGGTGCTGACTCAGGTTCCTGCCCCCACCACCAGCTTTGCTCATACCAGTCTGACGACGGTGGCGGGCTGCTACTACGTGACGGCCGTCAACAGCCGGGGCCTGGAGAGTGTGCCTTCCAACCGGGTCTGCAACGAGGCCTGCCCCGAGTTGGTGCTGCCCAACGTGTTCACCCCCAACGGGGATGGCAAGAACGATGTGTTTGCGCCCTTGCGGTGTGCCCGGTTTGTCGAGCAGGTGGCGCTGGTGGTCTACAACCGGTGGGGTGCCAAGGTCTACGAGGGCACGAGTGGGAGCCTGAGCTGGGATGGCCGCAGCAGTGATGGAGCGGAGCTGCCCAGCGGGTTGTACTACTACCAGGTGAGTGTGCGCTACGGGGTGCTGGACCGCACGCCCCCCCCGCAGGTGCTGAAGGGCTGGGTGCAGCTGCTGCGGGAAAGCGTATCCCTCAAGTAAAACAGACAAATCATACTTTAACAGAAAAGCCAGCCCTTCTTAGAGGCTGGCTTTTCTGTTTTAAAAATACTATAAGCTTATCGCATGTTGTGATAGACCGTCTGTACATCGTCATCTTCTTCGATGCGTTCGATCAGCTTCTCAACGTCAGCGGCTTCTTCGTCCGATAGCTCTTTGTAATCGTTGGGGATACGCTCGAACTCCGCTTGTTTTATGTCGTACCCCTTTTCTTCGAGAAACTTCTGGATAGCTCCAAACGCGGTGAACTCGCCGTAGATAACGTACTGGTTGGTTTCTTCGTCGAATTCAATCTCATCGCCACCGATGTCGATTAGTTCTAGTTCAAGCTCTTCCTGATCAACGCCTTCGGCCGGAATCCGGAAAACCGACTTGCGATCAAACATGAAATCCAGCATACCCTGTGTGCCGAGGCTCCCGCCCAGTTTGTTCAAATAACTGCGGACGTTCGCGACGGTACGGTTGTGGTTATCCGTAGCGGTTTCGATTACTAAGGCAATTCCATGCGGAGCGTAGGCTTCGTACACAATCTCTTTATAATCCTCCTGCTCTTTCGACGACGCTTTTTTAATAGCCCGGTCTACGTTTTCCTTCGGCATGTTAGCCGCTTTGGCATTCTGAATTATAGCCCGGAGCCGCCCGTTGGTATCGGGGTCGGGGCCACCATTTTTCACAGCGATGACGATATCTTTGCCAATCCGGGTGAAGGTCTTGGCCATCTGTCCCCACCGCTTCATTTTACGCGCTTTCCGGTATTCAAACGCTCTTCCCATTGTTGTTACAGTTATGGTTCTGAGTTTATGGGGTGCACGTTCATCTTACCGCCTTAGGTACGTAAGAGACACGCTCACCCAGCAAACTATAAGGGTTGTTCAATTATTTCTGAGTTTAAAACAGGAATGTCTACCTGACCACGTAGCAAATCGTCAAACGTTTCGCGCTTACGGATCAGATACGGTGTTCCTTCGTAAACCAGCACCTCGGCCGGACGAAACCGGGCGTTGTAGTTCGAAGCCATACTGAAACCATACGCGCCAGCATTCTCAAATGACAGCACATCGCCCGGACGAACCTCCGGAAGCGAACGGTCGGTAGCAAACGTATCGGTTTCGCAAATGTACCCGACAACGGTGTACGTTTGCTCGGTACCCATCGGGTTCGATACGTTCTTGATGTCATGATACGCATCATACATCATCGGCCGAATCAAGTGATTGAGCCCCGAATTGACAGCGACGAACGTCCGCGATGGATTCTCTTTGACAAGGTTGGTGCTGACGAGCAAGTGTCCGGATTCGCTGACCAGGAACTTACCCGGCTCAAACCAAAGCTCAAGTTCACGGCCGTATTGCTGGCAGAACGACTGGAACGTCTCTGACACCTTGGCACCTAATTCAGCCACATCCGTAACGTAATCCCCGTCTTTATACGAGACTTTGAACCCACTGCCGAAATCGATGAACGTAAGGTCTGGATAATCGCCGGACAGGTTGAATAGCACTTCCGCTCCCCGCAAGAACGCGTTTGCATCCTTGAAATCGGAACCGGTATGCACGTGCAGGCCGACAATATGAATCTGGTACTGTTCAACAAGCTGCCGAATTTCAGACCGTTGCAAAATCGAAATTCCGAACTTTGAGTCTTTGTGCCCCGTTGAAATCTTTATATTTCCGCCTTCGGCGATGTGGGGGTTTATCCGGATGCTCACCGGAACAGCGCTCCCGTACGTTTGTCCGACCCATTCCAGCAACGGCAGACTATCGACATTCAGTTGCAGACCGAGGTCAACAGCCTCCCGAATTTCATCGAACGAAACTCCACTAGGCGTAAACATGATCTGACTTGGCTCAAACCCAGCGAGCAGTCCCAGACGGGCCTCGTTCACCGAAACCGAATCCATGTCAACGCCCTGCTGACGCATCAGCTTCAGAATGGACAGATTCGTCAGCGCCTTGGCTGCGTACTTTATCTTTAGGTTGACACCAGCGAATGAAGACCGCAGCAAGCCAATTTTTTCGATAATTTTGTTGGCATCATACACATAGACTGGCAAGCCGAACTCATCAGCAATGGCCAGTACGTCAACACCCTGAATAGTATATTGTTGATTCTCCAGTTGCATTTGTCCTGAATTAGGGTGCAAATATAATTCTTTCGTCTTTGTCTTGCTGATAAAGACTGCTAATGACTGCTTTATGAAATACGTTCTTTTTCTGTGGTGTGCTTTCGCTTCGGGTATTGGTCTGGCTCAGACACCTGTTCAGAAACAAAAAGCACCCAAAACAGCCCTTCCCACAACAGGACTGATTCAATCCGGGCCAATGGTTGGTTATTCGGACATGCGCGAAGTGATGCTCTGGGTACAAACCAAACAGCCCGCCCGCGTACAAATTCGCTACCACGAAGTGGGAAAACCAACACCCAGTTACGTAACCAACGAAATCCGGACCAATGAACAAGCGGCTTTTACAGCCCACCTGCTCGCCGACAAGGTGGAACCCGGAAGAAAGTACGCGTACAACGTGTTGATCGAGGGCCGAACGGTGAGCCTGCCCTACCCGACAACGTTCCAAACCCAAAGCCTGTGGCAGTGGCGGACCGACCCTCCGACGTTTCGCTTCGGCGTCGGAAGCTGCACCTACGTCAACGAACCTGAAGTCGACCGCCCCGGCACGCCCTATGGTGGTGGCTATGAAATTTTCACGGCCCTAGCATCCCAGAAACCTGACTTCATGCTCTGGACCGGCGACAATACGTATACCCGCGAAGTGGACTGGAACAGCCGCTCCGGTGTATTACGCCGATATACGCATACGCGCTCTTTACCCGAAATGCAGCCGCTACTGGCTGCCACCCATAATTACGCCATCTGGGACGATCACGATTACGGTCCCGATGACTCTGACCGTTCGTACTGGTTGAAGGAGACTACGCTCGATGCGTTTAAACTGTTCTGGGCCAATCCTAATTTTATCTTTCCGGAAAGCTGCGCCGGTACGTTCTTCTGGAACGACTGCCAGTTTTTTATGCTCGACGACCGGACGTTCCGGGCGCCGGACCATATGGCTGATGGCCCCGAAAAAGTATACTTTGGGGAGAAACAAATGCAATGGCTTCTGGATGCGCTGATTTCCAGTAAGGCGACGTTTAAATTTATCGTTACGGGTGGTCAGATTGTAAACCCGACCAAGGCATTCGAAAATTACGCCATCTACGGCACCGAGCGGAATCGGTTGCTGAAGGCCATTGCCGACGCTAAAATACCGGGCGTGTTGTTCATCACCGGGGACCGTCATCACAGCATTCTTCATAAACTGGAACGTAACGGTACGTATCCCCTCTACGACGTAACGATTTCACCGCTGACGTCCGGGCCCGCTCAACCCCGGGCCGATGAACTGAAACAGCCTACCTATGTCGACGGTACGTTAGTCGGCGATCGTAACTTTAGCATCATGAGCGTCAGCGGTCCTTTGAAAGATCGTATCCTCAACATTAAAGTCTACGACCAAAAAGGCAAAGAACGCTGGAGTCGAGATATCCGAGCGAATGAGTTAAACTAGTCGTCGGTGGTCATTAGGTAGTCATTTCAATAATAAACGATTAATGACATGGACTAACAACCAATGACTGCATGATGACAATAAATGACCGATTATGACCCTGCAAACCTTTCCTGACCACGACGCCCTTTCTCAACATACCGCAGAACATATCGCGGCTCTTATTAATCAAAAACCGAATGCCCTGCTTTGTCTGGCCTCCGGCGACACCCCTATCGAGACGTACCACCGCTTTGTAGCTTTAGCTAAAGACGGACGCGTCGACGTAAGTCAATGCACCTTCGTTGGGCTGGATGAGTGGGTAGGTTTTGGACCAGACGATTATGGCAGTTGTTCGTATTATGTCTTTCGTGACTTGTTCACACCGCTCGAACTACGCCCGGATCAGATTCATACGTTCAACGCTAAGGCAACCGATCTTGCTGCGGAATGCGCTCGCATTGACGCGGTTATCGATGCGCATGGTGGACTTGATCTCCTGCTGGTTGGTATGGGTATGAATGGCCACATTGCCCTTAATGAGCCGGGTACGTCCTGGACACTCGGTTGTCATGTAGTTGAATTGGCCGAAAGCACAAAGACCGTCGGACAGAAATACTTTACGACCGATACGACTTTAACTCAGGGAATCACCGTTGGCCTTCGCCATTTGACTCAAGCCCGGGAAGTGGTTCTGCTGGTGAGCGGCTCGAAGAAAGCGCCCATGCTGGCCGAAGCCTTAACTGGATCTGTGACCGAGCAGGTACCGGCCAGCATCATGCAAACGCATACAAACGCACAGGTTTGGATCGATGAAGCTGCGGGAAGTCAACTTAGTCAGTAGTTGGCATTCAACGTCATTTCTCGTATGTTCCGCAAATACACCCTGTGACGATGAACGACCAATCAATGACCGCCAGGAAAACATCGACACGTACTGAAGTTCTGGCCGGGGTATCGACCTTTCTGGCAACGATGTATATCATCGTTGTTAATCCATCCATTCTGAGTCAGGCTGGTTTGCCGTTCAGTGGCGTTCTGACCGCAACGATTCTTTTATCATTTTTTTGCAGCCTCATGATGGGGTTGTATGCCCGCAACCCGATTGTCGTGGCACCCGGTATGGGTATGAATGCCTTTTTCACGTTCACCGCGGTAAAGGGCATGGGTTTGCGGCCCGAAGTTGCCTTGGGAGCGGTGTTCTGGGCGGGCGTGTTATTCCTGCTTTTATCGATCGGCAATATTCGTTCGTCCATCGTACGCGCCATTCCATCTCCTTTACGTTTCGCTGTTTCGGCCGGGATTGGTCTGTTCATTACGCTGATTGGCTTCGAGAACGCCAAATTCATTGTCGCCAATCCGGCAACGCTGGTTGGCATCGCCCGCTTCAACGATCCGGTTGTGCTGACGTTTGTGTTCGGATTGTTGTTGACCAGCATTCTGGTCGTGCGCGATGTACCAGGCGCCATTATCATTGGCATCGTCGTAACAACCTTAGCCGCCTGGCCGATCGGTCGTTTCTGGGGCGACGCGTCCGCCATAAATTTTGGGCAGAAGACCTTAGTTAATTTTCAGGGCATCTGGGCCACTCCCGATTTCAGCCTGCTCGGACGTCTCGATCTAGCAGGATCATTGACGTGGGCACTCTGGCCAGTCATTTTTGCGTTTGCCTTTACCGACCTTTTCGACAGCGTATCTACGTTTGTCGGCGTGGCCGAAGCGGGTAATCTTCACGATCCCGATGGGCAACCCCGCAACCTGAACCGCGCGATGCTAACAGATGCCTTGGCCACCACCCTCGCGGGTATTCTGGGCACGAGTCCGGGAACAGCCTACATCGAATCAGCGGTGGGTATTGCGCAGGGTGGACGTACTGGCCTTACGGCGGTAGTCGCGGGCTGTTGTTTTTTGCCGTTTTTGTTTCTATCTCCTTTGCTCTCGGTGATTCCCTCCATTGCGACGGCTCCCGCGCTGGTGCTGGTTGGTGCATTCATGATGAAACCCATTACCCGCATCAATTGGAACAAGTTAGACGATGCTTTACCAGCATTTCTGGCCTTAGTACTGATTCCATTCAGCTACTCCATCACACAAGGGCTGATCTGGGGTTTTCTGTCCTGGACGGTGATAAAAGTTGCCGTTGGCAAAGGCCGGGACGTATCGCCGGGCTTGTGGGTCGTTGACGCGTTCTGTTTGCTGGCCCTCACCGCTGGCCATTAAACCGGCCAGTTCAGATCAGTAGGCCAGCCGTTCACCACAGGAATACCAAAATCATGTGAGATATTTGTGAGATGAAATATGCTCTGCTTTCGCTGTTACTCACCGTTCAGGTCGGTTTAGCCCAGGATTACAAGCCGCAGCCCATTACAGCGCTGCTTGGCGCCTTTGACGAAGAAGTTAAGCTGGTTCAGCAGTCGCTCAAAGATCCCGTTACGAAGACGATAAACGGCCTGACCTTTACCAGCGGGCAGATTGGCAACCACCGGGTAGTTGTCGCCGAGACAGGTATTGGCAAAACCAATGCAGCCATGACCACGGCGTTCATGCTCGCTTATTTTCAGCCTGAACGGGTGATCTTCACGGGTATTGCCGGGGGCGTAAACCCCGATCTCCAGCCGGGCGATATTGTCGTGGCGAAGCAGACTGGCTACCATGATTACCACAGCGTTACGTTCGATCAGAAGCCAACCATTCAAACGCGGGACGCGATCAGCAAACAGATGAATCCAGCTTACTTCCCGGCCGATTCAGTGTTGCTTCAAAAAGCGTTGGTAGCCGTAAAGAAAACCGATTTTGAGCGGATTCCGGTTACGTCCCGTCCCCCATCGATCATCACGGGTACAGTTGTTACAGGCGATGAATTCGTTAATTCCGAAGCCCGTGTCGCTCAGCTACGTACCGACCACAAAGCCGATGCTACCGAGATGGAGGGAGCCGCTGTAGCTCAAGTTTGTTACCAGCTGCGTGTGCCCTGCGTCGTGATTCGCAGTTTAAGCGACAAAGCGAACGGCAACGCCCGGCAGGACATGCTCACATTTTATAAGATTGCCGCCCGTAACTCGGCTAAGCTGGTGCTGGCCATTGTGAATAGTTTATAGCACGAGTCACTGGCCTTGTCTCTGGTAGCATACGTACTAAGGTGAACCATTTTCTTTTTGTACCGGCGGGTAGTTACCCGTCGGTACAAAAGCTCATTACCCTATAATGTAGTCCTCATTTCTTCCAGTTCAATTGGTTGACCCGGCGCCCGATTGCATACCCCATACGTAGTCCTTCGTCACAATCCATGCGGTAATGAACACCCAGCGAAATGCGTGAATACGCGTTTTCGGTGGCCATTTCATAGAAGTTATTAAATGATCGGGGTTTTCCATTGAATTCCGTTCGACCTTCGTGGCACCGGTCGGTCATGGGATAATTAGCGCCGTAGATGTCGGTAAGCACCTCCGCAGCCACAGCCCCAAAACAGGAGTGTCCCGATGGATACGACGGAAAAGGTGGCGTCAGTCCGTTCAGTTCTGCGATCGGGTTGTTTAGTCGGGGATGCCAACGTTGATTGATCGCCTTTTGAATGAACGCAATTGGCCGCTCGACGTTGTAAATGTATTTAGAGTTCCAGCAGGCTACCCCAATATCGCTTAACCCAATCCCAACTTTAGCATACGTATAGGCTGCTTTCTGTAGAGAGACCTTTTCTTGTTTAATAACCTGCTGCGCAATGGCCAGCCAACGCCCGGCTGGCTCGAACGTCAGTTTATAAATATCGTCGCTCCAGAACTCAGCAATCCATTGCTGCTCGTAGCTCAGGGGCGATGTGATATTGTAAATCTCTAACCCCTGCGCGAAAAATGGTGTGATTACCGCTGTGCCGTAGGGTAAAGGCGCTTTGGCCACTTTATCTGATTCGGTAGCGACGAAGGTGCGGACTTTGCCCCAGTAAGGCAGCAACGCACGCATAAAATCGGGAGCCGTGGGTTGCCATTTCCCGGTACCTGTTGGCGGTACGTAATCGGTCGGGTTATTGCGCAGGAAGGCTTCGTGCCCCGCGGCATCTGTCTTCGAATACGCAAATACAGCCTGGGCCATCGCTTTGCCAAATGCCTTCGAGCGCTTGAGTACGTCGGCATCACCAGTCGTAACGTCTAACTTCTTGTACAAAGCATCAATCCGTGCTTTATCCGCGTCGACTACGTGCGGAAAGAAGTTTTTCATCATTACGTAATAGGTTTCGTTAACCGCTACGTCCCAACGATAGGCTTTGCCAGCCTCCGGCTTAGGCACAGTTAACCCTTTAAAGCGCGATGCCACCGATTGGTATTCCGTTGAAGCCGGGATAACGGTTTCGTAGGCGGCCAGGCCAATATAACCCAGCGCCCGGGCGGCCACGGGCGGACGGTATCCGGGCGCATAACGCTCCACCTCTAAGAATAGGTCCATCCACTGAACGGCCACCGCTGCATCGACACTATCGCCTGTATTAGAAGGCGTTACGTCGCGGTCTTTATCAGACTGACAAGCTGCAACGAGCCCAACGAACGTAACAAAAAAGATCTTGCGGAACAGGCCACCAATTGACCAATACCCGTTGACAACCTTGTTCAAGGAAGTAGTAGTGAGCATAAACTAACATGTTAAAAGTTGATGATAGTAACCAACACAGGTATGTGTGAGTACCTCCCCTGAATAGCGGGAGATGTAGTTACAACGCATGACTGCCCGCCGACGAACGGAGCAGCCCGTTCCATGTTCCAGCTGGTGAATAGCCAATCGACTAAGGGCTTATGGGAACATGAAACGAGTGGATGAATTGGTGTGCCTACCGATGAATACGTATCCCTAAACGGGTATGACTACCCGACGGTACAAGTGATACCGCGTGGCCAGGTATTTAGTCTAACGTTACGTAGACGCACAAAAGAGACCTCAGCATTGAGGTGGAGGAGAATAAACGGGCAGAGCGCGCTGCAGCAGCCTAACTGACGTATCAGGTATACGAACTGCATCGAGCCGCACAGCAGGCATGAACTGGAATGCAGTTCGTGCGGTAGATGAATACTCTTTAAGCAGAAACTTCAAGAATTGATTGGCCTTTTTGTCTGGATCGGTAGCTCCGGCAACATGATGGTTTATGAACGATAGTAGATCTTCGTCCCAAAACGAACGATTCCCCAACTCCAGAGCGGCAATGTGAAGCCCATTGCCCTGAATTTCCAGGCTAACGACATTGTAGTGACGGCCTTTATACACAAACCCATCATTGGTTGTCCGAGTTAGTTCAATGGCATCGGCGGTACCGGCCAATGGAATTTCGAACTCCACTAAACTATCAACCGACCGATACACCAACAGCCGCTCCGAAAGATCATGCTCCGCCTGCCACCATGAACCGACAAACACGAGCACATACGCCAGTGTGTGGTAAAGCAGTAAGGCAAACAGACCGATAGAAACAACTTTTTTCATCAACCCAGTAACTTCATCCAAATGAACTTCTGGGATGGATCACAACAATTTTTGAGCCAGCCGACAAGAGTAAAGGCTCGCGTAAACTATGGGATTCTATTTATCGAGTTAGCAGCTCAATCTGGCTCAATTAACCGGAAGAGGAGCCTCTATTGACCCACGCGCAAAATTGTTGCCAAATACATTATCTACTGTTGTAATAAACCGCTAATCTGTACTTCACAGCTCGCTCTGTTCATCGGGTTAGTTAAATAATCGGGCAACGTAACGCAATTTACGAAACGTCATTTTCAGCTTTGGCAGCTCGTTTTCGAGTTTAATTCGTCAACACTTGTCCCCTTGCCTAACAAAAGCCGTTGGTCTTTGACGACCGGCGGCTTTTTTATGAACTTTGAGATCACACAAGCCCAATAGACTAACTGATGCCTCTCGATACATCCTCTTCATTTACTAATCCTTTTCAATCGTTTTGGTGGGCAGGCTATGAATGCACAGACCAACTCAACTGTTTTGGAAACCGCGTCGATTTTTTACCCTTAACGGGTCATCTGCAACGTTTGGAAAGCGATTACCAGGATTTGAGCCCGTTTACCATACGTACTGTGCGCGAAGGTGTTCGCTGGAGTCAGGTCGAAAAAACGCCCTACCGATACGATTGGAGCGTTGTCGAACAAATGCTCCAGGAAGGTCATCGGCAGGGTATTCAGCAGGTTTGGGATCTGTGTCACTTCGGCTACCCCGACGACCTCACTCCGCTCCACCCGATGTTTGCCCGGCGATTTGCTGCTTTTGCGCAGGCGTTCGTGCAGTTTTACCGCAGCCGCTACCCCGACGATGAACTGATCGTCACCCCCATTAACGAGGTGAGTTTCATGTCGTGGTTAGGGGGCGAAGCGCGGGGCACCTCGCCTTACTGCGTTGGCCAGGGATGGGAAGTGAAATATGGGCTGATGCGTGCCTATATCGAAGGCGTTGCAGCCATGCGCGAACTGGACCCCAGCATACGTATCCTCACTACTGAGCCGCTTGTGCAGATCGTGCCGCCTTTAAATGCGACCGAAGAGGAGATTCAGAAAGCGGCTGAAGAAGATGAATACCAGTTTCAGGCCGTTGACATGCTGGCGGGCCGTATGTGCCTGGAGTTGGGTGGCTCGCCGGATTATCTGGATATTCTCGGTTTTAATTATTACTACAATAACCAGTGGCTGCTGGGTCTGGGCAGCTTTCTGCCTTGGAACGATACGCCCCCCGACCCGCGCTGGATCTTGCCCAGAAACCTGCTCATCAAAGCCTACAAGCGCTATGATCGCCCGATTGCCTTAACCGAAACCAGTCACCCCGGTATTGATCGGCCAGTCTGGATCGACATGATCGGCCGCGAATGTGCGGCCGTTATCGAAGCGGGGATTCCGCTTTGGGGCGTGTGTTTATACCCCATCATCGACCGTCCGGACTGGGATCACCTTGATCACTGGCACCGGGCGGGCTTATGGGATGCCGACCTGACCGTTGAACAGCCTACCCGCGTGTTGCATCAGCCCTACGCGGATGCTTTGCTAAAGGCGCATGAAACGGTACGTAACGCCCTGACCAGGGTTGAGCAACCAGCAGAAAAGCTGATTGTGCTTTAATGGCTCGGCAAACAGTTAATTAATTGATCGTAACGGAAAAGTGGTAACTTGGTGCAGCGTCGTGTACCAGGTTACTTCACGTTTAAACGGGCTGTTGATGAAACTGCGACTACTAAGTTACTACGTTGTTGTGAGTCTTCTTTACGGAACGAGCGGCTTCAGCCAAAGGCTGAAACCCGGCTTTGATAAGACCGAATACATTGAGCTTTTAAAGGTCTCGGCGCAGTTTGGCGACTCTACGTATGTTAAAGCATTT
Organism: Spirosoma knui; assembly: GCF_054780635.1. Taxonomy (NCBI): domain Bacteria; kingdom Pseudomonadati; phylum Bacteroidota; class Cytophagia; order Cytophagales; family Cytophagaceae; genus Spirosoma; species Spirosoma knui. Next base: position 812,664 of record NZ_BAAGVY010000001.1, on the reverse strand, counting down.
CCGGCTCCTCAGCAGTTTAAACTTGCCTACCGATCACCCATTATTGGCTTAGACAACCGTTGGGATTTATGGACCGATAACCAGGGGAAAGCCGTATTCAGCCTGCGGGGCACAACGGCCAATAGCGTGAGCTGGCTCGCCAATTTTTACGCGGCAATGGTTCCCGCAAAAGGTGAACTTCAGCTCGATAGTACGCAAAAATTCACCTACGAACTGGCTTCGAACCCCAGGGCGGCTGTACACGTCGGCTGGCTGATTAGTACCGCTTTTTTAGCGCGCGATATATTACCCAGGCTTGATTCCTGCTATCGGCGCGGCATAAAAGACATGATCATCATGGGACATAGCCAGGGTGGAGCTATTGCCTTCCTCTTAACGGCCTACCTCAGAAATCTGCAGCAACAGGCTCGGGTTCCGGCCGACATTCAGTTCAAAACGTACTGCAGCGCGGGACCAAAGCCGGGAAACCTGTATTTCGCTTACGAGTACGAGGCCGCTACTCAAAACGGCTGGGCGTACAACGTCGTCAACTCCGCCGACTGGGTTCCTGAGGTACCGATCTCGATTCAGACGATCAACGATTTCAATACCACCAATCCGTTCAAAGGCGCTCCTGCTTTAATTAAGAAACAGAACCTGCCGCAACGTATCGTTCTCAGGCACGTTTACAACAGTTTGAGCAAACCGGCCCTGAAAGCGCAGAAAAACTATCAGAAATACCTGGGTAGAGTGGCTTCCAATACGGTAAAGAAAAATCTGACGGGTTACCTGCCACCTGAATACTACAACAGCAATGATTACGTCCGAACTGGTAACACGATCGTTCTTCTGGCTGATACCGATTACTTTAAACAATACCCCGACAGTAAAGAAAAAATCTTTACCCACCATTTTCATCCCCCCTACCTGTATCTGGCGAATAAGCTGCCTTAGTTATGCAGGGTAGCTCCAACCTTTCTATAAATCAGCGGGTCACTGGAAAAACGTACTAGATATAATCATGAATTACGTGCTTACTTGCCTGCTGCTGATCGGGTTAGGCTTATCTGGTTGTCGGGATAATAGTCCTGATTTAGTGAAAACTATTGATCTGAGATCATTCCGGCTTCAAACGCCCGCGGATTGGGAAGAAATCCCTGGAGCAGGAATTGACTCGCAGGTGGGTCGACTGACGAACGGTCGCGACGAACTAACGTACGATTACGGCTGGTACTCGTATAATTTCAGGAATGAGATGCCCCCTGACTATATTCGGACGAACACCACCATCGATGGACAGGCTGCGTTGGTCGTTCGACCGAAACAGCCAGGCAAAGGGATAATCGGCGTCTACATCCAGACAAATACCCAAAACAAGTTGGTCCTGAGCGGCAGGAATATTAAGGACGAAGAAACTGTACTTAAAATGTTTGAATCGATTCGGTTTTAAGCCAATCCAATGCCGGATAGTAAGCTACAGATACAGCGGCACCATCTTCTGCCAGTCGTCGGCGCGGTGAGCGCGTCCGTTCCAGATGTGTAGCTCATGCGGAATTTGCTTTGCCCAAAGAGCCTCACTAAGCGAAAGATTACTGTTTAAAAAAGGATCTTCAGTACCGATGGTCATAATGATCTGCATCCGACGCAACTGAACCAGTACATCCTCATCGTTGAGATTGGGCAGAAAATGATTGGGGCTGTTGTAATAGATTTCGTCGTCGTAATAGTCGTCGAACAGGCCGCGAAATTCCGCTACGGGTTCCGACAGATCATACCGACCGCTTAAGGCAACTACTTTCCCAAACCACTGCGGGTGCCGAAACGCAATATTTACGGCATGATACGCTCCCAAACTGCACCCGTGCGCAATCATGAAAGGCTGGGGGTTTTTCAGCCGCGACAGGGGTAGGACTTCGTGTAAGATGTACTGCTCGTATTGACCATGCCGCCGGATGCGGTCCTGCGGAGGAGCGTATTTGTTGTACACGCTTTCCTGATCGACACTATCAACGCAGTAGAGCTGTAGCCATCCATTCTCTAACTGCTGCGAGAGCGCCTTCACTAACCCAAAATCTTCGTAATCGTAAAATCGCCCTTTGCGGGTTGGGAAAACGAGTACGCGCGCTCCGGCATGACCAAAAATGAGTAACTCCATGTCTCGGTCTAAATTGGGACTGAACCATTTATGATACTCACGATGCATAGTGTCGGCCGTAGATTAAGGCGAAGTTCCGGTATTTGGGTTAAACAAAGCGTCTTCGTTCCATGAAGAAACTGTTAAAAACCAGCGTAGTTTTCTAACAGCACCCGTTGCCAGACCTCATAACCTGACGAATTCAGGTGTAAACCATCAGCTTCAAACAATTCCCGGCGTGGTCGGCCATCGGGGCCCAGCAACGGCGAAGTCGTGTCAATTACCTGCCAGTCGGCATACCGATTAATCTCCTGAGTGATCATATTGTTCGCCTGGATTATGTCTTTGGCCAGGTTCCAGCGAGACGGGCTAACCTTGATCGTCATATAGGCCAGAGGCACACCCGGTAACAGACGACGTACCTTTTCGGCGAAGGCGCAGAAAAATAAATACACTTCCTCCGGATGCCGTCCGTCACCCAGGTCATTGTCACCGGCGTAGAACGCGATGGACTTCGGGGCGGCCGGGATGAGCAGACGCTCACAAAACCAGGCGCAGGCGGCCAGCGTTGAGCCGCCAAAGCCGAGATTTAAGGGGGTTATCTGCGGAAAATCGGTTGCTAACGTAGTCCAGAGTCGCATGGATGAGCTGCCATAAAATACAACGGGACCTTCTGCCGGGAGCTGTTGATTACGTACTAATGACTGAACGTTTGCCTCTAGCTTTCGGACTTCTTCTTCGTACCAAATCATAGGTTGAATTCAAACATTAATCTACTGCGTGTCTCTAGCGGTTTCAACCGTTTTTTTCGGTTCCTGTACGGCAGCCGCCATCCACTTTCGCAGAATACTAGCTAATGGCCGGAATTCAATCAAAAATCCGTCGTGGCCATATAGCGAATCAATTTCTTCGTAGGCCGCATCGGGAATGTGTCGGGCCAGAAATTGCTGTTCAGAGGGAGGGAATAAAAGATCAGATCGAATGCCAACAACGAGTGTGCGGGCTCGTATTTGTCCCAGTGCATTGAGAATGCTTCCGCGGTTACGCCCCACGTTATGTGAATCCATTACCTTCGAGAGCGTCCAGTACGTAAAGGCGTTGAAGCGGTCGGCTAATTTATCACCCTGATAGCGCTGATAGCCCGCGGCTTTGTAGCCATCCAGTTGCTCATTGTTATCAAGGGCCTGTGTAAATCCATACGTATCGTAATTCCGGTACGAGATCATGGCCATAGCCCGGGCCGCTTTCATGCCTGATACCCCGGCATCGTCGCGCTGTTCTTTCCAGGTCGGATCGGCTTCGATGGCCATGCGTTGTGCTTCGTTAAATGCAATGCACCAGGGTGAGGCTACGGCACTCATGGCAATTAAGACCAGATTTTTGATCAGATTGGGCTGCATAATCGCCCATTCGAGCGCCTGCTCCCCCCCCACCGACCCACCGATGCAGGTTTGAATGGTTTCAATGCCGAGTTCCTGACGTAACAGATCCAGCGCCCCCACCATATCCCGGATGGTTAAGACAGGGAAACTATGGTAATACGGCTGCCCCGTGGCTGGATTTACCGACAAAGGTCCGGTAGAACCATAGCAGGAACCGAGTACGTTTGCACAAACGATGAAGTGTTCAGCCGGATCGAGATACTTACCCGGTCCAACCATACCGCCCCACCAGTCGCCCGCGTCGGCAGTACCGGTTAAGGCATGACAAACCCACACGACGTTCGACCCATCGTCGTTCAACGTACCCCGCGTGGTGTAAGCCAGCCGAAACCCAGACAGCGTTTCACCGGATTCCAGCGGAAACGAGTATTTATAATCGAAATATTGGAGGTCCAATGCAAAAAGGTTTACGAAAGGTGGTTTACGAGTTGTAGCGGAGTTCCCAGCCTTAATCCGTAAACCACCCCTCAGCACTACGTTAATACCGGCTCGGCAATCTTGGCAAACGCCTGTTCCAGATCAGCTTTAATGTCGTCGATGTGTTCGATACCCGCCGAGATACGTAACAAACCGGGTTCTACGCCAGCCGTCGACTGCTCCTGCTCACTCAGTTGCTGGTGCGTGGTCGAAGCTGGGTGGATAATCAGCGTTTTCGAGTCGCCAACGTTCGCCAGGTGACTAATCAGCTTCAGGCTGTTCACGAACTGATCGGCCGCTTCTTTGCCGCCTTTCACTTTAAAGGTAAAAACACCCCCAAAGCCGCGTTTGAGGTATTTCTTGGCCAGTTCGTGGTACGGGCTTCTTGCCAGACCCGGATAATTCACCACCTCAACCTGCTCGTGCGATTCGAGCCACTCAGCCAGCGCCTGCGCATTTTGCACCGTCCGGTCGACACGTAGCGAAAGTGTTTCCAGACCTTGTAGCAGCAGGAACGAGTTGAATGGGCTGATTGCTGGCCCCCAGTCACGCAGGCCTTCGACCCGGGCGCGGATAATGAACTGGATATTGCCGAACGGACCGCCGACACCGAACACATCGCTGAACACCATGCCGTGATAGCCTTCCGATGGTTCGCTGAACTGCGGGAATTTACCGTTCCCCCAGTTGTAGTTGCCACTGTCGACGATAACCCCGCCGATGCTGGTGCCGTGGCCACCGATCCACTTCGTTGCCGACTCAACAACCACAGCCGCTCCGTGCTCGATCGGCCGGAACAGATACCCACCCGCGCCGAACGTATTGTCGACAATGAGGGGCAGATCATGTTCTTTGGCAATGGCCGCTATGGCATCAAAATCGGGGATGTTGAAACCAGGGTTACCGATCGTTTCAAGGTAGATTGCCTTGGTCTTCTCGTCGATCAAGCGGGCGAATGATTCCGGCTTGTCGCCATCGGCAAAACGGACATCGACGCCTAACCGCTTGAACGACACTTTGAACTGATTATACGTACCGCCGTACAGGAACGACGTCGAAATAAAGTTGTCGCCGGCCGCTAAAATGTTGTTCAGGGCAATGAACTGAGCCGCCTGCCCCGACGCTACGGCTAAAGCCGCTACCCCACCTTCGAGCGCAGCAATCCGCTTCTCAAACACATCGGATGTGGGGTTCATGATGCGGGTATAGATATTCCCGAACGCTTTAAGCGCAAATAGGTCGGCTCCGTGCGCCGAATCGTTAAATACGTACGAGGTAGTCTGGTAAATAGGTACGGCCCGTGAGTTGGTCGTTGGGTCGGCTTCCTGACCAGCGTGTAGCTGTAAGGTATCGAAATGCAGTTGAGACATGGTTTTGTTGGTTATAATTCACAAAAAAATGGTAGGCTGGGTAAGGCTGATCACAGATGAAGGTCAGCGGAACGATGCAGCGACAAACCGCAACATAGGCGCACACGACACCTCTCCCGGTATACGTAGCGAAGTCTGGAAGTGCTTAGTAGGCCCCTGAGGGCATACAGCGTCGATTGTAGAGCATGTGAGTTTTCGATTTATAGTCCCTAACGATCCGCCGAAACGGTTGCTTTAGGCAGGAGTTAGCACCTTGCCATGTGGTAGGTTGCCAGCGGTTCACAGAGCCTGATCTCTCCCCGCTTCTTTATAAATCAACGCGCACCGAAGATAAGAAAAGCGGTGCGTAGCAATTGACTTGATGCCGCAAGTATACTAGTCAAACGGGGCGATTCCAAACGCAGCGGGGTTTTTCTATCGGCCACCTTATTTTTTCGCTTAATGCCACAGTAGGCCTTTGTTTAGTTCGATCGTTGCTTATTTTTGTGCTAAGACTGCCGTACCGATGAGCCACACATACCGATACAATCGCGACAATGCCACCCGAATGGCGGGAACCACCACCTTAAAGGACGCGATCGGGCAACTCTTAAAAACGTACCAACTGCAAACGCGCTTTAACGAAACCTACCTCGAAGCATTCTGGGGCCGAATGATGGGACCAGCCATTGCCTCCCGGACAAACCGGCTTTACGTACGCGATCGGAAGCTGCATATCGAAATTGCATCCGCTCCACTACGTAACGAACTGGTCAACGCCAAGCAGAAACTTATCCAGTTGGTGAACAAGGACATGGGCTCCGACGTAATCGACGATGTTATTTTTATCTAGCCTTCCTGTCTTCAGGTAAATCAATATTTTTACATCCATTTACTAAGCCAGCACCTTTATTGAAGGGCTGGCTTTTCTGCTATTGCAGCGAGAGCCTTTATGCGCTGTCGCTAACTTTCTTATTATCTAAAAGCGAGTTGGGTTAACCACCGGGCGTAACCAAGTACGTCAAAAAGACGTTTGAGTTAGCCAAGGTTTAGCCCTGTAAGGGCGGCCTGTTTATAGGTGGACTTCGACTAACTAAAGCTCCGTAAGAGCAGTATGTTGATGGATAGACATATAGCTCCTACGGAGCTATCAAACCAACTCATCTTATTTCCTCAATAAACATACCATCCCGACGGGACCTGAATCGCTATTCCAAAATCTTATCCGAACGGTAGATTACGCCAATTCCACCTTTTACTCAGTAACTACATGGTTGAGAATAAAGCACTAACTACCCGTTCGCTTTATGAAGAAGTGGTGGCTCATTGGCATACCAGCATCCATACTTTTTGTGGTTTACGCCATAAACGGCCTGAACACGGACGAACGGATCAGTTACAATCAGCACATCCGCCCCATCTTCAACACCAAATGCATTACGTGCCACGGTGGCATTAAACAGAGCGGAAACTTCAGTCTACTGTTTCGGGAGGAAGCCCTGGCAAAAGCGAAGTCAGGGAAATACGCCATCGTTCCGGGTAAACCCAGCGAATCAGAACTGCTAAAACGGCTGGTCAGCGACGACGCGGAGCTTCGAATGCCGCTTGAGCACGAACCCTTAAGCACAACCGAGATCGACCTGATCGAAACATGGATCGAACAGGGAGCGGAATGGGAAGACCACTGGTCCTACATTGCTCCCGACCGGTCGATCAGTCCACCCCAGGTCGGTGATCAGTTTGCCCGAAATGGCATTGACCGCTTTATTTACCAGCGATTGGAACAGGAGAGCCTGAAGCCATCCCCCCAGGCCGATAAAGCGACCTTGCTGCGACGGGTCAGCCTGGACCTGACGGGCCTGCCGCCTACCGCAAAACAGGCTCAGGACTTTCTGAACAACAAGTCACCCGAAGCGTATACCAGATTGGTCGATCAACTCTTGCAATCTCCGCACTTCGGGGAACGTTGGGCGTCGATGTGGCTTGATCTGGCCCGCTACGCCGACTCGAAAGGATACGAAAAAGACCTGGAACGTAGCATCTGGCTGTACCGCGATTGGGTGATCAAGGCGTTTAATCAGGATATGCCCTTCGATCAGTTTACCATTCAGCAACTGGCGGGGGATTTGTTGCCTAAACAGAACGTAACAAGCGCACAAAATCAGTTAGTTGCTACGGCTTTTCACCGCAACACCATGTCGAACGATGAAGGCGGCACGAACGATGAAGAGTTTCGAAACATGGCGCTGATCGACCGGGTCAGTACGACCTGGGAGGTATGGCAGGGCACAACCATGGCCTGCGTGCAATGCCACAGTCACCCCTACGACCCAATTCGACACGAAGAATTTTACAAGTTCCTGGCGTTTTTCAACAATACGCAGGATAAAGACCTGTACAACGAAAAGCCCAAACTCTACACGTTCACGCCCGAAAACGAACAGCAGACTACTCGCCTGATCACCTGGATCAACCAGTCGCTCCCGATGCGCTCGCCCTCGATTACGTCAACAGCCAGCCTAAGCGAGCAGCGTCGGGCGTTGCTTACTGCCGTCGGCTACCGACGTATTGAAGCTGAAGATTTTGACTCGACCAGCCGCCACATTGAGCTTTGGGACAATCAGACGTCCATCATGCAAACCACCGAAGGCGCGTTTTGCGCCTATGACGATGTGGACCTGACAGGTGTTTCGAGCGTTACGTATCGGTACACAACTTCATTTTCATCGTTCCTTGAACTTCACCTCGACCGACCCGATGGACCGCTGATCAGTCGAACGAAATTACCGGCGACGCAAACGGGCGATCCCGGTGCCTGGTCCAACTGGAAAACCTTTGGTACCCATCGCGCGCCGATTCAACCGGTAACTGGGCAGCATACCGTGTTCGTTACGTTCCATAAGGACAAGGAGTTTCGCAGTGATCTGCTTCATCTGGACTGGATTGACTTACACATTGATAAGGCCCCCATAGACCGCAATAGGGTTCTACGGGATTCGGTTTTTAAGCTGGCGGCTGTACCCGCTGTTTCGACACCGGTTATGCTGGAACGCCCCGCTCACAAAGCGCGACCGACGCACCTTTTCATTCGGGGAAACTGGTTAACCAAGGGGCAAGCAGTTCAACCGGCGCTCCCCAATTCGTTGCATTCGGGTTCGGGTAACGTAACAAATCGGTTGGATATGGCGCGCTGGCTGGTCAGTCGCAAGAATCCGCTGACGGCCCGCGTGATGGTCAATCGGTTTTGGGAGCAACTTTTTGGATACGGACTGGTCGAAACCTTAGAAGATTTTGGCACGATGGGCGCGAAACCGACGCATCCCGAGCTTCTCGACTGGCTGGCTGTTCGGTTCCAGGATGAGCACCGCTGGAGTGTTAAGAAAATCGTGCGGGATATGGTCCTGTCGGCTACGTATCAGCAATCGGCCGTTGTCTCGCCTGAGCTTACTAAGAAAGATCCGCGCAACCTGCTGCTGGCGCGGGGACCGCGCGTTCGGCTCAGTGCTGAACAGATTCGTGACCAGGCGCTGTCGGTTAGCGGTTTGTTAAACAAAACCTTATACGGGCCCAGTGTGCGCCCCTTCAATCCGACGAATGGGGCCTGGCAGCAGGAGAAACCCGAAAACCGCCACCGTCGGGCCATCTACACGTTCTGGCAACGTACCAACCCGTATCCGTCGATGGTCACGTTCGATAGTCCTCAGCGCAACCTCTGCGTGTCCCGCCGGGTACGTACCAACACCCCTTTACAGGCGCTTACAACGCTGAACGATACGGTGTATACAGAAGCGGCCCAGAGTCTGGCCACTTACATGGATGCGAACGGGCAAACACTACGTCAGAAGATTACGGCGGGCTATGAGAAGGTCATGTTCAAAAAGCCGTTACCCGCCAAGCTTGACCTTCTGCAGCAGTTATACGTTCAGGCAAAACAGCGTCGGCGTCGATCCAACTTGCAATTGGCGGGCTATCGACCCGAGTCGGATCGGGCTGCGCTCACGCTGGTGGCAAATGCCTTGTTAAATCTAGACGAAACGCTGACCAAATGAAAAAGCTCACGCTCGCCGACGAAGCGGTATTCAATCAGGCTACGTTTAACACCCGGCGGCATTTTCTGAAGCAATGCACCTCGGGCTTAGGGTCGCTGGCAATGTTGTCGCTGCTGGATGGTTGCGGTGTAGGCCCTTCGACGCCAGTTGCCAGGAACGAAAATCCGCTCAAGCCTCTCAGCCCTCTTCAGTCGGGGAAGGCAAAACGGGTGCTGTTTATGCACATGGAAGGGGCTCCTTCGCAACTGGAGCTGTTCGATTATAAACCCGAACTCGCCAAACTCGATGGACAGCTATGTCCGCAGTCGCTGCTGGAAGGAAAGCGGTTTGCCTTTATCAAAGGGGTGCCTAAAATGCTGGGGCCACAAGCGCAGTTTGCGCAGCACGGTCAGTCGGGTGCCTGGCTATCGGATTATTTCGAGCATCTGCCCAAAGTCGTTGATGAGCTTACGTTTCTGAAGGCCATGCACACCGACGAGTTCAACCACGCACCCGCACAGCTATTTATGCATACCGGCAGCCCACGTTTGGGACGGCCCAGCATGGGTGCGTGGGTAACATACGGGCTCGGCTCGGAGAATCAGAATCTGCCGGGATACGTAGTGCTGGTGTCCGGACCTGAGCCTAGCGCGGGCAAGTCAGTCTGGGGCAGTGGTTTCCTGCCAACGGTATACCAGGGCGTACAATGTCGGTCGATGGGCGAACCCGTTCTGTACATTAAAAACCCGGCCGGGGTCAATGATACGTTGCGAAAACAGTCGATCGATATTATTAATCAGATCAATGAGTTAGAGCACAAAGAGATTGGTGATCCGGAGATTTTAAGCCGCATTTCTCAGTATGAGCTAGCCTACCGCATGCAGTCAGAAGTGCCCGAAACGATGGACATTGCCGATGAGCCAGCGTGGGTACACGAATGGTACGGCACCAAACCAGGCGAAGCCTCATTCGCGAACAACTGCCTGCTCGCCCGGAAGCTGCTGGAAAAAGGGGTTCGGTTCGTGCAGTTGTTCGACCGGCGTTGGGATTCGCACGGTACCGACGCCGGCAGTGGCGTAGACGAGGGCTTACGCCGGAATGTCAGCTCGATCGACAAACCCATCACGGCTTTACTCCAGGACCTTAAGCAGCGTGGTCTGCTCGACGATACATTGGTGGTCTGGGGCGGTGAGTTTGGCCGGACACCGATGATGGAAAACCGGGCTGGTGACAACAACTCGCCGTTTAAAGGACGTGACCACCATATTGATGCCTTCACGATGTGGATGGCCGGGGGCGGACTTAAAGCGGGTTACTCACACGGCGAAACCGACGAAATCGGGTATTACGGTGTACGCGGCAAAACGCATATCCACGACTTACAGGCCACTATTTTACACCTGTTAGGCTTCAATCACGAGCAGTTAACCTACCCCTTTCAGGGCCGTAATTTCCGGCTGACCGATGTTCACGGCAAAGTAATCAGGGAGGTGCTGGCTTAGGCTATACCAACATGCCGCTGCTCGATACGTTGGTGATGCGTAACTTGGCATCGCCTACCAGCTGTACACGACCCGATGAACTATATCAAGCAAATGGTTCTCGTTTTGCTGTCACTCGTGACCGTAAACGCCAACGCGCAACTACTCGATACGTTACTTCATGTTACGCCTTATCAACTTCATTTTAGAATCCTGAAAGGAAAAAACCCACCTATTCTGTTTGAATCAGGCGGAGGGCAGGACGCCACCCAGTGGGACTCGATTGCCACTATAGTGCATGACCGTATTCAGGCAACGGTGATTACGTATGATCGGGCGGGGTTTGGCAAAAGCAGTTTCGATACGCTTAACTACACGATTCGGCAAGAGGTCAACTGCCTGGAGGCTGCCTTGCAACAAGTCGGTTACAGCCATTCCGATCTACTTCTGGTTGGGCATTCATTAGGCGGTTTTTATAACCGAGTGTATGCCGCCCGGCATCCCAACCAGGTGAAAGGCCTTATTCTTATCGATCCGCGAATACCTTCCTACGCCGATATGCGACTGGCCAGAACTTATTTTCAAGGGCTTAATCGCAAGGACTATGAAGCTGAGTACATGAGCCTGTATTATCTGCTGGCCCGGATGGAACGTACCAGTAACTACGTAAGACAGATTCCTTTGCCGTCTGCTATTCCCATCCTCGATATCATGGCGGAGCATGGTCCATTTGCGGAAGCGAAAGAGAACAAGCGATTTCAGGCTGACCAGCGAAATCTGGTTAAAGGACATAGAAATCGACGGCTGCTTTTTGCGAAAGGCAGTTCGCACAACATCCCCTACGATCAACCCGCGTTGGTGATTGAGCAGATTATTGACTTTTATCAGAAACACCTTAGTCCTAAAGCGACTTCCGGACAATGAGTTGAAACGGATTCTCTACGTGCTGGAGCGTATCGTTCAGAATAAGCTCGGCTGCCGTACGGCCCATCTGAGCAAAATCGGTAGACATCACCGTAATACCATCGAGCAGAAATTCTTTCAGGGGCGTTTCGTTGTACGACAGGATGCCGATCTCCTCTCCCACTACGTAGGGCGTTCCTTTGATTTTCTTGATCAGTTCCACCAGGTCCTCTTCCATCAGATTGATATACGCGTGTTTGGGCTGGACAACCTCCTGCTTGATGTCGTGAATGACCCTGGCTCCGAAATCATGTTCGTAACAAAATTTGTAAAACCCGTTCAGAATCGCCTTGGGGTGGTACGTATAGGATGGAAACAACATACCCAGCGTCGTGTATTTTTTCAGCAATGGCAACGCATCCGTCAGGGCCTGATACAGGTCTTTCTCAAAATTCTGAAACACGGCCGCATACTCACCCGATACGCCTTCCAGCAACTTATCCAGAATAACGAGTTTGTGCTTGGGCAGGCTGTTGATGAGTTCATTCGCCTTTTCGCCCCCTTCAAAAAAGTGGCCGATAATAACGTAATGCGTGTGATTCTGGGCCTGGCGCTGGATTAAATCGCGAAACAGCCGAAAGTCATTATTGTAGATAAAGAAGTCGATGGCTACGCCCGGCCCGAGTACTTCAACGAAAGAATCGTAAATGATTTTTTTGTGGGCACTCAGCTTATTGAAGAGCAGGAATATCTTGAGGTTCCGGCCGGTTTTGGTGTAGTTGATATAAAAGCCTTTTCCTTTAACGGCCCCGATAATCTCTTTATCCTTCAGGAGTTCATACGCCCGCTCGACGGTACCCTTCGCTACGTCGAATTCGGCGCACACTTCATGAATCGAAGGCAGCTTATCACCCGGCAGAATGTCCCGGTTTTCGATTCCTTCTACGATTGAGTTATAGATCTGCTGATACTTGGGAGTATTCGAATAGTCATTGATTCGAATATGGTCGAGCAGAGTGTAATGCTTCTGGGCCGAGTTGTATTCAGAATAATCGATCATGGGTAAGTTGGAAAAGAGTTCGTACGCGAGTTAAGCTCTTCACTCTCTAAAGCTTCTCTGAGACCGCCTTTACCTTACCTGGTACCATAAATCATCAGATCAAACAAGTTGGGTTCACAGTTGGCTTTCGGGCCAACTAACCTATGTATCAGAAATTGACTCTTTATTATTTGAATAATTACAAAATTAGGTAAGTATAGGAAAGTTACTGCAAGAGGGGTGGTAATATTTGGGTATTGAGTTGTCTGCTTCCGGGCTATTCTAATCTTTAACCTCTCTCCTACATATTATCATCATGAAGAAACTTGGTCAACTACTAGCACTAGGCATAGTGGCTAGCTGTTCGGCAGGGCTCGCCCAAGGACAGGAAACAACACCCCTTAAGGCTAGCCTGGTGTTGAACAAAGGGCCATTGCTGGCTAAGCACATTCCCCAACGAAGCCTGGCAGCGATCGCTCCGATGGTTTCGGATATTTCGGTAGCAGGTCGGGTAACAGATGAACAAGGTAACGGCCTGCCAGGAGTTAGTGTTGTGGTGAAAGGAACAACGCAGGGAACAACCACCGACGTTGAAGGTAGATTCCGGATCTCAGCTCCCGATACCCGCGCTGTTCTGGTGTTCAGCTTCGTAGGCTACCTCAAGCAGGAAATCACGGTTGGCAGTCAGCAAACCATATCCGTTAAGCTCGCTCCCGACGACCAGACGCTGAACGAAGTGGTCGTTGTAGGTTACGGTAGCCAGTTGAAAAAAGAAGTAACCGGCGCGGTGCAGACCGTAAGTGCGCAGGAAATCAAAGACTTACCGGTTTCGCAGATTGGCCAGAAGTTGCAGGGCCGGCTGGCGGGTGTGCAGATCACCCAGGCGACCGGTAAACCCGGCCAGGGGATCAGCATCCGGATTCGGGGTCAGGTATCCGTTTCGGCCGGTAGTGACCCGCTCTACGTCATTGACGGCTTTCCCATTACTGGTAACATTGCCCAACTTAACCCCGATGAAATTGAAGACATCTCCGTGCTGAAAGATGCCGCGTCGACCTCACTCTATGGTTCACGGGCGGCCAATGGGGTGGTACTGATCACCACGAAAAAAGGGAAACCGGGTCAGACAAACATCAGTTTCAGCGCCTTTGCCGGTGTACAGCAAGTACCCCAGAAAGGCCGGGTGAAAATGCTGAACGCGGTTGAGTTCGCTCAGTTCAAGAAAGAATTCTACGAAGACATGCTGCAGCCCGTTCCGGCCGAGTTCCAGAATCCGGCTCAGTACGAAGGCAAGAACAACGACTGGTACGATGCATTGCTGCGCGTAGCGCCCATCCAAAGCTACAACCTGAGCATTTCCAACAATACCAACAAGTCCAACACAGCGCTGGTAGCCGGGATCTTCAATCAGGATGGGGTGGTGCTCAACAACAAATACAAACGGTACTCATTACGTCTGAATTCAAACTACAATCTGTCGGACCGGATAACGGTTGGTTTCAATGTGGCACCTTCCTACGTGTTTGACAATACACCCCGAACCGACGGCGACCGGGGTACCGGGATTCTGTTCAACGCGCTGCATACCTGGCCGGTGATGCCGATTTACGATGCCAATGGCCAGCTGACCAAATTCAATACGTTCCCAGCCAGTACGGGTAACATCTTTAATTACCCCAACTGGGTGCGTGCTGCGAATGAGCTGGTCAACGAAACCAGGAACACGAACCTGCTGGCAAATGCGTATGTGCAATACCGGCCCCTTAATGGGTTAACCCTGCGGTCGACCATGAACATCGAGTACCAGAACTCGAAGTTCTTCTTCTTCAACCCGTCCACGGCCACCAGCGCCATTAACGTACCCATCCCCACTACCGCCGTTTCAATTCGGCAAGGATTGGAGAATACATCCTGGCTGAACGAAAACCTGGCTACGTACGGCAGAAGCTTCGGAGATCACAACTTCGAGTTACTGGCCGGTTTCACAAATCAATTCTTCAGACAGGAAGTCACCCGGGTTCAGGCCGATACGTATGCCGATGACCGGTTGCCCACAATTCAGGGTGCGCTCAACATAAACCGGGGCGGCACGAACAACGGGATCAACCAATGGACGTTGTCGTCTTACCTCTCCCGGCTTACCTACAACTACAAAGGAAAATACCTATTTACGGCCGCTGTTCGGGCGGATGGATCGTCCCGCTTCGGTGCCAACAATCGCTGGGGTACGTTCCCATCGGCTTCGGTGGGCTGGGTAATTTCGGACGAAGAGTTCCTCAAACCGATTCAACAGGTTTCGTTCGCTAAAATTCGGGCGAGTTACGGCGTAATCGGTAATAACAACATCGGTAACTACACATCGTACGCACTGGTAAACAACACGACCAATGCGGTATTTGGCGGTAACGTAGCGACGGGTGCCGTTGTTACCTCGCTGGCCAACCCCAACTTAGGCTGGGAAACAACCAAACAGTTCGACCTCGGTCTTGACCTGGGCTTGTTTAACGACCGGGTGCAGTTCATCTACGATTTCTACACGAAACGTACCACGAACCTGCTCTACAACGTGCAGATCCCGCAGGAGGCCGGATTCGGGTTCTTCTCCGACAACATCGGCGAGATCAAGTTCTGGGGTCATGAATTCTCGCTGACCTCTAAAAACACCACGGGTAAGCTAAGATGGACAACCAACGCCAACATCTCGTTCAACCGAAATCAGGTAATGTCGCTGGCACCGGGTATCGACCGCGTTTATAGTGGTATTGGTTTCCACATTACGCAGGTTGGTAAGCCCTTCGGTCAGTTCTATGGCCTGGTTAAAGAAGGGTATTATCAGACAGCGGAGGAACTTCGCACGTCCGCCATTATTCCGGGTCGTTCGGCCATCGGTACTATCAAATTCAAGGACATCAACGGCGATGGTGTGATTACGAACGGTGGCGATGCCGATGACCGGGCCATTCTGGGCAGCCCATTCCCGAAATTTACGTATGGCATTACCAACGACCTGAAATACGGCAACTTCGATCTGTCGATTACGGGTTCTGGCTCCTACGGCAACCAGCTCTGGGTGCGCCATTTGTACAGCACGGCTAACCTGGACGGTGTATTCAACATGGTTGAAGGGGTAAAAGACCGGTTCCGGGTTCAGAATACCAACGTTGTCAACAACGGCACGACGACCGGGGTGGCCACCAATGTAATCCGTCAGGGTGCCGGTCAGTTCGGGGCAACCAACAATGGCGGCAACTTCACAGGTATTGAGCGCGACTGGCATAGTTCGCAGTTTCTGGCTGACGCATCGTTTTTCACCATCAAAAACATAACGCTGGGCTACAATCTGGGAGCCATGAACAGATTCTTCAAATCGGCCCGGGTATACGCGTCAATTCAACAGGTGTATGTCTTCACCAACTACTGGGGTGGTCCGAACCCGGAAACCAGCGGAAACCAGGGTGGTGATGGCCCCGGTGATAACCTGAGTCAGGGCGTTGATTTCTCGAACTACCCGGTTCCACGTACCTATACTCTCGGCGTTAACCTGAACTTTTAATCCATCGTCGTTCAATGGTCATTGGGCAGTCATTCCTGGGAACACCAATCGAATCGCTACGCAATGACCATTGACTGACAATAAACTCATTCTGAAGTATATGAAACGTAAATTCATAGTAGCTGGCCTCCTGGCCATTGTCCTGACCGGCTGCACAAAAGATTTCCTGGAAGCAGTGCCTGAAACGGCCCTAAGCTCGGCAACGTTTTTTAAGACCGAAGCCGACTTTCAGCAGGCTGTCAACGGAGCGTATGTACCCTTTCGGCAGATGTATAACGAGCGGGCCTGGGTATTGGAAGAAATGCACTCCGACAATACCTACTACGCTCGGAATACGCTCTACGGCGCGGTTGACGCAACTGAGAACGTAGCGGATTTCGCCATTCCGACGGCGAATGGCGTTACGGCCAACGATAACGTGCTGGTGCAGTACCGCTTAAACTACGTGATCATTGCCCGCGCCAATCAGATCCTGTCGCTCATCGACAGCCCATCGATAACGTTCAGCACCCCTGCCAATAAAGACAACCTGAAAGGCCAGGCGCTGTTCCTCAGAGCGTTTGCCTACTTCGATCTGGTTCGTTTGTTTGGTAAAGTGCCACTGCATTTAGTACCCGTAACGGGCCGGAACGATGCCGCCTTGCCCCTGTCGACAACCGAGCAGGTCTACGCGCAGATTGAAAAAGATGCAACGGACGCGAGTAAGATGCTGCTCAACAAAGCGAAGCAGGAAGCAGGTCGCGCTACGTCGGGAGCCGCCAAAACGCTGTTGGCGAATCTGTATCTGACCCAGAAAAAATGGGCGCAGGTTGAAACGCTGATGAGAGACGTTATCACCAACGATGGTTACTCGCTGATGCCGGATTACAACAACGCCTTCTCGACGACTACCGGCAACAAGAACAATGCAGAGTCGGTATTTGAGATCCAGTACATGGAAGGCTCGGCTGGGTACAACGGCAACCAGATTTACCGCTTTTTACCCTCGCCAATCAGCGCTGATGAGATCAAACCAATTACCGGCACCTCGAACCCGCAGCCTACATCACAGGAGAGCAATAACATTCCGACACCGGATCTGATTGCGGCCTACGAACCCGGTGATAAACGCCTGGATGCTTCCATTGGATACGTTACGTTAAGCGGTAGTCTGCGGGCCGATAAAAAGTATCCGTACATCAAAAAATACGCCCGGACGCATTCGCTCCATAACAACACGGGACAGAACTGGCCCGTCTACCGGTACGCCGAAGTCTTGCTGTTCATGGCTGAAGCGCTTAATGAACAGGGCAAAACCGGTGAAGCTGCTACGTTCCTGAATCAGGTGCGCACACGAGCAGGATTAGCCGCTACGACCGCAGCGTCGCAGGCCGACATGCGCGAGGCTATCTTTAAGGAACGGCGCGTTGAACTGGCGTTTGAAAACAAGCGCTGGTTCGATCTGACCCGAACGGGCCGGGTAAAGGAGATCATTGGTGCTTACGGAGCCAAAGTAAAAGCCAATCCGGCCGCGTATTATTTCCCGGCAGGAGCGGTTCCACCACCAAACGCCTTCACCGTACTTGATGATTACTACGGTCTGCCAGCCGTTGAAGCGGCCCTGACGCCAAACTTCTAATTCAACATACCCGCCGGTACAGTTAACGGGATCGGCGGGTATAATCATACGCTTAACCGACAACGCTTTATTCAGCAAAAGACCCTTGTCCGGTAGCCTCTAACCTATCAGTAGCTTGCCCGACAAAAGCAGTGGCTTACTCAACTCCCCCGGCGACTATTCGCCAAATCGATCAGTAGAATATGCCTTATTACCGTCTCTTAGACTTATTCATACGAACGGAGGCCTGATCGATACGCACTCTATAGATACCCCTTTAAACTAGATATCCCAACAACGATATGCAATCATCTTTCAACGTTGCCAAACTCGGACTAGCCCTGTCTGCCCTCGTTCTGATCGGAACGTCATGGGTTGGCATGCAGGGCCCGGAAACGATTGGTGCCGACGATTCAAAGGCTGATAAACTCAAGCTACAGCCCGGTTTTAAAGCTGAACACTTATACAGTCCCTCCGAAAACGGGCAGGGGTCATGGGTCTCGATGACTTTCGACGACAAAGGTCGAATGATTGCCTCCGATCAGTATGGTGGTTTATTTCGAATCAAGCTTCCAGCTATTGGTTCTGGTTCGGCTAAGCCCACCGTCGAAAAACTGGTGATCAGCAAAGACACCAGCGTCGGGATGGGATACGCCCAAGGGTTAATGTACGCCTTCAACAGCCTGTATGTGATGGTGAATAACCGGCCCAGCAAGCAGTTTCCCAAGCCAAGTGGATTATACCGGTTACAGGATACCGATGGCGACGATCAGTTCGATAAGGTAACCATGCTGAAAGAACTGAAAGGAGAAGGTGAGCATGGTCCGCATAGCATTGTACTGTCTCCCGACAAACAATCGATTTACGTCTGCGCGGGTAACCACACCGACGTACCGCAGATGGATGCGTACCGGTTGCCCTCCAACTGGAAAGAAGATAACCTGTTCCCTCTTATTAAAGACCCGCGCGGACACGCCAACGATCGCATGGCACCCGGCGGCTGGGTTGCCAAAATTGATCCAGAAGGGAAGCGTTGGGAACTGGTAGGAGCCGGTTTTCGGAATGAGTTTGATATTGCCTTCAACGAGGCAGGTGATATGTTCACCTATGATTCGGATATGGAATGGGACTTCGGTCTGCCCTGGTACCGTCCGACTCGCATTTGCCATGTCCCCAGTGGAGCGGAATTTGGCTGGCGTACGGGCAACAGCAAATGGTTGCCCGGCAATCCTGACAATCTGCCAGCGGTCGTGAACATCGGTCAGGGCTCGCCAACCAGCGTTATGTCAGGCTTGAATGCTAAGTTCCCAAAAAAATATCGTCAGTCGATATTTGCTTTCGACTGGAGTTTCGGAATTATTTATGCGATCCATCTCAAACCGAAAGGGGCTTCCTACGAAGGCGAACGGGAAGAGTTTATCTCGGGCTCACCCTTACCATTGACCGATGGCGTAATTGGCCCGGATGGAGCCATGTATTTCTTAACCGGTGGGCGTCGTTTAGAGTCAGACCTGTATCGGGTTTATTACAATGGCTCAGAAGCCACTACGTCGCCGACGCCTGCGCTGACGGCGGAACATAAGCTTAGAACCAGCCTGGAAAAATTCCACGAAGGTGCAAATCCGGCTGCCATTGCTGCTGCCTGGCCAAATCTGAACCACCCCGATCGTTTTGTACGCTACGCGGCCCGCATTGCGGTCGAGCATCAGCCGGTGGCTCAATGGCAGGAGAAAGCCATTGCGGAAACCGATCCCCAGCGCGCTATTCAGGCTATTGTGGCGTTAGCTCGCCAGGGTAGTGCGGATCTAAAAAGTAAGGCTATCGGTACGCTGTTAAACGTCAATTATGCCCAACTACCTGCATCACAACAGTTTGATCTGCTACGTGCCTTTGAACTGATTTTCCTCCGGATGGGTGCACCAGAGGCCGCTGATAAAGAGAAAATTGTCGGGTATCTGAACACGCATTACCCCGCCAAAACGGCCTTGTTAAACCGCGGACTCAGCAAAGTGTTGATTTATCTGGAAGCACCAAACGTGGTTAACAAGACGCTGGCACTGATGGATATGAAGGAAGAGCCAGGCATGAAAAACCTGGGGCTGGACCCAGCCACCGCGTCGAGTGATCTGATTCTACGTAATCCACAGTACGGAATGGACATCGCCAAAATGCTGGCGAAGGTTCCACCACTCCAACAAACGTATTACGCCGTCATGCTCAGCCGCGCCGACAATGGCTGGACTCCCGAACTCCGGACCAAATACTTTACGTGGTTTGGCAATGCCTTCAAATACGAGGGTGGACGGAGCTACGTCGGCTTCATCGATAGAGCGCGCAAACTGGCGTTGAACCACGTGCCTAAAGACCAGTTTGAGAAGTTCAACAAGCTATCGGGCGCGGACATTCTAACCAGTTCCGGCAATGACATAGTCATGAACGGCTATACGCCTAAAGGTCCGGGCAGACGCTGGACGCTGGATAACGCCGTAGCCGTAGTCGATACAGCCACCTCACATCCAGACTTTGATACGGGTAAAAAAATCTATTCGGCTATTTTGTGCGCGCACTGCCATGCGATCCAGGGATCAGGCGGAGATATTGGCCCTGATCTCACGCAGCTGGGAACGCGGTTCTCTAACAAGGACATTCTGGATGCCATCATCAACCCAAGCAAAGCCGTCTCTGACCAGTACGCGTCAACTATTTTCATTCTGAAAAACGGCGAGTCTGTAGTCGGTCGATTGGTGAACGAGGATAAACAGAGCTATTCTATTTCTCAGAATCCATTCGCGGCCGATCAGCTTCGGAAAATCCCAAAGAAGGATGTGACCTCAAAGCGATATTCGGCTGAATCGATTATGTTGCCCGGCCTCATTAATAGCCTAAACCCGAAGGAGTTAAAAGATTTGATCGCTTTCCTGAAATCGGGTGGTAATCAAAATCATGAGGTATACAAAACAGCTGCCAGCGCGGCTAAGGGTAAATAAATTGAGGCTTTAAACACGGTTTGTGAACATGTTGGTTAGAACAAATTTGACACTTCTTCGGGTGGGCCTCCTGCTGGCAGTGGCTGTAAGCTGTGGCTTACCCACAACTGGCTCAGCTCAGCGCAAGAAAGAGAAGAAAGACGGTTTCGTGCAGATATTCGATGGTAAAACGCTAAAGGGGTGGGACGGTGATCCCACCTACTGGCGCGTCGAAAATGGCAATCTGGTCGGCGAAATCACCCCGTCGACCCTGCTCAAAACGAACTCCTTCATCATCTGGCAAGGTGGCGAACCTGCCGATTTTGAGTTCAAAGGAGAGTTTAACATTACGGAAGCGGGCAATTCAGGCATTAACTACCGTAGCGACCGGCTGACTGATGTTCCCTTTGCACTCCGGGGCTACCAGGCCGACATCGACGGAAAACGGATGTGGACGGGTCAGAACTACGAGGAGCGTAAACGAACAACGCTAGCTTACCGGGGCGAAAAAGCGACTATTAACGCTTATTCCGGCGAGAACACGCCAGAAGCCATTCGGAGCAAAGTCGCTCGCAACGCGTGGACAAACCGCACTGTAACCGGCTCACTCGGTACGTCGGACTCCCTCAAAACGCTCGTAAAAACCGACGACTGGAATACGTTTCATCTGATTGTTAAAGGCAACCGTTTACAGCATTACATCAACGGTGTGCTCATGAGCGAAGTCATTGATGAAGATACGGTCAATGGTAAGGCAAAAGGGCTGCTGGGTGTCCAGGTACACGTAGGACCGCCCATGAAAGTCCAGTATCGCAATCTAATGCTAAAGCAATTGTAGGTTAGGCAGCACGGGTTTCATTCGGTAAATGAGAGGTGGAATCTTCGATAACATGTACCGAAACCTGTGCGCCTGATCATAAACCTGGAACTTAACCCGAACGAGATTTGGCACAGTATCCCTGGAGCGATAAAGTATCAAACCCAGCCCAGCTGGGTGGCATTGAAACCGCCGTAGTAGACAATGGTGCCGGGCGAGGGGTTCGTATTGCCTGGATAAACACCGGTACCGGCCTTAGGTACAAAGTGGTGCTGGATCGGGCCATGGACATTGCCGACGCATTCCACAACCAGCATAGTCTGGCCTGGCTCAGCCACGTTGGCATAACCTCACCACAACCCCTTACGGACCGGGGGCTTGACTGGCTCCGCACGTTTGGGGGCGGGTTGCTGATGACCTGCGGTCTGACCCACGTAGGTGGTCCCGAACAGGACGCTTACGGCGAGCGTGGTCTTCACGGTCAAATCAGCAACATCCCCGCCGAGATCGAATCGATCATCCAGCCAGACCCTGCCCTGGGCAAGCTGGACATGAGCATCACCGGCCGGATGCGGGAAACAAAAGTGTTTGGTCCAAATCTGGAGTTGAGACGTACCATTTCGGGTACGCTCGGGCAGCCCGTCATTCGTATTCACGATGAAGTAATTAACCGGGCGAACACACCAGCGCCCCACATGCTGCTGTACCATGTCAACTTCGGCTGGCCACTGGTCGATGAAGGTACCAGAATCATCTGGCAGGGTGACTGGCAGGCGAGGGAGGGCGGCATGAACGCTGACATTTTCCGCGAGGGCAACGATTTTCGCACATGCCCCGCTCCGTTGGATGCGCATAATGGTACGGGTGAAGCCGTTGCGATTATCGATGCCACACCAGACGACATGGGTCAGTGTACGGCCGGATTGTACAATGAGAAACTTGGTTTTGCGGTTGCCCTGCGGTTTCAGAAAGAGCAGCTTCCCTGGCTTACCAATTGGCAACACTGGGGAAAAGGCGAATACGTAACAGGCATTGAGCCGGGCACGCACCCGCCCATCGGTCAGGCCAAAGCTCGCGAAGATGGATCACTTATTTTTCTAGAGCCGGGCGAAACCCGGACGTATGACGTAGAGATTGAAGTACTTCACAATCAAACGCAGATCAATCAATTCATAAAACACAAAGCGGTTAATTTATAACCCTTTCGTTTTTTCAACACGTTTTACCTGACTAAATACAACCCTTGATGGAAACAACACCAACAGTAAGTTTAGCGGAAAAAGCCCTCGAACAAGGCAAAGGAATTCTGCGCTTAGCCCCTACCTGGGTCCCCCGCTCATTCTGCGTACCCGGACGACGTATCAAACTTCATCCCGATGATTATTACGTGCTCGGTGGGGTGCGCGGTGGCATCGATGAGCGGTGGCTCTCGTCGACTACCCCCGCCAAAAACGGACCGCTAACTGGCGAAAACGAAGGCCTGAGTATGGTCGTCTTCAACGACGGTGGTAAAGAGGTTCAGTTTCTGCTGAAAGACGCCATTGATGAACTCCAGGGCGAAGTGATTGGCGAACGGCTATGGAATGAATACCAAAGCTGGCCCATGTACTCGAAGTTCTTCGACAATATGGGACCGCTGCCGCACCACGTACACCATAACGACGAACAAGCTGCCCTGACTGGTCAGTTGGGTAAACCTGAAGCGTATTACTTCCCTCCCCAACTCAACAACCACGGCGGAGATTATCCATATACGTTCTTCGGCATTGCGCCCGGCACGACGAAAGAGCAAATCCGCGAGTGCCTGACGAACTTTACGAAAGGCGACAACAAGATTACCAACTACTCATCGGCCTATCGGCTGGAGCCGGGTACGGGCTGGGACGTTCCGCCGGGACTACTTCATGCACCGGGTAGTATGTGTACGTACGAGCCCCAGAAAGCATCGGATATTTTTGCCATGTACCAGTCGCTGGTGAATGAAGCCATTGTTCCCGAAGAATTGCTCTGGAACGGTACACCAAAAGACCGCGTCGGCGACTATGACCTGCTGATGGAGGCTATTGACTGGGACCTGAACACCGACCCGAACATGATGGCAAACCGGTACATGGTGCCGAAGCCGGTGAACGATCTTGCTGAGATGGAGGCCGAAGGCTATATCGAAAAGTGGGTTTGCTATAAATCTGACGCCTTCAGCGCCAAGGAACTAACGGTTCTTCCTGGTCAAACAGTAACAATTAAAGACAGTGCAGCTTATGGCTTAATCATGATGCAGGGCCACGGCAAGATGGGTGTATGGGATATTGAAACCCCCGCCCTCATCCGGTACGGCCAGCTCACCAACGACGAGTTCTTTGTCAGCGAGAAGGCCGCTATGGAAGGCGTTACCATTACTAACCCCTCCACAACCGACCCGATCGTGATGTTAAAGCACTTCGGCCCCGGAAATCCTGATTTGGTATTGTAATTCAAAAGATAAGCCGGTGCCTCAAACGCGGGGCCGCCCATGTGGTTCGCCGTGGCGGTCACCGGCTTAGGGAAATAGCTCAAACCCCTTAAATCAAAACCTCTTCATGAACGAGAATAATTATCCCAAGCTTCACAACGCGATGTGGCCGGGTGTGGTCGGAAAAGGTCCCGACTCTGAACCCGTTATTGGATTCGATACCATGCTGGAAATGACGGCCGCTGCCGAAGTAGACGGCGTCAAATTTGACGGTGTTGACCTGGCCCTGTTTGAGCATATCGATGTCAATCTGTCGGACGACGACATCAAGCGGCTAGCCGATAAAGTAGCTGGTTACAACCTGAACATTGGTTCAATGGTAGCTCCTATTTGGGGTGGGCCAGCGATGGGCAGCAAAGAAGACCGGGCCAACTTTGTCGAGATGGTCCGTAAATCCTGCCACATTGGTCAGAAGCTAAAAGAACTAGGTATTCGGCCTAGTGGTGTAATACGTATCGACTCGGCAAGCTCACCGCACGACTGGGCTGTCGATCCGGTTGGCAACAGCAAACTGATTGTACAGACGTTCCAGGAAGCCTGCGACGTAGCGGCCGATTATGGCGAGAAACTAGCCGCCGAAGGTGAAATCTGCTGGGGTGGTATGCACAGTTGGAAAACGATGGTCGATACGTTGGTAGCTGTGGATCGCCCGAATATGGGCTTCCAGGCTGACATGGCGCACACGTTGCTTTATCTATTGGGCTACAATCGTCCCGAAGACCGGATTCTACCGCCCGACTTCGACTGGAGCGATCGGGCGACGTTATCCGAGGCCCTCAAAAAAATTACGGACGCCCTTCGTCCCTTTACCATCGATTTCCACGTAGCGCAGAACGACGGAACCGTTTTCGGATCGGGTTCGCACGACAAGACAGGCCGCCATTGCCAGGCGCTGGACCCGAACGGAAAGCTCGATATTGTGCACGATGCGGGTTACTGGCTACGTAACGAAAACGGGGAGCTGACGAAAGCCTTCAAGCACATTTGTTGGGACGGCTGTATGTTCCCCAACGAGGTGATGACGAAGCAGCAAACCTGGAACGACATCCTGGCAACCATGATCAAAGTTCGTCAGGCACACGGCTGGTACGAAGCTGAATAATCGGTCATTATAGGGTCATTCATTGTCATTACGTAGTCATTCATCGTCATCCGGTAGTAGTACTGAAAACCAACTGACAATGACTACGTAACGACAGTGAGTGACCGATGACTATTAACCCTTTACTCTTCCCCAAAACATGGCAACCAAGAAAGACTTACGCATAGGATTGATTGGCACGGGCTTCATGGGCCGGACCCACTCGAATGGGTACAGCCAGGCCAGTCACTTCTTTCCCGAACTCCAATACAAGCCCGTTTTAAAAGCCGTCTGCTCCCGCAACGCCGAGAAGGTACAGGCATTTGCCGACCAATGGGGTTACGAATCCATTGAAACCGATTGGCGAGCGCTCATCGCCCGCGACGATATTGACGCTGTAGACATCTGCACACCCAACGACTCGCACGCTGAAATCGCGATTGCCGCAGCAGCAGCGGGTAAGATGGTCCTGTGCGAAAAACCACTGGCCCGTACGGTAGCCGAAGGTCAGCAAATGGTCGATGCCATTGAAAAGGCAGGTGTTGCCAATACAGTCTGGTACAACTACCGACGCATACCGGCCGTTACGTTGGCTAAACAGATCATCGACTCCGGAAAGCTTGGCAAGATTTTCCACTACCGGGCCAACTTCCTGCAGGACTGGACCATAAGCGCCGACGTACCACAAGGCGGCACGGGCACCTGGCGTATGGACGTTGAAGCCGCTGGTTCAGGCGTAACCGGCGATCTGCTGGCACACTGCATCGACACAGCCATGTGGCTAAACGGTAATATCGTTGACGTATCGGCCGTTACGGAAACGTTCGTGAAAGAACGGATGCACGCCGTAACGGGTAAAGTGCAGCCGGTTGGTATCGATGATGCCTGTATTTTTCACTGCCACTTTGACAACGGTTCGCTGGGTCTGTTTGAGTCAACGCGGTACGCCCGTGGCCACAAAGCCTTATACACCCTCGAAATCAACGGTGAAAACGCGTCGATTCGCTGGGATTTGCACGACCTGAACCGGCTGGAATACTTCGACCATCGCGACGAAGGTATCGTGCGCGGCTGGCGCTCCATCCACGTAACCGACGGCGATCAGCCTTATATGGATAAGTGGTGGGTGCCGGGTTTGGGAATTGGTTACGAGCATAGCTTTATTCACCAGGTAGCCGACTTCCTGAAGAGTCTGGAGACGGGTGAACCGTGCTCACCAACTTTCCAGGACGCGCTCGAAACGCAGAAAGTATGCGAAGCCGTCCTGGAATCGGCCGCGTCCAGAAGCTGGAAAGAAACCGGCGTTGGCGCAGGTGTTAGTCAGGAGGCCTAACGCTATTTATGATTGATTATTAAAGTCGCTCATAATTGGTCAATCATAAATCTGAAACAGCATTGATCTCATTGCTAACCCCGTAGGGGTGGTCTGTTCATAGAAACTTACGTAGTTAACCATAAGCGCCGTAGGTGCGACATACCGTATGTCGCACCTACGGCGCTTAGAAATAAGAAGGAGCTAAACGGGCTATTGACAGACCG
The DNA here is from genome assembly GCF_054780635.1 of Spirosoma knui. Taxonomy (NCBI): domain Bacteria; kingdom Pseudomonadati; phylum Bacteroidota; class Cytophagia; order Cytophagales; family Cytophagaceae; genus Spirosoma; species Spirosoma knui. The sequence goes on along the minus strand of NZ_BAAGVY010000001.1, from coordinate 785,830 downwards.
CACCTACGGCGCTTTGCTGCGCTACCTGTCTGTGGAGTCTGATTCTCAAATCCGACACCATGAGGGAAACCGACCATACTAAACCCCTTTACCCATGCTCCCGACTCAAGACTATATCCTTACCGTACACGGGCTTACAAAATCGTTTTCGGGGGTGAAGGCACTCGACAATGTCGCTTTGAACGTGCATAAGGGCGAGGTGCATGCCTTGATGGGAGAAAACGGAGCGGGTAAATCAACACTGATGAAGATTTTGATGGGCCTGCTGGCACCCGATTCGGGCGAGATCGTCTTAGAGGGTCAGGAGTTGAAAAACGGCAGCGTCAACGAAGCCATGAAGCGGGGCATCTCCATGATTCATCAGGAAATCATGGCGGTACCTGAGCTGACGGTTGCGCAGAATATCTTCCTGGGTAGAGAAACGACAGGAGGCTTATTGGGTTGGCTCAATGATAAAAGCCTGAATCAGCAGGCTAAACAACTCCTCGACCAGATCGGCGTCAGTATACGACCCGATACCCGAATGAAATACCTGAGCGTAGCGGAAATGCAAATGGTGGAAATCGCCAAAGCCATCTCGAACGACGCCAAGGTGATCATCATGGACGAACCAACCTCGGCCTTATCAGACAAGGAAGTCGCTACGTTGTTTGGCATTATCCGCGACCTGAAGCAGAACGGAGTGGCGATCATCTACATCTCGCACAAGATGGACGAGATATTCACAATCGCCGACACCATCACGGTCCTGCGTGATGGCAAATACATCGGTACCAAACCGGCGACTGAACTAGACATCGATACGTTGATTGCCATGATGGTTGGCCGGGAGATTGATAGTCTGTTTCCGGAGTCAACGATTCGTAAAGGGAAAGAAGTGCTTTCCGTTCGGTCGCTCAGCCGGGCGGGTGTATTCAGTGACATCAACTTTGCCGTTCACGAAGGCGAGGTGCTGGGCATCGCGGGCTTGATGGGCGCTGGACGTACCGAGATTGCCCGAGCTATCTTCGGTCTCGACCGCATTAGCAACGGAGAGATTTCTATCAAAGGCCAGTCTATCACCATTCAGTCCCCACAGGATGCTATCCGACACGGCATCGGCTACGTCAGCGAAGACCGAAAAGGTTGGGGGTTCATTCCTCGCTTATCGGTGAAGCAAAACATTACGTTGGCCAGCTTATCGAACCACACGAAAGGATTGCTGCTTCAGGATAAAAGTGAGTCGGAGGTAACTACCAAAATGATCGCCGACCTCCGGATAAAAACGGCGGGTCCTGATCAGCAGGTCATGTACCTGAGCGGAGGGAATCAGCAGAAAGTGGTAATCGGGAAGGTGCTGCTAGCCTCGCCCGACGTTATTATCCTCGACGAACCAACCCGCGGCATCGACATCGGTGCCAAAGCCGAGATTTACAAGCTCATCAACCAATTGAAAGCAAACGGCATTGCTGTCATCATGATTTCGTCTGAACTGCCGGAAATTTTGGGTTTAAGCGACCGAATTCTGGTATTGACTAAAGGAAAACAGGCTGCGGTGCTTTCTAAAGAAGAAGCCACGCAGGAAACCATACTGGCATACGCCATGCAGCATTAAATTCGTCCTGCCCGCCGATCATATTTATGAAAAACACGATAGATACCTACTTTAAACCGGTTCGGGAGTCGTACAGGACCCGGGTCAGAGGCATTGGTAAAGCCGGAATTTTTGTGGCCTTTCTCGTGGTTTGTGTTGCCCTTTCGCTGATAACGCCAAGATTCCTGACCGTTTCGAACCTGATGATTATCGTCACGCAGGTATCGATCAACGCGCTGCTGGCGTTCGGCGTTACGTTTGTCATTATCACCGGCGGTATCGATTTATCGTTGGGCTCAATGGTCGCCGTGACGGGCGTTGTTGCGGCACTTTTCGCCAAATCGGATGCGTATCCAGTGATTGTACCAATTCTTATAGGGCTGCTCAGTGGTGTACTCTTCGGCGCCTTTAACGGCTTCGTTATTACACGTAGTAAGGTCCCACCATTTATCGTTACGCTCGGCACAATGACTATCGGCCGCGGGCTGGCGTTAATCCTGAGCAAAGGGCGACCAATCTCGAATTTATCCGACTCGTTTAACTTCATTGGTGGTGGTCAGGTGCTGGGCGTTCCAATGCCCATTATCATCCTGATCGGTATGTTCCTGGTCTGCTACGTCATCTTAAACAAGACGGTTCTCGGACGATACATGTATGCCGTTGGTGGTAACGAGCAAGCCGCCAAAGCATCAGGAATTCAGTTGGGCAAAGTCAAATTGGCGGTCTACACGATGAGTGGCCTGCTGGCTGCGCTGGCCGGCATTGTCCTGACGTCCCGCATTACCACGGGCCAGCCGAATGCCGGAGCCGGGTTTGAACTCGACGCCATTGCCGCGGCTATCATTGGTGGTACCAGCACATCAGGGGGCACCGGAACCATGACCGGCACGCTGATCGGAGCCTTACTAATTGGCGTCATCAGCAATGGACTGGATTTGCTCAACGTATCGTCGTATTACCAGCAGGTGGTGATGGGCGTCATCATTATCGGTGCTGTCGTATTGGATAGTGTCAATCAAAAGTAATTTTCTTAAGCCCTTGGATTCATTCGCGGGCGAAAGAAGCAAACATGAACCAATCAGCATGAAATATCCCCTTCTAACCGTACTAACCTCGGCTATACTACTCACTGGCTGCAATCAATCTACCTCCAATGAAAGTGGCCAGGGCGATGGTGGCAAAAAGCTCGTTGTCGGCGCTACCATGCTGAGTATGCAGAATGAGTTTATTGTCAACGTCAACGATGAGATGACCAAGAAAGCCGAAGAAGCGGGCGTTGAGTTGATCAGCGTCGATGCAGAACGGTCGGCGTTGAAACAGGTGGAGCAGGTAGAAAGCTTTATTGCTCAGAAAGTCGATGCTATTATCATGAACCCCTGCGAAGTAGAAGCCAGTTCACCAGCGGTAGCTAAAGCCTTAGCGGCTAAAATTCCCATCATCAATGTAAATTCAGAGACCAGCACGAAGCCATCCGCATTTGTCGGCTCCGACGATGTGGAATCCGCCCGAATCGCGATGAAATACATAGCTGATAAACTCGGTGGCAAAGGCAACATAGTGATGATGCACGGCTATATGGGCCAGGCCGCTCAGATCAAGCGCGAGCAGGGGGCCCGTGACGTGTTGAAACAATACCCCGGCCTGAAGCTGATAGCCAGTCAAACCGCCGAATGGGACCGGGCGAAAGCCATGGACCTAATGGAAAACTGGATTCAATCGTATGGCTCAGCGATTAACGCGGTTTTCGCGCATAACGACGAAATGGGCATGGGCGCGGTAAAGGCCTTGTCTGATGCCGGCCTAAAGAACAAAGTTATCGTCGTCAGCATCGACGCAATTCCGGATGCGTTACAAGCCGTACAGAAAGGAACGCTGGACGCTACGGTTTTCCAGAATGCGGAGCAACAGGGTGCCAAAGCCATCGAAGCCGCCGTAAAACTGGCCAAAGGCCAATCGTACGCGAAAGAAACGCTGATTCCATTTCAGCTCGTCACGAAGGAGAACGTAGCCAAGTTCATCAAGTAGCCCTGGCCGCAGCCTCGGGTAAATCCGGCTAAATCTCATCTTTCCTCAGTTGTTACGTTACTCTTAAAATGCGCTTCATGAAAACCCAACGCCGAGTTTTTCTTCAACAAGCAGCCGGTTTGCTGGCGGCAAGCGGCTTATCGAACTGGACTGAAACCCTTGCCGGAGATTCTGCCAACGCTAATAAACCCTACGTTGTGTTCGTCACGGGCGATCATGAATACAGTGGTGAAGAGACCATGCCGCTATTTGCCGCTGAGCTGGAGAAAAATTACGGAATGCAGACGAAGGTGCTGAAATCCGTTCCGGACTATAACGGTGAAAAAGACATACCCGGTCTGGAAGTGCTGAAGGAGGCCGATCTGGCGGTTTTCTTTCTGCGCTGGCGATTGCTTCCCAAAGAGCAGTTGAAGTACATTGAGGACTATTTGAAATCTGGAAAACCGGTGATGGGTTTCCGAACAACGACCCATGCATTCAACTACCCCGATGGTGACGAGCGTAAGCGTTGGAATGCCTTTGGCGAATTTGCTTTCGGCAGTCCTCCGGGCTGGGGCGGAGCCGCCAAACATACGCACTACGGCCACAACAGCACAACCGACGTAACGATCATTCCCGAAGCAGCCAAGCATCCTATTCTAACGGGAGTTGAGCCGAGTTTTCACGTAGCGTCCTGGCTATACCGGATTAAGCCCGATTATCCGGCGAAAGGATCAGTCCCCCTGCTGATGGGTAAGTCGGTTAATCCGGATAAGGAAGCTATCGACAATCCTGTTGCCTGGACCTGGAAAAACGAATGGGGCGGCAAAGCGTTTATGACAACCCTCGGTCACCCCGAAGATTTCAGCCTTGAACCGGTGCAGCGCTTAGTCATCAATGCCATTCATTGGGAGCTTGGTCAACCGGTTCCGAAGAAGTGGAAGGGTAAGATTGACATCAACGTACCTTACGGTCACCCTAAAAAATCCTGACGTTATGAAACGGTTGGTCTCCCCTAAAAGGAGCATCTACGGACTGCTCATCGTGTTTGCCTTACTCATTGGGTTTAGCGCCTTCCAATTCAATGACTCCAAGTCGCTTCAATTGAAACAAGGAGCACATGTTGTCTTGCTGGGTAACAACCTGGGTTCAAGGATGATGAATTACGATCACTTTGAGACCGAGATGCACCTGCGCTACCCCGACAGTCAGCTCTTTATTCGCAACATGTGCGACGGGGGAGACACGCCGGGTTTTCGCCCCCACGCCAGCCGCTTTTCGCCCTGGGCGTTTCCGGGCGCCGAAAAATTTCAGACTGAACTGGCTACTCCATCCGAAAGCGAAGGTCATTTCGACTCACCGGATCAGTGGCTTGCCCGACTGAAGCCAGACGTTATTGTTGCGTTCTTTGGCTACAACGAATCGTTTCAGGGCCAGGCTGGCTTAGCGAACTACAAAGCTGAACTCGATGCCTTTGTTAAGCATACGCTCCGCCAGAAGTACAACGGAACGGCAGCTCCGCAACTGGCGCTTGTGTCGCCCATCGCCTTCGAGGATTTGTCTTCCATGTATGATTTGCCCAATGGCAAGAAGGAGAACGCGAATCTGGCGATGTACGCCAAAGCCATGAAGGAGGTGGCGGACCAGAACAGCCGGGGTACCGGCGTCGTGCTCTTCGTTGATGCGTTCACGCCTTCGCAGAAATGGTACGACGAAAGCAAAGAGCCGCTCACCATCGATGGTTGTCAGTTAAATGCGGACGGCTACAAAAAGTTGGGTATTCTCTTAGCCGATCAGGTCTTCGGCAAGGTTCCGGCCAGGGCGGAAGCCAATCGGAAACTTGTCTACAATGCGGTTATCGAGAAAGACTGGATGTGGCATAACGACATTAAGATTCCGAATGGCGTGCACGCGTACGGTCGTCGCTACAATCCGTTTGGTCCCGATAACTATCCGGCCGAAATTGAAAAGATTCGTCAGATGACCGCCATTCGGGATACGGCGATCTGGCTGGCGGCTTCAAAAGGCCAGAAGATGGACGTAGCAGCCGCTGATGAGCGAACCCGGAAATTACCCGAGGTAAAAACGAATTACAATCCGGATAAAAACGGGAGTTTGACGTACCTCTACGGACAAGACGCGCTCAGCAAACTAAAAGTACCCCCTGGCTATAAAATCGAGCTGTTTGCTTCGGAAAAAGAGTTTCCGAACCTGGCGAAACCGATGCAGATGTCGTTCGACAACAAAGGACGTTTGTGGGTCGCCTGTATGCCGAGTTACCCACATTACAAACCCGGTGATCCGAAGCCGAACGACAAAATCATTATTCTCGAGGACACCAACAACGACGGGAAAGCCGACAAGGAAACAGTATTTGCCGACAACCTGCACCTACCGCTTGGCTTTGAGATCGCGAAGGAAGGCGTTTACGTATCGCAGGGAACCAACCTGAAGCTGTTCACCGACACCAACGGCGACGATAAAGCCGACAAGAGCGAAATCCTGCTGAGTGGCTTCGACGATCACGATACGCACCACAACAGCCATGCCTTTACAACCGATCCATCGGGTGCCATCTATTCGGGCGAAGGGGTGTTTCTGCACACGAACGTAGAGACCCCGTACGGACCCGTTCGGGCGACAAACGGCGGCTTCTACCGCTACGCTCCGCAACTTAAAAAATTGGAACGTACCGCGCAGTTAGCCATCCCCAATCCTTGGGGTATTGCCTTTGACGAGTGGGGCCAGCCCTTCTTCGCCGAAACGTCCAGCCCGGATTTCCGCTGGATGTTGCCCGGCTCTGTTCTGCCTCGCTATGGCGAATCGACCCACAAATCTAAACAGCTCATTGAAGAGGCCCACCGGGTTCGGCCTACGTCGGGTGTCGAGTTTGTATCGAGCCGCCATTTCCCCGACGAGATTCAGGGCGACTTCCTGATCAACAATACTATCGGATTCCTCGGCACCAAAATGCATACGCTCAAGGACGATGGTACCGGCTACAAGAGTACCCATCAGATGGATCTGATCGTGAGCGACGACCGTAACTTCCGGCCGGTCGATATGGAGCTTGCGCCCGACGGTTCGCTGTACGTCATCGACTGGCACAACATCCTGATCGGGCACATGCAGCACAACGCCCGCGACCCGCTGCGTGATCACATGCACGGACGTGTGTATCGCATTACGTATCCGTCACGTCCGTTGGTGCAACCAGCCAAAATAGCCGACGCCAGCATCGAGGAATTACTCGACAATTTAAAACTGCCCGAATACCGGACTCGCTACCGCACCCGTAGTGAACTGCGGGGACGTAATGCCGATGCGGTGTTAGCTAAACTAAACACCTGGGTAGCCAAACTCGACAAGAACGATCCCCGTTACGAGCACCACCTGCTCGAAGGCTTGTGGGTGAGCTGGGGTATGAATAAAGTAGACCAGAAGCTCTTACGACAATTGCTCAAGGCGAAAGATTACCACGCCAGAGCGGCTGCTGTTCAAGTAGTACGATATACGGGGCATCAACTGGGCGATACCGACCAGGCCGATTTGCTGATGCAAACCGTTCGGGACGACAACAGCCGCGTTCGGTTAATGGCTATAGTAGCCGCTTCATGGATTGGTAAAGAGAAGGGGCTACCGATCCTGGCCGAAGCGCAGAAAAAACCAATGGACGACTGGATGGTCCACGCCCACGAAGCCGCCGTTGCGCACCTGAAAGGCGAGCTGGTCAATAAACCGAAAGAGGTCGCCACTACCTCAAACCTACGCGGGGAAGACCTGGCGCTGCATACGCTGGGTAAGCAAATTTTTGCGAAAGAAGGGTACTGCATCACCTGCCACCAGGCCGATGGGAAAGGCCTGACCGCATCGGGATTTCCTCCGCTTACGGGTACGAAATGGGTGCAGGGCGATGAGGAACGTTTGATTAAAATCGTCTTGAAAGGAATGATGGGGCCGATTGAAGTAAACGGGAAAACGTATCCCGGGCAAGTGCCGATGACGCCCTTCGGCGGTCTCTTGAACGACCGGGAGGTAGCTGCCGTGCTGACGTATGTACGTAATGCGTTTGGCAATCAGTCGTCGCCCATTTACCCCGATAAGGTTAAGAAAGTTAGAGCCTCGATCGAAAGCAAAAAGGATTTCTACTCGCCGGATCAGTTGCTTAAGGAGCATCCTATGGAAAAGGGTGTGTCTTCGCGCTAAAAACCTGGTTCACTTATACCCCATCTTTACTCTTACGTTTTGTATGTCTTTGTCAACGGATTCGTCAACTTCACCGCAACGTTCACCTATTGGATTTAATTTATTAGCCTGGTCGGCGCCCATATCCGAAAAGATGCACCCGATTGCCGAGCGTCTCAAGACGATTGGCTACGACGGAATCGAGTGTTTCATCGACAATCAGGATGTCAGCGCTTACCGCCAGTTTGGCGACCATTTGAAACAACTCGGTTTGCTGAGCACGGCCGTGATGGTAGTTGGCCCCGACGAGAACCCGGCCAGCGACTCGCCACAGGTTCGCGAAAAAGCGGTTGCCTATCTAAAGGGAGCCATTGATCGGGCACACGCGATGGGCGCTACGGTAATCTGTGGGCCAATGCATTCGGCTTTCGCCACGTTCAGCCGACGTGAGCCACAGACTGATGAATACGCTCACAGCGCCGAAGTGCTCCATGCAGCTGGTGAATACGCCAGGCAGGCGAATATCGTGCTGACGCCCGAAGCGCTTAACCGCTTTGAGTGTTACCTGTGTAACACGATGGAACAGTTGGTACACCTGATAAAACAAGTTGACCACCCGAACGTACGGGCCATGTTCGACACCCACCATGCGAACATGGAAGAGAAGCGCTTTCCGGACGCGATACGTACCATTGCGCCGGTGTTGGCTCACGTACACATCAGCGAAAACGACCGTGGCACACCCGGTGATGGTCATGTCCCCTGGGATGATACGTTCCGCACGTTAGCAGAATTGAATTACACCGGCTGGATGACCATTGAAGCGTTCACGCGTAACGACGTTGACTTCGCCAACTCAATCAACGTCTGGCGTGAATACAACGATCCCTGGGATATTGCCGAGAACGGGTTGAAGTTCATTAAAGCGATGCAGGCGAGGTACGCTCGCTAACCATTGATTTTTTGCTGACGCGTGGCTCTTCGACTTCGCTCACAGTGACACACTATCTCTGGCTGTTTTATTAAGCACCGGAAGGTAGAATGAATGTCAATCTGAGCGGAGTCGAAGAGCCACGCGTCAGCATTTTTTGCGAACCCCTGACACAGCTCAGGATCTTCCATTTTTCAAGGCAAAATGTAACCACGTGACTATTGGCATGCGCATTTTATGAGGATGTTCGCATGCTCAACATAAGTCTGTTCATGTAAATAGCTATCTTTTCTTTAATTTAGACCCAACGGTATGTAGACTGCGCCTTGGCTACGTGCCGACCAGCCAACAGATAATGACTACTAACACCTGATGATAGGGAGGTCCTTACCGATGAGCAGCCCATCAGCTGGCCCTGATAGCCTGAGCTTTAGTTCGCTATTGTTTAACGCGATGCCAGGCAATCATCTAGTGCTGCTACCCGATGCGCCCACTTTTACGATTGCGGCCGTATCTGACGACTACCTGATAGCCGTCGGTATTCAACGGGATTCCTTGGTCGGTACGGCTGTGTTTGATGTCCTCTTCAGCGACGGAAGGAACGACGTTATTTTCCGACAACTTCAGCAATCGCTGACACAGGTGATTCAAACTAAACAGCCTCATTATATGACTGACCAGCACCACGTGTGGCCCAATGCCCAAACGAGTGTTATGGAAAAGCGTATTTGGCGGGCGGTTAATAAACCCGTTATCGGTAGCGATACTGAAGTCATTTATATCATTCACACGATTGAAGACATCACACATTCGGTGAAGCTGATGGAAGTCGCCGAGGCTAACCGGTATTTACAAGCCATCATCAATGGGTTCAAAGAACCTTTGCAGGTTCTGCAACCGATTGTTGAGAATGGCGAAATCGTTGATTTCCGGTTTAAACTTACCAATCAGGCCTATGCCGCTTATGCCAACGCCACTCCCGAACAGTTACTGGATAAGCGAGTCGGAGAAGTTTTTCCCGGTTACTTCGAGACGATAAGCTTTACTAACCCGGTCGAAACCTACACAACAAGCCAGCCCCTTACGTTTGAAATCCATTACGACAAAGACGGACTCGACCTGTACAACTTAATGAGTACGTCAAAGCTGGATAACGAGGTTGTTATTCACTTTACCGATTTTACGCGGTTGAGGCATCTGCAACTCCAGCTTGAAAGCAAAATCGACGAGTTGAAACGCTCTAATCAGCAGTTGGAAGATTTTGCGCATGCCGCTTCGCACGATCTAAAAGAACCCGTCCGAAAGATTCAGGCTTTTTCCGAACTCTTAAAAACATCGCTTGAAGGCCAACTGTCTGACACCGCAACGGCTTATCTCGATCGGATTCAAACCGCTGCGATGCGTATGAACACACTCATCGAAGCCTTGTTGGCTTATTCGGCACTAGATCAGCAATCGGTAACCCTGGAAGAAGTTCCTCTGAATGAAGTAGTGGCGCAGGTCCTGATCGATCTGGAGTATGAAATAGAGCAAAAAGGAGCCACTGTCCAGGTCGATGAATTATGCGTTATTACCGGCTACCGTCGCCAGTGGGAGCAGGCCTTCCAGAACTTGTTGAGCAATGCCCTCAAATATTCAAAACCGACAATTCCCCCCTGTATTCACATCGACTGTTCTACGGTCAGCGGCCATGACGTAACAATACCCATTGCCCAAACCGATCGGTCAACAGACTTTCATCTGGTTCGCATCCAGGACAATGGAATTGGCTTCAATAGATCAGACGCAGCGCGCATTTTCGACGTATTTACCCGCCTGCATGGAGCTTCTAAATACAAAGGGTCAGGAGTAGGGTTGTCTACAGTTAAGAAAGTTGTTCGCAACCACACAGGTTATATATGGGCCGACAGCGAACCCGGAGAAGGCTCTACGTTCTTTATCCTCTTGCCCAAAATTAAGGTCTAGTCCAGGCAAGGCCGTTCTATTACCGGCTACGTAACACCTTTTCCAGCTCCTTGCCCAACAGTTCATACCCGGCCGCGTTGGGATGCAAACCATCGGAGAAAAGCCGTTCGTCGATCTTGCCGCCGGTCAGCAGTAAGCGTTTGCCAATGTCCTGATAGCCGATGTTTTCTGACCGGGTCATTGCCTGAATGCCTTTATTAAGACCCGCAACCCGTCCCTCCTGCTCACGGCGTGGATAAATACCCAGCAGCGTAATTTTTGCGTTTGGCTGATGGAGCCGGATGGCCTGCACCAGAAACATAAGCCCTTGGATAATCTCCTCGTCCGTATTCAGGTGTAGGTTATTGGTGCCGATGTTGATGACAATCTGCTCGGGCGAAATTCCGTCCAGTTCATCGTGGTACACCCGCCACAGTACATTTTCGACCCGGTCCCAGCCGAAGCCAAAATTACGTACTTGCAATGGCTCCAGGTATTTCTGCCAGGAGTCAGCGCCTGCGATGCGGTTGTTCAAAGGCTTGCCGCCCCAATTGTGTGTGATTGAATTGCCGATAAACACAATTCGGGTTGGCTCGGTCTGGTTTAATTTCAGCATGTCGTTATGCCGATCTTCCCAGTTGTAGCTGCCGGGTTCCCGGTTCTGGCGGGTCGGTATCTGTGTCTTGATCGTGCCAATGGGTTGTTGCAGAATTTCCCGGAGTTTTTTCTCGTAGGCGTCGGCGTACCGCATCATGCCGATATCGTTGGGATGGGTGCCATCCACCATACAGTCGAGATCCATACCGATTTCGGCCATCGAGAGTCGGTAAATACCCGTTACGTTGTCGGTTATCAGCAGTTTGTATGCTTCGTTCAGGTCCTGGTTTGCATTTTCAAAAAGCGTTTGACGGTTTGGCATCAGATACCCTTCCGTGTAGCTGTCGTGATCGGTCAGCAGAATAGGCGTTGACGGATGTCTGGCTCGTATTGCCTTAACGGATTCCACAATGCGCTTTTGTAACTCAGCGCGGCTTACAACGGTCTCGATCAGGTTCGGCAGGCAGTCGAGCACAAATACCTTCGCGTCGATCTCATTGACCAGTTCGATTACTTCTTTCTCCAGCCGCCCGTTGCCCGAAAAGCCGAGGTTGATAACCGTCTGATCCAGCTTGCGAGCCAGAATATTCGTCCAGGCCATGCCGGGACGCGACGCACAAGCTCCCTGGGCAATGGACGTACCGTACACAACAATCGGTTTCTCAGCACGTTGCGGCAACACCGTAAACTGGCTACCCGCAGGTACGCCGATTTCCAGATTCCGCACGCCATTGTACAAAGGAAGGTACAAGCGGTACTCACGACCCAGCGCGTGATACGTATCGTTCGGCTTTAGCTGAGCAAACGTATACTGAACCGTGTCTTTGAAACTGTACTTCCCAGACGCCAGGTGCCACGTACCGTCGCTGTCGATCCCGTACAGGTCCACGCCACTAACACCTGTAGCGGGCATGTGCGGCAGGGCAACCGCACCCGTTACGTTGTAGCGGACGATGATCCCGGGGGCGTTGCTGACAAACCGGATTGACAAACCTGCCGTTTGCCGCGACAAATCCCAGACAGCTTTCCTGACCACCGGTTTTGCTCTGGGCGGAAGTCGCTGGATTGTGTCCTGCATCTCTTTCGGCCACGCTTGCCCGTCGACAACCGGGAATGAACTATTGGCGGGTCTCCACCAGGTATAGGAGGGTGTTGTCTGAGCGGACGAGACCGATAAAACCAAACAAAAAAGCAGCAGAAAGAGGTAGGTAACCAGGTAGCGGGAATTGCACATACAGAGAGTTGTCCTCGAAACAGGATCGATTAACAGTACGTATCAATATTCCGCAAACGTTCGCAAAATACCAATCAACATCGCCCGGCTTAGTACAGGATTTTGTGTACAAAACGTCTTTCTGCAGTCATAGTCGACTTTTAGAGTCACGAGTTATCATCGACAGAATCTAAATCCGGCAACTTAGTCAGAGCCGGTCTTGTCGGGCGAAGAACCCGGCAGGTTCCAGTGATAACGAAGGGCTAACATACGTACCGTAAAAGACAGGCTCAACCCCAATATGGATACCCAATCCCTCGGTATCCACGCCAGGTGATTACCTACCACCACTACCGAAGCCCCCAGCAGGGCCGCCGATGCATAAATCTCTTTCTGTAAAATAATAGGCACCCGGTTCAGTAAAATATCACGTAGTACTCCTCCACCGACGGCAGTAGTAGTGCCCAAAAGAATAGCCACCTCCGCATTATGGCCATAGGAAAGGGCTTTCTCAGCACCCGTAACTCCGAACAAGGCCAATCCCATGGCATCGAACAGAACCACAGGGCGGTTAATACGTAGCACAAACGAATACAAACCGGTCGTGATGGCTGCGGCTAGCAGTGCAGTGGCCAGATAATACCAGGTAGATAGGCCCGTAGGGGGAATAGCGCCGATGCAAAGATCCCGGATAATACCTCCACCGCAGGCCACTGTAAAGGCGATAGTAGCGATGCCAAACAGGTCAAGTCCCCGCTGTTTGGCGGCCGTAGCGCCACTAATGGCAAAGACAAATGTGCCAACCAGATCAAGTACGATGTAGAGCGTATGGATTTTGTCCATCGTGGAACAAACAGCGGTTTAATTCTGGCAGAGAAGGCCAGATAACCTGTTCCTACAGCCAGCAGACGGAGCAAACTTAGGGGAATAAGTGCTGGTATAAAATTAACCGATTCCTTTTTGGCGTCTATCTACGATTTCAAATCAAGGCTATGCTAAGATTCCTTCTCGTAACCATGGTTACCAGGCGATTTATGGCTTTCAGCACTAAACCAACGATGTAGCTATAATGCTCTACACAGATTTCAGATTCAGGATACGCTCGGCTTCTAGTACCGGAGCGGCTTCTTGTAACAATTCGCCTAACGAAGTTAGGTCTGCTTCCGAAAATAAAATGAAGTAATTGGGCATGGGGGTCACCATCAGCAGTTCTTTTCCATGGCTCGTGCAAAACGGTTTCATCGCCAGCCGGTCATGAATCAACTCGCGAAAGTCATCAAACTGGCCGAGGGCCAGGCAGAACAGCGAATTTTGAAACGCTACGTTAACTACCTTGCATCCATCGCATATACCGACGTAGCCAAGGCTATTTTGGGCAAATAGGCGAAATTGATGATTGTGCTCCATTACATGAAACGGTTGTGTTGAGAAACAGAACTAGGAAAATCTATACTGGCAGATTCTATTAACAGACGGTGGCTGATAAGCGACCACCGTCTGAGAGAACATGCTTATCAAGCGGCTATTACGTCGTTCACTACGTCCTGCCACGCTTTCATTTCGGGTACACCGGGCTTGCGTTTTCCGAAAATCAGCGCAATGCTGTTGCCTTCTTTATCGAACAGGTCTAGCCCGGTAACAATACCGTCTTTGGTGGGTTTGCGAGTTATCCAGATGCTGTGAATCTGATCGGCGCGCAAATGCATGTTAAATTCAGGGTCAAGTACATTAAACCAGGGCCCCATAGTGACCAGTTTTTTAACCGGTCCGGTATGAATCTGAATACAACCCGCATTCGACGCAAAAATCATAATCGGTAGTTCGCGCTGCGCCACCGTTTCAAAGATTTTTAGAAGCTGATCAAGAGTAATCTGCTGAGAGTGACCGGATGGGGCCAGGCTAATCCCCTGCTCGCGACCAACTTTGTATTTACGTAACAGACCGAAGAACTCGTGCGTATCCTGCATAGCCAGCCAGCTATCCTGAAAGCCTTGAACGTCAATGTCATCGTTGGCGGTCTCGATTGCTTTTTTCGGATAAGGCACGGCCACGACGGGCGCGGTCTGGTCGGCAGCCCGGTATTTTTGTACTAAAGCTTCATAAGCGGCTTCATCCGATTTGTCCGTCAGGTAGATTTTATGAACGGCTGTCCCATCCTGATCGAAGAACTGAAGGCTTTTGCGACCGTTTTCGTCGACGGCAAAGCCCAAATACCAACGCGACATGAACAATCGCAGGTCGATGTCGGGCCCGAGTACCAAACCGGTATGCTCGCTGAACGATACCTTCTCATAGACGCCCTTACGTTCGTGCACAATGTTGTCGTTGCGCGTTAAAGCCATTACGTAACCTAATAATGGAACCTCCTTTAGGAGATCACGGAAGTCGCCTTCCAGCCGTTGTACCGTTTCGCCGATTTGCGTAGCCAGTAGTTCCGCTTCGCTGACGCCCAGTTCTTTGGCTGCGTCACGGATTCGTGTTTTAGGGTTTTGTTCTTTGAAAGTCGCCCAGCGTTCTTTGAGACTTTGTGATGTGATCATGGGGTATAGACAGTTTGAGTTGGTCGTTGATTAATAGACAATTGATTATAATGAGGAATGATCATCGGGCAGTCCATTTCGGGATGATTCATGAGCCATACATTTAAGTTGAAGGCGCGTTGAACATTTTCGGGCGTAATCACCGCTCGGGGCGTCCCGGCGGCTTCAATCTGGCCTTTCCGTAGCATAATGATCTGATCGGCGTATTGAGCGGCCAAATTCAGGTCATGCAGAATCACGACGACGCAAAACCCTTTCTGGGTGAACTCACGCGCAACTTCCAGTAATTGCTGCTGATGCAGTAGATCGAGTCCCGTCGTTGGCTCGTCTAAGAATAAAATTCCCTGCGGTATGTCCCAGATCTGAGCCAATACACGAGCGAGTTGAACGCGCTGCTGTTCACCACCCGATAAGGTTGTAAAAACACGATTGGCGAAATCCCACATGCCCACTTTCCTGAGCGACAGTTCGGCGATGTCGTAGTCCTGATTGGAAGGGTGAAAATCGAAATGCGGGTACCGGCCCATCAAAACTAGCTCGCTAACCAGAAACGGGAAACTGACCGCGTTCTGCTGCGGCAATACGGCTCGGAGCAAGGCTAATTCCTTATCCGAATACGTATTGATGGGTTTATCACGTAGCCGAATTTCACCTTCCGTTGCGGTTAGTTCGCGGGTGCATACCTTGAGCAGGGTTGACTTACCCGCTCCGTTTGCCCCAATGATCGCCAGCAGTTCTCCCGGGTTGGCCCGAAACGATATGCCATTTAGCAATTGCCGATTTCGGATGCGATAGGATAGGTTGTTGACTTCTAACATAGTGGTTCGAGTTAGGCGACTGTCCGGCGTTTTTCCCGAAATAAGATCCACAAGAAAACAGGCGTTCCGATTAAGGCGGTAAGAATACCAATCGGAAGCTCCGCCGGGGCTACCAGCGTTCGGGCCAGGGTGTCGGCCAGGGTAAGAACAAGTGCTCCGCCCAGCGCCGATCCGATCAACACACGGCGGTGGTCCGAACCAGCTCCCATCCGAATCAGGTGCGGAATAACCAGTCCGACAAACCCAATCACGCCCGCCACAGCCACGGACGTACCAACGGCCATGGTCGAGAAAATGATTACCTGCCGCTTGATCGTTTTGAGATTAACGCCCAGCATACTTGCCTGGCTTTCGCCAAGCGCCAGTAAATTCAGCGATTTAGCTAAGCGAGGAATGCCTACCAGCGCGATTACGGTAAACGGCAGGATAGCTAGTACCGCGGTCCAGCTAGCCCCGCCCAAACTGCCCAGACTCCAGAACGTAATATTACGGAGTTGTTCATCGGTGGACAGATAAGTCATAACGCCCGTTAGGGCACCAGATAAGGCGTTGATGGCAATTCCGGTGAGCAGCATCGTCGTGATTACGTCCCTTCCCGCCAGTCGGGCCATGCGGTACACCAGAAAAGCAGTAGCGCAGGCACCACAAAATGACACAACAGACAAGGCATACATCCCCAGTATACCCGTGAGCGTCTGGAAAAACTTGACTTCCAGTACAATCATCATTACCGCTGCCAGCGATGCACCCGACGAAATTCCGATCAGTCCGGGATCGGCAAGTGGGTTACGGAACAAACCCTGAATTGCGGCTCCCGAAATCGCTAATCCGGCCCCGATCAGCACCGCCAGACATACGCGTGGTAAGCGGATGGCTAACAGGATCGCTTCTTTAGTACTATCAACTTCGGTTGCATACCCAAAAGCTTTGCTGATAATGAGCCCGATTTCGTAAGGCGATACCCGCACGGCCCCAACTCCGACCGACAGCACAATCGTTGCTGCTAGCCCAATGCCTAACGTTGGCATCAACCACGGGTTGGTGGTTGTTTGGAAGACCGATTTTGGGGCTGAGCGGGTAGTCGAGGGCGGGTCAAGTGTTGCCGTCGTCATAGGCTTACGCTTTAGGTTTTTGAGCAATTTTCTGGCTTAGCTCCTGCAAGGCTTTGCCTAAACGCGGGGAGAAACCCGTCAGCAGATGCCCATCCATCTCGATAATCCGGCTATTCTTGCCTGCGTTGGTTTGCGCCACGCCCTGAACTTTCAGCAGTCCTGCGCTACCGCCCAGGCTTTCGAGTCCACTATCGAACAACAGAATTACGTCGGGGTTGGCCGTTACCAATGCCTCGGCCGTGAGCGGTTTGAAGCTCTCAAAATCAGGCGTAGCATTCACACCGCCCGCCAGTTCAATCATTTTATCAACCTGCGTTCCCCGGCCTGATACCATCATCGTACCTGTACCCCGCGCGTAGATAAACAGCACTTTGGGGCTATTGGTCGCTTTTCTTACCTGAGCCAGGTCCGTGTCCAGTTTCTTGATCAACGGCTTGGCTTTAGAACCGACCTGACAGGTTGTGGCTACGTCCTGAATCAATTTTTTAGCACCCGCAACGCTGTATTCCTGCTGAAAAGAAATGACCTTAATGCCCGCCGATTTAATTTGCTCAATGACTTCGGATTTGGTTCCGGCGTTCTGCGTTGTCAGAACCAGCGTCGGTTTCAGCGCAATAACACCTTCGGCAGAGATGTTTCGATTGTGGCCCACCTTCGGCAGCTTTTGCAGCGATTCAGGATACGTACTGGTCACGTCGACACCAACCAGGTGCGATTGCAATCCTAAGTCGCAAAGAATTTCACTAACGGTACCATCCAGCGAGACAATCCGAACCGGCTCGTTTTTGGAGGGAATGGTTGCCTGAGCAACATAATTATTGGCCAGGATTCCCAGTAAAAGGTAGGTAAGCCACCGGGTAAAAGCAGATGTTTTTTTCATGGGGATGGTAAGTTGATAAGGCTGAGGTGTCAGACTCAACGAACCGACACCTCAGCGAGAGATTGATTAATTGACTTGCTTAACCAGCTTGTATTCCAGTTTGGGCTTACCACGTTCACCGCCATCCTGCGAAGTGAAGCTAAGAAACTTGACTTTGTACACGTTCCCCGTGGCATCCTTCACGACGTAGAACCGGTCAGTTTTTACCCCAACGGTACCCGTCGTTGCCCGCCAGTTTGAACCGATGATTGAACGATCGTTCTTAAACGTAGTGGTCGCAATATTGCTTTCGGCGTAGGCGTCGTACGTAACAGCGCTGGTCAATACTTCCGCAGCTGTTACCCCGCCCAGCGCGTTGATCAATACCTGATCAGCGAAATAATAGGCAATGTCATTCGTGCCATCGCTGGTTTTGCTTAAGGCGCCCGACCAAACAATATCCCAACGTGTTTTGGCAGGTTCTACATCGACCAGTGCGCCCGAATCGAACGATACGTATTTGAAATTATAGGCGTTGTCTTTCGGAATGGTAACGGTTTTAAACGTGGTTTCTTTAATACCAGCGTATTGAAGCGTATAGCCGGTTGAGCCGCTGCGCAACACCCTAAATTTAACCCAACCTTTAGCGGGTGTGCCACCGCTTGTCCCCCGGTTGATGATGTACACCTTGTTGTCGGCGTCGGTCGCTGAAATCGCAGGAATCACTGTTTTCGTAATGTCGCCCGATACGTCATCGACTAATTTCAAACCGGATGGATCGAAGCCTAACGTAAGCGCTACCCCAACCGTATCAGCCGCCGTGACCTGCGTTAAATCGTTTTTAGCCAGCGCAATAGCGGTTGCTCCGGTCATGTTGTTAAGGATAACCCGAAAATCGGTTCCCGCGTGAAAACCTAAATCCCAGCTGGCTCGCTTTACCGGATTCTGGGCATTGTTGCTCAGATCGACGAATACCGCGTTGATAGCGCTGGCGCCACCCGTTCCGCCGTCGAGCGTCAGGTTGGTGCCGCTCGAAACAATTGAGGTGAACTTAACCGTTTGCTGCTTCGTGGTTCCAACCAACACCGGGCTCCCTGCTGATGCAATAGTCAAGCCGATGGTTTCGGTGCCGTTCAGAAAGAGGTTGTCGGCTTTCGCCAGCTTGAACGATGTTTCGCTGCTTCCTGCCGGAACCGTTAGCGACAACGTATTGCTGGTCGTTGCTGGATTTGTTGTAAACTGTGTTCCGTACGTAATGCCGGAGGGTGTTACCTGAATAGTTACGGGAGTAGCCGCATCGACAGCGCGTGACAACTTTAGTTTAATCGTAGCTTCTTTAGTAGTCGCATCCATACCTTGTTCCGCACTTTCGAACTGGATTAAATTGTCGGGCAGCGGTGGGTCGCTTTCCTTACAGGCATTCAGTGTGGCTGCGCCTAAAATGCACAGGAGTGCAATGGATTTTTTCATAAAACTTGGTGGTTTGATATCCTGAATAAGTAATGGATTTGTTTCCTCCAAAAGGGAGATTTAGGTGTGGATAGAAGCTCGTTTAGTCTTTGTGCCACTGAAAACTTAGCCCCAGAAAATAAGAGCGTCCGTAACTCACTGGAGCTGCTCCGCCCAAACTGTGAGCGCTGCCAGTATCCGTTGACGTATTGGCTAGTCGTGTGATGTTGAACAGGTTTTTAGCACCCGCTGTCAAAGTCAGATATTTCGCAATTGGCTTAGTGATGGTGACATCTGCCCAATGGAATGGCGCTATCTCGGTTAACGTAGCCGATACCTGGTTATTTGCCGTTACGGTTGCCAGATAGCTTGGTCGCCTGCCTGTGTATTTATAGAAGAGACTCAACTTGGTGTCAATTTTCGTCAGCGTATACGTCAGATTCGTATTCACTTCGGGCGACCACATAAATTGAGGTAGTCCACCTACGTAGCTTGTGGTATCGGTTGTCGTCAGCAGGTTATTGAAGCGACCGATGTACGAGAATCCCACCGTTGCCTGTAGCGCTTTCCAGGAAAAGACGTTCTCTAACGTCATACCCGTCGTTTTAAATTTATCGATGTTGATGTTCATCGAAATTCTCGGATCGTTTGGATCTATCCCGTAGCTAATCAGGTTATTAAATACGTTGTAGAAAGCGCCGAGGGTAGATTTAAACCGCCGACCTGCCTGCCATACCAGCGACCCGTTAACGCTATTCGAGGTTTCAGCTTTCAGGTTCGGGTTACCCTTGATGGAGTGACTGGCGTCGAAGAAGTTAAAATACAGTTCGCGCAGGGCAGGCGAGCGAAAACCGCGTGCGTAAGACAAACGTAGGTCAAGCGCGGGAGTAAGCACAAATTTGGTGTTCAGGGAAGGAATAACCGGTGGAGCATCGTAGACCGAGTTTTTGATGAAGCGCAAACCAGGACGAATGCTGATCTTAGCGGTTGGGTTGATGGTCGACGAGATAAAAAACGCGTAATCATTGATGGTAGGCGAACCCAAAATGCGCGCTCCGGAGCTGGCATCCAGGTTGATATCGACACCGGGCTGTACCGAAACCGCCGACGAAACTTTATACGATGCCGTCGCGCGGTAGGTCTGGCTGGTGAAAATGGATACATCCTGCTCACCTTCGCCCAGCGACAGGGTTCGTCGGCCCGTGCTTACATCCAGAATTGTGGTTTGGGTCCGCCGTTGGTAGTCCGTATAAGCGGCCTGCCCATTGAGTTGCAGCCGTTCGCTTAGTTTCCAGTCCCCCTGTAGTTGATGGACGTAGCGATGGGTAATGTATTTCTGATCGCGGGCCTGGCGCGTATTCACATTTTCTGGTCCCTGGCTCAGCAAATCTTCTTTTAGCGCATCCAGCCGATAGTATACGTTCAGGTTCTCGTTGCGATAGCCAAGTTTACCGTGCCCAAACAGCTGATCTTTAGGAAGCCAGTCTTTAGCGCGCCCGATAGCCTGTCCCTGCCAGCCCCCGAACGTATTGTTTGTGGCACCAGCCGATACGTTCCAGCCTTTCTTTTGCCACGTTACGTTCGCAGTTTGCAGGTGCAATCCTTGATTGGTCAAGAGATTATAGTCGTTGCTAGCGGTTTCTTCCTGAATCCGAGCGTTAACGCCAAGCCGCTCGTTACTAGGCTTTTTCGTAATAATATTGATAACGCCCGCCAGGGCATCCGAACCGTACGAAACGGACATCGGGCCTTCTACAATCTCAATGCGTTCGATGGAATTAATGTCAATCTGGTTCAGACTCTCGCGCGTGTCGCCCCGGTCAACCATCGGTAAACCGTCCAGCAAAATTTTCACGTTACGTCCCGACATACCCATAAGTTGAACGTCGGTGGTGCCGAGCGTCAGGTCGCTGGAAAAGCGAAAGCCTAATTCGTTGTTTAGTACACCCATGACGTTAACCGCACCCCGCAACCGAATCCGCTCACTATCAATGACACGTATTTGATAAACCGACTTTTTCATGGACTGAGGTTCGTATTGACCGGTTACTACTACTTCGTCAAGTTGGTTCTGCGCTGCTTTCAGACGGGCTGAAACAACGCTCGTCTTACTAGTTATTACGTCAACAATCTGTCGAACCGGCTCATAGCCTACCATCGAAACCTGTACCTCATACGTACCAGAAGATAACCCTTCCAGGATAAAGCGCCCGTTGTTATCGGCGGTTGTCGCTCGCTTCAGTGATTTGATCAGCACCGTTGCCGCCGTTCCCGGACTACCATTAGCTAAAGTAACGATACCCTCTATACGTGCATCGGTAGTAACCTGCGCCCGGAGTATCGGTGAGTACACGAACACTAGTATGATCAATAAGGCAGACAGCCGATGCACGTATAGCGTATTCATAAATGTCCTTGGTTCGGGCTTGGCTTGTTATCATACGCTCTATGCCGGTCGTTAGCATGAAGCGGAGAAGAAATCCGTGACTTGCTAGCTAGTACGTTAGGGTTACAGCATCAATGTACTTGAGCGTTGATTTTGTTTTTATGTAGACTAATTTTAAATAACAGCACAAATATATGAAGCAATCAATGAGAAGCAATTTTTATTTAGAATAAATCTTAATAATTAACTCTAAGGTGTTTGAGAGGCTTTTCAAAATATTGATTATCGAACAAGCTTATCTCTCCAGGTGACTGTGCAGGTTCTATACCAACTTTAGTTAGGATGTGAGCTAATCCCTTTTCTGTTCAGCTTCAGGCATGTTTCTTTTTCTGAATTAATAATATTGGCCCGGCTTACTCATGCACATACCACCCTGCCCTAACTGACTCATAAACTGACGTAGGCTGATGTCCATGTAATGCTGAAAGTCTTTGATCAGATGGCTATGGTCATAGTAGCCAAATTTCGTAACAAGGCTTAGCCAATCAACAGGGTCAAAAGGCTGCTGACACAAAACAGCGAGTACCTTTTTAAAACGCAGAAAACGCACTAACTCCTTAGCTGAATACCCCAACTGCGTCCGGAAGCGTAACTGAATGTTCCGGGTCGATACTTGGTGCTTCCAGGCCAATACGTTTACAGGTTCAAGAGCGGCATTTGTAAAGTACGGAATGCTGTCCAGCAAAGAGCGGGTCGACTCGTCAACCGGTGCAGCATAATGCAGCGTGTGTTCGCGGATTAACTGTAACCTGTCGGCCAAATTATTCATGGGGGCTAGCTGGGACCATACATCACTGAAACAGCTTTTGTTCAACAGTACGTCCGGGTTATGCAGGTCCTCCCCTTTCAATTGATACATAGGTACCCGTAACAGCCGATAAAACCCGTTGAGTGTGAAATTAACCACAATCAGGTCAGTTGCTGGCTGTAATTCATACACCAGTAACTTCTGCAAAGGGCCTAGCACGGCGGTCTGTCGGATCACATACTGCTCATCGCCGATACGTATCGGCACCTCCGAACCAAAGTTAAACGCCATCAGCATCTCATAGTTGGGCAGCAACTGCTGCGGGAGCGGTGGATCCTGAGCCTCCAGTTGAACACAGTAAAAGTGACTAATTACGGTAGCTAGTCGTTCGTCGGTGTCAATCAGTTGGCTGTTCATGAATAAGATACGTTTCGTTTTCTTACAATTTTTCTCCAGCGGGCGTATTGACCTTTGTAGCGTCTTAACAAATTTTATCACCAATCGGCTCCATCAGGCCAGCGTATGTCTGCTTAGACCAACTGGGGCATTAACCAAACAAAACCATGAACACGCCAACAATTTCTAGTTCCTCCGCTCAGGAACCCACGATTCTCGTCACCGGGGCAACTGGCAGCGTAGGTGCTGAGTTGATAAAAATCTTATCGGAGCGCGGTGTTCCATTTCGGGCGATGGTCCGCTCGGAAAAGGATGTCGAAAAACTGTCGGCACTGACGAACGCGCAGATTGTGCAGGGCGACTTTACCAACTCCGCAACCATTGCCCAGGCACTACGTGGTATTGAACGTGCGTTTCTCTTAACCAATTCCTCCGAGCAGACCGAAGTCCAGCAACGAAGTTTTGTTGACGAAGCCCAACAGGCGGGGGTTCGGTACCTGGTCAAACTATCGCAGTTCGCAGCGGATATGAACTCTCCGGTACGGTTCTTACGGTATCATGCCGCTGTTGAACAGGCCATTCGCGAGTCGGGTCTGGCGTTCACCTTCCTGCGTCCAAACCTCTTCATGCAAGGTTTGCTAGGGTTCCGAAATTCGATCGTCGAGCAGGGAACATTCTTTGCTTCCGTTGGCGAGGCCCAGATCAGCGCAGTTGACGTGCGAGACATCGCAGCCGTAGCCGCAGCTACTTTGACCGAGTCCGGTCACGAAGGAAAAATTTATGACATTACAGGCCCGGAAGCATTAACTCATGCTCAAATGGCCGAAACATTAGCCGCAGCTCTCGGTCGCCAAGTGACTTTCGTAGACGTACCACCAGCGGCTATGCGGCAGGCCTTAGTAGCCGCCGGTTTCCCAGTCTGGCAAGCCGACGGATTGATTGAAGATTACGCGCATTACAGCCGGAACGAAGCGTCTGTTGTTACGTCGGCAGTGCACGATGTTACGGGCCAGCCCCCGCGTACCTTTGCCGACTTCGCCTATGACTACGCAGGCGCTTTTAAGAGCCTGGACAAGAACTAATTCATAGCTATCTCATCCAATGGTTGATTGGTAAGAGACTTTTCTGCCCGATTAACCGTTTATGATATATAGATCATCTGATCAACATAGCTTTACTCCATTAAAAGGCAATCAATAGCGTAACTGACAAAATTGTCTTTAAAACAGACGGCCTTGTCAATTTTCAAGGGTAAATTTGGGCAAAAAAATAACTACCCCTGATCAAGCTTAACTCTCAGCGCGTTTACTATGCAACGACGTTCCGCATTAAGAAGCTTAGCACTCACCGTTGGCGGCCTAGTAAGCCTTCCGGCATGGGCCTCAAGCTGGACACCCGATTCGATTGGTCAAACATCCTTAGTCACTCTCGATGAAGAGTCTCTTTTGGGCGAAATTGTAGAGACGTTTATTCCCGAAACGGATACTCCGGGCGCAAAGTCGCTTAAAGTGCACCAGTTCGCACTTCGGATGATCAACGACTGCTACGGCGAACAGGCGCAAACAACCTTAAAGCAAGGACTTGCCTTAACGGAAGCAACGGCGCAGGAAGCGTACACCAAGGCATTCGCGGACTGTGATAAAGCGCAACGCATGGACGTACTGACCCGCCTGAACGCATCGGCTGACCCGGCGGGTAAAGCGTTCGTCACGCTGATCAAGAATTTAACCATACAGGGGTATACCAATTCGGAGTATTATCTGGTGAATGTTCAGAAGTTCAATATGGCTCCTGGTTTCTACCACGGCTGCGTGCCCGTTCAGAAGATAGCCGTTAACGGCACGAAGTAATCCGACTATTTTGTTTCTCCTTAATTCAGCATTTCATGTCTTTTCTCAATATAGATTCCGTTAAAGAACGCACGTTCGACGCCATTGTGGTTGGTTCGGGCATCAGTGGAGGTTGGGCGGCCAAAGAGCTAACCGGCAAAGGATTACGTACCCTTGTGCTGGAGCGCGGCCGGGACGTTAAGCACATTACCGACTACCCAACCACGATGATGCAGCCCTGGGAGTTTACCCACGGAGGTCAGCTCACCAAAGAATATCGGGACGCGAATCCAATTGCCAGCCGGTGTTACGCCAACCGGGAAGATGCGAGTCATTTCTTTGTGAAAGATGCCGAGCATCCTTACGTACAAGACAAACCCTTCGACTGGATTCGGGGCTACCACGTGGGCGGAAAATCGCTGATGTGGGCACGGGGAACCCAGCGCTGGTCGCAGTACGACTTTGAAGGACCTGCCCGAGACGGGTTTGCTGTTGAGTGGCCAATCGGTTATAATGATATTGCCCCTTGGTACAGCTACGTTGAAAAGTTCGCTGGTATTTCGGGGAATAAAGACGGCTTGGCCCAGTTGCCCGACGGTGAGTTTTTGCCCCCGCACGAGCAATCCTGCGTGGAAAAGCATTTCACCGAGCAGATGGCCAAGCAGTATAACGGCACTCGGCCCGTTATTATCGGGCGTTGCGCCCACCTGACGAAACCGCAACCGATTCATTATCAGCAAGGGCGGGGTCAGTGCCAAAACCGCTCGCTTTGTCAGCGGGGTTGCCCGTACGGCGGGTACTTCAGCAGTAACTCGTCTACTCTACCCTGGGCGGCTAAAACTGGTAAAATGACGCTTCGTCCGGATTCCGTGGTTCACTCCATCATCTTCGACGAGAAGAAAAACAAAGCGACGGGCGTGCGGGTCATCGATGCGCATACCAAAGAGATGACGGAATACTACGCCCGCATCATCTTTGTCAACGCTGCCTGTTTGAACAGCAACCTGATTCTTCTGAACTCTAAATCAAACCGTTTCCCCAACGGGCTGGGCAACGACAACGGCCTGCTGGGCAAGTACGTAGCCTTCCACAACTTCCGCACGGGAATCTCAGCCGAGCACGACGGCTTCCAGGACACGACCACCGAAGGTATTCGTCCGAACAGTAGCTACATTCCACGTTTCCGGAACGTATTCAAGCAGGAAACCGACTTCCTCCGTGGCTATGCAGCTGGTTTTGGCTCCAGCCGCGCCACCAGCGCTGATACGTCGGGAATGGGCGATGATCTTAAAGCAAGTTTGATGCAGCCTAAATATGGCAACTGGCGGGTAAGTTCACACATGATGGGCGAGACAATCCCGAAGGAAAGCAATTATGCAGCCCTGGACTCCACGCTGACCGATGCATGGGGCATTCCGCAACTAAAAATCTCGGTTGCTTACGACGATAACGACGAAAAAATGATCCGCGACTTCCACGAGCAGATGACTGAAATGCTGACCGTCGCTGGGTTCAAAAACATCAAAACGCACGACAACCCCAACAAAGCGCCGGGTCTTGATATTCACGAAATGGGTGGCGTTCGGATGGGTAAAGACCCGAAAACGTCGCTATTGAATAAGTGGAATCAGTTTCACAACTGTAAGAACGTATTCGTAACTGACGGGGCCTGCATGACTTCTACCTCCACGCAGAATCCATCGCTGACCTTCATGGCTATTACCGCCCGTGCGGCTGACTATGCGGTTAAAGAGCTACGTAAAGGCAACTTATAAGCGATAACCCATTCAAACGAACAGCCCTGACAACGTAACGGTCAGGGCTGTTTTTGTTTTTAAGTGAGCAGTCAGGCTTCGGCAGCTAATAGCTGATCGAGCCGGGCGATGGTCTGGACCATGGACCGTACGGTGTGGTAATTGATCTTCCACGAGTGGCTCATGTGCGTCCAGATCGGTACGCCCTGCCGGGTGGTGAGCGGCCACCACTCCCCTATCGAACGGTTTACCAACTTATCCATCACAAACCGATGCACATTTTCGTAGGCGTTCCAGTAGCGTTCATCCCCGAAAAGTCGATAGGCATCCAAAAAACCAATCAGGACTTCGGCCTGTTGCCAGAATTCCTTTTCCCGGTCGTATACCTCACCACTGTGCGACCCTTCCACGAAAACCCCGCCAAACTCCCAGTCAACTCCATGCTCGATAGCATGCGAAAACGCCTTGTTTAACTGTGCCTGATAGGCCGTCGGAGGCATTTGCAGTATGTCAAGTGCGTGAAGAAGCAGCCAGCTAAACTCGACATTGTGGCCGTAGCTGGTATTATCATCGGCCGCGCGTTTCGTGCCGTCTTCCGTAAAGCGATCCCAACCCCAGATGATGTCAAATTTGATCTGAGGAGCTACCTGCCAATCAGCCCAGAACTGCGGTATACCTGTGCCGTAATCGGGATGCATCATCCGCTGGGTCAAAAGCTCGATTACCTCAAGCAGTTTTCGACGGTGAATGGGTTGCTGCGTGCATTCGTAAAGCGTCGTAAAAGCTTCCATCAGGTGCATGTGCGCGTCGAGCGTTTTGCGGTCACCTCCCGCCGAACCGGGTCCTTTCAGCGTCCAGTTGCGATGAAACATTTCGAAATAACCACCATAGGTAGTGTCAGCAGCATACTTCTGAAGAAGATCGAACACCTTTTGGGCATATTCAGCTCCGCGCGGATCGCCGGTTGCTAAGGTGTATTCGCTCAGGCAATAGATCGCGAAACTTTGTCCGTATACAATCTTTTGGTCAATCAGCACTTCACCCTTTCGGTTAGTCATCCAATAGAACCCACCGTGTTCTTCATCCCACATACGGCTAATCAGGTAATCAACTCCTTGACGGGCTAATTCAGCCAGAATCCCATCGCCGTACCCGGCCCGATGAGCGGATGCATACGTATAAATGGACCGGGTCTGCGCAATGAGCGACTTTTCTTCCTCGCCCGAGTCATTACCATACTGGTCGAAATGCGTAATAAAACCGCCGTGTTCATGGTCGGCCGTGCGCTTGGTCCAGAATGGTAAAAGTTCTGTAGTTAAATGGTTGTAGAGTTCCTCTCGGCAGTGCTGTATCGTTTCCTTATTCATGGGGGTAGTGCATTCGCTGTAAAGCCAATATTTCGGTGGGACTAGCAGTACCTGTTTGACGAAGTTTTTGAACGGTTACGGCCGCAGCTAAATTGGCAATTTCCAACGCTTGTCCAGGTTCAGCACCTGCGCCCAAACAAGCGGCCAAGGCTGCCACAACGGTATCGCCCGCGCCTACCGTATCTAATTCGCCTTCGAGATGTAGCCCATCAACAACTTCCGTTACGTGTTCATCCAGGTACAAAATGCCCTGAGCCCCACGAGTAATGACCAGCGGTCCATTACGCAGCGTCCTAAACTGCTGACCCTGTTTCAAACACCAATTCAGATCAGGCTCATCCGGCGCATGCTGGGCCAGAAACCTGGCTAACTCGGCTGTATTTACTTTGAGAATTGCACCCTGGATCTGCTTACCAACATGGCGCATATCGGCCACAAACCTGACGTTCGGAAATTCTGCGATCAGGCCGTTTAACTGGGCGACTCGCTCTTCGCTGAGCAGCGGATTAGCGAACTGCTGATTCAGAATGAGCACATCGATATGAGCTAGAGCCTGTTTCAGGCCCACAAGCAGGTCGTTGAATACCTCATCCGTCAATTCATTATGAATGCCGAAGTCAATCCGATTCAACTCGCGGTTGCCCTGCATGGGTTTCGTATACACACAGGTGTCCCAACCGCTTACTGGAGTAAGCAGGTGCTGCGTCTGAACACCGGCCTGCTGAAACAGGGCCTGCATCTCCCGACCATATAAATCGTTACCGACGCAGCCAAATACGTGAATTTGCCGAATACCGAGCGCGGCCAGATTCTGCACTACGTTACCAGCGGCTCCTAATGAGGCCTTTGGCTGGCTTCCCCAATGCACCTCCTCCCCGGTTTCAATGGAATACTCCCCGGTTTGTGTCTGAATGGAGTAGTAGAGATCCAGGGCAAAATCGCCAATCACACCTACCTTAACATCAACAATACGATCAAACAAGGCAGAGCATTCAGAAGAAGTCATTATGGCCGGTAGAGAAGTTGATAGCGGCTCGATAAGGCAAGCCTGAGAGCCTCACCAATTTCTTCCAAAAGCCATGAGTTGCTGATTCTTTACTGATAGATATCCAGTTTGCAGAAGCTCACTATCTATAAAGTATGCCGCATTACGTATCAGGAGATCAATCGCATCTGCGAAATTGCTTGAGCCAGATCACTGACGGGCCAGAAAAAACTAAAACTCAATCAGCAAAGTCTGGCGTTCCTGCTGTAGGGTGATGGGCTCCGTCAGAAATTGAGCCTGTAATGACAATCGCTGGCACATAGCCAGCCACTCCTGACGGGGTATAACCAGGAATCCGTTTTCTTTTCGGATGGTGTAGTACGTCGAGAAACGCAGCCGCACTAACAGTTTCAGCATGGACAGCAACTTCCCTTGTCGGAGCGATCTGCCTAAAATACTGATCACATCCTTTAGAACGCCTTCTTCCACAATCAGGTCACAAATGAGCGCTTTAGCACCCGGCGCTGCTACTTGTTTGATATTGGCGAGTAGCTGTTCGACTTCGGCCGCGTTGCGGTAGTACTGAACCACGCTCATGACGATGATAATATCAAACTGCTGCCCGGCTATGACGTCAAAGTTCAGGTAATCGTTGGCAGACAGGTCGTGGAAATAGACATTCGGATGCTGAGAGTGTTTAGCCCGACCAACTTCATTGTATCGCCTGGAAATGTCTAAGCCGTGGATTTCGCTGACGCGCTCGTACCAGGCATCTTCCAGATTGCCCGGCCCCGAGCCAATGTCAAGCACCTTTTTCGCAGTTGACAACTGGATATACTTTTCGACTCTGGCCAGAAAGTAGGCGTAATTAGTCGTCATTGAGTCATCAAACTCATTCTCTTTCTGCCAGAAATCAAGCCAGGTGGAAGTCATGTAAGGAATAAGAAGTAGTTGTATATCAGTCCGCACTCAGCTTAGGAACGTACCGATAGTATCGATTTACGCCGAAGCGGCTTGTGGATACACCCCAAATTACTGAAATAACTATTGAAGAGTAGATCAAGAGCAGCGATAAAACATCGCTGCTCGGTGAAGACTATAAGGATTCCGCAAACTCACCCATCGTACTAAACTCGCCGTAATGCCGAAGGAACCTGAGTAAATTGTCTACCCGATCCAGCAGTTCATCGCGGGAATAACGACGAACGTAGGTCGGAATCTTGTCATAAGCCCCTAAATCGGTAAACTCCCAGGGATGAACGTAGAGATTCAGAAAACCATCGGCCTGCAAGGTGCGCCGACAAAGTTGTTTGTAATACGTAATGGGAAAGTTTTTCAGGCTTAACCAAAACAAGGGCAGACGTAATGTGGGGGTTACCGATGCAGGAATCTGCCAGACGCCCGCTTCTCGAAACGGCAGTCGGGGCTCTCCCCAATGGTTGTACCGGCCCGGCAACCAGGTAGGATGCAAGGACGAGTTGTAATGATAACCAGCCTGTTGAACGTCGTTCGGATCTACAAAACCCATACGTGCCCGCCGAAATCCGGTCACTGGCTTATTAAGTAATTCCTGTAAAGCCAGCCGAGATTTTAAGAGATCGGCTGGCTCAAACGTAGTATGATAATACCCGTGTGAGGCTATCTCGTGCTTGCGTGAAAGGTCCTTTATAAGCGCAGACTCATGTAAGGCATAATTGGCCGTTGTGAACAGCGTAGTACGGGCTCCTATAGTGTCAAATCGCTCGGCCAGCAATGTCAATCCTCGTGTCGATACGGCCATTTGCTCCTCCATCGGAATGTCGTGCCCAAATTCAACGGCCGTATCGAACTCTTCTACATCAACGGTGAATAGTATACGCTTTCCTCGATCTGGGCTTCCCATGTAGTAGTTGTCTCCTCTATATCACTCGTATCGTCAATAATGTAGGCGGGCCGCTGCTTTACCTCAACAAAGGTTTTTCCTAAATAGACGCCAATGATACCGATCATGATGAATTGTACACCACCAATCAGCGCCATCAGGACAACAAGGGTTGTCCAGCCCGAAACGGTTGCATCAGTAAAAAAGTACTCGTACAACACCTCAGCTCCAAATAACGTAGCAAATAATGACATGCCAAAACCTAGCAGCACCGACAAATATAAAGGCCGGGTCGAAAACGAGGTGATTCCCATAGCAGCCAGCTTGAGCATTTTCTGAAACGAGTATTTTGAGCGGCCAGCGTATCGGGCGGCTGGTTGGTAAAGCACCCGGCATTGCCGAAAACCAACCCAGGAAATGGCCCCACGCAGGAATAAGTCGTTTTCTTTAAACTGATTAATGGTATCGACGACCTTCCGATCAAGCAACCGAAAGTCAGCCGCGCCGTCTTCGATATTCAGGTTGGAGACACGACGCAGGAGTTTATAGAAATATTTAGACGTAGTTCGTTTGAAAAGCGACAACGTGGGATCAGCCTGCCGAACTGTATAAACCACCTCATAGCCTTCTTGCCATTTGTTAATTAAGGTAGGAATCAACTCCGGTGGGTGTTGTAAGTCAGCATCCAGGCAAATAACGGCCTCTCCCCGCGCGTGCTGATAACCGGCCCGCAGCGCCATCTGATGGCCAAAATTTCGGGAGAACGACACGAAGCGCACCACTGGGTAAGCTTTGCTGAGCTGACGTAGTACGTAACGACTCTGATCAGAGCTGCCATCGTCTACGATCAGGATTTCATAAGCCCCGTACGGTTCCATGACCGCCATGAGCCGATGGACTAAGACAGGTAAATTTTCCTCCTCGTTAAATGCAGGTACAACCAGGCTTATCATCCGGTGATACGGTTTCATACTGTTTAGGTTGTTAAGGAGCGTTACGGTGGTGCTCATAATTTTTTGCTAAAATAAGTATAAGTACTCATATATCCCTATAGCACGTTTATTAAACTTATCTTAAAACTTCATCAATTACTTAATATGATTGCCAACTACTTCTAATCAGGAAAGACAAACTGATGAAACGAATTAGGTCTCAAAGCCTTCGTAGGAATGCTAACAACCTGGTTAGATTTGGGCTACAAATGGCTATATGAATAAATTACGTTACGTTCCTGACAACAAGCCGAACGCTGTGGTACCCAAGCGCACTTGAAATTCCTGTTCGCGGATGTACACGCAAAGACCAGAAAGAATGCGGTATCGAATTCTTAATTTTGCTGCGGGGAATGAATAAATCTGTTTTCAAAACAGGAAAACCCAGCCAAAAGCAGGTAACAGACTCGAAACACATACCCCCTTAGTGAACTGACTACCGGCTATTAATCATTACGAATGCTTCTTCCTCCTTTTCTGCGCCCTGGCGATACAGTTGCAGTCGTTTCACCGGCCAGCCGGTTTCCTTACGAAGAATTAACCGATGGACTCCGTATTCTGCGGGAGGACTGGCACCTTACGGTCGTTGAAGGCGACAGTCTGAAAGCGATCTATGGGCCATTCGCTGGTTCAGACGATCTTCGCCGGGCCGACTTACAACGTTTTTTCGACGACCCTACGATTCGGGCCGTGTTTACCTCGCGGGGGGGATACGGTTGCTATCGAATTGCGGATGAACTGGACTTAACAAATCTGAAAGCCAGCCCTAAATGGCTGGTGGGCTTTAGTGACGTAACGGTACTACTCAGTTTGCTGTACCGACAAAATCTGGTCAGTTTGCATGGCTTGATGGCTCGGCAATTTGGTGATCCTGCTAAGGCGGAGTCGCTGGAATCCTTGCGACAATGGTTGTTTGGCGAAACCCCAGCGCAGTACGTAGTGCCAGCGCACCCGCTCAATCGGGCTGGTCAGGCCAGTGGTCCGCTCGTGGGTGGAAATTTGACGATGCTAGTCAACTCACTTGGCACGCCAACCGATGTGGAATTTGACGGAACTATTCTATTTATTGAGGACATCGACGAAACGTTTTTCTCTCTCGACCGGATGATGAGGCAATTACGGCGGTCGGGGCGGCTTTCGGGGTTAGCCGGTTTAGTCGTTGGGCAGTTCACCGATATGCGCCTAAATCACTCGCTTCCCTTCGAGCAGGACGCCTACGCCATCATTGCGGAGGCTGTAGCCGGGTACTCCTATCCAGTTCTGTTCGATCTTCCAGCGGGTCACGTCGATTATAATCTGGCCTTACCGATTGGCCTTAACGTAACCATGTCAGTTGATAGCTTACACAGTTCGATTAACTTCCTTACCATATAAACTGCCTGCTCATGCGTCGATTTGCCGAATCAGTTGTCTGGATAACCGGAGCGTCGTCGGGCATCGGCGAAGCCATTGCCCTTGAATTAGCCCGTCATGGAGCCAAATTGATCTTATCCGCCCGTCGAGCCGATGAATTGCAACGAGTGGCCGACCAAACTGACTTACCGGCATCGGATGTGCTGGTCTTACCGATGGACATGACCGAGGTTGATAGCTTACACGATCACGTAGCGACCGTTATGCAGCGGTTTGGTCGAATCGACTACGTGTTTCAGAACGCGGGGATCAGTCAGCGAAGCGAAGTGATCGACACCGATCTGTCGGCGTATAAACGATTGATGGACGTCAATTTTTTCGGAGTCGTGGCGCTAACCAAAGCGGTTTTACCCGTCATGATCGCCCAGGGCAGCGGCCATTTTGTGGTAACCAGCAGCGTTGCCGGCAAATTAGGAACGAAGCAGCGGTCGGGGTACTGCGCCAGCAAGCACGCTTTGCATGGTTTCTTTGATGCACTCCGGGCCGAAACCTATGCAAATGGTTTGCGGGTTACTCTGGTTTGTCCAGGCTACATCCGCACTCCCCTCTCTCTTCATGCACTCGCGGCTCACGGGCAGGTGCATGGCAAGATGGATACGAATCAGGCAAAGGGTATGCCCACCGACGAGTTTGCGAAGCAGTTGCTACGGGCGGTACTGGCCCAGAAAGAAGAAGTTTATATTGGCGGTACAGAGACGTATGGCATCTATCTCAAACGATATCTACCGGGTCTGCTGTCCCGCATCCTGAGAAATCGGGCAGGCGCTTAAAACCGGTTTGGTATTGAATTACACCCGAACGCGAATTCAATACCAAACGTATATGCTTTTACCGCCCACTGGCACTACCTGCCTTGGCCGATGATTTGGTTACCTGTTCCATGTAATCAACGGTCAGGTGACAAAGCGACTTCATGCCCAGCACAAAACAGCTTTCGTCGATCTGAAAATCTGGCGTGTGGTGCGGAGCGGCATCTTCTACCTTTTTGCCTTTGCTCATACCACCCAGGAAATAAAAGAACCCCGGCACTTTTTGCTGATAGAACGAGAAATCTTCAGCGCCGGTCTGCGCGGGGGTTATCACTACGTTGTTTTTACCGGCCACGGCTTCCAGTGTTGGCACCATCTGCTCGGTCAGCTTAGGGTCATTATACGTAACAGGGTACATGACGTCGATTTTCACGTCGGCTTTAGCCCCGGCACTTTCGGCAATGTTGGTTGCAATTTCGTTGATCCGGCGGTGAATCGTTTTCTGCATGTCCCCGTTGAACGAACGAATCGTTCCGATCATGTTGACTTCTTCGGGGATGATGTTCTGCCGAATGCCGCCATGAATTGCGCCTACCGTAACCACCGCAGCATGATCCGTAATGGGCAGATTGCGGCTTACGATGGTCTGCAGCCCCATCACAACCTGCGAAGCCGTAACGATGGGGTCGACCCCCGACCAGGGCGAAGCACCGTGCGTTTGCTTGCCTTTAATTTTAATCGCGTACTGATCTACAGCGGCCATGGTTGCGCCAGGCCGGTATTTGATCGTTCCTACTTCAGTCAGTGAATTGATGTGCAGGCCAAAAATAGCGTCGACCTTAGGCCGCTCCAGAACGCCTTCTTTCACCATCAGGTACGCCCCTCCTTCTTCCCCGGCGGGTGCACCTTCTTCGGCGGGTTGAAAGATGAATTTAACCGTTCCTTTTAGGTCACTTTTGACCGAAGTCAGCGTTTCGGCAACGCCCATAAGAATGGCTACGTGCGTGTCGTGTCCGCAGGCGTGCATAATGCCGGTTTGCTGACCATTGTATTCGGTCTTGGCCTCGGACTTAAACGGCAGATCCACCCGCTCTGTAACGGGCAGTCCATCCATATCGGCCCGCAACGCTACAACGGGTCCGGGCTTACCGCCCTTCAGCAGGCCGACCACACCAGTTTTACCGACACCGGTTTTAACCTCTAAACCAAGTGATTGCAGGTGGGCCGCTATCTTAGCCGCTGTCTGGAATTCCCGGTTGCCTAATTCCGGATGTTGATGAAAATCACGGCGCCAGGCAACAACTTTCTTCTCCAGACTCTCGGCCGTTTTATCCATGCGGCTGACTAATGTAGCGGTTTGCCCATAAACCCCCTGGCTAGCCAGCGATCCAACAATAAGTCCGTATACACAGTACTTATACCTCTTCATTAAATTATTACAATTTAGTTGATTCTACACGTAATACGCAATGTACGACAAATGCAGAATATGTCACTACTGTTTTTACATAGCTCCATACTTTTTCTGCTTACAAAACGTTTTACCCATGTAATCATATAATAGTCATACTTGAACAAGTCTCAATATTAAGCCTATCGTTCTTGCTTTTGTTATATATATAGTGTCTAGTAAATGTTCAACGGAGCCGGTCATGTTTGGGAAACAACAACCAGTTATGTCCCTGCATGAATTATAACCGAAACGAATTATTCCTTATCCGTTCCTTAATAGTAAGAAGGCGATTCAATCACCTCGAGAATCAATTAGCGTTTCCAGCCCATACTTTTTCCCCGCCTTTATTCACGCAATACAGTCTAAACCAGATGCTATGCATAGTTTAAGCAGCTGGTCAATTCATTGGGCGCCCATATATGAAAGTATATCAAGTGAAAACTTGTCACCGGCTTATATTCATTCGTTTCGTACGAACATTGCCAAACAAAGTTGCTGAGGATACGTCGACTGCTGATTTAAGCGCGTTTATTGTCCCTATTTTTAAAAAACTTATTAACTGGAAACTGTACAATTTAGGGGACCTATTCTATTTTTAAGGATTATAGCGGCATTTCTAGGAATAATAGAAAAATTTCTTGGTTAGGTAGTAAACTAATAGTTAGTATACCTATTATCTTTGTTGCCCCGTTTAATAGGGTTTTTTAATGATTATTTAATCTTTACTCACAGATGCGCAAAATTTTATTAGGAAGCTGGCTGCTTTCGCTACTGTTTTGTCTGCCATTGCTGGCGCAGGACGTAACGGTGAGTGGTCAGGTCACTTCATCAGACGACGGCTCAACCTTGCCAGGTGTGAGCATTCAGGTAAAGGGCACTACACGTGGTGCGACCACAGATGCTGACGGGCGCTACCGGTTGAGCGTTCCTGCTAATGCCAGACTCGTGTTTAGCTACATCGGCTTCGGCACGCAGGAAATTCCGGTCAACAACCAATCGGTTGTGAACGTAAAGATGTCGAGTGGCGCGCAGAGCCTCGACGAAATTGTAGTAACGGCTCAGGGTATCGAACGGGACAAACGTTCGCTGGGTTACTCGACGCAGGAAATCGGGGGTGGCCTGATCTCACAACGCTCGGAACCTAACCTGCTCAACGCGCTGCAAGGTAAACTGGCCGGGGTGAACATTGCCGGTCAAAGTGGTGCGCCAGGTGCCTCTACCAACATCAACATCCGGGGTATTACCTCGTTTAACGGCTCGAACCAACCGCTGATCGTTGTCGACGGAATTATCTTCAGCAACGACGTAAACACAACGGGTAGCACCTTGTTTCAGTCGCAGTCGGCAAACCGTCTGGCCGACGTTAACCCCGAGAGCATTGAGTCGGTCAACGTCCTGAAAGGACCTGCAGCGGCTGTACTCTACGGTTCGCGTGCTTCGGCGGGTGCGATCATCATCACGACCAAAAACGGCCGTAACCAGAACAATAAGACGGAAGTTACCATCAACTCGTCGTACAACGTACAGGAAGTGTATGGCCTGCCCAGGCTCCAGAACGATTACGGTCAGGGTAGTAATAACCTCTTTGTAAATAACTCTACAAACTCGTGGGGCCCTCCGTTCGTGGGTGGACCAACGTCGATCACCAACCTGCAAGGGCAGTCGCGCCCATACCAGGCGTATCCAAACAACGTACGGGATTTCTTCCAGCAGGGAAGCATCTTCCAGAACACGGCCAGCATTGCTGGTGGCGACGCTACTCGGAACTTCAACATTTCGCTGGGTAACACCAGCCAGAAAGGGATTACAGAAAATTCTAAGTTCGGCCGGACAAACATCCAGTTGGGTGGCGAGGCTAAGCTGAACAACGGCCTTCGCATTTCAGGTACCGGTACGTACGTACAAACCGTACAGCGTGGTGCAGCTCTGGGTAACGGTGGTAGCGCCTACGGTCAGATCTCGCGTATTCCACGCAGCTACGATCTGCCAAACGAGCCCTATCAGGATGCCAACGGTCAGAGCATTTACTTCCTGACGACCGCGAACAACCCAAACTGGTCGCTTTACAACGCAACCCTCGACAGCCAGGTTGACCGTTTCTTCGGAAACTTCACCCTCGGTTATGACGTAACAAAATGGTTGAACGTAACCTACCGCGTAACGGGTGATACCTACACCGACCGTCGGAAAGGCATCAACAACATCGGCGCTGTTCGTGCACCACAAGGTGAAGTGATTCAGGACAACTTCTTCCGGTCTGAAATCAACGGTGACCTGTTGATCAACGCGAAAACGAACAAGTTCTTCCTGGAAGGCCTGAGCGCCAACCTGTTGTTGGGTAACAACATCAACCAGCGCAAAAATCAAAACGCTACTGTATACGGACAACAGTTAACCATTCCTGGCTTCCTGAACGTAGCGAACGCATCGGTATTCACCAGCTCGGGTGAAAGCTCTACGCTACGTCGTCTGGTTGGTTACTATGCTCAGGCTTCGTTCGCCTACAACAACTATCTGTTCCTGGAGTTAACGGGCCGCGCTGACCAATCGTCTACCCTGCCTCGGTCGAGCAGCACGTACTTCTACCCATCGGCATCGGTTAGTTTTGTACCAACTGACGCGTTCAAGGTACAATCTGACGTGCTTTCGTACGCGAAAGTTCGCGCTAGTGTCGCCCGCGTAGGTCGTGATGCGGACCCATATCTGTTGAATTCAGTATATGTTTCGCAAACCTATGGTAACAACCTGGCTAGCATCGCCTTCCCAGTATCGATTGGCGGCAGCAGCGTTCCAGGCTTTGGTATCAGCAGCCGGATCGGTAATAACAGCCTGACACCTGAGTTCGTTACGTCGGCGGAAGTAGGCGTAAACCTTGGCTTTTTCAATAATCGGTTAAGCCTTGATGCTGCTTACTTCTCGACTAAGTCTACGAACCAGATCTTTAACGTAGCGGTTTCGCCTTCATCGGGTTATGACACGCGTACGACCAACGTGGGTGAACTGCAAAACAAAGGCTTTGAATTTGTCTTGTCGGCAACCCCAATTCGTACCAACGGTTTCAAATGGGATGTTAACCTGAACTTTACGCGCATTCGCAACAAGGTTATCTCGATTGCTCCGGGTGTGAAACAGTCAGGCATCACGGGTGCAGGCTTCATTGGTATTACATCGTCTATCGTAGAAGGTCAGCCTTACGGCGTTATCGTTAGTACAGCCAACCCACGCGTACAGAACACCGATCCGACCAATACGGCGACGTACGATCCGACCGGCCAATACGTAGGTCAGATCATTATCAACCCGCTAACGGGTCAGTTTGCACCGGGCGTAGCTGGACAAATCATCTCGAATCCAAACCCGAACTGGACCGCTGGTTTGACCAACACGTTCTCGTATAAAGGATTCACGCTGTCTGCGCTGGTCGATACCCGTCAGGGTGGTCAACTCTTCTCATTTGCCGCGAGCGATTTCCGGGCTGGTGGTCAGCTTTATGCAACGGGCGTCGATCGTGATCAACCACGTATTCTTCCCGGTGTTATTCAGAACGCCGATGGTACCTTCCGGCCGAACAATATCCAGTTACCAGCTCAAACCTACTGGCAGACTGGCTTAGGTGGTCTGGCCTCAGAAGGCTCCGTGTTTGGCGCTACGGTTTATCGCCTGCGTGAAGTGGCCCTGAACTATACGTTACCGAAAAGTCTGCTGGGCAAAACGCCATTCGGCCAGATTTCGGTTGGTGTGAGCGGTCGTAACCTGTATTTCTACGCGCCAGATTACTTCGCCGATCCTGAAGTAAACACGCAGGGTGCCGGTAACATCCAGGGTCTGGATTTGAGCGGTCCGCCAAACACCCGTAACTACGGTGCTAACGTGCGCTTAACGTTCTAGTTTTTAAATTATCTGACACAAATCAATGAAAACCATATTCAGAAGTGCTGCTCTAGTACTGCCATTACTGGCCGGATTAGGGAGCTGTACAAATTTTCTGGACGTCAACGTAACGCCCAATAACCCGACGGCAGTGCCGCCGTCGGTGTTGTTGCCCTCGTCGGAAATCGGTACTGCATTTGCGAACGCGAATGAGTTGAACCGTTTTGCGTCGACGATCATGCAGCAACTGGCTGGAGCTGCTAACAGCCCGGCTACGTACGATATCTACCAGACCAACGGTGCCGACTTCGGTAACCAGTGGCGGTTCGAATTGTACGGTGGTTCGCTGGTAAACTACCAGAAGATCATCGACATCGCTACGGCATCGAACTCGCCAGCCTACACGGGTATCGCCAAGATTATGAAAGCGTATACGTTTTCGCTGGCTACCGACGTATGGGGTGACGTTCCGTATTCGCAGGCGTTGCAGGGCGAAACTATTCCTCAGCCACGCGTCGACAAGCAGGAAGATATTTACAAAGGCAATCAGTCTTTGAATATCCAGAGCCTGTTTGATCTGGTACGTGAAGGTTTAGCTGATCTAGACAAGCAGTCGGCGACCAAACCCGGTAACGACGACGTTATCTACAAAGGTGATCTGAACAAATGGCGTCGGGCAGGCAACACGATGTTGCTGAAGTTCGCCAACACCATCAGCCGCAAAGAGCCAGCTCTGGCTAAGCAGGTTATTGATCAGGTTCTGGCCGCAAACTCGTTCATTACGTCGAACGCCGATGATCTGAACGTATCGTTTGGTGCTGCGGTAGGTAGCCGCGATCCGCGCTATGAATACACAAACGTTAGCTCGTTCAAAGACGATCTGCTGTTAAGCACCCGTTACCTGACATTACTGCAGGGCCTGAACGATCCCCGTCTGCCTCTTTTCTTCACGAAGCCAGCGGCTAACTACGTAACCTGGGACAATGGCCAGCGCGGTACCCTACCAACACCCGTTTCGTCGTGGTCGCGTTACAATGCGTACGTAACGGGAGCAAATGGTGAAGGACCCGTTCGGTTGATCACCAACTTCCAGCGGGCGTTCATCCTGGCTGAGTCGGCGTTAGTGTTAGGCACAGCCGGTGATCCACAGGCGTACTACACAGAAGGCATTCGTGCGTCGATGACCGCGGCTGGTTTAACTGCAGCGCAGATCGATGCGTATCTGACTGCTAACCCGAAAGTGGCAACGCTGGCCGGTTCGACGCAGGAAAAATTGGCGCAGATCATTACGCAGAAATACATTGCCTTCACCGGAAACGGGGTTGAGCTGTGGAACGACTGGCGTCGTACGGGTTACCCAACCCAACAACCCGCTCAGAACGCAGCCGGTATCGACGCTACCCGTCCGGTACGTGCCGTGTACGTATCGTTCGAGAACGAGCGTAACCCGAACTTCCAGAATCCAGCACCGCAGTCAAACGTGAAAGTTTGGTGGGACGTCGATTAATAGTAAACCTTAGTTTTTTAGTCAAGCAAAACGCATGAAACTGACATTCATAAAAGGCTTCCTGTTAGCGACATTAGTGCTCACTAACTTTGCCTGCAAAGACGATTTAGAATATGGTCCGCTCGTTCGCGACAATCGCCCGGCGGTACCCGTAACGTTCCCTGGTGCTACCACTTTTGGTGGTAACCCATTCATTGAGGTATCGGCAGCGGGTAATGGCGCGATCAAATTCACGCTCTCAATCCCAGCCAGCACCGGCCGGACAATTAAAGAGATCACGAAAGTAGCGGCTGGCGCTACGGCTATTAACGCCGGTTCGCTGAACACAGCGGCTGCTATTTTCAATGCAGCTCCGATTGCAGCTACAGGAACAACGGCGGTTTTTGAAACTACCTTGGCGGCCTTCAAGACGAAGTATCCGGCTGTGGTAACAACCCCCGGTACCGCTGCAACTCCGCGCGAGATCGCGTTTATCTTCCTGGTGACGCTGGATGACAACACCCAGATCGTTACTCAGCAGGTTCGCGCCCGGATTACTCCATAAGATCCGAGTTATAGCACCAAGTAAAGCCCTCCATGCAAATGGAGGGCTTTTTGTTTTTATTGAGTTCACGGCATTTTACCGAATAAACTAGAAGAATATTACGAAATTTTAAAATAGTATACCATTCCGATTGATAGTCTTACCCTATATTTGTATCCCAGTTTAATACAATTACTTCCTAATTTTAAACTTGCTTACAGTATGCGTAAAATTTTATTAGGTATTTGGCTGTTTTCCCTAATTATCTGCCTGCCGACTATGGCACAGGATGTAGTGGTTAGCGGCCGTGTCACTTCATCAGACGACGGGTCCTCCTTGCCAGGTGTGACTGTACAGGTAAAAGGAGCGAATCGGGGAACCAATACCGATGCTAACGGTAACTTCCGGATTTCGGCCTCTCCCAACAGCACGTTAGTGCTTAGTTTCATTGGTTACACAACACAGGAGGTGGCCGTTAACAACCGCTCCACAATCAACGTTGCCCTGAAAGGCGATGCGCAACAACTCAGCGAAGTCGTCGTTATCGGCTACGGGACGCAAAGTCGGCAAGATGCCACCGGTAGCATCGCTACGGTGAAAGGAGCGGCTATCGCGCAGATGCCCATTCAAAGCTTTGAGTCTGGTTTGGCCGGCCGTACACCGGGGGTTCAGATCACGGTTCCGAACGGCGTCCTGAACAATCCACCGGTATTCCGGATTCGGGGCACAAACTCGATCTCGCTAAGCTCGTACCCACTGATCATTGTCGATGGTGTCCCTACGTTCACTGGTGATCAGGGGTCTACCAACGCGCCCAGTAATCCACTGGCCAGCATCAACCCGAACGACATTGAAAGCATGGACGTAGCCAAAGACGCGGCTGCCACTGCAATTTACGGAAGCCGGGCTGCCAACGGCGTTGTGTTCATCACGACTAAGCGCGGTAAATCGGGCAAAGTTCGGGTTAACTACGACGGTTGGGTAGGTTTCTCCAATACGTATCGGTTGCCCCAGTTGCTGAACGCGCAGGAATATATCAACTATAAGACGGCAGCTGCTGCTAACAACCCGACGGCTACGGCGGTGAAGTTTACGCAAACGAACGACGCCAACGGCAACCCAATCGACACCAGATGGTACGATTACATCTATCGGCAAGGCGTCTCGCAAAGCCATAACGTAAACGTATCGGGCGGCAGCGAAAACACGAACTACTACTTTTCGGTGGGATACACCGGTCAGCAGGGGATTCTGCGGAAAAACGACTTCAACCGCATTAATACGTTGTTTAACGTAGACAGCAAACTGGGTAAACTGGTGACGATTGGCGGTAAAATCGCTTTCTC
This sequence comes from Spirosoma knui, assembly GCF_054780635.1. Taxonomy (NCBI): domain Bacteria; kingdom Pseudomonadati; phylum Bacteroidota; class Cytophagia; order Cytophagales; family Cytophagaceae; genus Spirosoma; species Spirosoma knui. Next base: position 743,366 of record NZ_BAAGVY010000001.1, on the reverse strand, counting down.
GAACGAGCAAAACCTCGCGGCTGGTTCTTCGGGCTCACTCAACGGGGAAGCGTTCAACACGAGTGGTTTAGGCCGGGTTGGTCTGGTGCTGCCTCCGCTGCTCTCGCCCTATAACAACGACGGTACGTATAACGTCAACGGCTCGGCTATTGGCTTTGCCAACAACATTGCCGGTACGTCGATTTCGTATCCGAACCCCCTTCCTACGCTGGATCTGAACCGGTCGAATACGGAGAATAATCACATTCAGTCGAACGCCTACATTCAGTTTAAGCCACTGGATTGGATCACGCTACGTAGCTCGTACGGGATAGATTATCTGTTGATTGACAATGATGCGTTTCAAGCACCTATTTCCAGCGATGGCTATGCATCGACCGGTAACGCGGTTAGCAACTTCCGGAAACTGAAAACCTGGTTGTGGACGAATACAGCTCAATTTGATCGTACCATTGCCGGAGCGCATAATCTGAGCCTGTTGCTGGGTCAGGAGCAGCAGCGTACTACCACGCGTGGCTACGGGCTAACCCGCCAGACCTTATCCGACCCGGATTATACCGTGATTCAGGCGGGCTGGGTAACCAACAACGCGTCGAACCTGGCGTACGGCGAGAACTACCTGCTGTCTGCCTTCGGCCGGTTGAACTATAACTTCAAAGAAAAGTATTTCCTGAGCGGCAACTTACGCCAGGATGAGTACTCGGCACTGGGTGTGAAAAAAGGAACGTTCTATGGCGTGTCGGCGGGCTGGGAGATAGCGCAGGAAGGTTTCTGGAAATCAGCCAGCCTGGATAATATTTTCACCAGCTTCCGGTTACGGGCTAGCTACGGTAAAGTAGGTAACATTGGCGGTATCAACGATTACACGCCTTACTCGCTGTATGGCTCGGGTTTATACGGTGGTGCGGCTACGTTGTTTTTCCAGACGGTTGGCAATTCGAGCCTTAAATGGGAAACCAGTACCAAAACGGACTTTGGTTTTACGTTCGGTTTGCTGAACAACCGGATCACAGGCGAAGTAGCGTACTACAAAAACGATATTGACAACTTGATTCTAAACGTAGCGCAGGCTCCTTCGACGGGTATTCCCGGCCCCTCTTCAGGTGTTGTATATCCTCCGCAGAACGTTGGTAAGATGTACAACAAAGGGCTCGAATTGTCGCTGAATGCCCGCGTAATCAATACGGCAAACTTCCAGTGGAGCTCTAACTTCAACATTACGTTCAATAAGAACGAAGTAACAGCGCTGGCACCTGGCCTGAACGTGATTCAAACCGGTACGTCTAGTCTGGAAACCGTAAACCAAACCGCTCCGGGTTATTCGCTGGGTCAGTTGTGGGTTGTACGGACGAACGGGGTTGATCCAGCAACGGGAAAACGGATTTTCGTTAACTCGGCTGGCCAGAACGTGTATTACCAGTTCTACGCACCATCGGGTCAGTTCAACTATTCAACTACACCCGACGGAAAAACCCGCTACGTGAGCCCGACGGGCGGTACGTCCATTACGCAGGCCGCCGACGCGGTTATGTATGCGAACGTAAACCCGAAACAATATGGTGGCTGGGACAACAACTTCAAGTATAAGAACTTCGACCTGGGCGTTCTGCTCACCTACCAGCTCGGATTTTCGGTGTATTACGGTACCAACGCCGGTCTGCACGATCAGCGCTTCTGGAACAACGACCGGGATGTGCTGACCGATGCCTGGCAGAAAGAAGGCGATACGGGCAAGAAATACCCTCGCCCAGTTTTCAACGATAACGTATCGAACGGTTCAGCGTTCCCGCTTGACATCAACGTGTTTAAGGGCGATTTTCTGAAAGTTCGCAGCGTTACGCTCGGCTACACGCTACCTAACAGCTTAACCACCAAAGCCCGTATCAACAACCTGCGCGTATACGTGAGCGGCCAGAACCTGGCGGTACTCACCAAATACCCCGGTCCAGACCCCGAAGTATCGTCTAACGGTATTGGTACTGGTAGCAACACCAGCCAGGGCGTCGATCGGAACACAATCGGTAACGCACGTACCATCACTGTTGGTCTGAGAGCTGGTTTCTAATTTAATTACAAGAAGAGCATCATGAAAACGAAATTATATTCATCAGTACTCGCTTGCACCATGCTGCTGGGCTTAGGTTCATGCAATCGAGATTTGCTTACCCCAATCCCACAGACAGCGGTATCCGACGCATCGGCGTTCAGCACCACCACTCGCGTTAATACCCAGCTTTTGTCGTTATACGGCGCGCTAAAAGACGGTAATTTCTACGGCGGACGCTACGTAATCTACGGCGATATCCGGGGCGAAGAATTCATTAATGAAACATCGAACCTGGTTACGGGTGCGGATGTGTGGAACCTGAACGCCACTAATGGCGCTACGGCAGTCGTTAACCTGTGGTACTATGCGTACCTGACCATCAACAAGTGTAACATCTTCATTGATGGCATGGCGGCTAGTGGTGCTAAGGTAGTCGGTGCTGAAGCAGCGGCTAAGTACGTAGCCGAAGCCAAGCTGATCCGGGCGCTGAGCTACTACAGCCTGCTTCAGTACTACGCCCGTCCCTACGCGGATGGCAACGGCAGTAAGCCAGGCGTTCCGATGCGGTTAAACGGCATTACGAGCGTCGGTCAGTCGAACCTGGCCAGAAGCACCGTAGCCGAAGTGTACACTCAAATCCTGAAAGATTTGAACGAAGCCGAAGCCGCCCTGCCTGCTACGTATACCGCTGCGTCTGACAACACGACCCGTGCGCACAAGAACACCGCCATTGCCCTGAAAACCCGGGTGTATCTGACGATGCAGAACTATGCCAGCGTCATTACCGAAGCGAATAAAATCGTTAGTGCTGACGCCCCTTTCAAAGCGACGACGGGTGTCGCTCATCAGTTGCAGCCCGACGTTACGACTATCTATACGGCCTACGTAAATCCGGAGTCTATTTTCTCGATGCCGATGACGTCAACAACGGGTGACTTTCCGGGTACGCAGAATCAGCTGGCTTATTACTATTCACCGACAACAGCTAATGGTGGCGTGGGTAATGCCGAGTATTCGCTGAACCCGAAAGGCATTATTGCCGAACCAAGCTGGACAGCCACCGACAAGCGCCGGTCACTGATCCGCCAAACGGGTACAGGCGCAACAGCGAAGAACTGGCTGACGAAATACAAAGCGGCTAGCCCCTATACCGACTACGTACCGGTGATTCGTTACGCGGAGGTGTTACTGAATCTGGCAGAAGCTAAAGTGCGCAGCACGAACACCGTCGACCCGCAGGCCGTAGCATTGCTGAGCGCCGTACGTAACCGGTCTGATGCTGCTACAACTTACACCGCGGCTAGCTTTGCCTCAGCTACCGATTTAGCGAATGCGATTCTGCTGGAACGGCGGATCGAGTTTCTGGGCGAAGGCTTACGGAACAACGATTTGGTTCGCTTGCTGCAGCCCATTCCGGCTAAGGGAACGGCCCCGGCCAAAGGCCCAACGGAATCCGGATACATCTGGCCAATCTCGTCGACTGAACTGGCGCTGAACAATCTGGCTACGGACAACTAGAAAAGCGTAACCGCCCAAAAAAGCCCTCCGCGCTAACGGAGGGCTTTTTGTTTTTAGCTTTTTCCGGACAAATGATCAATAAATCAGTTATGTCCTTAGAGTGTGTACCCCACGAGCTCGTTGCTCCGCGTTATCCTACAGACTACTGCACATTTCATTATACATTGATGCTCAACTCAAGAATCGCCGGTATTGGTCATTTTCTACCCGAACGAGTCGTTCCGAATGCCGAGTTAGCCCCTCGAATGGAGGTCGATGCGGCCTGGATTGAAGAACGAACGGGCATTCGCGAACGCCGATTTGCCAAATCGGGAGAAGAAACGGCGACGACACTCGGCACCGAAGCCGCCCGCATGGCCATTGACCGGGCGGGTATTACGCCGAACGATATTGATTTCATTGTATTTGCGACCATGAGCGCTGATTACTTAGTGCCGGGCTGTGGGGTGCTACTTCAGCGGGAGTTAGGCATTACCCGCAACGAGGTTGGAGCGCTCGACATCCGGAATCAGTGTTCCGGCTTTCTATACGCGCTCTCGGTGGCCGATAAATTCATTAAAACCGGAACGTATCGAAACATCCTGGTTGTCGGGGCGGAGCGGCAGTCGTTTAACCTCGACTATAGTGCGCGGGGCCGCGACGTAGCAGTTTTATTTGCCGATGGTGCCGGAGCCGTAGTACTGCAACCCACCAACGAGCCGGACCGGGGCATTCTGTCGACGCATCTGCACGCTGATGGTACCTATGCCGAGGAATTGTCGATTATAAACCCAGGCAGCCACGGCAATTATCATTTCAACAAATATAAACCGCAATACCTCGACGCTGAGCACGCCTTTATCCATCCGAACGACGGTCCGTTCGAGCTACCTCATCTATTTACGGGTGTGTTCAAAGGATTACAAGTTGTAAAAAAGGCCTTCGAAAAATTCCCTAAGGTTATCTGTGAAGCGGTTTGCACCAATGGCTATACACTCGATGACGTAGATTTTTTTGTGATGCATCAGGCCAATCTGCGTATTTTAGAAAACGTGCAGCGCAAGATGAATTTACCGGCCAGCAAACTGTGGAACAACATCCAGCACTACGGCAATACGACGTCGGCTTCGGTTCCGATTGCGCTGAGCGAGCTTTGGGAAGCCGGTAAAATTCAGGATGGCCAGCTCATCTGTTTATCAGCATTTGGCAGCGGCTTTACCTGGGCCTCCGCGTTGATACGTTGGTAAACATAAAGAGTGAAAGAGCGATTGAGCGAAAGAGTGATTAGCTGACGCATTAGTTTATTTTTTCGCTCATTCACCGCACGGGCGGCCAGGCCTGATTCACTCTTTCGCTCATTCACTCTTTCGCTCTTTAAATCATGCAAGTCGGCGACACATACAGCTACCGCTATAAATTTTCACAGGATGACGTCCGCAAATTCGCGGAGGTAACCGGCGATGATAACCCGCTCCACCTCGACCCGGGCTTCGCGGCTACCACACCCTTTAAACGGCCTATTATGCACGGCATGTTAAGCGCCAGCGTGTTCGCGCGTGTCTTCGGGCGGGACTTTGGCGGTACGGGGGGCGTGCACCTTTCGCAGATGCTGGAGTTCGTCCGGCCTATGTACCCGGATACCGACTACGAAGCGCGGTTTGAATGTAAGTCCATTGACACCAAGCGACACACCGCCGAAATCAGCTGCACCGTTGTTGATCCGGCCACGGGCAAAACCACCTTACGCGGTACAGGCATTGTGTTCCACAAAGAGATGTTCGTTTGATCAGACCGTTGACCCTACTATGATAACGCGAATCGCTGCTCTGCTCATTGTATCCAGTCTTTTAGGCCTCACGCACGTCGCCCAGGCTCAACTGCCCATTCGTAATTCGCGCTGGCAGGGCACGATGCTGGCCGATGTAGGCGTGGTGCTGACGTTTCGGACCGACACGTTATTTATCACTACGCAGGCCGACCGTATGCCACTCGAAACCATGCAGTATGAGCAGGTCGGTGACACCATTAAAATTCAGAAGATTGCAGGCCGGAACCCCTGCGGAACGAGCGTTACGGGATTCTACCGAATCGTATACCTGAACAACGGTGAGCAGTTCTCCATTCAGCCGATTCGCGACGACTGTCTGGAACGGCAGAACAGTTTTGAGGCAAAAACGGTGTTCACGCGGGTACGTAGCAACACCAACCAGCCTCCCCGCAACTGGCCTTACCTCGACCCAACTACCGATTCGGTCGCCGGTATGAGTTTGTATAAAGCATACGAGCTCTTAAAAGGCCTCACTCCCACTCCGATTATCGTGGGCGTACTCGACTCGGGCGTTGACCTTAGGCACGAAGATTTAAAGGATGTGATCTGGACAAATCCAAAAGAGATTCCGGACAATGGCACTGACGACGATAAGAATGGCTACCCCGATGACGTAAACGGCTGGAATTTTATGGGTGCCAAAGATGGTACTACGTATGAATACGACCAGCCGGAAATCACCCAGACGTATCTGTTGTTAAAAGCCAAGTACGACAAAGCGAATCCGACTAAGCTCAGCCCCTCTGAAAAACGGCAGTACGATACGTATCAGACCGCCAAAAAGCAGTACTTACAACGCTACCAGACCAGTCGGCCCAAACGATTGGCCTTTGCCGATACCGCCCGGTTCTGGCGGGTAGCCAATCAGCTTTCTGCCCGACTGCCCGGCACCGGTATTACCCGGCAAAGCATTAGAGCCATCGACCTGGGTCGCGATTCGGCCGCTATCGCCATCCGGAATGTGCTGGCCGACGTGTACGACCCACAGTATGGCTCGTTCGACTCGTACATCGGGATCGTTCGTGACAACTGGACCCGGTTTCGGCAACTATCGGCGGGAGAAGCCGAGATTGCGTTCAACCCTGACTACAATGCTCGGAAAGCCGTTGGCGACGATCCCACTAACCCCACGGAACGCTATTACGGAAGCCCAACCATGCGCATTGGTCTGTCACAGCAACTGGCGGTACACGGCAGCCACGTAGCGGGCATTATCGGCGCGAAACGGGGTAACGGCCGTGGCATTGATGGCGTGGCTGATGCTGTGCGCATCATGCCCGTGTCGGTCGTACCCGCCAATGGCGATGAGCGCGACAAAGACGTAGCGAACGGCATTCGTTACGCCGTGGAGAACGGAGCTAAAGTCATTAACATGAGCTTTGGTAAACGATTATCGCCATTCAAAGCCCAGGTTGATGCCGCCATTCGTTTCGCCGAAGAACAGGATGTACTTATCGTTCATGCCGCCGGAAATAACGGCGAGAACTATGATTCGATTCCCTCCTATCCGTCAGCGCGGTACGAGAACGGGCAGGTGGCGCAAAACGTCCTGGTCGTTGGCAACAGTACGTGGCGCATCGGGCCGGGATTGCCGAGTCGCTCATCTAACTACGGCGTCGAGACGGTCGATTTGTTTGCGCCCGGCACCGAGATTCTTTCTACGCTGCCGAACAATCAGTACGCCAGTTTTTCGGGTACGAGCATGGCGGCTCCAAACGTAGCGGGGGTAGCAGCTCTGCTTCGCGCCTACTTCCCAAAGCTCTCAGCCGTACAGGTGAAGGACATCCTCCTGAGAAGCAGCTACAAACCCGATGTCATCGTCCGCAGACCGGGCCGATCTTCTGAGACTGTACCGTTCAAAAACCTGAGCCGTTCGGGAGGCTTACTCAACGCTTACGAAGCCGTAAAACTGGCGATGGGTATGTAAATTTCATATAAGAAGTCCCGCCAAAAACAATCTATATCGTAAAGCCAAGGCGATGTAGACTATCAGAAAATGGTTGAGGTTAGCTAACCCACTGCTAAAATCATAAATAATCTTAAACAGCTTGCAACCAGAGCCTTTCTGAACGAATTGGTCGTAGATTAAGATGCCCAACAAAGCATAAGCAGTTAACTATGACCAGAGCATTTTGGAAATTCTACACCGACCTGACCAAGTTTAATCTGGGCTTATCCCTATTAGTTACTTTCGTCAAAAGCCCGGTCGAAGGCATTCTGTTGTTTGTAACGGGAGGTATGCTTCTCAGCCTGATTGCCTATGAATATTTTCATAGCCATGAATACTACCTCTATCATAATTTGGGCTTAACCAGAATGCGGCTAATACGTAAGGCATGGCTCTTGAATTTAGGTATTTCAGCCATAGTAGGAGCACTTCTTTTTCTCTAATATGCACTTAGCCATCGACAAGCTTGAGAAAAGTTTTGGCAAACGAGACATTCTCAAACTAAACAATCTCGATCTAACTACAGGGGAAGTGGTTGGTGTTTTTGGCCGAAATGGATCAGGTAAATCAACCTTGATGAAGATCCTGTTTGGAACCATGAGCGCAACCGCCAGCTTGCTCTATCTGGATAAAGCGCCCTTCGACCCAGCCACCACGATTGCTAGGAAACTCATTGCTTATCTGCCTCAGCATAGCTTTTTACCGGGTGGTCTCAAAGTTAGAGATCTCATTCCTCTAGTAATTGCGGATGGAGAAGCCCAAAATCGGGTGTTTTATTCGCCGGGTATAGCCACCTTTGACAATCAGCGGATTGGTTCTCTCTCCATGGGTCAACTAAAATACCTGGAATTTCTTTTAGTTGCCTACCTGGACCACCCTTTCTTATTGCTGGATGAACCCTTTTCCATGATTGACCCCCTCTATCACCAAATCATTAAGGAGGTTATAGACTCTCTAAAGGCTAGCAAAGGTATTCTGGTAACCGACCATTATTACGAAAACGTTTGGGCGGTAACGAATCGGAACTATATCCTGGTCGATGGAGTACTGTTGCCCATCGAGACAAAAGAAGAACTGACTAAACATGGTTATCTGCCTACCCGAAGATGATTCGACGTTTATCTGTCAAATGGCAATAGGCACAGGTTCTACAATCACCCCTTCGTCTCAAATAAGAGCGTTTTTGAAATTAGGTTAATTAGCAGCATTCATGTATCGCGTCGCGACTACCATAAAAAAACGTTCTAAGCCATAACTCAGAACGTTTTTTTGAAGAAACCAATTAATAACTCCAATAGCCTTCAACCCAAACAGGTCCCCGACGGGTTTGCCGCCAATAACCGGAGTTCCATGTTTTATACCGAGCTGGCTTTGAATAAGTTCTATACGCAACAGGCGTTGTTTTGTAGTAACCTTCTACCCACAGATAATCTCGTCCACGACGAACATAATGGCCTGGAATCCACACCTGACGCACGGCCGTGGTCCTTGGTATGACTACTCGGTTAGACCTAGGGACTTGGGCCTGGGCATCAGGTGAATCGACTGCAAACAACCCAGAGAGCAATAAGCTTGCTACTGCCAATACTTTCACTTTCGTTTTCATAGCGTTTACCGATTAAGTTCGACAGAAACCCGAATATACATCTGGAAAGACGGCTGATTTCTGACTTCATTATCTTGACTAGGCTATGGTTTTTAAACCGAAAAGTTTAAAACCTGGCTAGATATTAACGCAGCTAAAAGCGATCTTGTTACACAGTGCTGCCAATTATTGGTATTTCGACAGGCTCTGTCTGTATATCTTTCCCAGCGCACTTACTTACAAGTTCATACCTGAATAGCCCAGTTGAATGATAAATACGATGTTCATCTGACATGTAGATTTCCGCTCTTTCATCGTCGATTAAGGGGTGAGTAAACGGGATCGGTGCAGGAGCGGGCGGGCAAGTAAAGCTAAAGGCAATAAGCAGCAATAGCTTGGATTCAATGTCAAGCTACTACTACCAGAACGTATTGCGAGATATCGGAGCAGCGGGCTCTCTAGGGAAATAACCCGGTAGAGGAATGGGGTCTCTCATGAAAAGAGCCTTATTTGAGAGTATTCCTTATGACAATAGCTGACTGTTTACTATCTGCCAATGAAACGTCACCGCTACTCAATCAATAGCCTCCGAAGCAGTTTATTAATTAATCAATTGATAAGTATAATCAACTGAAGCTCACCTTGTAGAAGCATATAAATGTTGATTTTAATATCCAAAATTTCTATACACCGAGATTGCAGGAGTAACTTACTATTCTCTCTCACTTAATTACCAAGCGAATTTGATATCTCCCTTATGAATTGCTTGTCCACATCTGTAGTAAAGTCCTTTGTTACCCTGGTGGCATGGCTAGGGATCAACAGCTTTGCTCTAGCTCAAAAGCCACCCCAACCCCTCTTGGGCTACCGCTCGGTAAAGACGCTGACCCAGAACGGACTAACCTTTAAAGACCTTAATAAAAATGGTAAACTAGATCGCTATGAGGATTGGCGACTGCCCGTCGAAACCCGCGTGCAGGATCTACTTTCTCAGATGAGTCTGGAGGAAAAAGTTGGCTTTATGCTGATTAGCACCACACGCATGAGTGGCGATACTGGTTTCGGACAAAATGCGGCCAGAGTCGAACGCAGTTCGACGGGGCAAGCTCAAGGTGGCCCTGCCTCAATAACCAGCGCCTTCAATGAAGAAGATCTGGTGCAGCCAAACAATATGTTCACCCGCAAGCCGCTCACTCAACCGATCATGTCGGCTGCTGGCACCACCAAAGGTGTTACCCAGTTTCACCTGCGTCACTTCATCCTGCGTGCGAATCCACCGGCCCGCACCATAGCCGAATGGGCTAATAACCTGCAAACACTTTGCGAGACAACTCGCCTGGGTATACCCGCTATTGTAGCCTCCAACCCCCGTAACCACATTACCGTCGATGCGGCTGCTGGCCTTAGTGTCGGCACAACGGCGTTTTCAAAATGGCCGGGCGAATTAGGTCTGTCAGCCATGCACGACCTTCAACTCACCCGCGAATTTGCGGATATTGCCCGCCAGGAATGGACGGCGGTAGGCCTGCGCAAGGGATATATGTATATGGCTGACCTGGCGACGGAGCCTCGCTGGCAACGTATCGAAGGTACATTTGGCGAAGATGCCGATTGGGCATCCAGTATGATCCGGGAAATCGTTCTGGGTTTTCAGGGTACTCAATTAGGAAAGGCATCGGTGGCCATGACCACTAAGCATTTTCCAGGAGGAGGCCCCCAGGCGAACGGTCTTGACTCGCATTTTGACTGGGGAAAATATGCCCATTATCCCGGCGGTATGTTCGAATACCATCTTAAGCCTTTTAAAGCCGCCATTGCAGCTGGCACTTCGGCCATCATGCCTTATTACTCGAGCCCAAAAGGGAAAGAGTTTGAAGAAGTCGGCTTTTCCTATAACAAAGCCATCATCCAGAATCTACTGCGGAAGCAGTTAGGATTTCAAGGCATTATCAACTCCGATACAGGCCCGATCGAAATGATGCCCTGGGGGGTAGAAAATCTGACGCTTCACCAACGCTATCAAAAGGCGCTGGAAGCGGGTGTTGACCTGTTCTCAGGAACCGCCGACCCAACGATCTTACTCGAAACTATTCAACAGGGAAAGATATCCCAAGCCCGTATCAATGAATCAGTTGGCCGTTTGCTGAAGGAAAAATTTATTCTTGGTCTTTTTGAGAATCCATACGTCGACGTCGATAAGGCGCAACAGCTGGTAGGCAGCGCGCCTTTCCAACAGAAAGCCAATGTAGCGCAACGAAAATCCATTGTGTTGTTAGACAACTCGGCGAAACTGCTCCCCTTGCGCCCAAAAACAAAAGTGTACTTTGAAACCTATTATGATAACGGTCGGGGTGGAAATCCCATAACAGTTTACAAACCAGCCCAATCGACGAGTGAACTAGCGTTTGTCTCCAGCAAAGAAGAGGCCGACGTGATCTTAGTCTGGCTCATGCCAAGCGCGGGTGGCTTATTTGCTTCCGCCGACAAGCCCATTGCGCTAAGCTTATCAAAAAACCGGATCAATGTGGAGCACGTCAATGAGCTTATAAAAAGTAAACCCACGGTTGTCGCCATCAACTTTTCGAGCCCCTGGATCATCAACGAAATCAACAGCGGTGGTGTCCAAACGGTCTTAGCCACCTTCGGAACGACGGCGGATGCGCTGTTAGATGTTGTCAGGGGGGCATTTAACCCGACGGGTAAGCTACCGTTCACGATTCCGGTTTCCGAACAGGTGGTTCTTGACAATAAGTCGGATGTGCCCGGCTCTGGGGAGCCCCAGGGGTATGCTATGTACAAGTTCGGCCACGGGCTAAGCTATAGCCAGCGTTGAGGCTACCCATAAGCCAGTCCTATTTGTCCGATCCTCAGTTGGTCATTATTGACAATAGGCCTAGCTACCCTGATGTAGTTTTTCGGACAAGCAGGCTAATGAAAACGGATATGCTTATCATAACAATCTCTTAAATCACTCTTTATAAGTGTAGACTACCAAATTTTAGCCATTCGTATCAAGCACAGCTAAGCTGTTCTCTTAGAGCCATTTTACGAATCAAAGCCTTTTTTCAAGAGTATACCTGAGTTTATGATACCAGTTTTTCACTAGTGATAAGCTATTAAGACGCCTATTGGCGTACTAACTAGCCTGGTTACTGCTGTGTGGGTACGTAAAGGATATTCAGGATGGAGTGAGTAAGCGAGTGTTATCGGTGCAGGAATGGGCCAACAAGTAGGCTTACGTTAGCGCTACAGGTCGGCGGTCGGGTGTTAAATCCGGACTATTACTGAACCGAATCGCTGGGTATCGGAGCAGTGGGCTTTGTAACGAAATAACCTGGTAGAGGAATAAGGTATCTCTTGAAAATAAGCGTATTTGAGAAAGCCGTTGAGATAAGATCCTTTCTACTTGCTTTGCCTCATGAAAGGGGCGAGTCATACGACTGACTTTCGTTTGGCTCGCCTTGCCAGGAGGATGTCGCAATACTCCCTCAATTTGTCGCATTCGGTATGTCTCTCTTTCTTTAAGCAGTATTAACTTTCATGCGTTAGACAATCAAACTGAGAAAGTTAGTTGTGTTCGCCTTTAGCGAACAGTTTATCCCTAATCAATCCCTTACTAATCAATGAGCGTCAAGGAGAATAAACACCTGATGGAAACTATTTTCGCCCAATTGGCAAAAGGCAATGATGAGCCTTTTCTGGAAGCGATGGCCGACGATATGCAGTGGAGATGGATGGGCAGTGGTCAATGGGCTAAAACCTTTCAAGGAAAGCAGTCGGTAGTTAACGATTTGTGGGGGGCGGTAAAGACGACCCTACTGCCTCCCTACAAGGCAACCGCTACGCGAATCATGGCGGATGGCGAGTATGTGGTAGTTGAGGCAAGGGGTGATAACAGGACGCCTGATGGCAAGCTTTATAATAATCACTACTGCTGGGTATGCCGTATAGAGAACGGTATACTCCGGGCGATCCATGAGTACATGGATACAGAATTAGTGACCAACACCTTTAAGCAGTAGGCTTTGCCTGTAGCGGATATGAATTGAGTTAAGTGTTAACAAACGGAGCGTTTTAAGATAATCTCTGTCAACTCCAGTGAATAGCCTACGATTTCGTCGAGTCGGCCGTCGATGGCTACTGGTCCGACTACTCGGTGGGCGATGGTTTTCGTTTCTTCGCTGTCCCAAAGATCAAACTTGTGCTACAACCTCAGTAGACACAAGAGCAATATCACCGCATCAGAAGTGTCGGTCCACTTGTTGACTAAACAGCTCGTTCAGGGTTTTTCACCCTGCCTCCACCGGCACCGGCTTGTTCGGCAGCGAAATACAAAACATTTACTATCCTAAATCATTTCTGTTATTTACAGATGATCGATTAGGCCGACAGCAACCTATAGAAAACGATTTAGATGATAGACTTATCCAGCATCTCTTCTCACATTCCCTCAACTCAGCCGCAATGGGTGAAGCATTTTGCCAGGCTTGGCCTGGTGGCTAAAGGAGTGGTTTACTGTTTGGTTGGTATCCTAGCGTTTATGGCTGCGTTTGAAATCGGCGGCCGTTCGGAACGCACTCTCAACAAACAGGGGGTCTTTCGATTTATACTGGATCAACCCTTAGGCCAGATTTTGCTGGCCCTGGTGGCCGCAGGTCTGGTCTGCTACGCTCTCTGGCGGCTAACGCAGGCTTTTCTCGATACCGAGCACAAAGGGACCGATGCCAAAGGCATCGCCCGTCGGATAGGCTATGCTTTCAGCGGGTTGGTTTATGGGTCTCTGGCTTATGGTTCTTTCCGGATGGTACTGGGTCGCCAGGGTAATCAGGGCGGGGATCGTTCGCGTCAGACCCTGGTCGGAGAACTATTACAGAAGCCGTTTGGCCAGTGGCTCGTCGGCCTGCTTGGCCTATGTATTATTGGCTTTGGGTTGTACCAGATCTACCGGGCCTTGTCGGGTAAATACCTAAAACATGTTCAGACCTCTTCCATTAAAGCGGAATTGAAGGAGATGATCATCCGATCGGGGAAGATTGGATATACCGCGCGGGGAGTTGTCTGGGGGCTGATCGGGTACTTATTTATAAAAGCGGCCTTGGCGGCTAATGCCAGCGAAGCCGGAGGCAGTAGCCGCGCGTTTGCCTTTTTGGAGAAAGCCAGTTACGGTTCGTTTCTGCTGGGTGCCGTAGCGCTGGGTTTGTTTTGCTACGGTATCTTCATGTTTGTACGCGCCCGATACGAAGCGATCAACACGAATAGCTAAGTCATACAGACCAGCAGGTTAACCGGACCGGGGCCCGCAGTATAGTGCTGCGGGCATAGGCCAACGAGAAATGGCAAGCAACGTTTGGATGGTCTATTCGATATCAGTCGGTTAATTGAATTCTGGGAACTGCTTTAGGTAAGTTATCTGGCAATGCTTTTCTCAACTTGTCTTGTACTGGGAGCTTTCACTTATACAGCTTTCGGTATAGCGCCTGGAGAGGGCTTATTAAGATAATCTTATACGAAATGTAGGGAATTGTAGAGTGCTCAGGGGATGGGTTTATTAACAAACCAGCCCGGTGCATCGAATATCCGGCTGGTTAAGAGTTGATTTTGTACCCTACGGCTTAATCACCTTCACACTTTGCCGCTGAGTAGATACAGCGTGTATATAGCCATTTACAGGTCGGCAGTCTGTTCTTGATCCGGTTTATCACCATTAGAATCGCATCGCGGATATACCCAAGTAGCAGACTTTGTCAGTTGAAAGCTTGGCTATTCAACCGAGCACGAAGGCGAAGTGGCTAATGCGTGGTGTGACCAAATAAAAAAGCCACCAAACAGTTCTGTTAAGTGGCTTATTACCAAGTGACCCCGGACAGGCTCGAACTGTCGACCCATTGATTAAGAGTCAATTGCTCTACCAACTGAGCTACGGAGTCATGTACACATACGGACGTAACTGATGTTCGCATCAATAAGTGCCCGTTCAGGACAATTAACCGAAATCAGTCTCCGTATGTTCCTGGCGAATTAAATTCCATTCGCCAATCTGTTTATCCACCGGCTACCAATCCACTTCCTGTTTGTCGTGCCAGAACTTGCCGGTTTCGGATTGAGCCGCTTCGGTAGCCAGCCAAACGATTGTTTCAGCCCCTTTCTCAACCGGACGACTCGCGTTCGGTCCGCCCATATCGGTACGTACCCAGCCCGGATCGACGCAGTTCACGGCTATGTTATGCTGTTTCAGCGCCCCCGCAAACTGCTTGGTAACCGCATTCAGCGCCGTTTTAGAAATGCTGTATGCAGGTGCATACGTATGCATACTCGTCAGCGCCCCGGCTCCGCTCGATACGTTGATGATACGTCCCCCGGCCTTACTTCGCTGCAGCTGCGGCAAAAAATCCTGAATGACTAATATCGGGCCGGTAACATTGGCCTTGAACGTTCGTTCCAGCATCTCGGCATTCAGTTTCAGAATGTCCTCGCCATGATCTTCCAGAACGCCTGCGTTGTTGACGAGCACATCGAGATGGTCCGCTTTTTGAGAAAACGTACCACAGGCATTTTTGATACTAACCGGATCCGTTACGTCGAGCTGTATAAACGTGGCTTCGTAACCCTCACTGCATAATTCTTCGGCGGTTTCCCGGCCTTTCGCCATATCGCGGGCACCAATAAATACAGCAAACCCCTGCTGGGCCAGCTGCCGGGCAATCTCTTTGCCGATGCCTTTATTAGCGCCCGTAATCAGCGCCGTACGTTGATGTTCAGTTTTCATAGTACTCAATCTTACTCCCGCGAGGCCTAAATTGTTTACCAGAAAACAACCGTATGCTCAACTGCCCGACCGTTTCCTCAGTGCTGTTACGGATTTTGATACTTTAGCGACTAATCTTACAAACCAGTATCTGACTACGTATCCAATGAAGCGCTATTATTCATTTCTGATTCTTAGTTTATTACCCATCAGCTTAGCGGTCGCTCAGAGCACCACAACAAAGCCGGGCACCTCAAGTCGGTCGGCGGTTAAACCACCGGCCACCCGACCCGCAGCAACGGATGCTTCCTCCGCTGATCAGTCGGGTTCATCTGCTCAGTCGACGTCTTCAAATCGGAGGCAGGAACTCTACGATCAGTATCACAGCCAAACTAAGAGACCAGCCGCCCAGACACCAACTTCGTCGCCAGCGCCAGCCAGTCAGCCAACCGCTGAAACTGAAACTCCAAAGCCCGTGATGGCCCAAACGTCCAACCGAACGCAGTCGTCAGCAGCGGCCTCGCCCAAGGATGACGGCAGTTCATCGGGCGTTCGGATCGGTATTCGGGGTGGCGTTACGTATCTGGCTTATACCGAAGAGAATTCATTCGCTAAACCAGCGGTTGGGTTTGTGGGCGGTGTTACCTTCAATTTTGGGAAAGGAGCTCTCTCGTTTCAGCCCGAGATCAATTACGCCCGGTATAGCTCGAAAATCACTGTTCTGGGCTTTTCATCAACTATTGCGGCTGATCAAATCGAAGTGCCTTTATTCCTCAAGATTTCGTCCGGTACCTATGAGGGTAATCGTTTCTTCCTGAATGTAGGGCCGTATGGCTCTTATTTGGCGAGTGCACGTGCCGATGGTCAGAAAGAATCGCTGGAAGGCACATCAGGCCGATTTGGCTTTGGAGCGGCTGCTGGTGTAGGAGCAGCTATATTGGCGGGCCCTGGGCATTTTACCGTTGAAGTTCGTGGACATTATCCACTAGGCGACATCGACAACGGCTTTGCCACCGATGCGAACATAATCTTCTGTCAGGCAGCCGTTGGCTACGTATTCCCCCTGGGTGGACGGTAGCCTTTAAATTTCTCATAGAGTGGGTTATAGAATGGCAACGGCCGCCTGGGCGTTGCCATTTTTGTTTTCCCTGCTTCAATTATCCCCTTTAGCCCGAACGTTACGTTGGTTTGGTGTATTCACACAAACGGCATCGTTTTTTCCCAGAGCCACTTGGCTTTCTCGTCCGTTATGTCCCGATTATGGGTGGTTTTCGGTCGGCTATCGGCGAAGAGCGCGCCGTTGTTACGTTCCCCAATCAGTTTGAGCGGGGCGGATGCCAGAAAAATTGAGGTTTCGGCTCCCTTCTCCGGTGACCGCATTAATGGGCCAGCCAGCGAGAACACTTTCCCCAGCAAACCCGGCGTGTCGGCTCCAAAATTGGTCCGAACGGCTCCCGGATGCACCGAATAGGATACAATGCCTTCGCTAGCCAGGCGATGGGCGAGTTCTTTGGCAAACAGCAGGTTAGCTAATTTATCGTCACAATACGCGAAGGTAGGAGACAAATCGTCGATCTTCCGGAAAAAGCGGGATGTCCGGCCACCTAGATAAGCCGCCGATGAGAGCGTAATGATTCGGGCAGGTTCGCCGGTAGCCTTTGCCGCTTTTAAGACATCGAGCAGGTGATGTGTAAGCACAAAATGGCCGATATGACTGGCATAGAACGATTTTTCGATGCCATCAACGAACTCCAGGCGGGCGGGTGTGTAGCCTGCGTTATTGATGAGTACGTCGATTTTGGGGTAAGCTGATTTTACCTCCTGGGCCACTTGACGAACGGAGTCGAGATTGGCCAGATCGACCGTGAATAAGTCGACCTTCACAGCCGGATTAGCCCGTTGTACGTCGGCCTGGGCCGCAAGCCCTTTTTGTCGGTTCCGACAGAGTAAAATTAGATTGAACGACCGTTGGGCGAGCGCCCTGGCCGTGGCTAAACCAATGCCAGAGTTGGCACCGGTGATAAGAGCAGTTTTCATAACGATTTATGCAGTACGATTTATGAACATCCTCCGGCTTCCTTAAAACCAAGGTCCAGCAGATGCTCATAAATCGTAACTCATAAATCACCGATCGGTTTATCCCTGCTTGCGAATCTTGGACAGGCCGTTGGCAATCTGCGACTTCACGGTTGGGTTACCAGTATAATTCACCGTGCTAACGCCATCTGCCTCAGCCGTTAAGGTTTCCGTTACGTGAATATCGGCGCGACTGGCACCGTCGAGTCGAATATCGGCGCGGGCTACTGTTAACTTACTAGCGTCCAGATTTCCGGCACCTGACATTTGGATATCAGCTTCGGTAGTTTTCCCCTGGAGACTGGCTCGGGAACCATCTCTCACCACCAGTTTCAGCGTTTTTGCCGCAATGGGAGCGGTTAATCGGCTGCCGGTCTCTACAGTTGCGGTCAGGTTGTTGGACTTGATCGGCAGTTCGGATTCAACCGTGCAGCCCGTACTTACCAAAATACGGTCGAGTTTCGGTACGTGAATGGTTACCGTAACGCCTTTTGTCTGGTTGTAGCTTTTATTCTGCGCCAGCATAACGGTCAGCTCGCCGTTTTTAACCTCGGTTACCACATGCTCCAGAATATTGCTTTCTCCTTCCAGATCAGCCATACCCGCGTCGCCGGTAGCGATACGTACCCGCATGCCAACCCGCACATTTAGTTTGTCGAAGCTGCCGACTGTTCGCTGCTGCTTTACGATCTCGCCATTACCTACGATGGCATTCGCATTCTGCCCGTACACCAGGGGGCTCGCCAGGGCCGTTAACGCCACAACCAAAGCCGTATTAATGAGTTTCATCTGTTCTGAAAAGTTCTATGTTTAGTTGAATGACGCGATTGAAAGCAAGAACGTTGCTCTATCAGTCTAAGATACTAGAACTTTCCCTTTATCGGCTTATCCGCTGGGGAATAAAGAGCAACCGGACTCAATACGTTCGGGGCTATTTATGTTCCGGTTTACATTCAGTGAGGAGGCATACCTGAACCGGCCAGCCAACAAAAAACCGGATAACCTGTTCGGCCATCCGGTTCTGGTAGGTGTAGTAGATGAGGGCGTTACGCTTTATACGCTGGCGCAAATTCGTTTGTAGCAAACTCGTCAAGCTTTATTTTCCCATAAACGGGTTTGTTCCTGAAGAAATCAGCCTGCATTGTCCCATCCCGCATGGCCTGCCCAAGCCGGGTGTAATTCTGAGCCATTTCCGGGCTGAATCCCGCCTGTAGGAACCCCTGTGTACTTTGTTCATCCGAGAATACAACCCAGCGCAGATCGGGCTTGCCGATGGCTTTGCCCAGTACGTTGGCAATCTCGGAACCGGTACGTTCGTCGCTGGAAATGTAGCGCACCCGCTGGCCCGTAAAATCAAGGTTGAGTAGTTCTTGCAGCGCGACTTCGGCAATATCATCAGTATGGGTTAGGAGAATGGGCTCATCACCAAAGTTACTTCCTATCATCTCCATAGCCTTGACCATGCCGATCAGGCCCAACAAGTTGTACATGAAATAAGACGGACGCAGCAGCTTCGCATTCAGCCCCGCAACCTGTTTCAGTTTCTGCTCGGCATCATACAATCCGTCAACGGGACCGGTGCCTTCGCCCAGGTCGGCCCCAACGCTGCTCAGCAGCACCGCAAATCGAATGTCGTTCGCCCGAATGGCGGCAATGTAATTGTCGATAACCTGGTTCTGATACGTTCGCAAATCCGGGATGCTCCGTTTTCCGGGTATGAGCAGATAGACCGCATCCGCTTCGGCAAAGGCTTGCGTCAGAAACGTAACGTCTTCAATATTGCCTATAGCGGCTTTCGCACCGAGCGCTTCAATGGCTGGAACGTTGTCCTGTTTACTGGTAACAACGGTTACGGTATGGCCTGCCTTGACCAACCCCTCGGTAATCGGCTTGCCGGTATGGCCAATCGAACCCGTGATAACGTACTGCATACCTGATTACTTATTAGTTAGAATAAAAGTTTCCAGCCATTGAAGAACAGGTCTTTACCCGGCTGACCAGACCAGTGCTGTGCGGTTGTTTCGGCCTCAGGTTCGTTTATTTCATGTTTGTCTTTCTCGACCACAATGGCCGAAATCCCTTCTTTTGCCAGTAGTCGGCACACATCTTTGGTGGTAGCCTTTGCCTTGCCCGACACGAGGCATACCGTTTCGTCGTTAGTTTTCATAATGATCTGGCTGTTTAGTTTGCTTGCACATACAATAACTTTCACTAAAAAAACGGTTAGGACTCATCGAGCGCCTTGGCCGCTTTGAATACCTGCTGGGTTAACTGACAAACGTTCTGCTCACCAATCAACTGTGAATACCGGGCCCCTACCCGATTCCAGGCTTCGGAGACCGCTGGTTTTATTTCTTCGCCAGCGGGGGTGGAATAGATCAGGGTCTTTTTCCCCTCCGATTCCCGCCGAACCAGTTGTTTCTGTTCCAGCTTCTCCACTAACCGGGTGATAGTCGATGGAGTCAGGCATAGCGTTTCGCTTAGCTCGGATGGGGTTATACCGGGTTGATCGACCACTTCGCACAGCAGATACGCGTGGGAGTACGAAAGACCAAAGCGTCCGAACTCCTCGTCGCCAATCGCCGTAATGGCTCTTGCTAAGGCATTCGCGGAAAACAGCAAACAGGCACTGTAGCGCGTTTCCGTTTTCGGCTCCTGATCCGTAGCTATGTTAGCGTCTCGGTTCATATATCTTCTGTCTATTGAGAGACAAAAGTAACGGATAATATTTGTATGTGCAAGCAACAAGACAAAAAAAGAGTTGATTGAGGCTGAAGAGTCGCCTAATCAACTCTTTTTTCTCTATTTCAGGGGTAAATGTACTTCGGTCATCATACAGCGTGCCGACCCTCCGCCGTTGCCTTCAATCATCGATAAATCAAAATGCAACAACGTAGCGTAATCGTCCAGTAAATCGATCTGTTTGGCGGTCAATGACTCAAACGCTCGTGTTGACATAACCAGCAGTTTCTGACCTTTCTGGGTTGTGACCATGAGCATATTGCCCGCAAAATTGGCCATCTGCTCCAGCGAAATGTCGATGATCCGTTTGTTGAGTCGCTCCAGTTCCTGCCGGACCATGAGCCGTTCATCGGGATTGCTGATCGCGGCCAGGCACACCACCGCAAACGTATCGGCAATGCACATCAGTACGTTGGTGTGGTAGATGGGCTTACCGGTTTGGTCGGCGGCATGAAACGATAAAGTCCGATAGCCGGTCTGACGGCTGAACTCCGCCAGCACGTCGGGATGCGTTCGGGGCGACAGGCTGGCAAAGGCGACGCGGTGCATCCGGTCGAGGACCATACTGCCGGTACCTTCCAGAAACTTGCCTTCCTGTTCGAAATGGGTCAGGTCAACAACTCTCGCTACGTGGTAACGTTTGGCCAGATCATCAATAATGTCAGCTCTCCGTTCCAACCGACGATTTTCGGCCTGCATTGGATACAGCACAACCGTACCGCTGGCGTGAAACGATACCCAGTTGTTCGGAAAAATGGAATCCGGCGTGTACGGCTCTACCGTGTCGTCATAGACCACAACGTCTACGCCGACAGCCCGGAGCTGACGTACCATCTCGTCAAATTCGCGCTGGGCGTCTTCCTGGGCTACGTCCTTCGTTTGCGCGGCCATCTTTATGTCCTGAAACGCGTTCGATTCGGCGGTTTGCTCGTTGAAACCGAAGCGAACAGGACGAATCATGAGTATACGGGAAGTAGCTTGCGATTGCATAAGAAGTTAACCAGTTGATCAGTCAGTATTGCCGAAAGAGTGAGCAAATTAGTATTGATAGCGCAATTGATTAGCAAGTCGGCAAAACTTTTGGCGCTACAACCTATTTTTTCGGGCACCTGAACCGGCTACGTTAGCCAGTCAGCGGCATTGCCCTCAATCGGTTACATGTTTATCTCCGGGTTCAGCGGGTGGAGATCTTCTGCGACCTCCAGTGACTACCTGGCTCATCATCGGCAAGCCGTAAGTTTTTCCAAATATACAGGCAATTATTAACCAATTAACCTATAAACTAGCTGACATACAGTACCCTTACACTTGGCAATCCTGAAAACGATCGTTAACTTGGCGTTGTCATCTTCCGGCGATTCTACTCCGCCTGCCCGATTCATAAACCTATTTCTTACTTAACTCTTTACACGAATGCCACACATTGCATTACCCGAGGGCTTACCCGGTATTGTAGGGCCTATGGCTTTTAGCCCCGAAACGACCAAACCCCTGAACGCCTTAGCCGAAGTATTGTTACGTACCAATGCCAGTGACTCATTGACGCAGGGCGAACGCGAGTTGATAGCCTCGTATACGTCCCGACAGAACGACTGCTTCTTCTGCTCAACTTGTCACGGAGCGGTTGCTGACTACGTACTCGGGCGAGAAAATCAGACCGTAGCTCAGGTTTGGGCCGATCCGACCACAGCACCAATATCCGAGAAACTAAAAACCTTACTCGTTATTGCGGACAGTGTGCGGCAAGGCGGTAAACACGTTACGCCCGAACAAATTGCCGACGCCCGCGCACAGGGAGCCACCGACCGGGATATCCACGATACCGTATTGATCGCGGCCGCTTTCTGCATGTTTAATCGGTACGTGGATGGCCTGGCAACCTGGGCTCCGGCCGACCCGGCGGCTTATCTGGACATGGCAGAATCCCTGGCCACGAGAGGCTATCCGGCTTCAGTTGAAGCGCAACCGGCTTAAGTTCAAACTTTATTTAAATTAGCCGTCTCGCAGAAAGGCCCGCCAGTTCAACCTGGTGGGCCTTTCTGCATACCTGACCCTCTAAAGGATGCCTTTAAACCTCCTCCCGCAACAAGGGTAAGCTCATGCAATGTGACCCTCCGCGAGCCCGGCTCAACTCAGCCGATGGCAACATGATAAAGGTGTTCTCGATGGTATCGGGTGATGCGTCGCCCCGTTCGAAGCGGTCGAGCAACGTAGCGGCTTCCACTACATCAAACCCGGCTTTGCGAAAGGCTTCGGCGGTTTTCTGGTTGCGGTCGTAGCCAACCACAACCCCATCTTTCAGGGCCAGCAGATTGCAGGAATCAGTCCATTGTTCGCGGGCTCCAAACGGGAACTCGTTATTACCTGAATAAATAAATCGCATCGGCTCCGTAGCCCCCAGGTCGTTTACACTGATCGAAGTCAGCAGATCTTCGAGGTTCTCCAACTCAACGGGTTTGTGTTCTTGTCCTTTCGAGAACTGTAAAATTTTCAGCTCTTCGGAGACGTCTTTCGGCGCAAAAAAATGAATGACATCGCTTTTCTTGGCTTCGTCGCCGGTACGTGCCAATGATCCCAGCAACACCCACACGTTACGCCTGACCTGCGTAAAAATGGTGTCGATGTGCATATAATCGCGTTTTTTGGGAATCTTAACGATTGTAACTCTGTCGACCAGATCCTTAGTAAATACCAGACGCATTACCTGCTGGGCTGCGTACAAGGTAGTTCGTTCGCTAACGCCGACAATCAGGTGCCGCCGGGCAATCATCATCACATCTCCGCCCTCCAGGGTCGAACGGGTAACATCGCGGTCGACATCGGCATCGGGCAGCAGAAACGCATGCTCGTTGTCGGGTATCTCAATGATTTTCTCCCGATAATCGGCGAAGAGCGGATGGTGGAAGAAAATGTATTGAGCTAACAGGGCTTCGCGCGTACGGGCTAGTTTAGCCGGTTTATTGAGCAGGATATGATCGTTGATGACAATACCGATGTCGCGCGTAAAAATAAAATTCGGCAGGGGCGCAAACAGCATGGTTCGGTCGGGCAGCGAACCCGATATCATGATTTTGGCCAACTCCACAGGGTCATATTCATTGAGAAGCTGTTGCGTGCGGAACGAGGTGCGCTCAATGCCGCAGATAGCCGCGACCATACGTGTACGGACAGCCTGGTCGGCGAGGATATCGGATAACAGACATTGAATATCAACTACCTTATCGGACCGGAAGTAATCGTCATCATCGGGCTTAAAGAACGAACGACTGGAATCAGGACCCAGATTTTTTATCTTACCACGTACTTTATCCGGGTCAAGAAAGTATAAGAGAATTTTAACGTAGTAATCATATTCATCCCGGCGCATCATATCGAGGTGAACAATGTCCTCAAACAGCCAATCCTGCGCTTTTGACGGGATCACTTTCCCCAATCCCCGATCGGGGCTGTGAATAAGCAATCGTTTTAAGGTACCTATTTCTGACGATACGTTTATACGGGCCGCCGGTGTAAGAGCCGGATCGGCGCTCGTCGATGCACCCGTAACGGCGGTGTCGATGAGGGAGTTGGCAGCCACCAGATCTTCGGTTTCCAGAGCGTGTTTTCCAATCTTCATTTCAATTGAACCAGTCAGCATATAGACCTTGGTTCCTGCTCGCAAGGTACGGCTTTAGCATGAAAAGGAATAAAGTGCCTATCAGCATAGGATCACCTACATGTGTAACCTATTTGTTTAACAAAATATCAATTCGTAAAAATATAATAACCGATCTGCGTAATAAGTGCGGTTGGCATACATTTTGACAAGTGCTGTCGGTAACGCCGAGGCAATGGGCCAACTAACTAGTGCCTTATTTTTTGATGTAGTGGCGACTACTTCAGCTAATACACTACAGTGAAAAATGACAAGTGATAGGTCATTTTCACCAAGGATGCTGACTGCTCAACTATGCAACCAGACGGATTATGCTAAGATTTACTACAAACAGGCTCATTAAATTTCAGTGGCTTACAGTTGCCTTGCTACTTAGTTCGTTAGTGAGCTTGGCGCAGCCTGTCGTTTCGAATCCGGGCCTTACGCTCAACAAACTGGTTGATAAGTCGAAGGCTAGCGTAGGCGGTGTGTTGACGTACACCGTAGTGTTAACAAATAACGGAAGTACTTCGGCAGCAACTACGGTTCGTGACTCACTTGGTCAGGGGGTTTCGTACATCCCCGGATCGGCAGTATCTCCCCAAAACACGAACTTTATTGTTGGCTCGCCGATCAATCTTTGGAACGTAACGTCAATAAGCGGAGGGCAGAGCCTGTCTTTAACTTATCAAGTTAGAATAGACAGTGTTGGGGTTCTCTATAATAAAGCCACGATACCTGGCGACGTAGCAGTAGCCTGCACCAGCGTTCCGGTTACGGTTTGCACAGGCGATCAGTATACGTTTCGTTTAACCGCTCCGGCTGGTCGCAGTAAATATCAGTGGTTCCGCACAGTGAATGGGGTTACCACTGAGATTACTACCGCCACAACCAATATCTTAGACATCACGCAGCCCGGCGAATACAAGCTTTCGATCGATAACGAAGCCGGAAAATGTCCAGACTTCAGCTGCTGTCCTTTCATTGTAGAGGAGAGTTCTCTGCCTAGCTTCACGGCCACAACCGTCTCGACCAGTTGCGTAAGCGGCAGCTCTCCGATTGGTGGTCAGATTGTACTAACTAATTTCGCGGGTTCGTCTACGTATCAATATTCGGAAGGCAATGATTTTAATGCCAGTGCTTCGTTATCGGGTGCGCCTAAGCCAGTTCCGGCTACTGGGATTATCGCCAGCAACTTACCAAACCCAACTACGGCCAAACAGTATACGGTGCGGGTTTACAATCCATCAGGGTGCTACCTAGATAAAACCGTTACGTTAAGCCCAACGGAATGCCAACAAGCACCTGCTGTAGCGTTAGCTATCACCCCTACCGAGTGCTTATCCGCCACCAATCAGTACACGGTCAGCGGTACACTCTCGATGACCAACGCCGTCGCTAGTACGCTCACTATCTCGGATGGCAATGTGAGTGCAGTCGTCTCGGTCAGTGCAGGGCAAAGCAATGCCAGCTTCAGCTTAGCCGGGCTCATTTCAGGCATATCTACCCATACAGTCACCGTTAGCGGGCAGGTCTATACACCAACTAGCCTGACCTACACCGCACCAGCCTCTTGCTCAGTCGCACCTGCTCCGACGCTAGCGCTGGCCGTTACGCCCACCGAATGCCTGTCAGCCACCAACCAGTACACGGTCAGCGGTACGCTTTCGATCAGCAACGCCCTAGCCAGTTCTTTAACCATCACGGACGGCAGCGTCAGTACGGTAGTCTCGGTGAGTGCGGGCCAAACCAGTGCAACTTTCAGCCTGACGGGTTTGGCAGCCGGGGTAGCTACTCACACGGTAACTGTTAATGGGCAGGGCTACACCTCAGCCAGTCTGACCTATACCGCTCCGGCTTCCTGCTCAGCAGCCCCCGTCTCCACCCTTACCCTGGACCTCGCCAGAGGAGACTGCTTCTCGACAACCAACCTGTACAATCTCAGCGGGAGCCTGGCCTTGACTAATGCCACAAGTGGTACGCTGATCATCTCGGATGGGAGTGTGAGCACCAGTCTCTCCATTAC
The DNA here is from genome assembly GCF_054780635.1 of Spirosoma knui. Lineage (NCBI taxonomy): Bacteria > Pseudomonadati > Bacteroidota > Cytophagia > Cytophagales > Cytophagaceae > Spirosoma > Spirosoma knui. Next base: position 717,238 of record NZ_BAAGVY010000001.1, on the reverse strand, counting down.
GGCCGGCCAAACCAGTGCCGTCTTCAGTCTGACGGGCCTGACCTCAGGTACAGGTTCGCATACCCTCTCAGCGAGTGGTGAAGGCTACAGCCCCGCTAGTGTGACCTACACCGCTCCGGCCTCCTGCATAGTCGCTCCCGCAGTTCCAGCACTTGCCTTAGCCGTTACGCCCACCGAGTGCTTATCCACCACCAACCAATATAGTGTGAGTGGCACGCTCTCGTTGACCAACGCCGTCGCTAGTACGCTCACTATCTCGGATGGCAATGTGAGTGCAGTCGTCTCGGTCAGTACGGGACAAAGCAATGCAGTCTTTAGTTTAACCGGGCTCACCTCGGGCACGGGCCTACATACGATCTCCGTTGGGGGTGCGGGTTATACTCCTGTCAGTCTCACCTACAGCGCACCCGCTTCCTGTTCAGTCGCACCTGCACCAGTGCTGGCCCTGGCGATTACGCCTTCGGAGTGTTTATCTGCGACTAACCAGTACAGCGTGAGCGGTAACCTTTCGTTGACCAATGCCGTAGCTAGCTCCTTAACCATCACGGACGGGGGTGTGAGCACGACCCTGTCAGTAGTTGCTGGTCAGACTAGTGCAGCTTTCAGTCTGACCGGACTCACCTCGGGAGTAGCTACTCACACGGTAACTGTGAATGGAGAGGGGTATGCTCTAGCCAGTCTTTCCTATACCGCACCGGCCTCCTGCTCGATTACTCCAGCAATCCCTGCACTGGCCTTGAGCATCACTCCCACCGAATGCTTATCCGCCACTAACCAGTACAGTGTCAGCGGTACAGTGTCCTTAACCAATGCTACAGCCAGCACGCTCACTATTAGGGATGGAAGTGTGAGCACGACTCTATCGATAAGTACGGGCCAAAGTAGCGTCAGCTTCAGCCTACCGGGCCTGGTTTCAGGCGTAGCTACTCACACGGTCACCGTTAGTGGGCAAGGCTACAGCCCAACGAGTCTGACGTATACGGCTCCGGCTTCCTGCTCAGTCACGCCCGCAGTTCCAGCTTTAGCCCTGGCCATTACGCCTTTGGAGTGTCTATCCGCTACTAACCAGTACAGCGTAAGCGGGACGATCTCCCTAACTAACGCAGTAGCCAGCACACTCACCATCACGGACGGGGGCGTGGGCACCACGGTTTCAGTTGCAGCTGGTCAAACCAGTGCTGTTTTCAGTCTAACGGGCCTCACCTCGGGCACGGGTTCTCATACCCTCTCGGCGAGTGGTGAAGGCTACAGCTCTATCAACCTTACTTATACCGCACCGGTCTCCTGCTCAGTAGCACCTGCACCTGTGCTGACCCTGGCTATCTCACCTTCGGAGTGTCTATCCACCACTAACCAGTATAGCGTGAGCGGTATAATGTCCTTAACTAATGCTATAGCCAGCTCACTCACCATCTCAGACGGCAGTGTGAGCCAGGTGGTCTCGGTGAGTGCAGGGCAAAGCAGTGCTAGCTTCAGTCTGAGCGGACTCACCGCGGGTACCGGCTCACATACGATCAGTGTCAGTGGGCAGGGGTACGTAACAACTAGTGTGACTTACTCCGCGCCAGCTTCCTGTTCAGTTACTCCCGCAGTTCCAGCTTTAGCCTTGGCTATCACCCCCACCGAGTGCTTGTCCACCACCAACCAGTACAGCGTGAGCGGGACGATCTCGTTAACTGATGCTTTGGCGAGCACGCTCACCATTACGGATGGTAATACAAGTACGATTCTGTCGGTGAGTGCGGGGCAAATCAGTGCCGTCTTTAGCTTAACGGGCTTGACTTCGGGCGTGGCTACACATACGGTCACTGTAAATGGACAAGGTTATGCTCCTACCAGTCTCACCTATACCGCACCAGCCTCTTGCTCAGTCGCACCTGCTCCAACGCTAGCGCTGGCCGCTACACCCACCGAATGCCTGTCAGCCACCAATCAGTACAGTGTGAGTGGGACGCTTTCAATGAGCAACGCCGTAGCGAGTTCTCTTACTATCAGTGACGGCAGCGTAAGCACGACTCTATCGATAAGTGCGGGCCAAAGTAGCGCCAGCTTCAGCCTACCGGGCCTGGTTTCAGGCATAGCTACTCACACGGTCACCGTTAGTGGGCAAGGCTACAGCCCAACGAGTCTGACGTATACGGCTCCGGCTTCCTGCTCGGTCACGCCCGCAGCTCCTGCTTTGGTCCTAGCTATTACACCCACCGAGTGCTTATCCGCCACCAATCAATACAGTGTAAGTGGCACAGTGTCCTTAACTAATGCTATAGCCAGCTCACTCACCATCTCAGACGGCAGTGTAAACCAAGTAATCTCTGTCAACGTAGGGCAGAGTAGTGTAGTGTTCAGCTTAACAGGCTTGACTTCCGGAGTAGCCACTCACACGGTCAATATTAGTGGGCAAGGCTACTCACCAGCCAGTCTCTCCTACACTGCTCCGGCCTCCTGCACAGTCGCTCCCGCAGTTCCAGCTTTAGCCTTGGCTATCACCCCTGCCGAGTGCTTGTCGACAACTAACCAGTACAGCGTAAGCGGTAGCCTTTCCCTGACTAACGCTGTAGCCAGCACACTCACCATCACCGATGGCAGCATAAGTACAAGTCTATCGGTCAGTGCGGGCCAAACCAGTGCAGCTTTTAGTCTGACTGGATTCAGCTCCGGCACGGGTTCACATACGGTCACCGTTAGTGGGCAGGGGTACGTAACAGCCAGTTTGACTTATACCGCACCGGTCTCTTGCTCAGTTGCTCCAGCACTTGCCTTAGCCATTACGCCCACCGAGTGCTTCTCAGCCACCAACCAGTACAGCGTCAATGGAACGCTCTCGATGGATAACGCCGTGGCTAGCTCACTCACCGTCTCGGATGGAAGTGTCAGTAAAGTGATCTCGATCAGTGCAGGTCAGACTAGTGTGATTTTTAGCTTAACGGGACTTAGCTCGGGCACAGGTTCGCATACCCTCTCGGTCAGTGGTGAAGGCTATACGCCAGTCAGTCTCACCTACACCGCACCGGCCTCCTGCTTAGTAGCACCTGCACCAGTGCTAACCCTGAGCATCACTCCTACCGAGTGCTTATCCGCCACCAACCAGTACAGTGTCAGCGGTACAGTGTCCTTAACCAATGCTACAGCCAGCACGCTCACTATTAGGGATGGAAGTGTGAGCACGACTCTATCGATAAGTACGGGCCAAAGTAGCGCCAGCTTCAGCCTACCGGGCCTGGTTTCAGGCGTAGCTATTCATACAGTCACCGTTAGCGGGCAAGGCTACAGCCCAACGAGTCTGACGTATACGGCTCCGGCTTCCTGCTCAGTCACGCCAGCGGTTCCAGCTTTAGCCTTGGCTATCACCCCCACCGAGTGCTTATCCACCACCAACCAGTACAGCGTGAGTGGGACGCTCTCGATGGATAACGCCGTGGCTAGCTCACTCACGATCTCGGATGGTAGTGTGAGCCAGGTGGTCTCGGTAAGTGCTGGCCAAAGCAGTGTGATCTTTAGCGTAACGGGACTTAGCTCGGGCACAGGTTCGCATACCCTCTCGGTCAGTGGTGAAGGCTATACGCCAGTCAGTCTCACCTACACCGCACCGGCCTCCTGCTTAGTAGCACCTGCACCAGTGCTAACCCTGAGCATCACTCCTACCGAGTGCTTATCCGCCACCAACCAGTACAGTGTCAGCGGTACAGTGTCCTTAACCAATGCTACAGCCAGCACGCTCACCATTACGGATGGAAGTGTGAGCACCACCGTCTCAATCACAGCGGGGCAAACTAGTGCGGTCTTTAGCTTAACCGGTTTAGTTTCGGGAGTGGCTATCCATACCGTCTCGGTCAGTGGGCAGGGGTACGTAACAGCCAGTTTGACTTATACCGCACCGGTCTCTTGCTCAGTTGCTCCAGCACTTGCCTTAGCCATTACGCCCACCGAGTGCTTATCCGCTACTAACCAGTACAGCGTCAATGGTACGCTCTCGTTGACCAACGCCGTAGCTAGTACGCTCACTATATCGGACGGGAATGTGAGTGCAGTCGTCTCGGTGAGTGCAGGGCAAAGCAGTGCTAGCTTCAGTCTGAGCGGACTCACCACGGGTACCGGCTCACATACGATCAGTGTCAGTGGGCAGGGGTACGTAACGGCCAGTCTGACTTACACCGCGCCAGCTTCCTGTTCAGTTACTCCCGCAGTTCCAGCTTTAGCCTTGGCTATCACCCCCACCGAGTGCTTATCCGCTACTAACCAGTACAGCGTTAATGGCACGCTCTCGTTGACCAACGCCGTAGCTAGCTCACTCACGATCTCGGATGGCAGTGTGAGCCAGGTGGTCTCGGTGAGTGCTAGCCAAAGCAGTGTGATCTTTAGCGTAACGGGCTTGACTTCGGGCGTGGCTACACATACGGTCACTGTAAATGGACAAGGTTATGCTCCTACCAGTCTCACCTACACCGCACCCGCTTCCTGTTCAGTCGCACCTGCACCAGTGCTGGCCTTGAGCATCACTCCCACTGAATGCTTATCTGCGACTAACCAGTACAGCGTGAGCGGGACAATCTCCCTAACCAACGCAGTAGCCAGCACACTCACCATCTCGGATGGCAGCGTGAACACGACCCTGTCAGTAGTTGCTGGTCAGATTAGTGCAGCTTTCAGTCTGACCGGACTCACCTCGGGAGTAGCTACTCACACGGTAACTGTGAATGGAGAGGGGTATGCTCTAGCCAGTCTTTCCTATACCGCACCGGCCTCCTGCTCGATTACTCCAGCAATCCCTGCACTGGCCTTGAGCATCACTCCCACCGAATGCTTATCCGCCACTAACCAGTACAGTGTCAGCGGTACAGTGTCCTTAACCAATGCTACAGCCAGCACGCTCACTATTAGGGATGGAAGTGTGAGCACGACTCTATCGATAAGTACGGGCCAAAGTAGCGTCAGCTTCAGCCTACCGGGCCTGGTTTCAGGCGTAGCTACTCACACGGTCACCGTTAGTGGGCAAGGCTACAGCCCAACGAGTCTGACGTATACGGCTCCGGCTTCCTGCTCGGTCGCCCCGGCCCCCGTATTAGCCTTAGCCATCACTCCTACCGAGTGCTTCTCAGCCACCAACCAGTACAGCGTCAATGGTACGCTCTCGATGGATAACGCCGTGGCTAGCTCACTCACGATCTCGGATGAAAGTGTCAGTAAAGTGATCTCGATCAGTGCAGGTCAGAGCAGTGTGATCTTTAGCGTAACGGGACTTAGCTCGGGCACAGGTTCGCATACCCTCTCTGTCAGTGGGCAAGGCTTCAGCCCTACCAGCCTTACTTACACTGCACCCGCTTCCTGCTCAGTTGCGCCGACAATGACTATTGCCGTTACCCAGGTTGAGTGCTCGACGGTTACCAACGAGTGTACGCTCTCCGGAACAATGGCGCTGACTAATGCCAAAGCAGGCGTACTAGTCGTTACCGACGGTCAACTTTCAACCACCGTTGTCGTAACAGATGGGCAAACCAGTGCTAGCTTCAGCTTGACGGGACTCATCAAAGGAACTGGAAATCGGACCATTACTGCCACTGGCGGAGCGTACGGTCCAGCGAGTACTACCTATGTTGCTCCAGCTGCTGACATAGCCCCCTGCATTCAGCCCATTTTCACGGCCAGGACCGTACAGGCGGGTTGTCTCAATAACGCTCCCCAGGCTAATGCGCTAATTATTCTGGCTGACTTCAACCCTGCTTATACCTATCAGTATTCAGAAGGAGCGGTCTTTAATCCTGATGCATCGCTATCAGGAGCCGCCACGGTGATCCCGGTCAATGGCGTCATTGCCAGCAACCTGGCAAACCCCGCTTCACCAAAACAGTACACGGTGCGCGTATACAGCACAGCAACCTGCTTTACAGACGTAACAGTCCGGCTAACGCCAACCGTATGCGGTTGCCCAACCACAGTCTGCATTCCATACGTAGTGAAACAGGTAAAGCGTGGGCTGCACAGAAATGAGCCAGCAACCCCATCACCCGGCGTTATTGGAGTAGGAGGCCGTTAGGCAATACAGGCATTATCAGCACAGAAAATCCACCATAGGCCTATGGTGGATTTTCTGTGCTGAACGGACAAGGCCAATCGGCTTTTCAAGAATAAGCTTAGCCGAGTCAACTTTTAACTTCCTGATTTTGTTAACGTATCAGGACAGATACCATTTCCTCTGTTAACTTTGCGGCTTTATTTGTGCCGTCACGATACAACCTATTATGTTATCCATCAGCAATTTACAAGCCTCTATTGGGGACAAACAAATACTTAACGGTCTCAACCTGGAGGTCAATGCCGGTGAGGTTCACGCTATTATGGGTCCTAATGGGGCCGGTAAGAGTACGTTAGCCTCCGTGTTGGCAGGTCGTGAAGATTATGACGTAACGGGCGGCAGCGTCTTGTTCGAAGGGAAAGACTTACTCGATATGTCGCCCGAAGAACGGGCCGCCGAAGGAATTTTCCTCGCCTTTCAGTACCCGATTGAAATTCCGGGGGTTAGCACAACCAACTTTCTGAAAACAGCCATGAACGAAATTCGCAAGTATCATGGGCAGGAGCCCCTCGATGCGGTGCAGTTTCTGAAACTGATGAAAGAAAAAATGAAGTTGGTGAACATCGACCAGTCGCTGTTGAGCCGTTCGCTGAATGAAGGATTTTCGGGTGGCGAGAAGAAACGGAACGAGATTTTTCAGATGGCCATGCTCGAACCGAAACTGGCGATCTTGGATGAAACTGACTCCGGCCTCGACATCGACGCCCTGCGGATTGTCGCCGATGGTGTAAACAAACTACGTTCCCCCGAACGGGCAACGATCGTGGTAACGCACTATCAGCGCTTACTTGATTACATCGTGCCTGATTACGTACACGTGCTGTACAAAGGTCGCATTGTAAAGTCTGGTCCGAAAGAACTGGCCCTCGAACTCGAAGAGAAAGGGTACGACTGGATCAAAGCCGAAGTTGAAATCTAATCGTCATTTGCTGTCATGTATCGTCATTACGTAGTCATTTTAGGTACACGAACAAGAAATGACTAGCTGACGACCTTTGAATGACCACTTAATGACAACCAACTATGACTCCTTCTTACTCCTCTTATAACGAGTTTAAAGACCAGTTACTGGCGGCCTTCCGAACCAACGAAGAACGCATGAACGGAGAAAGCAAAACTCCGCTTCATCAGGTTCGTCGGGCAGCTCTGAAGCAGTTTGAGCTGCTGGGCTTTCCGACGATCCGTCACGAAGAATGGAAATACTCGAACGTCAGCAGTCTGTTGAAAGAGGCTTTTGAGCTCGACAGCCAATCGACGTTTTCGGCCTCAGACCTTGCGCTGCTGGAAATTCCTAACCTTGATGGCAACGTACTGTATTTTGTCAACGGCGTTTACAAACCCGAGCTGTCTAAAATTATCAGCCCGGCGGAACAGGTTCAGATAACAAATCTGGCCGAAGCCCTGAAAACAGAACCTGATTTCATCGGATCGCACTTTGCGCGTTACGCCGACTACCAGGATAATGCCTTCACGGCCCTAAACACCGCGCTGGCCAGCGACGGAGTTGTTATTCGGGTACCGGCGAACGCCACCGTTGAGCAGCCGATCATTTTGCGCTTTATTACCGATGCCCGCGAAGCCAACGTAGCGTCTCAACCCCGCAACCTGGTTATTGTTGGTAAGAACGCGGAGGTCATGGTGGCTGAATCCTACCGCACGCTGGGTCAACGGTCAAGTTTTGTCAACGTCGTTACCGAAATCGTACTCGACCGCGACGCCCGAATGCAGTACTACAAAGTTCAGGATGAGACGGAAAAAGCGTATCATATCGGGACAACGCAGGTCAGCCAAACCGAAAACAGCCATTTCTATTCGGCAACGGTAACGCTCAACGGAAACTTCGTCCGCAACAACCTGAACATTGTGCTTGGCGGTCAATACGCCGAGGCTTTCATGTACGGGTTATACATGCCGAATGGCCGTCAGCACGTCGATAACCATACACTTGTCGATCACGCGATGCCTAACTCCTACAGCAACGAGCTATACAAAGGCATACTGGACGATAACAGCACAGGCGTTTTCAACGGTAAAATCTACGTTCGTCCTGACGCGCAGAAAACCAATGCCTATCAGTCGTGTAAAAACGTAGTACTGTCGCCGGGCGCGTCGATGAATACCAAGCCTCAGCTGGAAATCTTCGCTGACGATGTAAAGTGCTCACATGGCACCACCACGGGTCAGCTCAACGACGAGGCTTTGTTCTACATGCGGTCGCGGGGGATTCCCAAAGCCGATGCGCAGACGCTTCTGCTCTACGCGTTCTCGCAGGACGTTTTAAGTCAGATCAAGATTCAGTCGATCCGCGAATACCTGGAACGGGTGGTTACGCAGAAACTGACGAAATAGTGGTTCAATACAGATGGTCAATTAAGAATGTAAACCAGGCTAGGCGATTACATTCTTGATTGGCCATTACTCATTGTTGCCCACAACGCACCTTTCCCCCACCTGATTTGTTGTCTATATAGTACAACCTTCACGACTTCGTATGCAATCGGCAATAGATAGTACGTTAGATATTCAGCAAATCCGCCGTGATTTTCCAGTCCTCGACCAGGAGGTTAACGGTCGGCCGCTGGTCTATTTTGACAACGCAGCCACCAATCAGAAGCCTATACCAGTCATTAATGCGTTGACCCGCTATTACGAGGGGTATAACGCAAATATTCACCGGGGCATTCACCACCTCGCGGAGCAGGCAACTGCTGCCTTTGAAGCGTCGCGCCGGGCCATCCAACAGTTCCTTAACGCCAAGCACTGGGAAGAAATCATCTTTACGTACGGTACGACGGATGGCATCAATCTGGTCGCTCAGACCTACGGTCGCCGGTTCCTGGGCGAAGGCGATGAGATCATCATTTCCGGTATGGAACACCATTCGAACATTGTTCCCTGGCAGATGCTGTGCGAAGAGCGGGGCTGTGTACTACGTGTGATTCCGGTTGACGATCAGGGTGAGCTTATCCTGGAAGAATACGAAAAGCTGCTTTCCGAACGTACTAAGTTCGTTTCGGTCGTTCACGTATCGAACTCGCTGGGCACGATTAATCCGGTTAAAACCATTATCGACAAAGCACATGCCGTAGGCGCAGTCGTGCTGATTGACGGGGCACAGGCCAGCTCACACCTTGATCTCGACGTACAGGCGCTTGACACCGATTTTTACGTCTTCTCTGCGCATAAGCTCTACGGTCCGACGGGTATGGGCGTTTTGTATGGCAAGAAAGCGATTCTGGACGCGATGCCACCTTACCGGGGCGGGGGCGAAATGATCAAAGAAGTTACGTTCGAGAAAACGACGTATAACGACATTCCGTATAAATTTGAAGCTGGTACGCCCAACATCGCCGACGTAGTAGCGGTGAAAACAGCGTTAGAGTATATGGCAAATCTGGGCAAAGAGAACATTGCTGCCCATGAGCATGATTTGCTTCAGTATGCGACCGAACAGCTCAGCGAGCTGGACGGTCTGCGCATTATTGGTCAGGCGAAAAACAAGATTGGCGTGATTTCGTGGGTTATGGACGGTATCCACCACCAGGACATCGGCGTGATTCTCGACCAGCAGGGCATTGCCGTACGCACGGGTCACCATTGCACCCAGCCACTGATGCATCGCTTTGGCATTGCCGGAACTACCCGGGCGTCGTTTGCCGTTTATAACACCAGAGACGAGGTCGACAAGCTTGTTCAAGGGCTGCGCCGAGTGCAGAAAATGATGTCGTAATTGCTAAACCTTACCATCATGTTTCCTGATGAGATTTTATTAGATAAAAATCAGGTAATTGCCAGCTTAAGCGAATTACCGGATAAAGTTTCCTCGGAAGACCTGATCGAGCGAATTCTGTTCATCAAGTTGATAGAAAGCCGATTACGCGAATCAACTGAAGTGCCCCATGAGCAGGTTATGCGGGAACTTGGTCAGCTAAAGGATCAGAAAATAGCTGAACGTCAGCGTAGATAATGATTGCCTGGAAAGAATCCGCAAAAGAAGAAGTCCGGGATATTTATACGTATTTACTCGACCAGTCTGTTGCTTTAGCGGAAGAATGGCTCAATGAACTTGAAAAGAAATTAGAGTTGATCGAACGCTCCCCCGGGATGGGTCGAATTGTACCGGACTTCAACATTTCGTTTATCTGCGAAGTATTTGTAGGGCGGTACAGAATTGTTTACAGCACTCAGGAAGACACATTGAAGATACTGGCCGTTCGTCATCAAGCTAGCCAATTAGGTAAACTCTAGGCATGACTATTAACGAGAAACAGGACGAGATTATAGAAGAATTCGACTTGTTCGAGGATCAACTCGACAAGACGCAATACATTATTGATCTGGGCAAGAAGCTACCGCCTATGTCGGAGTCAGCGAAGACGGACGAGAACCGGATCATGGGTTGTCAGTCGAAGGTTTGGGTAGACGCCGAACTCAAAGGCGACAATCTGCATTTTTACGGTGATGCTGAACCTACTGCCCAGATATCCAAAGGCCTCATCAGCTTACTGATTCGGGTACTTTCCGGCGAAAAACCAGAGGATATTGCCAATGCTGATTTGTATTTCATACCACGAGTTGGCATGGGCAACCTGATCACCTCGTTACGGGCGGGCGGTCTGGCGTCGATGATTGAACGCATGAAAGCCTACGGCCGGATTTATACCGAAAAAAGTCATTCATAACCTAAAGACTTCCTACAATGAATGAAGCTGAACTGAAAGAACAAGTTGTAATGGCGCTAAAAGGCGTATATGATCCCGAAATTCCGGTGGACGTATATGAATTAGGGCTGATTTATGACATCAAAATATTTCCGGTCAACAACGTCTATATTCTGATGACGTTGACCTCCCCCTCCTGCCCTTCGGCCGGTTCAATACCAGCCGAGATTGAAGAGAAAGTTCGGGCCATCGAGGGCGTTAACGACGTTAGTGTTGAGCTCACGTTTGATCCCCCGTACTCAACCGAACTGATGTCGGAAGTAGCAAAGTTAGAGCTGGGCTTTATGTAATGCTTGAGCCTTAAATACTTTACATTGTATATCGTAATTCAAAATTCATAAATCAACTATGTATCCTCCTCATTTGCTTGTCCCAATGCGGGAAGACCTGACCAGCGTTGGGTTCGAAGAATTAACGACTCCAGACGACGTAGTGAACACAATGGAGAACGCAAAGGGCACCACGCTGGTGGTGGTCAATTCGGTTTGCGGTTGCGCAGCCGGAGCCGCCCGCCCAGGCGTGAAAGCGGCTTTAGCAGCTAGTCCTGTGAAGCCCGATAAAATGGTCACCGTTTTTGCGGGTGGCGACGTTGAGGCTACGGCCAAAATGCGGGAGTACCTGCTTCCTTATCCGCCATCATCACCAGCGATTGGTATTTTCAAGGATGGTGAACTGGTTCACTTCATTGAGCGGCACCACATCGAAGGCCGGTCAGCACAGATGATTGCGCAGCACCTTGAAATGGCGCTCGAAGAGTTTTGTACTCCTGCCAACGCCTAACGGGTATCCTATAAAAAAAGCAAAAGCCCCGCTATCACTAGCGGGGCTTTTGCTTAAGTGACGGCGAAAACTTTTGCTAATAACCGCGACAGCGGTAACAGGCAAAAGACCAGCATCGCTAGCGGAAATGGGGCAAAGGCCGCTACCCAGGCGGCATTCATCACAATCAGCGACAATACCCCTGCTTTTACAGCCATGCCAATATTTCGACCAATCGGCTCGCGAACAGCCCGCCAGAGGGGCGGAAATATGTAGTAACCGAACAACAGGAGAAACGGCAATGCAGTACCCAATTGCTGTTGACGTTGGGCCAGTGCAGCTACACAGCCGATAACCAAGGCGTAAAGAATGCCAGCCGCCCGCAACGTTATCGGACTACCACCGTGTACCTCGCCACGGCTGATCATGGTAATAGCTGCGATGTAGACAATGGGTACGAGGCCCACCCAAAGCCAGGGAAAGACCTGATCGGGCAGAATGCTTATACCTAGCAATAGATTCAATCCACGACAGAGACCCATATTTATAGGTCCAAGTAAATTATGATGTTTACCGTAGCGATCATAAACTAATGAGGCCACAGCGATACTCACGGCTAATAACCCAGCCACCTGATTGACCAGAAAGGAGGCCATAATACCGATTACGAGAAGAACCGTGCCGAGAATAGTCGCGGTCTGTTTGCTGACTACGCCACTCGGAATTGGCCGTTCTGGCCGTTCGATGGCATCTAACTCAGCATCGAATACATCGTTAAAAACAACCCCTCCACCATACAGGCATACGGTTGCCAAAGAAAGCCAGCCCACAGGCGGTGCCGGAGGTGCTTCGTTTAAGAAATAACCAGCGATAGCCATACCCGCTAATACATCGGCGATAGCCGTTACCAGGTTAGCCGGGCGGGTGAGAGAAATGAGGGCTTTTAGTTTCATTGAGTGATTGAGTGAATAAGCGAATGAGTGAATAGCTTCCGCCTAATCACTCATTCGCTCATTCGCTCAATGATTATTTAATTATCGTTGACTCTTTATCAACTCGAGGAGCCTGACCACCACGTAATACGGAGCTACCGTTGTAGCGCTGGCTCTGGTCGATACTCATCGGTTGCGTTAACTCTTCCAGACTTAGCTGACCGCTTTGTGCAAAGGCCGTAACGGCATTCGTAAACGTCACCAACCGGATGGCTTCCTCCGAAATACCGTGCTGTTTCATCAAAGCAGCCGTTTTAGGAACAGCCAACGGATCGCTAATCCCCCAATCAGCAGCCGAGTTAATCATAATTCGCTCGGGACCGTACTGCTTGACAATCTCGACCATACGTTCATTGCCCATCTTCGTAAATGGGTAAATTGTGAAGCCAGCCCAGAACCCCCGATCCAGCACTTCACGTACCGTTTCCTCATTATTATGATCAACAATGACCATACCTGGATCAATACCATGCTCAATGGCAATGTCCATGCTACGGCTGGTACCTTGTTTTTTATCCCGATGGGGCGTATGGATCTGGACAGGCAGATTCGCTTCTTTAGCCAATTCCAGTTGTGCCCGGTAGTACTTATCCTCAGCCGCTGTTTGATCGTCAAACCCGATTTCACCAACACCAACCACCCCTTCTTTATAGATGAAAAGCGGCAGAATTTCCATAACCTGCTCGGCTAATTCTTCCTGATTCGCTTCTTTCGAATTGAGACCAATGGTGCAATAATGCCGAATTCCGAACTGCGAGGCCCGGAACCGCTCCCAACCGACCAGACTGGCAAAATAATCCCGAAACGAGTCGACGCCCGTACGCGGTTGCCCCAGCCAGAAGGCCGGTTCAATCATAGCCACGACACCAGCATCAGCCATAGCCTGATAATCGTCGGTCGTGCGGGAAGTCATGTGAACGTGCATGTCAAAAAACGACATACCACGGATAGAGTCCATAAAATCCATAGGTTCTTCTCTAGAGTAATCAATAAACCCACCACTAAGGGCGAGCAAAGTTCAACAAAAATACGAGTACGACCCTTACCCTCCTTTAAGCAAATTCTAATGCAATTCGTGTAAACCTCCGATAACTCTATTCGTTTTATAGATAGTTAAACAACAATTGACTTATGAGAACGCTTCAACAGCTAAAGCAAAAACGAATAAGCCTCTACGCAGTTCTGCTGGCAACAATTCTGAGTGGAATGACCAGCTGCCGGGAGAATGCGCTAAAAGAACTGAGCCCCGCCGATAATCCGGTTTATATTACAAACTACGACCGGTCGGTGAATTTCAGTCAATACCGCACCTTTAGCCTGCCCGATTCGGTGGTTATTGAATCTAACACGGGTTATCAAACCTCGCTGGGAACGGTTGAGGGTCGCTTTATCTCGGGTGTCGCCAATGCGCTGACCAGCCGTGGCTTTCAGCGGGCGAATCAGGGACAGACGGCTGATCTGGGTGTTGCCGTGATTCGGGTAAACAATCGGTACACCGGCGTAGGCGTCGACCCGTATGGTTCGTATTATTCCAATTACTGGTACGGTGGTGGATTCGGAGGATTTGGCAGCTATTATCCGTACTATCCATCGTATTATACGTATCAGGTCAGCGATCAGTACTGGGAGATCCAGATCGTTGACCTAAAAAATCGGCCCGCTACGGGTACCAACCAGCAGCCTCAGTTAAACGTCATTTATGACGCCACCATTCGGGGTACTGATGTTCCCAACGCCGAAGCGGTTGACCAGGCTTTAACCGCTATATTCAATCAATCTCCTTACTTACAGGCAGCTCGTTAATATCATGAAACGCATACTCACATTAATTGCTCTGGTTACACTAGCTACGGCGGCCGGGGCTCAGGACACGCCAGACCGCGACGAATACGCAGGCATACTGGCCTCGCCCTATCAACAATACGTAACGTTCAATTTTGCCGCGCGTTACGGGGTATCCGTTCCACTTGGTGGTACAAAAGGCTATATTGACCGGATATCACCCGCCAATTTTGCCTTAGAAGGTGAATGGCTCTTCCCGCAGCGGTTTTCGATAGGTCTCAAAACGGGTTACCAGTACAATCAGCAACGCCTGGGTCGGCAGGTATACAGCTTTGTATCGGGCAATAGCGGACAGGAGGTGTCGGCCGTACAAACCCGTACGCTAACGGTTATTCCGGCCATGGCATCGCTATCGTATTACTTTGCCGATAATGCCGCAGCCATTCGCCCCTACGTTCAAATGGCGGGCGGTGGCGCTTTCGTCGATTACACCAATTTCTTCGGTACGTTGGCCGACCAGCAGAACGGCTTTAAAGCCGCCATTGCGCCTTCGATTGGGGTTAAATACTACGGCAAGCGTGAGCAGGGCTTCGGCGCCGAGATTCAGGCTCAGTATCAGCAGGTGTTCTTCAATTATGATCTCCTGAAGAACAACAGCCCCTCCCTCCTGCTATCTGCTGGAATCGTGTATCGGTGGTATTAGGGATAACGTAACACGGACCGTCCGCGTTACATAAGTCGTTCAATGTTCGGTGGTAAACTACGCCCGGCAGCCCGACGTTCAGCCGCATAATCGGCGAGCGTTCTGGCTAGTCGGGCGTTTTTACGCTCGTCCAGGCCAATGATTTGCGTTACGTCCTTATCCGTAAAAAACGCTTTCATAATGAGCTGATTCCAGGCGGCTTCGTCGAAGTAGTCGGCAGGATACGGATTGTGTAGCATGATGGCCGACTGCACATCGGCGATGTTGTTGCGAATCCCTTCCGTTGCCTGAAAACGCCAGGCCTCCGGGTGCGCCAGCACGGGCAAAGCCGAATACAACGCCACGAGTTCGTTCAGTTCACCCGCTCTGAATAACTCAGTAATCGTTTTGACGTAACTGGCCTGATCGTCGGCAGGCAGCTGCAGCAACCACCACACGCGGGCCAGGCGATCCAGCGTCCAGCCGGTTACGGTAAAGCCGGGCCGGATACGTTCCAGCGCAAAATTAATATCCTGTGGTACGTCAATGGGCCGCTTGCCCACAAAACGGGGCATGGCGGTAAAGACCCGGTAAAAGAGCGACGTTTGTGGATTTGCCTGAAACGAATCGGCCTGTTGCTGCAGGTAAGAAACCGCTTTTTCTGAATCAGGTTGCTGTTCGATCAGGTAGAACAGCGTTTGGCTCATAGACAAAATATTCATAGCGCAAAGGTACGAACGGTGGCACGGACAGTATCTCGATCCTGTGCCCTTTATGCGTTATAAACACGAACCAGCGCCCATCTTACTTTAGTTTCGCTTTCGGATGCGCCTGATCGTAGGTTTTTTTCAACTGCTCTAAACTCGTATGCGTATAGATTTGGGTAGCGGCCAGACTACTGTGGCCGAGCAGGTCTTTGATGGCGTTCAAGTCTGCTCCCCGGTTCAGCAGATGCGTAGCGAAACTGTGGCGCAAGACGTGCGGGCTCTTTTTTTCTAGAGTCGTAACCAGGTCGAGGTGCCGTTTAACGATACGCTGGATCAGCACCGGATATGCGGCCACGCCTTTATCACTCACGATCAGGTATACGGCATCGGCCTGGCCTGAGAACTCCTTTTCTTTTGACTGATTGTATTGCTGAATTAACTCGAAAAGCGGCTGGGTTAAGGGTACAACGCGGTGCTTATTACGCTTTCCGAGAACAAGAATAGTCCGGTCGTACAGATTCACATCCGCCGTTTTCAGGCTGATGAGCTCGCTTAACCGAATCCCCGTTCCGTACAGTAGTTCGAGCACTAACTTATCCCGCACCCCTTCGAACGTATCCGGAAAATCGACTTCGTTCAGTAAAGTCTCCATCGGCTTTTCCTCGACGTAAATCGGCAGCTTTTTACTGGCCTTCAGGGCCTGCACCTTCGTCGTCGGATCGGCATCGATACGTTTCTGCCGGAGCAGATATCCATAAAAGCTACGTAACGTAGCGATCTTGCGATTCACCGACGATTTGTCCATGCCGCCTTCAACCAAACTCACAATCCAGGAACGGATATGGCGAAAATCGGCCTTCTCCGGTTGACCAAGGTTACATTCGGCGGCCAGAAACGTACTGAACTGCTCCAGATCGTTGGTGTAGGCTGTTAATGTATGGTGACTTAGTCGCTTTTCGTAGCGGATATGCTGAAGAAAATCGGCCGTTAAGGACTGTTCGGTTGGATTCATAACTGAAGCTGAGCGCCGATTGAGACGTAAACAAAGCTACTTTATTTTACTGTGCTTTTGCAGTAAACAGGGGGCAATAAAAAAGCAGCAAACATCACTGCCTGCTGCTCTTATCTCTTGGTTAGCCTCGGTTATATTGCTGACTGCGCATTCAACAATGTCCGGCTAACTGCACACCACAAATCAATTCCGGCCAGGCCGACGCTCAGATGGGTGGCCTCTATTGCTCCGTGTGGTTACCGTACATCCGCTCCTTGTAGGCAGCTTTGATGATCTCGGTGCGACGCTTTACCGACGGTTTTTGGAAAGCCGTCCGCGCCCGCAACTGCCGCAACACGCCCGTTTTTTCGAACTTCTTTTTGAAGCGCTTCAGGGCCTTGTCAATCGACTCGTTGTCTTTTACGTTAATGATAAGCATGTGTTAAATATTGTGTTTTAGCTAAAACGGGTAGCAAAGGTAATAGATTTGCAGCTATGAAGCAAGCCATTATTGACTTAGGCACGAATACATTTCACCTGCTCATTGTCGAAAAACAGGAAACAGCCTACCAAACGTTATTCCGCGAAAGCCGCCCGGCAAAGATCGGCCAGGCGGGTATCAATCAAGGCATTATCACCCAGGATGGTATTGAACGGGCTATCACCGTACTGACCTATTTTCGGGAAGTGCTGCATCAACATAACGTAGCGCCCGAACACGTTGCCGCCATCGGGACCAGTGCCATTCGGGTAGCCCGCAACCAACAGGAGTTTATCGACCGGATTCGTGACGCAACCGGTATTTCAATCCAGGTTATCTCGGGCGATCAGGAGGCTGAATACATCTACAAAGGCGTTCGGGCCGCTGGCGCGCTCGACGACCAAATCGCCCTCGTCATAGACATTGGTGGAGGGAGCGTCGAATTTATTCTGGGTGATCAGAACCGCATGTTCTGGAAACAAAGTTTTGAAATTGGCGGGCAGCGGCTTCTCGAGCGCTTTATGCCCGGAGCGCCGGTGGTTCGGCATTCCGACCGTTCCGACCCGATTACCCCAGGTAGCATCAACCGGTTGCATAGTTATTTTCAAGAGCAGCTGTTGCCCTTGGCCAATGCCATTCACCAGTATCTGCCTGCCGTGCTGGTTGGGTCATCGGGCACATTCGATACGCTCGTTGATATGTGGTTCATGCACGAGCAGGGGCACCTGCCCCCCGCCGACCAAACCGCCTTTGCATTACCGGTTACCGAGTTCTACCGCGCGTACGAACAGCTTATCAGCCGAAACAGCGAGGAGCGCATGCAAATTCCGGGCATGATCGAGTTGCGGGTCGACATGATCGTTGTGGCCGTATGCCTCATTGACTACGTCCTGAAAACGTATGATATTCTTCACATCAGAACCTCAACGTATTCATTAAAAGAAGGGGTTTTGAGTAGCTTGGCCTGAGTAAACGCTTTTAATAGGAGCCTGGATAGCCACATCCAGCCGCGTAATTCTTCCCTGCCTGGACGTGGCCACCCAGGCTGACTCTATGAAAGCTGAAACAAACGAACGTTCGTCGTACCGCAACCTGATCTACACCGCTTTAATCATTGCGGCCGTAGCTACAGCTCTGGCATTTCCGGGGCCTTTCACCCAGATCGGTGATTTTCAGTTGAAACGATTAATTGTTCCCTTACTGCAAATCATTATGCTGGGCATGGGTACTACCATGTCAATCAAAGATTTTGAAGGGGTAATCAAACAGCCTCGGGCAGTACTTATTGGCGTGTCGTGCCACTTCATGATTATGCCCCTATTGGGTTTCACACTGGCCAACGTATTTAATTTCCCGCCCGAAATTGCGGCTGGCGTTGTGCTGATCGGCTGCTCACCGAGTGGGTTGGCATCGAACGTCATGTGTTACATCGCCAAAGCCAACGTACCCCTCTCGATCACCATTACGACCTTAGCGACCCTGCTTGCGCCGTTCCTGATGCCTGCGCTGATGAAATTGCTGGCCGGTCAGTTCATCGAGATCCGGTTCTGGGACATGATGATCCACATCACCGAGATCGTTATTCTTCCCGTCGTGGTTGGCCTGATCTTAAACCGCATTTTCCATAAGTCAGCCGTGGTTATTAATCGGGTTATGCCCTTAATTTCTATGGCGGGCATCGTGTTGATCGTCGCCATCATTACGGCTGCTGGTCGTGACAGCCTGCTCACCGTAGGCTGGACGCTGGCTCTGTGCGTGCTGATTCATAACCTGACCGGCTTTTTCCT
Source organism: Spirosoma knui (assembly GCF_054780635.1). Classification (NCBI taxonomy): domain Bacteria; kingdom Pseudomonadati; phylum Bacteroidota; class Cytophagia; order Cytophagales; family Cytophagaceae; genus Spirosoma; species Spirosoma knui. The sequence goes on along the minus strand of NZ_BAAGVY010000001.1, from coordinate 698,266 downwards.
AGGCTACTGGAGCGCCCGCCTGTTCGGTATGGACGAACAAAGCAGCCGGACTGTTGCCATCGAAGTAGGTCTGCAAAATGGCGGCTTAGCCTCAGGCATTGCTGTGCAAATGGGCAAAGTAGCCACTGTCGGTCTCGCCCCTGCCCTCTTCGGCCCGATCATGAACACCACAGGTTCGTTGCTGGCTACGTTCTGGAGCCAACGGCCACCGAAAGAAGTTTCTGTACCGTCAGCATCGACTCCGCAAACAGCAGCTTAATGAATTAGATTAGGTGCCCCTCCACCGGATGGGGCACTATTTTTTACCAATAAAGTTGTATATACAACTTTATTTACCCAAGTTTACGCTATGAATCCGGAAACGTATTGTATCGCAGGTCGGCTTCGTAGGTTAGCACGGATTGTAACTGGCCGCTACAACGACGCTTTCGCGGCAGAAGGCGTTACATTCGCTCAGGCTGGACTACTGATGCACATCTTCGCCAAACCGGGTATTAAACAAGCTGAACTGTCGAAGGCATTGCAGATCGAAAAATCAGCTATGAGCCGGGACGTACAGTTGCTCCAACGGAACGGCTGGCTAACGGATAACCGCCGGAAAGGTCTGTTTTTAACCGAAACAGGCACGCAGTTGGCCAAACGCTGCCATAAGATCTGGAAGGTGCTGAACGCGCAGGTTCACGAGGAGCTGGGCCGCGAAGCCGTCGAGGGTCTTTCTGTTTTCTCCAATAAGCTTTTACAAAAACCCAATTCTTAATCCGCCATCAATTCGTATGACATCTGAACTCTTAACCCAGCTCTGGCAGCTAAACCAAGCTTCAGCCACCGGACCGATCCAGAAACTGACGCTGGAGAACTACCGCAATCGCCTGACACCCGCAACTGCTTCGGCTGGCTTTATCGCCCTTCACACCGCTGAAACCATGCACCACTTTGCCAAAATGCTGTTTGGGCGGGCAGTCACCATCGATACGCAGGCGACAGGTGGTGTTTCGGACGTCGGCAATCCCCTCGATCTGGAGTCAGTACGGCAACTGGTTAGCGAAAGCTACGCGATGATTGCGGAGCACATTCGGCAAACCAGCGATGCGCAATGGGCTGAACTAATCCCTTCACCTTTTGGCGAGACCTCGCGGATGAGCGTGTTGTCCTTTCTGATGCACCATAATTCGTATCACGCGGGGCAGATCGCCCAGGCCATCAAAAAAGGGCAGGTATTTGAGTTATACGCAGCCTGAGCAACGCCATGCTACCGTCTTTTCTGCAAACGAGCCGCAGCGAGTCGTTCAAAACCTGGCGCTTCCGGACGCTGATGAACTGGTACCCGATGTTCTTCGGAACGGGTGGTAAAATTCTGTTCTGGTCAGGCGATTCACGCGAAGTTCATCTGCGGTTACGGCGAAACATCTGGACGTATAACTACGTCGGCACGATCTTCGGTGGAAGCCTGTTTGCGGCCGCCGATCCGTTCTACATGCTCATGCTGCTGCGGATTTTGGGGTCACGCTACGTTGTTTGGGACAAAGCGGGCAATATTCGGTTCCGGAAACCAGCCCGCGTTACGCTCTACGCCAGCTATCTGATTACGGACGCGGATATCGATGCCATCCGGCAGGACGTAGCGGCTAACGGTCAGACGGAGCGAACCTTTACATTGCAGTGGAAAGATGCCACGGGCACGGTGTACGCCGAGATCGAGCGGCTTTGTTACGTCGCCGACAAACAACACTACGAGCAGCGCAAAGGAGATCGGCAACGGTCGCGGTTTCATAAACCCTAGTAAGCATGGCCCTCGACCACCACCTGACGGTGCAACGTACCGCCCGCTATTTCACCATCGGCGAACTCAACGACCAGACGACGCATGTCTGGTTTTGTTTACATGGTTTCGGCCAGTTGGCGCAATATTTCAGCCGGAAGTTTACGAGTCTGGACGACGGTCACACACTCATTGTGGTGCCGGAGGGCTTGTCGCGCTCGTACCTGAATGGCCAGTACGACCGAGTTGGCGCGTCGTGGCTAACCCGCGAAGACAAGCAGCACGAAATCAATGACTTCGTTCACTACCTGAATACCTTATATACATCTATTCTGGGCAATTCAGACCCGTCCGTTCCGGTGCGTCCGCCCTTGCACATTACGTTACTGGGATTTTCGCAGGGTGCCGCAACCGCCTGCCGCTGGCTGTCAGCGAGTCTGATGCCGATTGATCGGCTGATCCTATGGGCTGGCTATTTCCCGAATGGAGCAGCAGAGCTCATAAATCCGGCCCGGCTGGCTGGGGTTGACACGCATTACGTATACGGCCATCAGGATGAATATATGGTGCAGCTCGATGATACCGAAGGCTATCTACGACGACTTCAGATCGATTTGCCCCAGCTAAAACTAACCGCCTACGAGGGTGGGCACCGTGTAGAACCTACGGTACTTACTAACCTGATCGGGAAGCAGACAGATAAAGGGTAAAATCCCAAGTCAGCCGGTTGAGGCCGATCCGGGATTTTGACAATTACGTAGCGGGATTATCGTCAGCGTTCAGCCAGACCACTTTCTGTTCCGGCTCGTGTTCCTGCCCAATGATGTCCTTGTATAAGTCCGGACGCCGGGCTTTCCGGTACCGGTAGCCACCCGCTTTCTGAAGTTTATCGGGTGTACAGGTAGCCACAACCACATCGTCACCCAGCTCACGACATTCGGCAAGAATATCGCCAAACGGATCGAGAATCATCGAACAGCCATTTTTGAGTTGGTCGTCGTCCATGCCGATTGGGTTGGCGAACACAACGTATATGCCATTATCGTAAGCGCGGGCGGGCAGCCATTTCATCAGCCAGGCCCGGCCTTTCATTCCATCGAATTCCAGACGTAGCGAAGTCGGATCGGTTTCGCGGTTGTACCACAGATTCGGATCAGCGAACCCGGCACCCGGCCGGGTCGATGGGGTCAGCATCGTTACGTGCGGCATGAAAATAATGTCGGCTCCTAGCAGCGCCGTAGCCCGCACGTTCTCCACTACGTTATTGTCGTAACAGATCAGGATACCGCATTTCCAGCCGTAGAGGTCAAACACGACGTATTGATCGCCGGGCAGCAGATGCGGATTGATGAACGGGTGTAATTTGCGGTACTTAGCCACCAGCCCGTTTTTATCGACACAGACGTACGCTTTAAAAAGCTGGTCATCGGCATCTTTCTCGAATAGTCCGGCCAGCACCACAATGTCATTGTCGCGGGCAATCTGCGTAAGGGCCTGGATACTTTTTCCGTCGGGAATAGGCTCGGCCAGCTCCAGCATTTGTTCTCTGGACAAATTCCGCGCAAACGTATAGCCCGTCACCGAACACTCGTGAAACGCCACCACCTGCGCCCCTTGTCGGGCCGCTTTGGCAGCTAACTCGCTAATGACGCTTAAGTTATAGTCTTTATCACCGCTTGCGTTCTCGAACTGAGCGGTAGCAATCTTAAGGGTTTGCATAACACGATATTAATTTCTTTATCACCCACTAAACCATCGTGCCCCAACCAGCCGGCTCCGTTCGAAAGGACTTTTAAGTGGCTAAACGACTAAACCGGGGGGCTTTCGCTTACTGCCGGTGAATTACCGTAGCTGCGGCCTGAGCGCTGGCCAGAATCGTCAGATCGGCAATGGTAACGTGAGCCGGAGCCGTTACCGCATATACGATCGTATCGGCAATATCCGTCGCCGTGAGTGGCGAAAACCCTTCATATACTTTAGCCGCCCGCTCCGTGTCGCCTTTGAATCGAACCACCGAAAACTCAGTTTCAACCGCCCCTGGCGCAATATTGGTCACTTTAATTCCATGCTGTGTGAGGTCCAGCCGCATACCCGTACTAAGTGCTTCCACGGCCGCTTTACTGGCGCAGTAAACAGCTCCGTTGGCGTACGTCTGCTTACCGGCAATAGAACTTAAATTAACGATGTGCCCCTGTTTCCGCTCGATCATGCCCGGAATAACGGCTTTCGAGACATACAGCAATCCCTGTACGTTCCCGTCGATCATCAGGTCCCAGTCGGCCGGGTCACCATCCTGAATCGGCGACATACCGTGGGCATTACCGGCATTATTCACCAGAATATCAATGGCCTTCCACGCGTCGGGCAGCGTACTGATTGCCTGTTCTACGTCCTCCCGGTTGCGAACGTCAAATTGAAGAGTCGTTACGTCCGTTTTCTGCCCTAGCTGAGCGGATAATTCATCGAGCCGCTCCTGACGACGGCCGCAGAGAATCAAGGAATAGTTGAGCGTAGCGAAGGCTTCGGCGGTAGCCCGGCCAATACCGGATGTAGCCCCGGTGATAAGTGCAATACGAGACATAAACAGAAGGCAGTAAAGACGATTTCACAAAGATAAAGCGCATTCCAAGCCCTGCAATTTTATAAAATCAGCCGGTAGCGATTCATAGTTTACGGGCTGATTTAGCCAATTTCCTATGCACATACATTCAGATTTTTAAATCTAAAAAGAGGCTGGGCCGTTGGCTCAAAAACTGAACATAAACACTTCCTGATGCTCCGCTGACTTAACTATTCTTAGTACATCACGTTAGAAGACTATCCTCCGAGCGGGCATCAAGCCCCGGATGGAACTACTCAATGAAATGCAGATTAGCTTTAATTAGTGAGCACGCATCGCCGTTAGCGCTGGTAGGTGGAGTGGATGCAGGCGGACAAAATATTGCCGTAGCCGAACTTGCCAGCCATCTGGCAAAGCTGGGATACGCAGTTGACGTGTTTACACGCTGGGACGACTCCAATCAACCCGAAATTGTTTCCTGGAAAGAGAATGTCCACATCGTTCATATACAGGCCGGTCCGAAAACGTTTGTCCCGAAAGAAGAACTTCTGTACTACATGGACGAATTTACGGAACACACGATTCAGTTCATGGAGCGTCAGACTGAGCCGTATAAGTTGATTCACGCGCATTTTTTTATGTCGGGTCTGGTAGCAGCTAATATCAAACGGGCGTTGTCGATTCCTTTTGCCGTCACCTTTCATGCCTTGGGCGAGGTGCGCAAACAGATTCAGGGGCAGTGTGATCAATTTCCGCCCGAACGGCTAAATGTCGAACAGCGGGTTATCCAGGAAGCTGATGCGTTGATAGCCCTGTGTCCGCAGGATCGTGATGATCTGTGTCATTTTTACGAAGCGGATGCCGCCAAAATTTTCACCATTCCAAACGGTTTTAATCCTGAAGAATTTTACCCGATTGATAAACAGTTAGCCCGGATTGTCCTTGGCCTTGACCCAACAGAGCCGGTTATTCTTCAACTCGGCCGGATTGTGCCCCGCAAAGGCGTCGATAACGTAGTTAAGGCGTTAGGGTATCTGCGTCGGACGTACGGCATGGTTGCCCGGCTGTTGATTGTCGGGGGCGAATCCGACCTCCCCGACCCGGACCTGACGCCCGAAATCGGCCGGTTGCAACAACTGGCGGAGGACGAAGGGGTTGCTCAGTGGGTGACGTTTACGGGTCGGCGGCAGCGCGAAACGTTACGGTACTACTATAGCGCAGCGGATGTATTTGTCACTACGCCCTGGTACGAACCGTTTGGTATCACCCCCCTCGAAGCGATGGCTTGTGGGACACCGGTGGTTGGCTCAGCGGTAGGCGGCATAAAGCAGACCGTACTGGACGGCGAAACCGGGTTTCTGGTGCCTCCCAATGATCCATCGGCGCTGGCCGCTAAGCTGGCCGCGTTGTTGTACAGTAAAAAGCTACGCAACGTAATGAGTGAAGCTTCGATCCAGCACGTTCAGGAGCATTATACCTGGCTGGCGGTAGCTCATCAAACGGCCAACCTGTACGAGTTGATTTTATCGGGGCAACTAGCGCCCGGCAAGATGCAGCGTCGAACGGTGTTGCCAACCCCGAGTTCAATACCGACGTCGGTGATTGCTGCCTCAAAAAATTAGGGTGGTTTTAGAAACAACCTTTTCACCTATCGTGAACAGATACCTTGGATAACATGCGGCCAGCCATTTTTCTGGATAAAGACGGAACGCTTATTCCAGATATTCCCTACAACGCTGACCCCAATTTGATTACGCTCTACCCCGAGACGGGACCGGCACTGCAACGGCTACAACGGGCAGGCTATCAGCTGCTGGTCGTGTCCAATCAGGCAGGGGTAGCCAAGGGGTATTTCGTGGAAGATGCATTGGAAGCTGTCTTTAATCGACTGAATGAGTTACTCAGTCCATTCGCGGTGAAACTGGATGGGTTTGAATATTGCCCCAATCATCCCGCCGGAACGGTTGAGGCCTACGCCATTGATTGCGATCGTCGTAAACCAAAACCGGGGATGTTACTCGATGCCGCCAACACATACGCCATTGACCTGTCAGTCTCGTGGATGATCGGGGATATTCTGAACGATGTTGAAGCGGGAAACCGGGCGGGGTGCCGTTCGATTCTGGTCGACCGTGGTCACGAAACGGAATGGCAACCCGGCCCTTACCGCACGCCCACCAGCGTAGTACAAAATTTAGAAGAAGCGGCCACGGTGATTCTTGAAACGACTCCCCTCCGCCCAATGACAAGCCAACAACTGACGAGTACGTCTTTGTAGGCAGTTACCTAAACGAACTCAACGCGATGAATAATACGATGAACTGGGACGAGGGCCATAACGGTCCACTGCGGATTCTTTGCGTTCGGCTCGACAATTTCGGAGATGTCCTGATGACGACACCCGCCTTCCGGGCGTTGAAACAAACCTGGCCTACCTGTCACCTAACTCTGCTGACTTCCTCAGTTGGGGCAGCCATAGCGCCGATGATCCCGGAAATCGACGACGTTATCGCGTTCGACGTACCGTGGGTTCGCGCAACTAGCGAACGCGAAGCTTCGTTCAATACGTCGGCGCAGGTGATGGATATGGCCCAGACGTTACGTAGCGCGGCCTTCGATGCGGCTATTATTTTCACCGTTCAAAGCCAGAACCCGTTGCCAGCGGCCATGCTTTGTTACCTGGCCGGTATTCCTGACGTCCTGGGCTACTGCCGCGAGAATCCCTATCAACTGCTCACCAACTGGGTACCTGACCCTGAAGTTCTGGTCGCCACGCGTCATGAGGTTGAACGGCAGTTGGATCTGGTCGCGACGCTGGGCTGCCGTACCGACGATAAACGGCTGTCTTTACAGCTGCCTGATGGCGCACGCGAACGCGCTATGCAGCAGGTATACGAAGCCGGAGTTGATTTATCGCGTCCCTGGCTGATCATGCATCCGGGTGTCAGCGAAGAAAAACGACGCTATCCCGCCAGTGGGTTTATCAAAGCAGCCCATCGGCTGGCCGACATCCACGATTACCAGATTCTGCTGACGGGTAGCTCCTCCGAATGGGCGTACGTCGATACTATCTGCCAGCAAATTGGTGAGGATGCCTTCAATCTGGCTGGTACGATGGACCTGGGTACGTTAGCTGGTCTGCTGACCGAAGCACCGGTACTCATTGCCAATAATACGGGTCCGGTACATATGGCGGCAGCGCTGGGTACGCCCGTTATTGTCCTGTACGCCAAAACGAACCCACAGCACACGCCCTGGCAGGTGCCCAGTCGCGTGTTGTATTTCGACGTACCAACCGAACTTCGTTCCCAAAATGTCCTGCTGCAACAATTTCCGGAACCGGCGCAACCAACGGCCTCACCCGATGCGGTAGTAGCGGCCGTAAAAGAATTGGCGCGCGAACTGGTTACCGCATCCGTGCGATAAGACCCTCACCAGCAAAAACCATTACGAACTCAAACATCTCAACTCAACATAACGCATGTATACCCTTGGCATTAACGCGGCTTTTCACGACCCGGCCGCCACTCTGGTGAACGATGGTGTTGTACTGGCTGCTGCCGAAGAAGAACGCTTCACCCACATCAAGCACGGCAAACGACCTGTACCCTTTTCCACTTGGGAGCTCCCGTACAACGCCATTGATTTCTGCCTGAAAACCGCGGGCATTACTTTGGCCGAAGTCGATCATATCGCGTATTCTTTCGATCCATATCCGCTGCTTGGCGACCGGAACGACGCCCTGACCGTCGAGATCCCATTTCGTCCGGAAGGCGTACAGGCAGGCATACCGGGCTTCCAGAATCCATACGAAGGATTATTTCTTGCCTCAATTCTGAATGCCCCCGGTCACCTGGTCGATGGCGTACCGCTGCACCTGTCGAAGCGGTTCCAGGGCGTAACACTCGATCAGGTCAGGCAGCGGTGGCATTTTGTGAATCACCACCTGGCGCATGCCTCCAGTGCGTTTTTACCCAGCCCCTACCCGAATGCAGCGGTGCTGGTACTCGATGGCCGGGGCGAACAGGTGTCCACTACGTACTGGCTGGGCAAGGGAAATCAGATGGAGTTGTTGAGTGAGGTTGCTTTACCCAACTCGCTGGGGCTGATGTACGAGCAAATGACCACGTATCTCGGCTTTCTTCATTCGTCCGACGAATACAAAGTGATGGCGTTAGCTTCTTTTGGCCAACCGAAATACGTCGACTATTTCCGGAACCTGATCCAGCTCGGCGAAAACGGCCAGTACACGATCGCGCCCCTGAACCTGGAGCAACAGTTTGGTCCAGCCCGCGCCAAAGGCGGTCCTCTCGAAGCGCTTCACTTCGACATTGCCCACTCCGTCCAGACGGTGCTGGAGGAAACGGTTCTGCAACTGCTCAACTGGCTCCACGAACGTACCGGTGCCGACAGCCTTTGTATGGCGGGCGGTGTGGCGCTCAACTGCGTCATGAACGCCCGGCTGCGCGATCGAGGCCCCTTCAAAAACATCTGGGTGCAGCCCGCAGCGGGCGATTCCGGAACGGCGCTCGGCGCGGCTATGTGGGTTGATGCCCAACAGCGTCAGAGTAACGAGCGGGTTTACGAAATGGAACACGCGTATCTGGGTCCGGCGTATACCGATGCGGAGATTGAGCGGTTTCTGCAGTGGTCGAAACTCCCCTACCGGAAGCTCGATAACGTAGCAGAAGAAGTTGCCGAGTACCTGGCCGACGGCCACATTATTGGCTGGATGCAGCAAGGCATGGAATTTGGTCCGCGGGCGTTGGGTGCCCGATCAATTTTAGCGCCACCGTTTCCGGCCGAAATGCAGGGTCGGCTGAACGACCTGAAAGATCGCGAGGATTTTCGGCCGGTAGCTCCCGTTGTGATGGAAGAATACGCAGCTGATTATTTTATCAACGCCCGAAAATCACCGTTCATGCTGTTTGTGAATGAGGTTCACGAAACCAGAAAACACGAAATTCCGGCCGTGACCCATACCGACGGAACGGCCCGGATTCAGACGGTTAACGCGGGTCAGAACGCGCCGTACTACAACTTGTTAAAAGCGTTTCATAAGCTGACCGGCGTTCCTATTTTAGTCAATACGTCGTTTAATACGCAGGGCGAGCCGGTTGTTTGCAGCCCACGCGATGCCATTGAATCGTTTTGGACATCGCCTTTAGACGCTTTGGTAATCGGTTCGTTTATGTTAGAGAAGACTGGTGTAGGCTGGTCACGGAGCAGCGAAGCCGTTTCAAAAGAGTTTCAGCCAATTTTTGGTTAAGTTTTTGCAGGATGTTGATTAGGCTAGTTCCGTAAGTATATCCGCTTACTCAAAGAATCTTAAATTTTGAACTTACAGCACTAGCCTGGTCGTTTTACGCAGCAGCGACGGCGACCCAACTAAATCCTCATTCACAAACAACCTTATGATCCCTGAATTTTCGGTCGTAATTCCCACGTATCAGCGACCGGCTCTTTTACTTAAATGCCTCGACGCCTTAGGGCGCCAGCGACTTCCACGCGATCAGTTTGAGATTATTGTTGTTGACGATGGCAACTCTCCTGAAACCGAAACGGCCGTTGCGCTCTTCGCCAAACAAATTGCGCGGTCGGGTGGTCCGCTGGAAGTGCGTTACCTGGGGCAGACCCAACGGCGCGGCCCGGCCGCGGCCCGGAATCGCGGCTGGCGGGCGGCACGCGGTCATGTGGTGGCCTTTACCGACGACGACTGTTTACCTGAACCCGAATGGCTTTCGGCGGCTCTACCTTCGTTTAAGCGCGGTGCCCAGGTCATAACGGGTCAGCTGCGGATGCCCTTACCCGACAACCCATCGGCCTACGACCGCACAACGGCTTTTCTGGAAACGGCCGAATTTATCACCGCCAACTGCTTCTGTCGCCGAACGGCTCTGGAACGGGTTGGCGGGTTTGAAGAAGCCTTCGACATTGCCTGGCGCGAAGACAGTGATCTGCAATTCAAGCTCATTCAGGCTGGTATTCCGATTGGCAAGTGCCCGGAAGCAATCATCGTGCATCCGCTGCGCGAGTACCCCTGGTATGCGCCCCTACGCGACGAACGGAAGAACAGCTACGACGCTTTGCTCTACAAACGCCATCCGCATTTATTCCGCGAGCGTATCCCTACGTACCGGGGACTCGTGTTGCAGTACTATATACTGGTTGCCGGTCTTTTCTTTGGTCTGATCGGACTCGTGCTTGGTCAGGGAATGGTGGCGTCTACGGGTTTAGGGCTGTGGACGTTGCTCACTGCTGACCTGGTGGTACGTTACCTGCCCGAAGACCGAATCACCTGGCTCGATCTGAAACATGCCCTGCTGACGGGACTGGCCACGCCGTTCCTGTCCGTGTATTGGCGACTGTACGGCGCGTTCAAATACCGAGTGATGTACTGGTAACGCCGGGTAAAACGTAACATAGTGTCGGGCCTTCTAACCCGACACTCTTTGTTTTAGGCTAGTCCGGGCGTTACGTCAATGTCCCGGATGTCCTTATAAACCTGAATCGAATGGCACTTAACAAGTTTCTTTCTCACCCACCGGAACGTATTGCGGTGTTCCGGGCCATCAAACTAGGTGATTTGCTCTGTGCGGTACCAGCTTTCCGAGCGTTACGTCGGGCTTATCCCCAGGCGCACATTGCCCTGATTAGTTTGCCCTGGGCCACGGAGTTTGTAGACCGATACGCCGATTATTTCGATGAGTTTATCAGCTTTCCCGGCTGGCCCGGTCTGCCCGAACAGCTGTTCGATGCGCAACGCTCCGTCGCGTTTTTGCAACAGATGCAGGCGCGTAACTGGGATGTGGTATTTCAAATGCAGGGCAACGGTACGTTGGTCAACGCAATGTCAACCTTGTTTGGCGCGAAAGCGGTAGTTGGCTACCACCCGATGCATCATCCCGAACGTTTTTTCCCTAATCCTGACCTGTTCGCACCCTATCCGGAACACGAACATGAAGTGAAGCGCTGGGTGCATTTGATGGAGTTTGCCGGTATTCAGACCCAGGGCTACGACCTGGAATTTCCGATTACTGAGCAGGATCGCGTTAAAGCCCGACAATGTCTTAGTAACTACCTAGGTCCGCAGGATCGGTACGCCATTCTGCACGCGGGAGGCATATCGGGTCGTCGCTGGCCCGAACGTCGCTTTGCCGAGGTGGGTGATGCCCTGGCTGAACAAGGTTATCATATCATACTAACGGGCACAGCCGGTGAACAGTCCATTATCGACACCGTGCAGGCCCAGATGAAGCACAATGCCGTCAGTCTTGCCGGGCAAACCGACTTGGGTACGTTAGCCGCCCTGCTCGATGGTGCGGCCGTGCTGGTTAGTAACGATACGGGAGTGTCGCACGTAGCGGCCGCCTGTCATGCGCCGAGTGTGGTCATTTTCACCTCCGCCAAACCCGCCGAGTGGGCACCGCTGGATGAGGCTAAACACCGCGTTGTTCTGGAAAGAGAGGCCACGTTGGAGTGCGTTATGCAGGAGGTTACCGATTTGTTAGCGCAACAGCCGTTATTTTCTGCGTCTAAATGACACAATGAGGAACCATTAGCGATTTGATTGTATTTTTGAAAGATGAAGGCATCTGTATTTAATCGTGCCTTTCTTCCTTCATGGATTACCTGCATCAAACTTTCAGCGTTCGGTTTACGTACAACGTTTTTTTTACGGAGCGCCTTTTCGATACAAACAATAATACCCTTGCCGACTTCTTTACGCAGCAAGCCACGGAAGTGATACGCAAAAAACTTTTGATTGTCCTGGACTCGGGCGTAGTAAGTGCTCATCCTGAGCTGGAAACAGACATCAAGCTTTATTTCGCCAAGCATAACGCTCTCGTTGAACTCGTACCCCATATACTGGTCGTTCCGGGTGGCGAAGCGGCCAAAAACGATCCGGCACTCATCGAAACGATCGTGGACGCTGTAGATCGCTATAGCATTGACCGGCATTCGTTCATCGCTGGAATTGGCGGTGGTTCGGTGCTCGATATGGTTGGGTACGCGGCTGGGATTTCGCACCGGGGCATCCGGCATATCCGGATTCCAACGACGGTTTTATCGCAGAACGATTCGGGCGTGGGCGTGAAGAATGGCGTGAACTACCGGGGTAAAAAGAACTTCCTGGGTACGTTTGTGCCGCCAGTTGCCGTGTTTAACGACAGCGTATTTCTTACTACGCTCGACGAACGCGACTGGCGGGCCGGTATTTCCGAAGCGATTAAGGTTGCGCTTATCAAAGATCGGGCGTTCTTCGAGTGGATTGAAACGAATGCCGAAGCGCTGGCCGCCCGCGACATGAACGCCATGTACTATCTCGTGCATCGGTGTGCCGAAATGCACTTACAGCACATTGCCGGTGGCGATCCGTTCGAAATGGGTTCTTCCCGGCCACTCGATTTCGGCCACTGGAGCGCCCATAAACTGGAACAGCTCACCAACTTCGAATTACGGCATGGCGAAGCCGTCGCGATTGGTATCGCCCTCGACACGATCTACTCGAATCAACTCGGCTGGCTAACTGACGCCGATACAAACCGGGTTTTGACTACGTTACGTACGCTCGGCTTCGCGCTGTACCAGCCTATGCTCGACGCCGACGACAGCGCGGGCATCCTGAAAGGCTTAAGCGAATTTCGTGAACACCTCGGCGGGCAGCTTACCATCATGCTGCTAAATGAAATTGGCCGGGGCGTTGAAGTGCACGAAATGGACACCAGCCGCATCCGGCAGGCCATCGCGACCCTGAAAGAACAGGAGCCAACCGCCGAATCTCAACCCGCCTAACCAAACCACCAGACCTGCCCGGTTCATTACCCGGCAGGTCTTCTTATGTGATGAAGACCTCTCTCGGACACCTCGGATACTGCACGAACATACACCCCGGCGAAAGCTGGGCCGATCATTTTGCCGCCCTGCAAAAAGCCATTCCTGAAGTAAAAAAACGACTTTCGCCTGATGCCCCCTTCGGTATCGGGCTACGGTTATCGAACCAGGCGAGCGAAGAGTTGGAGCAGCCCGAAAACCTGGTGGCGTTTCAGCATTGGCTAGCCGACAACGACTGCTACGTGTTCACCATGAACGGCTTCCCGTTCGGTGGCTTTCACCACACAGTTGTTAAAGATCAGGTGCATACACCCGACTGGACAACCGAAGCGCGGGTTGACTATACCAAGCGGTTGTTCCGGCTCCTGTCGATCCTGCTGCCGGTCGATGAGTTAGGCAATCCCATTACGGGTGGCGTATCGACTTCTCCCCTCTCTTATCGACACTGGTTCGAGTGGGATCAACCAGCCGCCCGCGATTACATCTATTCGCAGACAACCCAGAACGTACTGGAAGTCGTCGCCGAGTTAATCCGGCTCCGGCAGCAAACCGACCGGCTGATGCACCTCGACCTGGAACCGGAGCCCGATGGCGTGATCGAAACCGCCGATGAGTTCATTGCCTGGTTCACGGATTATCTGCTGCCGATGGGCATTGAGCAGTTAACCGAGCAGTTTGGCTTAACCGACGAAGCCGCCGAAACCGCCATCTGCGACCACGTTCGGTTGTGTTACGATGTCTGCCATTTTGCGGTGGGGTACGAGCAACCGGCCGATGTGCTGGCCAAGCTCAAAAATTATGGCTTACGCGTAGGTAAAGTGCAGATCAGTGCCGCTTTGAAAGCTGAGTTCCCGGAGGATCCAGAGGAGCGTGAGGCTGTCCGGCAGGCGTTCGAGCGATTCAACGAGCCGACCTATCTGCACCAGGTTGTCGCCAGAACCAAGTCAGGCGGGCTGCTTCGTTTTCCGGATTTACCCGAAGCCCTGGCCGCTTTTAACGAGAACCATGTCGAGTGGCGGGCTCATTTTCACGTACCACTTTTTGTTAAGGATTACGGCGTATTGCAGTCAACACAGGACGATATCGTGGAGGTGTTACGGTTGCAGGCCGATCGGGCGTTTACGAACCAGTTTGAGGCCGAAACCTACACCTGGGACGTTTTACCAGAGGGTCTGAAAGCTGATCTGGTTAACTCGATCGAACGGGAAGTCAAGTGGGTTATCAATCATATATAACGAATGAAGGTTCGTGTGTAATCTACAGTGGGATGACGTTACGTCATTTTTGTTATCTAGTAGACAGTGTCCATTGATCTATGCAAAAGACCGTAGTACTCGACGTAGTGGGCCTTTCGTATTCGCTGATCGGCGAGCATACGCCCTTTCTCAAACAGTGGTTTGCCAACAAACATCAGGCGACCATTGATCCTATGTTGCCCGCCGTGACAACGTCTGTTCAATCGACCTACGTAACGGGTAAATGGCCAAGCGAACACGGTATTGTGGCCAATGGCTGGTACGACCGTACCGACTCCGAAGTAAAGTTCTGGAAGCAGTCGAACAAGCTGGTTGGGGCCGAAAAAATTTGGGAACGCGCGAAAAAGATCGATCCCAACTTCACCGTCTCGAAGATGTTCTGGTGGTACAACATGTATTCCACCGCTGATTTTTCGGCCACTCCCCGCCCGCAGTATCCATCCGACGGAATGAAAATTGCCGATTGCTATACGCACCCCGGCGACCTGCGCGATAAACTGCAAAAAGAGTTGGGTACGTTCCCCTTATTCCAGTTCTGGGGCCCTTCAACAACCATCAAGAGCAGCCGCTGGATTGCCGATGCGTCGTTGCTGGTCGACAAGTGGCATAACCCAACGCTGACCTTAATTTACCTGCCTCACCTCGATTACTGCCTTCAAAAATTTGGTCAGGATTTTACCAAAATCGCCAACGACCTTCGGGAGATCGACGACGTTTGCCGGGATCTGATTCAGCACTACGAACAGCAGAATGCCGAGGTCATTGTCCTTTCGGAATACGGCATCACGAACGTCAGCAAGCCGATTCACATCAACCGGATGCTGCGCGAGGCCGGTCTGATTCGTTACCGCGAAGAACGGGGTCTGGAAGTATTCGACGCGGGCGCTTCACCCGCTTTCGCTACGCCCGACCACCAGATTGCTCATGTGTATATCAATGACCCGTCCGTATACGGGACCGTTCGCTCAATGCTGGAGAAAACGCCGGGCATTGAGTTAGTGCTCGATAAGGAACAGCAGAAGCAATACCACATCGATCACGAGCGCTCCGGTGACTTTGTGGTCATGGCCGATGCCGATAGTTGGTTTACGTATTACTACTGGCTCGACGATGCCCGCGCTCCGGACTATGCCCGATTAGTTGCCATTCACCAGAAGCCTGGCTATGACCCCGTTGAGATGTTCATGGATCAAACTAACCCACTGATCAAGCTCAAAGCCGGATACAAACTCGGCCGGAAACTGCTCGGCTTCCGTTACCTGATGAACGTAATTTCGCTCGATGCAACGCTCGTTAAGGGTTCGCACGGACGTATCGGTACCGCTCGCGAACATCATCCGGTATTTGTGAGTAGCCGCAACGTCGGTCAGTCTTTATCAGCTACCGCGGTGTATGATCAAATCTGGGAGATGATTTCGGCGGGCGTACCTGCATAATTACTGGCTGATACTCATTAAATTGGGCACAAAAACGCGGGGTAACAAATCAGTCTCCTTGCCGGTTATTGACAACGAACAATTTCATCATGAAAGCTCTTGTCGTCCTCCTGCTTCTGTTCGGCGCGGCCTGCACATCGAGTCGACCTCCGGCGGTAAATGCTCCGGCCGATGGCGCCGAGTATTATCAGCCAAATCAAACGACGTACGCGCTCCGGCCCCGAATCTATCCTGACCCGCACGGTGGCCTGGGCCATTCGCAGGACCCCGATATTCGCGTAACCGATATCCGGCTGACGGCTAGTTATACGGTGCTCTACATGACATTCGGCAAGGATCCGAACGAACGGAATAACAATTACTTCGGAGCCAGCAGCATTTCGTTCAATCCGAAAGCGGTACTGGCGTCGTCGGACGGCAAAAAGACGTATGCCTTACTGAAAACCGAAGGTATTCCGATGTCGCCCCAGACGAGGGAAATCAAGAATGATGAAAAAGTGCCTTTCGTGCTCTATTTCGAGCGGCTCGACAAAGGCGTAGAATCGTTTGACCTCTTTGAGTGCAAAAGCGACAATCAAAGCTCCTGTTTTAACGTAGCGGGCATGGCCGTACACAACCCAATCGAGTCAGCCGAGCAAACGCAACCCCCGAAATAGCACTCCGATACGTATCATCACGAGACGAGCCAGCATGCACCCGTTTGTATGCTGGCTCGTCTCATTAATACGACTTCAGAAAAAATATCATTTGTTGCCAGCGTTTTCAACCGTTGCTTCGTCTTGGTGTATAAAGACCCTTAACTGGTATTTACTCAACTTACACGCGATGAAACGGCTCGTCAAAATTTCCTATTCTATTGTCTTATGCATCCTGATCGGCTACCTGAGTGGTGGCTGTAGCCAACCCTCGGCTCCGGAAGCGGCACCTCAAGCCACGTGTCGATTACTGGCCTATGAAGCTGTGTCAACGGCTAAGCTCTTTACCGAAAATCGCCAAACGACCTACGCGTACGACACGCAGGGGAATCTGTCAAGAACCACCGCCACAACAGACAAACGAGTTACGAGTGGAACCATTGGCAATCAGACCGGAACCGTAACGGTTAGCTATGCGTACGATGCAGACGGCTATTTGAAAGCCAGTACGTCGCAGGAATTATACGTAACAATCGCCACACCGGATAAAACTATCCGCGAGCAGATAACAACCACAAAAAGTTATTCCTACGTCAACGGAAGGCTGTCGGCTTCCGTAACAAAACGAGTAGGAGCGTATGGAATCACAACGATGACAACCGATACCTTTACGTATGATGAGGCAGGTGATCTGATCAGCAAAACTGAAACCAGCACCAGCGAAGTCCACGCCCCGTCAATCGCCAAAGAAATTCCGACTAACTCCGCCGGGGGCACGAAGACCTGGACGTATCAAAAGAATCGGTTAGTTGATTACGTTGAACAGATGGGTGACGTAGTACAACGCCCACTGACGATTCAGAACGGAGTCGTGACCCGATTAACGGGTTCGAATTATGAGCTACGTATTGAAACCGACAACCAGCAGCGCGTTACCAAACAGGAAGAATACGCCAATGGGCAGTTGATTCGATACTATACCCAGACATGGAGCGATGCAAAGAGCCCTTTATCGGTACTACCGGCGTTTAAAGGGTTTTCGGTTGTGTTGCCCGCATCCGAATTTGGTCAGGACGGCGTGTTAACGTCCCGAAAATCATTTATACGGAACGACGTAACAGGGGCGATGGAGCAGTATGACGAAACGGTGTATACCATACAGGCTAGCGCACAGAATCTTGTTGACAAGGTCAGCAGTACCACCAGACATCCGAATCCGGCGGCTTCCTCGCAGGATGTCGTCACAACCGAAACGTACACGTATTCCGGTTGTCAGTAGATTCTCGTATTCAACCGTCCGCTGCGCTTGATCAGTCGTTCGTTTGCCGATATTATTGAGGGTTGCCGCCGAGGTCAGGAGGCAGCCATGCAGGCGTTTTACGAACGTTACTACAGCTATGCCCTGTCGGTTTGCCTGGCCTATGCCAGCAATGAGGAGGATGCCCGCGAAATGCTTAATGATGGATTCCTTAAAGCGTTTAAGCGCCTTGGGGAGCTAAACAATGAGGATGCGTTGCAATGGTGGCTACGACGTATTCTGGTCAACACCGCGATTGATTATTATCGGAAGAATCAAAAACGACGGGTCGAGATACCTGCCGACTCAGTAGCGTATACCCTTGAAGAACCGTATTTAAACGATCAGGCAATTTTTGCGCAGCTTTCTGCCGAAGACATCCTGGCGGTATTGCATCAGCTACCCGTGCCTTATCGGATGGTATTTAGTCTCTACGTGCTGGAAGGATACACTCATCGAGAAATCGCCGAACAACTACGTATTGCCGAAAGCACCTCCCGCGCCCACCTCAGCGAAGCAAACCGACTGTTACGGAGGGCATTAACGGCACAAACCTCAAAAAAGCATGAGCGAACAGGACGATAAACAACTTCACGACTGGGTACGTCAGTCGTTGCATAGCTACCGTCCTGGCTATAACGCCCAGGATTGGAAGCAGATGCAGCGCCTGATCCGTCGCCGTCGCTGGTGGCGTCTTGGTCTGCTTGGCGTAGTCAGTCTCCTAATTGTTTCGACTATCGGCTGGTATCTGCTTGGCTCACTGTCTACTTCGGTACCGGCAGACTTGGGTAAGAGCAAAATCAAAGTTGGTTCTGTTACGTCTGATCAAAAAAGCCAGTTGCGTTCACCGGCCCCATCAGACGTGTCCCAACCCGCTGAAGTCCAACGGATCAAAAAGCATTCGGTTGTTGCGCGCAAACCCGTTCCGCCCGCGCCTGCCGAAAAACAATTCGTGACACCCATACAGCCGCATCGGCAACTTGTTCCCCTTCCTGCCAACCACCCGCTTGCCCTTAGCCGATTACCCGTCGTATTTAGCCCGGAAGAAACCGCCATTCAACAGCAGATGCTAACGGCAGATTTTGGTCATGATTCAACTTCGTATCAAACACTGGCTCGTAACTTCTCCCAGTGGCCCGACGCGGTTGTTGTGTGCGACCTGACCACGAGTATGTATCCGTATACTACGCAACTGTTTGCGTGGTTACGAAAAAACGCCCAAAATCCGTCGATTAAGGGATTTGTGTTTTTTACCGACTGCGATAGTCTTGGTCAACAAACCCGTCCGGATGGTCCTCCGGGACAAATGTTCGTTAGCCGTGACCGGGACGCTATGAAAGCACTTCCGCTAATGCTCAAAGCAGCTCGAAATACGATTCAAAACGATGATGAGGCTGAAAATGACGTAGAAGCTTTGCTGTATGCTCAAAAAACGTTACCCAAGGCGAAGCATCTGATTCTGATTGCAGATAACATCAGCACGGTTAAAGACATGCGCCTGCTCAACAACGTAACGTTACCGGTTCATGTCGTGCTCTGTGGAACTACCGGAAGTACGACGGAGCTGCCATTTCAAAACGATTACTTCGCTATTGCCAGCCGAACAAAAGGTAGTTTACATACATTGGAAGACGATCTCAAACCTCAGGATATGTCGAATAAATCGGTGATCCGGGTGGGTTCGCACTATTACCGCTACAACACCCGAAAAAAACAGTTTAAGCTGACCCGTTTTACGTATCGTCCGACGCGGTTTTTGGGCCTTTTCTGGTGGTAACAACACGATCCTGGTTCAACGGTTGACAGAAACGTCCGGCTTTTTTTCGGCCAGCAACACACCGAAAGCGCCAATCAGACGTTGAAAATAGAGTGTTACTACGTAGTTAAAGTCTGATTATGCCGTTTCTTGGAATTGTAAAACAAAACCAACGTCTCCTTCGAATCTCGTTTCTGTCGCTTACTTGCTTAACAATCAGCCTGCTGACAATAGCCCAGATAAATCTTAAATATCGGCTGCTGAACGGCTACACGCTGAACACCGACGCGCCCGTCAACAAAGGCAAACCAACACTTTTTGTATTCGAGCAAAACGAAACCTTAGACAAGGTATTTCAACCCGCCCACCGGGCCGACCGGCCGAATTTCACGAAAGAAATGGTAGTCGGCATTGCTTTATCCCCAACCAATACGCCACCAAAAATTTCGGTTAGCAAAGTATTTGTGCAGGATTCTGTGCTGACCGTTCGGTACGTCCGCATGGCGGATACCACGCTCACGAAGGCTCCGCTGGCTAGTCGGGTGCAGCCGACCTTATTGGTGGCTATACCGAAGCAAAGTGTCCTGAAAACCCGACTTATTGAGAACGGGAAAGTCATCCAAACCCTTCAGAAGCACGAAGCGGATTAGCTAATCATTAGCCGACAAATTTGAAAAAGCGAACCGTGGCGGCTCGCTTTTTTGTTGCGCTAAGACAGGAGTTTCCCGAACAGTGTCCGAAACTGCGGACCCTGCGTCCGGGACAATTCCGTATCTTTGCACTTATTTTCAATCGTTTCGGCGTACCGACCTTGCCAGGCGTGAACTATCAGCAATACGAATCCCTCGATTACGCACAGATCGCGGCCGAGGTGTTAACTTACTGGAACCAGAACCAGGTTTTTGAGCAGTCCGTCGCCATCCGCGAGGGGCAGCCAACATTTACGTTCTACGAAGGTCCCCCTTCGGCCAACGGAGCGCCCGGTATTCACCATGTGATGGCCCGGACGATTAAAGACATTTTCTGCCGGTACAAAACCCTGCGCGGCTTTCAGGTGGAGCGCAAAGGGGGCTGGGATACCCACGGCCTGCCCATTGAGTTGCAGGTCGAGAAAGAACTCGGTATCACCAAGGACGATATTGGCAAATCCATCAGCGTAGAGGAATACAACCGGCGCTGCCGCGAAACGGTGATGCGGTTTACGGACCAATGGAATACGCTGACCCAGCAAATGGGCTACTGGGTAGACCTGGAGAACCCGTACGTAACGTATAAAAACGAGTACATCGAATCGATCTGGTATCTGCTCAAGCGGTTATACGAGAAAAATCTGCTGTACAAAGGCTACACCATTCAGCCGTATTCACCCAAGGCGGGCACCGGACTCAGTTCGCACGAGCTGAATATGCCCGGTACGTACAAGGACGTTCGCGACACGACCATTGTCGCCCAGTTCAAGGTCAAACCAACCGGCAAGTCGGCCTTTTTATTTTACGACTCAGCCGATGAGGATATCCACATCCTGGCCTGGACGACAACTCCCTGGACGTTACCCGCCAACTCGGCATTGACGGTCGGGAAAGATATTGACTACGTCCTGATCAAAACGTTCAACGCTTATACCTTCGAGCCGATCAATGTCGTGCTGGCCAAAGCGTTGGTTAGCCGATGGTTCAATGAAAAAGGGAGGGTTGGATCATCCAAGGATGCGGCTTTCGATGCGTACCTTCCCAATGATAAAGTCATTCCCTGGGCCGTACTGTCCTCGTTCAAAGGCGAACATCTGGAAGGTGTTGAGTACGAGCAACTGATGCCGTATGTGCAGCCAAGCCAACCTGCCTTTCGCGTGATCCTGGGCGACTTCGTCACCACCGAAGACGGTACGGGCGTAGTGCACACGTCACCAACGTTCGGGGCCGACGATTTTCGCGTAGCGCAGGCAGCGGGTATTCCGGCCATCATGGTAAAGGATGAAACCGGCAAAGAGGTGCCAATTGTCGATCGGCAGGGCCGGTTTGTGCAGGAGATCACCGACTTCGCCGGGCGCTACGTTAAAGAAGAATATTATTCGGACGAGGAGCGTGCCGATCCGGAGTTTAAGCCGACGGACGTACTGATCGCCATCAAGCTTAAAGAAGAGAACAAGGCCTTCCGCGTTGAGAAATACGAGCACCCGTACCCACACTGCTGGCGGACCGATAAGCCCATTCTGTATTATCCGCTCGATAGCTGGTTCATTCGCACGACGGCGGTAAAAGACCGGCTGGTTGAACTGAATAAAACCATCAACTGGCAGCCCGAGAGCACCGGAACCGGTCGCTTTGGCAACTGGCTCGAAAACCTCGTCGACTGGAACCTGTCGCGTAGTCGTTACTGGGGTACTCCCCTACCGATCTGGCGGAGCGAAACCGGCGAAGAAGTGTGCGTTGGCTCAGTAGACGAACTGGTTGAAAAGAGCGAACGGGCGAACGAGCGAATGAGTGAATGGGTAGCTCAAGGGAAAACTGAGTTCCAGGCACACATTGATAAAAATACGGCCTTCCTTTCGGCTTATAAAGAGGGTACGTATGACCTGCACCGGCCGTATTCCGACGAAATCTATTTCGTTTCAGAATCGGGCAACCTGATGCAGCGCGAACCGGATTTGATCGACGTTTGGTTTGATTCGGGGGCAATGCCCTACGCGCAGTGGCATTATCCGTTCGAGAATAACGACATATTTGACAAGGCATTTCCCGCCGATTTCATCTCGGAAGGCGTCGATCAAACGCGCGGCTGGTTCTTTACGCTCCACGCCATTGCGGGGATGCTGTTCGATTCGGTGGCGTTCAAGAACGTCGTGTCAACGGGTCTAGTGCTGGACAAAAACGGCAACAAGATGTCGAAACGGCTGGGTAACGCCGTTAATCCCTTTGAAACACTCGAAAAATACGGGGCTGATGCCACACGCTGGTACATGATCACCAACGCTGAGCCCTGGGATAACCTGAAGTTCAACGTCGACGGTATTGGCGAGGTGCAGCGGAAGCTGTTCGGTACGTTGTCGAACACGTATAATTTCTTTGCCCTCTACGCCAATCTCGATCAATTCTCGTTTGCGGGACGTACCGTCCCCGTTGCCGAGCGGCCCGAGCTGGACCGCTGGATTCTGTCGAAGCTGCAATCGCTGATTCTGGAAGTTGGCCAGCAGTTCGACAGTTACAACCCAACCAAAGCCGGTCGGGCGGTTCAGGACTTCGTCAATGATCAGCTCTCGAACTGGTACGTTCGCCTGGCCCGTCGGCGTTTTTGGCAGGGAGAGATGACCACCGACAAACGCGCGGCTTACGAAACGCTGCACGAATGTTTAACGACTGTGTCGCAACTGATGTCGCCGATTGCGCCGTTCTACGCCGACTGGTTGTATCGTAATCTGGTGGAAGGCGCTACGTCGGTACACCTGACCGATTTTCCAGCGGCTGACCAATCCATTATTGATTCCGAACTGGAGCAGTCGATGGAGTTAGCGCAGCGGGTGTCGTCGTTGGTGCACTCACTTCGCAAAGGCCACAAACTGAAAGTACGTCAACCGCTGAGCCGGGTGCTGGTTCCGGTACTCAACCCGGATATGCGTCGGCAAATTGAGCACGTTACGTCCCTGATTATGTCCGAGGTCAATGTGAAAGCCGTTGAGTTTGTCGATGACGCGTCGGGTATCCTGAAGAAAAAGGTCAAGCCCAACTTTAAAGCCCTCGGCCCTAAGTTCGGCAAACAGATGAAAGACGTAGCGGCTGTAATTACGGCCATGACCGACGAGCAGTTGAAGCAACTCGAAGCGGCCGGAAGTTTGCAGCTTGGCGAGTATAGCTTACAGCTTTCTGACGTTGAGATCCTGACGGAGGATATTCCCGGCTGGCTGGTGGCTAGCGAAGGTGGGTTGACCGTTGCCCTCGACGTAACAGTAACGGATGAACTTCGCCGGGAAGGCATCGCCCGCGACTTTGTGAACCGGATTCAGAACCTGCGCAAGGACCGCGACTTCAACGTAACGGATAAGATCACGATTGCGCTTGAACGGAACAACGAAGTCCTCACGAACGCCATCGAAACGAATAGCCCGTACATTCAACAGGAGGTCCAGGCTATAGCCCTGAATCTGGTCAATGACTTGAACGGCGAGGCTGTCGAAATTGAGATGGATGAGTTCCTGCTGCGCGTGAAAGTAACCGTAGCAAATTAAGGTTTTAGCAGGTTTAGCAACTTACTGAACTGTTATTACAAACTGCCGATCGGATATGTCCGATCGGCAGTTTGTTTTTACTTTCTGCTCAACGCCAACAAAACATCAGTGCCATCTGATTTAGTATACATATTTAATTAACCAGAAACTCATTTGTATACGTTTTCTCGCAATGGCATGAATGTTGTAAATACTCTTACCTGAACTAGTTCTATACGTCATCGACCTGATGAAGGTTATGCGTTTTTCAAAACTCGTCTTAATCAGGGCAGCTATTGGGCGTCTAGATCAGCCGTTCTTCATTCTATCTCAAACCGATTTGTCAGCAGCTTAGCTCCCTGGCAGATCTTAACCTACTCACAACGTTGATAGACTATTTACGTACCGCCTTACATTCGTTTACCAATAACTACCAGGCCATTATGTGGCGGCTGCGGGAGTGTTCGCTCAATGACGAGCAGCTTGGTGTAGCCCTGGGGGTTAGCGGTAATGCCATTCGGAACCGACGTGCCAAACCAGACCTCTGGAAACTGTCGGACGTGGAGCGACTGGCCGCCCATTTCTCACTGCCCGTAACGGCCTGCGCTTTGCTGACCCAGGCACTGCACGAACTGCCTGCTCGTTTAAAAGCCCTTCCGGCCGATGAACGACGAAAAAGCGAGCGAGCGTTGCTACTCAAAGTCAGCCAGTTAGAGTCATACAATCAAACCGACTGGCCCGTCAGGCAACTGTTACGTATGCACCGCGCTTTGATGGACGCCCAGCGGTAATCAGGTAATTGAGCGAAATGATTCCTCGATACAATTATTCGTATCGAGGAATGTACTTTTACGGTGACAAACCTGTGTCTTATGAAACCGTATCTTTACTGCCTGCTCAGTTACTTCGTTTTTTTCAGTTCGATCTCATACGGCCAGGCTCCCAAAATCACGCGGGGGCCTTATTTACAAGTCGTGACGCCAACGTCGGTTCTTGTTCGTTGGCGCACCGATCAACCGACCGACAGCCGCGTTACGTACGGCACTCAATCTGGCCAATTTACGCAGCAGGCTGCTCTGGCCCAGTCGACCACAGAGCACCTGGTTACGCTAACGGGTCTTCAACCGGCCACTACGTACTATTACACCATTGGCTCTACCGCAACGGTGCTGGCCAGCGATGCAACCCAGTACGTACGAACAGCGCCCGCTGCGGGCAGCACAACTCCGCTCCGCATCTGGGCTCTGGGTGATTTTGGCGACGGCAGCGCCAACGCCCGCAACGTATACCAGGCGTATCAAAACGCCACAGCCGCTCATCCGGCCGATCTGTGGCTCTGGCTCGGCGACAACGCCTATTGCTGCGGCACCGACGATCAGTTTCAGCAATATGTATTTAATGTATACGGCCCGACGCTCCGCAATCTGCCCATCTATATGACGCCGGGCAACCATGATTACGCCGACAACAGCAACAATTTCGATATTGCGTATTACAAACTATTCTCCATGCCGACAAAGGGCGAAGCGGGCGGTGTGGCTTCGGGCTCGCAGTCCTATTTTTCGGCCGATTACGGCAATGTGCACCTGATTTCGCTCGATTCACAGGGCAACGAAGCTGGGCAATATCGGCTGTATGACACAACCGGAACGCAGGTGCAGTGGCTCAAACGCGACCTGGCCGCCAATAAACTACCCTGGACCATCGTCATTTTTCACCACCCGCCTTACAGCAAAGGCGGTCATAATTCCGATACCGAGGAGTCGATGCGGCTCATTCGACAGAATCTGACACCCATTCTGGAGCGGTACAACGTTGACTTAGTTCTGAATGGGCATAGCCATAATTATGAGCGCTATTACCGGCTCAACGGACAAACGGGTTTAGCCAATACGTTCGATAAGGCCAAGCACGTAGCCGAAAATACGACGGCCCGCTACGACGGTTCGCCGGGTTCCTGCCCAATTCTGACCAAAGGACAAGGCACCGTATACGTTGTGAACGGGTCGGGTGGTGCCCTGGGTGGCCTGTCGCCGGATTACCCGCACCCAGGCATGGTAACGGGTTACACGCCCATTGGGGGGTCGATGCTGCTGGACGTACTGGACAACCGCCTGGATGCGCAGTTCATAGCCGCCGACGGGTCGGTTCAGGATCGGTTCACCATGATGAAGAATGTCAACAAAACGACCACCCTCACCACCGAATTTGCCGATACGCTCCTGCTGACAGCCTCCTGGCCTACCGGCCCCGATTCGCCGGGTGGGTATAGCTGGGCAACCGGATCGACGAATCGAAGCATCCGCTACGTAGGAGCGCTGCCGGGTAAGTTTACAATCAATGTAGCGGACACGCGGCAATGCCTGACCGACCAGTTTGTGGTCACGGTACAGCAACCGCCGAAAGTAACCGCTCAGGCCCCGGCCTCCGCCTGTGCGGGCAGTACGATTGCCGTCACGGCCACGCCCGAAAACACCACCAAAGCCGCCGGTTGGCAATATGACGTCTTATTATCCGATGCCTCAGGTAATTTCTCGGCCGAGCAGGTTGTTGGCTCGGGCGCGCTCAATGCGTTGAAGGCCACGTTGCCCACTACGTTAGCGCCGGGAACGGGGTACCGGTTACGCGTTCGGCCGCGCGGCATTGCCTACGCTGAACTGGTATCCAGCGGCCAGTTTGCAGTAAGTTCAGCACCCACCGCCACGCTGAGCGGCTCGACTACCGTTCTGCAGGGGCAACCCGCTTCGCTCACGCTTAGTTTTACGGGGGAAGGTCCCTGGCGGGGTACGCTCTCCGACGGAACCGCCTTTTCGGCTGTGACAAACGTGACGACGTTCACCGTTTCGCCTAGCCAGTCGACTACGCTCGGTGTTACCAGCTTAGAGGGAAGTTGCGGAAAAGGTACGGGTACCGGACTGGCAACCGTAACCGTGTTGCTCCCCACCGAAACCGAAACGTTCGCCGGTGGCCAGTTGCGGATCTATCCCAACCCTACCCACGAGACCGTGCGTGTGGATATCTCGCTAACGCAGAAAAAGGAAGTTACACTGGCGCTCCAGGATGCGCAGGGTCGACAGGTGTTTCACAAATTCGTTGGCGCGGTATTGTCTGTAACCGAATCGATTGCTATGCCTGCCTCTGCTGGTACGTACCTGCTGCGGATACAGGTCGGCACCGAAACGCTGACGCGCAAAGTGGTGCGCCAGTAACTTTCGTTGGTTTGTATTGGCGGACTATTCCTAATCTTCTTCGGTCCTTTCGTATAATTGCAGAATCTTTTGATTTCAATTCCTGAATCTGCCGCATGGCTGTTCCTACCCTTTCCTCAAAATCAGAAACTCCAACGGCCAGTATATTCGGCCTGCCCGTAATTGTGGCCGCGTTGGGATACTTCGTTGACATCTATGATCTGCTGCTTTTCGGCATCGTTCGCGTACCGAGTCTCAAGGACCTCGGTCTTACTCCCGACGAGATTTCGACCGTTGGGGCCAGCATTCTGAACTGGCAGATGGGCGGTCTGTTGCTGGGCGGTATTCTGTGGGGCGTTCTTGGCGATAAGCGCGGGCGGCTCTCGGTTTTGTTCGGCAGTATCATTACGTATTCAGTGGCCAATATTGCCTGTGGCTTTATCAAAGACGTTACGTTCATGTCGCCCACTACGTACTACGCGCTGATGCGGTTTGTGGCGGGTGTTGGCCTGGCGGGTGAGCTGGGGGCAGGCATTACGTTGGTTAGTGAGATTCTGCCCAAGGAAAAACGGGCTATTGGTACCTCGCTCGTCGCGGGTATCGGCCTTTTCGGTGCCGTGGTCGCGTATTTCACCGTTAAACTGTTTGATTGGCAGACGGCCTTCTTCGTCGGTGGCGGACTCGGTTTCGGTCTGTTACTGCTGCGGGTAGGCGTCGTTGAATCTGGTATGTTTAAAGACGTAACGGAGCAGAAGGACGTCAGCCGAGGTGATTTTCTGTCGTTTTTTACGAATGCCGACCGGCTGGTCCGTTACCTCAAATGCATTGGCATCGGCCTGCCTACCTGGTTTGTGATTGGCATTCTGGCTACATTCAGCAACGAGTTTGGGCGAGCCCTGGGGGTAACCGAAGAGATTCAGCCGGGACTGGCTATTATGTGGTGTTACGTTGGCTTAGCATTCGGCGATCTGGCCAGTGGGTTTATCAGTCAGGCGATGGCCTCCCGCAAAAAAGCGGTGGCGCTGCTGATGGCCATTGCGCTGGTGTTTGGCCTCGTTTATTTATACGTCGGCATCAAAAGCGCAGCGGTGCTGTATGGCCTCTGCCTGGCGATGGGCTTCGGCATTGGCTACTGGGCCATGTTCGTTACGATTGGAGCCGAACAGTTTGGTACGAACCTGCGGGCTACGGCGGCAACTACCGTTCCCAACATGGTACGGGGTACCGTTATTCTGATGACCAGCCTATACGGGGCCCTGAAACCTTCGCTCGACATCATCAATGCGGGAGCCGTCGTAGGCCTCATCAGCTTCATTATTGGCTTCTACTCCATCCTGACCATTTCGGAAACCCACGGTAAGGATTTGAACTACCTGGAAGAGTAGACAAATTGACAAACAGAGTAACAGGAGGAGACAGGTTAGCTGGTCTCCTCTTTTACGTTTACTCATCCCGGTTTACTCCATCCTTTCGCCCGTTCCTTCCGTTTTTTCACTGCCTATGCAAACCGTTTCCTCTACTCCAGCCCGCGTTTCGTATCGGCCACTACTGGCCTTACCCGTGATCGTTTCGGCCTTAGGCTTTTTTGTCGATGTGTACGATATGCTAATTTTCAGCATTGTGCGCGTACCGAGTCTGCAGTCGTTGGGGTTGTCGGAGGCTGACGTATCGAAGGCCGGTACGTTTATTCTGAACTTTCAGCAAGCAGGGCTAGTGCTGGGCGGCATTTTGTGGGGAGCCCTGGGCGATAAGCGCGGCCGTATGTCGGTGCTATTTGGTAGTATCCTCACTTATTCGCTGACCAACATTGCCTGCGGCTTTGTGCAGGACATCAACACGTATGCCTTTCTGCGGTTCGTAGCGGGTATCGGTCTGTCGGGCGAGATTGGCGCGGCCATTGTGCTCGTATCCGAAATCCTCCCGAAAGAAATCCGTAGCTACGGCTCCTCAATGGTAGCTGGTATTGGCTATCTGGGGGCGGGCGTCGCTTATCTGACCGTCGAGTATTTTAATTGGCGAACGGCATTCTGGGTAGGTGGCGGCATGGGCCTCATCCTGCTTCTGCTGCGGGTCAGTGTTTTTGAATCGGGCATTTTCAATCGCATGAAAGCCCAGCACGAGGACGTTAGCCGGGGCAACTTCTTCCACTTTTTCAGCAGCTGGCCACAGGCCATCAAATACCTTCGCTGTGTAGCCGTCGGTGTTCCGACCTGGTTCATTGTGGGTATACTGGCTACGTTTGCCAATGAATTCGGGCAGGCCCTGGGTATTGCCGAAGTGGTGAAGCCAGGTCGCTGCGTGATGTTGATCTACGTTGGGCTAGCCGGTGGTGATCTGCTGAGCGGACCCTTAAGCCAGTGGCTACAGTCGCGGCTCAAGGCCATCACCGGCCTGCTGCTGTTCAGTATGCTCCTGAGCAGCGTTTACCTGTTCGGTGGCCTGAAAACCGCCAGCGGCATCTATACCGTGTGCCTATTGGCGGGTTTCTGTACGGGTTATATCGCCATGTACCTGACGATGGTGGCCGAATTATACGGCACGAATCTGCGCAACACGGCCACTACGTCGGCCCCGAGCCTGGTGCGCGGTACGCTAATTCCAATGACCCTCTTCTTCCAGGCCTTGAAGCCTTCGGTCGGCGCCCTGGTGGCGGCTGGCATCCTGGGCGTCGTCGTGTATGGCCTGGCCTTCTGGTCGCTCAGCCGAATGGAAGAGACGTTCGGCAAGAATTTAGACTTCGTGGAATGAGGCCCGACCGTTTATCATTTACTTAAACCGTTTCTCCCGAAGGCCAGCGGCTGAGGGGCTTTTCTGCATCATTAAGTTGACAATAAAGGTTCCACTTAATTCTTCAACTCAATGAAAACGTTCCTCAAACTCACATTCGGCCTGGCCTTGCTGGCCGCTACTGTATCGGTTTCCTCACCGAGTATGGCACAGGATGACTTAACCTCTAAAAAAGCGTTTGCCGTGGCCATGTTCCCGGCGGCCGATGCCTCGAAGCTGTGGCTGCATCTGGAAAAATACAAAACCGATGAACCGATTAACCTTGAGTTGATAGACGCGAAAGGAAAAGTGCTGTTCCGGGAAAAGCTGCCTAAGAAAGGCGGCAAAAACAACTGTTTCCGGCAGCAGTTCGACATGAGCCAGATTGTTGACGGTAAGTACACCTTCCGGGTATCAGCCGGTGCTCAATCGCAGGAGATGACCTTCAAACTAACGACCCCTACCCTGACCGAGCAGCTTCCCATTCGCCTGATCTCGATGAACTAATCACCCCACTACCATACCCCTGAATTAGCACGGAGCCCGGCTTCGTGCTTTTTTTATGAAAAAGTTGGTTTAAACGCTCAGAATGCAAATGATTTTGGAAGAAATAAAGCCTATTTCAAGAATTAATTGCTTTTTTACAGGCTGATCCAAAACTTACTTTCTGCGCGTTCCAATGAATCAATTGAACCTGACGGACTACATTGTCTTTCTCCTCTATTTTGTCGGTGTCTCTTCCTACGGATACTGGATTTACAAACGAAAACAAACAACCAACCTCGACACTAAAGACTTCTTTCTGGCCGAAGGCTCGCTGACCTGGTGGGCCATCGGGGCTTCGATGATTGCGTCGAATATTTCGGCGGAGCAGTTCATCGGTATGTCGGGCAACGGCTTTACGTTCGGCGTTGCCATCGCCGTTTACGAATGGTTTGCCGCCCTTGCGCTCATTATTGTGGCCGTGTGGTTCATGCCGATTTACCTGAAGAACCACATCTACACGATGCCGCAGTTTTTGAAGACGCGGTATAACGAAACGGTCAGCCTGATCATGGCCATTTTCTGGCTGTTCTTGTACATCTTTGTTAACCTGACCTCTATTCTGTTCCTGGGCGCGCTGGCGATCAGCAACCTGGTTGGTGCGGAGTCATTCCACGCGATTGTAATCGGCCTGAGCGTTTTCGCCATCATCATTACCTTGGGCGGTATGAAAGTCATTGGGTATACCGACGTAATTCAGGTGCTTGTCCTTATAATTGGCGGGCTGGTCACTACGTATCTGGCCCTTACGCTGGTGAGCCAGAAGTTCGGCTTAGGCAATGACGTACTGGCGGGATTCACGGCCATGATGCGCGACGCCGACGACCACTTCCACATGATCTTCGAGAAACCAGGGCCGAATTCATCCCAGGTTGACATCAACAAATACCTGACGCTGCCGGGTATAGCTATGTACCTGTGCGGTATCTGGATTGTGAACCTGAACTACTGGGGCTGTAATCAGTACATTACCCAGCGGGCACTCGGAGCCGATCTGAAAACGGCCCGTACCGGTATTCTTTTCGCGGCTCTGCTGAAAATCTTCATGCCGCTGATCGTTATGCTGCCCGGTATCGCTGCGTTTGTACTGTACAAGAACGGCAGTCTCCAGAATGAAATGGCGCCGGGTGGTAAGCTTCTGGCCGATAATGCGTATTCGGCTATTTTATCGTTCCTGCCCAACGGACTGAAAGGCCTCTCGATGGCGGCCCTGACGGCAGCTATCGTCGCTTCGCTGGCCGGTAAAGCCAACTCAATCTCGACGATTTTTACGCTCGACATCTATCAGAAATACATCAAAAAGAACGCCAGCGAAAAGCAGTTGGTGTGGGTGGGCCGTATCGCCATCTTTGTTTCTATGCTGCTGTCGATTGCCTTGACTTGGGAAGATGCTCTTGGCGTTGGTCGTGAGGGTGGATTTACGTTCATTCAGAAGTATACCGGTTACCTCAGCCCGGCCATTTTTGCGGTGTTCATACTCGGCTTTTTCTGGAAACGTACCACGGGTCCAGCGGCCGTTGCGGGTATCCTGGGCGGTTTTGCGTTGTCAGTTCTGTTCAATAACTACGCGCCTGCGCTGTTTGGTAACGAAACCTTCCTGTATACTGCCTACCCGAACGGTAATGGTGGCTACGAGATTCCGTTCCTGATTTGCATGGGCTGGGCCTTTGTATTTACCGTGCTGCTCATGGTCGTCATTAGCCTGGCCGGACCAGCCCTGAACCCGAAGGCCTTTGTCATCGATTCGAGCATGTTCCGCCTGAATCCCTCGTCAACGGCCCTGACCGTCGTAATTGTGCTGCTGATTATGGTACTGTACGTGCGGTTCTGGTAGTTCAGCACTCATTTTTTCTTTGAAGCACGGATGACATCTTTTTACGAGGGTGTCATCTGTGTTTTACCGACCAACTGCCCATGACCTCCTCTCCTCCTGCATCGGCGACGTCGTTACGTCCTTTGTTTACGCTTCCGGTCATTGTGGCCGCGCTGGGCTATTTCGTGGATGTGTATGATTTGTTACTCTTCAATATTGTCCGGGTTCCCAGCCTGAACGATCTCCGACTCTCCGAAGCCGATATATCCCTGATCGGCGGGAGGATCCTAAATTTTCAGCAGGCAGGCTTGCTGATTGGCGGCATTGTCTGGGGCATTTTGGGCGACAAGCGGGGTCGGTTATCGGTGTTATTTGGCAGCATCATTACGTATTCGCTGGCCAATATTGCCTGCGGATTTGTGCAGGATGCCAACGTATACGCGGGTTTGCGGTTTGTTGCCGGACTGGGGTTAGCGGGTGAACTGGGCGCGGGCATTACGCTGGTCAGCGAAATTCTGCCGAAGCACCTGCGCGGCTACGGCTCATCGCTGGTGGCGGGCGTCGGTCTGCTGGGGGCCGTTGTGGGCTACTTCACCGTTACGTTGTTTGACTGGCGCACTACGTACTTCATTGGGGGTGGACTCGGTCTCGGCCTGCTCGTTCTGCGCGTAAGCGTACTCGAATCGGGTATGTTCAAACGCGTGGCGGAAACCAACGTGAGCCGAGGAAATTTCTGGGCCTTTTTTCAGGAAAGCAACCGCCTGAAACGCTACCTGCGGTGCATGGGTATCGCCGTACCTACGTATCTCGTCATTGGCATTCTCGCTACGTTCGGCAATGAGTTTGGTCGAGCCCTGGGTGTAACCGAAGCGATTCAGCCGGGGCGCTGCGTGATGTTTACGTACATCGGCACGGTGGTCGGCGATTTGATCAGCGGGCCGCTCAGCCAGCACTTACAGTCACGCCGGAAAGCGATTGGGTTGATGATGGGGCTAACGGCCGTGTTCGTACTGATCTACCTCTCAGGCGTTGTTAACTCGGCCACTACGTTCTACGCCGTCTGCATGGGCATGGGCTTTAGCATCGGCTACATCGCCATGTTTTTAACCATCACCGCCGAAAGCTTCGGAACAAACCTTCGGGCAACGGCCACCACCTCGGTGGCCAACAACGTTCGGGCGACTACGCTGCTGACGATTCCCGCATTCCAGGCCATGAAGCCGGCTATCGGCGTATTAGGCGCGGCCGCGGTTGTGAGTTGCATCTGCTTTGGTATCGGAGTCTGGTCGCTATTGTCAATGGAAGAAACGTTCGGCAAGGAACTGGATTACACGGAGTAGTTTCGGCGTTCAGAACATTCCATCTCACATAGTATTGGCAATACAAGCAACCGTAAGTCACTGATTCCAGTAGCCCCTAAACCGATTTGAATACGTATCCTGCTTCACTGGAAACCGCCGGAGCCCCCGTATAAGCCCATCTGAAAAGTGATCTAGCTGTTGATGTCACAATAGCCGTTTCGTAAATAGATAAATATTTATTGTTTTGCAATAAATATTTATCTATATTTGATGCGTATTTATCATAAACCAATAAGATGAAACGCAAATTAGTTAACACGAGTCAGGTTCTGAGCGTGATGCAAGTCATCACCTGGATAGTCTACATTGGGCTCTGCATAAAAGCTGGGGCGATTCTAATTGCTTTCGGCGTTAGCTTCGTAAACCCAGAAGCCGCAAAAGACCTCTACAAAGGGCTGGACCTACACAACCTCCAGCAGATTAACGTCGATTACTACGTCTCGTTTGTCTCCTTCATCGTGGCTATTTCAATAATGAAAGCACACGTCTTTTACCTGGCCATTAAAATCTTATCAAAGATCACACTGGCCAATCCGTTTAAGATGGAAGTCGCTAACACCCTCGAACAGGTCAGCTATCTCTTGTTAGGAACCTGGTTTGTCGGCCAGTTAAGCAGTGCTTACACATCCTGGCTACTGAAACGAACCGGAGAGCATTTTGAGGGTATATCTACCGACAACTTTTTATATATGGCTGGCCTAGTATTCATTATCTCACAGGTCTTTAAACGAGGTGTGGAAATTCAAACCGAAAATGAATTAACCGTATAAACCATGCCAATTGTTGTAAATCTGGATGTAATGATGGCTAAGCGTAAAATGTCCCTGAATGAGCTTTCGGAGAAAGTGGATCTCACTTTAGCCAATCTGTCGATACTGAAAACCGGAAAAGCAAAAGCCATACGATTTAGCACGCTCGAGGCCATTTGTAAAGCGTTGGACTGCCAGCCAGGCGATTTACTGGAGTACGAGGTCTAACGAATACCCTTACAACCCCGGTCGTTTATCGAACCAGGGTTCAGCCTGCTCCAACTGACCCGCCAGTCGAAACAGCGTGGCTTCGTCGCCGAGTTTAGCGGCAAACATAACGCCAATGGGCAGCCCCCCCGCCGACCAGTGCAACGGCACCGACATTGACGGTTGACCGGTCATGTTGGTAATGACTGTGTAGGCGATGTAGCCCAACGAGCGCTCGGCCAGTTCTTCCACCGTTCGGGTTCCGTTTAAGTACTTCAGCCCGCCTACCGCGTCGACCAGTTTCAGCAGACGCTCTTCGGAGGCTTTGTTCTGATACGTTCCGATAGGTATAGGCGAACGGGGCAGCGTTGGCGTCAGAAACAGGTCATAGGTTTCGTGCAGTTGGCCCATAATCCGGTTCAGCGTGTTCCAGCGCCGTTTCTGAAAAGACAGGTCAGCGGCCGAAAAGCCATCGGCCAGACGAGCCTGTGCCCACGTATTCAGTTCTACGTCGTCGCGCCGAACCGGCCGACCCAGATACAGGCTTAGTTCACGTAACGTAGCTGCCGTTTCGCTCAGGACACTCACAAAAAAAGCTTCGGTCACGATTGTTTTTTCGTAAGGAAGCGGCACCTCCTCTACCGTATGTCCTAACCGCTCCAGAAGACGGGCGGTTTTCTCCACAGCCTGTACACACTCCGGATCAATGATTTGCGAGGGCATTAACGACTGCGTTGAGAAAGCGATACGTAATGGGCCCGGCTCCCGCTCTACTTCCTCCGCAAACGGCCGTTCGGGAGCGGGTAAGAAATACGGATCACCCGCCAGCGGACCCGCCACGGCGTCGAGTAAGCGAGCACTGTCGCGCACACTACGCGTAACCGCATGACCGACCACCGCGCCATTCCACAGTTCGCCGAAGCGGGGACCCAGGGTCACACGCCCCCGAGATGGCTTTAGTCCAAATAGCCCACAGCACGAAGCCGGAATACGGATCGACCCACCCCCATCGGAAGCGGTTGCCGCCGGAACGATGCCAGCCGCCACAGCCGCAGCCGATCCGCCACTCGACCCACCCGGCGAATGCGTCAGTTTCCAGGGGTTACGGGCAGGGCCATACAACTTCGACTCCGTATAGGGCGTCAGGCCAAATTCGGGCGTATTCGTCTTGCCAAAAAATACCAGTCCGGCCGCTTTCAGGCGTTTCAGCACCTCACTATCCGCCGTTGATACATAGTTTTGGTAACCCCGGCTGCCCGACTTCATGGGTGTCCCGGCCCATTCCAGTTCGAGATCTTTCAAAAGAAAAGGCACCCCGCAAAACGTACCGGACTTAGGCAGTTGCTTCGTCATGGCAATGCCCTGTTCGTATAGGGGCGTAACTATAGCATTGATCTCAGGGTTAACGGCCTCCGCCCGCGCAATCGCCGTAGCGAGCAGTTCAGCGGGCGTAACGTCTCCCGAACTCACCAATTCAGCGAGCGCCGTAGCGTCATGGGTAACGTACTCATCGAAGGGTAAAGTCTGAACGGAAGAGGTTTGCATAAGCGGGCTTAGGTTAAAACGTTTTGCAGAGTTACTGGGGCGACACAGCAACCCCGATTTTCGAGTCGGCGGTGCCGTAATACAAAAACCATTTGCCCCGGAACGGCACCATACCTTCCAGAAAACAAACCTGATTTACCTGTCCTTCTATCTCGTACGGTTGGTCAGGTTTAATGAAATACTGTTCGGACCGATCGAGCAGCTTTGTCGGGTCCCGAACGTCGAAAAGCAGTTGTCCGCCCGTATAGGCTCCTTTTGGCAAATCAGGATCACCCTGCTTGGCATCGTTCATGCCATTGTAGATCAGCACAATACCGGCAGGAGTTATCATAGCAAACGAACCGGGTTCGAGCAGGCGTGAATCGTGTTTTCCGCTGCGTGACTCCGCTACGGCGAGTGGCTTGTTAGTACTGGTTTCGAGCGGTATCCAATGCAGGAGATCCGCTGAAGTAGCGACACGAAGTTGGGGCTGATCGCCCCAGTACATCCAGTAATGTCCGTTAATTTTCTGAGCCACGAGCCGGTCACCCACCCGTTTACAAATAATTGCGCCAGACTTCGACCACTGATTTCGGTACCGGCCATTATCAAACTGATCGAAAGCCAGGCCCTGCTTTTGCCAACGGATCAGATCACGCGAGGTGGCTACGCACAAGCGGGCTTTGTCACCGTCGTAGGCCGTGTAGGTCATCACGTAAACGCCATTCGGGCTTTCAACGACTCGGGGATCTTCGCAGCCTCCCTCCCATTC
Source organism: Spirosoma knui (assembly GCF_054780635.1). NCBI lineage: Bacteria > Pseudomonadati > Bacteroidota > Cytophagia > Cytophagales > Cytophagaceae > Spirosoma > Spirosoma knui. The sequence continues at coordinate 661,611 of NZ_BAAGVY010000001.1, read as the reverse complement.
GTACGGTTTCATGGCGTCGTTATCCGGGTAGAAAACAGGCGTTGGCATACGGGTAAAGTGAATGCCATCGGCGCTAATGGCCAGCCCGAGTCGCGACGTACCGGCATGTTTACCGACCGTGTCTTCAGCCCGGTAAATCATGTATACTTTGCCATTACGTACAACCGTTGCCGGATTGAATACGTCCTTTTCCTCCCAGCGTACCGTTTCCTCGCGAATCGGACAACGAAATATAGAGCTGGCTTTGGCGTCAAGGATAGGGTTATCGGCATTCTGCTTCCGGAACGGTCCCAGCATCCACGGCTTTTCCGGCTGCGGCTGGGCCAGCAACGTAACCGGCAAGAGAAATAACAGAACGACACGTAGCATGAGTTACCGGATCAATAAAAGGTATCGGGTTGGCATTCTAAAAAGCAGGGCAGTTTCGTTTGCTACTACGTTCTCGCCCGCATTTCTGTCGGTATCGGGGCGTCAGGATCTGCTGGTGGGACCCCGATATGCCGCCCCGTAAACCAACGATCTCGCTGGTGACGACCCGGCTGATCATCAAGGATAAGTAGGCGAATTCCTCCGGCCTGCTCCGGCCCCGGCTCTTCATACATAATTTGCAGACCTACCCACGCCAGGTATTCATTTAGTTTGACCTCAAGCGGCTGGTTGCCAAATATACAGAGGTCGTAATACCAATCCAGCGGCTCACCGGCAACCGCTTCGGTGACCAGCCGGTAATCGGCCAGTGTATAGCCGACGAAGGGTTTTCCGAATTGCTCCCACATCCGGCGCATTACGTCGTCCAGCGAGTGGGCATGATCGGTTACCCGACGAATGTGAAGGTCCAGGATCAAGGCGGCAATGGCTCCTTTGTGGTATACCGATACTTTCCGGTCGGGCACGCCTTTCTCATACCCATCCAGCCACAAATCCCAGGACGATTCGACCAGCGATTGAAACGCCCGGCCATTGGCTTCAAAGTGTCGTTTAAAGAGTACCTGTAGTTCCTTCAGATACGCTTCATCGTCGAACACGCCCGACTGACGTAGCATCAGGTCGCCATAATAGGTCGTTACGCCTTCGGCCACAAAACAGGTTTGGAAATAATTTTCCTGAGTGAAGTCGTACGGCAAGAGTTCCACCGGACGAATGCGGATGATGTTCCAGGCGTGAAACAACTCGTGTGAGGCCACGCCCAACAAATCCTGATATAGCCCTTCACCCTCGTCGTTGGGTCCGAGCACCAGTACGGTCGAATTGCGGTGTTCAACGCCATGATAGTGGGGCACCGGCAGTACCAGCGCCAGAAAATGATAGTCCGGTTCGGGGAACGTACCGTAGAGATCGAGCTGTCGCTCCGAAAAACGGCTGAAATCGTCGATGATGCGTGCGGCATCAAACGTAGGGTCTCCATTGGTGCGACGCCCGCCCTGAATCCAGACGTGAAACTGCACACCCCGTACTTCGTACTGAACGTGCTGCATGGCGGGCGCGGCCATTAACGGGCAGTCGACCAATTCATAAAAGTCCGACGCCCGAAACGTTCTGACCCCGGCTGTAGTCTGCTCACCCGGCCGCAATCCACCCGCAACCGTCCAACTGTCGGGGATCACTACGTCGAGCAGACACGGTTCGTCAATACGTCCTTCTTCATACAGACATAGATTGACCGGATTGACGTAGAACAACGTATCACTGATGTAGCTGGTCCCGGCGTTCAGCAGGTTAGGTGTAGCCAGCAGGGCGTAGTAATTATAGCGAGCGATCAGCTCCGTGCTGCCATTTGTCTGCACCAGCCACCGGTCTTTGGTGATTTTGCGGAACGGCAGCGGCTGACCTTCCGCATCCACAACTTCGAACCGCTGAATATTCCGGGCAAACTGCTGCAACTCATAACGACCCGGCCGCCAGGCGGGTAACTGAAGCTCCACTTCGGGCGTTGTGATATCGGTCAGCCGCGCTTCAACGGCAATGTAGTGAGAACTGGAGGAGGCTCCGGCGGCCCGATCGGCAGACAGACGATAATGCATTGGTAATCGAAATAATGGAACGAACAAATCAGCGGACAATCGACTAAGGTAAGGCCGCAGGAACGAACTTCCGAGCGCTTATCCAGCTTACTAAGCAACTCGCCACAAGGCAAATCGTTTTTCTGAACCAGCACTTGGTAAACTGACGCCATTCAGCTATCTTTGCGGACTCATTTGGAATATAAGGGTTTTAGGCAAGATATATCATGAAAAGAACGTACCAACCATCGAACCGTAAACGGAAAAACAAACACGGTTTCCGCGAGCGGATGGCCTCTGCTAATGGCCGCAAAGTACTGGCCCGCCGTCGTGCGAAAGGTCGCTGGAAACTGACCGTATCGGACGAGAAAAAAGGCGAACGCTTCAAATTGTAATTACCGGTAGTAAGTTGGTGGTCGACAAAGAGTAAGTAGCTGACGTATCTGAACTTACGAACCAACCCATCAACGCAGTCCGTGTTATGCCGCAAACCTTCCCGAAAGCAGAACGGCTTTGCAGCAAAAAAATTCTCGGAGAGTTATTCAAGAAAGGTAGTCCGTCCGTCCGAACGTTCTACCTTTTTCCATTTCGGGTGCTTTACCTGCCCCATCCCTCCCCCCTCCCCACTACGTCGGATACTCAGTCGGCTCTGCCCGCCATCGTCATTACGGTTCCGAAACGCTCCTTTAAACGCGCCGTTGACCGGAACCTCATCCGGCGCCGGGTGCGCGAAGCGTATCGGCTAAACAAGCCCTTTACTGGCCCCGAAAACGCAGGTCCTGCTTACATTGCCTTTTTGTATACCGCCAAGCAAATAATTTCGTTTGAAGAGATAGAAAAAGGTATGAAATTAGCTTTAAAGAAATTGTAGGCTGCGCTAACGTTTCTCCGGACGGCCACGTTTGGGGGCTAGTGTCGCCAGTTCCATACTATAGACATCCGGATGTGGCCATCTGGATTCTGCTCAACATGCGCTTGCCCAAACGCTTTACCCTCCTAGCCTCCTCGGCCCTCGTTGCGGGCGGAATTGGCTTTTTTTCGTTTAAAACCGACGATCGCTTCTTCGAGATTGCCCGTAACCTCGACATCTATGCTACGTTGTTCAAGGAATTGAACCTGTATTACGTGGATGAGGTGAACCCGAACCGCATGGTGAAGACTAGCATCGATGCCATGCTGAAAGCCCTTGATCCGTATACCAATTTCTTCGCCGAAGATGAGATCGAGGATTACATGACCATGACCACGGGCCGGTACAACGGCATCGGAGCGGTTATTGGTCAGCGGCAGGAAAAAAGTATTGTCCTGATGATCTACGAAGGCACACCCGCCGAAAAGTCGGGCCTGCGGATCGGTGATGAGGTCATCAAGATAGACGGTGTTGACATCAAGACGCGCAAAGATGCCGACCCCGGTAAGCTCCTGAAAGGGCAGAATAACACAGCCGTTAAGCTAACCGTACGGCGCTACGGCCAGAAAGACCCGGTTGAGGTAAGTGTTGTGCGTGACGTCGTGAAAATGACGAACGTACCGTATTACGGGATGATCAACGATGAGGTCGGGTACATTGACCTGAAAGACTTCACCGCTACGGCTTCGCGGGAGGTACGCAGCGCCTTTCAGGAACTCAAGGGCAAAGGCATGAAAAAGCTGATTCTCGACGTTCGTGAGAACCCCGGTGGTCTACTCAATATGGCAATCGACATTTCGAACATCTTTATTCCGAAAGATTCGGAGGTTGTGACCACAAAGGGCAAGGTGACCGAATGGAACAAGACATACACGGCCCTGAATCCTCCGCTGGATTTAGAGATGCCGATGATTGTGCTGACCAACAGCCGCAGTGCCTCGGCGGCAGAGATCGTATCGGGTGTTATTCAGGATTACGACCGGGGCGTTCTGGTTGGGCAGCGGACGTACGGAAAAGGGCTTGTACAAACCACGCGTGAGCTATCGTTCAATACGAAGCTCAAGATTACGACCGCTAAATATTACATCCCCAGTGGCCGCTGTATCCAGGCGATTGACTATAGCCACCGGAATCCGGATGGCAGCGTCGGTAAAATCCCCGACTCACTCAAAACGGCCTTTAAAACTAAAGCAGGCCGCGTGGTATATGACGGCGGGGGTGTGCTGCCCGATGTAGTCGTGGAAGCGCAGACGCCAACGCCTATTGCCCTGAGTCTGACGAACAAAGGACTTATTTTCGATTATGCCGTGAAGTACCGGCAGGAGCACCCAAGCATTAAGCCCGCCCGTGAGTTTCGCCTGACCGACGCGGAATACGCTGACTTTACGAAATGGCTCGGGGACAAAGAGTATGACTATACGACGCAGGTAGAAAAAGACCTCGGTACGCTGGAAGCATCGGCCAAGAAAGAAAAGTATTTCGATCTGATTCAGGACCAACTCAAATCGCTGAAAACGAAGATGTCGCACAGTAAAGATGCGGATTTGAATACGTTCAAAGGTGAGCTGAAGACGCTGCTGGAGCAGGAGATCGCCGGTCATTACTACCTGCAGAAAGGCATCAAAGAAGCGTCGTTCACGACCGATCCGGAAATGAAAGCGGCCCTTGACCTATTTAAAGACATGGGTAAGTACAACGCGATGCTGAAGAAAAAATAAACAGCGAACCGACCAACCCGTCGGTTTACCCCCTCAACGAAGGTGGCGGCTCACGTAGTCGCCACCTTTTTACGTATTATTGTGGCCATTTTGATAGCCGACTTCCCAACACATGCCGCTGATTCTTTCGCTCGATACCTCAACTACTGTCTGCTCTGTTGCTCTTCATCAGGATCATACCTTACTCGGCTGCTATGAATTATTCACCGAACGCACATCAGCGGCTCTGCTCACAACGCTCATTGAGGAGGTCGTTACGCATACTGGGCATGAACTGAAGCAAGTCGATGCCATTGCCGTGGCCAAAGGGCCAGGCTCTTACACAGGGCTTCGGATCGGTGTTTCCACGGCAAAGGGACTTTGTTTTGCTCTCGATAAACCGCTGCTGGCGGTCAACACACTGGCCGCAATGGCCGAGCAGGTTCGGGCTTTTTTTCCGCCATCGTACACACTCTGCCCCATGATCGACGCCCGGCGTATGGAAGTGTACTGCGCGCTGTACACGACCGACGGGCAGGAAGTAAACGCTACGTCGGCGCAGATTATCGACGCCAATTCATTCGCGGAATGGCTGAATCAGGGGCCAGTCGTGTTCTTCGGCGACGGCGCGGAGAAGTGCCAGCCTTTATTGAGCGAGCATCCCAACGCTGTGTTTCTGGGGAAACCGATCACGCCTTCGGCCCGTACAGTAGGTGTGTTGGCAGGGTTATACGCCAGCGAAGGTCGTTTTGAAGATACCGTTACGTTTGAGCCCTTCTATCTTAAAGATTTTATGACGACGCAGCCGAAGAAAGCAGTATAACTCTGACTGGCGTTACGTTAAAACAGGGCGTAAGTAAAAGGCGTCGGATAGACTTCACCATCTATCCGACGCCTTTTGTGAATGATCACCCATTCATCAATCATCCAGCCCAAATACGGCAGCGTCATATTCGTCTGTCCGTTCGCCATCTCCCGATAAGCCACCCGCCGTGCCACCTGCTCCTAATATCGTTGAATCGTCCTCCCCCATCCGCTCCAGATCTTCATCCTCCAGCCCATCGCCAGCGTCTGCCCCATCGTCACCATTTCCCGGTCCATACATTCGTATCCACATAGCCATAAACGTCATCTGGTTTACCTCATTATCCTCATAACTCACCTGAGGTGAAAGCGATTGGCCGCTACGGCAAAAGTTAGGTTATGGGGCTAACCGTTAAGCAAACCTGATGGCTTGTCACTTGGCTACGGCACGTTTCTACACCACTTAACCCACTGCTTATGATTGTATCCGCTGACGTTTCCATTATTCCCTCGCCTGCTTATTTAGCAGCACATTACTGAATTAAGACAGCCGTGTCAGCGCTCTCTATACTGAGGTGTATACCCAACAAACGATAGAAAACGGGTTCCGATGAGTCACAAAGGCTCTAATTTGCGTGAGAGACCCGATTACATTATGTGGCAGTCTGCCGTTTTTGTCCTTATTTCGCCCCGGCAACCGTTCGCTCTTCCCCGTGCAGATTATTGTTGATGTAGGTAATACCGATGCCGTATTCGGCCTTTACGACCAAACCCAATGGCAGTACGTCTGGCGTACGCCTTCCCGGATCGACGAACCCGCTCAATCGTACGGCAGCCGGTTGCGGTTATGGCTGCTCGAAGCCAACATTCCCATCAGCGCTATTGAAAGTACCGTACTAAGCAGCGTTGTTCCTGACCTGACCGCCGGTATGCGGAACATGCTTACCACCCTGTTTGCTTTTGAACCCGTAGTGGTTGGCCCCGGTATTTATCCGCTGCTACCTATCGAGGTGTTACGTCCCCACGAGATTGGCGCTGATTTGGTGGCGAATGCGCTGGCTGCGTATACACGCTACCAACGGACTTGCGTGGTGGTTGATTTTGGAACCGCCCTGACCTTTACGACCGTCTCGGCAACCGGGCAGATCCTGGGCGTTGCCATTGCGCCGGGCCTTAAAACCGCCATTCGTTCGCTGTTTGCCAATACCGCCCAACTACCTGAAGTACCCATTGATGTGCCTGCTTCCGCTCTGGGCACAAGCACGGTACAGGCCATACAGGCGGGCGTTGTGCTGGGTTACGAAGGGTTAGTACGTTCGCTCATTGATCGTATCCGTGCCGAACTCAATGGCGATTGCATTGCCGTGGCTACGGGTGGCTTGTCGGGTCGAATTCAGTCGCTGCACGACGCCTTTGTCGAGGTCGTACCTTCGCTGACGCTGGAGGGTGTTCGACTCATTGGCGAGACGGTACGTAGTGCCCGCTAACATACTATTCTTTTTGTAAGTAGACTTCCACAGAGTGAGGAACGCGTTACCCAATCTCCTCACTTCTAAAAACTTAGCTAGTGCTGAAACATTTTCAGTACACATATACACTACGTTTAAGTACCATTGATGTAGTCCATTTTACCGGTTAAGTCCAATAAGCAGACTGCTTTTTCACCTCCTAACTAATAGCTTCTTTATCCGCTTAGTTGGCATGTATTTTTCAGTATAAGCGCTGTCTGGCCGCATGGCCGACTAAAGACAGACAGCGTTATGAAAAAGTATCTATGGATCACACTGATTTGGCTAAGCAGCACAGGAAGCAGCTTGCTGGCCAAAAACCCCGGCATGTGGAGTCAAGGGGAACTTGTTTTAATGAACGGAACCCGCCTGGAAGGCGAACTGAATTATAACTGGAAAGCAGAGATCGTTCAGATTCGGCAAAACAATACGTTAAAAGCTTATTCTGCGCTTCAGGTACAGGAGTTTAAGTTCTTCGATAACAATCATAACACCATCCGAAAGTTTGTAGCCATCGACTTTCCGGTGAAGGTAACCTTACGTCGGCCGCTCTTTCTGGAAGAGTTTGTATCGGGGCCGCTGATGGTTTACCGCCGTCTACGGCACATTCGGGAGCCTATCAAGTTAACCAACCCGTCGATGTTTGGCAACGACGAGGAGCTGGTAAAAGACGTAGACAACTTTACCTACTTTGTGTACGAGGGCAAAGACATTGTAGCATTGGATGACTTCACCCGGTTTATGTGGCCGCAGATGCAGGAGGAGTTTCAGGTTGAACTAAAACAGTATGCGACTCATCTTCAAATCGATCTAAACAGCACAACGGCTCAGTTGATGCTGATTAATAAGTACAATTATTTAAAATCAGAAACGGCAGCACAACCCGTGGCCAACTCCGAAGTGTTATCGGTCGGCCGTTAGAATCGGCAAACGACCAGGGAATGAAGGCAATCCGGCTCAGACTGGGTTGCCTTTATTTGTTGCACTATTTCAATACTAGTTTCTAATAGATAAAATAATCCTATCCGTTTAGTAGATTTAGCTTCCTCGTAAAATTTCATTCTAAAAACAGAAAATTCAATACTGAGCCATTCGTCTTTAACCAGTTCTATTTTATCCTTCGATAGTGTAACAACCAGAAATTGCACTGCAAAATCGAGAACAACTAACTAAATACGAGTCAGTTATCTTCATAAGCCGCACACGTCTCGAACGTTCGTTATCAACAGAAGCTAACAAGGCTTGTACGGGCTTTATTCAACACAACCTGAATAGTTATGAAGAGGACATGTTTATTTACAGCACTAGTATTAATTGTACTTTTTAGGGTTTCCGTCCGGGCAGGCAATCTGGCCGGAACCCGCTGGCAACGGGGCGACATTCAATTGTGGACGACCAGCGCTTTATCGGGTGAGATCTCGTACAACTGGCTGACAGAAACAGTTCTGTTCCGGCAACCAAATGGGCAGATACGGGCGCTATCCGCTCAGCAGGTCCGTCAGTTTAGCTGGTTCGACCATAGCCAGCATAAGCAACGCGCCTTCATTTCCTTAGCAAGTGCAGTCGGAAAGGGTCGGCAGAAACACGGCTTCTACGAACGCTGCCTGGACGGTTCGTTGACGGTAGTCCGCCGGTTACGAAAACCGCATGGTTTATTTAAACGAACGTTCAGCTACCCCAGCAATTTCTCGGATACGCAAACACTGGCGCAAAATACCGATCAGTTTGATTACTACGTATACGACGAGGGTGAACTTCGGCCGTTTGACCACTTCTACGCCGATATTTACCTGCCCCTGATGAAAACGTACGACGAGCAGTTACAGCGTTATCAACTCGTCCATAACATCAACGAACGGACCATCCTAGGTCGGTTGGTGCTGATTAACCAGTACAACTTACTCGTTCAGCAGGATCAGGAAACGGCTTCAATCCGGGAGCCGGATACCAGACCCCAGTAAAGTCCGTTAAGCGTCTGGTTCAGGCGCTGGCTCGTCGGTGTCCCGGTTTCGTTTCTTACGCTTCCGGAGTGCGTCATTGAGCAGATACTCGATCTGCCCATTTACGCTCCGAAACTCCTCCTGCGCCCAACGCTCCAGCTCTTTCAGGGTCTCGGGCTGGATACGTAACACAAATGCTTTTTTCTCATTCGCCATGTTTGTCGACATCAGCGTAGCATCATCAGTTCGGCATTCAGCTGATGACGCTACGTTGGACACTGTTTATTGATAAAGTGTTCCCGCGTTAACAACCGGACTTACACTTTTCTCACCGCACAGTACCACCAGCAAGTTACTAACCATAGCCGCTTTTCGTTCCTCATCCAGTTGAACAACGTCTTTTTCGGCAAGTCTGGCCAGGGCCATTTCTACCATGCCGACCGCGCCTTCAACGATTTGTTTCCGGGCCGATACAACGGCGGTAGCCTGCTGACGCTGCAACATGGCCCCGGCAATTTCGGGGGCGTAGGCCAGGTGGCTGATCCGGGCCTCCGTTACGTATACACCCGCCTGCCCAACGCGTTCGTTCAATTCTTCTTCCAGAAATTTATTGATTTGGCCAGTGTTGTCACGTAACGTTACGGTTTCGTGTTCATCCTCCATGTTGTCGTACGCATGCGAACTCGCCAGAAACCTGACGGCGGCTTCCGACTGAATCTGAACGAAGGTCTGATAACTGTCAACTTCGAACAGGGCCTTTGCCGTGTCGGTCACCTGCCAGACGACCACCGCTGCAATCTCAATCGGGTTACCCATTCGATCGTTCACTTTGATCGTCTGGCCATTCAGGTTGCGGGCCCGCAGGCTTATTTTGGTTTTGCTGTAGAATGGGTTGACCCACTGGAGTCCGTTTTGCTTCACCGTTCCAACATAAGCGCCAAAGAACGTACAGACGGCCCCTTCGTTGGGGTTGATTACGGTGATACCCTTGGCCAGGAAAACTGCCACCACAAATAAACATCCGGATAAGAACCCACTCTGGGTTGTAATGGCGACTAGAACGCCCAGTCCCATACATAGAACTGCGGCTACTAAGTATACGTAGCCTGAAGCTGAGGTAAGCGGTTTTTCGGTCATGGCAAATCGAATTGGTTAGTTTTAAAAACTATCATCTTGATATCACAATGATAGCAAATTTAGACTTACCGTACCAGAAAATTGTAGGAACGGTCTGCGTGCGTTTTCTGCGGAATCTGCCGCTGAACAGAGCAGCAGTCGTGATCTGACGGGCAGAGCCCACCAGGCGGGACCGTAGGCTGTTTACCGGCAACCTACTGACACGGCAGCCGTTGCTGATGTACAGACATATGCCCAGTAAACCAGTTTATGACTAATGATTCAACTCTGTCCGTGCTCATTTTTGACATGGACGGGACACTCATCGATAGTAATCCAACCCACAAGGAAGCGTACACGCAGTTTCTGAAGCGATACGATATTGAGCTTACCGATGACGACTTTATGAAGTATATATCGGGCCGGATGAATCCCGAAATTCTCAGACACTTTTTTGGCGACGATAGCACCGAGGAACGGATCCGTGAACTGACCAAAGAAAAGGAAACGCTTTTTCAGGAATTATACGCCCCAAGGATCCAGCCCATCAATGGCTTGCTGCCGTTTTTGAATTCAGCACGCTAAGCCGGTTTCCTGATGGTGTTGGCGACTTCGGCTCCGATGATGAACGTCAGGTTCGTATTCGACCACATTCCCATTGAGCCGTTTTTTGCGGGTATCGTATCGGAAGAGGATGTTGACGTGGGTAAACCCGACCCGACAGTGTTTCGGCGGGCGGCCGAACGGGTACTCGCCCAACCCGGTCAGTGTATCGTGTTTGAAGATTCACAACCCGGCGTGCAGGCTGCGCAGGACGCGGGCATGAAGGTCGCGGTGCTGACAACCACGCATACGCCCGACGAACTCGCTAAAGCCGATCTTGTTATTGAGGATTATACGCAGGCGTCAGTAGCGCACTTGCAGGAGCTAATGCAGCAGCCCCATTAACTACACTCGTTACAAACGCAAACAGCACCACCCGCCTGGATGGTGCTGTTTGCGTATCTTGAACTGGTATTATTTTTCTGCTTTTGCACCTAGTTCGCTACCGGTTTTCGGCAGGGTGCTTTCGTAGAGGGTATTGAATACTAATTTATACGTACCTCGTGGCTGGCCGCGGAATTGTGGGCTAAACCCAAACAAGACTACGTTGCCTTTACCCTGGAAGGTCCGCACAACGGCTGGTTTGCCCGCGATGTACTTGTCTTCGTTCAGGGCCCAGCCGCTCATAAGTAAATCTTTTTTGGCGTAGCTGGCAATCACCTCAACGTTCGGTTCCGGGGCGGCCTTTACCTCTTCCCGACCGCCTTCACCCTCGCGCTGCTGCCGAACAATCTCGAAGGCCCGGCTGTTGGAGAACGCGGCTGCCGCTTCGGGCTGCATACCATACGCCAGCGGGTGCTTCGTGTCAATAACGGTACGTATCAACGAACCGGGAATGTAAAACTGCTGGCTCGACAAACCTTCCGTTACGTTTTTAACCGGCAGACCAAACAGTTCGATCGCAAAATCGCTGGCTCCATCAAACGCAACCAGTGTACCGCCGTTCGTTACGTATTGCTGCAGGGCCATTGTTCCGCCCAAGCCCAATCCACCGACGTATTGCGCGGGCATCGTGTTGGGCGCGTGGCCGTTCAGGATGCGCTTCACTTCCTGATCCGGAATGATGATGGCGTTGTAGGCAGACAGGTCTTTTTTAGCAATGTCGGCATCGTGTAGCGTATCGACCGGGAACCCGTAGCTTTCCATTAGCCAGCGCGTCCAGCCTTCATCCATATTGGCGACCCACGACTTATACAAGCCAACTTTAGGCAGTTTCAGTGGCTTACCGGCAGCCGCAGGTTTAGACTCGACCGCTGTAAACGTTACGCCTAATTCCTTAGCCAGTTTCTGAACACGGGCTTCGGTAGCCGACCCTTTTTCAATCAAAAAGCTCTTCGGCTCAGTCGACTGACCACTGGCGGGCATCATCAATACGGTTTCGCCTTCTTTCAACAAACGGTTCACCGCCATAACGCTGGCGTTCTGATTCCGGGATAGCAGATAACCATAGGAGGCACTAGCCGCCTGTCCGGCTACAACGGGAGCCAATCCTTTTATCAGTTCGGTTTCGGCCTTGAACGGGCTGCTGGTTTTGGCAACGCTTACCCCCATTTGCATCGGCAAGGTCCATCCCGCCAGATCGTACGGCGGAATTGGCGGGCCACCCGGATACAGCCGCTGATTGGGGTGAACCTGTTTCTCCATCAAATCAACCACGTACGGGCTGAACGCCTGGGTGCAATAAATGACGTAAGAACCGGCCGCATACGACGCATTATTCGCCTGAAACGGCTGGGTAGCCCGGTGAACTTCTACCCCACTCTGCCGGAACATGTTAACCAGGTTGAGTGCTTCGCTCTTGTCCCACTGCTCGGCCGGAATGATGTAGGCATACGGCTTTTCTTTACCAGCCGCGTCAATGGCATCGCGCCCCATGCGGTAGATGTTGTATAGAAACTCTTCGCGCTTGTCGGCAGCCAGCACCAACGTAGCCATCGACGCTTCTTCCATGTAATTGACCGCATCGCGAAACTTCGACTGCCCGCCTTTCCACGGATCAGTGTAGAAGATTTCGGTGCCCGTGGTGGCCGCCGTTACGCCCTGGCCAACCGTTTTTGGCAGTGAGTCGGGCGGATAAAAACGCGGAGAGGGCGTAGCATGAGCCGTTTCGGTCAGAATACCGATCTGATTATGGTAGTACGGCACCGTGCGCATTCCGCCATTCCACCACATACTGAACCGCAGCTGCGCGACCACACCCGGCATCCGCTTGATGGCAAACCGGCTCGCCATAGCCGTACCAACCAGGTTTACGCCAGCCGTTACGCCGGGGTGAATCTGCGGATTAACCGGATTGGCAAATGGCGGAATGAAAATGCGCGTCCAGGCAGGTGAGGTCTGGTGATGGTTGTAGACAATTTGTGGGTACCATTGATTATACAATACGTCCGAGATAGCCTTTGTTTCGGGCATATTGTTCGTAAACCAGTCCCGGTTGTTGTCGTGCCCTACGTAATGGTGATACAACCAGGGTGGCTGCGTCGTTTCGAAGGGCGTTCCGAGGTTGCCATTGTACCAGTCGGCCACAATATCAAGTCCGTCGGGGTTCATTTCCACCATCAGTAACGCCACAACCTGATCACGGATTTTTTTCATCTCCGACGACTCTTCGGTGGCCATACGATACGCTAATTCGGGCATCATCTGGGCAGAAGCTACTTCCGATGCGTGCATACCGGCATCAATCCAGACGATTGCTTTTCCCGAAGCCGCTAGACTACGGGCCTGTGTTTCATCGATTTTGGCGCGGGAAAGCTGCTCACTAACGGTCCGCCAGCGATCCAATTGCTTCATATTGGCTTCGCTCGATACCATCAGCAACAATAGCGGCTTGCCCAGCACCGACTTACCAATGGTTACCATCTGCACCCGATTGCTGGCCTTATCCAGCTTCTGATAGTAATCCATCAGCATTTTGTAGTTCGCCAATTTGTAATCGGCACCCGGCTCGAAGCCAAAGACGTCGGCGGGTTTAGGCACCTGAGCGAACGCCATCACCCCAGCCAACAGGGCGACGCAAAGCGGTAATAAACGACGATACCAATAGTTCATGGTTGAGCAGGTATTGATTAGGTTAGCAGAAAATGCAGGAGCGGAAAATTGTGGCCCCGGATTGTATCTGGGGCCACCGTGGTTATTCAGACTTAGTTGCCGTTGGTAGCTACGCCGGGGGCCGACCCCGTCGAGTAAAGCTGATTGAAGAGCAGCTTAAACGTACTGTGCGCCTGCGCCCGGAACGTGATCTCCGGACCAAAGGCATACAATCGTCCGGAGCCGATCGGCGCCATGAACGCAGCCACACCATCCTGCAGATATGATTGTCCCCAGGCCCAGCCACTACGTAGTGGTTTGCTGTTGGGGAACCAGGCTAACGGCTTTATTTTACCGTTGGTGATGGCGTCAGTAGCTACTTTGAAGACGGGACTGTTATCGAAATACACATCACTTTCCGACGGCATACCCCAGGCCGCCTGCTCGGTTGAATCGATGGTGACGCGCAGTATGCTGCCCGGAATGTAAAACTTCTCGCCCGGCAGGGGTCTTGGCTGGCCGCTCGGGGTCATTTCAACGAGGGCGCTTTTTACGGGCAGATTCAGGTGATACGCCAGGTTGGTACTCGACCCGATGGTCACCACTGAGCCGCCTTCTTCCATGAACTTTTTCAACTGCGGAATGGACTTTTCGGCCGTGATTTTCCCCAACCAGGTGCGGTACTCAGCGGGCAGTTCTTCCGGTTTCGGCTCTTTCGGGGCAAACATCCGGTACGGGTCGTTATCCTGACCATCAGGTGCCGGAATCGCCCGCGTCACAAACACGATTACGTCGTATTTTTTCCGTAGGTCGCCTGCGTCAATGTCCTGCGTATAGACCACCTGCGTGGGGAAGTGATATTGCTCCATCAGCCAGCGTACCCAACCCGACGGCATAGAGCCGCCATACGTATCCCAAAGCGCCACCCGAACCGGTGCCATTTTGTTCATAACTCCGGTAGGTCGTTGGGGAACGCCCGTTACGTCGAGTCCCATCGTAGCCGCCAGTTTGTCTAATACGCCCTTTGCTTTGTCGGATGCGGGTGTGAAGAATGAACCCGGTTCGCCCAGCGACTTATCGTTTCCGCCCAGGCGATACACCTCAGCACCCGCTTTCAGCAGGTCGTTCACAGCGGCATACGATACGTTGGCTCGTGGGCTTAGGACGTAACCCGCTACCGAAGGTGCCGTTTTCACCGTACCCTTCGGCGTTTGCAGTTCACCATACGGCACCCGCTGGAATGGACCTTTGAACTCGTCGAGCAGCCGATCGAACTGCACGCCCATCTGGTACGCCAGCGTCCAGCCTGCGGCATCGTATGGGCGAATCGGCGGGCCACCCGGATACTGAAAATCGTTCGGGTAGTCCTGCGGTTCAAACATATCCAGTACGTGCGGCCGGAAAGCCTGGTTCGTTTTCACGATGTATGAGCCAGCCGGATAGCTCTTACCCGCCACCGTGAAGTCATCCGTCGCTTTCTGCACAGCGATACCTGTCTTTATGAGCGCATTCACGAACGCAACGGCCGTGGGAAAATCCGCCTGATTGGCTGGAATGATGTAGCCGCGCGGGTCACGCAGTTTAGGCTCTTTGAGCACACCGTCGTAGTATTTAGCGGGTATTCCATTGCGGGCCATCCAGCCGAACGGATCACCAACGACTGTATTATTCGCGTCTCGGGTCCCACTTTTTTTCTGATCGCTCTGGTAGGCCTGCGTAATGGCTTCTATCCGTTTTGGATACGGTGTCCAGTAGTCTTTGCTGCCCCTCTCGATCGAGTTTTTACCCATGTGGTAGATGTTATACAGCACCTCATCGTGGTAGCGGGCCGCGTAATCGAGTATCGAGTAGTTCAGCGAAAGCGAGTAATCGATCGACTGCTTGAAATGCCACTTCTGGGGCGTAACCGGGTTTGGTGTTGCACCATTGGGAATCAGGCGCTGCGGCACCAAGGGCACCTCCTCCGGCGTTGGGCCGCCGATAATCTCCGTCAGCAAACCAATCATGTTGTGGAACTGAGTGGTTGTCCGCAAGCCCCCGTTATACCAGGTCGAGAAACTGGAGCCGTTGAGCCGGGTAAAACCCGGTTTATTCTCAACATTCAGTCGGTTGTACATGGCCGCGCCCAGGGCGTCGATGCCCGTGACCATCAGCGGATCGAATACGTGGTTGAACGGATCGCGATACGGTGGTCCAGCCAGCACCGACCCCGCCGGGCCGCGCTGGTGGTGGTTGTACATGATCTGCGGCATCCACTCGACGAACAACTGGCGACCCATATTCTGCGACTCTTTCATATTCATGATATAGAAATCGCGGTTATTGTCGTGGCCGATGTATTTCTGGTACAGCCGGGGCAACCCTTCCAGCGTGCGCTTTTCGGGCTTCTCTTCACGCATATACCAGTTGGTCACGATCTCCTGCCCGTCCGGGTTGGCGTGGGTGAGCAGCACAATGACGTTGTCGAGAATACGTACCGTTTCGGGATCTTTCCGGCTCGCCAGTTGCCAGGCCGTTTCGATCAACTGCATCGTGCCAACCGTTTCGGTTGCGTGTAAGCCGCCATCAATCCAGACCACCGCTTTGCCTTCGTTGGCCAGCGCATGGGCCTGCTCATCGGTCAGGTTTTCGGCATGAGCCAGCTTCTGCGAGATTTCTTTATAACGGCTTAATTTTTTGAGGTTAGCCGGTGATGAGACCACCAGCATGTACTGACGACGCCCTTCCTCGGTGGGGCCAATATCGACCAGTTTAACCCGGTCGGACGTAGCCGCCAGCTTCTTGAAATATGCTTCGGTCTGCGTATACGTAGCGAGTTTATAATCATTGCCGATAGCAAAACCAAAATGCTGTTTTGGGGACGGAATCGACTGAGCCCAGGCTACGGTCATGCTGAGCAACAGCACGACCAGCGGGCGAAAAAAGTAACGCACCATAACGGATCAGTTTAGGGATTTGAGGGTAGAGAGTAATTATTTCTTCCGGAACCGAACACCGACGCGGCAATCACCCACTTCGCCCCGCGCTTCGTCGCACACGTTCTCCTGGAAACCGGCAATGCGCCGACCGTCTTTGAGGTTCAGGATAAACTTGAAGAGGAAATAGTCGTTCTGCGCCACCGTGCTTAGGTTCGCGCCCGTGAACGTAGCCATCTGAGCAGCCGTGATGGTAAACGTTTTAGGAAATTCTGTAACCGTTGCGTACAACTTATCCGACGCGCCTACCCGGCTCGGAAGCGGATATTGTGTGACACTCGGATACAGGCCGCCCGGCTGTGAAACCACGATCGGATACGCCGGATTACCCGTAGCGGCTGCCTTATTGAAGCCGAGATATACATCGATAGAAGTTACCTCCGCCTTGCCAAACCCTTCCCACTTCAGGGTGTATTCGAACTCCTGGCTGGCCAGATTCGCGGCCCCTAAATCAAAGAAAGACGTATTGGCCGTAGCCAGGGTCGGCAATGCGGACTTGGCCGTGTTCACCGCCACCAAAGGCACGGCGGTATAAGCCCAGTTTTCCCAAACATAATCTTCCGTCTTGCAGGCATCCAGCCCAATCAGAAGAAGCAGCGACAGGTATAAAAGCGATTTTTTCATGATGGATTGCTGAGGTTAAATTCGTGTTCAGCGTACACGTATCAGGCACGCTGAACACAGCGACTTAGGGCAGTCGGATTACTTGTCCCAGAAAACGGGCGTGATTTGCTGAGCAGTCTGAACCTGATCGGCTTTACCGGATACGTTCGCGTTGGTCGACAATTCCGTGATCGAATACGACAGACGTAGCGGGAAGCTGTTCAGCGGAGCAATCGGCGCGGGCAGGGTAGGCAGACCGGTTCGCCGGTAATCGTTATAAGCCTCCATCCCATTGCCGAACAGCGCGATGTATTTCTGCGTCATTACCGCGTTCAGCTTACCGGCCGCATCAGCGGCATCGTACTGACTGGTGCGGTTTGCTACGAAGGCGGTGATGGTAGCCGCTGGCAAACTTGGTGCCGAGTTCCCCCCCGTGGTCGAGATGGTGTTGACACTATTGAGATGCGCCGTGATCCCATCCTGAAACAACTGCTTCGGATCGCCGGTGGTACCCAGCGTTAAGGCGGCTTCGGCCAGGATGAACTTCACCATGGCGTTGGTGATGAACGGAAACACGCCCGCTCCTGAACCATCCATATTCGTCACCACTTTAGGACCTCCGGTTGCGCCTGTGTTCGTTACAAATACGCTGCTTGCCGGTATGTTATTGATTGGCGAATTGTCGTACAAGCCACCCGCCGGATACACGCCGAACGTCGCCTTCAGGGCATTATCGTTTGGGGAGGCCGTCGCGTCGCCCGTGTACCGCCCGAAATAGCCGTTGCCGGTGGGCGTAAAGCCGACCGTATAGTTCGACGTCTGCCGGAAGAAATAATACCGAAGGCGCGGATCATCGGCTGCAAACAAGCGCTCCATGAACCCCTGGCTCATGTAGTAACTCTTGCTGGCCTGGTATTCAGCGCGGTGCCACGGGTGCCGGTTCGCCGGAGTTTCGGTTGAGCCGAAACGGAACGAGAAGTCCTGCGCGTTCGTCGTAATCAACGGTGCATTACTCGATAGCAACGCGTTGATACCCGTTTTCGCTTTCTCCGGATCAACCAGGCGAATCTGGTTGAACAGCTTCAGTTTCAACGAATTTCCCATCCGAATCCAGGCCGCTTTATCGCCTTTGTAAATGATGTCGGCCGTGTTGGGCTGGATGGCAAAGGCACCCTTGTTGGCATCCGCCAGCGCTTCGTCGATCAAGGCAAACAGTTTGTCGTAGATGGTCGCCCCGGTCTCAAACGTCGGATCAGAAACGGTCAGCCCATTAGTCGCCTGGCTGTAGGGAATATCACCCCACAAGTCGACCATGATGCTGTAGATGTACGCTTTTTCAAGTTTAGCAATCGCGGCATAATCCCAGCGCTGCAGCGTAGTTGCCTGTCGGATAATAATCTCAATATCATTGAGTGCCTGCGTATACAGCCCGTTCCAGGATTGCTGATAATCAGTACCATCCTGGAAATTGCGGCTTGTGTTGCTGGTGTACAACTGCTGCATCAGAACGGACGTACCTACGTTCACATCCCGCAGGCTGCCCGCCATTGACACCTGCGTAGCGGGCAGAAGCAGCTCCAGAACGGGGGTCGTCGGGTTGTTGGGATCGACGTTACTCTCGATTAAGTCTTTGCAGGCTCCAGCGCATACCAGCAGCCCTACCAAACAGACGATTCGTATTGTGGCTATGAATCTCATAAAATCGTGATCGTTACGGGTTGATAGATCTCAGAAGCTAAAGCGTAGGTTAACCCCAATCCGGCGCGTGGTCGGAATGCCGATAAAGTCAAAGCCCTGCGAATTGCCGACGCCCGTTGAGCTAACCTCTGGATCGAAGTTGAGGTATTTGGGGAAGTTGGGAGCCAGGTACCAGAGATTCCGGCCGCTGACCGACAGAGAGGCCGAGCCGAACGGCGTTTTGTCCAGCCAGCGTTTGGGGAATTGATAGCCCAGCGATACCTCGCGCAGCCGAAAAACCGTAGCATCGAGAATGTTGACCTCGGCCGCTCCGCCGGGACCAAAACCGCCGGTGAAATAGTAATCGGCCACGGCAATCCCGATGTTGTTTGGAATTTTCTTGCCTTCGCCGTCCAGCAACGGCTTCAACGTATTGACATCACCCAGCACGCCAGGGCCAACCAGAATGGCTTCGCGCTCCTCGGTGTCTTTCGTTACGCCCCGACTGAGGAGTTCATAGGCCGTATACGAATACATATCTCCTCCTTTTTTCCAGTCGAACAACGCGCTGAACGTAAAGCCTTTGTACGACAACGTATTCGTTACGCCCAGGATGAAATCAGGATTCGGGTTGCCAATGGCGGCTGTTTTACCACTCAGAATGGGTTTGCCCGTATTTGGGTTTACCAGAATGTTGCCTTCATCATCTTTGGCGTAGGTAGAGCCACGGATCATGCCGTAAGGCATGCCCGCGATGTGCACACTACCCAGATCAGAGAAACCCCCGTAAGGCAGTTCGGTGAGCGAACCGATGTCACGCACGATGTTCCGGTTCAGGGTGAAAGCCGACGAGACCGTCCAGGTGAATCCGTTGGGCAGCTTCACAGGCGTGGCATTCAGGCCGATCTCAACCCCTTCGTTCGACGACTTACCAAGGTTAATCACTTTCTGGGTGTAGCCCGACGAGGGTACGGCATTGACGGTGAAGATCTGCGACGTACTGATTTTGTTGTAGTACGTAATGTCCAGCCCAATCCGGTTGTTGAAAAATTGCAGTTCCGTTCCTAACTCCAGTTCGTTGATAAACTCGGGCTTGAGCGAAGCATTGGCCAGCAGATCAGATTCGGTCAGCGTGCTCTGCCCACCAAACGGGGAAGCAATCGTACCGGTACCCGATGCCCCGGCTCCCAGTACCGGATTGGCGATAAATACCGTCTGCGTCTGATACGGAGTGGCTTCATTCCCTACGCGGGTGTAGCCCGCTCGGAATTTACCGAACGACAGAATCGTCTTCGGGATACGTAACGCTTCCGTAAAAATCAGGGACGCGCTGGCTCCGCCGTACAGGTAGCTCCGGTTGCTGGCGGGTAGCGTAGACGATACGTCGTTCCGGGCGACCAGATTCAGGAAGGCGAAGTTTTTATAATCCAGCGAAATGTCGGTGAAGAACGCGTAGAAGCCTTGCTTGAAGTTGTTCCGGTTATTGGGCAGCACGCGGGGAATCGTTACGCTCGTGTTATTGAGCGAATTGATACCCCGAAAAATGATGCCATCGCCAAACACAACCTGGCGCTCGGTGAGTCGCTGGTTGATGTTGTTGCCCAGAATCCATTTCAGCCCGAGATTATCGCTGATCGGTTTGTTGATGGTCACCAGCAACGTATTGTCCAGTTCCCGCCGGTAGATGTTATCGTTGGTGATGTTGCCATTCGGGAAATAATCACCGCCTTTTCCGTTCACAACGGTACGTCGGTCGGTATAGGCGTTAAAGCCGATGGTGTTCTGCACATTCAGCCACGGCAGCGGATCGACACCCAGTACGACATTACCGTAATAGCGGTCAACTTTGCTCAGCGTCGGACTATTTTTCACCGACCAGTATGGGTTATCCGTACCTACCCGGTCGTAGATGTTGTTTCCATTAATGGGGTTTGTATTCGGAAAGCCTGTCAGGTCGTAGCTGGTGGGCACAAACATTAGAATATCCATGATCGAACTCCCACTTCCGTTCGCGGCCGTCACCTGGGGCGATACCTGATCGGTATTGACGTAGTTCAGAGCGCCACTCAGGTAAAACTTGTTGTCGAGCTGGGCATTTCCGCCAATGTTGACCGCCGTCCGGGTGATCTGGTTCTCGGGCACTACACCTTTGTTACCCGTTCGGGATATACCCGCCGTGAAGTTGCCTTTTTCGCTCCCGGTCGATACTGACAGGGCGTTTTCGAAAACGCTGCCCGTCCGGAAGAAGTTTTTAGCGTTGCTCTGCGCGTAGGATTGATACGGGATCTGAATCGGCGTTCCATCGGCCTGATAAAACTGGGGGAAGATGGAAGACGGGTAGCGGTTGTTGGTCGTTAATGGATGCGGAATGGTAGCGCGGGTCGGAATCAGGCTGGGAATGCCCTGATACGCCGGTCCCCACGAGCCAAACACCCCACTTCGATAATCGAAGTTAGTACCCTGGCCATAACTGGTCTGGTAATCGGGAAGGCCCGCAACGGTCTCCATTGAATAGCCAGTATTATACGTAATCTCCAGCCCTTTCCGGCTTTGCCGTTTTCCAGCCTTCGTGGTTACGATAATGGCGCCGTTAGCCGCCCGCGATCCGTAGAGCGCGGCCGCGGCCGCCCCTTTCAACACGGTCATCGACAGAATATTATTGGGGTCCAGATCAAAGGCACGGTTGGTAATGGTTGAGCCGCCCACCGTACCATCAGTGCTCCCAAAGCTGGAGTTGTCGAACGGTACGCCATCGACGACAAACAGGGGCTGGTTGTTGTTACCCAGCGACGAGTTACCGCGAATCGTGATGTTGGTAGCGCCCCCAGCCGCGCCCCCCGACCCTTGTATGTTCACCCCGGCGACCTTACCCGTCAGCGCCCGTAACGGGTCCGGTTCGGATTTTTGGGCAAGCTGATTCGCGTCCAGGGTAGATACCGCATAGCCGAGCGCGTTTTTGTCCCGCTTGATACCGGCGGCTGTTACCACAACTTCACTGAGCTGCTTGGTGTCGGCCGTTAGAATGACATCAATAACCTGCTGGTTACCCGCTACAACTTCTTTGGACTGAAATCCAACGGACGAAAACACCAGAACGGCCGTTCGGTCGGGCACAGTTAGCTGGTAAGCCCCCTGTGCATCAGTGACGGTGCCAACGGTAGTGCCTTTTACGGTCACCGTTGTGCCTGGCAATGCAGCCTTCTCTGCGGCATCGCTTACTTTACCACGAATACTACGTTGCTGGGCAAACGTAATCGCTGGTACTAAGAGGAAGAGAACAAGTAGTCGTGCGTTCATACAACTTCATAGAGAGGTTACATAGGACATGAATGAATGTTTTACGGTCTGTCAATTTTAATTAATTAAATTTTAATTATATAACGATCACCTATGTAAAATTTTACATAATAATAATTTTAAAAAATATTCTTTGTTAAATTATGTATTTTATGGAATAATATCTAACACACTTACTTCATATTATAAATCGTCTATACGTTGATTGGCAACCGGAGAAGGACAACAAGTGGACAAGCAGCTTTTTTATTACAGGATTGGCCTGCTATTTGATAGGCCACAATCCCGCCCGGTAACCAGAGCATCTTATGGTTTTCTGATTACCTGTTTATACCGGTATATAAGGACGGAGATTTTGAAGAGACGCAGGCCTGCGGGGTTTCTTCCCAGGATAAGCTCTATAAACGACAATCCTTTTCGCTATTTTTGCGGCCTTAACTAGTAGGGTCAGCCGACTGACCAACTGTCTGAATGCTATGCAGCTAAGCGAACAAGAGATAAACCGCCGACAAAAGCGGGAAGAATTACTGCGGATGGGGATTGACCCCTACCCGGCCGAACTATTCGACGTAACAACAACCGTTGCCGATATCCGGGCCGCTTTTCAGCCCCAACCGACGGTTTCCATCGAACCCGAAATGGATTTGTCCGGCGACGAACGCTGGGGAAACATCCAACTCGCCGGGCGACTGATGATTGTTCGGATTAGCGGCAGTGCCTCATTTGCGGAGTTACAGGATTCCACCGGCCGTATACAGCTATACTTCCGGCGCGACGACATTTGCCCCGGCGAGGATAAAACGATGTACAATGTCGTTTTCAAGAAGCTGCTCGACATTGGTGACATCATCGGCGTTCGTGGGCATATTTTCACGACGAAAACCGGCGAGTTGTCGGTATACGTCCGCGAGTTCAAAATCCTGAATAAATCACTACGTCCGCTACCGGTCGTCAAAGAAGTCGTTAACGAAAAAGGCGAGAAAGAAACGTACGACGCCTTCACCGACCCCGAACAGCGCTACCGCCAGCGGTACGTCGATCTGATCGTTAATCCGCAGGTTCGGGATGTGTTCATTAAGCGCACCAAACTGGTCAACTCCATTCGTCAGTTCCTGAGCCAGAAAGGGTACCTGGAAGTGGAGACGCCGATTCTGCAGCCGATTCATGGTGGCGCGGCTGCCCGCCCCTTCCGGACGCACCACAATACGCTCGACATGACGCTGTACCTGCGTATTGCGAACGAGCTGTACCTGAAGCGGCTGATTGTTGGGGGGTATGATGGCGTATTTGAGTTTGCTAAGGATTTCCGCAACGAGGGCATGGACCGCACGCACAATCCGGAGTTCACGCAGGTCGAGTTTTACGTTGCCTATAAAGATTACCTCTGGATGATGGACACCATTGAGGAGATGGTCGAGAAGGTAGCGCTGGACGTCGCCGGTACCACCAAAGTTACGGTCGGTCCAAACGTCATTGATTTCAAGCGCCCCTGGAAACGGCTCACGATGTTCGAAGCCATTCAGGAGTATACCGGCATCGACGTTTCCAGCATGGAAGAAGACGAGCTTCGGAAGGTAGCCGAAAGCCGGGGCATCAAGGTAGACAGTACGATGGGTAAGTCGAAGTTGATTGACGAACTCTTCGGTGATGCCTGCGAGCCCAACCTGATCCAGCCGACGTTTATCACCGATTACCCCGTCGAAATGTCGCCGTTGACCAAGAAACACCGGAGCAAACCCGGCTTGGTTGAGCGGTTCGAAGCGATTTGCAACGGGAAGGAAATTGCCAACGCTTATTCGGAGTTGAACGATCCGCTCGATCAGCGCGAACGTTTTGAAGAGCAACTGCGCCTGGCCGAACGGGGTGATGAAGAAGCGATGGCCTTGGATGAAGATTTCCTGCGGGCGCTCGAATATGGTATGCCCCCAACGGCGGGTGTGGGTCTGGGTATCGACCGATTAACCATGATCATGACGAATCAGCCTTCCATTCAGGATGTCCTGTTCTTTCCGCAAATGCGACCCGAGAAAAAACTCGAACAGTCAGACGAAATCGATTTTGTGGCCGCGGGCGTACCCGCCGAATGGGTGCCAGCCGTTCAGAAGCTTGGTTTCCTGACGGTTGAGCAACTTCGTACGGCCAACCCAAACAAGTTGTTCAACGACCTAGGGGGAGTCCGAAAAAAGTTGAAGATGGACGTCCCCATGCCTACTCTAGAGATAGTACGGGGCTGGGCGGGTCAGTAGGATATTTGTACCCCTCCCAACCTCCCCTACAAGGGGAGGAGCAGAGTTTGCTGGTAAAACTCCTCCCCTTGTAGGGGAGGTTGGGAGGGGTACAACAACGAAACTCAATCAGCTCACTCATAAAAAACCCCACTCAGTTAGCCGAGTGGGGTTTCAATTTCTTAGGCGTGACAGCTTAATAATCGCCGTCTATCTTTTTCACCTTTACAGCGTTGAGTCCTTTTTTGCCGTCAACTACTTCAAACTGTACCCGATCTTTCTCGCGAATGGTGATTCCGTTCAGGCCGGTAATGTGGACGAAGATGTCCCGGTTGGTATCGTCTTCAACAATGAATCCGTATCCTTTACTCTCGTTAAAGAATTTTACTACACCTGTTTGCATAAAACAAAAACAATTAAACAATTAAACATACAAAGGGTCAGTTAACAAGAAAGAACGCGAAACAGGCACCATACTACGCCGACGGCCGGGCACTAGGCTGAGAATCAACGGGCTTTGCTTGCAAATGTGTTAATATCAGGTAGGCTTGATATTAACTTGGTTACAACACAAAGAAAATAAAAATGTTCCGATCTCATAGTAGTTTGGATAATTTTTTAGGCATTTTTACTAAGTTTATATCGGCTTTTGGTCTAAACAGCAAACATTCTATTCTAGATAGCCGTTACAACTACTTAAAATAGACTCAACGTATATACGTCCGCTTCACAAACTAAAACGCTATGGAAAAGATCAGGTATTTCGTTGAAAAGCAGGCGTTTGGCGTTTGCACGTTGCTTGGCGAACGAATGAATATCTCGGCCAGCAGCATCCGGCTGTATTTTATCTACACCTCGTTTTTGACGCTGGGCTCACCGGTGGTTCTTTACCTGATTATGGCCTTCTGGATGGAGATGAACAAGCATCTCCGGCGGCACGCGCATCCAACCATTTGGGAACTCTAATCACCTTCCCATCAATTAGCGGCCACCATCAGCCTACGGTTAGCCTTTATCCAGTTCACCAAACGTCTTTCTTCCTTTACCAAAATACTGCCAGACAATGCTACGCGGAAACAGCGGAACGGATGTTGTTTGCTGCTTCAACAGCCGTTTTCGCTCACGATGCAGTTGTGGCAAGCGGCCATAGAAAGCAAAGTGTGCGTTCAAGATCGCCACTACGTCGCGCCACTGCCCAACTTTCAGGAACAACAGCGAAGATATACCGTCCAGTACCAGCCGAAGAAAGATTTTTACCCACAGTAAGCCATCAGCAGGCCAGTTTTTGTACAGCATCAACAAGCTGTTGCGGTAATTCAGATAGGTTTTGTGCGGATTGGATTTGTGGAGCGTTCCGCCACCCACGTGATAAACCGTTGATTGCCCGCAGGCCCAAACCTCATAGCCGAGCCGCTGAACCCGCCAGCATAGGTCGATCTCTTCCATATGGGCAAAAAAGGAGGCATCGAAACCGCCAACCTGGTGAAACACATCGGCTCGTACAAATAAACAGGCACCAGTAGCCCAGAACACGCGCTGATTGTCGTCGTATTGACCCCGATCGGTTTCGAACGTAGCGAATACGCGGCCGCGACAGAATACGTAGCCCAGCCAGTCGACGAAGCCGCCAGCGGCTCCCGCGTGCTCAAACAACGTGCGATCGGTGTACGAGCGGATTTTGGGCTGGCAGGCGGCAATCTGCGGGTTCGCCTGCATCAACTCCAGAACAGGGGTGAGCCAGCCTGGCGTAACTTCTATATCGGAATTGGGTAAGACGTAGTA
This sequence comes from Spirosoma knui, assembly GCF_054780635.1. NCBI lineage: Bacteria > Pseudomonadati > Bacteroidota > Cytophagia > Cytophagales > Cytophagaceae > Spirosoma > Spirosoma knui. The sequence goes on along the minus strand of NZ_BAAGVY010000001.1, from coordinate 635,444 downwards.
CGTAGCACCACCGTATTGCACACGAACCTGCTCCAGAGCCAGATTATAACCGCCTGCGTAACCTTCATTACGAGGCAGCTCAATGATGCGAACTGCGGGGAAGCTTTGGCGAACAAAAGCCACTGAACCATCGGTCGATGCGCTGTCGGCAACGTAAACCGGATGGCCGTCGGCATTGGCAAGTACTGTCGGGAGAAACTTGGCTAAAAAAGATTTACCGTTGTAATTCAGAATTACGATGGCGAGGGTATTCACAAAGTAAGCTCGGTGAGTGAATCAGTCGGCAAGTTACTCAGTTAATCAGTCGGTTAGTTAATTCATGCACAAATACAAGAGTACACTAACCGACTGAATTATCAACGTATCAACTAACTGGCTGATTCCCTGACTATCCCATCAACCCATCCAGGTTCAGGCCGGGAATGTTGGGCAGCAGCCCTTCGGTGGCCTGCCGGAGGTGTTCGCGGGATTTGGTTTCTACGTTGGCCATGGCTTTATTGGTTGCCGCGACAATCAGGTCCTGCAGCATTTCGCGGTCGTCAGGCTTAATGAGATCATGGTCAATCTCAACCTTCAGGACGTTTTTCAGACCATTTACCGTTACGCGCACCATACCTGCCCCCGAATCGCCGGTTTCGGTGATAGTGCTGAGCGATTCCTGAGCCTCCTTCATTCGGGCCTGAACTTCCTTCATTTTCCCGAACATATCAAACATATTCATACTGCTTTGACTAGTGAGTTAAGAGTCAACCGTTACGTTCCTTGTCCGGTCGATACAGACCGATTTTCCGGTGAGTGAACAGGTCTACCTGATTAACAACAACGCACCCGTACGAACAGTTTTCAGCCCTGTCAAATCCTCGACCTCTATCCGGTACATATACTGACCCGCCAGCGCAGGCTGACCATTCTCGGTACCATCCCAACCTTTTGCCTTCTCGGTAGTGCTGTAGATTACGCTGCCCCACCGATCGTAGATGGTCATTCTGAACTGATCCACGTAAATTCCCTTCGCAACGAACTCATCGTTCTGCCCATCGCCGTTGGGCGTAAATGCATTGGGAACAAGAATTTTAGCCTCACGCCGGAACGTAAAGAAATTCGAGTAACTGACTACCCCTGAGTTTGATACCGAGATAATGCGGTACTTCTGAGACTGTAGATTCGGATCGTCCGGGTCGGGTTCGTAGCGCGTATTGCCACTTACCGGAATTTCGCGTTTTGTGCCGTTCAGGGAGTCAATAACTTCCACGGTATAACTAGCTACTGGCCCCGATAGAAATGGCGACTCGGTCGTCCAATCGACGCTGGCCGAGGATTGGGAGCTTAGAAAAACGGTGCAGACCGGCTCGGAGGGTGGTGAACTCAACCCACAACTGCTCTGAAAGGTTAGCTGGTAGCAATACGAGCCAGCCGACGGATTCGCGCCTTCGTCGATATACACATTCTTGCCCGTTACGCTGCCTACCGGCTGAAAGCTGCCCGATGATCCACTCGCCCGGCTAACGTTTATGGTGTAACTCGCCGTCGCTCCGGTAGTCGGCAACTGCGCTACGATACGGGGTTTGCCATCTTCTATCGACACAACGATGTTCGTGAAACTGGTTGGTACTTCGCCATTGATACCGGTTACACAGGACGGTCCGGAGGTTACAATGGCTGGTCCAACGTAAGCTTCAATGGCGTAACAGTACCGCGTACCGCATTCAATCTTGTTGTTGTCGGAATATGAGGTGGCCGTCCGGCTGGTTAATGTACCGCCAACGGGCGATCCATTGCGTAATACCCGATAATACCGGAATGGCTTAGCGGGCGTCACGGTGCCCTGATACGCCTGCCAGCGCAGGTCATTCTGCTTAGCAATCGCCTGGGCGTCAACCACTATACTGCATACCTCGTCTGAACGTAGTCCGGCCGCGTTGCAGGCATCCTGGGCCACTACCTGGAAGCATTGCGCCTGTTTGGTATCCGTAGACACAGAAAATGGCACCGTGCCATTTCCCGTCTGGCCCGTTGGCTGGTACATCCCATTGGCATCCCGTTGATACAGTTGTGCGTTTGTACCGGGCGTGATTTGATATTGAATCGAGATTGAACTCTCGCCAACCGTTGTCAGCTTGTTGATAACCGGCTGCGTAACGGTCTGAGATAGATTGACAACCTGCTGCGTTTTAGCAACAACGTCGGCGGGCGTATCGCAGCCGCTCACGCCGGCATATCGGCCAATGATTTTGATGGTGTATGAAGTCGCGTTGTTGTACGTATAACTCTGGGGTTTTACAATGTCAGTTCGGCTAAGTGGGCTGCTTTTTACTCCGTTTCCCCAGTCAATGATATAGTCGTCATACTGGCCCGTTTTCGCATCGAGTGTAGCATTAACGGTTACCTGCCGACCTGAACAGGCTTTGGCCGTAAAATTTATAGGTTCCAACGGTAACACGGTAACTTCCCGGCAGAAGATAGTGCCCGTTCCTGATCCTGCGCCACTGGCTCCCTGCAAAATGGTATATGTGCCCGGTTGGGTGTACGTAAACGATGTCGCTGTGGTCAGCGCGACCTTTTCGATTGAACTTTTGCCATCATACTGAAAATTGTAGCCTGTATTGCTTAAGGTAGTAGGCACATTGGTAATGGTAACGGCCGAGCCAACACAGGTTCTGGTTTTGTCCAGCGAGAAGTCCCCTTTATATGCCGGATTAGTGCAGGCATTCTGGCTAAATGAAGGTGTAAAGCCAGAAATACAGGTTAGCGCCAGCATCGTAACGGTGAGTGGCCAATGCACACACAAACTCATCTTAGCTCCAACTTCATCCAGCCTCGATCGTAAAATTCGCACGGAAGGTAAAAAATTTATCGTTCGTATAATCCAAGCAGCCCTATCCGTGAAAACGTACCCACGGACATTTTCGCGTTTGGCGAAACGTATCTTTCTTAAAATCAGTTTTCAGATCAAACCCGTCCTATCCCATCGCATCCGATCTGTATAGAACAGTTTACCCGTATACCTACTATAGTTCCACCGACACGCATCAGTCAAACAGATGAGCAATAATAATACCAACCTAGAACCAGTGGACCAATCTGAACTAAGTCCAATACGTTTAGATCGTATTGAAGACGCTGTCGCCGATATCAAGGCGGGAAAGATTGTACTGGTTGTGGACGATGAAGATCGTGAGAATGAAGGCGATATGATTTGCGCGGCTGAAATGATCACGCCTGAAATGGTAAATTTCATGATCCGGGAGGCCCGTGGGTTAATGTGTGCGCCCCTGACACAGGAACGCTGCGACGAGTTGGGCCTCGACATGATGGTGAGCAGCAATACGTCGGTTCACACGACCCCGTTCACGGTTTCGGTCGATTTATTAGGAAATGGCTGTACAACGGGCATTTCAGCTTCCGACCGTTCAAAAACGATTCAGGCGCTGGTCGATCCTGCTACGAAGCCAGAGGATCTAGGTCGCCCAGGACATATTTTCCCCCTACGCGCGGTTGAAGGCGGTGTTATTCGTCGAGCGGGCCATACCGAAGCGGCTGTTGACCTGGCCAAATTGGCGGGTCTGTCGCCAGTGGGCGTATTGATTGAGGTGCTGAACGAAGACGGTACGATGGCACGATTGCCGGAGTTGCGGGTTCTGGCCGATCGGTTCGGCATGAAGCTGATCAGCATTCAGGATTTGATCGAATACCGCTTACGTACCGAGAGCTTAATCCGGCGCGAAATCGGCGTAGATATGCCAACTGAATGGGGGCACTTCGACCTGATCGCGTACAAACAAAGCAATACCGGCGATACGCACCTGGCCCTGGTCAAAGGCAGTTGGGAGCCAAATGAGCCGGTTTTGGTGCGGGTTCACTCTTCCTGCGTAACGGGCGACATTTTCGGATCGTGCCGCTGCGACTGTGGAGGTCAACTGCACACGGCTATGCAAATGGTTGAAGATGCCGGTAAGGGCGTCGTGGTCTACATGTTTCAGGAAGGGCGCGGCATCGGTCTGATCAATAAACTGAAAGCGTATAAGCTACAGGAAATGGGTCGTGACACGGTTGAAGCGAACCTCGATCTGGGCCTGCCGATGGACGCCCGAGATTATGGCGTCGGCGCTCAGATTCTCCGCGATCTTGGCATCCGCAAGCTTCGGCTTATTTCGAATAATCCAAAAAAACGGGCAGGTTTAATGGGTTACGGGTTGGAGATTGTCGAGAACGTACCGATCGAAATCCCATCGAATCCATACAACGAACGCTACCTCCGGACCAAACGTGACAAGATGGGTCATACGATCATGACTGAACCCATTGAGCCGGTTAACCAGGAACAGGCTATGTAGGTTAGGTCATTTAGTCATCATTGGCCATTCAGTCATTAGTAGAGTCGGGAACGGAGTGCAACTAATGACTGAATGGCCAATGATGACTAAATGACTAATTGCTTAATGCACTTTCCCGTATGTTTTCTCACCGGCTTCAATAGCAACCGATAGTACGTTGTTGCGGGGTGGAATCGGGCAGGAATAGCCTTCAGCATAGGCGCAGTATGGGTTATAGGACTTGTTAAAATCGAGTGTTAGCTGACCATCTTTGATGTCGCCCGTTCTGAGGTCAAGGTAGCGCCCTCCGCCGTACGTAGCCAGACCGGACGTAGCATCCTTGAACGGAAGAAATAGATAATCACGGTACTGCGGCATACGAGCCAGACTTAGGCTTTGGTAAATGGTCAGCTGCTGCGGTTTACCATTTACCGAAAACGACAGCAACGCATATTTGACGTAGGTACTCGTCTTTCCGGTATACGTCGGCATTTCAAACGGCTCTGCTTTTGGAGTAAGCTCTACAGTAGCCACCACCCGGTACGTTGAATCAGGTTCGTAAAACCGCAGGTACTCCACGGCTTCTTTCGTCCTGAGCGGACTACTCGACATAGTCAGAAACTCCTGCTTATACGTTTGTCGGTGCTGGGCAACCTGCTCGGCATAAGGCGTTTGGGCTACGGCTGCCGTTGCCAGTAACGGAATCAGGATGAAATGAAAGATACGCATAGTAACGAATCGGAAGCGGCTCTAAGCGCGAACCGGCGGGTGTCTGTAGCTGTTATTATAATGCGAAACAAGCACTTCGGTTCAATAAACACAACCTTCTATGAGTCAGCCCAAAGCCTCCTTCAAAGACCTGATCAACGGAGACACCCTGGTACTGGTCGATTTTTACGCCGATTGGTGCGGTCCCTGCAAACAGCAGGCTCCCATTCTAAAACAATTAACTGAACGCGTCGGTGATAAAGTCCGGGTCGTTAAGGTTAACGTTGACCACAGTCAGGCCGCTGCCAATCAATATCAGATTCGGAGCATTCCGACGATGATTCTGTTTAAAAACGGCAAGATTGTCTGGCGTCAGTCGGGCGTTCAGTCATTGCACGCACTCGAAGGCTTGGTGAAACAGCATGCCAGTTAAGGACGAAGCGCTCTGTTGCACGAGTTTTCTACATAATTCTTGGCAGATAGCCTTATTGTTGCAGCTCAAACAGTAACGTAACAGCACCACCTAACTCAATCTGATCGCCATCCTGCAACGGGTAATTCAGGCCACCAATATCCGCTCGTTCAACCCGATCGTTCGGGTGAACGATCTTTGTCTTATTCCCGCTTGCCGGTAACCCGCCGGTATCAACAACGAGCGAATACTGACGCTGCGCTTTGTTGTACTTTATAGTTGCGTGCGCACGGCTAACCGCGGCATTGTTTGCCCCCCGCTGTGGGTCAAAGCCATTCTCATCTTCGTTTAAGATCACAATATCGTTCGTGCGCACTCGCCCCGAAGTGGTCTGGCTGGTACGTCCCCGTCCGATGCAATAACAATCCTTCATGGTTGGATCGAGTAGGTATTCGTCCTGATCTGTTTGGCCGACCAGCGTGACGATTCGGGCCAGAAGCGGAGTTGTATCGGGCTTCGATTCATCAAAAATAATAAGCCCCAGATTCCCTTCGCGAAAGGCTTCGGCGGGAAGCTCATCGGCAAAAAGCTCATAGTCAAATTGCCAGTTTTTCGACAGGGTTATGTAGTTGTCGGCGAGTTGGCGACTCAGTTCCGCCTGAAATTTGCCGGGTTGATTGGCCCATAAAGCAACCCGATACAGCTCTTCCTCTTCTGAATTTACACAACGAATACAAAGGCGTAGCCCCGTTGGCGTTGCGCCGGGTTCGTTTTGGTAAGGCCGTAACTTTTCCAGCAAAAAGCGCAAAACCTGATCCCGCCGTTGAGCCGTTGGAGGTAGACCCGTTGCCGCTGGTTTAGGCACCACTACGTTTGCAGGGCTCTTCTCAACCGGCTCGACTGGTGGATCAGACGAAGTAGGTGTCAGTCCGAATATTTTTTTAACCGTTTCTATCAAGCTCATGACTACTACGTTTTGGATTAGAAGCTGCCTAAATAACCGCGTTGTCTGAGCAACGGTGCCACTACGTCATTCGCCAGTTGAACGGCGTCGGCCGATGAGTCGCCAAGCTCAATGCGCACGCAAACCACCGTACGTGAGCGACCATCAGATGTAGGCGCGAAAAACACGTACCAACCGTCATTCTCCCGTTCACCGAGCACCATCCGTTCCGGCGTTCCAGTTTTCCCCGCTACTCTGGCTACACTAATTTTACTTCGCCCCGCCGACGGATTCGATTGCTCAATCATAAACTCTTGGAGCTGATTGGCGTAGTCTGGCTGACGGGCCAGTCGTTGCCCAGTTGCTATGGGCTCCGCTTTTCCGGCGCGGCTCACTACGTATCGTGAGGGCTGCATGATACCGTTGTTGGCGATGGCCCCGGCCATTCGGGCAATAGAAGCTGGTGTGGACGTTAACTGTCCCTGTCCCCAGGCCAGGCCCGAGAATTCACTCCGGTAGCGTCTCGGATACCGATCGCTCTGGTACAAACTCCGGCGAACCGCAAACGAGGAGTCGCGCCAGTGGTTAAGAATCTGATCCCGTTCGACGTCTGTGTGCGTATCGGTAAACGAATAGCCACCAATAAAATCGATGTTCATCCCCGTAGCCAGATAAAGATTAGCCAGTTCGTTGTCCAGTCGGTTGTCATTCGCCGTACGGATGAAATAGACGTTACTCGATCGAACGATGGCTTTTCGCATATCGACGGGTTCGCCACAAGGCTCCGACTCGCGAGTCCCCCGGCGAATAATTTCTTGACACGTAATCGGATACGTAACGTCGGAAGCGGATGCGCCTAGTTTATTGAACGCAGCCATCGCAGTCAGGATCTTGGCAGTTGAGCCGGGAGCGGTGGGGAACGTCATGCCCAGATCACGTTCGGTCACCAGATACGGTAGTTTCAGGCGGTCACGATCCGACAGTTGCATGACGTCGGGCGTTTTGAGGTTGGGCAACGGGTGCATGGCCGAGGCCAGCAGATCGCCGGAAGCCGCATCCAGCACCACGACCGACAGCCGCTTGTTTCGATAATCCGACTGTGCCAGGGACTTTTGCAAAGCAACCTGTAGTTCAGCATTCACGGTTAGGTACACATCCCGGTTCTGCGCTTTCCGACGTTCAACCTCGCGGCTGTCCAGTCCTGCCCGTAACGCTGGGGCTAGTTCACTATAATCGTAAACGGATAGCGTCCGCGTCTGATGCACCGACGGGCTAAATCGATCGGCCCGGTAATCGGTCGTAACAAGGTCTGTTTTGCGAGGTCGACTATTAAAACCGCGTAGCTCGCTTAAGTGCGTCGCTTCGGCGTAATACCCATTGCTCTGGCCCCAGAACAGTTGCGTATTCAGATCGCCTACCCAGAAAAACAGGTGTTCGCCAAACGGATAATACCGCTGCTGCCGCTTTTGTGTCAGCGTTTTCAACTCATCCGGTAGCAACCCACTCTGTTGAAGTTTACCAGCCTGACGCGTGATTGGCTCTGGCGAACTGGTTGCCAGCACCAGCCCATTTCGGTCATAGATTGTTCCGGCGGCCAGCGCCCGCGTTAGTCGCGCAATACGTGGGTTATAGCTATACACTGGGTCCCCGTTACGTGTAACCACTCGGGTCGGTCGAACGATGTATTCGTCGCCGTTCCAGCCGACGATTGGCAGTAAACGCGCAATTAGTACCACAACGCCTGCCAGAAAACCAGCGATACCCGCCATGAGTACGGTATCGTAGTGTTTTTCGAGGTATTCGCGTTGCGTAGCCGCTCCAGGTCGGTGCGCCACGCTAAATACGGCTCCCATTGCGGTCAGGTTGATAATCAGCGAAATCTTGCCGTAACTCAGGAAAGGAACGCTGATTCCTGTCAATGGCAGCAAGCCAATAGAACCACCGGCAATAATCAAAAACTGGACACCCGTGGCAATGGCGATGCCGGCTACCAGAAAAAAGCTGAACGGCTGACCAGCCCGACGGGCGTGCAGAAACGTGCGGTGCAGTAAGATACCGAACAGAATAAACACAGATATGACACCCAGACCGCCCAGCTCTTCACCTAAACTCGGCAGAATCATGTCCGTATGGGCGGCTGGCATAGCGTTGGCAAATCCTTTACCTAACCCCTGCCCTGTCCATCCGCCCGCAGCCAAAGTCCAGAAACTATGCGCCAGGTGATCGCCCCCGTAGACATCATTATTCCAGGGACTCAGCCACATCGCTTTCCGATCGGCTAAGCGATCGCCCACGAAAGGCAGCAGGTCACCGAACGCAAACACGGCAATGACCAGCAACAGCATAACGGGCGCTTCAACCAGTAAGGCCGCCCAACCCAAGCCCGTTGATGACCGTGCTTCACCCTGCCAGAGCATGAAGCCAATGAGGGCAATCAGGCAAACGAGCGTAGCAATCCAGCCCGGCAGTAACCACAAAGCAACTCCGTAGATAACGCCCGTAACTAAGGTTAAGCGTAAGTTGCCGCGGGCAATGCTGTAGAACAACAGGAAGGTAAAGCACACTACCAAAGCCGGTCCCATGTCGCCCAGCAGCAGATAGAGCAGCATCAGAAACACCGCTCCGGCCAATGCTCCGAAGCTCACGATGAAACGCCAGCGTAAATCGGGCAATTGCCGTATTTGTTGCTCATTGGCCGCGAAGAACCCGGCGAAGAAAAGTAGCAGCAGGTATTTTGTGATCTCACTCGGTTGAAAACTCATGCCAAGTACGGATAGGTTTACCCGCACGCCACTACCTTCTGGACCCGACCCAAAAAGCAACGTCAATGCCGCTAAGCCAATGGCCAGCACTAACCAGGTCCAGCCCGACAGCCGGACAGAAGCCCGATTCCGAAACGCGAATAACCAGTCGTATCGCCAGTTGGCATAAAACTTACCGATGTTTAACTGCGACAGAATCGTCAGGCCCACTAACCCAAGGGCGATGCCTTGCAGGGTCTGTCCGGCGTAGAGCGTATCCTGCAACGGGTCCTGAATCGCCAGCAGCGTAAGTACCGATATACCCGTAAGCAGCATGAGCACCGTTAACAGCAGCGGATCAGGCTGAAAGCGCCGGACTGACCAGATGCCATGCACAGCCCAGAACGAACCGATAAACAGCAAAACAATCCCCCAAAACTGGATGGTAAACGAGCCTGGCGTACGTACCGTAAAGGCCCGATCGGTTTTAAGCTGACCATACACCAGTGACCCAATAAGCCGCAAATAATGCGGTCGAGCGATAAAGATATAGTCCTGATCACCGGTCAGTTTACTCGTCCCCCGTCGGCTACCAAACTCAAAACCGGGTTTTAGGGGAACAACGCTATAAGACCCGCCCTCTTTCAAGCCCGTAAAGCTAAATCGGCCATCGGTACCGGTGCGGGCATAGATGTACCGATCCGACAACGTATCGGGTTGAGCTGTGGCGTAATGGCGTTTAAGTTGCACCAAGACGCCATCCATCGGTCGCTCCTCCTGGCTAACCCGACCGCTGATCGACAAATTACCAGTTCCAACGTTTGTAGTAGAGGCATACGCTTTCGGCGCTTTCAATTCCCGTCGGTACAACACCGAATCGAATCCCATCTGCTGGCGTGACAGCCGCAACCGGTTCTGAAAATCATCACCTCCGATAGGGCTCCTCCACGCAACCGGCGCAGCTATAGCAAAGAGTCGTTTGTTAAGGCTTCCCACGTTATCTAACGTACCGTTTCGAGCCAGCTTAGCCGGTAACGAATCAGCCAGCAGGCTAATGTCTTTCGGATCAGTGTAGTAGTTACCGGTCGTCAGTAAACGCCGAACGGCGGCCGGTTTAAGCCCCGGCTCCAGGTTCAGGGCCTGCCCAGCTGCATAGGCCTGATTAGCCTGATCAAGAATAGGCAATAAATTGGTATACAGTCGTCCGAACAGCAGCAGTAACAAAACAGATGCGCCGAGTAAATAGAATCGTTCGGACGGTACGGGGGTTGATCTCATGCGAAATACGACAAGGCCGCGTTACGTATCGGAATTGGTGGAGTCAGCGACGGAGGTTGAGTCAACCCTGGGTACGGTTGTTGTGTCAGAAAATACGCTGGGTGGTGCGTTGGGCGATGCACTCGGCTCGGTATTGACTTCGGTTGAATCGCGTGGATTTTGTTGCTCTGAATAATCGACGCCATCGGCTGGTGAGTCAACGGCGGTATCTTCCGAAGCCATTGTATCGTCTACTGCCGTCGTATCGGCAACTGAAGGCGAAGAGGCTCCTTTCGGTTTGTTTACGTAAAAAATAGCCAACCCAACTATCGCCAGGACAGCAATCACCGCAAAGGCAATGATCCATCCGTTCGACCGCTCGGCGGGTTCTTCTTCGTACTCAGGCGCGTACGTTTCGTCAAGTTCATTTGCGACCTCAGGAGCAGCCACCGTCTGGGGTCGTGGACGTACGGGAGCCGTCTGATCAATGGAGCGGTTAGCCTGTAACTGCTCTACGGTAGCCTGCCCAAGCAGTAACGTTAGTTCGTCGGCATCGCTCAGGCGCTCGGCTGGATTTTTGATCAGGGTCCAGTTTACAATTTCGTTGAGACTAGGCGGTAGGTGATGCCCGGCCGGGAGCACCATCTCAGGCGGGGGGGTATGCAACACATGCTTGACGAACGTAGCAATGCCTTCACTCTCCGTCATAGAAAACGGCAGATGTCCCGTCAGGCATTCATAAAGCACTACACCCAGCGAATAATAATCAGTAGCTCCGGTTAAGCCTCTCGGATTTTCAAACTGCTCGGGCGAAGCATATTCGTACGTCAGTAACGATTGACCCGTTAGCGTTTTCGATTGTTCGCGCAATCTGGCAACGCCAAAATCGGTCAGCAGAAAATGCAGTTCCCCACTAGGTAATGGGCGGTACAAAATATTTTCCGGCTTAATATCCCGGTGAATGATGCCTTGCGGATGGATGGCGCTAAAGGCGGCCGCCATTTGCTGACCCAACCGAATCACGGCCGATACGTCCAGCGGCCCTTGTTTAAGGAGCGAGCGGAGGTCGCCCCCTTCAACCCATTCCATCACGATAAACGGCAGGGGCATGTCGACCTGAACCTCACGCACGCCGACTACATTCGGGTGGTGAATGTTCGTCATAATGGTCGACTCCTGCTGAAATCGACGGAGCGTTTCAGGATCCGTGCCCAACACGAAATGCTTGATCGCCACTAAATCGCCCGTTGCGATATGGCGGGCTTTCAGGACTCGCGCATTGGAGCGGCCCAGTTCGCCTAATATTTCGTAACCCGGAAAGTGCGTATTCACGCTAACAGTCGGCATTGGCAAATTAGTCTATTGAATCAGTTGCTATTGACGTATCTACTGAATCGGCGGGCGTGTCGAGCACCGGCGCCCCATACGACAGGATCTTACAGGTAACTTTAGTCCCACGTTCGCTGTCGGGGGCTCGTCGGGTCAAAACCGCGTCGGGCCCTACGTTGTTGAAGTAAACCTTTTCTGACTTATACAGGCTACCACTGTCTTTTATGTAGTTTACCCGAACGATGACGTAGCTAAACGTTACGTCGCTGGGGTTGCTCAGTTTGATTACTACGTCTTTGATACCACCGAACAGCCCAACTCCATATTTATCAGCTTCGGCAATCAGGTTTCGGCCTGCAATCTCAGCTTCCTGCCGCAGCCGTTCCAGCCGTTGTTTTTCTTCGGCCTGCCGCTTGCGAAGCGCTTCGAGCGAATCGCGTTCAGCCTGCGCTCGTCGGGCTTCACTGGCACTCGCACTACCGGCCGACCCATTCGCTGTACTTAATTCGTTACCCATCCTGGACGACATCCGATTCGCGATCAGGAAGTAATACAAACCGAACCCTACAGCCAGTACCAGAAGGCCCAGGCCAATCCACTTAGGCACGTTGTCACTACTTGCTGCCTTCTTTCGGGGCTCACGCGGTTGAACGGGTGTAGCAGCCGGTACGTCCACTGCTGCTTTGGCGACCGATTGTACGGGTTGAGGTGGCTCGACCCTGTCTTCTTGCGGTATAGCGGCCAGCGGAGGAGCGCTTCGTTGCACAAACTGACCTGTACGGCTCGCTTTAAGGTAATCTAAATCTGCTTGTTTCAGTAGCCAGGTTAATTCATCGGGATCGCTGATCCGGTCAGTTGCTTTCTTTTGCAGCAGGCCCTGAATCAGATCGACAATATGACCCAGTGGCTGCCCATTGGCCTCAACGGTTAAGGCCGGAGGAGCTTCGTTCAGCACCGTGTTCATGAACGTAACAATCCCCGCCTGATCGCCCATGGAGAACGGCACCGTACCGTTCAGGCACTCGTACAGCACCACACCCAGCGAATAGTAGTCAGTTGCCTTCGTTAGCCCTCTCGGATCGTTGAACTGCTCGGGCGATGCGTACTCGTACGTCATCAGCGAATGACCTGTCAGCGTTGTCGACTGCTCATGCAGGCGGGCAACACCGAAGTCGGTCAGCAAAAAATGCAGCTCACCACTAGGCAGTGATCGATACAGAATGTTTTCGGGTTTTATATCCCGGTGAATGATTCCCTCAGCGTGAATGGCTTTGAACGCACTCACCATCTGCAGGCCCAGCCGAATTGTTGTTGGCACGTCTAGCCGACCTTGTTCAGCAATGAGCTTGTGCACATTTCCGCCTTCAATCAGCTCCATAACGATATACGGCAGCTCGGCATCCAGCCGTACTTCCCGCACCTTCACAATATTCGGGTGATTGATACTAGTCATAATAGCCGACTCGCGCTGGAACCGTCGAAGCGTATCCTCATCCGTGTTGAGGGCAAAGTGTTTGATCGCTACTAGATCGCCCGTGGCCAGATGACGCGCCTTGAGAATGCGGGCATTGCTCCGCCCCAGTTCGCTCAGCACCTCATAGCCGGGAAATTGCGTATTGAATCGAATAGTAGCCATCAGGGACGAGACGGTTTAAGCGGAACAGGTTGCGGTTGTACCGAAATCGATACGAGCGCATTACGTAACGTATCCTGCTGAACAGCAGCGCTGATGGGCACGTCGACGTTCCGAAAATATACTTGATTCAATTGTAGCTGCACCGGCCCGGTCGTTTCGATACCCGTTCTGAATCCATAAATAATGAGGTTCTCCAGCTTAACGCTTTTCCGCTGCTGCACCCGTAACGCCACCTGCGCCTGCGTAGTATCGGCTGGCACAATCACTGTTAGTCGATTATGGCCCAGGATAGTCCCTAACGAATCGGTCAGTACAAGGGGTTCTTCGAGCCGAATGGTGTCGTAGTCGGCAAGTTGCAATTGATGGTCAGGGGTACGATAAGCCACTTTTATTAAAGAATCCAACTCAGCAGACGCTTTTGTCTGCGCGGACGTAGTGTCGGGCTGAGCGGCTGGCTGCTGAACGCTGGCAGCAACCGGACCAATACCGTTCGAATCGGCTGGATCTGGCGGCTGAAATGTATACCATACTAAAGCCGCAACGCCTAAAAGCACGAGAACGCCAGCGACCCACCAGCCCGTTGACGAACCCGTGTTACGTTTGTCAGCCGGTTGCGCTGGGGTTTGCGCAGCCGGTTGGACGGGCGCGGTTTGTCTGGTTGTATCGACCAGCTGCGCGGTTTTCGCCGAGGTCAGCGTTTCGCTCGACTCAGCTTTATTGGTAGCCAGCACAACGGTGATGTTATCATTTCCGCCCTGCTGATTAGCCAGTCCGATCAGTTCGCTTAGTTGCTGTTCCAGCGGAATCGACTGACGTAACACCGACGTGATTTGAGCTTGTGTGATCATATCGGTCAGGCCGTCACTGCAAAACAACAGTTGATCGCCCGGCTGAAAATCGGTTTCACCCGATTCTAGAAACTCCGGATCATCCACGCGGTGCTGAATTGAGCCGACTTCCCGCAGAATTTCGTTTCGGCGGGGGTGCTGCATGGCTTCGGCTTCGGTCAGTTCATTGGCATCTTCCCGAATACCGACCAGCGAATGATCGTGGGTGAGTTTTTCGAGTGTTCCCTGCCGATACCGGTACATACGCGTATCGCCTACGTGCACAAAATACAGTTTTCCGGTATCAGCATTCGCCACGGCAGCGGTCAGCACGCAGCACATCTGCCCCAAACGAGCCTCCTGCTGGCGTTGCTCATTGATCTGGTTGTTGGCAAACACAACGGCCTCCTGCAGCATGGACAGCGGATCGCCGTTAGGTTTGGCCATGTATCGTTCGATCGATTCCCTGGCAATAGCCGCGGCCCGGTCGCCACCGGCATAGCCACCCACGCCATCAATTACCGCCAGCAACGCACTGGAATCCGACCAGATCGGTGTGCAAATAAACGTATCCTGATTATCAGTTCGGCGCTGGCCGACATCCGTCCGACCAGCTAATTGTATGGACTGCATGCGAAACGAGAAGGTAGGTTATAGACCTTGGCGTATGTTCATAAACACACCCGACTTCAAACTGTTACGTAGGCTACCTCGGCAGGTCCTGGAAATGCCTGAGGGCCAGAAACACTACGAACGCTAACAAAATAAAAACAAGCAGAACGTCGATCATATCCCTACAGGTTACGTTGGAAGTTAAGCGTTACCATGCTGTTGAGCAGGATCTGCGCCCGGTCGGGCAAGTCTACCCAATGCGGATCGGCAGGTTCACTACGGGCCACAAGCTGTTCATTTACCCGCGTTTCGTTCCGGCTGAACGATGCGATCTGAAACGAGTTTGTCGGTTCGTTGTATCGAATCCGGGCGTGTGGGTTTGATACGTACGCCGATTCGAGCAGCAGATAATTGGGAAAAGACTCATTTTCGGGTTCTTTTCGGGCGACAACAACCTCCCGATCACGCATCAGATACGTATACTCTTTATTGGTTTCGGCAATGTAGTAGTCGAGCTGAGCCAGGCCCGAATCCAGACTGCGGGGCAGGTTAGGTGCGTTCGGCCGCGTAACGCCTGCGCCTACCACCGACGAACGACTAGCTGATTGGGAAGTAGCCGGTAGGGCAAACCCAAATTTCACGACGAAGGCTCCCGGCTCCCGAAAGTCAATATGCTGGAACGCGTTTAAATCGACATCTACCTTTTCGTAGCGATTCGTCTGCTTTACCCGACGCGTTACGTTCACCTTATCCGATGCCGCCTGAAGCTGCGCCGTACCGGGCAGAATTCCGGTCAGCGCCCCAATCACGTTGATATCCGTTGGCTCGACCGGTTCGCCGTTAAACTCGCGGCCCGCGCCAAACTTAAAGTACCAGCTCGATGCCACGGGCGATACGTAGGTATATTGTCCTTTACTAGACTCGATTAGCGCATTAAATGCCTGAACCGCTTCGTTAACCACGACCGGAAACGCGTTGAGTCGATCTTCATACGTATCAGGATGCAGGATAATCAGGAAGTGAGCGTTGAACAGCATACTCGACCCCACAGATTCCCGATGAATCGAGTCTTCGAATGAATCAACCAGCTCGTCCAGAATACGTTTGTTGGTAACAGCAGCGGTTGTATGGGCGTCGGTTCGGCTCGGTGGAATAATCAGATGGCTCAACCGTCCGAGCCAGCCGCCGGGTTCATTTGCCATGAATAGCTAGTTTAGGGAGGATCATCACCCTACTAAACGTAACAACGCCCCATTTCTGTTAGACGCCCCGGCGCTATCTTCGTGAACGGTATTTCTACGCCTTGAACGGTTCGTAGCCCAGTTTATTCGGCTAGCTTGAGCAACAGACCTGTTCATGAAGAACAAAATCAGTACGTGCCATTCGCTTGGCGAGAAAACAAAATCCGTTTATCTGGTCTTTAACAGACAAAACCCCGTGTGGGTCATCTTTTCTTAAACGAATTGATTATGGAAGATAAAGAGTCATTAGACGGTGTGCGGTTAGATATCCAGGCCGTCAATATCGAGGTAGACGACGCGTTTCGCGATCGGGTTGTTCAGGCGTTAGGTAAGCTTCGGCGCTATTATAGTGGTGATGTGATCACGGCGGAAGCGTATATGCGGCAGGAAGCGCACCCTGGTCCCAACGAAAAATCACTGCGGATAAAATATGGCGTACCGGGCAGCGACGTTTTTGCCGAGGAATCCGGGGATAACTGGGATACCTTGCTGAATGACGTAACGGGTAAGCTCAAACGCCAGCTTGAGCACAAATTTGCCAATTCTCAGAATAGCTACCGCAATCGGTAGACCCGAAGACTCATCATACAACGTAGCCCGGCTGTTTCGTTCTGTACAGTCGGGCTACTTTTTTGATGGCAAAATGAGCTGTTCACTACGTTAGATACCCAAAGGTTTTGCCTTCTTCGTTGCATCTACCTTGCTAAGTTGCTCAGCGACGAACTACCCGTACAATGCCGTTTAGTCTTCACCCTGATCCTGCACCCATTACCCGTCATTTGCGGGCTATGTTTGGGTCGCGCTTATTAATCGCAGCCGTCAGTCACTTATCTGTTTTCGAGGAGTTAAGCGCGGAACCGCTTACGATTGATGAACTCAGCCGCAGGCTTCAACTAAACGAACGTCCTGCTATGGTGCTCTTTCCGGCGCTATGCGCTATGGACTTATTACAGCGAGACGAGTCCGGAAGACTACAAATAACGGAGTTAGGCCGCTTTCTGACCCAATCCCAGACACCGAACGTAGCGGGCTACGTAGGACTGGAAAAAGATGATCCCGGCGCTATCGAAATGGCAACCCGTTTAAAGAACGATGGTCCGCTAGAAGCTCCTGAAGGCATTTCGTTCGTGAAAGAAGGCGAAGGCCCTTCGCCCATGGACGATCCGGAGTTAGCCCGCAGCCTGACGCTAGGCTTAGCCGGACGAGCCCGAAAATTGTCGCCAATTGTAGCCGCTAATATGTCGAAACGAGAAGGTCATCTGCTTGACGTTGCGGGAGGAACCGGTTATTACACCTATGAGTGGCTGCTGAACAATCCCTCCTCAAAAGCTACGCTCTTAGATCGCCCGGCCGTACTGAACGTAGCCGCCGAACTCCTCGATGAGCTTGCTAAAAGTGGTCGACCAGGAGCCGATACGCTCAAAGAACGCGTAACATTTCTGCCGGGCGACATGCTCACCGACGAGCTTCCGCAGACCGATCTACTGTTGGCTGCCAGTTTGTTTCATGATTGGCCAACGCCTACCTGTCAGATGCTGGCTCAACGGTTTGCCAATGCCCTCCGGCCCGGTGGTGAGTTGTGGGTACACGATGCCTTTCTGAATGATGAACTCGACGGCCCATTGGCGGTTACGGACTATTCGGCGCAGCTATTCTGGAATACCAAAGGCCGGGCGTACAGCCGGGCTGAATACCGCCGTTGGTTTACGGAAGTGGGTTTAACGCCGACCGAGGATGCTATTCCTACCCAAATGGATTATGGGTTGATTTGGGCCCGGAAGTAAACGACTTGCCAGCTTGTTGATTACCTTTACCCTAACACCTGCACCCATGAAAAAGAGAACGTTCATCAAGTTATCGTCAACCTTAATGGCAGCTCCCGTACTCTCTCCTCTGACTGATTTAGTAGCCGATGACAAGCTCAAAAACTGGGCCGGTAACTATACCTACAGTACCGACAAGCTCTACGCGGCCAAATCAATCGGGCAGGTTCAGGATTTCATCAAAAAACAGAGCAAACTCAAGGTGCTGGGCACCCGACACTGTTTCAACGGCATAGCCGATAGCAAAAACAACTTTGTTTCGCTACGGGAGATGGATCAGGTGATTGCCCTGGACGCGAAGGCTAAAACCGTAACCGTCGACGCCAGCATGCGGTATGGCCAACTGAGTCCATACCTCGATGAAAAGGGCTTTGCGCTGCATAATCTAGCCTCTCTACCCCACATTTCCATTGCGGGTGCCTGCGCTACGGCCACGCATGGCTCAGGCGTGAAAAATGGTAATCTGGCAACGGCAGTTTCGGGCATGGAAATAGTAACGGCCGCGGGCGACTTGGTGAAGTTGTCACGTCAAAAAGACGGGGAAACGTTTCGGGCAGCTGTCGTTAACTTAGGCGCACTGGGTGCCGTAACGAGAGTTACGCTCGATCTTCAGCCGACCTTCAAAATGCGACAATACGTCTATGAGAATCTGCCGCTGGCACAGTTGAAGGAGCACTTTGAGGCTATTGCATCCAGCGCTTACAGCGTCAGTTTGTTCACCGACTGGCAAAAGCAACGGATTAACGAAGTCTGGCTTAAACAGCTTATCGACGGAAAATCTCAACCGGCTAAACCTGAATTTTTCGGCGCTAAACTTGCCAAAAAGAATCTCCACCCCATTGCCGAATTATCGGCCGAACACTGCACCGAGCAGATGGGTGTGCCCGGACCCTGGTACGAGCGGCTTCCGCACTTCCGGATGGGTTTTACGCCCAGCAGTGGCAAAGAATTGCAATCGGAATATTTCGTGCCCCGCAAGAACGCGGTGGAAGCTATTCTTGCCGTGGAACGACTACGCGACCACATCAGTCCGCACCTGCTCATTTCAGAGTTACGTACCATTGATGGGGACAACTTGTGGATGAGTCCATGTTACAAGCAGCCGAGCCTGGCTATTCACTTTACCTGGAAGCAGGATTGGGCATCGGTTCGGAAGGTGCTGCCAATGATCGAGAAGGAACTCGCCCCTTTTAACGCCCGACCTCACTGGGGTAAGCTGTTTACGTTAGCCCCATCTGTACTCCAGTCACGTTACGAAAAGTTAGCCGATTTCAAGAAGCTGGTTCAGGAGTACGATCCTCAAGGCAAATTCCGCAACGAGTTTCTGAGCACAAATCTGTACGGAAGTTGAGCCTGTCTTTCTGTTCTTGTATTGCCACTATTCTGAGGAATCCAATGCGTTCAATTTATCAGCGAATCTTATTAACGGCTTATCTCTGCTTGTTTTTCGTTGCTTATAACGCCTTAGCTCAAACCAAGGCACCGAAGTTCAACGTCATTGCCTTTTATACCGCGAAGAACGACCAGGCGCACATCAGCTACGTACACGAAGCCAATCGGTGGTTCGCTCAAATGGCGAATCTTCACCAGTTCAAATTTGATTCAACGAATAATTGGGCGAATCTGAACGCAGACTTTCTGGCCCAGTATCAGGTCGTAATTTTCCTGGATACGCGCCCCGAAGAGCCTGCCCAGCGCGAAGCCTTTCAGAAATACATGGAACGCGGGGGAGGCTGGATGGGCTTTCATTTTGCCGCCTTTGCCCTGACACCATCCAAATACCCACAGGACTGGAACTGGTATCACAATCAATTTTTAGGCTCAGGTTCCTATAGTAGCAACACCTGGCGCCCCACCTCGGCGATTCTGAAAGTTGAAGACCGTAAGCATCCCGCAACCAGGCACCTCCCGCAAACGTTCAAATCGGCCCCGAACGAATGGTATCGCTGGGAAAAGGACCTAAAGGCAAATCCTGACATTGACATCCTGCTGTCGATCGACCCGAGTAGCTTCCCACTCGGTACGGGGCCTAAACCCCACGAGATTTGGCATAACGGGTATTATCCGGTTGTCTGGACCAACAAAAAGTACAAAATGCTGTACCTCAACATGGGCCACAACGACATCGACTACGAGAACAAAACAAACAGAGAGCTGTCCTTTACGTTCGCAAATGAAACGCAGAACCAGCTCGTGTTAAATGGACTCCTGTGGTTGGGCGGAGCCGCAAATTAGGCAAGGCATTACTGCCCCTTAGTTGCCCGCTCCCTTCTTGCGTTTGAACGACGTCCGGGCCGACAATTCAGCCTGAAATTTCACCTTTAATTGACGATCAAGCTCTTTATCGCGTGGGATGTAAATACTTGTTTTTCCATCCGAATACTTAAGCATCCAGTAATCGTTGTCGGTAGTAGGCGGAATGGAGGTGTATACTGGTTTGCTCATTGGGATAAATAATAAAAATGAAAATTGGTGCCGATTGGCACCATATCTAACTCATTAACCGGATACCTTCCGGCGCCAGAAAGGCATATGAGCCTTATTCAGTCTTCCTGACGGAAACTGCGTTCGGCCCTTTCGGAGTCTTGGTGACTTCGAAACTTACTTTATCGTTTTCGCTGATGGAATCGATCAGGCTGTTTATGTGCACGAAAATGCTTTCCTGACTCTGGAGATCGCGAATAAATCCGTATCCTTTCGAGGCATTGAAAAAGGATACGATGCCACGCCGAACGGTTTCTTCGGGTCCGGCCGCTTCCTGCTTGGCAACCCCAATCTGAATGTCTTCCTGATCAATAACTCTCTTCTTACGCGGGTCTGGCGGAGTCGACGTAATGTTGCCGTTTTCATCCACGTAGGCCAGCATGTCGTCAAGCCGTTGCCCTTTTTGAGCATTCGCTTTCCGTTCTTCTCTCTTTTCTTCTTTGTCTTTCCTCTTTTTTTGTCTTGCTTTTTCTTTTTCCTTTTTACTAAATGTCTCCATTCGGGATTATTATTATGATGAGATAAACCTGCCGATACTGAGCAGGGGGATCCTGTAGAGAGGGGAGCCAATTCGATTGACGATCAGTCAATACGTGCGGGTTAACCCGGTCTTATAGATAATAAACCAAATATAACGAAAATAAGTTGACCCTGGCAACTATTATTAACTTTTCGGAGGTAAACAGAACTGATCGCGGCCTTTGCCCGTATGAACTATATTTTTAGGTAATAAATTTTTAAAGGCCACGTATAGGGCAATACGTTGCCTTAATTTCATTACGTATTGCCCTATACGTTTATGTATAACTACCCATTACTGTTTTATCACTTTCACCGTCCGAAGCTCTCCGTTGATCGTTGTCTGTAATAACAGTACACCAGATGCTTGTTGGCGGACATCAAACGTTTGCCGCTCAGCTGCTCTTGGCTGTTCTACAGACCGTTGCTCGATTAGCCGACCACGAGCATCGAGGAGTTGCATCGACAAGGGTTTGTCCTGTGCTCCGGTTATTTCGACTAGAAACGATTCCCGAACAGGATTACCCAGCACTGATATTGTTGGTCTGGCCAGGGGTTCAGTAGATGCCATTCGAGCCCGGCCACAAGCGGCTTTGATGTCAAGAACGTACGTAGCCATCTGTTCTCCTTGACGGGCTACAAGCGTGATCGGTTGTGCATCCGTTGCCGTCCGAAGCACTGGGTCGACAAACTGACTGGGGTTAGTTGTCCAACCGGTAATGCCAGCCGCCATGTATTCAATGGGTGCGGCCGACGATCCCGCTCCCCCAGTCGTATAAAACGTGATAGCGCCTGTCTGACAGTTATATGTTGGCGGACTCATCCTAAGCGGGCTGGTGTCAGACGAGCGGTTTGTTGCCTGCACGTTCTGGCAATACGTCCCAAAATTAAATGCGTAGCTAACCGTCTGGCCCCTTTGGGCCGCCTTAATCAGTATTACTTTAGGATCATTACGTAGTCCCTGTTCTAGGGTCCCAACATTATCGGTGGCCTTCGCTCGAGTTACACCCGGAGCTGTATACGTAATGGGCGTTCCATCCCCACCAGTTGTGGTGAAAACAATGGTGCCCGACTGACAATCGTAGAGAGGGGCTAGCAACCGTAATGTTGTAACGACAGGCGAAGTGCCCAACTTGACAACCCATGTCGCCAGGGTACTCGTTGACTTACCCACTACATCGCCATTGGTCGACGTCGTCGTTCCTAATACCAGATACCCTCCATCGTCAGTAGCCAGTATACTCGCCGGTACGTCACGGCCAGGCCCACCAACGGTTTTCCGCCACCGCTCAGTCGACTGCGTTGTCACATTCAATAAACGCAAATCACCGTTGTTAGCCCCTATCCCATCGAGTACAGTCAGGTTGCCATCACCATCTTTGGCCAGCGACGCAACCGCGTTGGAGCCTGTGAATGAAGCAATCGGGCTTCCGTCGTTACCCCCATTTGGCGCAATGCTAATTAAACGGCCATTGCCACCAGCACCCAAGCCGACTGCAACATAAGCATTGTCGTTTGACGGGTTGACTATTACGTCGCTCAACGAATCCACACCAGGATATGTATTCTTCCAAGCCAGACTGTATTGACCGTTAAGCTTAATGGCCAGCCCCTGACTGCTGGCGGTCGCGTTGTCAAGCGCTTTACCAACCAATAAGTAGCCCCCGTCGCGGGTGTTTAAGACTTTATCAACAATCGGTGTTGCAGGCTGAGGACTTGAGTAGTTCACGCGCCACTGGCTAACGATTACCCCTTCTTTGTTGATCTTAGTTAAGTTCAGATAAGATAATGCATCACGATACGTACCGACTACCAAAATGCTGCCGTCGGACGTTGACGTAATCGCATTGTCGCTGATTCGAATGCTGGGTCCTACGTTGGCGTTGTTCACGGCTTTCGTCCAGACCATTGCTCCTTCCGCGTTTAGCTTGGTTACGTAATAGCGGTTCAAAGCATCCAGTCCCAACGTTAAAAATCCACCGTCCTGCGTGGTTGTCAAGGCTAACGTTTCTCGAATTGGCACGTAGCTCGATATGCTATCCTGATAGGCACCGTTTAGCGGCTTTGTCCAGGTTACATCGCCTGTCATGGAGAAGCGAACCAGGTTTTTGCCAGCTAATACTACGTACCCACCGTCATTTGCTTTTACCGCTCGTAGGTGAGACGTTGGTGTCAGATCGCCACCATCCAGCGTTCGCTGCCACTGAATCACTGACGATTGTGCTGTCTGCGCCCTCGTGCTTACCGGTACACTAATAATCCATATGAGCATCAGCCACCAACGGCTGGTTTGCGTTAGGTACTGGTTCTCCATAAACCGATACGATAGAAACGAACATAGATCCAACCTACAATACCACTAAAGTCAACTAGAGTTATAGATTTTATAGCAAATCGATTAAACGGAAAATGAGTGACATAACGCTAATCGCTTATTCGTCTGCTGGCTCGCTACACGTACAGAAATGAGCGTAGAGCATGAGCCTATTCACCTATAGATTAAGCAAAGTAATTTTTTGCCGTTTCACCTAACTATCGGCTTAGTAAGCTGTTAATCGGACTGGTATATCAACTCAACCAACTTAAAAAACCGCCTTATGCCTCGTTTTACTGAACTGATCAAATCCTTGATTGATGGGCCAGCACCGTTACAGTCACGGAAGGAATTTCTTAAGCTAACCGGTCGAACGTTGGCCATAGGTGCGGCAGGCGGTATACTCACCACAAAAGGCCAATCCCAGGTTAGTAGCGGTGGCGAGCGATCGGCGGTTGCTTCATTGGATACAGTTCCAAACAATGTTCCCATCATTAAACCGGTTTCACCGCCCGCCGAGATTCCGCCCAAAGTTGACGAGCCGATCAAGCTGGAGCCCATTCGGGGAGACGCTGACCGGCAGACCCCTCCCCTTCCATCACCCCAGCCACCCGACTCTCGCGTAGGCTATGCCATCGTCGGTCTGGGGCACTTATCGCTAGAGCAACTTCTACCGGCCTTTGGCGAATGTAAAAAGTCGAAAGTGGTGGCGCTGGTCAGTGGTAATCCACAGAAGCTGCAGAAGGTAGCTCAGCAGTATGGCGTCAAACCCCAGAATTGCTATAGCTACGAAAATTATGATAAGCTGAAAGATAACCCGGAGGTCCAGGTAATTTACATCGTGCTACCCAACGCCATGCACGCCGAATATACCATCCGTGGGGCGCAGGCCGGTAAGCATATTCTGTGCGAGAAACCAATGGCTACGTCATCCGCCGAATGCCAGGCTATGATTGACGCCTGCAACAAAGCGGGACGTAAACTAATGGTCGCTTACCGAATTCAGTACGAACCGCACAACCGCCTGGTTCGTGAACAAGTACGCACGAAGAAATATGGTGCGCCAAAATTTCTTGACATGCACAATGCCCAGCAGGAAGCCAATCCTAATCACTGGCGACACATCCGGGCCTTGGCGGGTGGCGGTGCCTTACCTGATATTGGCCTGTACTGCCTTAATACGGCCCGGTTTATTTTGGGGGAAGAACCGACCGAGGTGTTTGCCTATCAGTACAGTACGCCGGGCAATCCTTTGTTTCGGGAGGTTGAAGAACTCATAACGTGGCAGATGCGCTTTCCGAGTGGCGTTATCGCCAACTGCGCCAGCGACTATTACACCCACGAGTCCCGATGGTATCGAGTGTTAAACGAACGAGGCTGGCAGAACATGAACAATGCCTTTGCCTATGAAGGTCTAGAGTTACAGCAATCCTTTGCCGAGGGTCAGAATGAGCAAACCGCCGAAACATCAGTACCCAATCGGAACCAGTTTGCGCTGGAAATCGACCACTTTTCCGACTGCGTTCAACAGGATAAGCGTCCGTTCACACCCGGCGAGGAGGGCTTACAGGATCACCGCATAATGGAAGCGATCTATCAATCGGCTCAACAAGGACAACCTGTTAAACTTCCTCTTATCACTAAGATCGACGCCTTCCGTGGCCCCGAACCGCAGATGATGTAAACAATAAAACGAGCGAATAAGACTTTGCTTCGAAGTAAAGTCTTATTCACCAACTGATTCAAGTACCTGTTTTCTTAACGAGTCATGTATCCAGAATCCGGCTTCGGTAGCTAGCCGGTGTATTAATTCTCCAACATTAGTAACTAGCTCAACTTGTTTGGCTAAAACAAGAATACCTAATGTGCCAATAACTGGAACACCAACTGACTTTGCCACAACCCTACCTTTTTTCTCATCGATGATTAACAGATTCGCATTAAGCTCCAAAGCAAGAGTAATTGCTTCTGCTTCACCAGCATCTATTTGCTGATGTATTAAGTTAACATAATCATCGCGTTGAACAGCTCGTACCATCACCCAATTTTGAGACAAAAATTGGTTAACTAACAGTTCATGGCTAGTCAGTTTATGTAATTCTTCAGCTACTGCTTGGGGGATCGCAATTTCGTTGTATAGGGAGGCTAATAGATGAGTATGTTCTATAATCAAGAGATTACTCAGCGTCGTTGTATCACTGACGACGACCATGCTGTGTTTCTCTTAACTTCTGAATCATCTGCAAATCTTCCTGGAAAGCAACTTCGTCATAATTAACCGGAATCTGACGACTAGCTAGCAGAAACTGAAAGCGAATACGATCCGTCTCAGCTAATCGAGCAGCCTGCCCCATCGACAGTTTTCCTTTCTGATAAAGTAATACTGCCAGTTCTGTTTTAACCTCCTCCTCGCTCATGTTCGCTTCGAGAAGTATGTCGTCCGTAATCGTCATAATTATTAACTGATTGCTTACGAATATAGCTAAATAAGCTTAATAGGGTTAGAGAAACGATTGTAATATTTATTCGATGTGTCGGCGGGCAGTAAAAGCGGGACGATCAAGCCGGGGTGGATTATTCAAATCATAGTTAAAGACAACACTATTGAGGTACATAACTGCCCATAGCCGCTCAGCCATTGTTGCGGGCTGGTTTAGGCATGATAGCGTTCGGTGTCTTCGTGTGTTCCAGCATGGAATGCGGTACGATATTGCATGGTTAGAATTAGAATATATAACAAAGCTAACCGGTTATTCTCTTCGATTTTAGTATGTCTGAGACTACGCTGAACGGAGGGGTCAGTTGCTATTATCCAATAATAACAACTCCCGACTACATCTTGTGCAGCCGGGAGTTCATATTTAAAGTTTCTAACCTGTTTAGGAACCACACATCTCACAACCTTCTGGGTCGTCCAGTGAGCAGGTCATAGCGGCATACTGCTGTTCAAGGTCCGTTACCATCGGCACAGGGGTTGGAGTCGCGTTGGTCGCGTGCTCTTTGGCGTACTGTGCGTAATCGAGTGGTTTTTCGACGGGTGCGGTTTCGGCCATGGCTGGCTCCAGTTGTGGCTCGGCTTGTGGCTGAACAACCGTGAACTTGACGGCATCGGCAGCGGCCTTCGTGCGCAGGTAGTACATACCCGTTTTCAGCCCCGCTTTCCAGGCGTAGAAGTGCATCGACGTCAGCTTGCCAAAGTTAGAATCCTGAATGTGGATGTTCAGCGACTGCGACTGGCAGATGTACGCGCCCCGGTCGGCGGCCATATCGATGATATGCTTCTGCTTGATCTCCCAAACTGTCTTGTAAAGATCTTTGATATTCTGCGGAATACCCGGAATCGCCTGAATCGAGCCGTTGGCCAAGATCAGGTTGTTCTTCATGGTATCGTTCCACAGACCCAGCTTCACGAGGTCTTTGAGCAGGTGCTTATTCACGACCACGAACTCGCCTGATAGTACGCGACGGGTGTAGATATTGCTTGTGTAGGGCTCGAAGCACTCGTTGTTCCCCAAAATCTGCGAAGTCGACGCGGTCGGCATTGGAGCCAGCAACAGCGAGTTCCGGACGCCGTGTTCCACTACGTCCTTGCGGAGGCTTTCCCAATCCCAGCGACCTGATTTTGGTTTAGTGCCCCACATGTCGAACTGGAAAATACCCTGCGAAATTGGCGAACCTTTCCAGGTTTCGTATGGACCGTATTCTTTGGCCTGCTCCATCGAAGCCGTCATGGCACCGAAGTAGATCGTCTCGAAAATATCTTCGTTCAGGCGACGCGCTTCATCCGACTCGAACGGCATACGTAACATGATGAACGCATCTGCCAGTCCCTGCACACCCAGGCCAATCGGCCGGTGACGCATATTACTCCTACGAGCCTCCTCAACTGGATAATAGTTGATGTCAATGATCTTGTTGAGGTTACGCGTGGCTGTTCTGGTTACCTCATACAGTTTCTGGTGGTCGAACCGCATCACACCATCTGTACCGCGGGTAATAAACTTCGGCAGCGCAATCGACGCGAGGTTACAAACTGCTACTTCGTCAGGAGCTGTGTACTCGATGATTTCGGTGCACAGGTTCGACGACTTGATGGTGCCCAGGTTCTTCTGGTTCGACTTTTTGTTAGCCGCATCCTTGTACAGCATGTATGGCGTGCCAGTTTCCGTCTGAGACTCCAGAATCTTAAACCACAACTCCTGCGCCTTCACCGTCCGACGGGCGCGGCCTTCGCGTTCGTACCGCTCATACAACGCTTCGAATTCTTCGCCATAGCAGTCGGCCAGACCGGGGCACTCATGCGGACAGAATAGCGACCAAACGTCGTTGTCTTCCACCCGCTTCATGAACAGATCGGGCGTCCAGAGGGCGTAGAACAGGTCACGGGCCCGTACTTCTTCTTTACCCGAGTTCTTTTTCAGATCCAGGAATTCGAAGATGTCGGCATGCCAGGGCTCTAGATAAACGGCAAACGAACCTTTACGCTTACCACCACCCTGATCGACGTAACGAGCTGTGTCGTTGAACACACGTAACATCGGCACAATCCCGTTCGACGTACCGTTAGTGCCCTTGATGTAAGTACCCGTCGCCCGGACGTTGTGGATGCTCAGACCAATGCCACCCGCCGACTGCGAAATTTTAGCGGTTTGCTTCAACGTATCGTAAATACCATCGATCGAGTCGTCCTTCATCGTCAGCAGGAAGCAGCTCGACATCTGCGGCTTCGGTGTTCCGGCGTTGAACAAGGTAGGCGTTGCGTGCGTGAACCACTTTTCACTGAGCAGGTTATACGTTTCAATGGCTGCCTCAACATCGTCCATGTGAATGCCTACGGCAACCCGCATCAGCATGTGCTGCGGACGCTCAGCAATCCGGCCGTCGATTTTCAACAGATACGACTTCTCAAGGGTCTTGTACCCAAAGTAATCATAGCCATAATCGCGGTCGTAGATAATCGTAGAATCCAGCAGGGCGGCATTATTGCGAACAACGTCATATACCTCCCGCGAGATCAACGACGCGTTTTCACCAGTCTTCGGATCTTCGTACAAGTACAGTTTCTTGATGGTACCGGAAAACGATTTGTTCGTTTCCTTGTGCAGGTTCGAGATGGCAATCCGGGCGGCCAGAATGGCGTAGTCCGGGTGCTTGGTTGTCATCGAAGCGGCAGTTTCGGCGGCTAGGTTGTCTAGTTCCGTCGTTTTGACGCCGTCGTAAAGGCCGTTTACAACCTTCATAGCGACCTCAACAGGCTGCACGTAGGCGGGATCAAGGCCATAGCATAACTTCTCAATCCTGGCGGTAATTTTATCGAACTTGACCGACTCCCGGCGTCCATCGCGTTTAATTACATACATGAGCGTTTGAGCTAGTGTTAATATATAGGAAAAATGGTATATGC
The DNA here is from genome assembly GCF_054780635.1 of Spirosoma knui. Lineage (NCBI taxonomy): Bacteria > Pseudomonadati > Bacteroidota > Cytophagia > Cytophagales > Cytophagaceae > Spirosoma > Spirosoma knui. The sequence goes on along the minus strand of NZ_BAAGVY010000001.1, from coordinate 606,881 downwards.
AGTAAATATTGATTCGTTCGTTACGTTCAGATCAGCCCGACTGGCGTGGTCAATCCGTTAAATTTGGCTCTCGCGAGAACGCGACTGCGTTCTAAAGTTCTGCTGAAATAGACGGAAAAGCAACCGGGAAGGTTCACCGGTTTTTGCTTGTCTTAGAAAAATAGAAAGCTGCGAATCGGTTAAGAAATTGTTAAGCCGTAAGCCTTAGTGACTTAACAATACCCCATTGCAGGCCTAGTCTAAGAAATTAAAAAGAGCGAATTTACTGATCGGTGTGCGGAGGCCAACACTTGCCGACCGCACAGTTTGAGGAAGTGATTATGTGCTTAAATGTAGGAAGACATACTCGAAAAGCAAGCCGCCAGAGAACTCTTATTAGGCAATGGCACTAGTTTATAGTGCTGATTATCAACACAGAAAAGATCAGACAAAAAGACTTGCCAATCCATTATAAACGCCGTACCTTTGCAATCCTTTTCGGACGGAAACCGAGAAGATGACAAGAAACTGAGCATTAGACCATGAAAAAGGGCATTCACCCGGAGTACCGCGATGTGGTATTCCACGACCTGTCGAGCGACTACAAATTTCTGACCCGCTCAACGGTTCAAACCAGAGATACAATCGAGTTTGAGGGCCAAACGTACCCACTCGTTAAGATTGAAGTTAGCTCGCAGTCGCACCCATTCTACACGGGTAAGAACGTACTGCTCGATACGGCCGGCCGTGTGGACAAGTTCCGCAAGCGCTACGGTACCAAGTAATTCGATTTCTGTACGAATTACCCCAAACTCCCCCGTCACGTCAATCGCGTCGGGGGAGTTTTTTTGTGCCCTCTGCAGTACCTTTACTGCATGAGCTTTATCCAGACAGACACGTTTATCCTACGTGGCTACGAGTGTGATGCATTCGGTCGAATGAGTATACCGGCTTTAATGAATCTGATGCAGGAGTCGGCCAATCGCAACGCCATTGACTACGGCATCGGCATTGCTGACCTGGCGCAACGAGGCTTTGGCTGGATGCTGATGCGCTTTCGGTTACGGGTTCATCAGTACCCGCGCTACGGCCAGACGATTCGGGTGATGACCTATCCCACATCGGTCGAAAAATTCTTTATTCATCGCGATTTTCGAGTGCTTACCGAGGATGGGACCTTACTGGCTGATGCGGTAAGCACCTGGCTTGTGTTCTCGATCGATAAACGTACCATGGTTCCTCTACCCGACTTTATCAGGCAGTTAGCAGTGCCTTCGGGCGTTGAGCCATTGCCTAAACTGTCTCTCAAACCCGATTTCCAGAACGCTTCCTTCGAAGGTATTGCCGATAGGCAGGTCGAAGTAGGCTGGCTTAGTATTGATCAGAATCAGCACGTCAATAATGTAGCGTACGTGCAGTGGCTGCTCGAAGCGGTTGACAATGAGACGCTGCAAACGCGGGAATTAGCCGAAATTGATTTAGTTTTCCGAACAGAAAGTCATTGGCGGGATCAATTGCGGATACAGTCGGCGGACGAAACGGAGTCTAGTATGCTTCATCGGATTGAGCAGGTCGACTCAGGCAAAGACGTACTGCTGGCCCGCACCCGGTGGACGTAGTATATTCGTTACCTTAACCTCCTTGCTAACAAAATAGGCATGACCACTTCACCAACTAAAATTCAGACAGCAGAAGCCGTCCTGAACGGTTTAATGCGCCGGTACAGCGAACGCGTTCCGGATGTACAAAACGTAATCGATTCCATGATCGATGGAGGCATTGTTCAGTCGGCGGATGAAATCGAAAATGATCATATCGCTTTCCGGACAATGGGCGTACCGAACCTGGGATTAGCTTCGTTCGAGAAGATATTCATGCACTACGGCTACGAAAGGCGCGATGAATACAACTTCACCGAGAAGAAGCTAACGGCGTATTGGTACGCGCCACCCAAACCTAGTTTTCCTCGTATTTTCGCTAGTGAACTGCGCGTGCAGGAACTGTCCGACGAAGCCCAGCAAATTGTCCACCGCTACACAGATACCGTAACGAGTGATCCCGTTGACGACCTCGACCTAGACGATGCCGGGGCAGTTGACCAGTTTCTGCACCAGCCCCTTTGGACCACACCCACCCTCAGCGATTACAAAACACTGCTGGCTGAAAGCGAATATGCCGCCTGGGTAATTTACAACCGTTATTACCTCAACCACTTCACCATCAGTGTGCATAACCTCAAACCCGGTTATAACACAATCGATGAGTTCGTGGCTTTTCTGCAAGCCAGAGGCTTCAAACTCAATTCAGCAGGTGGCACGATTAAGGTAAGTCCGGATGGTGATCTACGGCAGGCTTCAACCGTAGCCCAACTGATTGATGCCGATTTTGCGGACGGTGATACGTTCCGAATTGCGGGCTCTTACGTCGAATTTGCCGAGCGTCGGATATTACCCCAGTTCAACCATCTTCCGGCCGAGGAGATCACCCGTGCCCATCGGCGCGAAGGTTTTGAAACCGGCAATGCCGATAAAATCTTCGAAAGTACATTTACGACGCAAACGGACCGATAAAAGACGACCCGCTCCTAACTCTTAACCACCATGAAAACGCGTGTAATCTCATTAATTGCCGGACTCCTGCTGACGACCGCAGCGCTGGCTCAAAAACCAGCGCCTGTCGGCATCCAGTTATACAGTTTTCGCAGCCAGTTTGCCAAAGACGTTCCAGGCACAATGGCCAAGGTGAAGCAGATGGGGTTTCGCGAAGCCGAAATTGCTGGCACCTACGGACTCAGCCTCACCGACTTCCGGAAGCTGCTCGATCAGAACGGCATCAAAGCCATTAGCACCGGAGCCAGTTTTGAAGACCTCGACTCAAACGTCCCTAAAATAATTGCCGAAGCGAAGGCATTAGGCGCGAAATACGTTACCTGCGCCTGGATTCCCCACCCAGGTGATGCATTTCGTATTCAGGATGCAGATCAGGCAATCGACGTATTCAATACGGCTGGAAAACTGCTGGCCGATAACGGCCTTATATTTTGCTACCACACCCACGGTTACGAGTTTCAGACGTATCAGGACGGTACATTCTTCGATTACCTGGCCGAAAACTTCGACCCCAAATACGTTAATTTTGAGATGGATGTATTCTGGGTAAAATCGCCCGGTTACAACCCCGTCGCCTTGCTACAGAAGTACCCGAAACGCTTCCCGCTCATGCACCTGAAAGACCGTAAGCCGGGCACCCCTGACAGCAACAATGGCCGCGCCGACGTAGAGTCGAACGTAACATTAGGGCAGGGCGACATCGGCATTGCCGACATTATGAAGCAAGCTAAAAAGTCGGGCGTCAAGCATTTCTTCATCGAAGATGAATCGTCGCGATCGATGGACCAGGTACCCGCCAGCCTCACCTTTCTATCGGGTTTAAAGTAACCCTACTTGCGGGCCTCAAACCGTATAATAAACGGTTCATTCGTTTGCGGGTCCGTCTCGGCTACGTTGAAGTTAATCGTGGAGCCATCGGCAGTGCCTAACGACGTATCGTCCAGATACAGCCCGTACGAGTTGCCGGTTTGACGTACCTCAACGCTATCAATTGGCAACGTGCTGTCCGTAGCTCCGGTTTGCTTAAGCGTTAATAGTAGGTTGACGAAGTTTGACGTGCTCCGGGCTGCGGTGAGCGTTCCGGAAACGGATATGCCCTGACTGGAAGCGGGCAAGGTAGGCAGATTTATGGTGTCGGCTCCATCAATATATAGAAACGACCGGATCGTATAATTGCCGGATACAGCCGTTGCCGGATCGTTCGGCGCAGGATCATTGTCTTTCTTACAGGCAGCAAAGGCAAGTACAGTCAAGACGAAAAGAATACTCTTTTTCATAACAGTTTGGTAATCGGTTTATTGCTAAACGCCAATTACCCTACTGCAACTGTAGATTATTTTAAATACCGAGGCAACGGTCTTGTCGAGCCTCCTGCTTAAAAGCAGTACGTATACACCCGTTCGGCTAGTTGCTGCACATCCGCAAATTCGTGAAAAGCACTGATCACAATTCGGGTATTCGCCCGATCAGCCGCCGTTGGGTAAGCGAATGAATAGATAAAAATGTTGTGCGCCAACAGATGAGGATACAAGTCGTCCTGTTCGGTAAAGAAAACCGGATAACCCATTGCATGGCGAAACAGGCCAGTGGGGAGCAGCAGCTTTTCGGCCAGCAGCACGTTTTGTTGAAGGCGCTCCCGTCCTTCGGTATACAAATGGTCGGCTTTTAGGTAAGCATCCAGGTAGGCAGGTGGTATGGGGGAACACGCACCAAAAAACGCGGATTGGCGTAACTCTGCAATCAGCTTGGAGTCGCCCAGCACAGCCCCGCCCGGTAATCCCATCGCCTTGGCTAATGACGCCGTCACCAGCAAGCGCAGTTGCTTCCCAGAGGTATCTGTTTTTTGAGGAATCTGCGGCCATATACCCCGACCGTCGTTCAGCACTCCCAAGCCATGCGAATCGTCAACAATGAGGGTTATGGGCAATTCAGCGGGTAACGTATCGACCCAGTCGAACGCATAATAGTCCGAACAAACCGCATCGAGTGAGTTGACGAACACGGCAATGGGTTGTTCCGGATGATTCTCACGGGCAATGGCTCTTAACTGCCCGGGCAACTGCGCTACCCAGTCCGCAAACGACGCCGTTGGCAACGTAACAGTAGGCTGATTCCAGAGAGCCGGGTGCGCCTTTGGCCCGTAGACGAATACGTGATTTTGCCCTTCCAATAAACGAACAACGGCCTGACCAGCCATCATTCCGGACGATAGCGTCAAGGCAGCGGGTGCCCCAACGAACGCAGCCAGCTTTGCTTCGGCTTCCTCATACACGCCAATCCGGAGATTCCCGTTCCGCGAGCTTCCGAAAACGCTCCCGTACCGTCGAATACTATCCAGCACCAGTTGCTGAAAAGCAGGGTGTTGTGGCAAGCCCAGGTACGCCGTTCCGCTAAAAAATAAGTAGTTACTCCCGTTATACTGAATCGTACGACCCGGAAGGTGATCGATGGTAAACGTGTCACTCATTACGTTATCGGGATTCACGCACTACCAATTGGGCTCCGGTACCATTTTCCGCAGCGTAAATAACCTGGCCGTAGTTGAACGTAACGCCAGTAGCTGGGTCGTTGGCAATGAGCAGCGAACCATCCAGATCAGCGTAATCGAGCAAGGGCAACAACTGAGCGATGGCCGAAATTCCCACGCTGGACTCAGTCATGCAGCCAACCATAACGCGCAACCCCAGTTCACGGGCACGACGAATCATGCGTCGGGCGGGGGTCAGCCCTCCGCACTTGGTTAGCTTGATGTTTACTCCGTGAAAATAGCCCGCGCACCGATCAACGTCGGCCTCAACAATGCAGCTTTCATCGGCCATGACCGGCAAGGCACTCTGGTCAAACACCGCTTTAGCACCCGCCCAGTCGTTAGCCGGAAGCGGCTGCTCAATAAACTCAACGCCTAAGTCTGCTAGAACCCGCGATTTGGCGATGGCATCGGCCGCTTCCCACCCACAGTTGGCGTCAATCCGAAACAATGCATCTGTATGATGACGTAACAGCTTCACTACGTCCAGATCGGTTTCCGGGCGGCCTAACTTGATTTTGTACAAGGGCCAGGGCCATTCCTGCATCTTTTCGAGCATTCGCTCGGGCGTATCTAAACCGATGGTGTAATTCGTCAGAGGACTAGTAGCGGGATCAAGGTTCCAGAGCTTATACAGGGGTTGCTCCTGCTTCTTCGCCCACAGGTCCCAGGCGGCCTGGTCCAGCGCACATAACGCAAACGGATGCTGCGCCAGATGGGGCTGCATATCGGCCCAGAACGCTTCCGGATCGGTTAGGGTATACGATTCAATACGTTCCCGAAGTGCTTCAAGAGCGGCAATCATGCCATCAATGGTGATCCCGTAATAACGCGTAGCTGTTGCTTCGCCAAAGCCGCTGTAGACGCTGTCACGTAGCTCTACGAGTAAGGTCGGCTGTACATCACGACTATCGTGAGCAATGGTAAACGTATGTTTTAAACGAAGATCAACGCGGTGAAAAAGCAACTCCATGAATGTGATCGCAACAAGAATAACGTAAGAAGTTCGGGTGTAAAGGTACAGGTTTATCCAAACTCCTTACGTGCTGTTCTACGTTCAATCACAACTGGACTAATCCATGCCGAACGGCTTCAATGACCATTCCGACGCGGGTTCGGACGCCCATTTTCTGGAAGACGACCTCTCGATAACCGTCTACTGTGCGCGGGCTAACGCACATCCGATCAGCGATGTCATTGTAAGTCAGTTCACTACAGGCCATCTTCAAAAAATCGTATTCACGATTATTGAGGTTAAACGAGCCTAAGGGGTTGGAGGTGTGGGAAGTACTCAAGTTACCAATCAGTTTAGTGGTTAAAAAATCGGTGTAGAAAAATCCTTTTGTCATTACGTCGCTCAGGGCCTGTCGCAGCTCAGATGGTCGGCTGCCTTTCAATAGATAACCCCGCGCGCCACTTCGGATCATACGCACAATTGATTCCTCCTTGTCGGTCATGGACAAGGCTAACACGCGAACAGTTGGATAATGCTGACGGAGCTGGGCGGCCGTTTCGAAGCCATCCATAACGGGCATACTTAAATCGACAAGGGCAATGTCGGGAACGGGCCCCCGACGAATTCGATCGAGCAACTCGCGGCCGTTTTCGACCACAAACACAACCTCGTACCCCTCAAACTTTCGGATTAATTCAGACATAGCTTCGGCGACCAACTGGTGGTCATCGGCTATAGCAATGGTGGTGGACATGAAAACAGGGTAGTATGAGGTTATTAGCTGAAAAGTAGGCAGTTACATCAACAAATACAATACCCCGATCAGGGTATTTTTACTCATTAAACTCACAACATTTTAAACGGTATGGTTACGTGGCAATTTAATTTGCAGGGAGGTTCCGTTACCGGGCTTACTTTGTATCAAACATTCTCCCCCCAGCAGCGTAGCCCGGCGGTGCAAATTTCGCAAACCCGAGCCTATCTGATCAATGCTGCGACCCGCTGATTCGTTAATCACAAATCCGACGCCATCATCAACGACTGAGACAGAAAGCGTCGTTTTTTGATAGTCGAGCAATACGGTTAACGCCTGGGCTTTTGCGTGTTTAAGCGCATTATTCAGTGCTTCCTGTATCATTCGGAACACAATCACATCGCTATCTGCCCCTAATGAATAAGGCTCGCCGGTTACCTGAAGCGTTGTTTGCTGACGACCAACATGACGAATCCGCTCCAGTTCAAACGCAAGGCTATCGCGCAGACCGAAGTGACGAACCGTATCATGATCCAGAGTTTTTGCCAGTGTTCGTACATCGGTGATGATGGTACTGACCAGATCACGCGTTTGCTGTACCGAACCCTGGGCATCGGGGTCAGTCACTTCATCCTCAAGGTTATTCAAGCGCATGACCGCCACCGTTAAGAGCTGACCGATATGATCGTGCAGTTCCTGGCCGATCTGCTGAAGAGTCTGGTTCTGGGTTTCTAGCTGTGATTGAAGAAGTTCCTGTTGGTATACGCTCCGGAGCTGCTCTTTCTCGCTCAGGTAACGCTGGTACTGGCGCCGATGCAGGAACACGAACAGGATCGGAGTCACTGAAATAAGAAATAGGAAGGCAGTCGCCAGCATGACGATTTCTATTCCCCCGGTGAAGTTTTGCATCGTAGTCCGACAAAGAAATATACGCACATTATCAGAAATACTACGTTATGAACCCTCCATATTACGACGATGTTAGCAACATTCATCTTAGTTAAAGCATTGTACGTCAAGAATATAAAGAAGTTACTGGTATAATAGGTGAACAGCCCGTTGACATACCAGAAATTGCGAACCGTCAGGATGTTTTCTGTCGGTTGCTGCGACAATTGCTTCGTGTAGTATACTATACAATAGAGGGTCATTAACAGACTAACCAGGCCAAACGATGACGAATCAAACGTAGCCGTTGTGGAAGCCGTTTGGGTAGTACTCAATACGTTTACCTGATAAAGCAGCGTGCTCAATAGCAGCAGCCAGGTAAAATACCGATTTGAATAAAGCTTTATAAAAAACTGGGAGAGCAGGAAATTGGTCCAGGCGAAGTTGAGCGAGTACGCGAATAGGTTGTCCCGTTTCAACTCATTCAGGAAATTAGCGTATCCGTTAAACAGGAACTGACAACCCAAGTAGTACAGGATATAATCTCTCCTCCCCCAACCCATCGAGGTCAGAGCAAGTACTAGTAAAAACAAAGGAGGAACAGTATCGAGGTAATCAATTACTCGGGCAAGTGTATGCCACATTGCTCGCTGGGCGGCTAGTTTATATACCGGTAAAAATACGCATTAATCGCAACCGGGCGGGCGAGGACAGCCGCCTATTTCTCGAGTCGTCATCTCGTTCACGGCTCGCTCGCAGTAAGCGGTTATGTAAGCCGGGAACGAATCGCCGGTTTTGTGATCAAACCGTAATCTGACCACGACATTGCCTTCGTCAGCTTCACCTGAACTGTCGATCAGCTGCTTCATCTCGGCTTTTTTGAATACAAATTCCAGCATATTACTTATCAATTTTTCGGGTAAGGATTATTCATAGTAAAATAGGATTAAAGTGGTTAATTTAAAAGCCTAGAGTATTACATCGGACAATAACCTTAAGCCAACAATTTGACTATCAGTAAATTATATTCTTATAAAAATAACTATCTGCTTAAATACGGGAAATTTCCCGTATTTAAATACCGCTTTTTTCCGGTCTTTTTCAGGCGCATTCCCCCTACTTTTTCAACTACGAAGCTGCGAGCTTTGTAACGCTTATTCTATTCACATTCATTTATGTTCCCTTCCCAAACAGATTCGCCGGACCTTGGTCCGGCGATCTGACTTTTAGGGCCTTGGCATCTCTTCCCGCCCTATTACCGCTACGTTCGCTCTACTCTTTATCCAGTTTTTTTACGGCTTTTAAATCCGAACCCGCCAGCACCTGCGTAAGTCTGTCCGTTGATCGATCACACATAACAACTTTTTTCTCAATTCAACTGAACACAGACAAATGAAAACGTTCAAATTCGTTTTTTCGCTACTTGCTTTACTTACAGCCGCTCAGGTTTCGTTCGCTCAAGAAAAAACCGTAACGGTCGGTGGTGCTCCCATGTATCCATCGAAGAATATTGTTGAAAATGCAGTGAACTCGAAGGATCACACCACACTGGTAGCGGCTGTTAAAGCGGCTGGCCTGGTAGAAACTCTTCAGGGCGCTGGTCCATTCACGGTATTTGCTCCTACAAACAAGGCGTTTGACAAATTGCCTAAGGGCACGGTAGAAACGCTGGTAAAGCCAGAAAACAAAGCTACGTTGACCAGCATCCTGACCTACCACGTTGTATCGGGTAAGATGAGCGCGGCCGACCTGATGAAAGCAATTGCTGATGGGGGTGGTAAAGCAACCCTGACAACCGTAGCAGGTGGTACGCTGACCGCGATGCAGAAAGGCAAGAAAATCGAGCTGACCGACGCGAAAGGCGGTATGGCAACGGTAACAATTCCTGACGTCAACCAGTCGAACGGCGTTATCCACGTTATCGATACGGTTCTGCTGCCTCAGTAAGCATCCATCATGTTTATATCAGAAAAGCCCGGCTGATTATTCAGCCGGGCTTTTTTAATTACGTCATTCACCCAGAGTTACGCATCGTAGCTCAGCACGGGCGACAGCCATCTTTCGATTTCTTCGACGGGCATATCTTTCCGCATGGCATAATCCAGGACCTGATCTTTGTTGATCTTACCAACGGCAAAATATTTCGATTCAGGGTGTGAGAAGTAGAAACCACTTACCGACGAAGCCGGGTACATGGCATAACTTTCGGTTAGTTCAATCCCGATCTTATTGGCGTCCAGCAACTCGAACAACGTACCTTTCTCGGTATGATCCGGGCAGGCCGGATAACCTGGGGCTGGCCGAATGCCCTGGTATTTTTCTTTAATTAACTCTTCGTTACTCAGACGTTCATCGGTAGCATACGGCCAGAATTCTTTACGTACCCGTTCGTGCATCCGTTCAGCAAAGGCTTCGGCTAGCCGGTCGGCAATAGCCTTGACCATGATGCTGTTATAATCGTCGTGGTCACGCTCGTATTTTTCGAGCAACGCTTCGATACCGATGCCAGCCGTTACGGCAAACCCGCCAATGTAATCTTCACGGCCACTCTCCAGCGGAGCGATGAAATCAGACAGACAGAAGTTCGGCAAACCCGGTGCCTTTTGATTCTGCTGGCGCAGGAAGTGCAACACCGTTTTGGTATCGTAGATCAGCTCACCTGCTGAGCTAACCGCAGTCTGCGATTGCGCCCGCGAGATTTTGTATTCGATATGACTGTGCGATCCGTGCCGTTCGCAGGGAATTTCACGCGTATACTCTTCAAAATCGTGAAGTAATACGTCGTCATCCGCTGAGTTAGCGGGGAAAAAGCCAACAACGGCCTTTGCCTTCAACAACTTATTATCAATAATTTCCTGCAGCAACTGGCTCGCATCGTTAAAGAGTTTGCGCGCTTCGGAACCAACTACAGCGTCTTCAAAAATGGCTGGGTACTTTCCGTGCAATTGCCAGGTCTGGAAGAAAGGCGTCCAGTCAATATACTTGGCCAACTCTTCTATAGAATACTCCTCAAAATAACGATTACCCAGGAACGCAGGTTTAGTTGGCTCGAACTTGCTCCAGTCAATAACGGTGCGATTGTCGCGGGCCTTCTCGATGGTCAGGCTGGCTTTGTCCTGCCGACGCCGGGCGTGATCCTCACGAAGCTTTACGTATTCAGCTTTTATTTCCCGGAAGATGTCATCTCGAACCGTATGGTTTTCATTGTTCAGCCGACCAGCTACGGGCACACTCCGGCTCGCATCGAGCACGTGAACAACAGGGCCAGAGTAATGCGGGTCAATTTTGACGGCCGTGTGAATCCGCGATGTAGTAGCCCCCCCAATGAGCAGTGGAATGGTAAACCCTTGCCGCTCCATTTCCTTGGCCACACCAACCATTTCGTCAAGCGAAGGCGTAATTAAACCGCTCAGACCGATAATGTCCACGTTCTGTTTACGCGCTTCTTCGAGAATCTTCTGGGTCGGCACCATCACCCCGAGGTCGATGATCTCGTAGTTGTTACAGCCGAGTACTACGCCAACGATATTCTTGCCAATGTCGTGAACGTCACCTTTTACGGTTGCCAGGAGAATTTTACCGGCAACCTGTGTGCTACCGCTCTTCTCTTTTTCAGCCTCAATGAACGGAAACAAATAGGCTACGGCTTTTTTCATGACCCGCGCCGATTTCACAACCTGGGGCAGGAACATTTTGCCCTCCCCGAACAGATCGCCCACTACGTTCATACCGTCCATCAACGGACCTTCGATCACTTCGAGGGGGCGCTCAAATTGCTGCCGCGCTTCTTCAACGTCCTGATCGATATAGTCGGTAATGCCTTTAACGAGCGCATGTTTGAGTCGTTCGTTAACGGGTTCCAAGCGCCAGCTTTCATCCTGAACAACTTCCTTGCCTTTCGCTTTTACCGTTTCAGCAAAGTCAACCAGACGCTCCGTAGCATCAGGACGGCGGTTAAGCAGGACGTCTTCACAGCGTTCGAGCAGGTCTTTGGGGATGTTGTCGTACACTTCGAGCTGACCGGCATTTACGATACCCATATCCAGACCAGCTCGGATGGCATGGTACAGAAAAGCTGAGTGCATGGCTTCGCGTACTACGTCATTGCCCCGGAAACTGAACGAAATGTTCGATACGCCCCCGCTTACTTTGGCCAGTGGTAGGTTTTGCTTAATCCAGCGCGTGGCATTGATAAAGTCAACGGCGTAATTGTTGTGCTCTTCGATACCCGTTGCAACGGTCAGGATGTTGGGGTCGAAAATAATGTCCTGCGGTGGAAACTTAACCTTGTCGACCAGGATACGGTACGCCCGTTCGCAGATCTGAATACGTCGCTCGTAGGAATCGGCCTGGCCGGTTTCGTCAAAGGCCATCACCACGGCAGCTGCCCCATAGCGCTTAACCAGATTAGCCCGCTCGATGAATGCCTCCTCCCCTTCTTTCAACGAAATGGAGTTAACAATGGCTTTTCCCTGCACGCATTTCAGCCCTGCTTCGATCACTTCCCACTTCGAGGAATCGACCATGATCGGCACACGAGCGATGTCGGGTTCGGCAGCAATCAGGTTCAGGAAGGTCGTCATGGCCTCCACCGAATCAAGCATACCTTCGTCCATGTTGACGTCGATCACCTGCGCTCCGCCCTCGACCTGACCACGGGCAATACTCAACGCTTCGTCGTAATTACCTTCCTTGATGAGTCGGGCAAACTTCTTCGAACCCGTTACGTTCGTGCGCTCGCCAACGTTGAGGAAGTTAGTTTGCTCCGTAATTTTTAGCGGCTCCAGACCGCTCAGCTTCTGATACGGTTCAGGTTGCGGTAATTGCCGGGGCGGGTATTTAGCGGCCACCTGCGCAATCGCCTGGATGTGATCCGGCGTAGAGCCACAGCAACCACCTACTATATTGACGAAACTATCCCGAATGAAGCCTTCGATTTGATCAGCCATTTCATCGGGTGTTTGGTCATATTCCCCAAATTCGTTGGGCAGACCAGCATTTGGATAGGCCGACGTATAGAACGGAGATTCCTTTGCTAACGTCTGTACATATGGACGTAATAGCTCTGCCCCCATCGCACAGTTTAACCCAACGCTGAGCAGGGGCAGATGTGACACAGAATACAAAAATGCTTCGGTTGTCTGCCCTGACAACGTGCGTCCGGAAGCATCCGTAATTGTTCCCGACACCATAATAGGCAGCGACGTTTGGCCTTTTTCGGCAAAATACCGATCAATGGCAAATAGCGCGGCCTTGGCATTAAGGGTATCGGTAATGGTTTCGACCAGTAATAGATCAGCACCCCCTTCTACCAATCCACTAACCTGCGTGTAGAACGCTTCGACTAACTGGTCGAACGTAATGGCACGATAGCCAGGATTGTTCACATCGGGCGACATCGAAGCCAACCGGTTGGTCGGCCCCATCGCTCCGGCCACGAACCGGGGCTTTTCGGGATTCTGACGGGTATACTCATCGGCTACTTCTTTGGCAATCCGTGCTGATTCATAATTCAGTTCATAGACCAGATCCTCCATATAGTAATCGGCCATAGCAACTGTCGTACTACTGAAGGTATTAGTCTCTATAATGTCAGCGCCTGCGTCAAGATACTTACGGTGGATTTCCTGAATAACCACCGGTTTGGTAATCGACAATAAGTCATTGTTACCTTTAATGTCGTGCGGGAAGTCTTTAAACCGCTCTCCCCGATAATCAGCGTCGGTGAGGTTATAGCGTTGGATCATCGTCCCCATCGCGCCATCAAGCACGAGGATACGTTCCTGGAGAAGGTTTGTAATCGATTTCAAGCGATACAACAAGTTATAGCGTAGAACGAAACAAACACGAATGTTTGCACCGAAATGATATTGGTTCTAAAACGAAGGCTTATCAGAAACAGGCGAAGGCAGCGGAAACGCTAACTTATCTGTCCCCACATCTATCTGGGGTGGAACGCGGCACCTTTTCCGGTAAGCGGCTGGTTGCCAAGACATCATCGGGTCCAATCCCTCCGTCTTTCTTGATAAGCATTTTAGCAAAGGTACAGAATCTCGTCATAGTCGCCAAAAATGCGTTACTTTTGACCCGAACAAAAGAGTGAATGAGTGTATAAAACGTTCGCTCTTTCACGCTTTACACAATGAAACTGGCAGCCATCGATATCGGTTCCAACGCAGCCCGTCTGCAAATCTCAACGGTATTACATAATGACGACGTTGTTAGCTTTAAACGCGTCGAATACGTACGATTTCCGCTCCGACTCGGCCACGACGTCTTTAACTTCGGCGAGTTAACGTCCGAAAGTGAAGCACGAACGGCTAAGCTCATGCAGGTTTATAAGCTGCTGATGGAACTGCATGAAGTAGAATGTTATATGGCGTGTGCTACGTCGGCTATGCGCGAGGCCTCCAACGGTCACGAGATTGCTAAACGTATCGAAGCATCAACCGGCGTAAAAATTCACATCATCGACGGTCAGAAAGAAGCTGAACTCATCAATAACGTAGTGGTTCAGGCGCTGGACGACCGTCAGTTCCTGCACATTGATGTTGGCGGGGGCAGCACCGAACTGAACATCTATAAAAACCGGCAAAAAATCAATTCGAAATCCTTCAAGATCGGATCCGTACGACTGCTGGAAGGCAAAGAGACCAAAGGAGCGTGGCGAAAAATTGAAGATTGGGTCGAAGAGAACGTAGACTCCTTGCAGGAAGTAACGGCCGTCGGTACGGGCGGCAACATCAGCAAGTTGTTTAATCTGGCCGCTAAAACGGGCGAAGTGGATACTACGCGGGAGGAGATTGAACGGGTTCGTAATTACATCGCCGGCTTTAGTCTGGAAGACCGAATCAATAAACTTCGCCTGAACGCCGACCGCGCCGACGTAATCGTGCCTGCTGCCGACATTTACATTTCGGTCATGAAATGGGCCGGAGCCTCCCGCATCATTGTGCCTGATCTGGGCTTAAAGGATGGGATAATCCAGTTGGTTTATTCTAACTATCGGAAAAAGAAGCGCGTTTAACCGATTCAAAAGCGTTGGGCACAGAAACGGCTTTTTACACGATAGTTGGCCAACATAGCCCTTCGGCTCCTCCTCAATTCTGGCAAACCGGTTTTCTGTTCAATGACCCGGCTCACATCCGTCAGCAAGGTCAGCGGCCGTTTTACACGGTAAGTGCACTGAACAAGGCTACGCAGCTAGCCGAAGCCCGCTGCACCATTTTTTGGGAGCCAACCGCAACGGTTAGTCCGCTGGCCGCTCCGTTTGGCTCCATCGAATTTGCCTCGAATCTACCCGATGCGGTGCTCCTTGATCTCCTGACGGCGCTAATCGAAACAAGTAAAAAAGCGGGGGCCAGTACGTTGCGGCTCGTCAACTACCCCCGCTGTTACGCCCCTGAACAAACCGACCGATTGCACCAACTTTTTGCGGAACAAGGCTTTTGTACGGTGTCTACTCACCCGACATTTTACATTCCGGTTTCACACAAACCTTTCGAGGCTCACCTGGCCCAGTCGGAACGCAGACGGTTGAGAAAATGCCAGCGTGCCGGCTTTCAGTTTATACACTGGCAAGATCCGGACATGGATGCCGCTATTACGTTTCTTGGCACTACGTATCAACAGCGCGGCTACCGGCTCAGCATTACGCCCGAACGATTAAAAGACGTATTGTATCAGTTTCGGGATCAGTTTTCAGTATTTGCCGTGATGAACTACGAACGAATAGCCGCTCTTGTGATTACGGTACGTGTATCCGACACTATTCTGTATAGCTTTCTTCCCGGATCTCATGCCGATTATCGAACCTACAGCCCAATGGTTATGCTCATTGATGGACTGTACCGTTACTGCCAGCAGCTAGGGATCAGCCTGCTCGATTTGGGTCTATCCGTAGACGGTAACCAGCTGCCGAAACCCAGCTTAATCCAGTTCAAACGTAACCTTGGTGCCCAGGAATCACCCAAGCTGGTCGTTGAGAAAAGATTATGAGTCAGGCGCTTCCTGTGCCGAAACTTCGCCCCGTGCCGGTCTGCCTTTTTTTGTGTTATTTTGTATAAAAAAAAGAGGCACTTGTTCCGTGCCGACCGAATGATTGAGTCCATTTACAATTCTGCCCGTCAGTTTCTGAGCGAGCTCTTTGCCTCGCTGCTGTCGTTGGTAAAGGTTGCCCTGCGCAGCCGCCATGCTACTCACTTGCCCGCCCGCCAGTTACCGACTTGTTCGGTGTTGGGCAATGGCCCTTCGCTGAACGAATCGCTGGAGCAGCATTTTGAGTTTATTAAAACTACCGAGATTGTCTGCGTCAATAACTTTGCGCATGCGCCAATTTTTGTGGAGCTGAAGCCGCAGCATTACGTTATTTCTGATCCAAACTACTTTTTGTATACAGAGAAAACCACTGACCGTGACGATATCCGGCGAACGCTCAGCGTGTTTCTGGAACAGGTAAACTGGCCGATGACGTTGTATGTACCGCACTTCGCGAAAGGCTCGTACTTACTCCGGCAGATTGCCCAGGGCAACTCAGTAATTCAGGTAATTTACTTTAACTATACCGTTGTCAGTGGATTTCAATCGTTAATGCATTGGCTATACGCTAGAGGATTAGGTATGCCTCGGGCTCAGACGGTTATTATTGCGGCCCTGACGTTAATGATCAACCGACGATTCAACACAATTTATCTGTTCGGGGCTGATACGTCATGGCACGAGCAGATCCGGCTCGACGAGAAAAACCAGTTGCTGATTAAGCAAATCCATTTCTACGACAAGCCGAAAGATGTTCGTCATGAGCCCGTTTATTCGGATGCGCAGCGGCAACGTACGTTCTCGATGGCGTCACAATTTTTATCTCTGCACAAAGTGTTTCGAGGATATGAAGTGCTACGCAACTACGCCGACCACATGGGTGTTACTATCTTAAATGCCAGCGCCAAAAGCTACATCGACGCCTTTGAGCGAATTACAATAGGACAGGCCGTAACCCGATCCGTTGGCTAGTAGCTTGTACATGTTACTTGGTTGATCGGTTCGACTGTCTGACTCACTAACTGATTTTTATGCTTGACTTAACGAATAAATCAATTCTGATTACGGGCGGTACCGGCTCGTTCGGCAAGAAGTTTGTCGAAATGGTATACCAGCGGTATCCAAACCTGAAACGACTGGTTGTGTATTCCCGCGACGAACTGAAGCAGTTCGAGATGTCGCAGCACTATCCGCAGTCGAAATACAAATCCATCCGGTTTTTCATTGGCGACGTGCGCGACGGTGAACGCCTGAAGCGGGCTTGTGAAGGGGTTGATATTATTATTCACGCAGCTGCGCTAAAGCAGGTACCAGCGGCCGAGTATAACCCGATGGAGTGCATCAAAACCAACGTATTTGGGGCCGAAAACGTCATCAATGCAGCCCTGGATAATGGGGTTCAACGGGTTGTAGCCCTGTCAACCGATAAAGCGGCCGCTCCGATCAATCTGTATGGAGCTACGAAGCTTTGCTCCGACAAACTGTTCGTGGCCGCCAACAATATGAAAGGCAGCCGCGACCTACGTTTTTCGGTAGTTCGCTATGGCAACGTCATCGGGTCGCGCGGATCGGTCGTACCTTTCTTTTTAGAAAAGCGGAAAGACGGTGTACTTCCTATTACGCACCCTGACATGACTCGCTTCAATATCTCGCTCGAAGAAGGCGTTGAGATGGTGTTGTATGCGCTGGAACATGCCTGGGGTGGAGAGGTTTTCGTTCCCAAAATTCCATCGTACCGAATCACAGACGTAGCTACGGCCATCGGTCCAGATTGCGAGCAACGTATCGTTGGTATTCGTCCCGGCGAAAAACTACATGAGGAGATGATTACTGAAACCGACTCGCTGAACACCATCGAGACGGACAAATACTACGTGATTACACCGTCTACACCAACCTGGAGTATGGATGACTATGTGAAAGCATTCAACGGACGGGTCACCGAAATGGGCTTCAAGTACAACTCGGGTACCAACGTCGACTGGTTGAACGTAGAGCAGCTACGCGATCAGATTCGGGAGCACGTCGATCCAAATTTTTCCATTTAGTCCTTTACGCTTTCCGCCTAGTTTAGCTTTAACTAAACCTTTATGAGTACCTTTGCATTAAGGAAAGTGCAGGCAGTTAATGCTAAACAGGAGTTAGACGAATTAGTGATAGATGAGATTGGGCAACTGACTCTATTCGAAGAGTTGTTACAAAAAACGGATAAGCGCTTTTTAAGTGAGTATAGAACGTTGCTCACCTATATGGAATACATTGCTAACGGCAACTCATTACCTGATACGAAGTTCAGAGACGTAACTCCAGAAGGTGTAGTCGTTAAAGAGTACGAGTTCAAATCGAAACACTTACGCGTTTACGCCATAAAAAAGTCTAACGGAAAAATTATAATTCTGGGCGGTTTTAAGACAACTCAGAAAGCCGACTTCAAACGCTTCCGGTCTTTGAAAGAACAGTACTTAAATTCGCTTTAGCCATGACCAGAGAAGAATTACTTGGAAGTAGAGAATATTGGATTACTAAGATTCAGCTGGATCTATACAGCCAGATTGAGCAGTACATGAACGAGCAGGGAATATCTCGTGCTCAATTAGCTGATCAGTTAAATGTAACCAAGGGGTACGTCTCTCAGTTGTTGAATGGCGACTTCGACCATAAGATCAGCAAACTAGTTGATTTGGCCCTGGCAATCGGCAAAGTTCCTCAAATTCAGTATTCAGACTTGCAGGAATGTACCGTTGAAGACAACCGCAGATCCAATAATTCTCCGTATGTATTCAAGGCGGTATATCGAGTTAATCAACTTCAAGATCTACCTTATTCGAGTTCGAGCGAAGATGATAAGTATAGCCAAGATTTGAGAGTGCAGACTGCCTAGCTTCATTTATGAAAGGACACGTTGATTTAAGAATAGAATCCATTCGTGATATAGAGTTTTTTGCGCTCTTTTCGTATGACATGAATCCAGATCTGTCCCAATTAGGAATTCAGATTGAAGGAAAAGATATGGTTGCGTACGGAGATTCGAAGACTATTACGCTTACCACTGAAGTACGATACGTTCAAGACTATGACACAGTGAATGCTAAACTAGTTTTGAAGTATGTGAATGAGATGACCTTCTATATTGGCAACTTTGAGGAAGTCTTTAGGCAAGAAAACGAGCTGTATGTATTTGATAAAAATTTAGCCCGCTTTCTCTTGGATATTGTTACTCCAACCATTCGAGGAATCTTATTCGTTAAAACTGCTGGAACTGTCTTAGCTAAATGTTACCTACCCCTCATTCGATCCGATCAAATTATTCAAGACTCTAGTAGTATAGTAGATAATGCCTGAACACCCCATTCCCTACGGCCGCCAGCACATTACCGACGAAGATATTACTGCGGTCGTTGACGTACTTCGTGGCCCGTTCCTGACCCAGGGGCCTCATATCGGCGACTTTGAAGCAGCGTTTGCTAAGTACATCGGTTGTCAATACGCCGTTGCGGTGGCGAATGGTACAGCGGCTTTGCATCTGTGTTGTATGGCGCTGGGCGTACAGGAAGGAACCCGCGTCATCACAACGCCTATTACGTTTTCAGCCTCAGCGAACTGCGTTCGGTACTGCGGGGGGGAAGTCTATTTTGCTGACATTGACCCCAACACCGCTCTACTTGACATCAACGCGGTGCGTGCGTTAGTAGAACAGCACCCCAAAGGATACTTCTCCGGTATTATTCCAGTGGATTTTGCCGGATACCCGGTTGACTTATCGACCTTTCGTCAATTAGCCGATGAGTATGGCTTGTGGCTGCTCGAAGATGCCTGTCATGCGCCCGGAGGGTCATTTGTTGACCAGAAAGGAGTGACTCATCGATGTGGCGACGGCTCACTGGCAGAGTTAGCGATTTTCAGCTTCCACCCGGTTAAGCACATTGCTGCCGGCGAAGGCGGTATGATTACGACGAATGACGAAGCGCTGTACAACCATTTGCTTCGACTCAGAACGCACGGCATCACGAATAAGCCAGCGGAGCTGAGCGAGTTTGAACCCGGTAACCCTGAACGGGGTGGCTGGTACATGGAATTGCAGGAACTGGGGTATAATTATCGCCTGACCGACATGCAGGCGGCTTTAGGGCTAAGCCAGATTCAGCGCGCCGACGACATGCTCAATCGCCGACTGACCATCGCAAAACGTTACGACGAAGCTTTTGCGGGTACAAACGTAACAACGATTATTCCGCCAGCCGGAGTTGGTCACGCTTATCATCTTTACGTGATTCAGGTCGACGACAGGAAAGGGTTATACGACTTCTTACGAATGCAGAATATAATGGCCCAGGTGCATTACATTCCGGTGCACCTAATGCCTTATTACCGTCAGTTTGGCTGGAAACCGGGTGATTTTCCAAACGCTGAGTGCTACTACGCCCGTTGCCTCAGCCTGCCGATGTACCCAACGCTGACGGATGAGGAACAGGCGTATGTAATCAAGTCCGTACGCGACTACTGCGGTTAGTTATGGGCAACGTAGCGATCATTACCGCCCGTGGCGGCAGTAAGCGAATTCCACGAAAAGTTATTCGGCCATTTTTAGGCAAACCGATCATGTTGTACTCCATTGAAACAGCCTTACAATCAGGCTTGTTCGATGAAGTGATGGTGTCGACGGACGATGACGAAATTGCCGAGTTAGCAGAACAGCATGGTGCCTCTGTACCCTTTCGCCGAAGCGCGGCAACGGCGGATGATTTTGCAACAACCGCCGATGTCCTGAACGAAGTACTCACAGCTTATGCGCAGGCTGGCAAAACATTCACAATGGCCTGCTGCCTGTATCCAACGGCCCCTTTTGTGAACCCTGAACTGTTGCAGCAAGCTTTTGACAAGCTCCAGTCGGGTGCTCTCGATTGCGTCTTTCCCGTACAGCGGTTCGGGTTTCCGGTACAACGGGCCGTTACGTTCAAAGACGACCGGCTGACCTGGTTACAGCCCGAACATGCGCTAGCTCGATCGCAGGATTTGCAGCCAGCCTATCACGACGCTGGCCAGTTCTATTTCTTTAACGTAACGGTCTTTCAACAGAAGGGACGATTACTGACCGATAACACGAGTGGCCTTGTCATCTCCGAAATGCAGGCGCAGGATATCGATAACGAAGAAGACTGGCAGGTAGCCGAGTTAAAATATCAACTGTTATCCCGCTAGCGACCGATAAAACCGACTGCTAGCGGAACCTGACGTAGCACTATGTCGAAAACGATTCTTTTCCGCGCTGATGGTAGCCCTCAGATTGGCCTTGGCCACATCATGCGGTGTTTGGCTCTGGCCGAAATGCTCGGAAGCGACTATGAACGACGTTTCGCCATTGTGCGACCCTCACAGGCGGTAGTCGAACTGGTTGAGGAGAAAGGTCTGATGGTGATCCCGCTGGATTCCAACGAGGTAGCTGCTTTCCTTCCCAGTTTAGATCTTGAGACAATCGTTGTGCTGGATGGTTATGATTTCAACGAATCGTACCAACGAGCTGTGCGAGCCAAGGCCAAGAAACTGGTGTATATCGATGATCTGGTGAGCAGCCATCAGGTAGCTGACATTGTTATTAATCATGCAGGGAGCCTTACACCCGAAGATTATCAGGCGGAGGTGTACACACAGTTTCTGTTAGGTCCTCGCTACGCCTTGCTGCGTCCTGCGTTTTTTATCCCACCTACGCCTGTCCCTCCCGAAGGTCCCATTTTTATTAGTCTGGGTGGTGCCGATCCGAGCAATACGTCACTGAGAGTATTAAACGGTTTGCGGAGATATTTCGACCAAATAAGGCAGGAGTGGCGCATTCATATTGTAGTTGGTCCTCTTCAGAGCAACCGGCCAGCCGTTGAAGCGTTGCAAAGTCAGTTTAAACACCTTCACATCCTGTCGAATCTGACGGCCGACCAGATGGTAGCCGAGTTACTGAAATGCCAGCTCGCCATTACCTCCTGCAGCACCGTCGCGTATGAAGTGTGCAGCATCGGCAGGCCACTAATTGCCATTGAAACGGCGGACAATCAGGCCCGCATCAGTTCATTTCTGGTTAATAATAGTTTAGCGAACGTTTGTCCCAGTACTATTTCACTTGATGACATAGCGGGCAACATTGGGATTGGTACGTCTGCGGAATATGCCAACGTTCGGCAACTCATCGTTAAAAATCAGCGCCGATATTTCGACGGCCGCTCCCCCGAACGCTTCCGGGCTTTATTCGACCGCTTATGCTCACCTATCGTTTAGCTACTCCTGAAGATTCACCGCTCTATTTTGACTGGGCGAACGATCCGGATACGCGTCGTCAATCGTTCAACTCCGACCCTATTTCATTGGAAACCCATGAATGTTGGTTTTCCCGAAAGCTGGCAGATGCCAATGCGTTGCTACTCATGTTCAGCAACGAAGCGGGAACACCCGTTGGGCAAGTGCGTTTCGAACGTACATCAGGTGAAGTTATCATTGGGGTATCAGTAGACACTCACTTCCGGGGAAGGGGACTAGCCAGCGAATTAATTCGACAAGGCTGTGTCGCTTGCCGAGAGCAATGGGGCGACGTACTCATTCACGCGTATATTAAAGCTGACAATCAGGCGTCTATCCGGTCGTTTGAGAAAGCTGGATTTACATTCTCGCACAAAGTGGATCAGCTAAGTATACAAAGCTTAGTGTATTATTATAGTACAAAGTAGACATTTAATGCAATTTTAGCAGTCGATTTCATCCGATTGTTTTACTCACAGATATATTGTTAACAACTACATGCGTCTTGTACTTTCTTCCGTACTTCTTCTGGTATCTCTTCGAAC
The DNA here is from genome assembly GCF_054780635.1 of Spirosoma knui. NCBI lineage: Bacteria > Pseudomonadati > Bacteroidota > Cytophagia > Cytophagales > Cytophagaceae > Spirosoma > Spirosoma knui. The sequence continues at coordinate 584,305 of NZ_BAAGVY010000001.1, read as the reverse complement.
CTTTGGGCAAGATCCAACTCCCGACAAATGGGTAGACAACGGAGATGAAACCCAGATTACCCTTCCGTCAACTGTTACGGGTAAAGTATCTATTTTGAAAGGAAACCCTAATGCTGAGACATTTAACGAACTTCTCCGTGTTGGCGTAACCCACGCTCCTTCCGATTTTATAGGGTTCAGAAATGGAACGACGACAAATGGCTTTAACCCTGTACTACTAGCTTATAATCAGAGCTTACCAAGTGGATCAACCTTAACTCTAGCAGGTGTAACCGATTACAATGGAGACACGGGAGATTGGCCAATGATGCTATTCGATGCAAGAAAGCATACAGACAATACAATTACGACTGGAGGAACCACCATATCAAGTAGACCTTTATTTGCTTGGCGTAATTACACTACTGTTTATATGCAGATGCAGGCGAACGGTAATCTTGGTGTCGGTACTATGTCTGCTACAGCACAACTGCACACCACCGGTACTGTTCGGTTTGCGGGTGTTCCGTCTGGGCTAGGTACTGGTCTCATTATGGCCGATGGAAATGGTAACCTTAGCCGGTATGACTTACCCGCGAACTCGACTCTGACTTCGATTAGCGGTGCGTCGACTCCGAATAATGTACCTAAGCTGAATGCATCAGGCAGCTTACAGAACAGTCAGATAACCGACAATGGTACTAGCGTAGGTTTAGGCGGAGCCCCTGTTGAAGGTGCAAAACTTGCTGTGTACGGGACATTACGTATGATGTCAGACGAACGTACGAAATCAAATGTAACCCGAATGACCGGAGCGCTTCAGAAAGTTAATAGCTTAAACGGCTACTTTTACAACTGGCGAGGTCAGGTAACTCAACGCGAGGTTGGGTTTCTCGCGCAAGAGGTGGAGCAGGTGCTGCCCGAAGCGGTATCACAAAACGCTGAGGGCATTAAGTTTTTAAATTATGATGGTGTAATACCACTATTGACGGAAGCAATAAAGGAACAACAACTATTGATTAATAAGCAAAGTGAGTTGATTAAACAGCTCCAACTTGAGGTAAATACGTTGAAAAAAAGATAAGCTGCTACTACTACGTTATAGAACTGTTCAACGTATCGCTGAAACCTTTCGACTGGTTTGGTGCGTTGAACAGTTTTATTTTTGTGTGAACGCCACCATTTTGGATTATCGCCAATGACGCATTCTCAACCGATTCAGGTTGCCAATTATACCATTAGCCCGGCGCATCGGCCGTTTATTATTGCCGAGATGTCGGGTAATCATAACCAGTCACTTGACCGGGCGCTTGAACTTGTCGATGCCGCGGCCGAAGCGGGTGCTCACGCCCTTAAGCTCCAGACCTACACGCCCGATACCATTACGTTCAACGGAGCATCGGAAGAGTTTTACATCCGCGATGCGAAGTCGCTCTGGGCCGATAAGAACCTGTATAAGCTCTACGAACAGGCGTACACGCCCTGGGAGTGGCATGCCCCAATTTTTGAGCGAGCCCGGCAACACGGCATGCTTGCCTTTAGCTCACCTTTCGATACAACCGCCGTTGACTTCCTGGAGTCGCTCAACGTACCGTTGTACAAGATTGCTTCGTTCGAGAACACGGATCATATTCTGCTCAAAAAAGTAGCGCAAACGGGCAAACCGGTGATCATGAGTACGGGCGTTGCGTCAGTCGCTGACCTCGACGAGTCGGTAAAGGTGTTACGGGCGCACGGCTGTACAGAGCTGATTCTGCTCAAATGCACAAGTACGTATCCGGCTACGCCCGAAACCACGAACCTGCTCACCATTCCGCACATGCGGCAATTGTTCGACGTCCCTGTAGGCCTCTCCGATCATACGATGGGCATCGGTGCATCGGTAGCGGCTGTGGCCCTTGGGGCCGTAGTGATTGAGAAGCACTTTACGTTACGTCGGGCCGATGGTGGGGTTGATTCCGCCTTTTCTCTGGAACCCGAAGAGTTAAAAAGCCTGGTTATTGAAACCGAACGAGCACGTTTAGCCATGGGGCAGGTAAGTTATACGCTTACGCCGAAAGAAGAAAAGAGCCTGCAATTCAAACGGTCGCTGTACGTAGTGAAGGATGTTAAAGCCGGTGAGTTACTCACGGCTGACAACGTACGTAGCATTCGTCCGGCGAACGGTTTGCACACGCGCTACTACGACGACATTCTCGGCCAAACGGCTACGCAGGACATTCCGGCAGGTACAGCCTTACGTTGGGATCTCGTTTCATCAACTGCTGTTTTCGCTGCGGATGGGGATCATTAAGCGGCAAACGATTCAGGGAACGATTTTTACGTACGCCGGCATCGTCATCGGATTTGTGACGATGGGCCTGCTGCTGCCTAAAATTCTTACCCCCGACCAGAATGGTCTGATCGGCTTGTTAATTGCGCTATCCATCATTCTTACGCAGTTCTCAAATCTGGGCATTAACGGCGCGGGTGGACGCTATTTTCCGTATTTCCGCGATTATGAGCGTGGCCACGGAGGGTTTCTGCTGCTGGCCACCGTTGTATCGCTGGTTGGCTTCGGATTAAGTGTGTTGCTGCTTTTGCTCTTTCGGCCGTATATCGTTGCCGAAAACGCCCAGAAATCGGCCTTATTTGTTCAGTATTATTACCTGCTGATACCATTCACCTTTTTCACACTATTCTTTAACCTTTTTGACAACTACGCCAAACTGCTTTACGACAGCGTAACGGGAACGTTTCTACAGCAGTTTTTGCAGCGTCTGCTGTTTCTTTTTGCCGTAGTCATATACTGGGCGGGCTTGATTACGTTTCCAACGCTGCTGATTTTGTGGATGGGGTCGTATTTTGCACAGACAGCGTTAATGCTCGTGAAAGTGATTCGCGATGGACATTTTACGCTCGACGTTAAACACTTACAACTAACACCGGAATTGCGCCGGGAGCTGTTTCGTTACGCTGCGCTGACTCTTCTGACGGGACTTTCTTCCCAGGTGATTCTGCACATCGACAAATACATGGTGAACGACGCGCTCGGTCTGGCCCAGACGGGTATTTACAGCATCAGCGCCAACTTTGGAACGGTAATAGCAGCGCCCGCCACTATGCTGTATAAAGTATCAACTGTGGTGATTGCTGACTCCTGGAAGACCAATGACCTCAACAACATCGCCAGTATTTACCGCAAAAGCTGCCTGAGCCAACTGGTTATAGGAACGTTAGTATTTATCGGCATTGCCGCGAATCTTCCCAGTGTGTTTGAGGTCCTGCCCAAAGGCTACGAAGCTGGCTACTACGTTATTTTGTGGATTGGGTTAGGCAAGTTAATTGACATGGCTACCGGAGTCAACGGTACAATTCTGGCTACGTCGCGCTACTACGCCTACGACTCGCTTTTTTTTATTTTGATGGTGGTCGTCACCATTCTAACGACCCGAGCGCTGATCCCTGTTTTTGGCCTGGAAGGTGCGGCCATCGGTGCGGCCATTGCTACCGCGTTGTTCAATATCGCCCGGACTGGATTTGTCTGGTTTAAATTTGGCCTGCAACCCTTCACCTGGCGTAATGTAGCGGTTATCGCCATTGGTTTGCTGGTGTGGGTTGCTGCGGTACAGGCTCCTTATCTGTCGGGTAATCTGTGGCGGGTTGGCCTGGACGTAGCCCTGCGTTCAGCGTTCATTACGCTCGCTTTTGGCGCATTGGTTTATTTCCTGAAAATTTCGCCGGATATTAATCAGCTCGTGTTAGGTGCCTGGATGAACCGCCGTAAGTCTGTTAGTCCGTAACTTGCGCCCGTGAAAACATTATTTTCTTTCCTCTTCACTGATGCCTACCGGCTCCTTAGCAGCGCTAACGGTCGAAAATTCCTGTGGTTATTGGTAACGGATGGCGGTATACAACGGAATCAATCGACGACGCTTACCTACAACGGTCTGCGCTTCCGGACGCCCGATAGCCTGATGTTCTTCTGGCAGGTGAAAGAAATTTTTGTCGACGAAAGCTATGCCTTTCCAACAACTTCGCCGAAGCCTGTTATTATCGACTGCGGGTCGAATATTGGTACGAGCGTTGTGTATTTCAGCCGCCACTACCCCAACGCTAAAATTGTAGCGTATGAGGCTGATGGCGAAACCGCCAAAACGCTACGTAGCAATCTGGCGACCAATGGCGTAACCAACGTAGAAGTTGTAGAAAAAGCGGTTTGGACCGATGACTTGGGCGTCGACTTCGGCAGCGCTGGTGATGATGTGTCGTCGGTTTTCGTTGCCACTAACGTTCACCGGGTTCCCTCGGTACGGCTTCGCGATGTGCTCTTGCAGGAGTTACGCATCGACATGCTCAAGATTGATATTGAAGGGGCCGAAATACCCGTCCTCGACGATTGCCGCGACGCCTTAGCCCATGTGCAGAACCTGTTTGTCGAGTACCACGCCTACATTGGTCAACCTCAGACTCTGCCTCAGCTGTTGCAAATTCTGACCGACAGTGGCTTCCGCTATTACGTTGACACGGCTCAGCATCGCACTAAACCACTCGTGAATCGTCAGTATCGTGGCAATACAGTCATGGACCTGCAATTGACTATTTTTGCGTACAGAACGTAGTCATTATTGACATTAAGTGGTCGTTGGTTGGCATTGCCAGCAAACAAGGGCTCACCATCAATGACAACCAGTGACTATTTAATGCCATTCTTTCAATGATTGACAAGATTTTAAGCCGCCCTGAGTTTCAGACCGAACCGCCTGTATTGGTGGATATTGGCGCTTCGGGGCAATTACATACCCGCTGGAAGCCATTCGCCAAGTATTCGGTCTGTATTGCCTTTGACGCCGACGACCGCGATTTCGGTTACGTCGAAAGCGAATCAAGTCATTTTCGGAAACTATACACGTTCAATCACATCGTTACCGGGCCGCGTTCGGCAGAGACCGAAACTGAAACCGCTGATTTCTACCTCACTGTCTCACCCCACTGCTCTAGTCTGCTCAAGCCACGGCCCGATCTGATTCAGGAGTACGCTTTTGCCCCAAAATTTGAGCCGACCAAGGTGGTTCAGTTAAAGACACGTAGTCTTCGCTCGACGCTTGACAGCCTGAACATTGGTCAGGTCGACTGGTTTAAAACCGACTCGCAGGGTACCGATCTCCGGCTGTTCCGTAACCTTGGCAACGACCGCGCCCGACGGGTGCTAACCGCCGAGTTTGAGCCCGGTATTGCCTCCATTTACGATGGAGAAGATAAGCTCTACCAAGTGTTGCAATACATGGAAGAAACCGGTAGCCACTGGCTTGCCGAGCTCTTGCCAAAGGGTTCGCCACGTATTACGCCCGCTTTGCTGGACAGCTTCACGACACAGCCGTTGCTCAAGAAGTTTGTCTTATTCTCACTCAAAAACAGCGCCGTCTGGGGTGAAATGACGTACCTGAACCGGTTTGCCGATGAGGATACGCTTACCCAACGTAACGTTCTATTGGGCTGGGTGTTCGCCACGACGCTTAAGCAGCACGGATTCGCCTTGATCTTAACTCAAAAGGCGAAAGCTCGCTTTACCGATCCGATCTTTACGGAGATGGAGCGGTATTCCCGTCGGCGGATTTGGGGGCGCGTTTGGGGTATTGGCTTCTGGCCCGAAGTCGTCAAGAAGTTTAATCAAGTCCTTGGCCGGTGAGAGTTACGCACCTGAGCACCTATCACCTTTTCGGCGGGGCAGCTGTCGCGGCAACTCGGCTACATACGGCGCTGCTCAAACAAGGAGTTGACAGCACGATGCTCATCGGCACGTCGAATCGACAGGAAAAGCACCAGCCCGCCCCCGGTGTTACGTATCTGGCAGGCAACCTGTTATCTGAACAACTGGCGTTCGGTCGATTTGTGGCCGAACGTCTTTATTTTCTGCCCTATGAGCGTGATCACTCGGTCAGATTTCAGTTTTCGCCAGCGGCTTTCGGTGCAGGTTTAACGTATCACGATGCCATCCGGCAAGCCGACATACTGCATCTGCATTGGATTAACTTTGGCTTTCTTTCCATCGACGGACTACGTGCCTTGTTTTCGCTCGGCAAACCCATTGTCTGGACTTTACACGACCAATGGGCCTTTACGGGTGGCTGCCATTACTCACGCGGCTGCGACCACTTTCTGAGGCACTGTCACGACTGTCCGTACCTGAAAAAGCCGCATGCTACCGATTTATCGTACCGGATCTTTGAGCAAAAGACACAGCTCTTCAAAGATGCTACCGTTCATTTCACCCCGCCTAGTCGTTGGCTGGCTGACGAGGGGTTGCGTAGCTCGTTACTATGTACATTTCCATTTAGCGTGATCCCCTACGCCATTGACAAGCAGACGTTTGCGCCTATCGACCGGGCAGATGCAAACGCCCGTCTGGAGATTCCAGACACCGACCAGCCCCGGTTTCTGTTCGGCAGCGCGAACGTAACGGATGCGCGTAAAGGCTTTCGGTACTTTGCCGAATCATTAAAGCAATTGCACCAACAACAGCCCGGCTTAAACCCTGAAATTCTGATATTCGGAAAAGGGCGAAGCTATCTGTTCGATGAACTGCCCTACACGGTACGTCACCTTGGTGTTTTAACCAGTCAGGAAGACATTGTTGCGGCTTATAACGCAGCCGACGCGATGATTGTACCGTCTTTAGAAGACAATCTGCCCAATACGGTCATTGAGTCATTAGCTTGCGGAACGCCGGTCGTGGGCTTTCGTACGGGCGGTATTCCCGAAATGATCGACCACCAGGAAAACGGCTATCTGGCCAGCGTCGGATCAGCGCAGGAATTGGCCGATGGGCTAGCCTTTGTTCTGAATCATTCTGCACCGGAAACCCTACGCCAAAACGCCCGACAATCAGCCGAAGCCCGTTTTTCCGAAGAAGTTGTTGCGCAGAAACACGTTGAGCTTTACAAAGAATTAATGAGCGAAATGGCGAAAGAGTGAAAGAGCGCTTGTTCTATTCACTCTTTCACTCTTTCGCCCTTTCACTCATTGAACATGCCAACCGTATCCATCATCACCATTACGTACAATGCCGAGCGATTCCTGGAGCGCACGATTCAGAGTGTCGTCGCCCAACCAGTGACCGACTTCGAATACATTGTAGTTGATGGAGCCTCGAAGGATGGTACGCTGGATATTATCAGGAAATACGAAAAAAGCATCACGCGTTGGATTTCCGAACCCGACAAAGGCCTCTACGATGCGATGAATAAAGGGTTGCACATGGCCACCGGCAACTACGTCTGGTTCATGAACGCCGGTGATGAGCTTTACAGTTCAGACACATTACCTAACCTACTAGCGCGAATTCAAACCACGCAGTCGGATGTCTATTATAGCGACGCACTGTTTGTAGAGGAAAACGGTGATCCGGTAGGTTTACGTAGTCAGGTTACACCTCATACGTTGCCTGAACACTTGAGTTGGCGCGATATGGCGCTGGGCATGAAAGTTTGTCACCAGGCCTTCGTTGCGAAACGTACCATTGCGCCTGATTACCCAACTGATAATCTCAGCGCGGATCTGGATTGGGAGATCCGCTGCTTGAAAGCTGCCCGGCAAATTGAGTATGTAGACTTTATTCTGTGTAAGTACCTCGTTGGTGGGCTCTCCGTTCAGCAGCATCGCCAGTCGCTGGCGGACCGATTCAAGGTATTAACGACCCATTTTGGCTTACTGCCAACCTTAGTTAACCACGTGCAAATCATCTGGCGAGCGTGGCAATTTAAAAACGGCAGTGGAGTTAGCTAACCTAATTTAATACGAATAACCGCACCCGTTCGCGTAAGTACCCCTTTTAAGGCAGACATTCACACTGACTTCTGTCGGTGAACAGCTTCTCTGGATTTTGTCGATTTATGAATTTTGCATGAAACGAACGGGATAATTAAATGATTGATGCCTTTAGATTGGGAAATGGGATAAATTTGCAGGGTTTATTCCGCCGAACCCGGCCCCTTTTTGTGAAATTTCCTTAAAAAATTGACGTAACCTATGAAACGAATAGCTGTTTTTACCTCGGGTGGTGACGCGCCGGGTATGAACGCCTGCATCCGGGCTGTGGTCCGGGGGGCGGTCTATCACGGTCTTGAAGTTTTCGGTATCCGCCGAGGGTACAGCGGCATGATAAACGGCGATATTTTTCAGATGTCTTCGCATTCGGTGAGCAACATCGTTCAGCGCGGAGGTACAATTTTAAAGTCGGCCCGCAGTAAAGAGTTTATGACATCCGAAGGCCGTGCCAAGGCGCACGAACAGCTTCAAAAGTTTGGTATCGAAGGGCTGATCGCTATTGGTGGTAACGGTACGTTCACTGGTGCTACACTGTTCTACGATGAATATGGCATCCCAACCGTAGGCGCTCCCGGTACGATTGATAATGACCTGTACGGTACAGATTATACGATTGGCTTCGATACGGCCGTAAACACCGCGTTGGAAGCCATCGACAAAATTCGGGACACGGCCGATTCACACGACCGTATCTTTTTTATTGAAGTGATGGGCCGCGATTCAGGATACATTGCCATTCAGTCGGGTATTGCCGGAGGAGCCGAACTGGTGATGGTGCCGGAAGTATTAACTCCGATTTCAGAAGTTGTAGAAACGCTGAAATCGGGCTGGAGTCGTCAGAAATCGTCGTCCATCATCGTTGTCGCGGAAGGAGAAGAAGAAGGTAACGCCACCGAGATTTCTGAGAAGATTCGCCAGCAGGTTGAATCGGAGATTGATATGCGCGTCACTACGTTAGGACACATTCAGCGGGGCGGTATCCCAACGGCCTACGACCGGATTCTGGCCAGCCGCCTAGGATTAGGCGCTTTAGAAGGCCTTATGAACGGCGAGAAAAACGTAATGGCGGGTGTTGTTAATAATGAGCTCGTCTACACGCCTTTTAAAGATACCATTCGCCTGCCCAAGCCCATCAACGAAGATTTGCTGCGCATGGTGAAAATCCTCTCGGTCTAACGAAAACAAGACGTAGTATAAGAACCGGGACGAAGGGGGAACATCGGGTTTCCCTTCGTCCCGGTTCTCAGGCATACCCGACCACCTTATACACTACGTACCCAACGAGTTCTTTCAGCAGAAAATATGCGTCGGCAAACGCCTGTTCGTTCGGCAGCAGCCATTCTCCGGGCACAAACGACCGTTTACCGCTGAGATAACCGCCCGGAAACGGAACCACGGTAACGCCAGCTTTTTCGAAGCAAGCTACGGCCCGACGCATGTGCCAGGCCGACGTAACCAGTACGCACTTCGTTGTGCCGAATTTAGTACGTAGGATGGGGGCGGTGAAGGCCGCGTTTTCGTGCGTATTGCGGGATCTGTTTTCAAAGACGATATCAGCGGGTGGAACTCCGGCTGTTAAGAGAAATTTAGCCGTCATCTGCCCTTCGTCGCTCACGCTTTTGCTTTGCATCGGAAGGTTACCATTGCCTCCGCTGATCAGAATTTTTCGCACGGCCCCGGTTTTATACAGGTAAAGCGCCTGCCCCGCCCGGTCGGCTTCCCGGTCCAGCACGTACCGCGTATCCGACGGCCCCTGTGCAGGTACGTCTTTCATTACGTTGATCATGCCCCCGGTTAACAAAACAGCCACGGTCGCCGTAGAATCCGTGGGTTTAACGGCTGGCGGATACTCCCACCACAAGGCCAGTTCATTGGTCAGGAACCCGTTGCCGCAGATCCAGAAAACACCGAATGCGACGCCAATCAATCGACGTCGCCGAACCGCTTTTTTCGTAAAAAACGCTACCAGTAACGTAACGACTAACCAGCCCGCTGGGGTAATTAGGTAGTTGAGTGTTTTAGAAAAGAAATAAAACATAGACTATGTCGGGCTGGCAAGCGTTTTGTAGACAAGAACTTACCCGTGAATCCCGTAAATTTGTAACTATTCTGCCGCGAAGATACGTCTCTACTTGTATGAAGAATCTCTTTTTAGCTGTTCTGTCTAGCCTGCTTATGGTGTCAACTGCCTGGACACAGTCAGCTACGCCAGCCCCAGCCAACGGTTTCAAGATCACCGGCCGTATCAAAGGCTTAAAAGATACGACCTGTGTGCTGGCCCATTATTTCGGTGCTACCCAGTACATCCCAAAAGATACTGCCCGCCTTGACCACGAGGGGAACATGGTGTTTGAAGGCTCAAAGACGTTACCGACGGGACTGTACCTTGTGGTAACGCCCAAGAATGGCTACCTCCAGTTTCTGATTCCTGACGCCAATCAGCAGTTCTCGTTTCAGACCGATACGTCTGGTATTGTTAAGCACATGAAAGTGACGGGCTCTAAAGACAACGAGCTGTTTTACGCGTACCAGCAACAGCTCGAAAAATTGAACGGCGAAGCCCGCGCGCTAAACCTGGAGAAAAAGGTGCGCAACGATGCGGCCTCGATGGCCCTGGTCGATAAAAAGATGGGCGATCTGCAGAAACTCGCTCAGGACCAACGAAATCAGTTTCTGAACCAGAACGCGGGTTCTTTTGCGGTTAAACTGCTGAAAACGGCAGCCGAGCCGGAGGTACCCACCGCACCGAAAGCCGCTAACGGTCGGCCCGACTCGATCTGGGTATTCAACTATTACAAAAGCCATTTCTGGGACGACTTCGACTTTGCCGACGAGCGATTCGTACGGACGCCTTTCTTGCAGCAAAAACTCGACCGGTACCTGAAAGAGCTTACCGTACAGAATCCTGATTCGCTCATTAAAGAGGCTGATTTTATTGTGGGTAAGGCCAAGGCGGGTAAGAACCAGGAAGTTCTGTCGTACTCCATTTATTATATCACCAGCCAGTATGAGCAGCCGAAGGTGATGGGTACCGATGGATTGTTTGTGCACATGTTCGAAAAATACTACGCTACCGGGGTCATGCCCATTACGGACTCTTCGACCATCCAGAAAATTGGCGAGCGGGTAGCAACGCTCAAGCCAACGCTGGTTGGTAAAGTGCTGGCCGCGCCGAGCGTTAGTGATACGTTACGTCGGCCGATCGCCTTTTCCAACATCAAGGCCGATTACACCGTCGTGTATTTTTATGACCCGCACTGCGGTCACTGCCGGGAAAGTGCGCCCAAACTCAAAAAGTTTGTTGACGATTATAAAGGCAAAGGTGCCGAAGTGGTCGCCATTGCCGTTGAGCAGAGTCCCGAAGAATGGAAGAAGTTTATCCGGGAGTTTAAGTTAGGAAAGGCCATCAACGGCTACGATTATAACTTACGAACAAATTACCGGAAGCAGTACGATGTCTGGACCACGCCAACCATCTACATGCTGGATAAAGATAAAAAGATCATTGCCCGCAAGCTTCCGGTTGAACAACTCGAAGACTTTATGCTGTTCCACAAGCGCCAGCAGGCCGGTAATGCAGCCGTTAAAAAGCCCGCCGTTGCGCCAGCCAACGTAAAAGCAAGCGTGAAAAAGTAGGCGTAATTTCGTAGTTCATAAACAGCAAAGGGCGTTGAGTAAACGCCCTTTGCTGTTTATGACAACCTTCGTGTGGATTTTTCAATGGGACGCCCCCTTATGTAAAATCACTGCTTTATGAAGGATAAAACTGCCTGCTTACAGATATTCCTCTTCCTGGTTTATGTGACCGCTTCGGCTTACGGCCAACGGATGTCTGTTCCGTTACAACAGATCACGATATTGGATAAAGTGCTGGAAAGAAACCTGACCAGTTACGTTCATTACGTACCGAATAAAGTTATTTCCGTTCGTGTGGACAGACGTACCAATGCGTACGTGTACCAACTGAGCGAGCTGCTTACCTTCGAGTTCCTAACGGCTCATCCTACTGATAATTGGGGGCAATGGCAAAACCGAGTTCTGGTATTTCAGGCAAATGCCGGACTTGAGCGTGTAATTAACATCAAAGACCCGACAAGCTTCCATAACTTACTGGTTTGTCTACGTCCCGTACTACCCAACCAATTCTCTGCTCCGAAGCGAGTAGGTAAGTATATTGTTGAGAAGCATCTCCTCGTTCATGGATCGTTAACGTGGACCTTTGAGGTAGAGAACGGCAAGGAAGTTTGGCTACAGACAAGCGATGGGTATGATTCGAGAGACATCATCGAGCCTGAATAAATCGCTCAAACCGGCTACTTCATCTTGGTACGCTTCACCAGGTAAGCCGTCAGGATCTGGTCGAATCCCTGAGCGATGTCCGCTTCGATAAAGTCGATCTTGTACTGACCGCAGCGCATTTTCAATTCCTGAAAATACGACTTTACCGCCTGCTGATACGTATCGCGCACCTGCCCCGGCTGAAGCTTCACCTTCTCGCCCGTCTCCAGATCGATAAACTCATACGGACGCTCATCGAACGCAAAATCTTCCTCGGTTTTCTTATCCGTTACGTGGAAAAGTAACACTTCGTGCAAATTGTGGCGCAGGTGCTGTAAGGCCGAAAACAACGCGTCGGATTTCTCGGAATTATCGAACATATCGCTGAAAATGATCACCAGCGACCGCTTGTTGATCTTCTCTGCCACTTCGTGAATTACATCGGCGGCCGACGTCTTCCGTAAGGGCTTTGGCTGCTGCATCATTTGATCCAGGTGCGTAAATAGCTTATGTACGTGCGAGGGCGTCGATTTCGTCGGTGTCTGCAAATCGACGGTATCGGCGAAAGTGGTTAAGCTTACCGCATCTTTCTGACGCTGGAGCATATAAGCCAGGCAAGCAGCCGCCATCACGCTGAAGGTCATTTTGCCATAATTCGCTTCTGGATAATACATCGACGAGGACGTATCGATCATGATATGGCAGCGCAGATTGGTTTCTTCTTCATAGCGTTTGACAAACAGCTTTTCGGTTTTGCCATACACTTTCCAATCGATGTGGCGCGTCGTTTCGCCGGTATTGTACAGACGGTGCTCGGCGAACTCAACCGAAAAGCCGTGGAAGGGTGATTTATGTAAGCCCGTGATGAAGCCTTCGACCAGTTGGCGGGCCAGGAATTCGACGTTTCCAAAGGAACGTACCTGACCTAAATTCAAGGATTGTTTCATGCGATCAACGTTAGTAAACCAGTCTGTATGGGCTTACTCAAAGTTAAGACTTTTGCCCTAAAAAAGTGAACCGTTCGATACCCCAGCCAGGAATTGCAGAAAGGGGGTGTCGAACGGTTCGGTTGAATTTACGCGGTTAGGCTACAATACCGGCTCCATCAGCGGTTGATAGTCGGCAGGGGTAGTGAAAACCGAAGCAGCGGGGGCAAACGCTAATTCGCGTCCTTTGCCAACAACCCGCAGAGAAACATTGGCAACTCCTCTCGAAACCATACCGAGAGTTTGGGCAGCTGCGTGGGTGAGATCGATAACGCGGCCCTTCGAAAAAGGTCCCCGATCATTGATTCGTACAATTACGGATCGTTGGTTATCGAGATTTGTGACTTCTACCAGTGTGTTTAGCGGTAGGGAGCGGTGGGCTCCTGCGAGCGCTTCGGCGCTGACTCGTTCACCATAAGCGGTCTTACGACCATTGAACTTCTTGGAATAAAAAGACGCTTTGCCTTTCTGTATGAGGCCTGGAAGGGCCTCCGCCGGTTTTATGCCACCAAAAAATAGCATAAGGGACATGATTAAACTCATACAGCTTTTGGTTACGTGAAAAAAATAGACGGAGGGTATGCCCGTTAACACACACATACCGCCCGTCCCCAAAAAGTGCAATTCCTGTATAGCAAATATATAATGAATGGCCTTAAGAACCAAGCAATTATCGAAAAAACTGTGGAACGGCCTCCACAACTCTACCTGAAAATGGGGTTATTTTACCCCCTAATATATTTATGCTCATTCTTTTTGTTCTTAATCCTTAGCCCGTACTTTAGCAGTTGTGAACGTACTAAACCTCACTGATTGTGGAAGAAAGAGAACGAGAGAAAATCTATTCTAGGCGGGTTAGGGCTGGTAAACGAACGTACTTTTTTGACGTTAAATCCACTCGTGCCAACGACTATTATCTCACCATTACCGAAAGCCGACGCCACCCGCAGGGCGACGGGTTTGTGTACGAAAAACATAAGATGTTTCTTTACAAAGAAGACTTCGACAAGTTCATTGAAGCCTTGCAGGAAACCGTCGATCACGTCAAATCTGAGTTAATGCCCGAAGTTGATTTTTCCCAGTTTGTTCAGCGCGACGAACAGGACGATTTTGCGAATGAGTTGAAATGGGAGTAATCGATATACGTATGAACTGACTTTACCTTATTCATTTCTTACCGGCTCTAAAACAAGAACCTTATTGCCGAAACCCTCAGCCTCCGGCCCCTTGCCGAAGGCTTTTTTTGTGGTCCGCCGTCGGGGTTGTAAATTTGTGAAAACTTAAAAGAGTGAAAGACCGAACGAGTGAATGAGTGAACCGGTGAATAGGCATGTAGTGGCAATTCACCATCCGGGATGATCCGGTCTTTCGCTCATTCACTCATTCACTCTTTCGCTCATTGATATATGGGCTTACAATGTGGAATCGTAGGGTTGCCGAACGTCGGTAAATCGACCTTATTTAATGCAATTTCGAGTGGAAAGGCTGAAGCGGCCAATTATCCATTCTGCACCATAGAACCGAACGTCGGTGTGGTAACCGTACCTGATGAGCGGCTGGATACGCTCGAAACGCTGGTGAAGCCGCAGCGCGTTGTGCCGACGATCATCGAGTTCGTTGACATTGCGGGGCTGGTGAAAGGCGCTAGCCAGGGAGCGGGATTGGGTAACAAATTCCTGGCGAATATCCGCGAAGTCGACGCCATTGTGCACGTCATTCGCTGCTTCGAAGACGAAAACATCGTTCACGTTGAAGGCAAAGTAAATCCGGTCTTCGACAAAGAAATTATCGACGCTGAACTACAACTAAAGGATTTGGAGTCGGTCGACAAAAAGATTCAGCGGATTGCGAAAGCGGCTCAGGTGGGCGATGCTAAAGCAAAAGCCGAGCTGGAAATCCTGAAGCAGTACAAAGCCGCGCTGGAGGCCGGTAAAAGCGCCCGTACGGTGCAAATCTCACCCGAAGATCGCGAGGCCGCCATCGGCGATATATCGCTGCTGACTATCAAGCCCGTCATTTATGTAGCCAATGTGGACGAAGGGTCACTGCCGAACGGTAATGCCTATTCCGATACGTTACGTGAGGCCGTTAAAGACGAAGGCGCTGAGGTCATTGTGATCAGCGCGGGTATCGAGTCACAGATCGCCGAGATCGAAGACCCCGAAGAACGGGAAATGTTCCTCGGCGAATACGGCCTGACGGAATCAGGGCTTAGCAAGCTCATCAAAGCGTCGTACCGTCTGCTGGGGCTCATTACGTACTTTACGGCCGGGGTTAAGGAAGTTCGCGCCTGGACGATCCACCAGGGCTGGAAAGCCCCCCAGGCTGCGGGCGTTATTCACTCCGACTTTGAGAAGAAGTTCATTCGGGCGCAGGTGATGAAACTACCCGACTTCGTGCAGTTCAAAACCGAAGCCGGTGTGCGCGAAGCGGGTAAACTCGCCGTGGAAGGCAAAGAATACATCGTGCAGGACGGTGATATTATGGAGTTTCTGCACAGCGCCTAGTTTGGTGAACGTAATGAAGTGGGTGCAGTAGTTAGCCGAAGGGCCCGCTCTAAGCACTATATATGCTCCATTAAAGGTTAACTTATAACGGAAATTTGTCATCCCGACGACAGGACCGGGCCGCCGGGATGACAAAAAAGCGACTCATACGTAAAAACCAATCACTTCCGCTTGTTCACCCCTACCCGTCTGTAGGCAACCAACTGATCGGCGCGGGCGGCTGGGGGGCGGTGGTACACAAACACTTCGTAGTCGTTCTCGGTCGACGAGTAACTGCCTTCTACGTAATTCTCGTCCACTTTCTGGGGCTGGCTGGTGGATTGAAGAATGTAATCGTAATTGTAGATACCCTGCTTCAGCAGAATGGAAGCCTGATACGCCCCCAGTGCCGGATCGAACGTCATGCGGTTCCGGTCGTCTAATCGCCAGAGATTGAACGCGCCGTTCACGTATACAGTAGCGCCTGGCACTTCGGCGGTTCGGAGTGTAAAAATGGTTTCGATATAGTCGCCGTTCGTTGCCCCGTTGCCGGTTTCGCGGTGATCGATTACGTATTGCCCGTTGAAATCGTCGCTTTGGATGTAGGCCCCCCGGCTGCGTGGCTGATCCACCTGCACATAGGCAATGTTTCGGTCGGCAGGCCGCTCAATACGTTCGATGTAGTTCGCGCGTGATAAGACCGTCCGCGTATCGAAGAACCGAAACTCATTGCCACCGGGCATCGTATTACTCAAATCCACAAGTCGATATTCCAGCACCTGGTCGAACGCCCGCACGTTCGTAGGCCGCAGGCCCCGTATCTCGCGGTCGTCACGGTAATTCTGCCGAATAACGACCCGAAAATCATCCTGGGGCGAAATCACCTGATACCCGCGGTAGTCAAGGGTCATGTCAATCTGCTGATCGCTGAACTGCCGCGATGGGTCCGTGGAAAAACGCACCGCTGCGCCCACCGTTACGCGGTTCTGATACGTCATAAACCGACGGGTCAGGATAATATTATTGCGGTTACGCTCGTCATATACAATGAGCAGGTAGTTCCCCGGCAGCTTCACCCGCGGGAGTGTGAACCGGTAATGGTAATAGGGAATTTTTGTATTGATCGATACCTGGTAGTCCGTAATTGGGTTATCGTTGTACTCGTAGGTAAACTCGATGTCGTTAAGTACCGACCGTTGCCAATCCGCGTTACAGTGAAGTAGTCGGGCCCGAAATGACCGGTAATTCGCCGTCAGATCGTCAAATTCGAGTTGTAGCGGCACCTGCTCATCGAGTGAAACAACGGGCGGATTAAGGGTTAGCGACGGATCGTTCGGGTTTTGGCCAACCTGCGGAAATAGTAATACTGTTTGCACCTGCGGATCATAAATCTGGTCAATCGGCTGCGGTTGCTGCTGGGCGTATACCCGTCCGGTCAATAGGCTTACACTAACAAAAAGAAGCAGTTGGCGGTAGTTAATCATTCAGGAGATTTTTCGTCTGGAAAACGGTTAGTAAACGTAAATGCATCGGTATAGTTGCGCAAAATCCGTAAGATTGCGTTTTCAGCGAATTTAAAATTACTATGGTAGACTACAATCCTAAAGAGTGGTTTCGGGTTCTGATTGCCTTCAACCGGGCCGATACAGTACGTAAATTGTCGCCGGTTATATTCGCCATTGCGGTCTATTCATTCATCATCGTTCACGTTATCGAACAGCTTGGCTACTCGGAAAACCCTTATCTGAAGAATCTTTCGCTGCTGCATACTTTACTAAGTTTTGTGATTTCCATGCTGCTGGTGTTCCGCACGAATACTGCGTATGACCGCTGGTGGGAAGGCCGGAAACTATGGGGATCGCTGGTTAATAACAGCCGGAATTTAGCCTTAAAGCTTCAGCAGTTACTCGGTCCGGAGCAGGCTAGCGAGCTTCATTTTTTCCGGGTAATGATTCCAAACTTCGCCTTTGCCCTTAAGCAACATTTGCGGCACCAGCCATTGCAACAGGAATTTGTCGAAACCGATACATTTACCTACGCCGACTTGCAGTTGAATGAACACATTCCTCAGCAAATCGCCAATGCCATCTTCGGCAAAGTAAATGAACTGCAACGACGGGGTATCTTACTACCCGAGCACTTACTGCTGGTCAACGCGGAGATTCAGTCGCTGATGGACATTTGCGGGGCCTGCGAACGCATTCGAAACACCCCAATCCCTTACTCCTACACGTCGTTCATCAAGAAGTTCATCTTTATCTATTGCAGTACGTTACCCATCGGCTACGTATCGAACCTGCATTATCTGGTCATCCCGTTTGTCATGTTTGTATTTTACGTCCTGGCCAGCCTTGAGATTATTGCGGAAGAAATCGAGAATCCATTCGGTAACGATGCCAACGACTTGCCAATTGACACGATCTGCAAAGGCATTCAGCAAACCGTTTCACAGGCTATCAAACCGACGGTACTGACGGCAACCCGTTAAGGCAACGTAACGATAACGAACAGATTTTTAGGCAGTACGGGCATAATTTGTATTTTGCGTACAGAACTTCCTCGCGCTCCGGCTATGACCCTGACATCTGTGAAGACCTGCCCGAACTGTACGGCTAATCTAGAGACTACGTTCAGCTACTGCCCCGGCTGTGGCCAGGATACGCATATCCACCGCTTCAATCTACCGCATATATTTCACGAAGTTTTTCACGCATTTACCCATGCCGACAAGGGGGTACTGAAACTGACCAAAGACTTGGTTACACGGCCGGGTGTTGCCGCACGAGAGTACGCTTTGGAAGGCAAGCGCAAAAAGTACTTCAACCCCTTCACGTTCCTGCTGCTGGTGCTTGGCCTGAACATCACCGTCAACAGTTTTATCAAACCCTATACCGGCCGTTCTACCCAATCCGCTACGTCGACCCGGCAGCAGGTGTCGCCAACGATTCCCAAAGCCTCACAACCGTATTTCGAGCGTCGGCGAGCCGCCACTACGTTTATCGAAAAGCATATTAACATCGTCGGCTTGGTAGCCATTCCGGTGTTCGCTTTTGTATTCTGGCTGTGTTTCCGGCGTTCAGGCATCAATTACGCTGAACATCTGGTCGCGAATGTGTTTTTCTCCAGCTTTTTCTCACTGGTCAGTGTTCTGTTAACGCTGGCCTTAGGTCTCTTGCTGAGTGCGTATCTGCCCTACCTGAACCGGATGCTGCTGTTTTTTCAGTTGCTTTACTTAAGCGTTGCCTACTACCAGTTTCTCCAGTACCACCGGCCCATTCAGTACCTCAAAACCAGCGCAGCTACCTTGCTCGCCCTCGTTAGCTGGGTTGTGGTATCGGGCGGAGGGGTTTACCTGTATATTCTGTTTGGCTAAAGCGCTCAATACGTAACGGAGCCTGACGTCAGCAATCTTAATTTACTTTACAAAAAAGCGCCCAAGACGTTTAAGGTCCTAGGCGCTTTTGATTGTAGGGTTACCCTATGCTAACTTCTTTTCCCACTCTTCAGCTTCCAGCATGGCCGTTTCCCACTGTGACTGAAGCTGGTCGAGTTGTTTCGACACCTGATTATACTCTTCATTTTTGGCCTGCATCTTACGACTATCACCATACGTAGTTGGATCGGCAAGCTCGGCTTCCAACTTCTTCTTGCGGCTCTCCAACTGACTGATCTGCGTTTCGGCTTCTTCGGCCTGCTGCGTTAGTTTTTTCAGCGTTTTCTGCCACTCCTTCCGTTCTTCATCTGTAGCACGTCCGTTGGTCAGTTTCTGCCCGTTTCCGTTCACCGAATGGCCATTGGTAACGGTCGGCGGCAATACCGACTGAAGCTTCGAACTCTCAGCGGGTTTCTTATCCAGTCCCTGCTCTTTCCGTTCTTCCATCCACCATTCGTATTCATCGTAGGTGCCCGGATACTCCTTAATCTGTTCGTCCTCGATGTACCAGATTTTGTTGGCGATCTGCGACACAAAGTACCGGTCGTGCGAAACGACTACGTAGGTACCTTCGTACTGTTCGAGCGCCTGAATCAGAATATTCACCGACTGCATGTCTAAGTGGTTCGTCGGCTCATCAAGGAGCAGGAAGTTCGCCTGGGAGAGCAAGACCTTGGCCAGCGCCACTCGCGATTTTTCACCGCCGGACAGAACCTTGATCTTTTTGAATACTTCGTCGTTCGAGAACAGAAAACAGCCCAGCACCCCGCGCAATTCGCCTTCCGTTTTGGTCGGGTTCGCGTGTTTAAGCTCTTCCAGCAGGCTGTCATCTACGTTTAGCGACTCCAATTGGTGCTGCGCATAAAAGCTGAACGATACGTTATGACCCAGTTGCCGGCGCCCTTCGTTGAGCGGTTCCGACCCCGAAATGATCCGTAGCAACGTAGACTTACCCCGGCCGTTAGCCCCAATCAGGGCCACCTTATCACCCCGTTCGAGCCGGATATCCGCATGAGTCAGGATGCGCTTGGGCCCGTAATGCTTCGTGATGTCGTCGAGGTGCAGGATGTGCCGACCCGGCTGGGTAGAGAACTGAAACTTGAAGTTCACCCGCGCCGTTTCGTCGATGACGGCATCAACCAATTCCATACGAGCCAGTTGCTTTACGCGGCTCTGGGCTTGCTTGGCCTTGGTGGCTTTGGCTTTAAACCGCTCAATGAAGCGCTCCGTCTGCCGAATCTTAGCCTGCTGATTTTCGTACGCACCTTTCTGAATTTCGTTACGTAGCGCCTTCTCTTCCAGATAGAACGAATAATTACCGGGGTAATAATTGAGCTTTGCCCCAGCCACCTCCACCGTTATATCAATGACGTTATCCAGGAACTCGCGATCATGCGATACGACAATCACAGCCCCTTCGTACGTCTGTATATATTTTTCAACCCACTGGATCGACGGTAAGTCCAAGTGGTTAGTGGGCTCATCGAGCATCAGCAGCGACGGCTTCTGCAACAGCAGTTTAGCCAGCATAACGCGCATCCGCCAGCCGCCCGAAAACTGCTTTAAGGGATGATGTAGATCTTCGGTTGAAAAGCCAAGACCTTCCAGGATTTCCTCTGCTTTCGACTGGACCGTATAGCCGTCGAGGGCATCAAACTCTTCCTGTACTTTACCGAGTTTATCGACCAGTTCGTCGCGGTAGTTGGTCTCCATTTCGTGGAGCAGCTCGTCAATCTGCTTTTGCAGTTCATTCTGCCGGGCAAACGCCTGCATCGCCACAGACAGGATCGAATCATCGGTCTGGTACGACAGCAGGTCCTGGTTGAGGAAGCCAATTGTTACGTCACCCGCTTTCGAGATAGTACCGCCATCGATCTGGTATTCACCGTTGATAATGCGCAGCAGTGTCGACTTACCGGTGCCATTCAGACCAATCAGACCGATTTTTTGGTTAGGCTTGATATGGAGCGAGGCATTTTCATAGAGAGCCCGGCTACCGAGATAGTACGAGAGGTTTGTAATGGAAATCATGGACGCAAATTTACCAAATTGATAACATATACTTGCGTTATTAAATTCGGACCAATTATATTTGCACCCAGTTTCGGGGACACCAACAGACAAATGGCCGTCTGCCGACAACGTAAAGCCTCCTTAGCTCAGCTGGTAGAGCGACGCATTCGTAATGCGTAGGTCGCAGGTTCGAATCCCGTAGGAGGCTCAAAACCCCAAACTGATAAGTTTGGGGTTTTTGCATATTAGCGGGTTGAGCGACGCCTTCGTAATACGTAGGTCGCAGACGGTCGGCCGCTGCCGTTCGAATCCCGTAGGAGTTCTATTTAAATTGAGGCTAATCAGTTTTAGCGTGAAAGTCGCTTCGATAACTGATCAGCCTCTTTTTCTTTATAGTACCTAATTAAGAAGACGATTTTATCCGATAAGTCTGTCCTCCATTTCTCCACTTGTACAGATGTAATTCATACTCATCGCCAGGTTCGACTAAACTCTTAGCAGAGCAAAGCTTATGAAACAAAATTTACATTACGTAGACACCGTAATTATGCATATGCCACTGAAATGTAGTTATCGGCCGCTTTTGCTTGGGTGCTGAAAGACCATTTGTTTAACACCACCCGTAAACACGTGAATGTAACCGGCACAATAGCTAAGTCGGGTTTCGAACAGTACACGTCCGTCAGTCATAAAATCACTGTAATTCTGTTTCCTTTCGATGCGCCCATGGCCTACCCTGTTGTTACGTACTGTGCGCCCGCTCAGTTACGCTGTCGTTGCAGTGCAAGGGGTAAAGACAGGAGCGGGCGGCCTGTACCAGTAAGAACGTAGTGAAAATTGAAAAAACAGAAACGATTTGGTCAGTCCGGTACGCAACTCGGCCTTCGAAAACGACCTTCCATATAGATGTTTTGCGAAAAAAGCGTTCTCCTTATTCAATTTGCCTGCCGTTAGCGTCTCTGAGTCTCGCCCAATGCCTTGCGTGCAAGGAGCAGCCATTCGGCATTACCGAGAAAACTAGTACTGTTGCACGTCGTCAACTAGGACGATGTGTGAACCCAATGTAAACTATGCGCATCGAAGGAATCTTACTTGTATTCGCCTTTGTCGTTTTTACTGTAATTTGCCTTGAGGCCATGTTCTGGCTTTTGAATCAGCCCAGTGACTATCTGCTCGTTGTGGCAGGGCTGTTAGCTGTTGTCTATGTCTGGATTGCCGTTAAAACCAAAGCCTTTACCAAAAACCCCTTTAAACAATGAAGTCAATTCTTATCTGGTCAGGCGTTGCCCTGGTCTTTATGTTTATTCTGTCCCAAACTGTCATTGGCTGCACGACTATCGATGCCAGTCACGAAGGTATAAAAGTTAGTAAAATCGGCTCCGACCGGGGCGCTAACGATATCGAGAACGTAACGGGTTGGCAATTTTACAACCCCCTGACGTCGTTCATTGAACAGTACCCGACCTTCACCCAAACGAAAGATTACGACCCGTTTACGGTTAGTGCCAAAGGAGGCACGCTGTTCAAGATCGACCCGACGCTGAACTATCATTTGCAGCGTGGGCAGGCGGCAAACGTCTACCGCAAATATCGGAAAGAATTGCCCGACATCGAGAACAACATCTTACGTACTATTGTCTATAATTCGTACCGCGACGTAGCGAATACCTTTACTCCGGATTCGCTGGTAAACAACCGCGTTGCCTTTGAAGATCAGGTAGAAGCTAAGTTGCAGAAAGCCCTATCCAGCGACGGATTTGTGTTTGAGAACATTACGTCTAACCTGACCCCGCCCGAATCCTTGCAGGCGATGATCGACGCCAAGAATACGGCCGTGCAGAACGCCCTTCGACTCAACAATCAGGTTGCGGCCGAAAAGGCAAGTGCCGAAATAGCCGTCACAAAAGCTACGGGTATTGCCAGAGCCCGAATTATTGAAGCCGAAGCCGAAGCGAGAGCCAACGAACTAAAGCAGAAGACCTTAACGCCCCTGCTGGTTCAGCAGGAATGGATTAAAAAGTGGAACGGACAACTGCCCACTACGCAGTTAGGCACTGGTACGAATACCCTGGTCCAGCTACCGAAATAAGTAAGTTGACCCAATGCAAAACAGCCCGACGCTACTCACGTCGGGCTGTTTCGTATTTGGCGTACTATGAGTCTGACCAATAAATGATTCGTCTGATGAAGACAGTCCTAGCTGTTTGATACTAGATGTATAGTCCCAAAGTGTGATGGGTTGGATCACGAGTGAAAATAGTTGGTTTTGCTTGCCACTGAGCACAGACAAACTCGTGTGGGGTTAATCCCTTTAAGGTCTTCAATCGTATAGCATGGTTATAAGCCAAGAGAAAAGCTTGTAGATGTCGGGTTAACCCCTCGCTCGTTTGATAGTAGTAGCGGTACACAATGGCTTCTTTGATCGTACGGTTCATCCGCTCAACTTGACCGTTAGTCCAAGGATGGGCAGGCTTGGTAAAGCGATGGTCAATCCCATGCTCCTGGCGAACACGGTCAAAAATATGGCGAATGGTTTTAGCTTGATGGGCCATGTTGCCAAATTGAATACCATTGTCAGTCAGTACTTTATGGATTTTGTAGGAAAAGTAAGCCAGCACCCGTCGCAGAAAATCGGCGGCTATGAGTTTAATAGCCCGTGGATAGAGTTGAGTAAAGGCTAGTTTGCTGGTGCGATCAGCGGCTACAAACAGGTAGGACTTGCCTTGCTGGGTATAGACTTCAGCAAAATCAATGTGCAAATAGCCAATGGGGTAGTCTTCAAATTTCTTTTTCTGAACTTGTTTCTTGGCCGTAAGTGGTAAACGGCTAATACCGTGTCTTTGAAAACACTGATGCAGCGCTGAGCGTGAAAGCTGCGGTATGGTTGCTTGCAGCGCATACAGGCAGTCATCGAGAGCTAGCAGGGTTGCTGACAGAAGGCTACGGCGATGGCTTCTTGCTGAGGAGTAAGCATCGCAGAAGCGGGCCTCGGTCCCATGGAGACATCAGTCAGTATAGTACGTTTGCGCCATTTGATTACCGTTTTGAGCGGTCCGCCGATGCGGTTGATATTATCCGTCTGGCTGAGGTCGATAGAATTTCCTAGCTACGTTGGATAGCTGCTCGTACTAGCGCCGTAGCGCGGGTGCTGCCGTGAAGTAGTCGTCCCGTAAACTATTACGAAGTTTGTGAGGTGAAAGTACATCATTACACTCTGGGACTATACAAGTTTTGTAGGAGTAACCTAAGTCAGAAAGCAAGTCATTAGGTGCAGTTGGACAAAATTTCATCCACTACCTGAGCGATCGGCGCAGTCGCATCGATAAACACACCGCGGGTCGGGGTATCTTCTTTGGTGGCATGCAGGCGGGCAATGAGCGCCTTTTCCTCGGGTTTGGCTCCCCAATCCGTTGGGTCCCGGGCCACGCGCTCATCGATTCGCCTAAGCAACGTGTCCAGGTCAGGGACATCCAGGATAAAAACGCCGTCTAATAAATCAATAAACTGACTAAAATTTCTTGAACCACCGCATAGGAAGGAAATGGGCACACGGTGATCGCTGATCACCGATTTAACCTTGTTAACATCCCAAAGCCAGTGCTTTTGTCCCCATTCAGGATGATCCAGGGCCCGCTGGTGGTCGGGCTCACTCAGGGGTTTACCCGTCTGGGGATAGCCTCGATAGGCTAATTCCAGATCACCATCGATAACGTGGAAATTGCGCCGTCGCAGTTCCTGGGCCACGGTGGTTTTACCGGTACCGGAAACGCCTTCGATCAAATAGTTTTTCAGGCCCATAGTACCCAATCGCGTGTTTAAATAAAATCGGTCCTGACAGCCTGCTCGTCGTCAAGTCCTTGTAACCTAGTACCCGAATAAGGGTTTATCCGCGCCGACGACCGCTTCAACTCGGCAACATGTTCCTCTCCGAACCGATGGGGCGGAAAGTAAACAACTTTAGTCGAATCGCTGAAAGTACATATACCAGTTCCATTCCCAGGTTTGCCCCTCATCTGCTGAAAAAGCCTGTCGCCATACAGGCTTGGTAGGATCGGTTTTATCCCACTCGAATCGAATACGGATTGACTGCCCCTCATAGGTATCATCCCCCTGAAACAGGCCCATGTCGCCTTGGAATGAACCCAAGATGGGGGCATCTAACGAAGCGCGAATACTGTCCGCCCAGTGAATACTCCACAAGCGGGTTTGCGGATTGAAGATCCGTAGTGCCATGCCCTCAAAAGGAGGATGGCCTGCCGTAGTGATAAAGGAATCAATATTACCCAATCCGTTGAGAATTTTACGCATTTCTCCGATAGCGCTAAACTCGAACCATTCATCGCTGTTGGCTAGTCGTGTTTTCAGCTTCCGATTATGGATTATCCACTTCCCCAGTAAAAAGTCAAAATCAGCAACGGAAGATGTTTCCGCGGGTAAGTTCGTTTCAAGTAAAGTTGGAGTAGACATTCGTTTGACAGTTGTAAGATTGGTTAATCCTCAAACTACCCGGGTAGTTTTTGGTTGATTGCCACAGAAAGTGAAGAGCTTGAGTAAGCTATCCGTCCTGTTTTAACAGATTGCCCATTATTCTCTGTTTCCCAAGGATTAGTTTTTGTTACGTACCGATCAAGATAGCGTCACAAATGGTATACTGAGCGGATGGGGGCGGGATTTTAGACCACATTATGTTCTGAGAAACTGGCAAGGGGTAGGAGCTCCACCTACTGTTGGGTTAGATGGAAGGCAATCAATACATCGTCGAGGGAGTGTTCCTCTAAAAAGCCCGAAACACAACCGAAATAGGTCGCTATTGCATTCCGGGTCATCGAGAGCATATACTGCTTGCCGGCCAGCAAGCCACCACAGCCATATGCGCCGGTGCGGCCGAAAAATACGCCATACGTATACACCTCATCGATATATTGCTTAAAGTTCGACGGTAAGGCAAACCAAACCGCCGGGGTTTGAAAAACAATAAGGTTGTATACTATTGACAATGAGGCCTTGATTCGTGAGATAGTACGATAAGAATCAGTCTAGTTAGATTTGATACACATGGCTAGAATTTGGTAAGCAACGCTTAAAAGTGGTGTTGCGGACAGTTCACGTCCTCCCACCCTTGAATTTATAGTATAAAGGCTAAGGCTGTATGTTCTTTAAAATAAGTGCTCGTAAACGTTCCTCATGCTGGTCGCCCCACTGCCCGATGGTGCCAATGACGGGTATGAGTGATTTGCCAAAATCGGTCAGGTAATATTCCACTTTGGGCGGGACAACCGGATAAATTACTTTTCCCACTAACTCGTGACTTTCCAGCTCCTTCAACTGCACATTCAGCACCCGCCGGGAAGCTCCCGGAATTTTCCGTTGCAGCTCACTGGGGCGTTGAAAGCCCTGGTGGATAAACCATAACAGGCGTATTTTCCACTTCCCGTAAAGCACCTCACCGATTAGGTCGAGACCACAGTTCAATTCGGGTAATGTCTTTCGTTCGTACATCCGACAAAGATAACCTTATACCGTTGGCGGTTCAATAGGGACAAATTTATCCCTATCTGAATCGTAAGTCCGTA
Source organism: Spirosoma knui (assembly GCF_054780635.1). NCBI lineage: Bacteria > Pseudomonadati > Bacteroidota > Cytophagia > Cytophagales > Cytophagaceae > Spirosoma > Spirosoma knui. The sequence goes on along the minus strand of NZ_BAAGVY010000001.1, from coordinate 557,751 downwards.
CTTGTCAGCCCCTACCATACTGCCGAATTTTGTCCTAACCAAAAGCGCAACAGTATGGACTTCAATCTTGAAAATGAACTGGCCGGTAAGATCGCGCTGGTAACGGGTGGCACGAAAGGCGCAGGCAAAGCAATCGCTGATCGCCTGTTGAAAGCAGGAGCCACCGTGATCGTCACCGCCAGAAATAAGCCGGAAGAGCAAACCGATCGTCTTCATTTTATAGCGGCCGATCTGAGCAAACCGGAAGGAACTCAGCAGGTAGTCGATCAACTACTGTGTGAGTTTGGCCAGCTGGATATCCTGATCAATAACCTGGGGAGTTCAGAAACGCCAGGTGGCGGGTTTGCCGTGCTGTCCGACAACGATTGGGAATCAACGATTCAAACGAATCTGTTAGCCCCCGTGCGGCTGGATCGTGGTTTTTTACCCGGCATGGTCCAACGCGGTGCAGGTGTGATTATTCACATTGCGTCCATCCAGGGTCGGCATCCCTTATATGAGGCAACGCTTCCCTATGCGGCTGCTAAAGCTGGACTGATCAATTACAGCAAGGGGTTATCGAAAGAGGTTACGGCCAAAGGTGTGCGGGTACTGACCGTTTCTCCAGGATGGATCAATACGGAGAATACCAAAAAATTTTTGGAACGAATCGCTCAGAGTTCAAACAGTTCCATTGACCAGGCACGCCAAAGTGTTATGGATGCTTTGGGGGGCATACCGGCCGGTCGACCGGCAGAGCCCGAAGAGGTCGCGGAACTTGTCGGGTTCCTGGCCTCACCGCGAGCGAACTACCTGAGTGGAACAGAATTCGTGATTGACGGAGGAACAATTCCAACGATTTAAATATGGATAGCCACCCATTTTTGGAAACAATCATCACTAATCAAACCGAAAAGACACAACCATGAAACTACCCGCCATGATCGAAGGATTTGTGCAGGCACAAAACGAACAGGACTTCGCTAGATTTACGGACTATTTTACAGACAACGCTACCGTTGCCGATGAAGGGCATACCTATTCGGGCAAAGCCGAAATAAAGCAATGGATTCAGCAGGCAACTGAAACGTATCAAATGCAGACCAAACCGATTGATTATCAGCAAACGGGTTCATCGGCTATTCTGACCGTGGATGTAACTGGAACCTTTCCGGGAAGCCCAGCGGTGATGCACTACCACCTTGAGCTGGACGATTCATTGATCCGCTCATTACGCTTCACCGCGTAAACGACCACCGCGTGCGATTGGCAGGAATACACGTTTATGGGTATTCCTGCCAATCCATGAACCATCAAACCTAAACTAGTCAACATGATCGTAACGTACCGACTTTCTTTCCCGATTTCTAGTTTGTTAATCCTGCTTTTCTCGTCGGCTGGGTGGGCACAGAAGCAGGGCCGCATGGATACAACCGCCTTGTTTCAACGCATTCAAATCGCGCCCGAGAATGTCTTTAGCCTATTCCGCGAAGCCGGAATGCAGCCCGTTAACCACCCGTTGACACGAGTTCAAAAAGAAAAGGTGAGCCATGCGTTTGCGCTGTTGCCCCCTTTGCATCAGCGCATCTTGAAGCAGCATCTGCACAGCATCAGCTTTATGGATAATATGCCCAACACGGCCTTAACGTCACCCGTTGATTCAGGGGGTTTGTCAAAGAGGTTCAATATTACGTTTCGGGCGGGCTTACTGGATCAGACGATTTCAGAATGGGCGACCTGGAAAGAAGCTACGTGTTTTGAGCCTTCGGATACAACTTCCTATTCCGTACGTGTAGAAGGGGGCAACCTGGATGCCATTATCTACGTACTGATGCACGAGGCTACCCACATCGTCGACGTAGTGACCGAACTTACGCCACACCCCTCCGCACCTCAGGCAGTCGTTGAACCCACCCGGTTTACGAATGGTATCTGGCGTACGATGAACAAGCCCGACAATCGCTACCTGGATTCGTTGTTGGAACAAACCCGTTTCCGAAGCGGTCGCCCCCTGTCGATCAGCCGGGCGCCGAATGTGTATCAAAAACTGGCGAAGACGCCCTTTGCGTCTTTGTATGGTATGGCAGCCTGGTCTGAAGACATTGCCGAACTGGCGACGATCTATCACCTTACGGCCAAGTTGAAGCAGCCATTTTACGTAGTGGTTACGAAAGACAATGTCGAGCTGGCCCGGTTCGAGCCGATGAAAAACGTACTGGTCAGACGGCGAGTAGACCAGCTAGCAACCTTCTACGCCAGGTAAATTAGCTTGTCGGGAAAAATGTACAAGGCGCTTGGCTTTTTATCCATTCTCCCGCGCCGTTTCTCCTGCCAACTTTGCATTGTCGAATTCAACGACAACCTGCTAACAGTTAGCGGGTTAGCTTTCAACTAAAAATACACTGTTGATATGAAAACCATTGCACTGACTATCGGACTTATTTTGACTTTTATCCAAACGCAAGTACTGATTGCCCAAACGCGCAAGCCCGCATCCGCCGGACGGGAGGAATACATCGAAGTAGAAAAAAACGTGAAACTCCACGTAGTCGACCTGGGGCAGGGACAGCCCGTAGTGCTTATTCACGGATGGCCGCTCAACAATGCGATGTATGAATACCAATATCAGTATCTGGTTGAAAAGGGGTTCCGAGTCATCGGTATTTCGCTCCGGGGATTCGGCAAATCCGACCGACCCTATGGAAAATATGATTTCGATACGTTCTCCGACGATATTAAAGTGGTGCTGGAAAAACTGAAAATTGAAAATGCCGTGCTTGGTGGTTTTTCGATGGGAAGTGCCGTAACGCTGCACTACGTAACGAAGTATAACGCTGCACATATCAGCAAACTAGCGTTATTCGGTGCCACCGGCCCATCGTGGAAACAACGGGATGGCTATCCATACGGCATCTCTGATCAGGGCGCAGCGGATCTAATCCAGCAAACCAAAACCAACCGGGAGCAACTGGTAGCCGGTTTCGGCAAAGCCTTTGAAGGGCAGGAAGGTGGACTTTCGCCAGAATCGATCAAGTGGCTGGAAAGTATCAACCTGGATGCATCGCCCTATGCGACTACCCAGGCTATCACCGCCCTGCGTGACCTGGACCTGCGTCCTGAGTTGTCTAAAATCAAGATTCCCGTCGCGTTATTTCACGGTGTAAACGACAAATTATGTGATTTCGCCCTGTCAGAACAATTGCAGAAAGGCATAAAGGGTTCCTACCTGGTAAAATTTGAGAAAAGCGGGCATGGGCTGTTTTTGGAAGAACGGGATAAGTTCAACGCCGAACTGGAAAAATTCGCCAGAAGTTAGTTAACTGCACGATCGTACCTGGAAAGCCACGACGGGCTTTCCAGGTATTTCGTTTTTTTGTTAAGAAAGGGACTACTCATTTACAAGCGTATATAGTCATGGGATCAACTGTATTCAGCCAGAATGTAAGGACGTTGGGATTGCTGCCTGTTGATCAACAACAAACCGTCGCCATAAACGGGCCTGACTATAAACCCTATATCAAAATCCTCTATCTGCCTGCTGGCTATACACTTCGGGTAGACTTTACGAGTTACGTCACGCAGCAGCCGACCCTTTTCTTCGTTAGTCCCAATCAATACCTGAAGCTGGAAGTAGCGGGCGATGAAAGCGGCTATTTCATTTTCTACAATCGCGATTTTTACTGCATTCAGATCCATGATCAGGAAGTGGCCTGCGATGGACTGCTGTTCAACAATATCCGGAACATGCCCAAAGTGGAAGCTTCGGAAGATGACGTCGCTTTTTTAGGATACCTGTTCCGGGAAATGATCCAGGAATTCCGGCTCAATGACAGCTCGCTGGAGGAAATGGTCCGAACGTATCTTAAACAACTGCTGATCCGGGCGACGCGCGCTTGGAAAAAGCAGCATCTGGACAAGGCCGTAACCGACCAGCAAAGTGATCTGGAATTTTTTCGCAAGTTTACCCGCCTGGTAGACGAGCATTATAAAGCCAAGCACACGGTGGCCGACTACGCCGATTTTCTCTGCATGGCACCCAAAACCATCACGCACAAATTCAACCGTCTGGGGCTGCCCCAGCCCAACGAGGTAATCAAGAATCGGATTATCCTGGAAGCCAAACGACTGCTGGTCCATACCGGCCTGACGGCCAAGGAAATTGCTTACGAACTGGGCTATGACGACCCGGCGTATTTCAGTAGGCTGTTTATGGCCAAAACAGGCGAATCACCCTCCAGTTTCAGAGCCAACTTTTTCCGTTGAGAACCGTTTTTGCTCTGCTGAGAAGAGGGTGAACATTTGTAAGCCATTTTTTAAGACAGTTCGATCCTCCAAAAGAAGGTATAACCTAGGTTAGTGAAAATCGACTTTTGGCAATTTCTCAAAAAACGCTCTTTCCAAGAGATACCCTATTCCTCTACCGGGTTATTTACCTATAGAGCTCAATACTCCGTAATGGGTTGTGGGACAGCGGGCCGATATCACCCAAGCCCAGGGTTTATTGGTTGGCTATGAGACAGATGCGATACTGGCGGATCGGGGCTATAATGCCAATAAGTTGATCGACTGACTGGAGCAGACGAATACAGAAGTCGTCATCCTATCCGAAAAGAATCGATTAGTTGAGCGGCAACTTGACAAAAACTTATACAAGGATGGTAACAAAGTAGAACGCCATTTCAATAAGCTCAAGCAGTACTGGCAGGTAGCCACTCGCTATGAGAAAACCGCCCTGAGCTTTGCCAACTTTATCTGGTTAGCATCGGCTTATATTTTGTTCAACTGATTGTCAACACACTCTGGTAAAATTGATACTTCCTAGCGATTATAGTTAATTATTGCCATATATTAATTAAATTCCTTTACAAAGCGATCACGTTATCCATAAGCTAAGTATGCACATTAGTCAATTTCCTCAATAGAGGAATTATAATTCTACGATATTCTGGCAAATTTGGTATACAAATTGTTAACGGCAACTTTTCATTTGTAGAGCACCCTCAACTGCTGTCCTTTCGTTGAGATCAGCCTATTTTTTATCCATTTGCAGCTTTTTTTACCATCTCCGACAAGGTTAGCAGCGTTTTTGTAAGGCGGATGAATTGAAGGAATAGACTTCATCTCGCCATGATCATTGTTACCTTATTTATAGCTTTAGGAAACTTTTTATTGAGATACGTATCCCCATACACTCAATCAGAAACGTCATACCGAATAACCAGCGTTGCCCCACCAAAAGTCGGGTTGAGAGGCTGGATTAAGGCCCCGCTCTTCGTAGCTCTTCGCCGACACAACGCAGAAAGCAATTCAGCTACGTGGGCCTCCCAAAAATTTCATCAGAAAAACCGAGAGCCGTCCTGGCTGATGGTCGCACAGCCAACCCTGTTCGCTACCGATCAGCTATTGGCATTGCCGCTCATTGGCTTCAGTTGATGAGCCAGCCAGGTGTCTCCTTCGACATTCCTAAGCAGGAGATGAACCAGCAACTTACACTACGTAGAACGAAGTAATACTCATACGATCTTTATATGAAGTTAACCGTTTACTCTATCATTAGTCCCGACCTACTACGCTTCCTTCGGCGAAGCGTTTTCTGGAAGTCGGGAACACCTCTAGCCGAAACGCAATGGGCGTGGACCGGTCGACTTGCTATGATGCTTGGCGCACTGGCCCTGTTTTTCGTTGGTACCGACCGTACGGCACTGGCGCAAACCACCCCCTGTAACTTCCGAACGCTGACCGTTAACAACTTTCCGAATGCTGGCGTTAGCAGCCGCACCGGCGGAATTGGCGGTTTCCTGGGTGTCGGCGCGGGTAACGTATCATCCACCACAGCCGTCGTGGATGCGAACCTAACCAATACGGCGACGATCAGCTCCGTATTAGGTGTGGGTAGTGGTGGGCAGATTTCGGTTAATGCCAATCAGAACGGGGGCTCCACCGTCTTTACAGGAGGATCCATTGCTGGTTTTATTATAGCTAATAACAGCGCTCTGGGTACAAATCTGTTAGCCTCGATTACCATCCGGACGTTCCTGAACGGTACACTTCAAGAAGCATCGACCTCATCGTCTCTGCTGAACCTACCGTTATCGGGCACAGGACAGCTCGCCGTAGGATTCGTAACGACTCAAAACTTCGACGAAGTACAGATTCGCATTGCCAGCGTCGTTAGTCTGGTATCGAGCACGGCGGTGTATTTCCCCTTTGTTCAGTATAGCGACTTAACGGCCACAGCCAACCCCACAAACGCCAGTAGTTCAGCAGCGGCCGATGGTGCCGTGACCCTTAGCGTGTCGGGCGGGCGGTCACCCTATACGTATCGCTGGAGTAACGGAGCCACTACGCAGAACCTAACCGGCGTAACGACGGGAACCTACAGCGTAACGGTAACGGATTTCAATGGCTGTACGACCACCGCTTCAGCGACGGTCGGCGTTCGGGTAGCGGCCTGTCCTGTACCCGGACAAAGCGGCTTTACAGTGTTCACATTTAATCAGGCCAATTTAACCCAGTCAGGTTCAGGAACGTCTAAAGTGGCCAGGTACCGTAATGTCGCCACCATAAGCGGTCAATCGGTTGACATTGTTGCTACCGTACTCTCTTTAACTAGTACTAATACCGTCGGTACTGCAAACCCTGTAACAACAACCAGTCCTGTAAATTTTTCCACAACCGGAACCGAAGCTCTTGTTCTCTTATATGGTGCTAATGCCAGAGCAACCGTCCGCTGGACAGTCGTAAACTCAACGACAAGCGCACCGGTGCCGTTCCAAGGTTCATTCATCGTCGGCGATCTTGACAGAATAACCGACGGCAGCACACTTAACCGACTCGAAGGTATTGAGGTGCCTAACTCTACCCTGTACTCTTACAAACTGAACAACCCTACCACAGTCAACACAATCAATGGAGGAACCTTCCGCCGGTTCGAGGGAACCCAGAATCAAAACCAGAATACAAGCGGGTTTTCACCCACATTCGCGGTATCGATCAACTTTGTGGGGTTGTCTTATTTTGATATTACCTACACAAAAACCGGGAATGAAGCAGTAGCTCAGGGCGCAGGCTTCAATTTCGATGGGAACGCGGCTCTTGCCTTCGATCCAAACCCAGACTGCGTACCGGTACTGGATACCGACGGTGATGGCGTGGCCAATGCCAATGATATAGACGATGACAACGATGGCATCCTGGATGATACGGAGGGTGTGCTGGCCGATGCAGACGGCGATGGCATTGCGAACGCACTCGACCTAGATTCAGACGGCGACGGTATTCCTGATAACATTGAAGCCCAAACCACGGCCGGATACATCGTACCGAGTACGACGGTTACGGCCTCCGGGCTTCCTACATCCTATTCGGCCACCAATGGGCTGACGCCGGTAAATACTGATGCCGCCGACAATCCTGATTATCTTGATCTAGACAGCGATAACGATACAAAAACAGATACCAACGAAGCAAACATAACCCTGGTCGGAAGTTTTACAGGAACTAATACAGGCACTGACGTTGATGGAGATGGTCTGAACGATAATCCGAAGACAGACACAAATACAGGAGCGTTTGGCCCTGCAAACGCGGGCATAACAAATCCGCTGACGGCTTACCCGGCTAATGGCTCACAAGTGCTCTGGCGCATTAAAGAAGGTGCCTTTACGTACGGTATTTGTGCCAACGCCACCATTGCCGGTACGTTTGTCATTGGCACCCCGTCGACCGGCGTGCTGACCATTCCGATCACGACAACCCGCGAGGGTCAGATTGTGGTCGCTTCGGTCACCGGTCCGGGGTTCACGTCAATACCCGTGTCGGTTACCACGACACTGATTACCAGTCAGACGGCCCTGTCGATTCCGATTGCCTACGATGGCTCGGGCCCGCTTGGAACCCGGTCATTGACGGTTAGCTCTCCGCAGGGAACAGGGTCGTGTTCATCGCCAGTCACGGTGATCGGTTTGGCCGACCTGACAGCCTCAATTGGGCAGCCTGCTCCTTCGCTTCTGCCGGGCCGAACCAGTACGTTACCCATTAGCGTCAGTAACGTGGGCACAGCCACCTCAACCGGCCCCATCACAACCACACTAATTATACCGGATAATGTAGCGGCCCCGGCCACATTTACGAGTAATGGGTTTGCCTGCGTCACCGCAGGGTCGAACGTTACGTGTACCAGTTCAGCGACACTTACCGCTGGGTCCAGCACGACCTATGCTGTGCCGGTTACGCCCGGAGCCGCTACAGCTGGAACGTCATTGACGTTTACGCATATTGTATCCATTACATCCGAAATCAGCGTAACCAATAACGTAACTACACTCACCGTCCCAGTCGGCTCTACAGTAACGGCGGCTCCAGACGCCGGTACAGTGTCAGCAGGCACGGGTGGCACGGCGGTAGCCAACGTAGTGGCTAACGATGTAGTCAATACATTACCGGCTACGTTAACCGGGCCGGGTAACGCGACCATCGCTCAGATCGGCACCTACCCCACCGGCATTACCCTCAACCCCACCACGGGTAGTGTGAGCGTAGCAGTGGGAACCACACCGGGCAGTTATACGGTAGGCTATCAACTCTGTGATCGACTCACGCCCGCAACCTGCGCCACGGCGACAGTGACCATTACTGTTACACCAACCATCACCGCAGCCCCAGACGCCGGTACGGCAAGTGCAGGTACCGGCGGTACGGCCGTCGCCAATGTACGGGCTAATGATGTGGTCAATGGATTACCCGCCACTTCGACCAATTCAAGTCTAAGCCTGGTTAGCAGTGGATCACCCGGCATCACCCTTGACCCCACTACGGGTAGTGTCAGCGTCGCACAGGGTACCACACCCGGTTCGTACTCACTGGTTTATTCCCTGTGTTCTACCCTGGGCACTACCACCTGCACCACCGGTTTAGTCACCATTACGGTTACAGCTAGCGTGACAGCCAGTCCCGATGCGGGTACGGCTTCAGCAGGAACGGGTGGTACCGCAGTTGCCAACGTGCGGGCTAACGATGTAGTCAACGGTCAACCCGCCACCTCGGCTAACTCGAGCCTGAGCCTGGTCAGCAGTGGATCACCCGGCATCACCCTCGACCCCGCCACGGGTAGTGTGAGTGTAGCGGTGGGTACTACGCCGGGCTCCTATTCGCTGGTTTACTCGCTGTGTTCTACACTAGGCACTACCACCTGCACTACCGGACTGGTTACCATCACGGTCACCGCCAGCGTAACAGCTGCGCCGGATGCCGGTACGGTAAGCGCTGGCACAGGTGGTACGGCGGTGGCCAACGTGCGAGCTAACGATGTAGTGAATGGTCAACCTGCCACTTCTGCCAATTCAAGTCTGAGCTTGGTTAGCAGTGGTTCTCCAGGTATTACGCTCAACACCACCACGGGCAGTGTGAGTGTAGCGGTGGGCACCACCCCCGGTTCGTACTCACTGGTTTATTCCCTGTGCTCTACGCTGGGCACCACTACCTGTACGACCGGCGTAGTCACCATTACGGTTACAGCTAGCGTTACGGCCAGCCCCGATGCGGGTACGGTAAGTGCGGGCACCGGCGGTACGGCCGTCGCCAACGTGCGGGCTAACGACATCGTCAATGGTCAGCCCGCTACGTCGGCTAACTCGAGCCTGAGCCTAGTTAGCAGCGGCTCACCGGGTATCACCCTCAACACTATTACGGGTAGCGTGAGCGTAGCGCAAGGCACTACGCCAGGCTCTTACTCACTAGTCTACTCCTTATGCTCTACGCTAGGTAGCACCACCTGTACCACTGGTTTGGTTACTATTACGGTCACCCCCTCTGTAACCGCAGCACCGGATGCCGGTACAGTCTCGGCTGGTACGGGTGGCACCACAGTTGCCAACGTGCGAGCCAACGATGTAGTTAATGGCTTACCCGCCACTTCAGCTAACTCCAGCTTGAGCCTGGTTAGCAGTGGCTCACCGGGCATCACCCTTGACCCCACTACGGGTAGTGTCAGCGTAGCAGTGGGCACTACGCCGGGTTCGTACTCACTAGTTTATTCGCTGTGTTCCACACTAGGCACCACCACCTGTACCACCGGCCTGGTCACTGTCACCGTCACAGCCAGTGTTACGGCCAGTCCCGATGCGGGTACGATAAGCGCTGGCACAGGTGGTACGGCGGTGGCCAACGTGCGAGCTAACGATGTAGTCAACGGTCAACCCGCCACCTCGGCTAACTCGAGCCTGAGTTTGGTTAGCAGTGGCTCACCCAGTATCACCCTCGATCCCACTACGGGCAGCGTCAGTGTTGCGCAAGGCACCGCGCCGGGCTCGTACTCACTGGTTTATTCGCTATGCTCTACCCTGGGCACTACCACTTGTACGACCGGCTTGGTTACCATTACCGTCACCGCCAGCGTAACAGCCGCGCCGGACGCGGGTACGGTCTCGGCAGGAACGGGTGGTACGGCCGTCGCCAACGTAGTGGCTAATGATCTAGTCAATGGAGTAGCTCCTACATTAGATGGACCCGGCAATGCAACGATTTCTCAGATCGGCACCTACCCCACTGGGATTACGCTAGACCCTGCTACGGGCATAGTCAACGTAGCAGTGGGCACTACGCCCGGCAGTTACACAGTAGGCTATCAACTCTGTGATCGGCTTACGCCCGCAACCTGCGCTACGGCGACCGTAACCATTACTGTTACCCCAACCATCACCGCAGCCCCAGACGCCGGTACGGCAAGTGCAGGTACGGGCGGAACAGCCGTGGCCAACGTGCGGACCAACGACATCGTCAATGGTTTACCGGCTACTTCGGCTAACTCCAGCCTGAGCCTGGTCAGTAGTGACTCACCAAGTATTACGCTCAACACCACCACGGGTAGTGTGAGTGTAGCGCAGGGTACCGCACCCGGCTCGTACTCGCTGGTTTATTCGCTATGCTCTACCCTGGGCACTACCACCTGTACGACCGGCGTAGTCACCGTTACGGTCACCCCCTCTGTAGTAGCGAATGCCGATGCAGGTACGGCGAGTGCCGGTACCGGTGGTACGGCGATAGGCAACATAGTGACCAATGATGTAGTGAATGGCGTACCGGCTACGTTAGGCAGCAACGCGACTCTGGCCCAGGTTGGTACGTATCCACCGGGTATTACCCTCGACCCCGCCACGGGTAGCATCAGCGTGGCGCAGGGAACCACGCCAGGTTCGTACACCGTCGCCTATCAGCTTTGCGATCAGCTCACCCCGGTCACCTGTACAACCGGCTTAGCCACCGTAACCGTAACGGCGTCTATACAAGCGAACCCTGATGCGGGTACAGCAAGTGCGGGCACCGGCGGTACGGCCGTCGCCAACGTAGTAGCCAATGATATAGTCAATGGCGTACCGGCCACCTTGGGTACTGGTGGTAATGCGACCGTAGCCGCCATAGGTTTCTATCCAACTGGCATCACACTCAATACGACAACCGGTAGTATTGACGTAGCCGTAGGCACCACACCAGGCAACTATACGGTCACGTATCAGGTCTGTGATCAGCTTACACCGGCAACCTGCGCCAACGCAACGGTCGCTATCACCGTTACGCCGACCATCTCGGTTATACCTGATGGTGGTAGCGTCTCGGCCGGTACGGGTGGGATAGCGGTTACCAACGTACGCGTTAACGATATCGTTAATGGTTTATTCGCCGATGCGGTCAACTCTAGCCTGAGTCTGGTCAGCAGCGGCTCGCCGGGTATCACGCTCAATACGACAACCGGCAGTGTGAGCGTCGCGCAAGGGACAACACCGGGTTCTTATTCCCTGGTTTACTCGCTATGTTCCACCTTGGGCACTACTACCTGCGCTACCGGGCTGGTCACCGTTACGGTCACCCCCTCTGTGGTAGCGAATATCGATGCAGGTGCGAGTGGAGCGAGCATGGGTGGTACGGCCGTCGTCAACGTAGCCGCCGATGATATCGTTAATGGGCAGCCTGCTACGCTGGGACCGAATGGCAATGCGACCCTGGCACAGGTTGGCACATATCCGCCGGGCATTACCCTCGACCCCGCCACAGGTAGCATCAATGTGGCGCAGGGTACCACGCCGGGAAGCTATACGGTCGTTTACCAGCTCTGCGATCGGCTTACGCCCGTAACCTGTGCGACTGCTTCAGTAAGTATTGAAGTAACGGCCAGCAGCGCAGCCAGCCCGGATGAGGGTCTGGTCAGCGCGGGTACGGGCGGCACAGCTGTCGCCAACGTAACTGCCAACGACATCGTCAATGGCCTGCCCGCTACCCTAGGACCAAATGGTAATGCGATTGTAGCGGAAATTGGTACGTATCCCATCGGCATTACCCTGGACCCCACCACGGGCAGCATCAGTGTAGCCCAGGGTACCGCACCAGGTTCATATACAGTAGCGTATCAGCTCTGCGATCGGCTTACGCCGGCTACGTGTACGTCTGCAGTCGTTTCGCTGACGGTCACCGCCCTCAGCACTGCGGGTACCGACGCGGGTAGCGCACTAGCCACCGGTGGCGTAGCAATACCGAACGTAGCAGCAAACGATCAGGTCAACGGCCTGTCCGCGACGCTAGGTCCTGGTGGGAACGCGACGATTTCTCAAATCGGCACTTATCCACCCGGCATTACGCTCGACCCCGCAACGGGCACAGTCAGCGTAGCTCCGAACACGGTACCCGGCTCCTATACGATCGCGTATCAGCTTTGTGACCAACTCACGCCCGCGACCTGTACCAATGCGGTTGCCGTTATTACGGTCGTAGGGTTAGTGCCTGTCGCTACGCCCGACATTGCCAACACACGGCCAAACACGCCGGTAACGGGCAATGTACTGACCAACGACATCGATCCGCAGGGCTTACCGCTAACCGCTTCGCTCGCGTCGCCACCCGCCATCGGCACGGTAACACTTGCTCCCGACGGCAGCTATACATATACCCCGCCAACGGGCTTCACGGGAACTGCGGGCTTCTGCTACGTAGTCAGTAACTCGGCCGGGCTCAGCGCTACATCCTGCATCAGTATCAATGTGATTCCGGACCCGGCACTGGGTGATGCGGCTCCTGTAGCCAATAATGACAATGCGAAGACGATCCGGGATACGCCCGTAACGATTGCGGTGCTGGCCAACGATACCGACCCCGATTCGGCTACCGGCCTGAGTGGGCAGTTGGCGAACCCAACGATCATCGGTCAGCCAGCCCAGGGAACGGCCGTGGTGAATGCAAACGGTACCATCACCTTTACGCCACCGACTGGCTTCACGGGCGTGGTCAGTTTCGGGTATCAGGTCTGCGATCGGGCATCACCTGCGCTGTGCGCTACGGCGACCGTCAGCATCAACGTGCTGGCAACCCCGCCCGCCGGCACAACGCTGGCCCCGAATGCCATTGACGATGTTCTGCTGACCCGTATCAACACGCCGGGCGTAGGCACCGTCAGCGCCAACGATACCGATCCACAAGGCCTTCCGTTAACGTTCTCAACGGGGCAACCTGCTGATGGTACGGTCGTAATGTCGCCTACCGGCAGTTATACGTACACGCCCGCAGCCGGCTTTATAGGACCAGCCAGCTTTACGTATTCGGTATGCAACACCGGGGGCGAATGTACCACCGCTTCGGTATCCGTACTAGTGCAGCCCCTGCCTCAACTGGTGGCGGTATCGCCCAGGGTATATTTACAGGGTGCGTTGTTTGGAGTAACTGGTTCGAACCTGATGCGGGACGACCTCCGAGAATTGGGTCTGATACCGGCCAGTCAGCCGTACGCGCTGCTCAACCCGATCACCCCCGTTGCGACTATGGCACCCGGCGTGATGAACGTTACGGGCGACAACGCCATTGTCGACTGGGTCTTCGTAGAACTACGCGCAGCGGGTAACCCCTCGATCATTGTCGACAGCCGGGCGGCTCTGCTCCAGCGCGATGGCGATGTTGTTGACGTTGACGGCGTATCGCCCGTGATCTTCAGCCAATCGCTGACGGGTAACTACTACGTAGCGGTCCGCCACCGCAACCACTTGGGCGTGATGAGCCAGACCGCCTTACCGTTGTCGCCAACGCCGATCACGATAGACTTTACCAACCTCAACACGCCGACCTACACCACCACCAACACCAGCAGTTACACGCAGGTGACGGTTGATCAGGCGCAGGTGATTGTGGAACAGGGCGTGGCCATGTGGGCGGGCAATGCCTTCGCCGATAACAACGCCACGAGTCCACGGAACCTGATCATCTACCAGGGTTCCAACAACGATGCGAACCAGATCTATCAGCAGGTCATCAACGCACCGGGCAACGGTTTAAAGACACCGTTCTATAAGCTGCGGGGCTATACGGTCGTGGATGTGAATCTGGATGGGCAGGCCGTCTTACAGGGCACAGGCAATGATGTTGAATATATCTATCAGAACGTCGTCAAGAACCACCCCGGCAACAGCCTACGGGTCTCGTTCTTCACCATTCGCGAACAATTACCTTAACTAAAACCGCCTGAGTGAGCCTGTGCTACGGGCTTACTCAGGCACTAAATCCAATGCTAATCTAAAACGTTATAGTTATGAAGCAGTTCTTTACGTGTTTGCTTTGGGGGTGCCTTCTGCTCGGAGGCCGTCTCCTACTGGCTCAGCAGTCATCAAACACAGTCGACTATCAACTCACGTACGATGTTCCCACCGGGCGATACATTGCCTGGGTCGTTCCGAACTACGCAACACCAAATGCCAATAACCCCGGCCTCGATGAACTCGGGGGCACCGCCCAATTCACGATCAGGGTTCCTGCTTCATTCTCCATCACCAGTGTACAGGACCTGACCGGCAGTTGGGAGAAAAACCCCATTCGGCTGGGCCCCGGCAATCCAGGGCAGGACTGGAGTAACACAAACCTGCCCACTAATGTCAACTATTATGTCATCGGGAAAGCTCCCAATGAGGTGAACTACGGCCGGTTTACGCCCGGCGTCCGCGTACCGCTCTTTGCTTTTACGGGCAATGGCTGCTTTGGCGAGATTACTCCGCTTTACCCCGAGGACCCATTTATTGACATTGCCGACGACGTTTTATCGTTTAACGTAGCCAACAGCTTCTATTCCCGCTCGGGTCAGCCCGCAGGTGGTAACCAGGCACCACTCGAACAGTTCCGTACCGTGTTTGGTCCGGCCGCTCAGTGTGCGGTGCTTCAGGCCAACCCCGACAGCCAGACCCTAACGGCGGGAATACCCGTTAGTCTATCGGTGCTGGCCAACGATACCCGCAACGGGATACCGGTAAGCAATACCAGTGTAACCGTCAATATTGAGACGGCCCCCACCATCGGGGCGGTCGCAACCAATGCGGATGGAACCATTACCTACACGCCGGAAGCAGGCTATTCGGGACCGGTTACGTTCACTTACAGAATCTGCGCCCCCAGCCAGACCACAATCTGCTCATCGGCAACGGTTAGTCTGACGGTTAATGCCGTGATTGTTGCCACAACGGATCTGGCAACAACCAATGCCAATACGTCCCTGAACCTTTCGGTACTGGCTAATGATACGCGCAACGGACTCCCCGCCAGCGCCACCAACGTAACGGTCAGCGTCAGTTCACCGCCCGCCAATGGTACTGCCACCGCAAATGCGGATGGTACAATCACCTTTAATCCGGCCGCGGGTTATTCAGGCCCCGTTAGCTTTACGTATACGATCTGCGACATTGCCCAGCCGGGCCGGTGCTCCTCAATTCCGGTGAGCCTGACCGTTAGCGCCGTGATTGCGACCAGCCCCGATCTGGTAACGACTCCGTCGGGTACCCCCATCAGTGTTTCGGTACTGGCCAACGACACCCGCAACGGACTCCCTGCCAGCATCACCAACGTAACGGTCAGTTTGGCCAGCCAGCCCGCGAATGGTACCGCCGTAGTAAACCCGAACGGTACCATTACCGTCACACCTGTATATGCGTTCTTCGGCGTCACCTCGTTTAGCTATACCACCTGCGACGTTGATCAGCCGGGTCAGTGTTCGACCAATACGGTTACTGTTAATGTTTTACCCAGTCGGCCCTTACCGCAGAATGACTTTGCCCAAACGTTCAGAAACGCGGGCATCACCGGCAATGTCCTGACCAACGATCAGGAATCAGCCGGGCTTCAGCTCGGTGCAAACACCACGCCAGTGGTTGGCCCTGCCAATGGTACGGTATTGATCACCGCCACGGGCAGCTATACCTATACGCCGAACGCAAACTTCACCGGCAGCGACAGTTTTGTATACCTGGTATGCAACACAGCCACTGAATGCACCACGGCGCTGGTTACGATTGAAGTACGCGACAATGCACCCAATACCAACGATGCACCGATCGCTCAGAACGACAGAGCCGTTACAACGCCCAACACCGCGGTAACGATTGCCGTAAAAGCTAACGACAGCGATCCGGATGGCCAGCCACTGGGGCAGCCGATTCTGGTTACTCCACCCGTGAATGGCAATATTTCCGTCAACCCCGATGGTACCATTACGTATACACCCGTGAATAGCTTTACCGGCGTCGATTCATTCGTGTATCAGGTCTGTGATAACGGCAACCCAATTCTTTGCGATCAGGCAACCGTGACCGTAACCGTACGACCCAATCCGACCGTGAACCAGACGTATGCCTTCGACGACGCGTTCAGCACATTCACGAATGTACCGGTGAGTGGCAACGTCCTGACCAACGACCAGGACCTGGAAGGCAACACCCAGACGGTTAGCCTATCACTGACGGTTGCTCCCACCAATGGTAACGTAACGCTGACCCCGAATGGAGTCTTTACGTATACGCCCGAAGCCGGTTTCACCGGAACTGATTTCTTCGTGTATCAGGTCTGTGACAACGGTACGCCAACGGCCTGCGCTGTAGCTACTGCGTACATCACCACATTCCCACCCAACGGGGCCGTCGATCTGGCGGTTGGCATCAGCCAGCCCGTACAAAGCCTGACGGCTACCCTGGTCAGCAGCCTGCCGATCTCGGTAAGTAATGTGGGTACGGGTATTTTCGCGGGTCCTGTATCGGTTACGTTAACGCTTCCGGCGAACGTAACGGTAGCGCCGGGCTTCATCACCTCCAACGGATTTACCTGTACCGTAAGCGGACAGCAGGTTACCTGCGTTAAATCGGTATCGCTGACTCCCGTCAGCAGCGAAACCCTAGCCGTTCCGATTATTGCCGGTTTACCAACGGTGGGTCAGCCCCAGACATTTACCGTAGCTACGGTTGTACCAGTAGGTGACCTTACACCCGCCAACAACCAGACAACGGTGACCACGATCAATGTGAACCCGGCTCCGATTGTCAGGCTGTCGCCGAAAGTGTATTTACAAGGAGCACTGTTTGGCGTAACCAGCGGAAATCTAATGCGTGATAACCTCCGAGAATTGGGTCTGATACCGGCCAGTCAGCCCTACGCGCTGCTCAATCCGATTACCCCCGTCGCGAGCATGGCCTCTACGATGACGGCCGTCACGGGTACTGACGCTATTGTGGACTGGGTCTTTGTGGAACTACGTTCAGCGGCTAACCCCGCCATCATTGTCGACAGCCGGGCGGCTCTGCTCCAGCGCGATGGCGACATTGTTGAGGTCGACGGTGTATCGTCCCTAACGTTTGCGCAGGCACTGACGGGCAACTATTACGTAGCGGTTCGCCACCGCAATCACCTGGGTGTGATGAGCCAGACACCCGTCCCCTTGTCACCTATCGCGGCTACGATTGACTTCCGCAGCAGCAATACGCCTACCTTCACCTACTCGGGCACAACCAGTTATACGGAAGTTGTCCCTAACCAGGCGCAGGTCATCGTGCAGCAGGGTGTAGCTATGTGGGCGGGCAATGTCCTGCCAGACAACAACGTCACGACACCCCGCAACCTGATCATCTACCAAGGCTCGAACAACGATGTCAACCAGGCGTACCTACGGATCATCAACGCATCAGGCAACACGCTGAAGACGCCTTTTTACAAGCTGCGGGGCTACTCTACCGAAGATGTGAACCTGGATGGGCAAGTCATCTTCCAGGGTACGGGCAATGATGTTGAGTACATCTATCAGAACGTCGTCAAGAATCACCCTGGCAACAGCTTCCGGCTACCGTTCTTCACGATTCGCGAGCAACTGCCTTAATCCATCCAGAGGAGTCGGCCTTTCGTCGGCTCCTCCCCTTCGTACCGATGAACGTTGAAAACAAGTAATATTATGAACCGATATGTAAGCGTACTCATTTGGAGCCTCCTGTTCCTGACCATCAGGATAGGTTACGCACAGCAGTCAACCAACGTAGTGGATTACCAGGTCACGTATGATCAGGCCACGGACCAGTATACAGCCTGGGTTGTGCCGCAGTATAATACCCCCAATACAAACAATACGGGTCCTAATGAACGGGGCGGCACGGCTCAGTTCACCCTGAAAGTGCCAGCTTCCTTTTCGATCACCGAAATCGCCGATGTGCGGGGAACGTGGGAAAAAGCGCCCCTTCGCCTGGGACCTGGCAACCCAGGGCAAGACTGGACCGGTTCAGGACTGGACCCAACGTTAAATTACTACGTAATCGGGAAGTCGCCTTCTGAAACGAACTATGGTCCTTTTGTCAGCGGCACTCCGGTGGCTCTGTTTACCTTTCGGGGCAACGGCTGCTTTGGCCCTATTAGTCCGCTGGAGCCGGGAAACAGTTTCATTTCGCAGGCCGATCTGCGGTTTTCGCTAAACGTAGCGAACAGTTTTTACTCGGTTTCCGGGCAGCCGACGGGTGGTAACCAGAATCCGCTGGAGCAGTTCCGCACAGTTACCGGACCTGCCGCGCAATGCTCAGCCTTACAGGCTAACCCGGACAACCTGACCCTCACGGCGGGTGTATCCACAACGATTCCGGCACTGGCCAACGATACCCGCAATGGTCAGCCCGTCAGCACAACCAGTGTAACGGTTACCGTCAGCACGCCCAATTCCGGCACGGCAACAGTCAATCCGGATGGAACGATCAGCTACGTACCAGCCGCGGGTTTTTCGGGTCCTGTTAGCTTTACGTATACCATCTGCGACGTGGCTCAGCCCAGCCTGTGTTCATCGTCATCCATCAACCTGACGATCAATCCAATCGCGGTGACCCTGGTCGCCACGGCCGACCAGGCAACCACCAACGCGAACACGCCCCTGACTCTTTTGGTACTATCCAACGATACCCGCAACGGTCAGCCCGCCAGTAGTGCCAACGTTACGGTGAGCGTGAGTACTCCGCCAGCCAGCGGCACAGCGACGGTGAATGGCGATGGCAGCATCAGCTTCACGCCAGCCACCGGGTTTTCGGGTCCTGTTAGCTTTACATATACCATCTGCGATATTGCCCAACCCGCTCAGTGCGCGTCGGCACCCGTTAGTCTGACGGTGAATGCAGCAGCCGTGGTGTTGGTTGCTACAGCCGATCAGGTAACCACCAATGCCGGTACTTTAGTGAACGTCTCGGTGCTGGACAACGACACCCGCAATGGACTCCCCGCCAGCACCACCAACGTAACGGTCAGTGTGAGTTCAGCGCCCGCCAGTGGTACGGCTACCGTTGTTGCCAATGGCAGCATCAATTATACCCCCGCACCGGGCTTTTCAGGACCCGTTAGTTTTACCTATACAATTTGTGATATCGCCCAACCCGCTCAGTGCGCATCAGCCGTTGTCAGCCTGACGGTTAACGCGTCGCTACAAGCTAGTCCGGATAATCAAATCCTGACGGCGGGTATACCCACAACGATTCCGGTACTGGCCAACGACACCCGCAACGGTCAGCCCGTTAGCAACACCAGCGTAACGGTAACGGTCAGTGCTCCTAACGCCGGTACAGCCACCGTCAATCCGGATGGTACTGTAACGTATACTCCGGCAGCGGGTTTTACTGGGCCGATTTCGTTCACGTATACGGTATGCGATAACCTGCAACCAACGTCCTGTTCGTCGGCTCCCATCAGCCTGACGGTGCAACCAGCTGCCAACCAACCCGCCGACCTGCTCATTACCAAACAGGTAAGCCAGTCCATAGCGACAGTCGGAACCAGCGTAAGCTTTACCATTACGGTACAGAACCTGGGACCCGGCAGCGCGATCGGCGTAACCGTGCTGGATACGCTCGCCCGCAACGGGTCGGCCCTGTTGCAGGGAACCCCTACTCCGTCTAAAGGCAGCTACAATACAACAACGGGCGTGTGGACGGTCGGTAGTTTGTCGGCGAGTGAAATCGTTACGTTGGTCCTGACTGTACAGATACAGGCGCAGGGTGTTCTGATCAATACTGCTAGTGTAACGGCTACCGGTAGTCAGGATCCTATCGCATCCAACAACGAAGCATCCTCCTGCGCGACGGTACCCATACAGCTGTGTACGGGCGACGAATTCATTGTTACCGTTCCCGATCGTTACCAGGGCGTACAGTGGTTTCGTAACGGCAGTGCGTACGCAACGGGAAATTCGATCCTGATTACACAGGTCGGTACGTACTCGGTAACATCAACCGATGGAAGCTGCCCACTGACCGGCTGCTGCCCGATCATTGTCGAAGAAGGCAACTGCTGTGCACCTGACAAATGCGTTCCATTTGTCATCAAAAAAACTAAATCACGTCTTTGATCAAGAATAGTTATGAAACGTATCAGCTTACTTCTGCTCATCTGGATTAGTCTTGCTCCAGTCTGGTCGCAAAGCCAGGTCATGATCTCCTCCAGCGACGTTCGGTACATGGTTTCCTATGAGCCGACGACCCAATTGTATACTGCCTGGGTAATTCCGAACTACAACACGCCAAACGCGAACAATCCGGAATCGGAAGACCTGGGAGCCACCGCCCAGTTTTCCCTGAAAGTACCCAAAGACTTCGTCCTGACGAGCGTGGGCGATGTTCGGGGAAGCTGGGACAAAGTTCCGTACAAGCTGGCGGCTCCCGAAAGTTTCGCGTCGGCAGATGCGTCGAACTGGGCGTATTACATCATTGGCAAAACCCCACAGGAAACGAATTATGGTTCGTTTGTCAGTGGAGAGCCGGTTGCGTTGTTTACGTTCAAAGGCAAGGGCGGTAGTCCCGAACAAGTTCAGGTATTAAACATCGACGACGAGTTTGTGCAGTTCGCCGAGTCGAAAATGGCCCTGAACATCCGGAGCAGTTTTTACACCCGTTCCGGCCAGCGGGCATCCACATCGGCCCACCCGCTGGAGCAGTTGAGCGGAGTAATCAAACTGGATGAAGTTCTGAAACAGAAGCAATCTCAATTAGGACTGGCTCCAACGGGTGTTAATGAGGACATTGCCACCCTGTCGGTGCAGGCGTATCCAAACCCGGCAACCGATCTGATCGAGGTCAAGTATTTTAGTGCGACCGAACAGGCTGGCCTGCAACTCGAACTGCTCGACAACCAGGGGAACGTAAAACAGAATAGCGCCCTGAATGCCAAACCCGGCTTCAACTCGACCCGGTTCGTGGTCTCTAATTTACCGGGCGGGGTCTACTTTGTCCGCGGCATGGTGCAGGGCCAGCGAGTCACCAAGAAGATTATCAAGCAGTAAACGACAAACAGAGTCAGTCACCACGCTTAGCCGCGTGTATGAAAAAAGAAGTCTTCAGCGATCGTTGAGGACTTCTTTTGTTTTTCTCGATGAGATCGGCTGCTTCAGCTCCTAAACCGGTTAAGACAATGTATTACTCACTAGGTATATTCGGTGAATCATAGGGTAATCATGGCCAGCCGAAGCTCATTCCTCCTACTCAGCGGGCTGGTTCGCTTCTTTGCGAAGTGAATCGGCATCCCAACCTTCTTCTACTTCACGCAGCCAGCGGTCCGTTTCGTCGGAGCTGATGAGCTGCTCTAACTCATGAATCCGTCGGCGGGCGGTGCTGAAGTACTGTTTCTGGTTGTGGCGCACGGCACTGAGTTCAACGAGCGCTTCCTCATCGTGTCGGCGGAAAAGCCGGGCTGACCGTTCGGCATGGTACGCCCGAAAACCGAGGAGCCGCATCGCATCCACCCCAGTCCGTAAGGAAGCATCTAACGTTTCCCGGTAGATATGGTCAATTCCTGCATCCATGAACTCATACGCATCGTCGCGGTCCTGCGCCCGAGCCAATATTTTCAGATGCGGAAAATGTTTCTTGATCGTTTCGACCAGCGCCAGCGATTTTTCGGGCGAGTCCAGCGCAATAACGATCAGCTTTGCCTCTTCGGCCCCCGCCGATTTGAGCAGATCGTACCGGGAGGCATCGCCGTAATACACTTTTATACCAATTTTCCGCAGCACATCCACCCGGTCGGAATCGAAGTCGAGTACCGTCGTGTGAATGCCGCTCGCCCGCAGAAATCGCCCGACGATATTGCCGAACCGGTCGAAGCCCGCAATGATTACCGGATTTTTCTCTTCGATGGGATCCGACGCTTTCGCCGACTCAGGACGGGTACCAATTCGGGGCAGCAGGAGACGCTCGTTCAGCAAGAAGACAAAAGGAGTCAGAGCCATGCTGATAGCCACAACGGCGGTTAATAAGCCTGCCGTCCGCGCATCGAGTACGCCGTTTTGTAAGGTAAACGACAGCAGTACAAATGCAAATTCGCCAATCTGCGAAAGCGCCAGGGCAAACGTTACGTTCTGATCCGTGCTGAGTTTAAACCGCTTGCCTAACCCCGCCAGTACCAGCGCCTTCAACGCCATTACGCCCACAACGAGGCCTATTACCAGCAACGGATAATCGGCAATGAGGGCAAAATCGATCGACGCGCCGACGGAGATAAAAAACAAACCCAGCAACAGCCCACGGAACGGATCAATATCGCTTTCCAGTTCATGCTTGTATTCGCTGTTCGCCAGCACGACGCCCGCCACGAAAGCCCCCAGGGCCGGGCTGAGCCCTACGGATTCCATCAGCAGCGCGACCCCGCCAACCAACAGCAGCGCCGACGCGATAAACACCTCCCGCATACCCGTACGGGCAATAGCATGGAATACCGGCCGCATGATGAATCGACCCAGCAGGACAACTACCTCCACCGCTCCCAGCACAGCCAGCGTATGCAGCCAGCCCGGCAAATCGGCCAGCCAGGTCTGATGTCCACTGGCTTCCCCCGTGGCAGCTACCGGATACGTAGCCAGCAGGGGCAAAACGGCCAGGATGGGAATGACAGCAACATCCTGAAATAATAGCACCGAAAATGTACTCTGCCCGGAAGCGGTTTGCATCAACCCCTTCTCCTCCATGGTTTGCAGCACAATGGCCGTCGACGACATGGTGAGGATCATCCCAACGGCTAAAGCGGCCTGCCACGGTAAACCGGCCAGCATGGCCAGGCCACCCAGTACCAGCATGGTCAGCAGCACCTGTAAACCACCCAGACCGACGATGGGCACCCGCAGTTTCCAGAGCAGATCGGGCTCCAGTTCAAGTCCGATCAGGAAGAGCATGATCACAACGCCAAACTCCGCTACGTGCATCACATCCTGCCCTTCTTCACCGACTAACCCCAGGGCGGCTGGCCCAATCACCATACCCGCAATCAGATAACCCAGTACGGAGCCTAAGCCTAATCGTTTGGCAATAGGCACAAAAACGACACCAGCGGCCAGATATACCAGGGCTTGTATCAATACAGATTCACTCATAACGTTGGCGTTTCGGTTAACAGATCATTGATGTAATCAAACTGACGGGCGTATTCAGGGTCAATCTCGCTGGCCGTCAGGCGTTGGAGCAACGTCCGATACTGCCGAGTAGCCGTTTTGATACCTTCTTCGGTAATTCGGTGTGTACCATGCACAGCAAAAGGCGGCAGGTATGTCATCTTGCACAGAGTAGCCGTCTGCTCAAACGGGACCAGAAACTGCCGAATCGTCAAGCCATTGTAGCCCGATTTCGTGTAAGCCTCCTGCCGTCCGCCCGCCGAAATAACATTCATCAATTTCTTACCCGCCAACGCATTACCCTGTCGCCCATAGGCCCAGCCGTGTTCCAGCGTTAAGTCTTCCCACTGCTTAATGATAGCGGGGGCGCTATACCAGTAAAACGGATGGTGTAGCAGAACGTATTCGTGCTCAAGCAGCAGCGCCTGTTCCCGATCAATGTCAATGTCAAAATCGGGATACTGTTCGTAGAGGTCATTGACTGTAACGAACGGCAGATCACTGACAGCTTCGAGCAATAGTCGGTTAACGCGTGATTTTTCTAGTGCCGGATGGGCAAATTGTATCAATACCTTGGCCATATTATAGATTCGGCAATTTGTGTAAACCTGGCTAGACGGTCGGTAAACGCCAGGGGTTGTGGTAATGCGCCTTAACCAGCGCGTTGGCCTGCGCATCATCGGTTACGGTGCTGGTTGCCGTATTCCAGTGCAGCTTACGGCCCAGCCGATAGGCCATGTTCCCCAACTGGGCACAAACGGCCACGTCGCGACCAATTTCGGTCGGGCAATTGGGTTGCTGGCGACTGCGTATACACTCGATAAAGTTGCGCGTGTGGTTATCCAGATCACGGCCGTCGTTACGTTGAACGGGCATAGCGGGTGTCATGTACTTCCCTCCTTCTACTTCGGGCAGCACCTCCCACTTGCTCCGGTCAATAACCATCGTACCCAGGTTCCCGATGAACGCCACACCATGTTCACGGTCGTAAGGTCCACGGCATGTTCCCAGCGATTGCTCCCAAAGTAAGCTAAAATTACCGAAATCATACACCGCCTGCATGGTATCCGGAGTTTCGCTGGCATGATCGGGGAAGCCAAATTTACCGCCCATCACCAGAACGGATTTAGGGGCATTGACCTGCATACCCGCCAGCACCATGTCGATCATGTGAGCCCCCCAGTCGGTCATCAGTCCACCGGCATAGTCCCAGAAGTACCGAAAACTGCCGTGGAAGCGATTGCGGTTAAACGGCCGGTGGGGTGCCGGTCCCAGCCACATCTCGTAGTCGACACCGGCGGGTACCGGCTCATCGGCCACCACGGGAAACGTTTTGCCGTAGGGCATAAACGCCCACGCTTTCGCCGACCGAATAGTCCCCAACTTTCCTGACCGGACGTAGTCAAGCGCTTCGGTCCAGTGTTTGCCGCTCCGTTGCCACTGCCCGACCTGCACCACCCGCTTGTATCTCCGGGCGGCCTCTACGATCAGGTTACACTCTTCGATGCTGTTGGCCAGGGGCTTTTCGACGTACACGTCTTTACCAGCCTGACACGCCATCACCGCGGGCAGGCAATGCCAGTGGTCGGGCGTACCGACGATCACCGCGTTGATATCTTTGTTTTCGAGCAGTTTGCGGAAGTCGGCGTACAGCAGCGGCTTTTGTCCGGTCGACTTCTCCAGTTCAGCGGCTCGTCGGTTCAAAACGTTGCTATCTACGTCGCATAAGGCCAGGCAGCGAACGCCGGGGGTTTTGAGCATGGAGGTTAAGTCGGCCCAGCCCATGCTGTTGCAGCCAATCAACGCGACATTGACGGTATCGGCCGCGCTTGTAGAGGTTTCCGCCCGCACCACCGGAACGGCGTGGGTCAGGCCAACGCCCGCAGCCAGGCGGGTCGATTGGGTCAGGAATTGGCGTCTTGAGGTAGACATAGTTCAGCGCTTAGGAAGTTGGCTCGGGTGACAATTCAGTACGTATCTCCCTAGTAGGCAGTAAGTTACGCGTATGCAGTTACTACCCCAACATGTTTCGCTCAGAAAAACACCCCTCATGCAGTCAGTCTCATACTAGAGCTAAACGCGAAAAACTTCGTTCGCTAGCCTGGTCGGTTTAACCAGGACAGAGTTCGAAATCTTTCGCGTTTGTGAACTGTTGATGTTACGCTTACCAGGCCGTTGGCAGGAACGTACTAACATTGGTATCGCCCTTCTGGAACCGCACAATCAGGTTCGGCTTGCCATTGCTGCCGGTCGTGACTTCGTAGTAATACGTCTGCGCGGTAAGCTCCGACCGGTTCATCTTCCGATCGATATTATTGCGCGGAAAGCACGAATAGAAGCCCCGGTAGCTTCCTTCGGTGGGTGTGGTGGTGAACGAACCTTCGGCTTCGTTGAAATCTACCCGACCTTTTTCGTAGGAGAAGGTCTCTGTTTTACAGTTCGAATAATCGCGGGTAGAGGCTACGAAGTACTTTTCATACGTACCGTTCGCCTTAAAATTAAAGACAACGGCCAACTCGAACGGTTTTCCCTGATACGTACCATTATACGACCAGAAGTCGGCCATGGCAAAGGAGCCATACATCCATTTTCCTACTGCTTCGGATATGATATAGCCACCAGGCACTACGTCTGCTTCTTTTTTGCAGCTTACACTGAACGTAGCAACAAACAGCAGCGCGAATACAGGCGTGCCCAACCAGAACTTTTTCATGCGTCTAAACAAGGACGATACGTCGTCGCGTTTTTGTTGTTTACGGCACAAAGTTGTCGGGTCACCTGCCCCTGCTCAATAACGGATTCGTTGAAACGGGAAAAGCCGCCCATGAAGCGGCACCAAAAAGTAGTTCATCTGATCACCATGCAACCATTACAAGCAGATATTCATCTACTGTCTAAAAACAGACGTACTGTTTGATCAACGCTAAATGCCACTATGATGAACCGGTTTATTCCTTACCTACTTATTACCGTTCTTTTTAGCTCGTGTTCTTATACCAAAAATTGGCAGGGCACTTCTACACCGCAACGTACGCAAGCGGATTTTAACGAGCTGACGGGTAAACAGGTATTTACGCTCCACGTACCGAGTAACAACATCTACCTGGCCTATCAATTTAGCGAACCCAGTGGCCACTTAGAAGCGACGCTAAAATCTTCTTCTGAGCTATTGTTCGATAAACCCATTAAAACCGCTAAGGCTGGCTCTACCCATTTACTGAATCAGAAAGGAACGGAGTACGCCGTCTCTCTAAAAGGTCGTCGTGCTTCTGGAAAATTTGATGTTAAATTTGTTTCTGCTCCCCAGTAGACGAGTTCGATTTGCAAAATAGTTTCAATTCAGGCAATAGAACTCAGGCGCAGAACCTCGCCAGTTAACCGCTGTATACCCCTTTTATCCGTTTATTCCCTGAGATGTTCGGGGGATCGCTAGCTTTGATGATAAACCAACTAAGCTATGACGTCACTACTCGCTTCCTGCTCCTACGATCAACTTACTTTAGAACAACTGTCCGATGATCAACTCCTGGTTAAGCGGACCAAAAACCGGCAACTAGGAGTCTTTATGCTATCACTGCTGGTGCTGGTTGTGAGTATGGCTTTTGTGCTTGAATCCTATTTAGTAGCCATTACCAGCTGGGCCATGATTCCGGCTCTGGAAGAGTATAGCAAAAAGCGTAAAGCGATCAACAGCCAACTGCAGAAACGGAACCTGGCCTGATCGAAAGTCGATACAACGCAAAAAAGAGCCCGGATGGAATGTATGTGTCCATCCGGGCTCTTTTTACTGACTTTTGCTGACGCTAGGCCAATACCTTACGGCACATGTCTACGCACTTCTTGACTTCGGCAACGGCGTTTGAACCCTGCGGAATCTGATACTCCAGTTCAACCGTGGCCGGGAAGGTATATTTCTGCTCCCGCATCAGATTAAGGACGTCGGTTAACGGCGTATCGCCCTGCCCCCATGGGAGGTTACCCTTGCCGTGAGCCGGTGTCTGGCGGTCTTTGATGTGCATACTGGCAATGCGCGTGTGTTTTTGCCGAATCAAGCCCAGCGGATCGGGCTGGCCAGCGGCTACATAGTGTCCTAAATCGAAATTCATCGCGTTACCCGGTGACTGTGCCAGCGCCGTATCCCAGAAGGTAGGTGTCTGCTGCTCATGGCCGTGATAGCCCACACGCAACCCATGTTTCTGTGCCATTTGCCCGAGCTTGAGCGTATGTGCATCGTTGGCGGGGTGTTCGAGCGTAACTTGATTGGCTCCTAAGATTTTGGCAGCCCGCATTCCGTAATCAATATCAGCGTCGGTGTTCTGCATACCAAACGCATCGGGCTTAAATCCGTAGATCGTTACGCCCGCCTGGTTATACATCTTGCGCACCTGCTCAAACTTGGCCATGGGTGCCGAGAGCCGCCATTTGGCCACCTCAGCCCGGTAGGCTTTCATCTGTGCATCGGCTTCGGCCAGCGTTTTCTGTTCGTCTTCAGTAAGCGTCTGGTTCTCGCGTCGCTTCCGCATCAGCGGGAACAGCGACCGCATATCGACGGTGTTTTTCGGTGCCCCCGCGAACGATTCGGCGGGGCCGCCCATCAACTCAATGGCACTAATGCCGCTATCCAGGACGTATTGCAAAGTCGCTTCGGCACTCTGGTCGGGCATATCGCGGAACGAATACGTAATAACGCCAATCTGCACACCGTTGATCAGCGAGTTAGGTTTGTTCAGGTTCCGGATAATGGCGGGGGCGCCAAACAGCTTGTTCGTACCGGCTATCGCAGTGGCTGCCATCACGGCCGATGCGCCCAGAAATTGACGGCGGGTTTGTTGGTCTTTCATGTTTATAGTTGTTAGGGAGTAAGTATTGGCGTTGGTATGTAGCTAGCCTTCAAGTGACTAGCTACGTACCAATGACGCGATTAATTCTGAGCGAACACTTTCAACTGCCGCATCGACCAGGGTATAGCGTCGTTGCCGCCGGCTAAGCTTTCGTTCAGCCGTATCTTCATAAACCGCGATTTAGGCGCATTGACCGAGACGACGTTGTCACCCTCGCTCCCTTTTACGTCGGCCATCACCTCCTGCCAGTGCTGTCCATCCGGCGACACTTCAATGGTGTAGGCACGCGGATAGGCCTGAATATAAGGTGGGAGTACATTGGGCGCGTTCGGATCACGTCGCCAGCCGGGCCTGATCGTTTGCGGAGCGGTAAAATGCAGCTCGGCCACTTTCACCTCCTGCGGAAACTCAATCTGGTACCACATGCCTTTTTCCTGTCGGCCACCGGTTGACCAGCCTTCGTAGGTAAAGGCGCTCGCCGGAGACGCGTTGCCACCGATACGGGTGGAGCTGGTGTGGCTGGCCGTTACCTTCAGGGTTTGCGGCTGTAACTCAAACGGCGTTAACTTAGCCAGTTGGGCGTATTGATACGGTCCTTTCTGGCTAGCCGTTTTCTCGCGGATTTTTGCCACCTGCTGCGCCGAAACCAGCGATGCGTCGTTCGACAATCCATTCCGGATGTAAGACAGCACATCGGCTACCCACTCATCGGACTGTTCTTTCATGCTGGCCATCAGGCCACCGGCGTACGTCTTTCCTTCGATTGAGCCTTCCAGCCCGTGCAGAATGACACGAATGGCATACTCGGGGTGCGACTGGATGTGCTGCGACCCTGCCAGGGCAGGCGCCAGCAGCCGACCATCGCCCGCCGGCGTACCCATACCGTTATTACCGTGACACTGTGAGCATAACTCATTATAAATTAACGCGCCACGCTCAATCATCGCTTTCTGATTAGCCGCCAGTTCAGGAGCGCCGAATGGTCCCATGTTACGGGGCTTAGGAGGGGTCAGAATCTGTTCGCCAACCAGCTTAACGCCCGCAGCCTTGTTGCTGGCCATCGCCGATTTGATACCCGTTTCCATATCGGGCAGTTTCAAAAATTTAGCCGAAAGCATAGCCTGAATCTGTACGTCCGTATCCGAATCAGCTAATGCACGACTGAAGTCTGCCTCCAGCGTTTTGTCGCCGGTTTTGTAGAGCGTTTCGCCCGCCCGAAGAGCCTGTATGCGGATACGGGGATTGCCATCCTTCAACAGCTTCTGTACGACATCCGCTTTCAAAGCGCCCAGCCCTTCGAGCGTCCACAGGGCGTGCGTGCGGGCTAGTGGATTTTGATTGGTGAGCGCCATAGCGGTCAGTTGCGGTACTACCGATAGATCTTTACGCTGCACCAGCACTTGCTGAGCCGCATCGCGCCACCAGCCGTTGGGATGTTCCAGCTGCTTTACCAAAGCGGCTGCTTTATCGCTGTACATCGTTGGCCGAACTTTATTCCGTTCCTTACCTTCGTAGGTAATGCGCCAGATGCGGCCCAACCCCACGACCTTATCTAACTGATACTGTTCGATTTTGGTCCGCAGGTACGTTCCTTTTTGTGTCCACTGTCCTTCCTGAATGATGCCGTGGTACATATCGGTGATGTACAGGGTACCATCAGGAGCCGTCGTCATGTCGACGGGTCGGAACAGCGGATCGGTCGAGCGCAGAAACTCCGACTGCTTATCCTGGTAGACGTTATGCAGTGTCGTGAGTCCTTCGGTTACAACGGGGTTGATCTGACGAACAATGCGAGCTACGGGCTCACCGTAAAAATACTGACCTTTCAGTTCGGCGGGTAAGCGATCTCCCCGGTACACGTCGTTCCCAGCGGAACCGGTTACGCGTTTGAGGGACCCATCGGGTTGGCGAACTTCATCCATCCCGCCTTGCATATCGGCGAGTTTGACGGCAGCACCCCACGGTACGTCGAAGCCCTGCGCAAACTCGTTCGGTACGTCAAAATTGCCGTAGTGAATCGGAAACTGGAAATACGATGGCAAGCCGCTGGCTCCACCCTGGAACCATAATTTCCCGTTATCGTCGTGAGTAACGCCCCACTGCGCCCGGTTAAAGCCGGTTTTTTCCCGAATGACCCCATTGGGCGTTTCCCGAACCCGGAACGCATTGACGGTGCTGTACAGCCAGTTGTCCATACCCCAGTACATGAATGCCTGCTGGTGCTCTACATTGCCCGACCGACCGTATTTATTGGTAAAAAACTCTTTTTTATCGGCCTTACCGTCGCCATTGGTGTCGGTGTATTTATAGACGTTGTCGGCATCCGACTCCATCGTCAGGATGCAATCTTTACCGTAAGGCAGCACAAAGCGCGGAAAAACCAGGTTATCGACAAAGGTCGTTCCGGTTTCGTAGACGCCGTCGTTGTTTTTATCCTCCCAGCGTGAAATCCGGCTGGTTGGCATCAACTCGTTTTTCGAATCGGCGTCCAGCATGTAGGTCCTCAGTTCCAGCACGTACATCCGGCCGTTTCCATCGAAGGAGATAGCGGCTGGCTGCTGGATCGCGGGCTCGGTCAGAATGGGCTCGATTTTGTAGCCTGGCGGCAGCAGAAATTGCTTGGCTTCCTCCGCTGGCGACAGGGGCTGCACAGGCGCTTTAGGCTCCAGATCAATGCCTTTCCAATCGGGATCGTCGGGATTGGCATTTTCGGGTAGTTTAACCCTAGGAAGAGTATCAGCCGCAAAAAAATGCTGTTGCAGCCGAATTTGTTGGATTGGGTTCGAGCCAATAAACGACGACAGCGCTCCTGCGCCAAGAGCGACTGCCAGACCGGTGGTACGTAAAGATTTCAGCATACTATCAAAACCTGAAAAAGCCGATTTATACTGATCTAAATCATATTGATTCGCCGTAAAGCACAATAAATATTTACTCTGACCCGGCTGCCTCCGACGCTGGCCACGGACGTATCGTTTTGAAAGTTTAACGGGTCAGTACGCAGCGGCTCAGGGACGCTCGACAATGAGCGGCAACGTAACCACAAATTGCCCGTCGCTTTCCCGAATGATGGGGGCAGGCTGGTTCAGCATCCGGTATTTAGCAAAAATATTGGTCAGGCCAATGCCGTTGGACGCAACCCGTACGGTCTTGCGCTGCAGGTTATTGCGGACCTGTAACTGAGACTGTCCGTTAGTAGAGATGGCAATGCACAGGGGCTGCTCAGGTAGAACGATGTTGTGCTTCACCGCATTCTCGACCAGCAGTTGCAGCGTCAGCGGAGGCAGTTGATACGTCTGAAGCCGGTCGTCTACCGCAATCGCCAGCCTCAACCCGTCGCCGTGTCGGGTTTTGAGCAGGTGAAAATACGAGTGAATAAAATCGAGTTCGGTACCCAGATCGGTCAGATGCTGATCGTTGGAACGTAGCAGATAGCGGTATACGGTGCTTAACTCATCCAGAAATACGCGGGCCTGCGCCGGGTCGTCTTCAATCAGCGAGTCGAGTACGTTCAGGCTGTTGAACAGAAAATGCGGATTAACCTGCTGCTTAAGGGCATCGAGCTGACTTTGCAGACTAACCGTTCGCAGCTTTTCCTGCTCATGTTCGGCTTCTTTCAGCCGTTTCTGGTACTTCCGTGTGCGCTGAATAAAGAACAGCACTTCGTAAATACTCTGAAAGAAAATAAAGACCAGTGCCGACTGCAACAGATCGAACCCGTACAGATTGAGCGAAAACGTATAGTTGTTGATGGTAATACTGGCGGTGGCGGACCGAAAATTGGCCAGCGAACCGTAGCGAAGAAAATACCAAAGCACCTGCGTCCCCTGCATAATCAGCGAAGAGACCAGACTACCCGTCAGAAACGTGAGCAGCAACCGCTTGACCGTATCCTGCCTATTGAAATACTTCTGCCGAAAAAACAGAATCAAGAATCGGATGAAGTGCCAGGTGATGGTGATTGACCCCAGCAGGATAGCCATTCGGATCAGTTGGCCAGATGACCATGGCGGGTCCAGCAGACCGCTGGTGAGCAGGCTGAGCAGCCACAGTCCACCAATACCAATAATACGTATCCAACGATCGTTCAGCGTTGCCAAGGTGAGCCGGTTCATATCTATCAGTAAATATAGCCAGCAACGGCCAAACCTGTGTATCCAGCTGAATCTGAGCTGATTTCCGTTTGCCCTTCGTAGACGATCCGCCCAACAAACTGAAACGTAACGAACATTGGCAGTTCTATTTAGCCGGGTCGCATACAGGATTTCCTTTATCAAATACAATCCGCCAAATATTGGGGGCTTCCAGCCGCCAGATAGACGAAAAGGTGCCGACGATTTTACCCTTTGCATCGCGGACCGGGCCAGTGCTCAGAGCGAGTTTACCCGATTCCAGCACTTCTACCTGCTCGGGCTCCCACGAAAACGGCGCTTCAGCCGACTCGTAAAACGGTTTCCATGACTGCGCGACCTCATTTTTTCCGTGGAGGGGTTTGGGGCCGGAAAAGAAAACGGCCTCTTCGGACAGGAACGTACTGAATGCCGCGTGATTCCGGTCGGCCATGGTTTTCGCAAACGCCCGCTCGGTATCGGCAACTTGCCGTTTTAAATCGGACTGCGATAGACTTTGCGCACTGGTTTGCCCGGCAAGCATTAGAAACAGACCGAATAGCACCCCAACGAGTAAGTTTGTCTTCATATAAAAAAGGTTTTGTGTGTAATGACCCGCTAACGTGAAGCTCAAAAACTGCGGTTAGCGGTGGAATTTAAGGGTCAAACCTGCCCATTACGGGTCAACCAAACTACTGTTTAAGGTTCAACGCACACTTCTATTGGCTGAGTCGAGCATTTACCGCTACGAAGTGTATTTCTGCCCCCGTAGGTACCGAGTATATTCGTACCGAGTACATTCATACCGAGAAAAGAAATAGAAGGGGCACTTTTCAGCGCGTACGCTACGTAGTCACTATCTGTCAACTAAGCAGCGCTAGGCTGACTGCTATGTCTTTCAAAGTTCTCCTGTTGCCCTTTGTTTTCAGCGTACCCCTACCCGGTAAAGCGCAGCCGTCCAAACGCCCGACTTCGGCTGTCCGCTACTTGGCAAATCGGGCTCCGCTACGTCCGAATCCATACATCCAGTTACCTTAAGTGCTATTGAACCGCAAGGCTGGTTGGCCGAAATGCGGATCTGGCAAAAGAACGGTGCTACGGGTAAGCTGAATAAGCGCTATACAATAGTCATGAATCAGCGGAATGGATGGCTCGGTGGCGATCAGTGGGAACGTGGCCCTTACTGATTAATGGCCTCTTACCACTTGCCTATATGTTGAACAAACAGGAGCCGATTGCCAGAAACAAATCCCGGGTTGAGTAGGCCTTGAACAGCCAACAGCCAGATGGCTACTTCGGTCCATTTAACGACTATGGTCCTGAGTCGGGCATACAACGTAACACTATTCATGAGAATATCAGGATATTTTTTACTGTTCATGCATGTCCCTCAGGAGGTTAAAAATAGTACGTATATAGATAGCAAGTCTGTTTCAACCACTAAGGCAGTGTACCTTTGCCTATTCGTCGCCCCTAACCTGACAATTAGCGTAGATCGTCTCTAATGTTTGTCGCAGTTGTTCAATGGCGGGCTCCGATAATCCCTGTAGGGCTGCGCTGCGGTACCCGGCGACAATAGGGGCCGCTGAATCGAGCAACGCCTGTCCCTGATCGGTGATGGTTCGGTCGATCCGCCGACGGTCGTGGGGGCTAACGCGTTGCGTAAGTAATTCTTTTTTGACCAACAGATCGATAATACGGGCCACCGATGCCTGATCTTTGAATACCCGCTCGGCGATTTCGGTCTGACCCAGCGCAGGCGACTCCCGGATTACGTTCAGAACGAGCCACTGATCAACGGTGA
Organism: Spirosoma knui; assembly: GCF_054780635.1. Lineage (NCBI taxonomy): Bacteria > Pseudomonadati > Bacteroidota > Cytophagia > Cytophagales > Cytophagaceae > Spirosoma > Spirosoma knui. The sequence continues at coordinate 523,341 of NZ_BAAGVY010000001.1, read as the reverse complement.
TTCCCAGAGCTGCCTGGTCAAGATGGCTTTGGGCAAACTGGCGGTAGCGTTTGATCGTTTTTTCGAGTACGTAAAAGATGACGGTATCCAGCATAGGCCGCACAGAACGAATTTAGGATTGCAAGTATATCCAAACCTCCCCGAATCCTACCGTTCATCCCCAAAATAGTTCGTTCACCCTCCTTTTTGCGCAATTCAGTCAGAAGCCCCGTCTTTGGTTAAATGATATATCATACGTTTGTCTCATCAACCGCTTAGTTATCCATTTACCTATGAAATCAGCGCTTTATCTGAACGGCTTTTCGGCATTTTTTATCTCACTCAATGTGCTGTCGGTCAGCCCCGATAGCCGGGCTCAATCACCCGCTCAGTTAAAAGGCAGCGTACAGACCGAGTCCGGATTGGCCGTTGAGTTCGCCACCGTTACGCTCAACCGGGCGAGTGATTCCGTTGTTGTCAAGGCCGAATTTACCGATGCGGAAGGTACGTATTCGTTCGCCCTTCCGCCTGCCGGACGCTACTTTGTGGCCGCTTCGCAGGTTGGGTTTGCCCGGGCGAAAACGGCTCCTGTTACGGTCACAACCGAAGGGCAGCGTCTGCCCGCCCTGGTACTCCGCCCGAACCAGAACACAACCCTCAACGAAGTGAAGGTGGTGGCTCAGAAACCCTTGTACGAACGGATGACCGATCGCACGGTGGTGAACGTAGAAGGCAGTGCACTGGCCGCGGGCAATACCTCCCTCGACGTACTGGCCCGTTCGCCGGGCGTTACCGTCGACAACAACGACAACCTGGCGCTGCGGGGTCGGCAAAACGTACTGGTCCTGATCGACGGCAAACGGCAGCCCATGACGGGCAGCGAACTGGCCGATTATCTCCGGGCCTTACCCGCCGACCAGTTGAAAAGCATTGAGCTAATTACGAACCCACCCGCGAAATATGACGCCCAGGGCACTGCCGGTATCATCGCCATTAACCTCCGCAAAGACCAGCGGCTCGGCACCAACGGCACTCTACAGGCCAGTTACGGACGTAGTCAGTATGATAAATACACCGCCGGCATTACGCTGAATAATCGGAAGAAGGGGCTCAACCTGTTCGGCTCGTATAACTACGCCAACCGCGACGGCCTCGCCCTGCTCGACATTCACCGGGACTTCTACGCGGTCGGTCCGAATCGGCAACAAACGCTGACCGGCAGCAGCGATCAGGTTAACCGGGGCGTCATGAGCTTTCAGTCGCACTCGGCCCGGGCCGGTTTTGATTACACTCTCTCGAAGCGAACCGTGCTGGGAGCCGTTGGCAGCATCCTGGAGAACCGCTCGCCCAGCCAGATCGGCCAGAATCAAACGACCCTGTATGACGCCAGTGGTCGGATAACCGACGTATACAACGCCCAGACCAACCGCACGTTTGTTTCTCCGAATGGCTCCGTTAATCTGAACTTCAAACACAATTTCGCGGACTCGACGAACAGTCCCGAATTAACGGCCGACATTGACTATGCTCGCTACCGTACCAGCCGCCTGCAGGAGCTTCGCACGGCCTTCAGCCTGTCGGAGCGGACTAATCTGCTCAATGGTGATCAGCAGGGTGACCTGAGTATTATGTCGGCCAAAGCCGATTACACCCGTCCGCTCGCCAACCGAAGCCGGTTAGAAGCCGGGGTTAAAGCCAGCCACATCGCTTCGGATAATGACGTCGTGTTTCGGTTAACGGAAGGTTCGCTTACGACCATTGACCCTACCCGCACGAATCGGTTCCGCTACAACGAAACGATTCTGGCGGCCTATGGAAACTGGAGCCGGTCGTTCGCCAAAACAACGCTCCAACTTGGGCTCCGCGCCGAGCAAACTATGGCCGAAGGACGACAGGCGGTCGGCGACAGCAGTTTTACCCGCCAGTATGCGCAGTTGTTCCCGAGTGCGGCCATTAAGCGGACGCTGAGCAAAAACCATGACCTCAGCCTTACCCTCAGCCGCCGAATCAACCGGCCTTCCTACGGACAGTTGAACCCGTTCCGCATTATTATCGACCCAACTACGTCTGGTTCAGGCAATCCCAACCTTCGCCCGGAAACGAGTTACAATCTGGAGTTAACGCATACATTTAAAGGCACCTTCAGCACGGGCCTGAGTTATAGCCGCACCAGCTTACCCATGATTGGGGTTGTGCAGCCCGAAACGGATTCGACCGTGCTGTCGACCAGCGTAAACCTCGACCGGCAGGATTATTTCGCTTTGACCATTACGGCCCCCGTTCAACCCGCCAAATGGTGGCAGATGTACAACAACGCCGTGTTTTATTACAGCCATTTTGTAGGCAATCTGGCCGGAACGGCCCTGAATAAAGGGCGCCCGGCCTTCAATTTGAGCAGTAACCATACATTCACGCTTGGCAATGGCTGGTCGGCCGAACTGAACGGCAGCTTCCAGTCGGGTGAGCAATACGGTTTCCTGCGCGTCCAGCCGAATGGCCAGCTAACGGCGGGCGTACAAAAAAACCTCTGGGAACGGAAAGGTACCCTGCGCCTGAACGTAGCAGACGTGTTCTACACCCAGACAGTGCGGGCCGTGTCGGCCTACGACAATTACGTGGAGCGGTTCTACCAACGGCGCGACTCACGCGTAGCCACCCTATCGTTCTCGTACCGGTTTGGTAACGATAAAGTAGCGCCAACCCGCCGACGCAACGGGGGCGCTGAAGACGAGAAACGCCGGGCTGGCGGAGCTTAAGCACCCAACTTACCTGATACGTATAGACCGGAACGGACGGCTTTATTACGAGGGGTTTCAGAAAGTGAGTTGCTAACTGACAACTCACTTTCTGAAACCCCTCAACGTATTCAAGGGTACTTACAACTGCTTTTCGCAAAGCGATTAATTCCGCTTACTTTAACCCATCATCGGTGCCCCAACGACTCAGTCTATATAGTTGTCAAGTCAGCCTGTTCATCCGACGAGTCGAGCAGCCCATTATTGGCGACGCGGCCGCCGTCAGCTTGTTTTGTATCGACAAGGTCATCGATTAACTGCCTGAGCAGCAAACAACACAGTACGTATCAACCTGACTAATAACCTATTTTCACACCTCACCGATGAAACTCGTAAACAGCCTTCGCATTCGCCTTGTTGGCGTGGCCGTGATTGCCACGCTCCGCTTCGGGCTAATGAGTGCCGAGATCTGGCAGGGGGTCATGCCACTCGTGCTGGTGATCGACAACACGCTGGTGGCTGCGCTGCTCATCTGGGAGTCGAGCCGGGCGGTGGTCATCTACACGCATCGGCGGTACCCGCTCAGTGCGTTGTCAGGCTGGCGGTTCGGTCGGGAAGCGCTGGTGCTGCTGCTAGTCATTGGCGTTGTGTACGGTATACGGGCGATCATCTACGAACTTTACTTCAGTACGGAACCGACGTCAGTTTTCATGCACGTATTCGGCTTGTTCTATACGTATCTGTACGGGGCGCTTACGGCAGCTTTCTATGAACTGTTGATGTATATGGAAGCCTGGCAAAAAGCCAACCAGGAGGCTGAGCAATTTAAAAAGGCTAACCTGCTCAGCCAGCTCGATTCGTTGAAAAACCAGGTAAAGCCGCATTTTCTGTTCAACAGCCTGAACACACTCACGGCCCTGGTCGAGAAAGATCAGGCGCAGGCCGTAAAGTTTATCGCCGAGCTCTCGAAGGTATACCGGTACCTGCTGCAAAGCAACGAGCACAAACTGATTTCACTGGCGGGCGAACTGCAATTCACCCAGGCGTATTTCTTTCTGCTTCAAACCCGGTTCGGGCAGGGCATTTCGATGACGGTCAACAACGTAGCACCGTTCGAGAACTACCTCATTCCGCCCCTGACGTTGCAGATACTGCTGGAAAATGCGGTCAAGCACAACCAGGTGTCGGTAAATAAACCTCTGAACGTGTGCATCACGGTAGAGGCCGGTCAGTGGCTCTCGGTCACCAACAACGTTCAGCAGAAGCGGGTCAGCGTCCCCACAACCGGGATGGGGCTGACCAATATTGCCGCGAAATACAAACTTTTAAATCAGCCTGAGGTGCAGATATTGTCCGACCCCGCGCATTTCACCGTGAAAGTTCCACTAATTCACCCTTCCGCCGAATGAATCTATTCATCATTGAAGACGAAATTGTTGCCGCCGACCGGATTAAAGAACTGGTGCAGCAAACGGTGCCCGACGCCCGCATTGTCGGCTGGGCCGACAGCATCGAAACCAGCGTGCAGTTCCTTCGAAACACCACGGCAAGCCCCGATCAGCCGGACCTGATCCTGATGGACATTGAGTTGGTAGACGGGCAGAGCTTTGAAATTTTTCAGGAAGTAGAGGTTCCCTGTCCGGTCATCTTCACGACCGCTTACGACGAATACGCCCTGCAAGCCTTCAAAGTGCACAGCATCGACTACCTGCTCAAACCGATTCAGCGCGAAGAGCTGCAAAACAGCCTGATCAAGTTTCGGCAGCTCAGCGACCGCTACAAACCAACTGTGCCGACCTTTAACGTAAACGCCCTGATCGAAGAACTCCGGCAGTCAACGGCTCCCGTAGCGGCTGCGCCCCGCGAGCACTTTCTGGTCCGACAAGGCCAGCGACTCATCTCGTTGGCCGTCAACGAAGTGGCTTATTTCTATACCGAGGACCGGGTTACGTTCCTGAAAACACACGATGGGCGCTATTATCCCGTCGATCAGACGCTGGACGAAGTTGAGCAGCAGATTGATGAGCGTCAGTTTTTTCGGGCGAGTCGTCAGTACCTCGTAGCCCGTCCGGCTGTCAGTACGGTATATGTGCACTTAAACGGCAAGTTGAAACTTACCCTTAAACCCGCCACCACCGAGATGCTGTTCGTGAGCCGCGACCGCGCTCCGGAGTTCAAAAAATGGCTGGGTGGCTGATCCTGTATTTCCTTTCTCTTTTTATAACCAATCAACCAACAATTACAATGAACACAAGAACATTGGGCGTACTGGCACTGGCAGGCGCACCAGGTATGGCACTGGGCCTCTGGATCGAACAACAGTACAAACCCCTGGCCGACTCGTGGTTTACCGGCGTCTGGGGAATTATTTACATCACCGCCTGGATGTGCAGCATGATCGCGCTGCGCCGTCTGAAGATAGCCGGTTCTAGTCGCTTCGGACAGGGGCTGGTCAATCTCATGCTGGGTACGTTAACCATTGCCAACGTATCGAACGTCTGGCAGTTTGTAGCGCCGACTAACAAATCATGGGTATTCTGGTCGCTGGATATGTTCTGGCCCTTAAGCAACGTCTTGATGCTGGTGTATGGCATTGTGGTGATTACGGCGAACCGCGTAACGGGCTGGAAACGCCTTGCACCACTGTTCTGCGGTCTGTGGTTCCCAACGGCCATGGCGACGCGGCTTCTGCCAACCAGTGAATACACTGGCCTATTCGTCCTTCTGCATTCAACGGTGGCCTGGGGACTGTTAGCCTTCCTCGTGCTAACAGCAAGTCCAGTTCAAGAACGGGCAGCGCAGGACGTAGTACCGGCCTGAACCGCCAAATCCGTAGATTCTTTAATCACTGACACTATCTCGGTTTCACGGGCTTCCTGCTACGTATCGCACAAACGAAAAACAATTCACTACAACGGCCAGATGCTCAGGGCATCCGGCCGTTGTGTAACAAAGAATCACCAACCGCTTATACAATATTGGTCCGCATCGTAGTAATCCCGGCCATCGATCTGCTTTATTTGGGCAAACCGCACCCAATACAACCCACAGATGCGTAACCCGGACTTAGAATCGCTGTTGAATACCATTGATGAATTACCGTTTGTCGATCAGGCTACTTATTTTGAGAATGACCAGATCGTTGCCATTACGCTTACGGCCAGTCTAGCCCGGCTTTTACCCGTATCGAAGGCAGTGTTGACCATTCCTCTGGACGATCTTTCAGTAACTGCCGTCTACACGGCCTACAAAGAGCATGTAATTGACCATCTGCAACAGGCGCTGGATCACGCCAAAGAATTTTCCCGGCCTATTTCACCCGTCCATTAACCGGCCGGTTCAGTTAGGCAGGTACACGCTAAACGTAGCGCCCTGACCAGGCTGGCTGCTGGCGGTAATGGCCCCTCCGTGGTTAGTAGCCACTTTCTCGCAAACGGCCAGGCCAATGCCCGTGCCTGCGTATTGTCCTTTGCCGTGCAGCCGCTGGAACACCTGAAAGATGCGGTCCAGGTACTTCTCGTCAAAGCCAATGCCATTGTCGATCACGTCAATACGTGTATATAGCGCGGCCGCCCGTGTCGGCTTAACATGGGAGGGCAGGGCGGAGACTGCTACCACCTGAGTGGTGATGCGAATGATCGGGGCTACATCCGGCCGACGAAATTTGATGGCGTTCGACAGCAGGTTCTGAAACAGCTGCCCCAGTTGAGAAGCGTCGCCCGGCACCGTCGGCAGCGATTCAATGTGGATTACGGTACCGGTCTCCTGAATGGTTAGTTCCAGATCGGCCAGTACGGCGTTGACGACCAGATCCAGCGCAACCCGGGTGTCAACCTCCTGCCCCGTTGAGATCCGGGAGAAGTTCAGCAGGTCACGTATCAGCATGGACATACGACTGGCCGCCGTCTGCATCCGCTCCAGATACGGTGTACCTTCGTCCAACTGGTGACCATAGCGCGTTTGGAGCAGATCGCCGAACTGCTGGATCTTGCGCAAAGGCTCCTGTAGGTCGTGACTGGCGATGTAGGCAAACTGCTCCAGATTATGGTTGGACCGCACTAGTAACACATTGGCTTCCCGCAGTTCTTCGTTGGTGGCAGCAAGCTCCTGCGTACGCTGCTGCACCTGCGCGTCCAGCTCGGTTGATAAGCTTCGGAGACGGATTTCGCTTTCTTCCAGCTTCTGCCTGGCCAGCATCAGATCCGTTACGTCGGCTGCGGTGTTCATCACCCCATATATCCGTCCGTCGGCATCGTAGAGAGGAGTGAAACTGTATTTGAAGTAATATGGCTGTAAAACACCGTCGGTTACCAGATCAACCCGCTGGTTATGCGCGTGGAACGGAATACCGGTCATATATACCTGGTCGAGCTGAGTGTAAATATGCTGACTGGCCAGTTCGGGCAATACGTCGGCATACCGCTTTCCAATCACATCGTTTCCTTTTCCCCATACGTCGATGATAGACTGGTTGGCGAGTTGAATGACCATTTCCTTCCCGACGTACACCCCAATCGGGAAAGGCGCACTTTCGACCAGGCTGCGTAGTTTGGCTTCGCTGGCTTCTATTTCTTTCCGGCTGAGCACCTGCGCCGTTACGTCTGTTGCCACCACCAGCACCCCCGAAACGTGCTGGTCTGCTTCGCGCCAGGGCTGATACGTTAAATCGACATAAATAGTCTCGGGACCTTTCTTCCGAATAATATTAACGGCTACTTCATTGGCGGTATACGCGGTTCCGGTGTCGATAACCTGCCGGAGTAACTGGTCAAATCCCTGGCCACTCAACTCCGGTAAGGCATCCAGCAACGTTTTTCCAATCAATTGATCGGAAGAGCGGCCCACCAGCTCGCCATAAAAGGGATTGGCCATCTGGAAACGAAGGTCTGGCCCGGTGATAATCGCAATCGCAGCCGGCGACTGTTCAAATGAACTCAGCAGTTCCCGATGCACTTTTTCCATCTGCTGCTGCCCAACCACCCGTTCGGTCACGTCAACCGCCGTATTCAAAATGCCGTAGATGTCTCCACTCGAATTACGTATCGGCTTACAGGAAAAATCGAAATAATGCGTGGACCATTTCCCATCAATGCATAGAGTAGCTGGGGCAGCTTTGCCTTCGTAAGTATCACCACTACCAAAGACGTTATCCAGTATTGCAGAGAATCCTTGCTCCTCCAGTTCGGGTACCACCTCCCGGAAGGGCTTACCCAGCACCGATGCATCTTTGCCCCAAAACTGGAGCAGTGCTGTGTTGGCGACTTCAACATGGTGGGTTGCGCCAACGAACAGCCCCATAGCTACCGGGGCTTCCAGCACCAGGCTTCGCAGGCGCTGTTCAGACGTCGGGAGGCTATCTGCAGTCGTTACGTTGCCGGTAATTTCCAGTGCTGTCACCAGCACTCCACTGATCTGATTCGTATCTCCGTAAACCGGATTATACGTAAAGGTCCAACACGGATCATCTGAACCACTATGCCTTAAGGGAACCAGCGGACTTCTGTCAGAAACGGATTCGCCAGTTTCCATAACGCGCGCAAGGAGCGGCTCAATACGTTCCCAGGTCTCGGGCCAAACTGCAGCTCCTCGCTGACCGACCGCCGGGTGTTCACCAGCCCCGTCGAAACCGGATTGAAACGCATCGTTATAAAAACACAGGAATTCTTCCCCCCAAAACAGCGCCATGGGAGAAGCTGCGTGCAGCAACACACCCAACGTGGTACGCAAGCCTGGCGGCCAGTGGTCGGGTGATCCCACTGAGGTTTTCGACCAGTCGTAGGTACGAGTAAGTTCGCCGAGTTTTCCTCCGCCTTGTAAGAAAGCGTGCTTATGAATAGGTGCTGTGTTCAAATTACCTGTAGATCGTCTAATCTTTACTCGTCCCTGTTTTTACGCCAACAACTTCGTAAAGACAGGCAGCGTCCGGCCAGTAATAAATGAGAATCGCGTTTAGTTTGCATCATAACGCAGGCCGACGCTCTATCTACAACACGAATAAGCATACGGGTTGTTTATGAAAAGCAGTGGGGTTGTTTATGAATGCTTTTTAGAAAACGAATCTGACTCGAAGATCGTACGCTTCCCGTGGCCAGTTATTCCTCCGAACCCACCCATTACCAACCGGACCTGGTTACTAGCGATTCGATCGGTTACGTTTGTCTGTTCTCAACCTGTTATAGTATGTTATTAGCTCTGTATAGTTTGTCGGCACTGGCAATGCTTATCAGCGGAGGAGGTCTGTTCATTGGCACATACGGCTCGCGCTTCGAAGGTGGTGCGGGCTATGCAGGCTCGTTTGCCTTCCTGGTCGGGGCACTTTTCTCGTTGGCTGTAGCCATTCTGCTCTACAAGCACTGGAACACGCTCGCGCTTTGGCCCCGTCTGGTCGGTATTATCGGCTGCTTGCCCCTATTGACCGTATTTATCATCCTGCTCTACGTACTAACCTTTGACGCATAGCACCTGAGTAACCCGGCCTAAGGCTAGGTCAGTATGCCTTGTTTGCGATACTGCGCGGGCGACATACCGATTTCGCGCCGGAACAGCTTCATAAAATAGGTGAGGTTATTGAAGCCACAATCCTGACTGATATCGGCCAGACAGCGATTGGTAGTACGTAACAACTTGGAGGCTAAACTAATCCGCTGCTGATTGATGTAATCAACGGGCGTCATGCCAAACGTTTGCTTGAAGGTGCGGTAAAAACTCGGCTCGCTCATGCAGGCTTCGTCAGCCAATTCCCGAATCGGCAGAAGCCGGCTCAAGTTCCGGTTGATGTACTGGGCTACGTGCGCCAGCCGGTTTACATTAGCCAGCGCAGTTTCGGGGCTAAGCAGGAACGTACGGGCCTGTGTCTGCATCAGCCGAACCACTAATTCCTGAATAACCAGATTGGCAAAAACCTCTTTCGCCTGGTTGTTCTCGGTAAAGATGTAAATCAGTCGGGCAACCAGCTGATGGATGGGCTCATCGTTGGTTAAGAAAAAGTTATGCTGGCCGAACTGCCAGCCCTGTGCATTGTCGATGAGGGGAGCCCGATCGTTGAGCAGATCTGTTACCTGGCGTACTTTATCGGGCGCAATGGCCAGGGCCAGGCATTGGGTCGGGTTCTGGTGCTGCGCTTCGGGAAAATCAATCCGCATGGTTTCCTGGCTGGGTACAATCACCGACTCACCCGGCAGAAAATCGAAAGAAGGTGTACCGGGCAGGTGCATCACTTTTTTCCCTCGGATCATACTCGCCAGCACCGGACTCGTAAACGTCAGTTCTACCTTTTCGGCTACGTGCTGCGTTTCGTAAATGGTCAGTTCGGCGGTATCGATAGTGTAAGCCGTCCGGTTTTCGACTTCCTGTTCCAAACGTCGGGTTTGAAGATGCCGGGAGATGTCTAGCTGGGTTGTGGGTACACGTTTCATGCGGGAAGGGAAGAATGGTAGCCATCTGTCAATTCTAGTAAAATGAACAGACAGGAAACGGCAAACTATACATTTTCAACGAGTAGTTTATTTGTAATGTTATAAAAATTGTTGGTTTTATAAAAGTACTGACGTGATTAATAGCACAGTTTAATTTGAGCCATTTTGATAGGATTGTGTAATCAGTCGATACAATCGCTCAACTCTTTATTGAACGATTCAGACAAACTTTGTGACAAATCTAATTCCTAACGTAATTACTGTCACATGGAAGTCTTAGAAGCACCCAGCAAAATTTTGCCCCGGCCGCAGTTTAAAACTCAGTATGAAAACTACATTGGCGGTAAGTGGGTAGCCCCCGTCGATGGCGAATACTTCAACAATACGTCACCGGTTGACGATAGCCTGATTGCCCGTGTGCCCCGCTCCAAAGCGGCTGATATAGAGTTGGCGCTGGATGCAGCGCACAAAGCGTTTGCGAGCTGGTCGCGTACATCGGCCACCGAACGGAGTAATATGCTCCTGAAAATTGCAGACCGGATCGAGCAGAATCTGGAGTTTCTGGCTCGTGTCGAAACGGTTGAAAATGGAAAGGCGGTACGTGAAACGATGGCCGCTGACCTTCCCCTCTGCGTCGACCATTTCCGCTACTTTGCCGGTGTGATCCGCGCCGAAGAAGGGGCTGTTTCGGAACTGGACGCCGACACCGTCTCCATGATTATCAAGGAGCCTATCGGGGTTGTCGGGCAGATTATTCCCTGGAACTTCCCGCTGCTGATGGCGACCTGGAAGCTAGCCCCGGCGCTGGCGGCAGGCTGCTGCGTGGTGATGAAACCCGCCGAGCAGACGCCCACATCGATTCTGGTGCTGATGGAACTGCTCGAAGGCCTGATTCCGCCGGGCGTGATCAATATCGTCAACGGCTTCGGACCCGAAGCTGGAAAACCCCTGGCTCAATCCAAACGCGTAGCTAAGGTGGCCTTTACGGGTGAGACAACGACGGGGCGGCTGATTATGCAGTATGCCTCGGAAAACCTGATCCCGGTAACGATGGAGCTGGGGGGTAAGTCGCCTAATATCTTCATGGATTCGGTAGCGGATGCCGACGACGAGTTCTTCGATAAGTGCGTGGAAGGTGCGGTCATGTTTGCCCTCAACCAGGGCGAAGTATGCACCTGTCCGTCACGGATGCTGGTGCATGAACGTATGTATGACCGATTCATGGAACGGGTCATTCAGCGTACCGAAGCCATTAAACTAGGTCACCCGCTGGACCCTAACACGATGATGGGTGCCCAGGCCAGCAACGACCAGTACGAGAAAATTCTGTCGTATATTGACATTGGCAAACAGGAAGGAGCCGAAGTGCTCACCGGTGGTGGACCGGCTGGACTGGTTGGCAATGGGCTGGAAACGGGCTATTACATCAAACCAACCATCTTCAAAGGCAACAACAAGATGCGGGTGTTCCAGGAAGAGATTTTTGGCCCGGTTGTTTCGGTAACGACCTTTAAAGACGCCAACGAAGCGCTGGAAATCGCCAATGATACGTTATACGGCCTCGGCGCTGGCTTCTGGTCGCGCGATGCCCATGAACTGTACCAGATTCCGCGTCAGATTCAGGCGGGTCGTGTGTGGGTTAACTGTTACCACCAGTATCCGGCCCACGCGCCCTTCGGCGGTTACAAGAAGTCGGGCTTTGGTCGGGAGAACCACCACATGATGCTCAACCACTATCGCCAGACGAAAAACCTGCTGATCTCCTATAGCAAAAGCAAACTAGGTTTCTTTTAACGAATGAGGGAATGAGCGACTGGGTGAATAAGGGTATGACTATTGAACGCAACTGTGTCATTCCCTCAATCGCCCTTTCGCTCATTCCCTTTTTCATTTGCCTGTTGACTCGTTATGACCTCTCAAACCGTTTCCCGCGTTGATGCCACACCGGCCGCCATTGACGTTATCCACAAGCTACGCGACCAGCACGGACCGCTGATGTTTCACCAGAGTGGGGGCTGCTGCGATGGCTCGTCACCAATGTGCTTTGCGAAAGGCGATTTCATCATTGGTGCCAGCGACGTTTGGCTGGGTCAGATCGAGGACTGTGATTTCTGGATGTCAGAAGATCAGTTTACGTACTGGAAACATACCCATTTAACGATCGACGTTACGCCCGGCCGGGGTGCCAGCTTCTCGCTGGAAATCCCGATGGGGATTCGTTTCCTGATCCGCTCCCGTTTGTTTACCGAGGAGGAATATCAGCAGCTAACGCCCATCCGAAACGGCCAGTAACCCGATAAACCTAAACGCCCGTTACGTTCTTACGCAACGAGAAATCAGGTAGTGCCTCCGTTTAACTTCTAATTGCTTTGCCCTTTCCTGCCTAATACGCTACTGGCTAGGCTGAACCCAGTTAGCCTAAAACTAACTAGTCAGTTGTAATTCATCTGTATTCCAGACAAATTCTGTAACGAATGTCATGGTATTGATGCCTGAGTAAGGCGTATCTATGTAGCAAGTCAAGATCCGTCTTTTACTAGTGAAGGCATCGTGTGTTTCTTACCAAACGGTGTAGTCGTCATCGGAACGGTATATACACTTAACTGCTCATCGATAGGTTGTCAGCCGGATAGTAAAATCAATAGCGTTCTACTGGGTTATATTAAATGCATTTCAGCGGAGCGGCTACCTTTAGCTAGTTTTGTAGCCGAATTGTTGCCATTCATACTATCTATCATCTATCCACTTATGCACTCGTTCTCCAAACGTTTCACGTATCTTCTCTGCTTCCCATTGCTGTTAACTGCCTGTTCGGATAGCAGCCGAACCCGTAGTTTATTAGACGAGTATCCTGTCTCACCAACCAGCCCACTCGAACAACGGGTAGAGGTCAATCAATTAATCGTTGATCACCACGGGCTTAAATATCTCGAACCCGGAATTTACTGCGCAACTATCAACTATCAGTACGGTATCACCCTGGTTGGCTCTATGATCATTAACGATGGAATTCGCTATGGCGATCGCACAGATACGATTGAAGTCGAGATCGCTAAGGATAAGCTCGGCAACGGTACTCATATGGCCGCTTTTATCATGAATGATCGGAAGGACGTTTATTCGTTCCCCGAGTCAGGAGATTCGTTAACGGTAGATGTAAATGGCGAGTCGATTGTTTATAAACCATTTAGCTACATGGTAGCTTTGAACGGCGATATTTCCCAAAGCTCCGGGCACATTCCAGTCGATATAAACGGCCAACGCTTTTTCAATTACGACGTTTCCATCTTTGCCAAAGGGGGGCGATGCACCACTAAAAAGACGCCAACGGTAGAGGAAATTTTGGCTGTCAATCTGAAGCATGAAGCGCTTCGCAATGAGGCCGAAGGTCGTTGGCATGAAGAATTAGAAGGCATAGCCCGTAAACGCTCCCGCCTGTCTGCCGATGAAGATGCCATAGCTTATGATAAAATTGCGACTTCTGGCATGTCTCAGGAAGATATGGACTATGCCGCTGAGCGGGTAGCAGAACGGGCAGAAGACCGCAGAAGGACACTTGACTATTTACAGGAAAACACAGAGAAAGCCCGCAACCGCCGATCGCTGCTACGGAATCCTTCCACGATGGGCACCTATGAGGCTGTTAAAACAAAATCAACGGGCTTCCTTGATACGGTTAAAGAAACGTTGGCAGGCTGGTTTTCGTCGACTGCAAGTAAGCCCACAATCAAAAAGCTTGTAATTAACTCATCGACCCAAACGGCGGCCATGGATGTTGCCAAAGGCGATAAAATAACCGTAGCCGCTTCCGGATCCATTACCCTTGGCTTCTTTGCGGGCTCAGGCGACCCCAACGGAATTGATGGTTTTGAGAGTTATAGTGTAGCCCGTGAACTTCGGCACGGATCTTTGATTGGCCGGATCGGAGATGGTAATTGGTTTAGTGTAGGTACGCTCAAAACGTTTGTTGCACCAGCGGATGGGCCACTCCAGCTCCAGATTAATGATAATGATCCTTCCAACAACAGCGGCAGCTTTACCGTTGAAATTAGTGTAGAGAAATAAATTAGTAGATGGTCGGTCGCTTTTAGCTACTTTGAACTATTAAACTACCCAATTTTTCACTAGGCGACGGTAAAAAAAGCCCATTTATTAGTATATTCTGGCGAATAATGACAAACGTATATAACGGATAATTTTTAGCAGTACACCTGAGTTTATGAAATTCATCTTTCTGATAAATGGTAAACTCACGGTTGTATGATTTTAATCTGTGATAATAAATCCTGTATCGTCAGCGTATTTCCGTTAGTGACGACTTTTAGCAACAACAAAGCAAGTCAGAATTCAAAATGAGGGATTAGTAGAAATCAAGATATAACAAGCCTTTTTACTCAGCCGATGCGCTGGTGTCGCCGGTCGAGCCAGTTCATGACGGGCGTTGCCAAAATGCCGTGGAAGATAATCGAAACCAGGACCACAAAGCCCAGGATTGCCCAGAGCCGCTCCGCATCGGGAAAATAGCCGTGCTCCAGTCCGTACGACAGGTAAAAAAACGAGCCGATACCCCGAATCCCGAAAAGAGAAATCACCCAACGTTCGCTGTTAGTCGTTCGGGTTCCGATCAGCGTTACCATTCCCGATATAGGGCGAATAATGAGCAAAAGCGCCAACCCCAGCCCTACGTCCGGCCACGTCAGCGAGGCCAGTAACCCCTGTCCGATGGCTCCCCCGAACAAGAGCAGCAGAATCACGATAAAGACCCGCTCGATCTGATCGGAGAAATCATGCATCTGCCGGTGGTACTCGTGGCTACGTTCGTAACTGCGCAACGTAATGGACGCAATAAAAACTGCCAGAAAGCCGTATCCTTCAATCAGTTCGGTAAGTCCGTAGGTCGTCAACGTAACGGCCATCACAACGAACCCGTACGCTGACGTCTTGATGCTGATGCGCTGCGGCAATTTAAAGATCAACAGCGACAGCAGCTTCCCCGACAACCAACCCGCCACCAGCCCAACAGCTATCCGGTAAACAACATCCATCGTCAGCCAATCGAACAGTCGGGTACTCAACGGCGTAGCCGAAGGCAACAGGGCCAGGGCAGCATACACAAACGGAAAAGCCAGCCCGTCGTTTAGTCCCGCTTCACCCGTCAGAGCAAAGCGAACGTTGTCTTCCTGCCCCTCTCCGGGGTCGCCGACCTGCACATCACTGGCCAGTACGGGGTCAGTAGGTGCCAGAGCAGCCGCTAGCAGCAAAGCCGACGCCGGATGCAAACCCAACCCATACCAGCTCGCCAGCACCGTACCGCCAATGGTCAGGATCATGGTAATTAGAACCAGCCGAATTGGAATTCGCCACCGCCGGAGCGAAAAGCGTCGGTCAATTTTAAGTCCTGTACCGGTTAGCGCAATAATGACGCACAATTCACTTAAATGCGTCGTGATCGTTTTGTGCTGAATTGGATCGGGTGTCGGCAGTGGCAGCGGAAAGGCGTATATCATCAGCCCCAGCGCGACCACTACCATCGAATACGAAAGCGGGTGATCTTTAAGCAGCGAAGGTAACCAGGCAACCGCCAGAATGGCCACGCCCAGCACAACCAGCAATATATTGTATGAAATCATCGTATCGGTTTCGGCTAACCCGTAGTGAGCCTGTTTTCCTGATTTGAACGCCAGCGGAGTTACCTACTCGACTGTACTTACTTGTCTTAACTCAGGCTACACTGTAGGTGTACGTAGTACGTACCAGCGCAGTCATCAGCCCCATAAAGCAGTCTTATGGTTCCGCTTAACAACGTAATAAATAAGCTGAGTAGCAGCTCGGCTGCTATGATGATCCCCCTAACGTAGTAAAGGCCACCGGTTTTGCCAGCGGTTCAACCGGTTACGCTCAACCTAGACAGGAGCAGACCTGCCAATGATTGGCAGGTCTGCGTCCCTCCTTTCGTGAGCTGGGTAGTGAGCACCTACTGCTCTTACTCCGTTTGTTGGGATTAACGCCGGGTTTAGTGCAGAGGCCGACCTTTTACCATACCGCCTTTTGCATCATCAATGCTATGGTTGACAATGAACGCCTGATCGTCGATATGGGCAATCCGATCTTTCAGGCGGGTTAATTCAAGTCGGGTAACTACCGCGTACAAAATGTTGGTGTCATTCTGCCGGTGACCGCGCTTACCATACCCTTTTTCTCCCTTGAGCACCGTAACACCACGGCCCATCTCTTCGGTAACCATCTGCCGAATGGCTTCGTGCTGGTCTGAAACGATGATAACAGCGGTGTATTCCTCAATCCCGTGGATAAGAAAGTCAATGGTTTTTGAAGCCGCCAGATACGTCAGCATGGCGTACAACGCCGTTTCGATGTTGGTGAGCAGGGCCGCGGCTCCGAACACCAGAACGTTGATGACCATAATGACATCACCCACGGTCAGGGCCGTACGACGGCTGACGTAAATCGCCAGGACCTCGGTACCGTCGAGAACGCCCCCACCCCGAATGGCCAGTCCAATACCGGCACCCAGGAAGAAGCCGCCAAACACGGAAATCAAGAGCTTATCGTTGGTTATCAATGGGTACGGCACCACAACCAGACAGAGGGCCAGCAAGCCGATGGCCACGACCGTACGAATGGCAAAACCCGGTGAGATTTGCCGGTAGCCCATCCAGATGAAGGGCATATTGACAATAATGACCAGCAGGGCGAGTTCCGTACCCGTGAGCAGTTCGAGGAGCAGCGATATACCCATCGCCCCCCCATCAAGAAAGTTGTTGGGTAATAAAAACCCTTTTAAGCCCATACCCGCGCAGAGTACGCCCGCGCACAGAAAGGCAAGGTCTTTTAGCCAGCGAAGGTAGCTCTCACTGGTAGATGGAATTACTTGTGTCGATACCATATTGTTAATAATGGTTTAGTTCTTTTATACACGATAGCGCTTAAGCGTCAGCAAAAGCGCCGGTAACAAAATCAGATTAGTCAGACAGGCCATCAGCACTGTCGTTGCGACCAGTACGCCCAGGGCGGCTGTACCACCAAAACTCGAAGCCGCAAAAACGCCAAACCCGCCCGCCAGAATCAGGGCGGTGTAGATCAGGCTAATGCCGGTTTCGTGAATAGCGCCCGAAATCGCAGCCACCGGTTCGAGACCAGCCTGAAGCTGTCGGCGATAGCTGGTCAGAAAATAGACGGTGCCGTCGGACGCGAGCCCGAACGCGATGCTGAAAATCAGAATCGTAGACGGCTTAAAGGCAATACCAGCGTAGCCCATAATACCGGCTGTCACCACCAGCGGAATTAGACACGGCAGCTTTGACAGCAGAATGATGGGAATCGACCGAAACAGCACCATACCGACCAGCGCAATCAGCAGAATGGCAATCAGCAAACTCTCGTACAGATTACCTAGCAGGTAATCGTTACTCTGTAGAAACACCAGACTGTGGCCCGTCAACTGAATTCGGTAGGGCGTACCGGCCACGAGCGAGTCGAGCCGGGGACGCAGATGATCCAGAATGGTTTGCAGCCGGATAGAGCCAACGTCAGCCATCTGATAGCTGACCCGCGTTACCCGCCGGTCGGCATCCAGAAACGACTTTGCGACGGACGACTGACCACCACTTAGTGGCGTATCGCCAACCATTTTTTTCAACTCCATCGCGGGCGGCAAGACGTAATACCGCGGGTCACCACCGCGGTACGTCTGGTAGGCAAACCGAATGGCGTCGATCAGCGAGTTCGGCTTCGAAAACTCGGGGTAATCGTCCATGATCCGCTCCAGCGCCCGAATTTTGTAAAGAGCACCTCCCGCATTGGCAAATACCCCGTTGGGCTGCCCCGTATCAATCATCACTTCCAGCGGCAACGCGCCTTTAAACTGCTGCTCAATGAACCGCAGGTCCGTATACACTGGATCGTTCTTCGGCAGGTCGTCTACTATGTAGCCTTCTACGCGAATAAAGCGGGTTCCTATTGCACTGATCAATGTAATCAAGGCAATAGAGCCGTAGATGATCGGTCGGCGGTGCTGCACCCACCCATCGATGCGGGTCAGCAGACTCCGCCAGCGTCCTTCCTGACTGGTTTGCCGCTGCGTCGTTTTCGGCACAGGCAGGTAGCTCAGCAGAATCGGCACCATAACCAGACAAATTACGTATACGGCCATCACGCAGATAGCCGCCACCACGCCAAACTCCATCAGCAGTCGGCTGTTCGTAAAATAGAATACGCCAAAGCCGATGGCCGTCGTTACGTTCGCCAGCAGGGCCGACAGGCCAATCTGCCGGATCATAGTTGCTAACGCCCGCTGTTTGTCGCCGTGCAGATCCAGTTCTTCGTGGTATTTGTTCACCAGAAAGACGCAGTTCGGTACACCGATAACGATGAGCAAAGGCGGCAGCAGCCCGGTCAGCAAGGTGATTTCGTAGCCCAGCAGCGACAGGGTTCCGAGCGCGATACAAACGCCCATCGCCACCACCACCAACGACAGCCAGACCACCCGGCCCGACCGGAACAAGAGCCAGACCATCAGGCCCGTTACGCCCGCAGCGAGCCCCATAAACAGCTTCATCTCGCTGGAGACTTTCTTCATGACCTCCGTCCGGATGGAAGGCAGTCCCGAATAATGCAGCGTAATCTTATTTTTCTCGGCAAACTCCCGACCGTACTGCCGAATGGTCGCGACCAGCGCAATGCGGTCGCGGGAGTTTAGTTTCCGCTCGTCGAACGTAATGGCCAGCAGGGTTGACTTCGTGGCCGGGTTGTACAACAGCCCTTCGTAGAACGGCAGGGCGAGTACTTGTTCTTTCAGACTGTCGACGTCACCTTGCGTCTGCGGCATTTGGCTGATGACGGGCTGAAGTGACCAGGCCGTATCCCGCTTCTCCAGCTTATAAAAGCGCGCAGTCGATAGCACCTGTTTCACACCCGGCAGCTTACCCACCCGTTCGGTCATCTGGTACCAGCCCTGATACACGGGCAGGTCGAACCAGCGGTCGCTCTGCCAACCCACAACCATCAACGTACCGTCGGCCCCAAAACGCTGCTTAAACCGCTCGTATTGCTGCTGGGTTGAATCCGACAAAGGCAGCACCCTGGCAATTTGATACGACAGTTGCAGTCGGGTGCCGAAATACGCCATGACCCCAGTTAATAAGACGAGAAACGTTAGCCAGAATAGCCGGAACGAAAGAATGGCACGGACAACAGCGGACCACATAAACAGAGTAATAAAGCTAAATTCGTTTCAGTTGCGAAACCGGACTTGTCGGATCAGCGATACGTATCGTTGAGCAATCAACAGCGGCTGCCCGCCCCGAAACAATGATTAAAAAGAGGAAAACGAGTAGTTGACCCACCCGTAAAGCTGGCAGGAGCAACCATAGAGACGAGTTGAGCGGATGCGTCAGGGGGCGTTGATCGTAATCTGGTGCTCCAGTATAAGCCGCAGAAAACAGAAGGAGTAATAGGACCGATGCGGCTGATTGAGCAGGGTAATACCCGGTGCCCGTTGAAACTCGCTGACCCACCGCTGCAAAAAAAGTGGCGACGGGCTGGGCGAAAAGCTCAGATGTGAACTAATCAGCGCCACCGGCACATTGCCCCGCAGTTCGGGTACGCAGCGCGGGTCCGTTTCCTGAGCGGGCGTATCAGGCTTGATGAACGTTTGCGTGGCCGATTCAGCCGCAGAGGTCTCCGGACAGAACGGCAGCGACGTGAATAGCCAGACGATGAACAGACCGCCTACCCATTTCACAAATTGCCGTATATCCGTATTTTTCTTCTGCATAGTTCAGAACAAAGTCCATCTTATTTTCCTGAACGCGCAATTTAGCCAACTGGGTTCCCACTTCCAGCGCAATCTATTTATCGGACAGAGGCAAAAACGGCTTCTTCATCGGCACGAAAGATGCCGATGAAGAAGCCTGCGTTCTTTTGTAACCTGTTTTATTTCAGCCCATTGCTGACAACAATGGATTGCTGACCAGTAGCCGCCCGCCCGTCGGTGGTCATTCCATGCACAACGACCAAATAAGTTCCCTGCTGATCGGCGGTAGGGAACGTAACGATGGCCTGCCCCTGCTGCGTGGTGGCTACCTGAGGGTTCCAGTACAACAGATTCCGGAAATCGGGTAGGCGGCTTTCTCGCTGCTTAGCGGTGGCATACTGGGGAGCGTAAAACTCACGCTGCGCCTGCAACCCCTCGTATTCAAGCACCACCTGGCGGGGATCCAGCTGGAATCCGGCCAGATCGCCTTTGTAAGTTCTGAAGCTCACAATACCCGATAGCTTCGACGGTCCCAAGAAGTACCGCCGGGCCACTACGTCCAGCGTCTGAATCTTCAGCGGACTAAACGCCATCAGCCGATCGGTATTGGTAATGGGGACCCCATCCAGTAAGATCAGCGGCTCCTCGTTGAAAAACTCCCGGTAGGGCAGATTACTCACCCGCAGGTAAAAGTGTCGATCCCGCTGGCGGGGCTGAACCGCCGTTACGTATTCCCGCAGGACCTCTTCCATAATCGTAAACCGCGTATACGCATCCAGCCGGTAGCGCTCGTCGGGAACCCCGTAAAATGTAGAACTGTCGGCGCTGATGCGGGACTGAACGACGTACTGATTGTGGTAGCTGTTCTGCACCTGCATGGCCAGACTCCGCGCAACGACCTCTTCTTTTACAGATTCAGCCAGGTTAAAAACGGGTAATCGCGTCAGGGCAGGTGATTCGGCATAAGGGTTGATGATTTCGACACGGTACAGACTGTCGGGCTGCTCGGTCTGCATAACAAGGTCTTTGGGCCCGTAAAAGTTGTCGACCTCGAACCGGGCGACTCCCTGGGCGTCGGTGCGGGTACTGTATAACTGAATGGCTTTACCGGGAATCGATAGATATAGCACAACATCGGCAGCGGCTTTTCCGGTACGGCTATCCATCACCCGCCCCTGCACAACGTGCCCGGCGTATTCGGGTGCGGCTTTGCGATCCGTCGGCCGGGGTTGCAATACGGTCTCCCACCGGAAACGACGCCAACCCTGCGTCAGCATCAGGTTATCGATGGCCGAATCAACGTCGGCACCGGTATGGGTTAGGTAATATTCGGGCGACTCGATGGTCCCTTTCAGATCGGATGTCAGCCACAGATAATCGGCAATGCCAGCGCCTTCCCCGCTTTGCAGCGAGTCGATGCGGTATACCGACACCGACAGATCAGCGGCCTGCGGCTTATTGGCCGCGTCACTTGCCTTTAGCGTGAGCGTTACCGGCGCTCGTGTTCCGTAGGTGGGCTGATTTGAAGTCGCCTGAATCAGCAGATTTGCCTGGGGGCGTTTAAAATAGAGTCGTTCGCAGACGGGCTGCGCGGCTCCGGAGAACACGGTCAGGTACGAAATTCCCTCGCCCAGCCGCTGTTTCGGGATCAGAAACTGAGCTTCGTTGTTTTGTAGCACCCGCATTTCCGCTACGTTCACCGACTGGCGCGTATGTCCAACCAGGTAAACAATTGGATTCGTAGTATCGTCAGCCGAACGGCGAGCCCGAATCGTTACGTTCAACTGATCGGCATTCGCTTCGTCGACCTGCATGGTGTAGCCCTGCTCATAAATCTGAGGAAGGCTACGGGTTACTGTATGCCCCTGTCCATCTTTCAGAACGACCCGGTAGGGAGTTCCGGCGACGGGAGTAAACGAAAAGTGGCCCATACCGAATTTGAGCGACGTAAAGCGAACCAGCGTATCGTTAGTTTGGCTCACCAGAGCACCCCGGCAGTCGACTCCCCGACCGCTTTTTCTATCAACGACTTTAAAGGCCATTTTAGCGGGCAGCCCATTCACCAGATTACCGCCTTCAGGGAAAAATTGTACGTCGTAGGCCAGGGAATCCGTGGGCGCCGTCAGGCCGAGCTTTCGGAACGGATTAACGATAGTGACTGTTTTTTCGAACAGAAACTCCGGGCTAACGGCTTTCATCCAGTGCGTATAAGCCCGCAGCACGTACTGCCCAGAGCTTAGCGCCGTAGGCAGCAAGAGCGAGCCAGTGCCCTTGCCGTCACTGAGCGCCACTTTGGTTTGCAATACGGCTTTCTGGTCTTTATCGAGTACTTCCAGATACGCTACTTTGCTTACATTGAGCGGACGATGGTACGAGCCGTCTACGTAATAGAACCGAAACCACATTGTCTCGCCGGTCAGGTAAAACGAGCGGTCGGTATGCACAAACAGTTTCTCCTGCAAGGTCTGACTACGGTCTGTATCGACCTGCTGCTGAATGCGGGTCAGCGTCTGGTCCTGCGCCCAGGCCGGTATTCCAGTGCCAGCCAGCGCTACCCCCGACAACAGAATGCGATAAAAGTGATTTATGAACTTCATGGAATTGCTTACAGGTCGTTTAAGGCCAGAAAGAAGGCTTTGTGGTCGTTCCCCGGTTCCGGCAATCTGTACAACCAACAGCCGCAGCCAGGTACACCCCTGGAGCCAGTAACTCGACGGCATTATACCCACCACTCGGTCCTAACCAGTCTTTTAAAGGCGTTGGATCCAAGGGAAACGGTATCGTATCCAGCTTACACGTTTCGTAACCCGTATTGATCAGGGAACGCGGCAACGCGGCCGGTCGGTCGATGAATACACGTACCTGCTCCACCGAATAGCCATCGATGAAGCCCAGCACCGGTTCGGCTGCGTTCGCGACATTGTGCAGATTGCCCGTTACCTGCGAAGGCAGCGGATCGAACAGCGAGCCTAGTTGCTCCGTGTTCTTCTGCAAATTCTCCCAGTAGGCGTACCCTTCGGGCGACTGCGCGTACTGCTTTACCATAAGGCTGTATTTGATCCAGAGCTTGGGAGAGCTGCCCGGAATGAACAGAATGGGCGATCGCTGCAAAACATCCTGCGTAAGCCGGGCCGTGGAGCCAATTATAATGTTGGTCGATAGCTGCGTTTGCCAGCAGCGATTAATGTTTGTCACCTTACGCTCCACAATCGAATCATCGACTAATTCGAACGGCGATTGATACGGGGTTTGGATCTCGTATGTATCCTCGTATTCCCAGCGATAATACCGTGTTCGGTTGGTTGCGTCGTGGGTGTTCACGAAAACCTGAAGTCCGTCATTCTGCACCGACCACGAGAGGCTGTCGATTTTTGGGGTCTTCTTTACGGTTACGGCATCCGACAGGTATTCCTGCCCGTCGGCGGTTTTGATACGTACCCGGTAATTTCGTCCAACCGTCAGCGCCGGCGATTCCAGCGTATACGTTCCGTTTGGTCCTTCGGTAAGGGCATACGGACCACTTCCTTCGCCTTCCACGCGAACAAGGGCTTTTGTTTCCGGAGCCGGCTTCTTAAAATCCTGGATATTCTGCGTCCGCGACAGTTTGATGACTGTGGCCCCCGAACCACCATTCAAAAAACCGTCGACCACCAGATACCGGTTCGGAGCCGAAATCTCCTGGGGGCGATACGGATCAACGCAGCTGCCAACGACCAGCAGGGCCAGCCCGAACGCCCAATACCGACCCTGTTCCCAAACTTGTTTAAACGAAGAATTCATCAACATTGTCTTTGCACGACTTGTCTGTTCGAAAGCCTGATTGAGACTTCCTTTGTTACTTAGAATCTGAAATTATACGTGAGCGTTGGAATCGGCTGCCCAAAAATAGACAGCTTGTAACCCCGAATAATGCCGCCCGACGAGGTGAAATACACCGAATACGCATTCCGACGACCCGTTAAGTTATAGATGCCGAACGTCCATGAACTATGCGCCAGCTTCTTGATCTTATGGTTGCCTTCCAGGTTGAGCGATAGGTCAGCCCGGTAATAATCAGGAATACGGTACTGGTTGCGCTCGGAGTAATAGACCCGCTCGGCCCCGCCCAGCTGGTACTTCGCCAGAGGCAGCGTAATCGGCCGACCGGTGCTGTACGTAACGTTAAGCGATATGCTGAACCGCCGGTTGACCTTATAGTTACCCACCATCGTTACGTCATGCGGCTTGTCGTAGCTGCTGGGGTAAAAATTACCGGCATTCACTACGTCCGACGCAGGAACATTGGGCGTTCGCAGCAGCGAGCGCGAATAGGTGTAGCTTACCCAGCCGTTGAGTTTACCCGTCATTTTTTTAGCCATCACTTCAATTCCATACGCCACCCCTTCGGCGTTAACGATGTCGGTTTCGAGGTGGTGGTTCAGGAGCAACGTAGCCCCGCCTTTGTAATCGAGCTGATTCTCCAGGGTGCGGTAATACCCTTCGGCCGAAAGTTCAATGGTACCTCCCCGCAAATTATGGTAGTACCCAATCGAATACTGATCGCCAATCTGGGGTTTGAGGTACGAATCGCTCAGTTTCCAGATGTCCAGTGGCGAAACGGCCACCGTATTCGACAGCATGTGCAGGTACTGCCGCATCCGGTTGTAGCTTAATTTGACCGATGAGTAGTCCGTTAACGAATAGCGAAGAGCCAGCCGGTACTCGGGCCCGTGGTACGTCTTCACCACGCTCCCGGCCCCATACGCCACCGTATCCTGAATGGTCCGTTCGGTGCGCGACAGACCTGGCGCATACGTAAACACCTGACTTGGCCCCAGATTGTTAAATAAGGAATAGCGCAGGCCCAGATTGACCGATAAGCGGGGCGAAATATCGAACCGGTCGCCGATGTAGATAGCGCTCTCCAGCCCCTGCTCGCCGGGCACAACGTCCGGGCGAATCAGCGATTCGGAACCAGTAGGCTGCAAATTGCCTGACTGGAGTTTGTACTTTGTGGTACTGATGCCAAAATCGACGGCATGCCGAAAATGCGGGTAGTAGTTGAAATCAGCCTTGGCGTTCGTCTGCTGAATATCAAACCCGAACTCAAAGGCTTCAAGCGGCTTTTTTTCGCTGGCTATCTGGTAATTATACCGGCTGAACCCCGCCTGAAAAACGCCGTACAGTTTGTTGCCAAATACGTGCTTCCACTTCAGGTTCGCGACCTGATTTAGGTACGTATACAAGCTATCACTGTTAAGCTTAAACCGATCGCGGCTCAGGTACCCCGTCAGGTAGAAACTGTTTTTTTCGTTCAGATCATGCGTCAGGTGCAGATTTACGTCATAAAACGAAGCCGCACTGTTTTTGTACGACCCGTTGGGCAACTGCTTCAATAACCAGTCGGAATACGTAGTACGTCCGCCGATCAGAAACGACGTTTTCTCATTCACGATCGGACCTTCCAGGGTGAGCCGCCCCGTCAGTGGCCCAACACCGCCCGAGCCCGCCAGTTTTTTCTTATTACCGTCGCGCGTCGTTACGTCCAGCACCGACGACAGCCGACCGCCGTAGTGCGACGGAATGGCGCTTTTATATAAGTCAACCGTTTTGATAATATCGGGATTGAAGGCCGAAAAGAACCCGAACAGGTGCGACGGATTGTAAATAACGGCGTCGTTGAACAGCACCAGATTCTGACCCGCCGAGCCCCCCCGAACGTTAAAGCCGACCGTCCCCTCTCCCACCGACTTTACGCCCGGCAGCGTAAGCACCACCCGGATCAGATCGGCTTCGCCAAGCACCGTCGGCACCTGCTTGATCGTTTTGATGTCTAACCGGTCGGCACCCATTTGCAGGCCCGCTACGTTGACATTCTTTTTCGCATCGACAACAACCTCTTTCAGCGGAATCACCTCTTCTTCCATTTCGATGTCGAGCTTACCATCGCCGTAGACCAGAATCTGCCGCTTGGTGTCTTTCAGGCCGATGCTTCGAATGCGCAGCTCATGCCGCCCGCGGGGGACCGCCATTGAAAAATACCCGTACTGGTCCGTTAAGACCCCAACGCGCGGCTGCTCGATCAGCACCGCAACGCCCGGAACGGGCTCTCCGGTGCCTCCGTTCCGTACGTGACCGGCCAACGTAGCGTTACCGGCCTTCCCGGCGCTGCTCCGCGACCCAATCTCGAACAGCTTCGTTTCCAGCGACGCGCGGGCTTTTTCTTTGCCTGGCCCATACGCAATACCGACCGTATCGCTATCCGTACCAGAGGCTCCCCGTTCGAAAAAACCAATGGGTAACTCCGTCCGGATCGCCTGGTCGATGGTAATGAACACCCGTTTCTGCGCATCGATACCAAACCGGAAGGGCGTACCGTCGAAAACGCGGCTGAGGATGTAGGGCAGGGGGCGATTGGTCACCTGAAGCCGGACGCGCAGGCTATCCACTTCGTTCGGGCTATAGAAAAAGCGGTAGTCGGTGCGTCCTTCCAGCTCACTCACGAACTGACTAAAGGGGATGTCCATGAACTGCCCGCTGATGGCCGCGTTCCGATCCGACTGCGCCAGGGCAGGCGGCACGGTACGTAACCCAATGACAGCGATAAGAATAAATAATCGGTAAACGTTTCTCATAATCGACTATAAACGGCTATCCCGGTTCAGTACGCATAGCCCAAATTGGCAACTAGATTTAGTGTGTCTTCCCCTCTCCCCCAGCCCCTCTGCCATAGGGCGAGGGGAGTTAAGATTTGGTTGATTAATTTCCCTCTCCCACAGAGTGAGGGGCGGTCGGCCGTTGCCGTGAGGGAGGGGCGCTTACTGTCTTATTTGATCGTAATACTGTGTTAGTTTCGTGATGGCCGCTTCGGGGTCTTCCTTGAAGCGAATTTTCTGCTTTCGGGCATACGTAGTCAGCTCCTTCTTGCGATCACGCAGGACGCTGTACAGAGAGCGTTTCGTTTTAACGGGTAAATACTGGCCTTCTTTGCGGAGGTAGTAAACCGTTTTTTCGTCGAACCTGCCGTAGTTTTGGCGCGTCGGCTCGATCACTACGCTTTTCAGTCGTTTCGCCAGCAACTGCGTAGGGCCATCGTAAAGCAGATCGTAGAAACCACGCCGGAAGCCGCGACTGGTGCTGTCAGCAAACCGGATAAAGGCGTGATTGAACAACGAAAACGACGTCAGTTTATCGCTGCTTAATGTCATGCGATACCCAATCGGGTGCTCGATCACAACGACGTCCCGCACAATATCGTACAGCATCGGAATCGAATCGAACGTAGCACCATTGTAGGCGACCGACCCGACCTTCCAATTGTCGGACGTCCAGAACGGATTCCCGTTCAGCCGATAATCATAGCCGACGTATTCGATACCGGTATACAGCCGGTCTTTGTTCTGATTCTGGGCTTCGTAACGCGCCGTGGCATTGCGAATGGCTGCCGTTACGAAACCGGTGTCGGCACGGGCCGTCTGCCCCAGCGCATTCGTAATACCTAAGCCGCAAACAATCAGCATCAGGGCGAGGCACAGCGGGCCTATCTGTCGTTGTAGTTGTTGAGAAGTCATAGTCACACAATAAGCACACTCAAATCAACGTCGGGTTAAATCGCCCTTCACCGGGGCGTGTATGTCGCGGACGCATCGAAACCCGACGTGCATCAGCGAAGTTTCAGGCGAGGTAAACGACCGACCCGACACGCGGTAGCCGTGACACCAGCCCGGCTCGCATAGAAACGAACCGCCCCGCTGTACCTTTTCGGTGGGCGACTGCGGTTTCTGTTTCGCCAGTACATCAGCGTAGGTTTGCCGCCAGTCTTCGCACCACTCCCACACATTACCGGTCATATCAGTCAGGCCGAGTGGAGTTTTGCCATAATACCCGACGGGCGATGTATAATGAAATCCGTCGAGCACGTCATCCTGCTGCGGGAACGTACCGTTCCATGTGTTGGCCCGAAATTTACCGCTGGCCGTCTGTAAGTCGTTACCGAATGGATACAGCGTCCGGCTGTTTATGGCGTTTCGGGCGGCATGTTCCCACTCAAACTCGTAGGGCAGGCGTTTACCCGCCCAGTTGGCGTACTGACGAGCATCGTTCCAGGATACCTGCGTAACAGGGTGATCGTCGGGCGCTTTGGGCTTGTCGGGCCCCTGCGGATACTGCCAGGCAGCGCCTTTCACAAGTGTCCACTCCTGCGTCGTTTCGTCCAGCACCCCGGCATCGCCTAATTTTTCAGCTTCCGTCTTGTAGGACGTAGCATCGACGAACCGGCGAAATTCAGCGACTGTAACGGGATGTTCGTCCATAAAGAACGGCTTTACCGACACCCAAAAAACGGGTTTCTCGTGCGGCATCCCGTCCAGCGCCCCAATCTGGGTCAGTCCACCCGGTACGTACACCATGCCTGCGGGCGGACGTACGGCAATATCCGCTGCTTTCTCGACCGTCGGGCGCTGGTCCGTCGGCGCATAGACCGTTACGTTGTCCGTGAACGCGTACGAATCCGGCTTCGATTGGCAGGCACCGGCCAGTAGCAGCATTCCAAGCCCGCTCATCTTCCCAATACGTATGCGTCTCTTCATTCGCCTTCTCACCGCCATCTGCTGGCTTTACCGCTAATACGTTCCTTTATAAATGTGATCAGATCGTTTCTGGCGGATGCGATGCAGGGGAATCTGCATACCTCCGCTGCCTTCGAGCCAATCGAACACCTGATCGCGCAGTTGCCCGGCCACCTGCTGATGCTCAGGACTACGAATCAGGTTGTTTACTTCCTGTGGATCGGTCTGCAAATCGTATAGTTCGTTGGCATCCCAGACACCGTAATTAAAAATATACTTGTACCGATCCGTCCGAACGCCAAACATGGTTGGTGTCTGCGGAAAATCAGTTTCCCAGTAATATTCATAAAACGCCCGGTTCTTCCACGGTATTGACTTTCCCTGCAAAATAGGCAGGAACGAAGCCCCCTGCATGTTTTTAGGCGTCGGCAAACCGGCATACGCCATGAAGGTCGGGGCAATATCGACGTTCTGAATCACGGATGTAACTTTCGTACCCGGCTTAACGACCGCCGGACACCGAACGAGCATGGGCACCCGCATCGACTCTTCGTACATGTGGCGCTTGTCGATCAGGCCCCGTTCGCCGAAGCTAAAGCCGTTGTCGCCCATATACACAACCATTGTGTTCTCACTCAGACCGTTTTCGTCCAGCCACTTCAGTACGCGCCCGACACTGTCGTCAACGCCTAGCAGGGTTTCAGCATACTGGTGGTAAAAATCATTAAAGCCGATCTGGCCGTGGTACATATAATCGACCCCGTGCCAGCTATACCGCTGCTTTTTCACCCAGTTAGGCATATCCTGCATATTCACCTTGCCGAGCCCACTCTCCGGACTGGCCAGCGGATCGGGTTCCCACCGCTTGCTGCTGTCGGTGGCCGTCAGGTACATGGAAGCGGGGTAATTGATGGGCATGTTGGCGTAACGTCCCCGGTGCTGCCGAGCGGGCTGAAACTCGGAATGAACCGCCTTGTGCGACAGATACAGCATGAATGGCTTTTTCTTGTCCCGACCGTTCAGCCAGTTTAGGGTGTAATCAGTCAGTAAGGTAGTGGTGTAGCTGCTATCGCCGTGCGGAACGCGCTTGCCGTTAATATTGAAGGTAGGATTGTAATAGACGCCCTGCCCCTGAAAACTAAGCCAGTAATTAAAGCCCGGCTGTGGCCGATCGTCGGTGTTGCCCATGTGCCACTTGCCCAGGAATGCCGTCTGATACCCAGCTTTCTGCAAATACTGCGGGAAGAACATAAGCCCTTTGCTCAAGGGCGCGAAGTTATCGACAACCTTATGCGTATGGGCGTATTGACCGGTCAGGATACTGGCCCGGCTGGGTGAACAAAGCGCCGTGGATACAAACGCGTTCTGTACGTGGGCACCTTCACGCGCCAGCCGGTCAAGATTAGGCGTTTGCAGCCCCGCTACCTTGCCCGTGAAACCCATAAAATCGTAGCGGTGGTCGTCGGCCAGAATAAAAATAATATTCCTAGGTGCCGGGGGAGCGGGGCGGAACGCGCTGAGCCCACCAATGACCACTGCCGCGATAACGGCCACCGGAAAAAACCATACCTTCATCTTTGTTGTCACCTGATTCTACGCATGTAAGTATGGACCAGCGCTAATCCTACTGTTTCTAAACCAACGACAGGACCCCTAAACGGCTCACTCGGTTGCACTACGTAACATCTGCAATTTACGGCATGTCATACAACCGATCACCAACCCCATCAACTTAACTTCTCCATCAGCCGGGTAACTCGCCCACCTTGTCAAGAAACGTAAACGTCGGTGGCCCCATCGTACCACTCGCTTTCATTGTTTCTTTAACGGACGGATCGGCTAAGAAGCCGTCGAAATCCTGACGCGACGACCAGTCAAAGAGTACAACCAGTGCGTTGGGGTCGGTGGTGGTGTACACCTGCGTACGTTGACAGCCGTGTCGCTGCCGGTCTTCTTTGCCTTTGGCGGTAAAGACGGCAATAAACTGGGCGTACACCTGAATTTGAATGTTAGCTAAAATATAAATCATTATACGTGCTGTTTACCCGCCAAAAATGCGCAACGGGCCGATTCTAGCCAACCAGGAAGTCATGAGCTGTTATTTTTACCGACTGAGCTGCACCAAATGCCGCCCAACCCGCAAAACAGCGTCGACGACCAGACCTTTACTCAGGCTGTCACCGGCGTAAAGAAGTAAGACCGGCGTTCGTTTTCTACATCGTCGTAGGTGTAAATGACGCGGTCGCGGTTTTTCAGGTAATACCGGATCAGGGCAAAATCACCGAGGCAGGCACTGATATGCACTATGATCAGCACAATCCAGAACAGCGTGTAGGCGGGCCAGACGGCCATGCCCGTTACCAATCCCAACGTAATGACCAGAAACGGCATAATCGCTACAAACGCAACCTCGCGCATGGTGGCCGGAAACAATTGGCTATAAGCGTACACCATCAGGCTTTTTAGGGAGTAGCCGTACCCAACGTGCGGTGCGCCGATGGATTTGAACGCCAGTCCATGAATGAACTCGTGAATAGGCAGCAGAACGAACAACCCAAATATCCCCGCGCCGAGTTGCCACACGATCGACAAGCCACCGCCCTGCCTGGCCTGACTGATCAACAGCGGAGAACCAACGTACCCAACCAGTCCACCGGCCAAGAGCATCACCAGGATAAAGAGCCAGGTTTTCAACCCGCGCATACGGGGCTTTTCGGCCGACGGGGGCGTCATGCCCAGTTCCCGTAAAACAAACTGATTCATCTCATCAATGCCAAACGACTCAATCAGGACGTAACGGCCGGAGTGATGAAGGTCATGAACGGTTGGGCGCATAGAAGCTAGTCGATTGGTTTTCTCAACAAAGCGTTGCCTGTTGGGGTTTTCAGCAAAACTACAACGTTATGAAACAGATCGATCACCTGGTAAAGCTCATCCTGGGCGAACCAGCCCAGGGCGGGGTATCGCGTAAAGATTTCCTGGCCATTACCGGGCAAACCGTAGCGCTGGGCGTAGCCGGTGGACTGGCAGCTTCCTGCAAAACAAGCCAGAATGCAACGGGTAGTTCGGGCACCTATGCATCGTCGTCGGGCAACGTACCGAAGCTGCCTGCGCTGTCGCCCCCAGCTAAGATTCCCGCTAAAGTCGACGAGCCCATCAAGCTGGAAGACTGGAAAGCAAAGACCGAAGTTGAATCGGGCCCGACGCCATCCCCTACGCCACCCGACCAGCGCGTTGGCTACGCCATTGTCGGCCTGGGCCATCTGACGCTCGACGAGCTGCTGCCTGCCTTTGGCGAGTGCAAAAAATCGAAGATTGTGGCGCTGGTCAGCGGCAGCCGCGAGAAGATGCAGAAAGTGGCGAAGCAATACGGCGTTAAAGAGTCGAGCTGCTATACCTACGATCAGTACGACCGACTGAAAGACAACCCCGAGGTACAGGCCATCTACATTGTGCTTCCCAACGGTATGCACGCCGAATACACCATTCGGGGGGCGCAGGCGGGTAAACATATTTTGTGCGAAAAACCGATGGCCAACACCGCAGCCGAGTGCCAGGCGATGATTGATGCCTGCCGCAAAGCCGACCGCAAACTGATGGTCGCCTACCGCATCCAGTACGAGCCTAACAACCGCATGATCCGCGACATGATCCAGTCGAATCGATTCGGGACTACCAAGTTCATCGAAGCCTTCAACGTGCAGAACTCGGCCAACCCGCAGCACTGGCGGCACGTAAAAGCCCTGGCGGGCGGGGGTGCGTTACCCGATATTGGTCTGTACTGCCTCAACACGGTACGTTACCTGCTGGGCGAAGAACCCAACGAGGTGTTCGGCTACCAGTACAGTACGCCCGGCGACCCGCGTTTTAAGGAAGTCGAAGAAATGGTGAGCTGGCAGATGCGTTTTCCGAGTGGGGTTATTGCCAACTGTGGCACCAACTACGGCGTCCACGAAACCCGTCGGTACCGCGTGATGGCCGAACGCGGCTGGATGGGTATGGACCCCGCCTTTGCCTACAGCGGCCTGCAACCCCAACTTTCGTACGCGGAAGGCAACGTAGAGCACAAAGAGCAGCCAAAAATTTCGGAGAAAAACCAGTTCGCGTCGGAAATTGACCACTTCTCCGAATGCGTAACGCAGAACAAAACGCCGTTCACTCCGGGTGAAGAAGGTTTACAGGACCACAAGATTATGGAAGCCATCTACCAATCGGCCCGCGACGGTCGCCCAGTCAAGCTGGCCAGCATTACCAAGAAAGATGCGTTTCGCGGCACGGAGCCCGAGATGCAGTAGTATTTTACTCCTGTAGCGGGCGATTTAAATCGCCCGCTACAGAAACAATCAGCTTCCTATTATCTTCCACCTGCGATTACAACACCACAAATTCGACGCGTCGGTTTTTCTTCCGATTCTCTTCACTGGTATTGGGAGCAAGCGCATCGATGGGGCCGCGCCCAACGGCTTTCAGGCGGCTCCTGGCGATTCCCTTACTCACCAGGTAGTCAATAACCGACTGACAACGGTCGCGGGAGAGTTTTACGTTTAAATCAAAATCGCCCTGATTATCCGTGTGGCCGCGTAGTTCAAGTTGCAACGACGGGTTTTCCAGGAGCATAGCCGCCAGTTGATCGAGTTCAGGAAACGATTCGGGACGTATCACCGGAGAACTCTGATCGAAATATAGATTCTTCAATTGAACCGGCTTCGCCTTCTCCACTACGCCGAATTGCCTGCTGGTAATGGCTGGCATTTTTAGGGTACTCGATAGAACCGGCCCCCGAATGGCCGGGGCTGCGGTCGGTGTCTCCACGGTCGGCGGCCTTATTGATTTCACAACCGCTTCGGGCAAGGCCTGCGCTTCAGTTTTAGGAATCGGCGCTTTTATGGGCGATAAGAGTACCTGAGCTTCGTTTTCAGCACTGTCCAGCCGGATTGACTTCGTAAAATTCCCGTAGCCAGCCGCCGAACTACTCAACTGATAGACCCCTTTACCAGGTAGTTCGGTTTTGACCTTGCCTGTCGTGGAATCGGGCGTTAGCAACTGGGTCGCGCTTCCGGCTTTGCCCGAAATCGTGAAATGGGCGTCGTTAATGATTTTCCGGGTCCGGCTATCCACCGCCCACACGATCAGTTTAATACCAGCGGGGTCAAGCTGCGCATCGAATTCATAGCGGTTGCCCGTTGGCGACAGGGCAATCGTCATGGTACGCGTAACGGTCGTATAGCCCGCTCCGCCGACCTCAATGGTTAATACTTCGGGAGCGGTATACACGCACTCCAGCTGGCCGTTCAGCAAAACAAACGACTCCAGTTTATTCGTATTTTTTGACGTAATTCTGACTTTAGCGGACGCGAGCGGCTTACGAATGTCAACCGCAAACGCTTTGATCGTCAATACACTCGGCGCTGCGTTGCGCCCCAAATCAGCTGGCGCAGGTTTTATCAGAACCGGGTTAGGGTTAGCGAGTGGCGACTTTATACGGGAGTAGTCCACTTCCTTAGTCTGGGCCATACCCTGACCGACAAATAGAGCGTACACCACGGCTACCTGCAAAAGCTTACCGCCATAACAAAACCGGAACGGCCCGTTCATCTGCGGCATCAGGGGTATCACTCTTTTCCGTCCCAAACAGCCTATTGGATTAGTGGTGTACTTCCTTTAGTTCGACGCCGTGGGCGGGTTAATCATGATGTGGGCGCGGTGCGTACCGGGGTCCATGATCCAGGGCATACCAGGCGCTTCGGGCTTGAGTGGTAAACCTGTACTTTCGGCGGTAGCGTACGGAATATACACGACGTAGCGCAGATAGCCGTCTTTTACGTCACCCGTTGCGGGGTTGAAGTTCTCGTCCTTAGCCGTATACGAAAACAGCGACGACGGGTGGCTGGGCATAGTCAGTTTTTTGCTTTTGACCTCCTGCTCACGAATCTTTAGAATCTCGTCGGCTTTTTTTCCTTCCTGCTTCAGCACCCGGCCGCGCTCCATAAACGGGTCCAGATCGCGGTGGTAGCACGATACGTTCAATCCTTTCTGCTTTGGATCATCGGCCAGACACACCATCTCGTTCGTTCCCTTACGGAGTACGATAAATTCATTCTTTGGTGAGTAACCGTATACGGTAGCGCCGTCGCGTTTGTCAGCCGGAGCGGCCAGCACGGCGGTCTTGATCTGTACGTCGGGCGACGGAACCGTAGGCGTCTGCGCGAACGTAACGGCAATAAGCCCTTGTAAGGCAGCAACAAGAACAGGCGTTTTCATGGTCAGCATCAGTTTATGCAGTAAGGCAAACTAATCTAACTACTACTCAAAAAGCGGTGTAGGCTAGAAAACGTTATGCTTCGCAGTTTTAGCAATCGAACACCATTAAACGTTAACTTAGAGAATTATTAACCAGTCAAGGCTATGACTATTGAATTAAACGACGCTGTTATCAGTCAAACAGGTTTGTCACCACAGCAAGTATTGCTTGAACTGGCTATTCATCTTTATGAAACAGGTATGATTACCGTTGGACAGGGAGGTGAATTAACCAGTTTAGGACATGTCGGCTTTCAACGAGAGTTAGGTAGTCGTCGTATTCCAGTTTCATTTGATGCTGCGGATTGGGAGCATGATCAGCAGACCCTGCAAACGTTAGGGTTGCTATGATTGTCGTTAGTGATACATCCATTTTGAGCGGACTTGTTCAGATTGATCAATTGATTTTACTACAACAAGTATATAGTCGCGTTATTATTCCGCATCGGGTGTACCTTGAACTGCTTCGGCTCAACGATTATGGTATTGATGTAGAAAAGCAACTCGCTGTTGAGTGGATTGAGGTAAAAGGTGTATTCAATACCCTTCTCCTAACCGACTTACAGCAGGAGTTAGACGCTGGAGAAGCGGAAGCTATTGCCTTAGCTGTTGAACTGAACGCAACGTTACTTTTGATAGATGAATTACGAGGTCGAGTTAAAGCTCAGCAAGTTGGCTTATCTTTTACCGGCTTACTTGGTACTTTAAAAGTGGCTAAACAAAAAGGATATATTCCGGCAATGAAGCCTATTATCGACGAATTGCAACAAAAAGCGGGCATGTGGTACAAGCCCGCCTTGCTTAAGCAAGTTCTGGAAAGTGTAGACGAATATTAATAACTCTATTGATAGCCCCGCGCCTGCAAGCCGAACAATTCAGCGTAACGGCCGTCTTTTTCCAGTAGCTCATAGTGCGAGCCAATTTCGAGCAACGTACCGTTTTCCAGCACCAGAATCCGGTCGGCCATACGTACCGTCGAGAAGCGGTGCGAGATAATGACGGACGACTTACCTTCGGTCAGTTTCGCGAATCGCTGGAACACCTCGTACTCAGCGCGGGCATCTAAGGCTGCGGTCGGCTCATCAAGAATGATGAGTTGTGCGTCGCGCATGTACGCCCGGCCAAGTGCCACTTTCTGCCACTCGCCCCCCGACAGTTCGACGCCTTTGCCAAACGAGCGGCCTAGCTGCTGATCGTAGCCCCCGGCCAGCTTGGCAATAACCGTATCGGCCAGACTTCGCTGGGCTGACGTTTCGATACGTGGCTGATTGGTACGTTGGTCAATGTCGCCAACGGCAATGTTTACGCCCGCCGACATTTTGAAGCGCGTGTAATCCTGGAAGATAACCCCGATATTTTGGCGAAGCTCGGTCAGGTCATACTCCCGAAGGTCATACCCATCCAGCAGAATACGCCCTTCCGCCGGGTCATACAGCCGCGCCAGCAGTTTAACCAGGGTGGTCTTCCCTGCGCCGTTTTCACCAACCAGCGCCAGTTTTTCACCGGCCTGTAACGTAAACGACAGGTTCCGTAACGCCCATCGGTCGGAGTTGGTGTATTTGAATCCAACGTTTTCGAACACGAACCCTTCGCGGATTGGATTCGGAAACGAACGCGTCGTCTTGTTTGAGTGAATCAGCGGCTTGATGGCGAAGTAATCGAACAGGTCCTGTAGATAGATCGCTTCCTGAGTCAGGCTACTGAATTGCAGCAGAATCCCTTCCAGCGAACCCCGCACCTGCCGGAACGATCCCGCCAGAAAGGTCAGGTCACCGAGCGTAATCTGACTATTCACCGCCCGCATTACAATCCAGACGTAGGCTCCGTAATAACCGGCCGTACCGAGCGCCGTCAGCAGCGTACCCCACCCCGCTCGGCTAATGGCCAGCGCCCGGTTCTTCGTAAAATACTCCCAGGAAAGTGTTCGAAACCGATCGATCAGAAAGCCTGACAGGCCAAAAATCTTTACTTCCTTCGCCGTTTCATCGCTGGCTCCGACGTAACGCAGGTAATCGAGTTCGCGTCGTTCGGGGGTCCAGGAGCGCGAGAGCGAATAGCTACGCTGGTTGAAATAATTATCGCCGATGAACGAGGGCGTTACCGCCACCAGAATCAGCAGCAACAGCCAGGGGTTGTACACGGCCAGACCAGCCGCCAGAAAGCCGACCGAGATCAATTCCTGCACCTGCCCGAACACACCCGACAGCAAAACCGTCCGGCCCGTTGTCTGCCGACGAGCGCGTTCGAGCTTATCGTAGAACGTAGCGTCTTCGAACTGTTCAAGATCAAGCGTGGCCGCGTGTTCCATCAAACGAATTGAGGTCTGATTCGCAAACAAATCGCCTAGCAACCCATCCATCAGCGCCACAGCCCGTCCGAGCGCCGTTGACAGAATGGCCAGTCCAAATTCAGCCGCCACCAGCCACCAGAGGTATTCGGTATTGCCGTTGTCGGGATGCTTGGTTAGGTCAACAACCTGATCGATAATCAGCTTGCCGATGTATAACGTAGCGGCCGGGATAGCGGCCCGAACCAATCGCAGGGCTGCGTTGCCCAGAAACAAACCGGGTGACGTTTCCCAGACCAATCGAAAAAAAGCGGGCAGGTTTCCCAGGGCTGCGAACCGTTCGCGCCAGCTTATTTCAGCCTTAGTATCAGTGGAGTTAACGTGTGGAGTTACAGGTTTTGCCATACAAATAAAAGACAAGTCCAACTGGGGATTAGTTCAGTTAGATTTGCTCTAGACCTCCCCAACTCAGCCAGTTGACCAGCCGTTCTTGACTCAGCTGCCGGGATTAAACGAATTTAAGTTCACAAAGCGGGTACGTCACCCGTTTCTGATAGATACACCTTCATTTATGCACCCTATGACCACTAACCGATTTGCACGTTTTTTTGAAAAATTCGCTTCTCGCGCCACCCAGGCCACCGGTTCATCGTCGGCGTTTCTGCTGGCGCTGTTGACGATTATTATCTGGATGATTACCGGGCCGATTTTTGGGTATTCGGATACCTGGCAACTCGTGATCAATACCGGCACGACCATCATTACGTTCCTGATGGTTTTTCTGATTCAGAAAGCGCAGAACAAGGATTCACTGGCGATGCAGATCAAGCTCAATGAGTTGATTGCCGTAAATCGAAAAGCCAGTAACCGACTGCTCAATGTAGAAGACCTCACCGAAGCTGAGTTACACGTACTGCACGATTTTTTCGGGCGATTGGCCGAGAAGGCAAAAGCAGAGGCCATTTTTGTGGAGTCACACTCGATCGAAGAGGCCGAAGAAATTCACGTAGAGAAAACCGAAGACTTACAGAATCGACGCCGACGCCGTAATCATCAGCCCACTTCTACAAACGAGCACACAGATTCATAACGCTGTCCCAGGCGGTAGGGAATTTGTGTTTACATTTGGCGTATGAAGCGTCTTGCCCTTATGTTCTGTCTGCTTTCGGTCGCCATGCGGGCCGAGGAACCTTCAGGCGTTCGATTTTTTACAGGGTCGTGGCAACAAGTACAGGCCGAAGCCAGTCGTCAGCATAAGCCGATCTACGTTGACTTTTACACAACCTGGTGCCCGCCCTGCCGACGAATGACAAGAGAGGCTTTTCCGAATCCACAGATCGGAGCCAAGTTCAACGAGCACTTCATTAATTACCAGGTGGACGCTGAACGGGGAGAAGGCGTTCAATTAGCCAAAACATACGCTGTTTCCAGTTATCCAACCGCCCTGTTCATCACGCCTGCGGGTGAGGTGGTTCACCGGGCAGCCGGGTATGCGGGTATCAACGCAATGCTGAAACAGGCGGACATGGTGCTGGACATGCCCAAAATGCGCCGGTCGCTGACTAAACGCAAGCGCGTACTCCCAACCGAGCCGCTCGCTCCTGTTCTGCCGGACTCAACCGCAGTGGACGGACGGTAATATTGACATACGGGAGCTTTGCACTTACCCCAGATCTGTTCTATAACTCATGTGGCTGTTGCAAAAGTCCGAAAGTGATTAGGCAGGCCTACTATCTAAGCTTATTCGACCAATTTTTCACCTCGAAAACAGGAGGCTGGCAAGAGCTATTCAAAGCAGTGTTGACTTTTGCAACAGCCACTCATTTTATGTTATTAAGTTAGGAAGCCGAAGTGATTGGCCTACGTCTATAGCCAGTAATGTGCTATACAATCAGCCTCTTTAACGCGCTTTCGATTCCTTGTTTAATCATCTTTCCATACCCATCATCTGACAGATGATGGATATATGAGAAAGCTTGTTGATAATTGCTTTTTGCCTGTTCTATATCTCCTAATTCTTCGTATCCTTTTCCTACATTCAAATACAGGGATGGATAACTAGCAGTGATAGTAGCATCTTGAATTTGCAGCGCCAATTGTAAGGCTTTCTGATCCCATTTTAATTTTTCGGTCACCGAATTTTGGTGTCGCGCCAGATAGTGGGCAGCCATAAACTTTTCAACCTCAGTACTTGCTTGGTTCCAAGCTTGCAAGAATAAAGATTTCGCTTGTTGGGGATTTTCGCCTTCTAACTCAATGCCTTTAACGCATAGTTGAACAATGGGATTGTTGGGATCAAATTGCATCTTATGTCAGTATTTGCCTGTTGTACAAGTGATCCGTATGTCAAGCAATGCCAGCAAAAAGGTTGACATCATAAATTTTTCAAGTGTACGTAACTCCTACATCAGGATAGTTTGACCTATCCTGACTGGTTGCTAAATCAACAGAAATTGTAGGTAAGCTATTGGTCTAGAATCCCATTTTCATCTCGTGGCGCTCGCCGGAAACGGTCTGCTCTTCCAGGTTGAAAATGTCGGCCAGGGTCATAGCCTCATTCGTGCGGTACTCCATGCCCAGGTGTCCAAGCAGATCATTGGCCTTTTGGGGAGCCAGTTTACCAAAGGCATAGTCGACCATCAGACGCCCCTTACGTAACAACGCCTTGTCGAGCAGATGCTTGCTGGCGTTGAACGTAGCAATCACCTGAATATGCATGCAGTCGGCCAGGAGTCCATCCGTCAGGTTCAGGATATTTGAGACGCTGTTGGTGTCGCCACCGGCTTCGCGCGATTGCAGAATCCGCTCGGCATCTTCAATGATCAGCACCGAATCCTTGTTATCGAGCAGAAACGGAATGATCTCGGGGGAGGTCAGGTAGTTGGTCATGTAAGGCGGCAAAATGAGCATATCCTTTTTGACCAGCGAACTAAGGTATTTGATGTATGTCGTTTTTCCGGTTCCAGGTTCGCCATGCAACAGGATAAGTCCTTTGCTTTTCGGCTGGGCCAGCAGATTCACCAGCCGCTCATGCACGGGCGGAAAGTCGGCATTGTAATGCAGTTCGAGATTGATGTCGGGCGGCAGGATCTCAACCCGTTCGGTATGCAGCCCACCCAGGCCACTCTGAATGAGATAAATATGCGTCTGATTATCTTCATGAACGTATTTGTGCTCCTGCAAGCCTACCAGCAGCGTCCTGGCTGATGCCTCCTCGCGATAAAACCCGTAGAGCCGAAAGAACCGTTCACCAACAAACTCCGCTTTCAACAGGACACCGTCCTCGTGCTGGTAAATCCGTTCCACAATGCTCCAGCCTTCGTCGGTAACGCGGGCCGAGTGATTGATCAATGCAAACCCCCGGCTATCCAGCAGATCGCGGCCCGACAGCTTGAAATCATCGTTGAAGTGCAGATAATTCGGATAGCTACCGAAGGCCTGAACAAAGTGCGGAGCCAACGGGAACTCCCGGTCGAGGTCGCTGGGAATGTATAAATTCTGGATAGTTTGTTGGTTGGGCATACGACTGTCGGCCGTCAGGTAGCGAAACATGTCGGCCCTGGAAATCTCTTCGTGGGGTTTCAAAGGGGCGTTGGATTACGTTTCTAGGGGACTAAGTTACCCAAATTTTCCATAAATCGCCTAACCGTGAAGTCGACTCGGTATAAGCAACTTTTAACATTATGAATTCCTCATTTAATACGTAGTACCGCTAATATGTAAATCTCAGGCTGTTGGGCGAGAAGCGTAGCATGAGTTCGTGTACGCTTTTCTGGTAGTACTGCATCGCATTCGGGCTCTCGGGCGTGTCGGAGTTGAAGATATACCCTAACCGAATCGCCTTTGTCAGCTGGTATTCCGCCAATGCCTGTAGGTAATTTGTCTGGATCAGGCCGGGGCTATTCTGTCGGTAGGATACGCCTAATCCAACCTGTTCATTAAACCAGGCCCGTAGGTTCAGGTCAACCCCCAAGGGTCGGTCGGCGATCTTGGAAACGAGCACCGAGGGAATCAGTACGGTATTATCACCCACAAGAAACTTCATGCCCGCCTGCGCCATGATCGGCCGAACGCTTTTGTACAGGAACCGCCCCGCCAGGTCCAGCGTCTGACCGGTCAGTTCAGGTGCCGAGAGCCCACCAAAAAAACGGTCGGACTGGTAATAAATCCCAACGCCAAAGCTGCCGATGGCCCGGTTCACGCTCGCTGCGGACGCAAAATCATACAGGGGCAATACGCTTACCCCGCCCTGAACGCCAACCGACAGCTTCGCCAAAGCTGGTAGATTAAATCGATAGGCAACGCTTCCGTAGACGCCCGTTGCGGCAAACAGGCCCATTCGGTCGTTGAGGGCCTGAAACCCCAGCCCTATCCGCCCATTTGCAATAGGTCCATCGGCCGATACGCTCTGCGTGACGGGAGCAGCCCGCACGCCGAACCATTTACGCCGGAGAAACGCCGACAACTGAAACGACTCCCGGCTGCCCGCATAGGCGGGATTGATACTCAACGTATTGAGCAGATACTGCGAATACAGGACTTCCCGCTGAGCCCGTGCCTGCTGACAGACCAGTGCAAGAACACAGACGAGCCTAACGATTTTACTCAGGTGAACACGAAACATATAGCAAATGAATAGTCGACCAAATTGGGGCGTTTTACGCTAAAAACCTAAAATGGCTGTCGATAGCGGAACCTTCCTCCTATCAACAGCCATTTCAGATTTTTGTCATCTGCCTTAGCTTAATTTCAGAATTTTGATCTCCGTCCGGCGGTTCTGCTGGTGCTGTTCTTCGGGGCAGTTTACCCCGTCTTTGCACTTGTTCAGCAAGGCGCTTTCG
Organism: Spirosoma knui; assembly: GCF_054780635.1. Taxonomy (NCBI): domain Bacteria; kingdom Pseudomonadati; phylum Bacteroidota; class Cytophagia; order Cytophagales; family Cytophagaceae; genus Spirosoma; species Spirosoma knui. The sequence goes on along the minus strand of NZ_BAAGVY010000001.1, from coordinate 481,466 downwards.
CCGTAGCCTTTGGCATTCATCCGTTTAGGCGAGATTCCTTTTGATTTCAGATACGTAACGGCGGCTTTTGCCCGGTTGGTCGACAGCGTTTTGTTGTACTGTGCCGTGGCCCGACTGTCGGTATGCGACCGCATCTCAATCGTCATTTTCGGGTACTTGTTCAGCAGATCGACCAGTTTATCCAGTTCCGTGGCGGCATCGGGCCGAATGGTTGCCTTGTTCAGGTCATAATAAATGTTGTCGATCTTGATCACATCCCCTTTCTTGAACATGGTCAGGTCGGCGGAGCCGGAGCCATCCTTGGCAATTCGGGTGCCGCTCGTTCCCATGTTGTCTTTCATGGCTTCGAGTGAGTAGTCGCAGCCCGGACGTACCATGAATTCGTAGCTGCCGTCCGCACCGGTTGTAGTTTCCTGCGACGTACCGTCGCATTCGTTGACGAGTACCACTTTTACGCCCACAATCGGCTTCTTGTCCGTCTGGGTCGTTACGCGTCCGCGCAGGGTTGTCGTGGCTGGTTTTTCGGGAGCTTTTGGCTTCATCAGCGCAATCTCCAGCCGCGACGGGCCATCGTCCGACATGTAGCGGGTCGAGAAGCCAACCTTGTTATCAAGATACCCTTCGCGAGTGGCCAGAAAACTGGTTTCGCTATCGGCATCCAGACAAACCCGCACCAGGCCGTCGGCATCGGTTTTCAACTGTTTCTGGCTCGACCCGGCGGCATTATCGTAGGCAAGGGCCGTGTTAGCTAGTGGCTCTTTCGTATCGGCATCGAATACGCTGACGGTCAGTTCGCGGCACGGATACAGAGAGCCTTCGCGGGTGAAGCGGTACACATCGTCGTCGGCCCCACCCCGTTTGCGATTGCTGCTGAAATAGCCTGATTTACGATCGCCATCGGTTACGATACCAAAATCATCTTTAGGCGAGTTGAGGGGTTCACCCAGGTTCCGCACGGTCGTGGCTTGTCTGCCTTCGTTCGTGAGCTGCGCATAAAACATATCCAGATCACCTAATCCGGGCTGGCCGTCGGACGAGAAATACAAATTTCCTTTTTCATCGACAAACGGAAACAACTCATTCCCCTTCGTATTGACCTCTTTCCCCAGATTTACCGGTTCACCCCACTTCCCGTTTGTCAGGCGCGATACGTAAATATCGGTGCCACCGAACCCACCGGGCCGGTCTGAAGCGAAGTACAACAGCTGGTCATCCTTCGACAGCGCCGGGTGTCCGCTGGAGTATTCGTCGTTGTTAAACGGTAACTCTTCGGCTTTACCCCAGATGCCGTTCGTCTGCGTAGCGGTATAAAGTTTGAGTTTATTAACGCCGTCTTTACTCTGGCGGTACTCGCCCTCGTTGTAGTTGTTGCGGGTGAAGATCACGCGCCGACCATCTTTCGTGAACGTAGCGGGCCCCTCGTGGTATTTCGTGTTCAGGGTCTGGCTGAAGCGGTCAGACTCGCTGATGGGCTGATCTTCGTAGCCGAGGCTGATGTTCGTTCCCCCGTAGAAGCCAACCGTGCGGGTATCATTGGCCGTTGGTGCGGTATAGTCGTCGCGGCCGAGCGGACGAATGACCTGCGTACGGGTACGGCGGGTACTCTTTGACCCACCCAGCGACGATGCCTTTGCGCCCCGCAGCGATTTCAACTCCGGTACGTAGAACAGATCCAGAAAAGACGTACTATTCCAGTTGAACACCCGCTTGATGCCGTTTCCGCCATGCCCGGCCGACACAAATACCAGGCCTTCTTTATACAGCATCGGGCTGAACTCAGCCTTGCGGGTATTCATGGTCAGGAACTCGACTTTATAGCTCCCGGCGTTACGGGTCAGATTACTCACATCCCGGTATAGCTTGGAAAAAACCGGACCGCGCTTATCCGATGTCTGTAGGGTTCCGTATTTATCATAGGCTTCCTGAGCTTCGCGGTATTTGCCGTTACTGGCTAGCGACTGCGCGTAATACAGGTAATAAGGCCCATAGTCCGGGGGGAGACTACTTCCACTGACCAGGTCGCGATACACGCGTTCGGCGTTAGGCATATCCCGCAACTGCTGATAACTGTACCCTAGTCTGGCTTTTGCGGATCGTAGTTCGGCTTCCGACAACGATGCGGGTGTTTTTAGCACCTGTTCATAGAGTTCAATGGCCTTTGCGTAGGCGAGTTGATCAAACTGGCGATCGGCCTGTTTAAGCGACTGTGCCAGTACGGTATTCGTAAACAGCCAGAGAAATCCGAATAGCGAAACGATACGTGTCATACACTCTAATGGTTGGAAAACGCGTCAAAGGCCCCAAAAGAAAAGGTACATTCTCTCGCTCTGGAGAACATACCTTTCCGTAAGCAAATACTGCGCCGAAGTTAAAAGTAACGAGGAGTCAGAATGCGGTTTTTGCCGAAGCCAAATTCGTAGCGAAGCATGATCTCGTGCGAACTGGGAGCGATGTCCTTCAACTGGTTCATCGTCCGGTCATAGGCGTAGCCAAAGCGGAACTGATCGGTGAGCTGCACCTCCAGCATACCGACAAGCGCATCGGTCGAATAGTTGTTCCAGGTCGAGAACTGATTCCGGCGTATCGATGCACCAATGGCGATCCGATCAGCAAACCAGAAGTTGATGTTGGCATCAAACCCTAGGGGTGCTCCTTCGGCGTACTTCACCAGCATCGACGGTTTCATCTTCACAACCGGACTGATACCGACCACAAAACCCGCGGTTAAATACGCGTGACGACGCTGCACGGACCGGTAGTCGCCCGAAGCATACTCCGAAATCTTGTTTTTAATCAACCGGGGTACGGATATACCCAGGTACGAGCGATCGTTGCTCAGATAAATTCCGGTTCCGAAGTTTGGCAGCACCTTGGAGATGTTACTGGCAAACGCCGGATCGGACTGAGGAGAACCATCCGGATTCGTTTTCACATTGGCCAGATTCCACTGAAAGCTGGCCGCTCCTCCCTGTAGGCCCAGGGCTAACGTACTCTTGGTACCGACTTTAATGCGGAAGGCATACGACGCAAAGGCACCTGCTTCCTGCATTTCTCCGAACTTATCGCCGTATAACTGTAACCCGATACCGACCCGCTCCTGATTCAGCGGCATATCCATCGTGAAGGTCGCCGTTTGCGGACTGCCCGGCAGGCCCGTCCACTGGTTGCGGTACAGCGCCGACATACTCAGCACATCCCGACTGCCGGCATAGGCCGGATTGAGGGCCATCATGTTGAACATGTATTGCGAGAACATCTTGTCCTGCTGCGCCCGGAGGGGGCTGCTGCCGATCCCAAGGATCAGCAGCAGCGCGACTGCCCAATGTTTCGTTGAAAACTGATTTGACATCGGTATTATCGGTTAATAGTCATGTATCGTACAAACTTGCGTCCGTCACTGGTCTTAATCACGTAGTAGTACGTTCCGTCGGGTACACCAGCCGCATCGCTGCTTACGTTGACACCCGTGTTCGACTTGCCATCCCAGTCATTCCGGTAATCGTTGTTCTGGTACACCAGATTCCCCCAGCGGTTGTATATCTCAACGGCAACGGTTAATCCGGTTGTCCCGCCAATCACGAACAGGTCGTTGATACCATCACCGTTTGGCGAGAAGCCTTCCGGTATGAAGACGGCCGAGAACGTTGGCTGTAACGACAGAGCCGTAGCTTCCCGCTCGTTCACATCGGTCGGGTTATTGTTCCCGTTCAGGTCGGGGTTAAGTCCCGTCGTCGATATGTCCTCTACGCGGCCCGTCTTCGTGATTGCCTGACCATACGCCGAGTTCAGGAAGGTTGTCGTGCTGCCGTCGAAGGCCACATTGATCACCATCTGAATCGTATCGGTCTGACCGGCGGCCAGCGTACTGGTGCTGTCGCCCAGAACCAGCATCGGATCAGAACCGCCGTTGAACGCCGGATTCAGTTTCAGCGTACTACCCGTCGAGATCGTAATCGGCGCGTTGACGACAGTATAGGTGGCTCCGGTCTGGCTGTTGAACACCTTCGACAGTGTATCGCTGATGGCGACATGCGTCATGGGGTCAATGCCGTAGTTCTTCACCACAATCTTATACGTTACGTCGTAGCTGCCATCGGCTTTCCGAACGGTATCACTGACCGCCATCGCCAAACCAATGTACGAGGACGTCGAGAGGTTGTTCAGGGCTACTGGCGTCGGCTCGCTGTTGTTGCGCGGATCGAGGTCGTAGTCGGGGTCGTTGTTCGTACCCGCCGTCGACGTATCTTCCACGGCTTCTCCTTCGAGCGTCATCGCCGTAGCCCGGGCTACGTTGTAGAAGGTCAGCGAATCGGCATTCCGTACGTCGACGCGGACCGTGAAGGCCAGGCTGCTGCTGGCACCAACGGCCAGGTTACTCAGCGAGTCGACCAGCATCTTCGTAATCAGCCCCTGACCCGTGTACAGCGAATCGACTGTCAGGCCAGCACCGGCCGTGACCGGAATGCGGTTGTTCACAATCAGCGCACCGTGACCGAAGGTTTCCGACAGGTTATCTTCAACCTGTACGTTTGTCAGCGGCACCGAGCCCAGGTTCGTAACCTGAATGGTGTATGGAATGTCATACACCCCTTCTTCAACCAATGTTGGCGTACCAACTGACTTGGCAACCCCTAACAAGGCTTTCGGCAGATCGAAGCGTACCGTAGTCGATGCCGCGCCCGATGGCGTTGGATCGAGACCCGCATTCGAGATGTCGCTAACCGTTTGCGTCGAATCTTCCGTATGGGCAACCACCGTCGCCGTCGAGAAGAATGGACCTAGGTTGCCGTTCAGCTTCACGTTCATGGTAAATACTACAGTGTCCTGCTCACTCGGAGCCAGGTTACTGGTGCTAGCCAGCAGGTTCGCGTCAGTGTTGCCATCGAAAGCCGGGTTCACCGCTAAGTTACTACCTGCTCCGACAACCGGCGCACCTACTATGGAGTAAGAAACCGGAGACGCAAACGCTTTTGCTAAGCTATCGGTCAAACTGATGCCGTACAAATAAACATCACCGAAGTTCTTGATCGTAGCCTTAAACGTTACGTTGTACGTACTATCGGGCTGCGGTGCAATCTTCGTCACGGCCAGGGCCAGACCGATGCTCGGACCACCCGGTTCGCCAACGCCGAGCGTGAACGTCGAGAAACTGAAGTTGTTCGTCGGATCACCGTCATTGTCGGGATCGGAGTCACCCCCATCGACCGATAGGTCATACACCGACGTTACGCTGTTGACGGCCGAGGCCGAAGCCAGGTTTCGGAACGACGTTGCCGTATCTCCCGCCACTCGTCGTACCCTGACGTCCAGCCGAATCGCCTGGGAGCGGCCGGGTGCCAGATAGCTGGTGGTGGAATCAAGCATGTTCGTATTCACGCCGGTTCCGGTGAAGTTCGGATTCAGCTTGAAGGTTGTGTTTGGTCCCAGCGTTACTTTGGTTTCAAACACCGTATTCGGCACAAAGAAGTAAGCCAGATCATCCACGACACCTACGTTGCGCAAGGTGTCATCCCCAAAGTTCGTTACGATAAAGTTGTAAGCGACTTTGATGATTGAATCTCCTTCGGCCGTTGGAATACCCACCACCGATTTGGCGATACCGATCCGGCTCGGCGTATAGGCCGAGGTATCTCTGACGGTTACGCTCGACGTGTTGTTGGCCAGGTTCGTGTCGCGCTGATCGAGATAGGTAATCTCGGCTTTGTTGACAACCTCACCCTTGGCAACCACGCGGGCCGCGAACGAGAAGGATACCGACTGACCCGCCTGCAGACTATCGATGCGTTTATGGATGGCTCCGTTGCTCACTACGTAATCGAGGGTGCTGTCCGCCACCAGTTCGAGACCCTGCGGCAGAACATCACGCACATCGATATTCCGGGCCGTATGGGCACCCTGGTTAGCCACCTGGATGGTATACACAACCGGTTCGCCGTGTTTCACAACGTTGGCGCTGGCAGTCTTGGCAATGCTGACATCCGTGGTTAGCGAGTCGGCCGAGCAGTTGAAGATGTTCACCACCACTTTAGAGGGGGCGCTCAGACAGCCTGCACCGTTCCGGGCAAATACGTAGTACGTACCCGCGCCTACCGAATCGGGGCGCATCACCACCTGCGAAGACGCCGAGCTACCGATCCGGTATTCATACGTACTGCCTGCCGTTGTTGCCGATAAGGCCGAAGTCAGGTTAACGATCTGAGCCGGGCAGTCATTCCGCAGGTTCGACACGAGTGGCGTAGCACCCGGATCACCGACCGTAACGACTACGTCTTCCGATTTAACCGAGCTGCATCCTTTCGGATCGAACAACTGAACGCTGTAGGCTCCGCTGTTTTTCACCACGATGCTCTGCGTAGTTGCCTGGTTGCTCCACAGGTACGTAGCACCGGCGGGGGCTTCCAGTCGGACCGAATCGCCGTAGCAGAAGCTGACCGCACCGATCACCTTCACGGTTGGTACCGACTTGCTGCCTTCAATCGTCAGCAGCATGTCGTCTTTGGCAACCGGGCAGCTTGCGTTGTTCGTACTCACCGAAAGCGTCAGCGTGACCTTACCCGACAGGACATCTTCGGCACTCGCGGTATAAATAGCGTTGAGTGCGTATGGATTATCGAACGTACCGCTACCGCTGGTGGTCCAGTGGGCGGTTTTACCCGCGCCACCCATGACCCCATTCAGCTGATACGTTTTCGTGGTGCAGATGCTGGCATCGGCCCCGGCACTTGCTTTGGCCGGATTAACCGGGTTGCAAGGTGCCTGCTCGTCGCAGGTGCTGATGAACACGTGAATTACAGCCGGTAATCCATAGCATCCGTTCACCGTTCTTTCGACTACGTAATACGTACCCGAACCAACCGCAGCCGGACTAGCAACCCGCGATTCTGGGCTCAGCGATGCACTCGTGTAGTATTCAAACACGCCACCCACTGTGCTAACCGCGCTGGTTACACCCGTTGCCAGGTCTACTGTATTGAACGGACACGTGTTGGTGCGGTCGACGGTGGTCGGAGACGAAACCTTCGGCAGTACCGTGATGGTCACTGGGTTCGACGGCTCGCTCTTACAGCTATTCGACACGCAGCAGCGGGCGGTATAGGTTACGCTGTTAGCCAGCGAGACCGTGATCGTGCTGCCAACCAGATCATTCGACCAGGTTACGTAGGCATTCGCAGGGCAGCCTTTGGCCACCAGCGTGACCGGCGCACCGAAGCAGGCCGTGGTGCTGGTTACGTCCGCAGGTCCGGCAATCGAAATGGTCGGAGCCCCCGGCGAACCTACCTTGATGGTGCTGTTTGGCGACCATTCACCTTCGCAGGAACCCACCTTGCAGCGTACACGGTAGCTCACATCGGCCGTTGGGCTCACGGTCAGCGTATTGCCTACCGTTACGCCATCCGACCAGATGTACGTACCACCCGTGCAGCCGGTAGCCACCAGCGTAGCAGTTTCACCCGTGCAAACAACAGGTTTGCTGGTCACGATCGTCGGGATGCCCGGTGTACCCAGGATGACGTCGATGGTGTTCGACATGTCGCTGGTGCAACCGTCGATGGTGCAGGTCGCCATCAGCCAGATGTCGCTCAGGGCCGTTTTCTGGATCGACTGCCCAACTGAGCCATCCGACCAGTTCACGATGCCCCCTTCGCAGCCCGTAGCTTCCAGCGTTACTGTAGCGCCGTAGCATACGGTCAGCGACGCGGTGTGCAGCACCGGCGGCTGTACAGAACGTAGGTTTATTTTAGCACCGGTCAGATCGAGAGCCGCACAGACGTTCCGATCTGTGATCAGCTTGATCACATCGCTGCCAGTCGTTATACCCGGTTTAACCGCCGACAGATCAAGGTAATTTTTGTCGGCTGGGTTCGCGTTGTAGACCAGCGTATGGATCGTGTAGTTTCCACTGCCAGACGCTACCGTGAAGCTTGGCGTAGCACTCGTTTGCTGAACGACCAGCTCTGCTCCTTTCGTCAATACATACAGTACCGAGTAGCCATCAGGCTGTACCAGACCACCGGCTGGCGTTGCGGCCAGTACCGCTGGCGTGTTCGACGTGGCACATACCGTCGGCGTAACCGGTGTCAGCGTGCCTGGTTTCACTGTGCAGTCGCCTGGGTTCACCGTGATGGTATTCGACGGATCACTCAGACAGATGCGGTATTTACACTGTGCGTAGTACGTCTGTGTACCCACCGGCCGCACCACGAGCGACGTGCCCTGGTTGTTACCGTTGATGTCGTTCGCCGACCAGACTACATCACCGATGCAACCCGTTGCCGTTAAGGTAATGGTACCACCCGGCTCTACGGCGGTGGCCGAAGCCACAATCGTTGGCGCTGGTACCGGCGTTACCGTAATGGTATAGGTCGGCGAGGTTTCGCTCTTACATACGCCGTTCTGACAGTAGACGGTGTACGAAGTCGTTACCGTTGGCGACACCACAATGGTCGTCGTGGTTTCGTTCGTGCTCCAGTACGGAGTGCCCTGACAATTGTTGACGGTCAGTGTCACCGTTTCGCCCGGACAGATGTTGCCGGTGCTGCAGGTTACCGTCGGCGCTGGTACGGACGTTACGTTCACTTTGATCACGTTCGACTTACCGGTAGCGCAGGCATCACCGACTTTGCAGACTGCGTAGAACTCGTTGTTGGTTGGCGTTGCCGTTACCGAAACCACCTGGCCTGTCTGACCATCCGACCACAGGATCGTACCGGTGCAGCCGCTGGCGGTTAACGATACTACTCCACCATTGCAAAGTGTCGTGGTTGACGCCGTAACCGTTGGCGATGGTGCCGACGACTTATTGACGGTGATACGAACTTTCAGCGATGGTTCGCTTTCGCAGCTGCCCTGCTTACAGGTTGCGTAGTACTCGGTCGTTTCAGTTGGCAGGATTTCGATGTCCGCTCCGACCCGGTTAATACCATACCACTGCACTGTTCCCGAACAGCCTTCGGCAATCAGCCTTACTTTCTCACCACTGCATATCACCGCCTTGTTCGGCTCGATCCGGATGATCGGCGTCTGTGGCGTTACTACCGTGATGTCGACGGCGTTCGACGGTTCGCTCAGGCAGGTCCGGTACTTACATTGTGCGTAGTAGCTGATGCTTGCATCCGGGTTCACCTTGATAACCGATCCCGTCAGGTTGTTACCATACGTATCAACCGCGTTCCAGACCACCGTACCCGTACAGCCCGTGGCTGTCAGCGAGACGAGTCCTTTCGCACATACCGAATCGGCACTGGCTACAATCGTTGGTGCTACCACCGGTGTGACCGCGATCGTGTAGGTTGGCGACGATTTGCTGACGCAGCTGCCGTTCGTGCAGTATACGGAGTAGCTGTTGTTGCCTACAGTCGGCGTAACAACGATGCTGCCCGTGGTGGCGGTTGTGCTGTTCCAGACCGGCGTACCGAGGCAGTTTTCGACCGTCAGGGTTACCGTCTCGCCTGGGCAGACTCCCGTGGCGCTGCATACAATCGTTGGCGTTGGCAGCTCTGGCGAGATGTCGATCGTTTTCGTAGCTGGCTTGCTCAGGCAACCCGCGATGCGGCACTGCGCCGTGTAGGTTGTCTTCGTATACGGAGTCACGACAATCGATGCGCCGGTCTGTGCTTTATCCGACCATTCGATCGTGCCACCTACGCAGCCCGAGGCCGTCAGAGTTACTGAAGAACCTGGGCAAACGGCGCTGGCGCTGGCCGTAATAACCGGCGTCTGCGGATTGAGCACGTTTACCGTAATCGGGTTGGAGGCTGCGCTCGTGCAGTTGGCCACTACACAGCTGGCTGAGTAAGTCGTGGTTACAGTCGGACTCACCGTTACCGTCAGTCCTGTCTGGCCATCCGACCATCTGACAATGCCACCTTCACAGCCAACGGCCTGTAGTGTGGTTGATCCACCCTGACAGATTTCCGTAACGGCGCAGGTGATCTGTGGCGGCAGTAGTGCACAAGTATTGGTCTGGATCACCACCGACGACGTATCGTCCAGCGCAAAGTTCGGATCTTTATCCGGGCTGTTCACGATAGCCGTGTTCCGGATCGGACCAGCCGCTGCGATGGTTGTTTCGATGAGCAGGCTGCGGTTGGAGCCAACGCCCAGCGAACCGACGGTCCAGATACCCGCCCCGGCATTGTATTCACCGCCGGGAGTTGAGCTGACATAGGCCAGTGAAGCCGGCAGCAGGTCATTTACCGTGACATTGCTTGCAGCTATCTTGCCTTTGTTGGACACAGTCAGCGAATACGTTACTTTCTGGCCTATACTATAGGGACCAGGCGTAACGACGTTTTTGACAATTGCCAGATCGGCCAGGCACGTACCAACCGTTATAGTCAGCGACGAACGGGTGGTACTCACGCAGCCTTCGTCGCTAATGGCTTCGGCAGTATACACAACCGCCCCGGCTTTTGCCAGCGTAATGACCAGCTTACCACCGCTTGGGGTCGTACCTACCAGGTTATTGTCCTGATCATACCAGTTGATTCGGTTGCCTGGTGCAAACCCAATCAGTTTGGTATTACTGCCCTGGCAAACGAGGGTATCGTCGCAGGCAACACCAACCGGTGCATCAGGACGTGGATTGATATTCGCAATTAACGAGCTTGTCGCTGCGCTGCACACGCCACCCGGACCATCGGGATCGTTGGTCGTTGCCGTCAGCAGTACGGAACCACTGGCAATGTCTGACGGCGACGGCGTATAGGTAGTCGTCAGACTAGTTGGGTTGCTGAATGTACCCGAACCGTTTGAGGTCCACGTAACGCCCGTTACCAGACTTGTGCCGGATACAGTTGCGACCAGCGGAATCACCTCACCCGCGCAGATAGCTCTACCTGGACCGACATTTACCTGCGCTACGTTCTGGCAGTTGCAGTTTATAATCTCAACCGTCAGTACCGTTGGGTTGCTGTAGCAGTTACCATTTCTCGCAAACAGGTAGTACGTACCCGCACCGACATTGGTCAGGTTCGTGACGCGCGTTTGCGGTGTACGAGTCAGGCTGGTGTACCATTCATAGATCAGACCCGTCGTCTGATTTTCGATCGGCACCTGAGTCAGGTCAACGGTTGTAGCCGGACAGGTATTTCGAATGTTACCCAGGCTTATCGGCGTCGGTACGGTCGTTACCGCCACGACTACCGGTATACGGGCACTAGCACAGCTATCCACCGTGGTCACTTCAACGTAATACACAGTTGTACTGGTTGGGTTGACCGGAACGGCCTGCCCATTGTTGACAATAGCGAAGGCCGTACCCCCATAAGGCGTCAGGTACCAGCAGATTTTCACATTGGGGACCGGACTGCTTGCCACTAGTGTACCCGTTTCACCATTGCAGATGGTAAAGTCACTCGGTACGGTTATGCTGTAGTCAGTCGGGCAGGATACGCCAACTGTCAGGCTAACCGGCGCTACGCCCGAACACGAGCGGCTGTCGGTAACAACCACCGTAAAGGCAGATACCGCAGCGGTCGTTGGCGTACCACTTAATACGCCCGTTACGTTGTTCAGACTCAGGCCGGCGGGTAACGTACCACCCAGTACGGCATACGCATACGGTCCACTACCGCCACTGGCCGTTAAGGTCTGGCTGTAGGCTTGCCCTACATTGCCAGGTGCAAGTGTAGCGGGCGTAACCGCAATCGGCGAGCAAACCGTACACGACGCAGGTACTGCATACGTTGTACTGGCGCTTAGCGTGTTGATTGTCGCGACGATGGTACGCGAGGTCGGAGCCGTTCCGCTTAGACCGGTGGCGCTGAATGGAACCGACGTTTGCCCGGCCGTTATGGTAAACGAAGCGATCAGCACTCCATTATCGGTAAGCGTCAGGATACCACCGGGTGTGTTGGTCAACGACACAACCCCTGAGTTGGTGTATATATTCGTTGCCGGATCGCAAACTGCCGGATCAACAATGGAGATCTGAATTCCAGGCGTTGTAGGAGGCCCGTAGAAGCCGGCATCGATGGTTAGATTATTCTCTCCAGCCGTTAGGGTTACCGGTGCCGTAATTCCGTTTACCGGGTCAGAGTCCGACGCATCATCGCCCAGGTTGCCCTGCGTAGCCGTGTAACCCACGGGTGTCGTGAAGCTGACCGAATACGGTACGCCCGGCGTCAGTCCTGTGAATGAGTACAGACCCGATGCGTTCGTAACGGTCGAAGCCACTACGTTGCCGTTGCTGATCAGGGTCACCACTACGTTCGGAATGCCCGGTTCCGTCTCGATTGGCCCTTGCTGACCGTCGCGGTCGGCGTCGACAAAAACACGGTCACCGAGTGTAGCAGTCGGTAGATAGAAGCCTGCGTCAATGGTCGTGTTGTTTTCGCCGTCGGTCAACGACACCGGAGCGGTTATGCCGCCAATCGGATCAGAGTCCGACGCGTCGTTGCCGATGTTCGCCTGCGTAGCGCTATAACCCGCAGGTGTAGCGAAGCTCACCGAATATGGTACGCCAGGGGTCAGCCCCGTGAACGAATACAGACCTGACGCATCGGTAACGGTCGAAGCGACTACGTTGCCATTACTGATCAGAGTTACGACTACGTCCGGAATACCCGGTTCAGTAGCCGGTGGTCCCTGCTGACCATCGCGATTGGCATCCACAAAAACACGATCGCCCAACGTAGCACCCGGCACGTAGAAGCCAGCATCCACGGTCGTATTATTCCGAGCGGTGCTGGATTCGGGCTGACTTGTATCTATGGTGTAAACGCCGGTAAATCCGTTGGGACCCGCATCACTGTCAAGGTCATCGCCTGCTCCGCCAACATTGGCCGAGGTGGACTGGTAACCAGCCGGTGTCACAAAGCGAACTACGTAATTGCCGTCGGCCAGGCTGTCGAACAAATACCGTCCGCCACCCGAGGTAATGGTAGAATCGAGCCGAGTGGTACCGGTTCCGTCATATAAGTATACCGTAACACCGTCCAGGCCAGTCGGCCCGTCATCCTGCAGACCATTTCGGTTGGTATCCACAAACACGTAATCACCCAGGCTGCCGAATGGTCCCTGAAGGATTACAATGTTGCAGCAATTGCCCGACAGGCATCCATTCCGATACGTATCGAATCGGTAGACACCCGGACTTTTTATAACCAGCGATAAGTCTGTACCGACTTCGGCCAGACTCGTCGACACCGCTGATGTGCTAATGGGCACGTCGTTTCGGTACCAGACCACCTGATCATAGCCCGATGGGATGGTTACCGTGAACTCCTCCCCCGCATACCAGAAAATCGGTACTGAAAAACAGACCGCATCGTAATCATCTTCCGACAGACTGCCGTTGTTCGGCGTCGAGTTCGAATCGGTTTGATCGGCGGCTATAACTTCAGCCGTATTAAACCAGACCCCTCGCTCCAACACGGTGGCCCCCAACACCAGAACCGCGGAGTCTCCGGGTGCGATCGAGCTGATTGTCAGGGTTGCCGTGATTGCCGAAGCCGAAATAACCGGGGTAAATGTACCGTTACCACGTACGAACGTAGCCGACCCCTGAATATAATTCACTCCACCAGCGGGTAGCTCGTCCCGCACGACTACGTTCGTGGCGGTGGCCGACCCTGGCGCGTTGGTTACAACAACGGTATACGTAATAATATCACCAATAGCTGGACTTTGATTACTAATTGATTTATTAACGCTGAGGTTAATGGTCGCTGGCACCTGCCCTCGAGCAGTTGACGAAATCAGCCCAAACGCCAGTACAGCGACTAAAACATAGACGCCGTTCAGAACAGGCGCTGTCAGGTTGTGAGCCAGGCCTGCAAATGAGGACAGCAGCCTACCTAAGCTGCTCACCGAGTAGGGCTCTCCGGTTACGGACGTTAGTCCTCCACCCGTATCTAACAGCTTCCGGGGAGGAGCATCGTCGAGTGATTTGCGTAGTATAAGTTGCTCATTCATTGTATTGTGCACGAAAGGAATTACTGTCTTTTGGCTATCATGAATCGATACGGTAGGTGGCCCAGGGTCGGGAATGTCAGGCGGTTCGCCCGCCAATTCGACGGGACTCCTGGCCATCTGGTTTTCGCTACGGACAAAGCCTGTTGGCCACCTTGAAGCAAAGCGGCTGGTTATGGATGAATTCGCTACCGGCACGGGTAAAGCGTTCCTGCGACTCAGGCGCATCAGGAAATAAACGATCCGGCTGATCAGGCGGGTTATCGACGTCAGGCGGGCAGCTTGCCGGTCGCTTTCCGGGCGGAAAGGCGGGCGAACTACAGGCTCAACATGAGTTTTTCGTAGCGTAGAAGTTACTTCCATCTGCAACTTGATTTGGAACGATCGTACTAGCACTCCTCTTCGCTGATTATACAATTATTCAAATTCGTAAACCCATGACGAATCACGGTTTACAGAATTTAGCGAAATGGGCACTTTTGCTTTACTGGAAGTCAACTAAAACTATGCCAATTAGCGGGTGAGCGGATCGCCTGATCCTTGACAGTTAGCTAAAAACCTATATTTTAAGGTCTTACTATCGAATGTCGCTCCGACAATCAGATGATCTTTGAAGGGGAGTTGGTAGCCCTCGTGTGCATTTACGAAAAGGGCGGGGTCGCCATGGGTTAGCGAAAACTATGCCAACCGACATGTAACCTACTGACCCTAATTAATTAATCGAACAACTGGCCCAAGAGAGACATTTTAGATAAACATAAATCTATAATTACCTTACTACTAATATGCTATAAAAAATGTGCGTACATCCAGTTAATTATAAATACGATTTACGCATATACATATACCTAATTACAATAATAGACACAGGCCACTCTGAATTTCATATACAGACTGTTGACGCTAGTGAGATACACAGAGCTGCCGACACCAACAATAGGCAGTATCCGTCTTGGCTTAAGTACACAAACGTAAAAGGCCACTCCAGATCTGGAGTGGCCTTTTACGTTTGTGTACCTGATTATTACAGGCTATATACGATCACTGACGAATTTCCTTGACTAGAAATCATAGCCTAAGGTGAGGTAAGCAATCGGTTTGCTCAGCACTTTGTCTTCGAGACCCCAGCCATAATCAAACTTGACGAAGTAGCCAAAGATCATGGTCCGCACACCGGCACCATAGCCGATGAGGAAGGGATTCTTGAAGTTTGTTACGGTTGCCCGGAACGGTATATTCCCCCCACCCACAACTTCGGTATTCAGACTGTTTTGCTGACTGAATGGGCCACTCCCCGTCCAGGCGGTGCCAATGTCGGTGAAAGCCACCAGCTGTAGGTTCCGGAGGAAGTTCGACGTAATGTTGCCCCGGTAGAGGTAACGTATCAGCGGCAATCGCAACTCGGCATTGAACAGCATGTAGCTATTGCCCGTTAATTTCCCTTGCCGGAAACCCCGCAACGGCGCAGCAAAATCAAGGAAGAACACATCCCGGTAGTCCGTTGGCACTTCGTTCAGTAAGGTATTCGGTACGAGCAGCGGATTAGACGTTACCAGTTCTTTCTGGTTAGCCCCAATCCAGTTTTCCATACCGCCCAGCGTGCTCTGTTTGGGCGAGGGTCCACCCGATTGACTAAAGGCAAAGCGAGCCGCCAGAATCAGGTCACGGTGGATTCGCTGGTAATGCCGTAAGTCAAGTGACAAGCGCCGGAAGCCTTCCGATGCCGAACGCAGACCGGCGTACTCTTCAAAGCGTAGTTTCAGTCGCGTTCCCATGGTCATGTTCATGCCATTGACCTTGGTGTTGTCGAATACAAACTCACCCCGCACACCGGCGTAATCAGATACGCGGTCGGGTTCGGCAAACGACGACAGATCGATCAGCCGCGTGATGGCATAGAACGGCGATACGGTGAAACGGCTATTCACCGATATAGGATAGGATGCCGACACCGCGAATCGGTTGTAGCGGTACTTCTGGGTAAACCCGGCATCCGGTGGCAAAAACAACGTCTGCCGGTCGACCCGAGCCCCAAAATCGACCCGGTGCGTCAGGTTGGAATATTCGGCGAACAGGTCACTGTTACGTAACGTGGTGGTGATAAAGCCGCCCGCCCGCAAGACATGGTTTTCCAGCAAGTCAGTCAACGTAACGTCCTGAGCGTAACCAAATCCCCGAATTGGGTCGATCCGCCAGTTCGACGTAGCCTCATTGATACCGAACAGCCCTTTGTAGTCAAATGGCCCGCGGATCGTAATGTTCTCCCGGCGACGATTGCGCGGGGGCGCAGTGGTGATGCTGGGCGTAACACCGGCGACCGAACGACGCTGGCGGTATTCAGCCGCTTTGAGCACTTCGGGATCAAACTGGTAATTATCGGTATCGACTTCACCAGGTTCCAAAGCCAAACGTTTGTCCGGGTCTGGCTGCAGACCACCTGATCCGGCGGTTCTGGTTTTACTGGTGTCGAGGGCCGCGGTCCGGTTTTGTTGCGCTGCCGTATCCGTTTTCACCTGCCCGCTTCTCGAGCTTGTGGCTGCGGGTCGCAAACTGCTGGCCCGCTGGGTCGGGGGCGATTGGACCGATTGAGTGAGATTCAACTGCGACCGAAACGCTACGTATTCTTCCCCGTTCTTCAGTGTGCTATACACAAAACCCCCATTGGCTGGATTCAAATCGTACAACCGAATGCTTTGTGGGAAAGCCGTTAGTTGAGCGACGGATTTGATTTCCGTATCAAGCTTATACAGGTTACGGATACCCGTCGCATCACTCAGGAAGAAGACGCTCGTTTCGCTGGCCGGCAGAGGCTGGGTCGCGTAGGTCAGTGAATCCGTTAAGCGAACCAGGGACAGATCACGGGCGCTGCCTTCGTGCGAAAACAGACTCAGTTGATCCCGAACGGTTTTATACGAGCCTTTATCGACCCCGAGCGTATCGTCTTTGCGGTTCGAGCTGAACACCACCTGCCGGGCCGTCCGTCCGACGAAGGCCGGGTACAGATCGTCGTACAAGTCATTGGTAAGCTGCTGATACGAACCCCGGTTGATGCTGTACAGGAACAGGTCGTTCTGCCCCTTCCGTTCGGCGCTTAAAATCAGGCTGCCCCCATCCTCGGAAGCATCCATCCAGACTACCTGCGAAAGGCCATTGACCTGCCGTTTGAAGAGCTGCTTAGGCCGTTTTTCGAAATTACCGAACTGATACAGATTGGTACGTCCTAACTCGTCGGTGATTACCAGCAGGTTGTTACCCTTTTGCCAGGCGACCAGCGGAGTACTGGTGCGGGTTGACTGCCCATCGAGCCGGTAGCCGCCTGCCAGCACCGTCGTTTTTTTCCGGTTCGTGGTGTTTACCACCTCAACGCTGAACTTACCGTCGCGCAGCACCGAATACGCAATGTATTGTTTATCGGGGCTAAGTTTCAGGCTGATTAAGACATTCTTCGCGTCGGCTGACCCAACTTTCAACTGAAAATCGTCGGCTGTACTGCGGTATGACTGCGATACGCTGTTAGCCATACCGGCGTAATACTCGCGCCATTCGCGCAGGAAGCGGCTGTACGGTATACCCAGCGTACTGGAAATGCTGCTTTGCTCGTTCCGGATGATTCGGGTTAGGTTCAGGATGTTCGATACGTTGTCGCGGCCGTACTTCTGAACGATATAGTTCCAGATCGAGTGACCAATGCGCTCGGCCTCCGCGCCCGATAACAGAGATGGTTTGCGGACGGGGTGATTCAACGATACGTCGCGCATGTAATCATCCAGTTCAAGGCTGTTGCCTTCGGCGATGTATGAAGCAATACCCGGCATAAACCAATCGGGCAAGGTCAGCAACAGCGAACTCTGTAAAGCATCTTTCAGGCTGCCGCCGTACAGCATATCATAGACGAACAGCATCGAAATGTCACGGATGATCTGCCGACGAAAACTGACCTGATCACCAGTGAAAGCCAGCTCGACCCGCGACTTAGACAGATCCTGCTCCCGGCTGCTTAGGCCACTCTGGGCGTTGAGTCCGATGTTGCTCTGCGCTAGCTCTTCCGGTGAATTGAACAGGAAGATCTTGATGCGATTATATGGCGTATACCCGAGCAGTTCCGTGATCCGGTCAAACTCCGACTCCGCGTACTGAGCGGTCAGGTTCGCGATCTGGGTTCCGTCCTGGTAATAATAAATCTCGAAGTTCGACGTCCGGATGATTTTCCAGTCGAAACCTCGGTATTGAATGCGGTTTTTACCGAACCGCTCAAGCGATGGATAGTTTTGAGCCGCGGCCATGCTTAAGCCGCCCAACCACAGGCCCAACAGCAGAATGTATTGATTTCGCATAACAGGTCAATCTTCTCAGAAGTCAGGAGCGAAGAGTGAGAATGGCTGACGCGTCCTATACCCGACACGTATAAATTCTTACTCCTCGCCCCTAACTTTCTAATTCCTTACAATAACGATATATACCGATTAATATTCGCTTCTGACTCCAAATCTTCGCCATCGAGCAGATGACGCGCAAACTGCTCCGCCAAATACGGCGACAGCGACACGCCTTTCGTACCCATGCCGCCAAAAATACCCACCGCCGACTGCCGGGGGTGCAGCCCTACAAAGGGCCGCCGGTCTTTGGTGGACGGGCGGATGCCAGCCTGCTGGGCTACAATCTGATACGGTACGTTCAGGACGCTGCTGACCTTCGATTCTAAGAACGCGCGACCATCGTCGGTTGTTTGCCAATCCAGATCATGCCAGGTGTAGGTAGCGCCTATTTTTAGTAACCCATCCCGCACCGGCAGGATAAACACCCCCTGATTGACGATATTCTTGATCGGGTACGAATCGACGGTAACTGTCAGGACCTGGCCTTTTACGGGATTATAGGGCAACCAGTTAAACAGCTCATTCTCCCTGCCCTGCGTACCATCGCAAAAGATCACGTTTCCAATTTCAATTTCTTTCCACTCGACCGCATTCTCCTTAATGATCAATTTGCTGGCATCTACTCGTCCTTCGTAATATTGATTTTTCCGCACGAAATAGCCTTTGATAATCCGCACAAATTCGGTCAGGTCAATCCACCCAGCCTGTGTGACTTCCAGTCCGCCGAAGGAGTTCTTAATAAAACCGCTGTACTGCTGATTATCAACCTGCGTAGACACGTAAGGCTGGAGGTCGGGTTGAGCTGCCAGAGCGAGGTAATCGGCCTGTTCGGCAGCAGAACGAAAAGGCCGGTAAATGCGGGTCGGATGAAAAAAACGGACGCCTAGCTGGCGTTCGATTGAGGTATAAAATTGATGCAGGAACGGAAACAGCTCATCGGCTTTCCAGGTTCGAACGAGTTTTCGGCCCGTCAGCGGATTCACGATTCCGGCGGCCACCGACGAAGCCGAAGGCAACGCGGGATCATCGGCCAGCAGTACGGTACAGCCGCGTTGATCCAGGGTCCAGGCCAGCACCGAACCGGCTACCCCCTGCCCTACAATCAGGAAATCGGCTTTCATTGCTAATTAATCAACGATGATGAGTTCGGCCAGCGGGCCGTTGTTTAGTTTTCCGAGTGATGCTCAGGCTTGTTTCCGGCGGGCGAGGGCTTCGCGATGCAGTTCCGATAGCCGCCGATCAGCCTGTTCGATTACCCAGTCGACCTGCTCTTCGATGGTCATGTGCGAAGTATCCAGCAACGTAGCATCGGGGGCTTGTACCAATGGGCTTTCGGAACGGGTTGTATCAATTAGATCGCGCTTTTCGAGATTCTTTACAATGTCGTCGAGGTTTACCAGCTCGCCTTTGGCCAGGAGTTCCTGCTGCCGACGCTGCGCCCGAATAAACGTATCGGCGGTCATAAACACTTTTACTTCGGCATCGGGAAACACCTTGGTACCAATGTCCCGCCCATCCATAACTACGCCCCGTTTGCGACCCATTTTCTGCTGCTGGGCAACCATAGCCCAACGAACTTCCGGAATGGCGCTGACCTCGCTGACGATGTTCGAGATATACATCTTCCGAATCTCCTCTTCCACGTTCAGCCCATTGAGACAGGTTTCGTTTTTGCCGGTCCGGGCGTTGTGGTTAAAGGTAATGTGGATACGTTCGAGCGCGGTGGTCACTTCTTTGTGGTTCGACAGCGTCACCCGCTCCTGAATAAAGAATAAGCTGACAGCCCGATACATGGCCCCCGTATCAATGTATCCGTAGCCCATTCGGGCGGCTACAGCTTTGGCGGTTGTGCTCTTCCCGCAACTTGAGTATCCGTCAATGGCAATTACGATCTTCGGCATGAAAACGACCCGCCGAAGCGGTAAGGTTTTGGCAAAATAACCACAAAAAACGCGGAGGGCAAAGGATGACGCGGGGTAAGTACCTTCGCAATGGTGACGTTGCAGGCGTTACGTCCTGCTACCAACTACGTTATATAACCAGCTCTTTATGCTCCGACCGAAGCAAGGCAAAGATATGCTCATCCAGGTATTGATTGTTTTTAACGGCGGCCTTCCGGTGAATAGCTTCGTGCCGATAACCCGCTGATTCGAGCACGCGCATGGACCCGATGTTGCCTTCGAGTACGCAGGCAAAAATGCGGTTGACCTGAAAATTCTGGAAGATATAGTTCGTCATAATCGGTACCGCTTCGGTCATGATGCCCCGCCCCCAGTAATCTTCACCCAGCCAATAGCCAATTTCGGCGTTATAGCGATAAATATCATCTTTAACCGTAAAGCCAATATTACCCACGGCCTGCCCGTCTATTTCAACGGCCAGGTTGTTCGGCTGCTGGTACGATTTATTCGAACGCACCCACGAGTGAGCATCCCGGGGCGTATATGGATAGGGAAAAAAGTCGCGTACATTATTCCAGATACGCCGGTTACTGGCGTGATGCGATAACGAATCTTCGTCTCCCTCGCGCCAGGGACGAAGGCGACCAACCGAAAGCTGAAACGTAATCAAAGTAGTAGTCAAGGGAGCGCAGGGTTTTACGTCAGTAACAACAGATTGCTCTAAATGTTAGCGCAACGTATCATTCATAAACACAACCGTTAAGCTGCGGGCACCGTGTGCACCAATCACTAACGATTGCTCAATGTCGGCGGTTTTGGATGGGCCCGCGATAAATACCCCGTAACTGAGTTGCGTCCGGTCGATTTGCTGGTACGCTACGTGCATATTCGGTACAAGCCGGGCCGGGTTGATCACCAGCACCAGGTGCTGCGCAATAAATGGAAGTGCGCGGTGAAACATGGCCGCTTCCGGCACCCAGATAGCGGAATTCTCGGCTACCGCAAATTCGCCTTGTAAGACTGCCACGTCAATCTGCTCCAGGATGACTTTGTCGGTCTGTGCATCGATCGTTGTCAATTCGATACCGGGAAGTGCTACGGCCGATACAATACGCTGTGCTTCCGGAAAGCGTTGCCGAAGGGGTTCCGCTAATGTCCCCCCCGCTCTAAGGTCGATCAACTGCCCCCCAACAAACGTCAGGGCGTCTTGAAACTGAGCGAGCAGATCGTCGGTCTCAGTTATGAATAAAGGAACTTCGGGCAGAGGAAGTGGCTCAGGTTTATTCTGGCGAATACGGTCAAGGAGTTGGTTGCGGGCAGTCATAGCGCCTGGATTGCGTTTGATACGTCAATACTACAAAAATAACTTCGTCCCTTTCCTACCCTATTTCACGCCCCACCTACCGACATTCGTCGGAAAAGGCAAAAGGTCGGCAATCCGGCACGCTAGTTTTGACTCATCAGGTCACAACAAGAGCCGCCATGAAACCGCCCTACGTCCTCTTTATTCTCGTCTTAATAACAAGTCCGCTGTTAGCCCAGGTCGCTCTAGTCGGTCGCGTACTGGACCAGAAAGGGCATGCTTTGCCCGGTGCGAACGTATTTCTGCGCGGTACCTACGACGGGGCCAATACCGACAGCACTGGAGCGTTCCGCTTCTCTACCTCCCGCCAGGACACAGCCACCCTGATGGTATCCTACATTGGCTACGAACCATTTGCTAAGAAAATTATCGTCGCACAGTCTAGCCCGCTAATCATTCGCCTGACCGAGATGGCCAATGAGCTAAATACGGTCGTCATAACGGCTGGGTCGTTCGAAGCGTCGGACGAAAAACGGATGACCATGCTGAAACCCATGGACATTGTCACGACCGCGGGAGCCGCAGCCGACATTACGGCCGCTATGAATCTGTTGCCCGGCACACAGCGCGTCGGGGAGCAGGAAGGTCTGTTTGTACGTGGTGGGTCTAATGCTGAAGCCAAAGTAGTGATCGACGGCATGATTGTTCAGAATCCATACTTTAGTTCACTACCCGATGTACAGTCGCGCGGCCGGTTTCAGCCTTTCATGTTCAAGGGGACGTCCTTCAGCACAGGCGGTTACTCGGCGCAGTACGGTCAGGCGCTGTCATCGGTACTCTTGCTGAACACTGTCGATAAAACGCAGAACGAAGGCTTGGGACTGAGCCTAAATCTGGCCAACGCGGGTATCAGCTACGATCACGCCAGCGAAAAATCGTCGATTTCGGCAACGGGTTACTACGGAAACCTGAAACCGCTTTTTGCGCTCGTTAAGCAAACCATTGAGTGGACGCGTGAGCCTGAGTTCGCTGGTTCTTCGCTCACCTACCGGCTTAAACCCAGCCAGACGGGTATGCTCAAGTTTTACGGCATGTACTCCGACAGCCGGTTAGGCATGAATTTTCGCGACCCATCAAACGAGCTTGGTTTAACCGCTTTACAACAGCATAACCGCAACTTCTTTACGACCAGTACGTACACCGACAGTTGGGCAAACGGTCGCTGGTCCTTAAACTCTGGTTTATCGTACAGCTACGATACCGATGCCACCACCTTCGATGCGCAGGATTTCGGCCGGTCGAGTGAACGCGCTCAGGGTCGGCTTGTCTTAACCCGACTTTTAGGCAGCAATAACTCGTTTCTGTTTGGGGCAGAAGCGCATTCCATCACCATCGGAAATTCAGTATTAGGCACCCAGTATAAGCTGCACGATGCGTATGGATCGGTGTTTGCGGAGTCCCAAACGTACCTGGGGCGTAACCTGGCGGTTCAATTGGGCCTGCGTGGTGAATATTCGTCCGTTATCGACCGGTTTAGCGTATCACCCCGCTTGTCGCTGGCGTATAAAACCGGCGTATTTAGTCAGGTCTCGCTGGCCTACGGACAGTTTTACCAAACCCCGGATTATCGTTATCTCTATCTAAACAAATCGCTTGATTTCGAACGGGCCGATCACCTGATTCTCAACTACCAGATCATCAAAAATAAGCGCACGTTCCGGATCGAAACCTTCTACAAGAATTACGCGCAACTGATACGTGAGTTCACCGGCCAACCCTTCGATGCCAATCCCTACCGCTTTCCCTGGGGACGTACTGACAACAGCGGCTCCGGTTACGCCAAAGGTTTTGATGTGTTCTGGCGCGACCAGAAAACCGTAAAAGGGCTGGACTACTGGGTTACGTATAGTTACGTTGACACCAAGCGTCTCTTTCAACAGTATACCGTTGCGGCCACGCCCACCTTTATCTCGAATCACAACATCAGCCTCATCACGAAGCGATATTTCGAGAAAATCAGCACGAACATGGGCCTGACGTACACCATCAGCAGCGGGCGGCCTTATTACAATCCTAACCGGAGTGATACTGATTTCCTGGCTGATCGTACACCCATTGTCAACAACCTGAGCTTTTCGGCCAGCCACGTCACCCGCATTAAACGAAACCTCGTCGTCTTATACGCATCGGTGGATAATATTCTGAACACGCAGAATGTGTTCACGTACCGCTACGCTCCCAATCGCGATGGCGGACCGAGCCAGACGCGCTACGCTGTTGGTCCGCAATCGTACCGGAGTTTCTTCGTCGGCGGCCTAGTCATGCTTTCGAAGAAAGCTAAAGTCAATATCAACGAATTGTAACATCGATCATCAACTTACGCATGAAAACGGCCAACGAAACACAAAAGACCGCTGTCGTAGCCGCCGAAGAAGCAGCGATACGCCAAGTTTTTGCCCAATTGGAATCCGCCTGGAACGATGGTGATGCCGACGCGTTCGTCCAATGCATGACTGACGACTGCGATTACATCACCTTCGCTGGTCAACACATCAAAGGGCGCGAAGCCAACCGAAAAATTCACGAAGAGCTGTTTAACTCGTGGGCACTAAAAGGCTCTCTTATGCGACCGGGCGCTACTCCGCCAACCGTTGTTTTACTAAGCCCAACCGTGGCGCTCATGCACTCAACAGGTGTTATCCAACTTCGCTTTCATAAGCAGCCTCCGGCAAGTAGACAGTCGATTCAGACAACGGTCTTAATTAAGACGAATTGCAGTTGGAAGGTCCGCGCTTTTCATAACTGCCGGATTCAACAGCCGGGTATTTTTCAGCGCTTACTCATGTCTTTTGGTAGTAAACAATCATCCTCTAAAACCAATAAACCAATGAAAACGATTGCCATTGTACTCATCACAGTCCTAACGTTTGGGCTAACATCTGTTTGGGCTCAGTCAGAGCAGTATAAGCAAGCCATGGCCCAGGCAATTGGCGATATGCAGAACACAAGTCAAAAATCACCAACTGCCGACATACTCGCTTCTGCCAACAAGTTTGAACGTATCGCGAATGCAGAGCCGAAGGAGTGGTTACCCCGTTACTATGCTGGACTTAACTACGTGTACCTGGGCTTTATGGGCAAAGACGAAGCCGAAAAAGATAAGTTTCTCGATCAGGCAGACGTAAACCTGAAAGCCGCCGAAGCACTATCGCCGGCTAACGATGAACTGGCTGTATTAAAAGCGTACATTGCACAGGCTCGCATGGTTGTTGACCCAACGAACCGCTGGCAACAATACGGCCCGTTATTTCAGGCGGGTATCGAAAAGGCGAAAAGTTTGAATCCGGCGAATCCACGCCCGTATGCGCTCGAAGGCTCCTCACTTATGTACACGCCCGAGCAGTTCGGCGGTGGCCCTAGTACGGGTTGCCCGGTGCTTAAGCAGGCCGTAGAAAAATTTGCTACATTTAAACCAGCTAGTGAGCTGCATCCGGCCTGGGGCCAGAAAAATATCGAACCCCTACTGGCAAAGTGCAAATAGCGGTCGTTGGGACTGAGTTGGCAACCCCATTCATGGGCTAGAATCAGCTCACTCCTTCACCCCTGACAGACTCTCTCTATGACGCGTGAACAATTAATCGGCACCATCGGCAAGAACGGCCGACGCCTGAAAATGAGGGCTTCGGACATGGCTGACTTCGACTTTAGCGGCCTCGACCTGACCCAGGCGGATCTGCGTTTTTCTAACTTGGCGCGGGCTAACTTTCGGGGAGCGATACTGCGACAGGCTGACCTCAGCTTTTCTGACCTGAATGGGGCCGATTTTACGGATGCTGATTTGTACGAAGCCAATCTTAGCTTCAGTGGCCTGGAAGGTACGAACCTGACCGGCGCGAACGTCGAAGGCGCAAAATTCAACTTTTCGGGACGTGGAAATTACCGA
Source organism: Spirosoma knui (assembly GCF_054780635.1). Taxonomy (NCBI): domain Bacteria; kingdom Pseudomonadati; phylum Bacteroidota; class Cytophagia; order Cytophagales; family Cytophagaceae; genus Spirosoma; species Spirosoma knui. The sequence continues at coordinate 456,029 of NZ_BAAGVY010000001.1, read as the reverse complement.
ACTGGACTGATCCGGCCCGAACGCATCACCTTAACCAACTTGCTGCAAAAGCCGGGTTGGGGTATCCTGATCGGGTCCATCCTGGGGGCTTTGCTGGTATATGGATGCAGTGGTGTTATTTATTTTACCACTCTGATTGTGACCGCAAAAGACCCACTTATTGCTGGCCTTTACCGGTTTGTGATTACCCAGAACATTTTGAATGGAGCCGCAGCGTTCTTAATTACGTGGGCTTTATTTGGCTGGTTAACCAATCGGTTTTCACAAGTCTGGGTACGGCACGTAGTGATCAGTGGCATTATTCTCATCGATTTTCTGGTGGTAACAACCATTGCTTACTTCTGGGTAGGCCGGGAAGTTTTAAACCAGTTAGCAAAACGCCCCGAGTATATCGGTGAGAATGCTCCCTGGTTTGTATATGCACTCGGCAACGTATTAATCGCCAACGTGTTTCTGTACGTCCTGCAACAAGGCCGCCAGTTAACCCGCAAACTCTCGGAACAGGAATACCAGCTGCTTAATCTTGAAAAGCTAAAAACCCGCGCCGAACTCGACGCCTTACAGGCTAAAATCAATCCGCACTTTCTGTACAACGCCCTCAACAGCATTGCCAGCCTGGTGCATGACAACCCGGATAAGGCCGAAGAGATGACCTTGCTCTTATCGAAACTGTTTCGTTATTCGACGGGACGTAATGGCGAGTTGTTCGCGACGCTGGCCGATGAACTGGAGATGGTGCGGACGTATCTGCAAGTCGAGCAGGTGCGATTTGGAAACCGGTTAACCTTTAGCGTCGACGTATCAGACCCGGCCCTGAACGATCTGAAATTACCCCAGTTTCTGCTCCAGCCCATCGTTGAGAATGCCATCAAACACGGCATTGCCAAACTCGCCGATATGGGGCGCATCGACGTTCGGATCTACCGCAAGAATGACGCCCTGCATTTGTGCGTCCACGACAATGGTCCGGCTTTTCCCGACGACATGGATGGGGGTTATGGCTTACGTAGCATCCAGGACAAGCTCAAACTGCTGTACGGCGACGAGGCCACCATCGAATTTCAGAACTGGCCACTGAAACAGGTGCTGTTATCAATACAGATGGACAAAATTCAGGGGAAGCACCCTGCTATGAAACCTACTACTGAAAGCGTATGATCTTTCCATTAAAAACGTTATTGATTGATGACGAGTCGTTAGCCATTAGCCGTCTGCGTCGATTATTGGACAAGCACCGCGACACATTTGACGTCATTGGTGAAGCCGCTAATGGAGCCGAAGGCCTGACACTTATTGAAAGCGAACGACCCGATGTTATTTTCCTGGACATCGAAATGCCACTCTTGAACGGCTTCGATATGTTATCCCGATTAACTACGGTGCCGATGGTCGTTTTCGCGACCGCCTTCAACCAATACGCCATTCGGGCCTTCGAAGAAAACTCGGTCGATTACCTGCTCAAGCCCATCGAAGCCGAACGGTTAGCGCGTACGGCGCAGAAAATTCGGGCGCTGGTCGAACGTACTGAAGTAGGTCAGCCACTCAACAACCCCATGACCGAGAATGTAATGCGGCTGATTGCGCAGATGCAGCCGAAGAAAGAGGTGTATTCGATCTCGGTTAAAACCGGCGATAAAATCAAACTGATTCCTTTGTCGGACATTGCCTTTTTTGAGGCTGAAGACAAGTACGTCTTCCTGGCCACTATGGACGGTCAGAAGTTCCTAACAACCTATACGCTGACAACGCTGTCCGAAAAGCTACCCGATACGTTCGTACGGGTAAGCCGTTCCGTAATGGTTAACCGGCATAAGATTGCCGAGGTTCACCGGCATTTCGACGGAAAATTCCTGCTCGCGTTAACGGATAAGAAAGCCACAAAAGTCACGACCGGCAGTACGTATGGTGATACCGTACGGCAGCTGCTGGAGTTGTAATAGGAACCATGAAAGCAGCCACGGAACGTAAACTTATTCGCTGGTTTCACATTCTGGCCAGCATTCCCATTTTGGGCTATATCTACGGGCCCGTCGCTACATTGCCCGAACCAGCCTTCGCGGTAAAATTTGTGATCCTGCCCGCCGTTGTACTATCGGGGTTCTGGCTATGGCTGGGGCATTACGTCCGAAAATGGTGGCGTACTACTAGGTAACGCACTGCTAAGTGGCGTACTGCCGGAGGGCATGTTCACTAACCCGGGGAAGCCGCTATTTTTGCGGGAAGATTGACAGTTTATGAGCAAGAAAAACCGAAACGGGATTGTGTATTCAACCAATCCTGACTTTGACTACCAGTCCGACGAGCAACCGGAAGCCGAAACACTGCCACCGACTCAGCAGAACCTTAAAATATGGCTGGTGAAACTCGGCGGGAATAAGGTTGTAACCGCCGTTCGGGGATTTATCGGCACCGATGCTGATTTAGCCGAGCTGGGTAAACAACTGAAAGCCACCTGCGGGGCAGGCGGCTCTACAAAAGACGACGAAATTCTAATTCAGGGCGACCACCGCGACAAAGTCCTGACGTGGCTCACCAATAAAGGCTACAAAGCGAAGAAAGCAGGTGGGTGAGGTTAGTCTATTCCACCCATCCACTTTCTGAGTGGCTTCACAAAGAGCAGCATCAATACACCTGCCCCAATGCTGAACAAGGCTACACTCTGGAACATCTCGGGCATCTGCTGAACGTTGTTTTCCTCGAAGCCTCCGGCGAATAAACCTGCAATCAGATTCCCTAACGACGACCCAACGAACCACAGGCCCATTAACTGACTGGTATACCGTTTAGGCGCCAGCTTAGAAAACGCACTTAAGCCCACCGGACTGAGGAACAACTCACCCAGCGTAAAGAAAAGATACGTAGTGGCTAAATAAAAAGGGGACGTACGGGTACCGGTCAGGGCCAGCTTTGAAGCGACAACCATCACGACGTAGGCCAGTCCGAGTAAAACCAGGCTGGTTGCAAACTTGGCGGGTACGGAATAGTTGATTTTACGATTTGCCAGGAATACCCATAAGGCCGCCAGCACCGGCGAAAAAATAAGGATGAAGGCAGGGTTAAGGTTCTGGAACCAGCTCGATGGCATTTGCCAGCCAAACAAGTTGAGATCAGTATATCGGTCGGCAAAGATTTGCAGCGATGAGCCCTGCTGTTCGTTTCCGGCCCAGTAAACTGCCGATGCGAGGAAAAATATAAAGAGTACCACGACTCGTTTCTTTTCAACGACATCTAGTCCTCCAGCAATCAGGATATAGGCAAACCCTCCCAGCGCAACCAGCGAAATAATAGTACCCATCGCCTTGGCTAGACCCTGCGCAGTCGTTAAATCTAGGACATGCGTCAGTTGAAGTACGGCCAGTAAGACTACAATCACGGCCAGAAACACAAGCAGAGACCGGTTACCATTCGAGGATTTATCGGTACTTGCGGGCTGCGCTACGTAATTGCCATACTCGCCAAGGTAACGTTGCCCTAATGTTCGAAACGTAATGATACCCAGAGCCATCGCCACAGCGGCTGCGCCGAAGCCATAATGCCAGCCCACCTTCTGCCCCAGGTAACCAACAATTGAGATACCGAGCAGTGAACCGGTATTGATGCCCATGTAGAAAATCGAGAAGGCCGCGTCTTTACGAGCTCCGCCTTCAGGGTACAGTTCACCTACAATGCTACTGATGTTAGGTTTCAATAAACCAGTTCCAAGCGCTACTGTGCAAAGTCCCAGGTAGAAAATTCCTGATCCGGACGGAATGGCCAGGATGATGTGGCCGAGCATGATTACCAGCCCACCGTACCAGATGGATTTACGTTGGCCGATTACATTATCAGCAATCCAACCGCCCGGTACGGAAAGCAGATACACCGAAGCGGTATAAATACCGTAGATAGCCGCACCCTCACTTTCGGTCAGGCCCATGCCGCCCCGGACGTTATCGATCAGGAACAGCAACAGAATGGCCCGCATACCGTAGTAGCTAAACCGCTCCCACATCTCGGTGAAAAACAAAACAAAAAGACCCACCGGGTGGCCAAGTAAAGTAGCCTGACGGGCGGGTTTGTTGATGGTCGATTCCATGCAGTTAGGTTAAACGGTCTATTGACCGAAGAATATAGCTTAGTTAACGAAGAAAATAGCCGCAAAGATACCTATAACCCGCGAATTGTAGCCAACCGAACCCCTGATGTCATTTGATGCTTAACTTGCAGATGTCAATCCGCATGCGCAATGCTTCTTCCCTTCGATTTTCAGAAAGACCCCTATCTCATTCTCGATTTTTCCGCGACCAATCCAGACCTCGCTACGCTTGATCTGACCAATACCGCTACGTTTACGGACTACGTAGTTGGCAAGCTTAGGTCGGCAGGTGCGAAAGTAGGAGTTGGCGGCTACAATGAACATCGGGTTATCTACCGTCGAAGTTCTCATTTCCAGCAGACAACGGCTGACCCGCGCGAAATTCACCTCGGTATCGACCTATGGGCTGACGCGGGAACGCCCGTTTTTGCGCCTTTAGATGGTGTGGTACAGAGTTTTCAAGATAACGCTAACTTCGGTGATTACGGCCCTACCATAATCCTCGAACACCGCATTGACGACAAGCCTTTATTCAGTTTATACGGCCATTTAACCCGCTCATCGCTAAATGGTTTGTATGAGGGCAAAGACGTAAAAGCAGGCCAGAAGATCGCCGAGATTGGCCCCTACCCCGACAATGGCGACTGGCCTCCACACCTCCACTTCCAACTCATGACCGACATGCTGGGCTTAAAAGGTGACTTCCCCGGCGTGTGTTCATTAGCTGACCGAGAGAAGTTTCTGGCTATCTGTCCGAATCCGAATAGCCTGTTACGTATTTCAGGATTACTCTAGCCCGAAACAAACGTAAGGTTACATGCGTACGCAGAATTAAAACTTTCAAAATATTTTGAAATAATAAAAACATTAATTTACATTTGGGCATGACATTCGAAGAAGCTAAAGACAAATTCATTCATACCTGGGGCACACTCGCTACGCAATGGGGCATTAACCGCTCGATGGCTCAGCTTCACGCCCTTTTGTTGATTGCTCCGGAAGCGATGTCGACTGAGGATGTCATGGAACAACTTCAAATCTCAAGAGGTAATGCCAGCATGAACCTTCGCGATTTGATGGATTGGGGGCTAATTTATAAGCAGTTAAAACCAGGTGAGCGTCGGGAATTTTTCGTTGCCGAGAAAGATATCTGGAAGGTAGCCCGGCAGGTAGCCAAAGAACGTCGTCGTCGTGAAATAACGCCCGTCGTCGAGGTGTTGAATGAGTTAAAGTCAATCCCAACCGATACGCCCGAAGCTCAGGAGTTTCAACGAGTGATGACTGGTCTGAGTAGCGTTGTTGGTTTTGCCGATAGCACCTTGAACGCAGTCATTAAAGCCGAAGAGAACTGGTTGATGGGACAGTTTCTGAAAGTATTCCGGTAATATTTCTTGTTTTTACATTTCAAAAATTTCTGAAATTTCAAAACAATAAACCCATGAAAAAGCTAATTATTTATGACAAAAGCTGCCCGATGTGTAGGTTATATACGAAGGGCATGATGGCAGCTGATCATAGCGGTAACATGAACCGAATAAGTAGTTCTCAACTCACGCAGGATATACTAAATCGTTTAGATACCCAACGCGCCAGGCATGAAATTCCGTTAGTAGACCTGGACGGGGGTGAAACAATCTACGGCGTCGACACCTGGGCTTATGCCTTTGGAAAGCAGAATAAACAGATTGAGCAGTTGTTGTCACTTACATGGTTGAAAGCTATTCTGCAAAAAGTATATGCGTTTATCTCCTACAACCGGCGAATCATTGTCACATCAGCACCTGGCCGTTGGAATCTGCTTGACCTTCAACCGGATTTTAGACTCAGTTACCGACTGATCTTCATTCTATTTGTTTTCGGGCTCGTTGGTCTGCTTTTCTCCTCTGCTTACTTCCCTATTTGGCTGCCATCGGTCTTAGCGTTACTCGTAGCGCAGTTAACGATTGCTTGCCTTTATGTCCTCCATCAACATAGAGACAGCTTTCTGCAATCTATCCTGGATTACACCGGCCACTTGGGCATGAGCCTGCTATTAGGTGGATTGATTAGCGCCGTCGGTATAAGTACTGACTGGACTGCACTGATTCCAGTCGGCTATGCACTAACCATCAGTCAGCATTTCATCCGCACCTATCGGCTCGGCATGAGCCCTTGGCTGAGTGCCAGTTTCACCGCTCTTTATCTTTTGATTGTACAGGTATGAACAGTATTCGTAAAATTGTTCTCGCTGGCGGGTCAGGCTTCCTGGGCCAAGCTTTGATCGACTATTGGGAAGCCCAGCCCGTTCCCATTGACCTTGTCGTGCTCTCACGCCAAGCCTATACTAATCATGGACGTGTTCGTTATATAGCTTGGGATGGAGAAACGGTAGGTCCCTGGAGCATTGAACTCGACGGGGCTGATGTACTCATCAATCTAGCTGGTAAGTCGGTCGATTGTCGGTATACAGAACCGAACAAACGGCTCATTATAGAGTCACGTATCAAGTCTACGACAGTCCTGGGCGAAGCGATCAGGCAGGTTGCTAATCCACCAGAAGTCTGGATAAACTTAGCCTCAGCAACCATCTATCGCCATTCGCTTGATCGGCCAATGGATGAAGCAACCGGCGAATCAGGAAGCCCGCAGCTATCCTACCGCTTTTCGGAACAAGTTTGTCAGGCGTGGGAACAAGCGTTTTTTGGTGCCCAACTTCCCGCTACGGTTCGGCGGGTCGCTCTCCGAACATCGCTGGTGCTCGGCCAGCAAGGCGGTGTATTTCCGGTACTACGTCGTCTGGTACGACTAGGTCAAGGCGGTCAGCAGGGTTCCGGCCAACAGGTTGTAAGCTGGCTCCATATCGATGATTTTATCCGGATAGTTGATTTCGTGATAACGGATATGGCAATAGCAGGTCCTGTCAATGCTACCGCTCCGAATCCTATTCGCAACCGAGCCTTCATGGCTCTGCTTCGGCGAGCAACAGGCGTATGGATAGGTTTACCCGCTACAGCCTGGATGCTCGAAATTGGAGCCTTTTTCCTTCGAACGGAGACCGAGCTAGTGCTTAAAAGCCGCAACGTTATCCCCCAACGCTTGCTGGATGCAGGCTTTAGTTTTAAGTTTCCAAGGGCTGAGGAAACAGTCAATACGTTAGTGGCATCGTAGTTATGGCTTCAAAAAATCTACTACTGCCTTAGCAAATTCGGGAGTCCGCATGGCTCCGCCGTGATCGCCGGGTACAACGACCAACCGAGAGCCAGGGATAGCGTCGACCAAGGTTTGCGGATCGCCGTTGTCGTTATCCTTATCGCCATTGATAACCAGCACGGGTATTTTAATTTTAGCTAATTCAGCCTTACTTGTAACCGGTTGAAATTCCTGCAAACGCGCCAGCACGACCATGTCGGCTCCGCTTTTTTGCGCATTGTCGACTGCAGGTTGTAGTTCCGGATGGCTACCGGGTTTTGTCAACGCTTCGTAGAAATTTTTACGGCGAATCCAGTTCGGATCGGAGAAGTCGACGCTGATACCACCCATTACCGCCCGACGAACCTGTTTGTCGAGCGTCAGCAGTTTAGCGGTCAGGATAGCTCCCCGCGAGTACCCAACCACGTCGTAGTTTGTCAGGCCCAGGTGCTTCATCAAAGCCATTACGTCTTTTAGCTCCGCGTTATCCGCATACGCTTTGGCTTCATGCGGCCTGTCAGACTGGCCATTACCCCGTAAATCGAGCGTAACGACTTTAAAACCAGCATCGGCTAACGCTTGACGTACCGAAGCCCGCTTCCAGCTTTCCCCGTTTGTAATGAATCCGTGGAGCAGCACAACGGGCTTCCCTTCGCCGATTACATCATAGTGAATTTTAGTCCCATCAAAAGAGGTAAACAACGGTTCACGGCTGGCTTGTGCAAACGATAGGAGCGGCAACAGCAAAAGAGCAACGAGTCGAAGTAGTTTCATGAAGCAATATAAACGATCGAACAAAGAATGGTAGCCGAATAAGCTTAACCTTTCGTCATTCTACCGAGTTAAGTTATAAACTACAGATCCTCAACCAATATGGAAACGGCAATAACAGATGCAATAGCAAAGGATAATACGGAATTAATTGGTTCACGCGTCGAACGAATTGATCCCGATAATTTCCGCAATCAACCTAACCGTGGCGACGGACCGGTTGCCATGGAAGACGGCGACGCCGATCGTGGCGACGGATCGCTCGAAACCGAAGACGACGGTGTATCCGATGAGCCCGTCGATGAAGATGGCGACCCAACCGGCGAACACGACCATCATCAGGATGATAACTATGCGTTGGGCGGCCACGTAACCCGTTCGGGCAGTGTCTAAACAATATTCAACTCAGCAGTACAATGAACTCAACAAACAATCAGGAGTATAATCCGGCAGAAGACGAAAACCAGGGCGTACTAACGAAACTGGCGCAGGGTCAGGAAGCCAACAATGGCGTTTCGCAAATTGAATACATGAACCCCGTGACCAACCAGGGGCCGGAGCCGATCAAAGAAGAAGTAAATGATTCGGACAGTGACTCGAACGGCGTAAACGACGACCTAACGGCCGAAGAAGACGTTGAGGCAGGTGATGTGGAAGTAGACAACGAAACCGACGAATGAGTGCCAATCAACTCGCTCAGCTTGTTATTCGCATTGGCTTAGGTATCAATATGCTCATGCATGGCCTAGTCCGGATACCAAAGCTCAACGCGTTTGTTACAAAAATGTCAGCCGGATTTGCGGCTACAATTTTACCGGAGCTGGTAACGAAAGCGTTCCTGTACGTACTGCCCTTTGCTGAATTTATCACCGGCCTTCTGATCCTGCTGGGCGGCCGTTTCGGCAAAATTGGCTATGCGCTCGGCGGACTGATTATAGGCGCACTGCTGTTTGGTACAACATTGAAAGAGGACTGGGCTGGCGCGGCTAACCAACTGATTTACGTCATTGCTTTCTACCTGGCACTACGCGGTTTAGACGACAACAATCGCCGGTGGTGATATTTGTTGAGTACGTATTCCAACGGTTTTCGGCAAGGCAGAGTCAATACAGGAAACCAATTGAGTACATCCAATGAAGTCAACGTTGTTTATTGCCACTATTCTTACAGGCAGTCTAGTTGCGCTTTCGAGCTGCAACCAGGAAAGTAATCCAAATGTGCCGGAACCCATTCAAACCGGCGTAATCTACCAGACCAATTTTCAGCAAAACAGCGATGGCTGGGAGGCTGATTACAGCGATTATCATACCCAGATAGGCGACATTCGGTTCGAATCGAAGTGGACAGGGCTGCCCGCGCCCTTAGATGGTGCCCGTAAGTCGATCATGCTATCGAGCATGAACCGTAGCGATGATGTGTTTATGTTCATGAAAAAGAAGCTGACCGGCTTACGTCCTAATTCCGACTACAAATTGGTGTTCGACGTAGAACTCGCTTCTTCGTACGCCGACAACTCGGTAGGTATCGGTGGTTCGCCCGGAGGCAGTGTGTTTCTGAAGGCGGGCGCTACGTCCGTTGAGCCGAAGAAGGAGTTGAAGGACGATTATTACGGCATGAACATCGACAAAGGAAGTCAGTCGGAAGGCGGACGTAATGCGGTGCTCTTAGGCACTGTCGGCGCTGGTGAGGACGTAACGGATTACAAACTCATCACGCGCAGCAATGCCGAAGCTCCGCTCACCGCGCGCACCAACGACAAAGGCGAACTCTGGCTGATTGTCGGCACCGACTCTGGCTACGAAGGGCTTACCACCTTGTACTACAGCAATGTTAAGGTAACAGCGAAGTAGAAGATGGTTTACCACGAGAACAAGGCTGTCACACAACGTGACAGCCTTGTTCGTTCTATTACTCAGGGCAATTTGATAGTTGAGTTACCTGACTTCGACCTTGTGTATAGTTAAGCAACCAGCAATTATTATAAATATCGCTGTATACAATTCGAAAATGGTAGGAAGAGTCCTGAATAATCTCGAGCAAGGTGTTAGCGACCTGTTCACTCTTAGCAACCTTACCCAGAATAATTTGGCCATCGTTTTTGATTACGTCGCCCGACGTTACACTACCATTGTATAGGTCTAAGGAAAGTCCTTGTCCTTTGGGATATGCCCGTACAGCCCGGTTAATCTGTTCTCTCATCAGTTGGGCAGCATCTGTATACGCTTTCCCTTTATACGTTATCTGAACAGATTTGATAATAGCAGGCCCTACTCCGTTGTTTATTGTAGCCCATTGAAACTCATCAGCCGCTTTGGTAAAGTCTGCCTCCAAATGTGGCCACACCGATGCTTGCTGCTGCTCGCGAGCGATCTTAGTCTGGACAATAGATACGATCAGTGCGGCTAAGCTTAAGAACGTAGCCGAGATCCCTAGAAGTAGTTCGGTATTGAAACGTCGTCGAGAAGCAGCCATACGTAAGAGTATGAATTACTCGAAATAACGGAAAGTTTCCGATATTTGTCCAGCCTGCCCGGAACGTACCCATCCGGCCGATTGTTAAATTTATACTGCAACGGTGCTTATTAACTGCGCACGCAACCGACCATGACTAAGGACGAGGCAATTTTAGAAAGTATTACCAATTCCGAATATAAATACGGATTTGAGACGCTGATTGAAGCTGATGAAGCTCCGGCTGGTCTTGATGAAGACACTGTTCGTTTCATTTCCGCCAAAAAGAATGAACCTGAATGGCTGCTCGAAAGCCGCCTGAAAGCATTCCGGTTATGGCAGGAAATGACGGAACCCCACTGGCCAAATGTCAAGTACCCTAAGATTGACTATCAAGCCATTAAGTATTATTCGGCTCCAAAACAGAAGAAAACAGTAGGCAGTCTCGATGAGATTGACCCTGAACTGCTTGATACGTTCAACAAGCTAGGTATCTCATTAAGCGAACAGAAACGGTTGGCGGGTGTGATTGACGAGCCAGAAGGTGAACGCCCACGCGTTGCTGTCGACGCCGTTATGGACTCCGTATCGGTAGCCACTACGTTTAAGAAGGATCTGGCCGAACGCGGCATTATCTTCTGCTCGATGTCGGAGGCTGTGCATGAACACCCTGAGCTGGTTAAGAAGTACCTCGGCTCGGTTGTTCCGGCCAAAGACAATTACTTTGCCGCGCTTAACGCGGCTGTGTTCTCCGATGGCTCATTCTGCTACATTCCAAAGGGTGTTCGCTGCCCAATGGAACTGTCGACCTACTTCCGTATCAACGCGGCTGGAACCGGCCAGTTTGAGCGGACGCTCATCATTGCCGACGAAGGCTCGTACGTCAGCTACCTCGAAGGTTGTACGGCTCCGATGCGCGATGAGAATCAGCTCCACGCAGCCGTGGTTGAGTTAGTGGCTCATGCCGATGCAGAGATCAAATACTCGACAGTACAGAACTGGTATCCCGGCGACAAAGAAGGCCGTGGCGGTATTTACAATTTCGTGACCAAACGCGGCATCTGCGACGGCCCGAATTCCAAAATCTCGTGGACGCAAGTCGAAACCGGATCCGCTATTACGTGGAAATATCCTTCGGTTATCCTGAAAGGTGATAACTCGATTGGTGAGTTCTATTCGGTGGCTGTCACTAACAACATGCAGCAGGCGGATACGGGTACTAAGATGGTTCACATTGGTAAAAACACCAAGAGCCGGATTGTCTCGAAAGGTATCTCGGCCGGTAAAAGCCAAAACTCGTACCGGGGTCTGGTGCAGGTCCTGAAACGTGCTGAGAATGCCCGCAACTACTCGCAATGTGACTCACTGTTGTTAGGCGATAAGTGTGGTGCACATACCTTCCCGTATCTGGAAGTAAATAACCCGTCGGCTACGGTTGAGCACGAAGCTACGACCTCTAAGATCGGCGAAGATCAGTTATTCTACTGCAACCAGCGTGGTATCCCAACGGAACAGGCCGTAGCGCTGATTATCAACGGGTACGCCAAAGAAGTCCTGAACCAGCTCCCCATGGAGTTCGCTGTTGAAGCCCAGAAACTGCTGGCCATCAGCCTGGAAGGTTCTGTTGGTTAAGTATGACTCAAAATTCTGATTATATTGAAGCCCCTGCGAAAACGTAGGGGCTTTTTATTAGGGCGCTATGGGTAATATGGTCAGAAGCTTACCACAAATACCTTCTCTTGCAACAGAATACATTGATTGCCTTGTAACGGAAACTGTTATTCATACTGCCATTCCAGACTGGTATGGAGCAAACATGTTTAAACAGTCAACCGAAGATCAACTCTTCGACACATATCGTGACCGCTATTTATATTATGAAGAGTTTTGGAGGCAACATTTGGCTGATTACAATCCTGAAGAGATATTGCTTAATTCTTGGTACTGGTATAGAGTATTGAATAAATACGCAGAAGATAAGGCAGGCAAAGAACTAGGCGATTGGCGTGAAGTTGAGATGAAATATTTTCTAGATTACTTATCTTGGAACGAAGATAATATACCCCTATTTAGAGACATAATATTAAAAACTAGGTCGGTGTATGAAGTTTGGGGGGAGTGGATTGACAGTTATGGTTTTACTTAAAAAGTTATGTGTTATGACAGCCGCCGAAGAGAAAATTAAAGTGATCGAAAAAATACTCGAAACAGACGATGCCTTGTTACTGCGTGAGATAGCTAGTCTGTTACACACGCCTGCCCTAACGGATTATGCAAACCCGCCCATGAGCCGCGACGCTTTTATGGCAAAAATTGAGCGGGCTGAACACGCTTATCAAAACGGCGCGGTAACCGATCATGAAGACGTTAAACGCCTGATCGCCACGTGGAGCAAAAAGTGAGCATTACGTGGACCAATCCATCGCTGGAAGACCTACAAAACATTTACGACTTTTACGCTGGTCATTCGCCAGCACTAGCCGACCGGATCGTCAGCCATATTATCGGTCGGGTCGATTTGTTAAAGCAAGGCTTTCTGGAGATTGGCCAAGTTGAACCGCTTTTAGCGAATCACCCCGGAAAGCCACGTTATTTGCTGGAAGGTTATCACAAAATCATCTATCGGATTATTGACCCAACGCACGTACTCATTTTAACTGTCTTCGATGTTCGACAAGACCCCAATCGGTTAACAGAGCGATTCGAAGAGCCCTAATCTATTCTCATGAAAAAGTTTGAATATCGTGTTTTGGACGTTGCCGCCAGTGGATTCTGGGGTGGCGATATTGACTCTCAAATGCTAACAGACAAGTTGAATGAACTTGGTCGGGATGGTTGGGAGGTCATTTCGGCTGTAGATACAGCAGTATACGGTGGTGGCTCCAAAGGCTTGATTATCATGCTTAAGCGAGAGATAGCGTAAGCTCTCTTTCAGCTATTGTCTGAACGCAAAGCGGTCCTGTTACATGTAACAGGACCGCTTTGCGTTCAATAAGACTACCAACACGTTTCTTTCGGTGAATCGCAGTTGACAAGGATCCTCGAGTTAATACTGCTCGTACTCAAACGTAGTCGTTACGTCCAGTGCCGCATTACCCTGGACATTTCTGACTACTTTCTTAATCAGCAACCCAGCGGCATTATACGTATTGATAATGTTGCTGGCCACCTCGTTATTTTTGTTGTAAACGGCAGCGTCTGGTCCGCCGGTAATCAACTTATAAAATGGGTTCGGTTTATCATCGTACTGAAATCCGTTCAGACTGACGTTATACCGGTTGGTGCCTTTGTTTCCGCTTCGGATCGAATTAACAATGTTTTCCTTCTCGTACGTATACTGCTGAATTTCCTGGTCTGAACCACGAACGATGGTAACGCTGGTTGGCGTAGCGGCCGCGCCATACTGGAGTTTGTACGTTTCAACGAGTGTGTAGTTACCCGACCTATTCTCGTCCTGATACAGGGCGGCTGAAGTAATAGTACCACTTCCATCGAACGCATACGTAACACGCGTCAGGGCGTAGGCTGGTGCAGCAGGCTGCTTCTCAGCACTGGCTAATTGTCCCTGGGCGTTATACTGCATAATGGTCGTCTGGCCGGGCGTATTTTCGGCAGCGCTGCTGGTATCTACCCGCGACACGTAACTTGCTAATCGTTTGCCACTTGAATACGTGTATACCGTCGACGAGTAAGCGCCTTTCGACTGGGATACCACTTTTTTCAACCGGAATCCTGACTCCTGGCCCTGCAACATGCGGTGGTCCTGGCAGGCGGTAAATGCAATACAAACGGTCAAAATGCTGAGCCAGCTAAGTACATGAAGTCGCATAAATTGAATAATTAACGAAAGATTTCTAGCGTAAAACTAGTACCCGTCTACTTTATACTGCAAAAACGCTTCCAACACTATACAGGAAGGCTACTTATCAACGAAAAGCCAGTCTATAAATTACTCGCAATCAAGGAGAATTAGCCCACTGCCAGACAAGCTTAACTTATTGTAAGGAATAAGGTTTATCAATAAAACCCACCTTGCGATCAGGCTACTTTTTTCGTAAATTAGCCTGATTAGACAGGGCCGCACAGGCAGCGCTACGAATGAACTTTACATTAACTTCAGAATTTCAACCTACCGGCGATCAGCCCGCAGCCATCGACAAGTTAATCGGTGGCCTTAAAGAAGGCGAACCAGCGCAGGTGCTTTTAGGCGTAACGGGCAGCGGGAAAACCTTTACGGTTGCCAACGTTATTGCTCAACTGAACCGGCCAACACTTGTGTTAAGCCACAACAAAACGCTGGCCGCTCAGCTCTACGGCGAATTCAAGCAGTTTTTCCCAGATAATGCCGTTGAGTACTTCATCAGCTATTACGATTACTACCAGCCAGAGGCTTATATAGCCACCACGAACACCTACATCGAGAAAGACCTGGCCATCAACGAAGAGATCGATAAGCTGCGCCTATCGGCCACTTCGGCCCTGATGAGCGGTCGACGCGACGTAATCGTGGTCGCGTCGGTGTCCTGCATCTATGGCATGGGAAATCCCGAAGAGTTCAAGCGGAATGTGGTTCGGATTGGCGTTGGTGAGCGGATGAGTCGCAATCAGTTCCTGCACCAGCTCGTCAGCATTCTCTACAGTCGAACTGAGGGCGAGTTTCAGCGGGGTACGTTCCGGGTAAAGGGTGATACAGTTGATCTGTACGTTGCCTACGCTGATTTTGCGTACCGGGTTATCTTCTTTGGCGATGAGATTGAAACCATCCAGCGTATCGATCCGTCGACGGGTAAGAAAATCTCGAATGAAAGCCTCGTGACCATCTTCCCGGCTAATCTTTTCGTTACGGGTCGCGATACGCTGAACAACGCCATGTACGAGATTCAGGACGATCTGGTATCTCAAATACGTTATTTTGAGTCCGAATTTCGCGAGCAGGAAGCGACACGGATTCGCGAACGGACTGAGTTCGACCTCGAAATGATGCGTGAATTGGGGTACTGCTCCGGCATCGAGAACTATTCCCGCTACTTCGATCGGCGCCAGCCGGGTCAGCGGCCGTTCTGTCTGCTCGATTATTTCCCGGATGACTATTTGTTGGTGGTCGATGAAAGCCACGTAACAATTCCGCAGATTCGCGCGATGTGGGGCGGTGACCGTTCCCGCAAAACGGCGCTCGTCGACTATGGTTTCCGGCTCCCATCGGCCATGGATAATCGGCCACTTACCTTCCAGGAGTTTGAAGATTTATCCGGCCAGACGATCTACGTATCAGCGACCCCATCGGATTACGAACTCCGCAAAGCAGAAGGTGTGGTCGTTGAGCAGTTGATTCGGCCGACGGGTCTGCTTGATCCCGAAATTGAGGTTCGGCCCAGTCTTAACCAGATTGACGACCTCCTAGAGTCGATCGACGCCCGGATCAAAGCGAACGAACGCGTACTGGTCACTACGTTAACCAAACGGATGGCCGAAGAACTAACCAAGTATCTGGAGCGGGTGGGCGTTAAAACGCGATATATACACTCAGAAGTCAAAACGCTCGATCGGGTCGAGATTCTGCGGGATCTGCGCCTGGGCAACTTCGATGTTCTGGTGGGAGTTAACCTCCTGCGCGAAGGTCTTGACTTACCCGAAGTGTCGCTTGTAGCCATTATGGATGCTGACAAAGAAGGCTTTTTGCGCGACATTCGATCCTTGATCCAGACGATTGGCCGGGCGGCACGTAACGCCAATGGGAAGGTAATCATGTACGCCGATACCATTACGGGTTCCATGCAGAAAGCCATCGACGAAACCAATCGTCGCCGGGCCATCCAGATGGAATACAATACAGATCATGGCATTGTGCCGCAGACCGTACTGAAATCACGCGAGGCCATTATGGGTCAGACGAAAGTCGCCGACTCGAAGCCGAAACACGTATACATCGAACCCGAAGAGATACGTATTGCCGCCGATCCGGTGGTCAGGTATATGGGTAAGAATGATCTGGAGAAGGTCATCAACGAAACGCAGGCGAAGATGGAACGGGCCGCCAAAGAACTCGACTTCCTGGAAGCAGCGCGACTACGTGATGAGTTATTTCAACTACGTGACAAGCTCAAGAAGGAAACAGCGTAAGAACGAATGATCTTTGTAACGGTTGGGGAAAGCTCCCAAGCCGTCTTTGAGGTGATGCGGTTTGGCTGTGTCACCTCATTGTATTTTATACCGACCCACCTTTCCGATTCGTACCAGAACCAATCGGAAGTCAGCATTTTAGTACGTAATGGCTAATAGAAACGGACAAGTTGTCAATTCTTTCTAACTTACAGACCATCAGTTCCAAACCACCCGAACTACCATGAAACGTATTTTTATCATCATTGGCAGCATCGCGGCTGTATTGCTTATTGCTTTTTTCGTGCTGCGCAGCCTAACCAAGTCCAACAGTCCTGAGTCCATTGCAGAAATCGACCAAAACGGCTTCCACGTAAAGGTCGACTATTGCCAGCCTTACAAGAAAGGTCGTAAGATTTTCGGTGGCTTGGTGCCGTACGGCCAGGTATGGCGGACCGGAGCCAATGAGGCCACTGTGATCGAATTCAATCAGGACGTAGCGGTAGCTGGTCAGCCCTTAGACAAAGGTGAGTACTCGCTCTGGACCATTCCGTCGGAACAGGGTTGGATTGCGATTTTTAACCGTGAAACCGGGCAATGGGGTACAAATTATGATCAGACCAAGGACGTACTGCGCGTCCCCATTGTATCACGCAAGCACAGCCCCCCAGCCGAACAGTTTTACATCACCTTCGTACCCGCTTCAAACGGTACGGATATGGTGCTTGCCTGGGATGAGACCGAAGCAATCGTGCCCATACAAAAGCGGTAACATCTATTTTCGATACGCGTCAATTCTAGCGGCAAGCCTTTATTACCGATGAAAGCTTGTCGCTATGAATTTTAGCGCATCGGGCAGACCGGTCCGCCAGTACGACCACGTATGACCACCATCCCGAACGCGGTATTCGTGCGGAATTTTCCGGTTCAAAAGCGCCAGATGCAACATAGCGTTCCCTACCGTCAGGGCGTCGTCATCGCCACAATCAATCCACCAGCGTACCTTCATCAGATCACCTTCGGGCGCAGATCTGGCCAACGTAATGGGGCTATTTCGTTTCCAGGTCAGGGTCAGTCGGTCTTCGCCTTTAGCTGGGCCGCTAAATACGGGTGCGAAAACGGTATTATAGCGCTCATCGGGAATCTCTTTAAAGCTTTCGTCGGTGCGGATACCGGCGCTGAGAGCCGCACAGGCACTGAACAATTCGGGATGATGCATGGCCAGCGTTAACGACCCAGATCCACCCATCGACAGACCCGCCACAGCCCGATACTCGCGTTGGGTACGCGTACGAAACATCGAATCAATGTGGGGAATCAGTTCCTGCACAAACATATCCTCGTACCGGACTTTATTCTGGTAATCGTTGATGTACCAGGATGCTCCGGCGTTTGGCATGACGATGATCATCGGCGGCAGTTCTCCCGATTTAATTTTCTCATCAGTAATACGGTCGGCCTCGCCAAACTGTATCCAGCCCGTTTCATCATCGCCGTAACCGTGCAGCAAATAAACCACCGGATAACGTCGGTTTGATGTGTAATAATCAGGGGGGAGAAAAATCGAATATTTAACGGCCCGGTTCAACAGCGAACTGTTCAGCACCAGACTCTCCAGTAAACGTGCCTGCGGAGCGGCCACCACGGGAACGGGGCCAGAAGTTTGTGGAGCTGTTAGCTGCGCCCGCCGACGTGACTGAGCCGGGGCTACTATTACGCAGATAATCAACAATATACAGAAAAGTACAGTACGTACAACCATGACTTTAGGGGATGGCGGTTAAATTTAGGCGAAATTTAAGCGCAGTTGTTCGGAACTGCCCTGATCACAACCGGCTCGTTCATTGGCTAACGTAGCGTGTGTTCTAGTAGATAACGTAACTAACCCATCCCTTCATGCATACCCGCCTGCTTGTCTCGTTGTTTCTGATTGGCTTTCTGGTGCAACAAGCTGAAGCACAGCAAACTCTACCCGACTGGGAAGACCCGCAGATTCTTAGCCGGAATACCGAAAAACCGCACGCTACGTTAATTCCTTTCCCGACCGAACAGCAGGCCCTATCCGCCCCCGACTGGCGCACGTCGCCTTATGTGAAACTGCTGAACGGCATCTGGAAATTCAAGTGGGTGAAGCATCCCAGCCAGATTCCGTCCGACTTTTACCAGCCGACACTGAACGATAAAACTTGGGACGATTTGCCCGTACCGTCCAACTGGCAAGTAGTCGGTGCCCGCGAGGGCAGGCCCTACGATCGCCCGATCTTCACAAATATCAAGCATCCGTTTCCAGCTACGCCCCCGCGCATTACGTCCGATACGAACGCCGTTGGTTTGTACCGGCTGCCATTTACAGTTCCGGGTAATTTTCAGGACCGTGAGGTGTTTCTGCACTTTGCGGGCGTTCAGTCCACATGCCGGGTATTCCTGAATGGTGAGTTTATCGGCTACCACGAAGACGGCATGACACCCGCTGAATTTCGCATTACCGATAAACTAAAACCGAACGGAAACCTGCTCGCCGTCGAGGTCATTAACTGGTCGGATGGCAGCTACCTCGAAGACCAGGATTTTTGGCGCATCTCCGGCATTTTCCGGGACGTGTTGCTCTACGCTACGCCCAAAACGTACCTCCGCGATGTATACGTAGTAACCGACTTAGACGATCAGTACCGGGACGCCACGCTCAAAATTACAGCGAACGTTCGAAACCTGGCTCCGTCGGGTCAGCAAGCGCCCTATAAGCTTAAATTTACGCTGTATGACCCCAAAAAGACGCTTGTTTTTTCGGAAGTCGTTACGTCTGAAAACGCGACCGATGCGGGTCAGGAAGCCATTTTGCGGCTACGAAAAGACGTCAAATCGCCGGCACTCTGGAACGCCGAGTTGCCCGCGCTGTATACGTTAACCGCTCAGCTTATTAGCGCGGATGGTCAGGTAAGCGAAGCGGTGGCTCAGCGGATTGGCTTCCGGGAGATGACTATCACGGAGGGTCAGCTGCTGGTGAACGGCCGACCTGTTACGTACAAAGGCGTCAACCGGCACGAGTTCGATCCTAACACGGGGCGCGTCATCAGTCGGGAGGCCATGATTCAGGACATCAAGCTGATGAAGCAACACAACATCAACGCCGTACGCACCTCGCACTACCCGAACGTAACGGATTGGTACGACCTCTGCGATGAATATGGCTTGTACGTGATCGACGAAGCGAATATCGAAAGCCACGAGCTTTGGAATAAAGGGCAAACCCCGGCGGCTAGACCCGAATGGCGCGATGCGTTCGTCGCCCGCGGCCGGGCCATGGTCGAACGGGACAAGAACCACCCATCCATCGTTATCTGGTCGCTCGGCAACGAAACCGACATGGGACAAAATTTCCGGGACATGGCCGATATTATGCGGCTCATCGACCCAACGCGACCGATTCATTACGAAGGCCGTCGCCCCTATACCGGTACGTCTTTGAGCAATTTCGATATTATCTCGACTATGTACCCATCGGTCGACGATATGATTAAGCTTATGGAGAAAGACCCAAGTCGACCCGTCATCGTTTGCGAATACGCCCACGCCATGGGCAACAGTGTAGGCAATCTGAAAGACTACTGGGCGGCCATTGACAAGTACCCACGGTTACAGGGTGGCTTCATCTGGGATTGGGTCGATCAGGGCCTACGACTACGTAACAAAGCCGGCAAAGAGTATACTGCCCACATTAATTACATCGATGGGGCCAATGCAGGCGATGGGCTGGTCAACCTTGATCGTACACCGCAGCCGGAAATCAACGAAGTGAAGCTAGTGTATCAGTACGTGAAACTTACTACACCAACAGCGCTGTCAGCAGGTAATCCAGTTAAATTGAACGTTCGGAATACCTACGACTTTCAGACGCTGGAGCCATACCGACTTGAGTGGAGTTTAGTCCGCAACGGCGAGGTGGTGCAGCAGGGTGGCGAAAACAACCTGGTTGCTAAACCCGGACAGACGCAGGTCGTGACCCTGCCGGTGAAATTCCCAGAGGTTATTGAGCCCAATAGCGAGTATTTTCTTAACGTCAGCATCCGGCTGAAACAGGCCACTAGCTGGGCTCCGGTGGCTCATGAAGTGGCATCAGGCCAGTTTCCGGTGCGTGTTACGTCGCCAACGTTGCCTATCATGGGCATGAACCGCATTCCAGTCGTGAAAGCCACCACGTCGCCAACCAACGTAACGGTACGTGGTAAGGACTTCGCCCTTGTCTTCGACAAAGCGACCGGGTCTCTCAGCCAATGGATCGTTCGGGGAAAGAACCTCTTGGCCAAAGGTCTACAGCCCAGTATCTGGCGCGTACCGACCGACAATGACGAGGGCGGAGGTAACCGGTCGTTCGCAGCCCGCTGGCGTCGGGCTGGTTTAGACACCGCCAAAGCCAGGCCGATTGACCTGAAGGTCGAGCCTAGTCCCCACCTGGTCCGTATTACGTGTCTAAACGAACTGGTCGGTGACGGTGGGCGAATCCAGCAGCAAACCGACTACATCGTGTACGGCACCGGCGACCTACAGGTTTCGACCACCTATACCCCATCGGGTACGCTGCCTCCGCTGGCCAGAGTGGGCATGCAGTTTCAACTGCCACCTACCTTCACAAATCTGAAATGGTATGGCCGAGGGCCGTTTGAAAGCTATGCCGATCGCAAAGAAGCGGCTAAGGTAGGTTTATACGAGAGCAAAGTAGCCGACCAGTATTTTCCGTATACGATGGCGCAGGAGAACGGCAACAAAACAGATGTTCGATGGGCCGAACTGACCGATGCAAGTGGCGTCGGCCTGCTCATCATGAGCGACCAGTCGACAGACGGCTCGCTGCTCAATCTAAACGCACGGGATTACACGGACGAAACCCTGCTACGCGCTAAGCAACCCGACACGCAGGAGCTAGAGCGCGGTAACGTAACGGTAGTTAATGTCGACATGGCACAGATGGGCCTGGGGGGTGACGATAGCTGGACACCCAGAGTGCATGCCGAGTATCAGTTACCAGCCACAAAACCGTACCGCTATTCCTTTCGGCTGCGCCCGGTTGATTCCCGAACGAATATCGTGGGCGTGATCGGTCTTTCCCTGCCCCGATGACTGCGCCTACGCGCCAGAGAGACCTAGTAGGGATACGTAGTGCTTACGTAAACATCCCTTTTACACATATCAACGAAAACAAGTAGCAGAAGTCTTTCTCAATAACCATATTTACAATCTGATACCATCGCCCAGGATTATTTAAACTCATGAAAGGCCCCTTATTATTTTTATTCGCGTTATCGCTGCTTTGCTCCGTTGAAGGCTATAGCCAGAAAGATACGCTGGCAAACAAACCGCTGATTAAGAACAGCGACATGGAGCAAGTGCCCGGAACCGACTGGAATTTTGTCGTCCACAATAGCAAAACGCCTAATCCAAACGATTATAAATTCAGCCACTCTACGGAAGCTGCGGCCTCAGGTACGCACTCGATTAAGCTTAACTGTGCGACGATTAAAGACACCCTGGCCAACTGCTTTGTCTACCAAAGCTTTTCATCAGCCCCCATTCCCGTGGGCGCTAAGGTTACCCTGAAAGCCAAAGTAAAAACGGCGGATGTCAAAGGGAAAGGTGTAACCGTTACGCTCCGCGGAGACAAAATCATTGACGGGCGGGGCAATGCGGTGCTCTTTATTAGTACCGACGGCAAAACTCCGATTACGGGCACTAGTGATTTTAAAGAGTATAGTATCGTGCTGGACAAATACACGGGCAACACCGATTACATGGCCGTCATTTTGTCTTACCTGCCCGGAACCACCGGAACGGCGTATTTCGACGACGTAACGCTAGTGATCAATTAGGCAATTCGACCTTTCCGAAAGGCGTTGGCTATGACCCATTAACGCAACTATGTAACCGTATTGACACCTCCATTACAGTAACGGACAAATCAGGAGCCGCGAAGTATTCTATCAAATAAAAGGGGAGCAGCTTGCGGATGCAGCTAGAAAACCCCTATTTTCGGCCTTATACTAACCCAATGTTCAAACCTACCCTACCTGCTGTATGGCCAAATTGATTATCGTGGACGACGAAAAACCCATTCGTGCGGCTCTACGCGATATCTTGGAGTATGAAGGCTACGATGTGGACGAAGCGAAAGACGGCGAAGAGGGTCTTGAGATGATTATGCGCACGGGGTACGACGTAGCCCTCTGCGACATCAAGATGCCGAAACTGAACGGATTGGAGTTGCTGCAGAAGGCGAACGAAGCCAGCAAAACCACTCAGTTTGTGATGATTTCGGCCTTTGGTAACGTCGAAAATGCGGTTGAAGCCACAAAACGGGGTGCCTTCGATTTCATTACCAAACCACCAGATCTCAACCGCCTGCTCATCACGGTTCGAAATGCTATTGAAAAAGCGAAACTGGTTCAGGAAACCAAAACGCTTAAAAAGCGAATCTATAAACTCAATGAGATCGTCGGCGAATCCGAACCGATTCGCAAGGTAAAGGACACCATCAACCGCGTAGCGGCTACCGAAGCCCGCGTGCTGATCACCGGCCCGAACGGTTCGGGGAAAGAGATGGTGGCGAAACAGATTCACGAGAAAGGTAGCCGGGCCACCATGCCACTGGTCGAGGTGAACTGCGCGGCTATCCCAAGCGAGTTGATTGAGAGCGAACTATTTGGCCATGAGAAAGGCGCTTTTACCGGAGCAGCCGCCAAGCGGGTGGGTAAATTCGAGCAGGCCGACGGTGGTACGTTATTCCTCGATGAGATCGGTGATATGAGTTTATCCGCGCAGGCCAAAGTGTTACGTGCGTTGCAGGAAAACAAAATTACCCGCGTCGGGGGTGACAAAGAGATCAAGGTGAACGTACGGGTAATTGCCGCGACGAACAAAGACCTTCGGCAGGAAATCATCAACGGTAACTTCCGCGAAGACTTATTCCACCGCCTGAGTGTGATTATGATTCACGTGCCGCCCCTCGCCGAACGCCGGTCCGACATTACCTTATTGGCCGATAAGTTTTTGCAGGACATCGCCACTGAATACGGATCGACCGCGAAGGAGCTTACGCCCGATGCCATGAACTACCTCCAGTCGTTACCCTGGACGGGTAACGTGCGTGAGCTTCGGAACGTCATCGAGCGCCTGGTCATTATGTGTGGTGATGAAATCTCGTTCGAGGACGTAAAATCGTACGCATAGCTGGTAAGGAGCGGGGAGTTAGTAGCGAGAAGAGAGAAGGCTGACGCCAATGATTTATTCTCACGTCTCGCTACTAACTCCTCGCTCCTCTTTTTCACAGTACCATCAGATTGCAGCCTCTGACATCAGAATTGTCGAATCGGCCAATTACCCTGAATTGTCCGTCGGTGCCAACGTATTGACCCAGGTCCTGGGTTTCAATGAATGCGCATGAATCCAGATTAGCCAGGTCTATTACGTTAATGCCGCCTGTACGCGGGTAGTCATCCGGATACAGCAGGAACGGGTCGTTGATGTCGCGCAGAAAAATACGTAACGTCGGACTCGGCTGAAACACCCCCTCCCCCGTGGAATAGGCTTGTGAAAGCAACTCAGTCATTCCGTATTCGGAATGAATAGCCTTCACGCCTAACTGACGCATCAGAAGTTCATGCACCTCTTCGCGAAGCAGCTCTTTACGCCGGCCTTTCATCCCGCCGGTTTCCATAACGATTAAATTGGGTAGATCGCCCAGGAACGACAAACGCCGGGCCGATTCAGCCCAATCCAGCAAACCAAACGTAACACCGATTAGCAGAATCTGTTTTGCGGGCTCTTTCGTTTGATGATTCGGTTCGGCCAACTGCTCCAGGCGGTCGGTCAGTTCATCGAAATTATTCAGAAAAAATCCCGACAAATTCGAGTCAGACCGAGCTATAAATCGCTGAACCATATACACCAGCGACGAGTTATTTCGTTCAAGATACGACGGTAGTAACGCCAGAATGTGGAAGTTGCGTAAAGAGCCGTAGGTTTGCTCAAAGATTCGGGTACTTACGGCATCGTAAAGAAGCGGATCGGGCACAAGATGGCGGCTGGTCTGCTCACCGGTAGTACCGCTGCTGGCAAACGTCAAAGTATCTGCTATTGGAGCATCGCTGGCCGTGAATCCGGCCAATATGGTGTGTTTTTTAAAGAAGCCAATCGGCATGAACGGTACCCGACGCAGGTCCGTAACCTGTTCTGGCTGAACGCCTAAGTACCGAACGTAATCGCGATAAACGGGGTTATACGTCGCCTGATACCGAAATACAGCCAACGCCAGTGATGCGAAGCTACTGGCCTCGACGCTTAAAATTTGTTGACGAAGGGATTGCCGAAGGGAAGTCGCTTCGTTGGAGAGTGATAATGAAACAGACAAAGTAACAAAAGCGATTATTGCACAACGAGTACAACAGTATGCGACGGCAACTAATTCAACCGTATCTCTTTACATTGGGCGTAGCCCTGACCATGTCGGCCTGCTTCAACGAGCCTAACTACTCTAATACCCCCGAGATCAGTTTTAGAAGCATGTTTAAATACACGCTTGAAGCGCAGCGGGGCGTTGGCCGTGGCAAGCGCGACTCGGTTGTTGTTACCATCGGGTTTAAAGATGGCGACGGTAACCTGGGCAACAACATTCCTATCGCTCGGGAAGACTCCATCAGATATAAACAGAACGGCGGCTGGGGCAACTATGAGATCAAAACGTTCCGGCTTATCAACCGACAGTTTGTTGAGTTTGTCTCACCCGAGCTACTAACCCTGTTTTTCCCTGATCTGACCAAAGGAAAACCCAAAGGTGCCATTGAGGGCTCGCTGGATTTCAACCAGACGTTCCTGTACGGTTCGTCTTCTCAGTTCTACCCGGTAAAGTTCCAGATCCGGATTCGTGACCGCGACCTGAACACCAGCAATGTGGTCGAAACGGATACAATCAGCCTTCCCTTCCCGCGGTAACTGATAACTTCTGAGAGAAAGCCTGGTCTGATCGGCCAGGCTTTTTTAGTCGCTGTTCAGCACAATCCGGAAAGTGGTTCCTTTGCCGACTTCGGAATGCTTCACGTAGAGTCGACCGTCATGGTACTCCTCAACGATACGTTTAGCCAGGGTTAAGCCAAGTCCCCAACCCCTTTTTTTGGTGCTGAACCCCGGCGAAAACACCTTTTGCAGGTTCTTCTTCGAGATTCCCTTTCCGGTATCCGTAATGTCGATGGCCACCTCCTGATGCGGCAGCGGCACCATATTTAGCCGTAGCTCGCCCGTCCCTTTCATGGCATCAACGGCGTTTTTACAGATGTTTTCAATCACCCATTCAAACAGTAGCTTATTGATTTTAACGAGTTGATTAGGCGGCAGTTGGCTATTTAGCGTCATTTTCACCTTCGTGGAGATTCGCCGGGATAGATAATCAGTGAACTGCTGAACGACCTCGTTCAGATTCTCTTCTTTCAACGTAGGAATAGAGCCTATGCTCGAAAAACGCGCCGTAATGGTCTCTAGGCGACGTACGTCCTTTTCAATTTCGTCGGTTATCGACTGATCGTACTGCGCTGGATCAGAGCGCATGTACTCCACCCACGCCATCAGCGACGACATAGGCGTGCCCAACTGGTGAGCCGTTTCTTTAGCTAAGCCGACCCAAACGCGATTCTGCTCGGCCCGTCGGGATGAGCTAAAGGCCAGATAAGCCAGCACACCCAGAGCCGTCAGGATCGTCAGTAAGACATACGGAAAGTACGTTAACTGGCGTAACAGATTCGAATTACTATAGTATACCAGCCCCCGTTCGCCATTACCCAGTTCCACCACGACTGGGGGGTGTTTCTTTTTCATCTCCACAATCTTCTGCCGCCAGAAGTCCTGTTTCTCCTTGTCGGAAAAATGGCCGGGTGTATTCAGATTAACCTGCATGGATATATACCCGTCTGGGTCGACGTAAATGGCCGGAATCGTTTTGTTTGCCTCCAGAATTTCGCTGGTCACAAAGTTCATATCCCCGGCATTCGTATGGCTGGTATCGCTGGCGTAGGCAATCGCCCTTGTGTATAACTGCACGTACTGATATTCACGATCTTCCAGCTTGTTAATCAGGCGATTCGTGTACAGTAGCGAACCCGTACCCACCAGCAGTAGATTCAGGGCCACAATAATTTTGAGAATGTTGTTCTGACTATAAATGTCAAATGACTTTAGCATGGCGCGGGGCTCTGATCAGCAAAATCAGGGTTTACGAACGTGATGACTGATCGGAAAGCGGTTTAGAATCAACCTCGATACGTGGTCTCCGTTCAGAAAATTCACTTCTTTTATTCGGTTGTTAGCCAGGTACTGCGTACAGGTAGTTAACGAAAAAATACGGCTGATTGTACAAAAAAGAACCACTGACAAAGCACTTGTGTTCTATCTGTAAATTGGATTGTAGCAAGAAGTTTACTAGTTATTTATATAGTTTCTAAATAACTACCCCGTTTATACAGTGCATTTTCATCTACGACGATTGTGCTGTAAATTTGCGAAGGCCAATAGCCAATTAGTGTGATTCGGACCAATGCTAGATACATTTAAATCAATTAGTTTATCGCACAAAACGGCCCCTCTTCGGGTACGTGAACTAATTGCACTTAACGAAGACGAAGCGAAGCGGCTGATGCTTCGGCTGCGGGATTTCTTCGGGCTGACGGACTTGCTCGTCATCTCGACCTGCAACCGTACGGAGGTGTATTACGCTTTTGAACAAGACATTAACGCTGATATTGCCCGCCTGTTACTCATCGAGAAAGGGCTTCTGGATACCGACAATTACCTGCCTTATTTTCAATTTTTCGGAGCGCACGAGGAGGCCGTTCGGCATTTGTTTGAAGTATGCGTTGGGTTGCATTCGCAGGTAGTAGGCGATATGCAGATACCGAATCAGGTAAAGCAGTCCTACCAATGGTCGGCGGATCTGGAAATGGCCGGACCGTTCCTGCATCGGCTGATGCACACGATCTTTTTCACCAACAAGCGGGTTGCTCAGGAAACCGCCTTTCGGGACGGAGCCGCTTCGGTTTCGTACGCGTCTGTAGAATTGATTGACGAACTGGTTGGCGCCAATCAGCACCCCAATATACTGGTTATCGGCTTAGGTGAAATTGGAGCCGATGTGTGCAAAAATCTGGCTGATCGCGATGGGCAGAATATTACGCTTTGCAACCGCACGCAGGCGAAATCCGAAGCACTGGCCGAACAGTACGGATTCCGGGTGGCGGATTTTGCGAACCTAACCGACGAAATTCAACGGGCCGACGTCATCATTTCGTCGGTCATGCGCGACGAGCCGCTTATCACGCCGAGCTTATTGCGAGACATTAACGTACTGACGTATAAATATTTCATTGATTTGTCGGTGCCACGTAGCGTCGATGCTGCGGTTGAGCAGATTCCGGGTGTACTGGTTTACAATATCGACCACATCCGGAACCGCGCCGACGAAGCGTTGAATCAACGGCTGGCCGCTATTCCGCAGGTTGAAGCCATTATCAGCCAATCGGTAGCCGAGTTCGGCGACTGGTCGAAGGAAATGGTGGTATCACCGACCATCAACAAGCTGAAGAATGCCTTAGAGCAAATTCGTCGCGATGAGATTGCCCGTCACCTGAAGCATCT
This sequence comes from Spirosoma knui, assembly GCF_054780635.1. Lineage (NCBI taxonomy): Bacteria > Pseudomonadati > Bacteroidota > Cytophagia > Cytophagales > Cytophagaceae > Spirosoma > Spirosoma knui. Next base: position 427,798 of record NZ_BAAGVY010000001.1, on the reverse strand, counting down.
GACACCCGATGAATCAGAGAAAGTAGACAAGATCACGCGGGGCATCATGCAAAAGATTATCAAGCTTCCCGTTTTGCAGTTGAAAGCCGCTTGTAAACGCGGTGAAGCCGAGACCCTGATCGATGTCCTGAATGATTTATTTGATTTAGAGAAACAAACCGCCGAAGAACCTAAGCGCGTTTAACAACAGATAGATCTAATGCAAAACTCCCGGATTGGCAACGATTTGGGAGTTTTTCGTTGTTATAGGGTCGAGTTTCCGCATTAACCCACCCTTGCTATGCCTAAGCTTATCACTGCCCTTCTTCGCCTGTTTCTTACCGCCGTACTGATAGCGGGTCTCATTGCGGTATGGGAACAGGTACGTACAGCTTCTGTTCTGAGCCGCTTCCGACGTAATGACAGTACACAAAGCATTGTTCTAAAAGAAGTAACCGCACTGGGTAAGCTTGAATTGGTGAAGTACACATTCAAAGACATTGTCGAGCACGAGCAGATCAACACCTTGCTGCCCAACGCTAATGCCGTGCTTATCGTAGAAGGCGAAGCCACAGGCTGCATCGACCTAACTCAGTTGGCACCCGCCAGTATCAGTACGACCGCAGATTCAGTAATTGTTGAGTTACCGCAGCCCGAGTTGTGTAGTTGGAAGATCAACCACGACCGCTCCCGGGTGTACGACACTAAATTCTCTTTTTTAGATGACTCGCAATTGGTCAGTGATGCGTATCGCCAGGCGGAAAAGCAGATTCGTCAGTCGGCTTTAAACGGAGGTATTCTGGAGCAGGCGCGTCACAATGCCGATCAGCTCCTGCGGCCTTTACTGGAACGGGTTTCAAACAAAAAAGTGCGCGTTACGTTCAACCAGTAAACAGAGCCAGTGGGGCAATCTGGATCCACAGCCGTTCCGTATACTGGTTGTTTCTTCGCTTACGAGGCCAATTCAATAGTTTTTGAGTAACATAGCTTTCGAAAAGTCGTTTTCTCAATACGAACCTATCAACATACGATGTCCCATGAACACCAATACGCCAACCGTTACAAACGGAGATTTGCTGATTGCCGAACCTTTCATGGGCGACACGAACTTTGAACGCAGTGTGGTGCTGGTTTGTGAGCATAGCGCGGCTGGTACGTTCGGTCTGGTGCTTAACCAACTGACCGATATTCACCTGAGCGATGTCATCGATGAAGTTCACGCCGAACTGCCTTTGTTTGTAGGAGGACCAGTACAGCAGAATACACTGCATTTTATTCACCGACGCCCCGATCTGATCGACAACTCGATTCGAATAAACGACGGCTTATTCTGGAGTGGTGACTTTGATCAGGTCAAGCAGGCCGTCAATCTAGGCACCCTGGCCGACAAGGACATTCGGTTCTTTATTGGGTATTCGGGCTGGAGCGAAGGGCAACTTGACGAAGAACTCGGGCAAAAGGCCTGGATTGTTAGCCGGACCGATGCTAACTTTCTGTTTAACACGCCTACCAACGAATTCTGGCGGGGTGTTTTAAAGCGGATGGGGGGAGAATATAAATCCATTGCCCATTATCCGGTTGACCCACGGCTGAATTAACTTTTTTTAACCAATTTTGCGGGCTGATAATGCGTTATCGAAGGGTCTATTCTCTTCCAACAGTTCCCGTATGCACACGAATCGATTACTCTTTTTTGCGTTTCTGGTTTTCTCGCCCCTTTTCGCCTGGGCGCAAAGCAATAACCCCGTTGGTGGCCACTTCGGTTTTAAGGCTGGTGCGTCGCTAACGCAGGTGCAGATTTCTGGCATTAGCCCTAATATTCCCAAGCAGACTTTGCAACCCCACCTGGGGGTTATGTATCGGTACCGGCTTCAGCGGTTTGTGATTCAACCCGAAGTGTTGCTTTCCGTAAAAGGCGCGAACTTTCAGATCGAGCGCGTGGGAGGCCGTCAGACAACGGCTAATAGCTATTACTACGCCAGCGTACCTGTCCTGTTTGGCTTCATTCCGACCGAAGGCATTACGTTGCAGGTTGGCCCGGAGTTCAGCTACGCCCTGAACGCTGGTCAGACGAATGGCCCCGGTGCCAAAAACGATGTTGGCCTGGTGGTTGGTGCTCATTACGACTTTCTTGATCTGCTCGATAAGCTTAGTTTGCACGTCCGTTACGTACAGGGCTACACCAACGTATCGCCCGAACCGCTGGCTACGTATAAAAACCGAGCCTTCCAGGTTGCCGTTGTTTACAACTTCTACAAAAAGAAAAAGAAGTAAACCCTACAGCCGGTACCCTTATACCGCTGCTTGTGCGCTTTGTATTTAGTTCTGACGTTTGTGGCCACCTTGACTTATGCTCTCTGATTTCGGCATCATTTTACTGTTCATTGTGGCCGCCTTTGCCTTTATCGGCATCGTCTTGTTTATTGCTCGGCTCTTACGTCCAGACCGACCAAACGTCGAGAAAAACAGTACGTATGAGTCGGGGGAAGAGCCCATAGGCAACGCGAATGTGCAGTTCAACATTCGGTTCTACGTAGTGGCGCTGGTGTTCGTGCTGTTTGATGTAGAACTGGTGTTCCTCTTTCCTTGGGCTACGGTGTTTGGGCAGTCTCGGCTGATTGAGGCTACAAATGGGGCCTGGGGCTGGTTTGCCCTGATTGAAGCCATCTTGTTCGTGGTTATCCTCGGATTGGGTTTAGCGTATGTATGGGCGAAAGGGTATCTGGACTGGGTAAAACCAGATCCGAAAGTACCAACTATGGAGACGAAAGTGCCGAAGGCCTTGTATGACCAGGTAAACGCTAAATACCGTTCTGCCGTGGGTACCCAACCCCGGCAAACCAGTTAGCCTCTATGAGATATTACGCGCTGGTTTTCCTGCTGTTATGCGTACCGGCTGCGTATGCTCAAACGTCTAAACCGGAGTCGTATAAAATAAAGATCGTTACGCTGGAAGGAGATCGGTTCATCGGCATCCTGGATGATGTTTCCCAGACAGCGATCAGCTTAAGCAACGAAACGAGTAACGGCTTTCGGTATGAAGATGGCGAGGTTCCGCTGGCGAACGTCAGGAAGCTGGTGCTGCGTCGGAATAGCCGCAAAAAAAGCGCCATTCAGGGGGGCGTTGTTGGCGCGCTGGTACTCGGGTATACGGTCATTCAATCGTCAAAGAAAAATGGGTTTCGCAGTCCAGCGGTCTACAGCCTTAACCTTGGTTTAGCGATGGTCGGCGGGGCCGCTACCGGCGGCTTATTAGGCTATCGCATTGGACCAATCGCCCGGAAAGTGATTCGACCACGCGGCAGAGACCGTGAGGAAGCCCGTGAAAACCTGCGCCGACAGCTCGAACCGTTTACCTACTCGTATCAAATCGACGTCCTGAACCGCGCTCAACCTTAATGCGTTGTTTTGTAAATTAACGGCATGAATTTATCTGATCCATCCAATAAAACCGGCGAAGCAAGTGTCATTCTGCTGCACTCGGAGGAACTCCTGAACTGGTCGCGGGAGAAGTCGCTATGGCCGATGAGTTTCGGGCTGGCCTGCTGCGCCATCGAAATGATGCAGGCGTTCGCGGCTAATTATGATCTTGATCGATTCGGCATTTTTCCGCGTCCTTCCCCCCGCCAATCCGATATTATGATTGTATCGGGTACCGTGACTTACAAGATGGCCGACCGCATTCGGCGGCTCTATGAGCAGATGCCGGAACCACGTTACGTGATTTCAATGGGCTCCTGCTCGAACTGTGGTGGCCCTTACTGGCAGCATGGTTACCATGTCGTGAAAGGGGTTGACCGAATTATTCCCGTGGATGTGTACGTGCCGGGCTGTCCGCCCCGCCCCGAAGCGTTAATTGACGGGTTTCTGAAGCTTCAGGAAAAGATCAGAACCGAACATCCGCTGCTGAACTCAAAATAAATCTTTTTAGCTGTGTCTGTCTTATCCAGCACCTTTCGGCAAACCCTTACTGCAATTCGGCTTCTCTGGCTGATGTATGGCGTTACGTTGGTGTTGGGCCTATTGGCAGCCATTCCGTTCTATAACACACTGAAAGCCGAGGGCCAGAGCTCACTAGCCTTTCTGAATCTGCTGGACGGATTCGATTATACGGTGTATTCGGACTTTATGCACCAGAGTGGAAAAGCCATTGATCCGCTGCTGAGCGTTGGCAGCTGGCTGGGTGTTCTGTACGTATGTCTGAGCCTATTTTTCGGCGGTGGCATACTAGTGAGTTTTGCTCAGCCTCAAGGACGGTTTAATGCCGGTGTTTTCTGGCAGGCGTGTAGTCATTACGTTGGTCGCTTCACCCGATTACTTGGCGTAACCGGCCTGTTTCTGGTAGCCGGGGCAGGCATCTGGCTTATACTTGGTACGCTGGCTGGCGTTCTGCTTAGCGATACGTTGACCGAGCGCGGCCTCTTCTGGATTGGGGTCGCTTTCTTTGCCTTGTTCGTTTTAACGGCTACGCTCGTCCTTTGCGTAAGTGATTACGCGAAAGTGCTCATGTTTCGCGAAGACGAACCCAACTCCTTCCGTGCATTCGGCCAGGCGGGGCGGCTCGTGCTACGTAATCTTCGCAGGACGTATGGATTATACTGGCTGTTCCTGTTGATTGGCGCGGGAATGCTGGGCCTTTACCTGTTGCTGGATGCCACGATTCTGATGAGTGGCTGGCTTACGATTCTCCTGATGTTTCTCATTCAGCAGGCACTGGTCTTTGCCAGGATCGGCCTGAAAGTTTGGGCGCTGGGAGCAGCTTACAGCATCTATACGACACTACCCAAACCCGTGATTCAGCCAGTGTACGTTCCAGGGACTAACCAGTCGCCAGATACACTTGACTCGGAAAACAACACGGAAGCACCTTCTGCTACAATCTAGTAGGCAAGACTGAATTTCCCTCTGTAAAGGCTGTTGTACCCGTCCTCCCCTCGAAGGGAAGCAGCAGAGCCTGCCAGTCAAAAACTCCTCCCCTTCTAGGGGAGGCCGGGAGGGGTAGTAATACGTATCCTCTCCCCGTTTAGTTGAGGTTACAGCACCTGCCCGATTCCAAACAACACCACGAATAACAGCGTCGTTAGGGCGAGCTGGCCTAAGCGTGCGTTCAGCTCAACCGGACGTTTGTGGGTAGCAACCGCCCGACCGTTTATGACGAATAGAGGGAAAGCTAGTATGTATAGGCAACTGAACCAATTTGCGCTGGTAAGAAACGAGTACACCAGGGCGCAAAACATACCGGCAAGAAGTAGCCCCCAATGGTAACGGATGGCCAACGAAAGCCCTAGTCGGGCTGGAATCGAGCGTTTACCAGTCATTGTATCCGTTTCAATATCGCGAATGTTATTGATGTTCAGAACACCGGTAGCAAATAAGCCAACACTGGTTGCTGGTAATAAAAGAATCGGGCTGAATGATAACGTATGCAGGAAGTACGTACCCAGCACACCAACCCAGCCGAAGAACATCAGGACGGCAATATCACCAAAACCTGCATAGCCATACGGACGTTTGCCGTTCGTATACCCAATCGCTGCGGCAATCGACAATAAGCCAAGAATGAAGAAGAACCAGAAAATACTGGCGTCGGCCTTCTGAAACGAAACGACCAGCAGCCAGACACCGCTAATCAGCGAAAGAATAGACGTAACGATGATACCACGCAGCATTGCCTCTTTGGTAATATCGCCCGTTGCCACGGCCCGGCGTGGTCCTACCCGCAACTCGGTGTCTTTACCCGACACGGCGTCACCATAGTCGTTCGCAAAATTGGAAAGAATCTGGAGGAAGATCGTGGTCAGCGCGGCTAACAGAGCGATCCGCCAGTCAAACTGCAAATCGGCCCAGGCCAAAAAGCTGCCAAGGATAATACTAGCTAAGGCCAGCGGCAATGTACGCGGTCGGGCAGCTGCAACCCAGGGATTCATCATGTTTCGTTTAGTGAAAGAGCGAATTAGTGATTGAGTGAATAGCTGACGCACATTTCACTCAATCACTAATTCGCTCTTTCACTCATTGTTTAAATGCCTACTGCCTTCTTGAACTCTTCGTCGTCGGGTTTGATCTTCGATGCGAAGAAGTGCGTCAGTTCGCCTTTTTCGTTGATAACGTATTTGCAGAAATTCCAGGTTGGGGCTTTGTCGTTCCAGCCGTTCATTGACTTGGTCGTCAGCCACTGATACAGAGGAGACTGATCGTTACCGGCCACGCTTACTTTTTCGAACATCGGGAATGATACGCCGTAATTCTTCTGGCAGAACGAAGCAATTTCCTCGTTGCTACCTGGCTCCTGACTCGCGAAGTTGTTGGCTGGGAAGCCGAGTACCACAATTTTATCGCCATGCTGCTTGTAAAACTTCTCCCAATCAGCGTACTGGGGCGTAAACCCACACTTCGACGCTACGTTCAGGATAACGACTTTCTTTCCTTTGAAACCACTGAGCGATACAGGTTTGCCGTCGATGCTTTTTACGGTGAAGTCGTAAAGCGACTTGGTGGGAGCGTCGATTTCAGCCGGGGCTACAGCGATTTCACTTTTATCGCTGAAAATGCCTTTCACAATGTTTTTAAACATAAAACCAGAAGCAAGAATAAACACACCAAGAGCGGTGAGTGTAAGTAGGATTCTATTTTTCATAGCGAACTAGGGGTAAGAACTTGGGTTTGTTTGGATTACTGGCAAAACGGGATGATCAACGAAATAGTTTACAGATCGTAAACTCTAATCGCTTGTTAATCGGTGACGTCACGAATATATACTGAACTTTGCGTTGAAAGCGATAGCGTAATCCACTTCACCTGAGCATTACATCTTTTCCGGAACCTGTATGCCCAGCAGATCCATGCTCTTACGGATAGTCTCCGCGACGGATTTCGACAGTACAAGACGCGTATGCAGCTTAATCGGATCAGTCTCTTTCAGGATCGATAGCTTGTCGTAGAACTGGTTAAACGTCTTCGCTAACTCATAAGCATACTGCGCAATGTACGACGGTGCATAGTCATCACCGGCCTCTTTCACTCGTTGCGGAAACTGACTGAGCTGAAACACAAGCTGCTGCTCAATCTCATCTAAGATACTGGCCTCTACAACTCCATCGGTCAATACGCCCATCTCAGCTGCTTTCCGTAAAACGGATCGAATACGGGCGTGAACGTACTGAATGTATGGCCCCGTGTTGCCGTGCAGATCTACGGATTCGGCGGGGTTGAACTGCATCCGCTTCTGGGGATCGACTTTCAGCAGGTAATATTTAAGGGCGCCTAGTCCCAGCATCTTAAACAACTCAGCTTTCTCAGCTTCGCTGAATTCGTCGAGTTTACCTTTGGCGGCTTCGTCGGCGGCAGTAGCAGCGGCTTCGGTGGTTTCCTGGATCAGATCATCGGCGTCGACAACCGTACCTTCCCGCGATTTCATCTTACCCGTTGGCAGATCGACCATCCCATACGACAGGTGATACAGTCCGTTGGCGTACGGCCGACCGAGTCGTTTCAGGATAGCGAACAATACATTGAAATGGTAATCCTGCTCGTTGCCAACCACCCAGATCTGACGGTCGTTGTGAAAATCTTGGTATTTCAGATCGGTCGTACCGAGGTCCTGAGTCATGTACACCGACGTACCATCAGCACGCAGAACGAGCTTCTGATCCAGTCCGTCTTCGGTCAGGTCGATCCAGACCGAGCTATCGTCTTTGCGGTAAAAAACGCCTTTTTGCAGGCCTTCTTCAACGACTTCCTTACCGAGCAGATACGTATTTGATTCGTAATACGTCTTATCGAAGCTTACACCAATGCTTTGGTACGTAGCGTCGAAACCGGCATACACCCAGTCGTTCAGTTGCCGCCAGAGCGTAACGGTATCCGGATCGCCCTGCTCCCAAAGGCGAAGCATCTGCTGTACTTCCTGCATCAAAGGGGCTTTCTTCTCGGCCTCTTCCTTTGGGGTTCCCTCATTAACCATCTCTTCGACCTGCGCTTTGTACGCTTTGTCGAAAAGGACGTAATACTTCCCGATCAGGTGATCGCCTTTCATGCCTGCCGACTCCGGCGTTTCGCCATTGCCGAACATGCAATAGGCCAGCATGGATTTGCAGATGTGCACTCCCCGATCGTTGACGATGCACGTTTTCGTGACTTCGTAGCCGTTGGCTTTCAGAATACGGCTTACCGAATCACCCAGGAAGTTATTGCGCAAATGCCCAAGGTGCAGCGGTTTATTCGTGTTTGGGGAGGAAAATTCGACCATGACCGACTGTCCTTTCGAGGGCAACGTACCGAAGTCGGCATCAGCCGCGATGTCGTTGATGACGGTGACCCAGGCGGCATCGGCGACGCTGATATTTAGAAATCCCTGCACGACGTTGAAGCCACTGACGACATCGCTATTTTCAACCAGCCAACTGCCGATAGCTTGTCCAATTGCTGCGGGCGGTTGTCGAAGTGCTTTCGTTAGTGAGAACGTAACGAACGTATACAGTCCTTCAAATTCTTTTTTGGTCGGTTGCAAAACCACGTCAACCCCCTCCTGCTGATACAGTTCAGCAATGGCGCGTTGAATGGCTCCTTTTAAATCTTCCTGAATATCCATGAACGAGTTGAACCGCCTGTCTTGCGGTTTGCGGTTACAAACCTACGAAATATAGCCGGAGGTACGGCATTACGTCTGTTTGCAACCGCAACAGTCGTTAAGGCTGTAGCACAGCGGTGCTTTCCGCTACGGACTGGACTTTGGGCTTTGAGAAGAACACCGGGAAGTAGCCATTCTCCGCCCAGATCGGAAATAAGTCTCTGTAATGCGGACTCGCCGGATCGCCCGACTGACCCGGACTATTGATGCCCAATGTTTTATCCCAATTTTCGGTATCTACCAAAATACGGAACGAGGCTCCGTGCGTCTGGTTCAGATCATTGGCTGTGGCATTTACCGTTTCGGCGTACCCGCCCCGGGCTACCGGCCCAAGGTTAATTTTCTGTTGCATCGCCTTGTCGACCATGTTGTTCAGCGGATGCGTAATCGTGATGTGTTTGTTCTTTCGCTGCCCATACACCCAGTCCTCCATCTCGTTACCAAGCCGTTTCGAGAGTTCAGCTACGGCCCGGTCTAGACAGGTTAATAGCAAACTATCGCGATTGGTAGTCGGAACCAGCAGGGCGTCAATTACCCGCTTCGAGGGTAAGCTTTTGAGATAAGGCCGGGCATTTTGAGGTACGTTTTGCGCGTAAACCGCTTGTTTTAACTGCCCTTCCCACGCTACGTAGATCGAAGCCGCCACCGAACTCGGCTCAAGTTTGTAATCCCACCGTCGTAAATACGCCATCGCCTGTTCGGTACGGGTTTCGGTCGATGAGAGATTTTGCAGCAAGGGAACCAACGTTCGGGCCGGAATGGCGAGATAGTCAGCCTGCAGCGCCATGAAATCCGTCAGGGTCTTCCGTTTCCCATCGCTCAGCATTTCCTCGATCCGATGCGCCCGGGCCGGACTAGACCAGGTCCAGCCAACGGCGTTCCGGTACGGGTACGTAGTGGGCGTAAGGTTGTTGTTTGCCGTGACTACGTATCCTTCTGGCGGATTAAGCTTGTTGGGCAGTTGCGTAATAGGCAGGTAGCCACCCCATTCAAAGCGGCCATCGCCCGGAACAGGCACCAGCCCCGTAAAATTCTTGCGAATCGGCGACAGCCCAACCGACTGCCAGCCAATCGTACCAGTTTTATCAGCCCAGATCATATTTTCCCCCGGTAGCCGACTGAACGCACAAGCCTGGCGGAATTCGGTCCAGTTGCGGGCCTGATTCATGCGCAGGCTCGCCAGATAAGGCGAACAGCCTACTTCCAGCCAACCCGCCCGAACGACATAGGCTTTATGGTTCTTTTTATCCTCAAACACCACCGGACCATGCTGAGTGAATTTTAGCTCCGCCCGAACCGACTGTGCGCCCTTAACGGGAATAGTTTCTACCAGCGTTTTCATGGTTACCCAGCGGCCTTTATAGCGGTATTGATTCGGGTTAGCCGGATTGGTTTCGTAGACGTACAGGTCTTCGTTGTCTGTCTCAAAAATGGTCAGCCCCCAGGCACCGTAATCGTTGTGTCCAATGGAAATACCGGGCAGCGTCGGCTCTCCAGCTCCTATTACGTTCCAGCCCGGCGCGTTCAAATGTACCCAGTACCGCAGCGAGGGCGTAGACTGCGCCCGATGCGGGTCATTCGCCAACATCGGATAACCACTGGCTGACTTATTGCCCGAAATGATCCAGTTGTTCGAGCCAACGTACTGCCTATCTACGTTGAACCAGTCATCAATTGTCTCCCTAGAGCGTAGTGCTTCGTCTTCGTCGGCTTTGGCAGGCTGACCACCAAATTTTAAGGGTAATCGGAATGCTTCGTATAGTTCAAGAATGGGTTGAAACAATTCCTTGCCGTTCACGTGAAGCGTTAAGTCGGGTTGGTTCGCTTTACTGCCAGTGGGCAGGGGATGAAACCATTGCAACTCCCGAAGTTTATCAGCACCAATCAGTTTCACCAACCGCCCATAGTTCAACTCTTCGCGTACATTATAGGCTAGCCCCTGATGTCGGCTGATGACCACCTCGGGCGTCCACAGCCCTGGTTTCGTATTGAGTACCTGAAATTCGAACGGTAGCTTTTCGGGCGTTTTGAGTATCTGCGTAATATAGGCATTGACCCCATCCACAAACGCCCTGACGATCTGCGGGCCACGCGGGTGATAATGCTTCAACTCCTGATCGAGGTTGCCACGAAACCGAAACAGTCGGGTACCGATGTCGCGTTTTGCCTCCTGCGGTCCAAGCAGCTCCGCCACCGTACCCGTTGCCTGACGACGCCAGATTTCGAGTTGAAAGAGCCGATCCTGGGCTGCGGCATAGCCCTGAGCAAAGAACAGATCATGTTCGTTCTTCGCATAAATATGGTTGACGCCCCAGCGGTCGCGGATTATTTCGACGGGCTGTTGCAAACCCGGTATTCGTTGCGAAAAAGAAGAATGGGCCGTAAGAAGAAGTAAGGCAAGCAGAAGTAACGAACGCATAGCGTGGTACGTAGTTGAAATGAACCGGTTAACGCTGTGCACAATACAACTTTAACTGACATTTAACAACCGTACGCATTTCTTTTTGTTACTTAGCCTATAAGAGCAACTGTCGGGCTAAGCGTCGTTTATCCCCAACGTAGCGGACAAAATGCGGTCCCAGATAGACGAGAATAAAGCCCCAAACAGGCACAGCGTTTCGTTGACTTTTGCCATTACGCAACCCTAAAAATTCCTGTAAGGCAATACCTCAATCTAACTAACCTATGATGATAGCGCAGACCTACTCGACTTATGGAGTAGGTCTGTCACTTTTAGGTCTATTTCTTACAACCTTGTACCGCCTGACGGAAGGCTTCACGCACCTGCAAACCCGTTGGAATGTCGTTACCGAAGAACTGAACGGCGTTGACGTAGTTAGATGGACTGCCGTTTTTGAACGCCTTGATGGTTTTCTCTTTGCTTTTGGTCATCAACTGCACATAGGCTTCGTCGCCAGACGTAACAAGCTCTACTGCCAACGGATCGATTTCACTTAAGCTGAATTCGAACTGTTCGTCCACGGTTTTCTTACCATCGCTTGTGCTTTGCGTCACTTTGATGGCACAGCCACCCGCCTTTTCCAGCTTTTGGGTTATGGTTTTACGTCCGGCCTGCACGGGCGTTAACTTCTGCGACACGAAGTCAAGCTTCGCTTCAGTACTGCCGCCCGGTACAGTCAGTTTTCGGCTATCCCTACACTGCGGAATCATCTTTTCCAGTTGCCCCGGCAGGTACCGAATTACTTCAATATCGTCCGTCTGGATCTCCAGTTCGCCAACGTAGCTTTGCTTTTCGCCGTTTCGCCAGACTTCTATGTACTTCTGCTTGGTAGGCATGGCCAGTTCGAGGGTGAACGCCTTACCCGATGCACTCAGCTTGGTTGCTTTCTCGTTCAGATCTCCCCAGAAGAAGCGGTACTCCGTTGTCTTCCCTGATTCGGCAACTGTAAACACGGTCTGGCAGCCGGGCTTCAACGACTGCTCAACGCCACCGATGGGTTTCAAAGCGGCAACTAGGCGCTGCTGCGTATCGTCGGCGGAGCGGTAGGCGGGTGCCATATCCTTTTGCTTCTGCTGAGCCAGCGGCAGCAACTTTTGCAGAACCATACTGCCTTCGCGGGCTTTTTCCAGATCAGCAAAGTAGAACCGGACGGCGCGGTCGTTACTCGGCTTACCGCCTTCCGCATGCCGGATGAAGTTTTCCCGGTTACGTGTATTCGCTTCAATGAATATCCATTTTCCTTTCACATCGAGCTTCACACCAGACGGATCGAGGTCGCCTAAATTGAGGTCCGTTGTTTCGTCGACTACTTTTTTGCCCGTATTCTGCTGTTGTGTGACCCGAACCTTCAGCGGGTTTGCTGCATCGGGAAGCGTTACGGTCTGCCGGTACGTCTCGTCACTACTGGTGGCATCGATCACGTTCTTGCGCAGCCAATCGGTTAGCGCAGATAATGAATTACCAACGTTCAGGCGGCTTTCGAGGAGTTTCTTGGCCGACGTCGGAGTGCTCCGTAACGCTTCGGTGAGGGCCCGCGCATTATCAATATTTTCTGCGTACAGCGTCAACGTATTGTTAAACCGAAGCTGGCCGTTTTCCTTCACACGGACGAAGTCATTCCCGTTAACGGTTTTAAGCGTAATCGGCATCAAATCTTTCCGGGTGTCATACTTCACCGAGTTCGGGTCTACATCGGCCAGATTAACTTCGTAAATATATTCCGTCGATTTCCCTTTTTTGTCGGTTTCGGTCACCTCGAAGGCAACCAGATACGGCTGATTACCGAGCGTCTTCACCTGTTGTTTAAACTCCTTATCGGCCGCTTTGACCGGCTTCAACTGAACCGCCACCTCGCGGAGCGAACCGCCTAACTCTCCGGTCGACTGGCCGAAAGCCGTCGAACCAATCGCCCAGCTGAGCGCGAGCAAACGAACGTATTTAGTCTGCATGAGTACTGCTGTATTTGTTGTTTGTGAATGATGTAAAGCGCAAAAAAATAGAGAAAGCCGCTTACCGTATGTATCCATTAGAGTAATCGGTCATCAATGTTCTTAATCGTTACGTCCGACGGGCGACGGCGGGGTTTTGGACCGGTCGTAACCGCGGGTTACGACTTTATGCGTAACATTGCGGTGCTTTTGCTTCTTATGAAAATCTTGTACGACCATCAGGCTTTTACAGGTGCGCGATTTGGGGGGGTGGCTCGGTATTTTTACGATTTGATTGTATCGCTTCGCAAGAAAGGCGTCGACACAACGCTCTCCGTTCGCTTCTCCAATAACGATTACCTGCTGAACAGCAAGCAGTTCCATACGTATCCGTTCCGGTATTTTCTGGGCTACATGTACACCAGCATGTTGTTTTCCCAGGTGAATCGCCTGTTGAGTTCAATTCAGTTGATCCGGAAGGATTACGACGTTTTCCACCCGACGTTTTTCCACAGCTACTTTCTGAAGTTCATTGGCAACAAGCCCTTTGTGCTAACGTATCACGATGTGATCAAAGAAAAACTGGGCGACGCGTACGGACATCTGGACAATGCCTCGAAGGCGCAGAAGCAAGAACTGCTCGACCGGGCTGCGCATGTGATTGCGGTCTCCAAAAACACCAAGAAAGACCTGGTTGAGGTTTTTACCATTGCCCCCGATAAAATAACAGTGGTTCATCATGCCACGAACTTCCGGACATTAAGCGTACCCGATACGTTTCAGATTCAGGCTCCCGAAACGTATCTGCTGTACGTAGGCATGCGGGGTACGTACAAGAACTTCGATTTCTTCCTGACAGCCGTCGCGTCAATCTTAAAGAAGTCTCCTGACGTCCGGTTAGTTTGTGCCGGGGGTGGCGACTTTAGTGATGCCGAAAAGCAGTTGATCGGTAGCCTCGGCCTAACTGATCAGGTAGTTTATTTTGCCATTAATGACTTTATTTTGTTTCGCCTGTACGAGCACGCCCTTGCCTTCGTGTATCCGTCGCTGTACGAAGGGTTTGGCATTCCGATCCTGGAAGCGTTTGCTACGGGTTGCCCGGTCGTGCTGAGTAATACGTCCTGTTTCCCGGAAGTGGCCGAGGATGCCGCCCTTTACTTCGACCCTACATCGGAAGCGAGTATTCAACAGCAGATTGAGCGGGTTATTCTCGACGATACGTTGCGGCAATCGTTACGGCAAAAGGGGTACGAACGGCAGCAGGCCTTCTCGCCCGAGAACGTAGTTAATCAAACGCTGGACGTATACCGGCGCGTAGTTTCATAGATATGGCGAGGAAAATACTTTTGTTCGATACGATCATCAATGGTCACCACGCCGATTATCTGACGCACCTGATTCATTACTGGCTTCACTACCGAATCAAAGGTGAACTGATCGTGGTTACGCAAGCCTCGTTTGAACCAACCTTTCAGCAGTTACTGGCACAAGACCCCCATCAGACGACCGTACGGTTTATCCCCATCCCGCCCGAGGACATCGACCGTGTTCACCAGTCGTCGGTGGTACGTCGCTCCTTCAACGAGTGGAACTTACTGCTGGACTACATCAATGAACACGCGCCAACGCATGCGGTGATGATGTATTCGGACATTTTTCAACTGGCGCTCTGGTGTGGTCGAAAATCGCCTTGCCCCGTGTCGGGTATTTACTTCCGGCCTGATTTTCATTACCCCGCTCCGCCCGGTTTAAAAGCCCGTCTAAACATGGTCCGCAAGAAAATAACGCTTCAGGGCGCTCTGGACCGGGGCGTCCTAAAGAACCTGTTCTGCCTCGACCATTCGGCGGTGCCCGCCCTGCGCGCGATGAACCCCAACGTAACGGTGGTTCCCCTACCCGACCCAGTCAAGTCGTACCCCATCGACCCGGCGGAAGTGGCTCAGCTACGTACCGAGTTAGGTATTGACCCCGCCCGTAAAGTCTTTCTCTTATTTGGCACGCTTGAGGATCGGAAAGGCATCGAACCACTGATCGAATCGCTCAAACAGCTCAATCCAACGGTACATTCACGCGTATGTGTGCTGCTGGTCGGTGCCATCAAACCCGATTATCAGCAACAAATCGAACGCCTGATCACGGAGGTAAACCCGGCTATTCAAATCGTGTGCGTATTCCGCGACACGCGTGGCAAACAGATTCAGCTTTATTTCGAACTGGCCGATTACGCGCTGGCCTTATACCAACGGCATACGGGTATGGCTTCGGTGATTATTCGGGCGGCTGTTTCGGGCAAGCCACTGCTGTCGTCCGATTATGGCTACATGGGTCAGTTGGTGCAGCAGGAGCAGTTAGGAGCAGTGGTTGATTCCAGCTCGCCAGCGGCTATCAGCCAGTTGCTGGAACAAGCTGTAACGCAGGGCATTTCGTATTCGAAAGAGAACCTGCAAACGGTGGCTAGCCAGAATTCCGACGTAGCGTTCGCCGAAACGATTTTCACCCACCTTTGACCTTATAAACCGTCGATGGAGAATACGTCCAGCGTCGTCTTGCGAAAGTTGCGGACGCGGGCGAATACGGCGGTTCCGTTGCTGGAGCCTTTCGAGTCGGTATTGCCTTCAATTGTCTCTACCACATCGCCTTCAATTTTGGTGATGAATCCGGTATGGTACCAGTCGGGAGCTTTAGGGTAACGTAGCAGAAATACGTCGCCAGGCCGCATCCGGGCCGGGTTCTTCTGAAGCACGGCGTTGTCAATCAATCTGCCATTCTGCTGACCGCTCAGGGCCAGTACGTCACAGCTTAACGTTTGCGGCATAATGGCCGTAAACGAACGGTCATGCGCAGACGCCACCTGATCCAAAACAGTTTGCACAAAGCCAGCGCACCATTTAAACGGAGAACCGTCCAGACCGTCGCAGTAACTACGTACCCAGGGACCCAGATTCTGCGCGTCGGTTGTCTGAAGCTCCGTAGCCCGTTGCTTCAAGTGCAGCCGGGCGACCTGCACCACCGCCTGCCGAACATCGGGAATCGACGCGACTGTCTGGAAAGCGGTAGCCAATGGCTTGCTTAGGTGCACAAACAAATCGGGCGTAACCACACCGGTTCGGGGCAGGTCGACGGCTTCCTCAAAATTACACACCGCCCGTTTCGTCGCCGGGCCAAACTGACCGTCTACATTTGTCGTCAGGCTTACGTCGGGAAAGCGTAACGCATTAAGCGAAAGCCATTCCTGAACGCGCTTCACATCAGCGCCACGACTTCCCTGTTCAAGCGTATCGGAAAAAGTAAGTTCTTTTTGGAAAGCTGTTTTCAGCATACTACGTGTCTCATCCTGTGTCCAACAATGGTTTGTTAGACCGAACTAATCTCAAACAATACTATTCGTACGCAAATTACAGATTGAGATTGGGCCGATGAGCGACAACTTCATAAACGGTTAATCGTCGTCATCATCGTCGTCTTTCTTAGCGACAACCAGAAACGCGCCACGCTTAGGAGCAGGCATAACCGAGTGTTCCCCTTTAACCGCCTTCCAGATGATTTCGTTGAACAGGCGGTCATCAATCTTTTCGGCATAGCGCAAATCGAGTTTTTCCGATTGGCGCGCGGATTCGGTCATGGCGGTATTCCTGGCTTCCAGATCGATGTTGGCCGGAATATGCGTGTAGGGAGTCAGTGTTGGCGTGTTGGTGAAGCAGGCGAACATCGGCCGGGCGGCCGCATCGTACTGGCTCATGGGTGGCAATCCCAAAATCAACTCCATGGTACGTAGCATACCCGAAGTTGAGTACATCGTATGCTCAATGTGTTTACGCTTCGTGTACGGGCTAATCACCAACGCCGGTGAGCGGTGCGCATCGACGTGGTCGGCTCCGTTCTGGGCGTCGTCTTCGAGGATGAATATGGCCGATTCACTCCAGATCGGGCTTTTTGACAGATACTCTACGAATCGCCCCACCGCCAGATCGTTATCGGCGACGTGAGCCGCTGGCGTAGGCGCGCCTACTCGGGGCCCACTCGTATGATTGTTACCAAGTCGAATGCTGCTGAAATGCGGCACCGCCTTAGCTGCTACCAACGAATCAAAATCCTTTTTCCAGATTTCAACGCGGTCGATGTCTTTGATCTTCAGATCATAATCCGGATACCCCGGCGCAAACCGACCGTCCAGCGATGACCCTTTCCGTTTAGAATAGGCTTCAAATTCACCGTAGCTCCGGTACCGAAGCCCGGCCCGCTGACAATAATCCCAGATAAACCCTTTTTTGGGATAGGCTACCGGGCGGCTTCCTTCAAAATCATACGTACCGCCCCGGCCACCATAACTGGTTGGCCAGACTTTTTCCACGTAATCCGTTGCGTAGGCGGCCGTGCTCCAGTTGTGACCGTCGGCGCTGACCTCAGCATCTACGTAGAAGTTGTCGAGCAGCACAAACTCCCGTGCCAGAGCGTGCTGATTGGGCGTTACTTTCTCGGGAAACAAACAGAGCGACGTATCGCCATTGCCGCCGGGCATGTCACCAAACACCTGGTCGTATGTCCGGTTTTCTTTGATGATATAGAAGACGTATTTGATCGGCGAGTTTCTGGCACCAACAACCCTCGGAATTGGGGAGGCCGCATCGGGAGTACCGGTTTCGCCAGCGGCTAGCTTCTCTTTCTCTTTGGTGTAGGGCGTATTCTGGTAAACCAGTTTCGACAAACCCGCCAACTCTGCCGGTTTCGGCAGATCGAACATAGACAAGGTTCCTTTGAACAAGCCCGCGATGTATTCCGTCCCCGACTCCCGGCGTTTGTACGGGTTCGGCCCGTTCGGGTTGGCTTTCGACGAAAACCCTTTACCGTTGGCCACCAGTACCTTCTTGCCAACAACTTTTACCGACGTCGGATACCAGCCGGTCGGAATGAAGCCCAGCGATCGGCTGCGGCCGGGCCTCGACATGTCGAACAAAGCCAGGCAGTTGTTGTCGGCATTGGCAACGAGCAAGGTTTTATTATCGGCCGATAAGGCAAGCCCGTTGGGCGTGCTGCCCGCCGGAGCATCGGGGTACAGAGACGTAGTGACCGTTTCGAGCACCTTTCGCGACTTGACATCAATCACCGAAACCGAATTGTCGTTGGCATTGGCAACAAATAACAGCCTACCGTTCCGGCTAAACAGCATGTCGTTGGGATGGCTGCCGGTCTTGATCTCGCCGGTAAGCTTCTGCTGTTTGGGATCATAAATGACAACTTTCTCAGCGCCCCACACAGATATATATAGTTCGTCGGAAACCGGAGACCGCAGGCAGGTATATGCTTCAGCAGGGAGTTTGATGCGGTCGCGTATCTGTTTCGTTGCCAGGTCACAGACATACAACGTACTGTCGTCTTTCGTGACCGCGTACAACGTTGTTCCGGCTCTATCCGTTTCGATACCCGCCACCGAAATGCGGATGGGCCAGGGTTTGCCGAGTACCACCGAATCGGTTTTCACCAGCTTGTCGCCGGTTATGTCGTAGATTAGAATGCGGTTGTCGTTGCCACCCGAGGCCAGTAGTCGCTTCCCGTCGGGGTGAAAGCGAAGGCCTACCCACGACTTACTGATTTCTACTTCACTCAGAATCTTCTCCCCCACTACGTCGATAAGCTGAATACTCTGCGTGCTCTGCCCGTTGTTGGTCACCGCCAGCCGCTTGCCATTGGGTGATACGGCCATGTTCAGGGGCAGATCGCCCAATGGAAGCGAATGACCTACCGGCGTCAGACTCCAGCCATTGGGTAACAACAACCGTTGTGCAACAGCTGGGGCAGGCGATTTGGGCACCTGCGCGAAGGTCAAGCCACACGCAACAAAGAGAATAGAGACGAAGAAAGAGCGCATAGCAGGACGGTTTAGGGAATGTAAAGGTAATGCAGAACAAGACCAGGTTCTGTTACCTATCTGTTAAGTCCTCTTAGCCCTGTCAGGTTCTGACACTCTTTTATAACAAACCAGGGCTGTCGCTGACAATGGTCCTGGTTTGTTATAAAAGAGGTCGTCTACTGATTGCTGCTCAGATACGTCTTGTTTCCGTTTTTGTTAATGTAATATTTCCCTCCGCGTGGGCCGGTATACACAACCTCACCACTGGGTCCTTTCTGCGACTTATCGACAGGGGCTTTATAATCGGCTGGGGTCGCTTTTTCTTCTTTCATCCCCGCCTTGTTCGGAACAGTTGTGCGGTTCACGGCACTAGCCATTGCTTTTCCACCCTCTTTTTTGGCAACCGACTTGCTCATCTTATCATCCTTCAGGCCTGCCCCATCTGTCATATCCACTTTACCAGCGTCATTAGCCGCTTTTTTCTCGGCTTTCGCAGCGCGGGCCTTTGCCATCCGATCGGCCATCTCGGTGTCTTTAGTAGCATCTTTAGCGGCCTTTGTTTCAGCTTTAGCCGCTTTTTTAGCCGATTTGTCGGCTTCCTTCATTTCCTTCTTAGCGGTCTTCGTATCCTGCGCTATACCCGCGCCAGTTACCAGTAAGCCCAGAGAAAGGCCAAGCATGATTAAGACTTTTTTCATAAAAATGTGTGTTTAACTAATTTTATTCTGGTAGTAATTTCAATATTTTTTTGTAAATGCTTATTAATTATCGGTTAAAACTACATAAATGGTCTATTCTGTAATCAAGCCAATCGGGGCTGAAATCACAGAATCCTAAGTGCACCGACAGGGCACTGTTTTCCGCTTTTTTTTGTATTTTTGATAGGTATATACCCGTAGTAAAATGACCATCGCCGACCAGTCGCCAGTTGATTATCTCAAACGTTATTATGGATATGACCGCTTCCGCCCCATGCAGGAAGACATCATCCGGTCCATCCTGAGCGGACGGGATACATTGGTGCTGATGCCTACGGGAGGTGGTAAGTCAGTCTGCTTTCAGATTCCGGCGTTGATGCTGCCGGGTATTACTATTGTGGTATCGCCCCTGATCGCCCTGATGAAAGACCAGGTTGGAGCCTTGCACATGAACGGCATTCAGGCGGCTTTCTACAACAGCACGCAAACCAGTCGAGAGCAGCGCGATATTGAAGCCGATTGCCTCAGCGGCAAGCTTAAACTGCTGTACGTATCCCCCGAAAAACTGCTAACTGAGTCCTTTTTTGCGTTTCTGAAGCGCGTGACCATTTCGCTCTTCGCCATTGACGAAGCGCACTGTATTTCGTCCTGGGGGCACGACTTCCGGCCGGAATACACGCAGTTACACGTATTAAAAGAACATTTTCCGCAGGTACCCACCGTAGCGTTAACCGCTACGGCCGATAAACTTACGCGTCAGGATATTGGCCAGCGGCTGGGCATGAACGACCCGGCGGTCTTTATCTCATCGTTTAACCGGACCAACCTTAGTCTTCAGGTCTTACCTGGTCAGAACCGCATTCAGCAGATTATCCGGCTCCTGCAACGCAAACCCGATACGTCGGGTATTATCTACTGCCTGAGCCGTAAATCGACCGAGTCGCTGGCGGCAAAGCTTCAGGAAAAGGGATTCAGCGCGGCCTTCTACCACGCCAAGATGGACCCCGACGATCGGGCGCGTACGCAGGAAGCGTTTTTGCGCGACGACGTTCGGATCATGTGCGCGACCATTGCCTTCGGCATGGGCATCGACAAGTCGAACGTGCGCTGGGTGATTCATTACAACATGCCCAAAAACATCGAAAGCTTTTACCAGGAGATTGGGCGGGCGGGGCGTGATGGAGCCGATGCGCAGACGGTATTGTTTTACAGCTTTGCCGACGTAGCGACGTATAAGGAAATGCTGGCCGAAAACAGCCCGGCGAACCTGGGCTTACAGCTCGCTAAGCTGGAGCGGATGCAGCAATACGCTGATGCCCACACCTGCCGTCGTCAGATCCTGCTGTCGTATTTCTCGGAGGAGTTAGCGGAGCCCTGTGGCAACTGTGACGTTTGCCGCGACCCGCGCGTTACGTTCGACGGCACCATCCTGGCCCAGAAAGCGCTCTCGGCTATCATCCGGACGGGCGAACGCGTACCGATGAACCTGCTGATCGACATTCTGCGCGGTTCGCGTAGCCAGGCGGTGCTACAGGGTGGTTACGATCAGGTAAAAACGTATGGCGCTGGGCGGGACCTTCGCTTTGAAGACTGGCGCAACTACCTGCATCAACTCATTAACATTGGCGTGATTGAGGTTGGCTATGACCAGCACTACGCTTTACGTCGGGGAATCCTGGCGGATCAGGTGCTTTACGGAGGCCGCAAAATTGATCTGGTTCGTCCCGACGATGCGCCGAAACCGGTGGTCGAGAAACCAAAGACCAAAACGGAAACCAACCGCGACGATTTGTTCGAGCGGCTTCGTGCCCTCCGCAAAGAACTGGCCGACGAGCAGAATGTACCCCCTTACGTTATTTTCACCGACACTACGCTGGAAGACATGGCGCGGCAGCGACCAACCACGCCCGATGCGTTACGTAACGTAAGTGGTGTCGGCGAACGCAAGCTGCAACTGTTCGGCAGGCGGTTTCTGGATGCGATTGTCGGACACGTAAAGGGCCGGGTGCAGGCAGGCGAAAAGCCCAAGGGAGCTACCCAATTAATTACCCTCGATCTGTATAATCGGGGCCTCACGATCGACGAAATTGCGGCCGAACGGCAGCTTACGGCGGGCTCCATTGCAGGTCATCTGGTACAGCTCGCGAAGGCAGGCTACGACCTGGATTTAGCCTCTCTTGTCGACCCGTTTGAGCGTCGGCAAATTGAGCAGGCGATTGACATCGTCGGCCTCGAAGAAGGCCGGCTCAAGCCCATTTTCGACCATCTGGAAGGGCGGTACGATTACGCCAAAATAACCCTGGTTGTGGGGCTGATGGGCAGATAAAATCCTACTTTTCGCTGGGCCGTTGGATAATTCTCAGAACGGCGGTTTTGTAGTTCGCAGATAATCAGCTATATTCGTAGAGTCATGTATGGCAAGCCCGCTACGTTAGTACGGGCTTTGTCGTCTCTATGTACCACAACAAATACCGTTATTTTGATAAGAGAAGTAGGTTTTTCATTGCTTATGGCCGCCATTAAACCGGCCTTTGGCTTAGCCACAATCGGGGCGGATACAAGCCGAAATCTTCAGTCGCCAGACGGCCTAAATAACCCTTCGCTGTTGGTTGTTGATTCCTCCAAACGGGTATTTCCAATTTATTTTTGTGGGGAAGAAGTTCCGGTCGACGAACCCCGTGTTTCGCGCCGGTGGGTACAAACGCTCCGGACGTATGGCGCTCAGCCCGAATGTTTATTTGACCTCCGCCGTCGGGCCTCTACGTTCTTTCCCATCATCGACCCGATTCTTCGGAAGTACAAGATTCCCCGGGATTTCCGATTCATGCCGCTGGCTGAAAGTGCGCTGGTCAACGACTGTGTATCTCCGAAAGGTGCATCGGGTTACTGGCAGTTGATGCCTGGCACCGCCCGGGAGTTAGGCTTGACCGTAAATGGCAAAGTCGACGAACGCTACAATCTCCAGAAAGCAACAGTGGCCGTCTGTCGGTATCTGCACCAACTCTACGCTGAATTAGGTTCGTGGACGCTGGTAGCTGCTGCCTATAACGGCGGTATTACGCACGTACAGAATCGGATGGTGCAGCAAGGGCAGAAAAATTACTACCGACTCCGCCTGCACCGCGAAACAAGTCACTATCTGTTCCGGATTCTGGCGTATAAGGAGTTGCTCAGTAACCCGCGGCAGTATTCGTTGCTGCTCCGTAATTCCACGATTGCGCAGTTGACCAAGCCGCTGCCAAGCTGGACAAAGCCTTTGGCGCTGTCGAAGAAAATCAAGGATTCGCCGACCGTAGAACTCGTTGACGAAGACTACAACGACCCAACCTGGGGTCCCCGGCCAAACACCGCGTTGACGAAAGCGCCATCGGACACGCAGCAGTTTATTGCGATGGCTTCCAAATCACCGGAATCTTCCTCGGCCACGCGTGATGCGGGTCTGGAAAAACAAGGCGATCATTTACCCATTAAGAAGCTGATGATGGGCCTGATGGTACTTCGGTTCCGTCGCCCCCGCTTTTTGCAGTTAAACAAAGGCGAAGGCACTCGTCCGCTGCACTTCTGGGACTGGCTTTAATTGACATTCAGTACGTAACACAAAAGGTCGCTCTAGTCAGGGTGACCTTTTTGTGTGCCGTAGCGGTAGATCAAGCGACAAAAAAATAACTATAGTATTGTGTTACTATAGACTATATAACCCGTCAAAGTAAGGTACCCATACGTAACTAGTACGTGCCTGTTTGATGAATTTGCTTGCTTCCTGTACGTTGATAACCAGTCTGGTATTAACAAGTCAGTATAACCGGATGTCGAACGCAATGGAGCCTGCGCTGCCGTCAACCGATCCCGGACTGATCAAAGTACTACCTCCTGTCTATTTCTGTGGTGAGTCAGTGCCCATACACGAAGAAGTTGTTGCACGTCGGCTGGTATCCGCTTTAGTGCAAAACACCAACCAGAACCAGGCCCTGTTCCGGATCAGACAGCGGGCGGCCTCGTTCTTTCCCATTATTGAGCCGATTCTGGCCCGGCATCACATTCCCCTCGATTTTAAGTATCTTCCATTGGTTGAAAGTGCGCTTCGAGGGTTCGCCGTGTCACCTAAAGGGGCTGTTGGATACTGGCAGTTTATGCCCGCTACCGCCCGCGAACTGGGTTTGACGATTCGGCCTGGATACGACGAGCGCCACAACCTCATCAAGTCGACGAACGCGGCCTGCCGTTACTTAAATTATCTCCACAATCAACTGGGCTCCTGGACCCTGGCCGCTGCGGCTTATAACAACGGCATCGGCGCTTTACTAGGCAATATCCGGAAACAACAGCAGCGCGATTATTATTACCTCCGCCTGAATGCCGAAACCGGAAAGTACCTGTATCGGATACTGGCCTTCAAAGAGCTATTCTCGAATTACCAAAGCTACCCGCACATTATTCCCGACCAGATGATGGCGTACCTGAGTGAACCCCTTTACCCAGGTTCCGAAACTGGTCAGGACATTTTAATTCCGGAACTGATTGTAGACGACGCTACGCAGGCAGCGGTAGATACACCCATTCCAGAAAGCGCCACCCACCTCGCCGGACGAACGATGGATATTCCGCTACCCAATGCAGCCGACGTTTTCAGGGGGGGTATCAAGGCGCGACTGAGCGAAACGGCCG
This sequence comes from Spirosoma knui, assembly GCF_054780635.1. NCBI lineage: Bacteria > Pseudomonadati > Bacteroidota > Cytophagia > Cytophagales > Cytophagaceae > Spirosoma > Spirosoma knui. Next base: position 403,590 of record NZ_BAAGVY010000001.1, on the reverse strand, counting down.
ATTTACGACGCGGTCAGACCTGGGTGTTTCACCTGACCCGACATGGCCTCGCCGATGGCATTGAGGTAGAAGAAGGCGACCTGCTCTACGCGGTAGTTGAAGACATAGACCCCAAAACGAACAAACTGTACTTACGCGCAGACAAGCTGTATTCGACTCAGGACAAATACACGTATAATTTGACCCTGACGGCCGTTGATGCCTCAACCGGCCGCATCGGCATCAACCTACCGGATGTCGATCAGCTCAAATCCGGCTGGATTCTTACGTGGAAAGCGCTTTAATACTGCCTGTAAAGCGGGCTTAGCGGCAGCGTCATCTATTTCCCGTTTCCTAACTCGCCCTCATCCATCCGAACTAAACCCAAGGCGGGCTTCGTTGTCTATGGGCTGAACCAATGCTGATTGTTTTGACAAGAGCCATTCAATACGTACCTCTTCTGATTTTAAGTGTTTTACTGACTAGTCAGGTCGGCTGGGCGCAAAAGAAAGCGGCTGCGCATCCGGGTAAAGCGGTGCGACCGATAACCAAATTGCAGCCCCAGCGGCTTCGTCCGGAGCGATTGCATTTCTGCGGTGAACTGGTACCGACCGAACAGGGTGACGTATCGGCTAAACTAGCGCTCGCCCTGGCCAGCAGTTCGGGCTATATTCAGCATGTGCAAGCCTTACGGGCACGCTCGACTCCCTATTTCGCGGTGATCGAGCCCATTCTCAGTAAGCATGCGATTCCGAACGACTTCAAGTACCTGCCACTAATCGAAAGCGCCTGGCACGCCAGTGCCATTTCGTCGGCGGGTGCTGTGGGTTACTGGCAGTTTATGGACGATACGGCGCAGGATATGGGGTTGTCGATTACCCCCGGCAATGACGAACGGACGGACCTGAAGAAATCCACCGAAGCGGCCTGCAAATACCTGAAGTTTCTGTACCGCAAACTGGGTTCCTGGACGCTCGTGGCCGCGGCCTATAACGGGGGCGTTGGCATGGTGCAGCGGAAAATCACCCGAGTTGGCCACCGCGACTATTACGCCATGACCATGAACCCTGAAACCGGCTATTACCTGTACCGAATTCTCGCCATGAAAGAGCTGTTCACGAACCCGTCTTATAGCTTGGGCAACGGGGCTTTATTGGCTGCGTCCGTCAATGCCTACGAACTTGAGCGGCAACAGGCCCGGCGGATGGGCTGGCTTCAGGACGAAGAGCCTGAACCGGTAGGCATTCCCATCGGTCAGCTGGCAGATGAACCAGCCGGTGCCGTCCGCAACGAAGCCAGCGTCATGGATAGTCTGCTGACGGAGTTACTCAAGCAGCAGCCAACCACTGCGCCGGTATTCGTGGGCGACGTAAGCGCCAAACTCCTGCGGGCTGGTCAACTTAAGCTAGGGCAAAGCTGGGCCTTTACACTGACCGAAGATGTTCAGATTGGCGAGGACGCCTTAAAAGTGGGCGACGTTTTGTACGCCATTGTGGATGATATTGACGCGCGCGGCACCGTGTTTTTCAGGGCCACAAAAGCCATTTCGGCCGAAACCCAAACGACCATTCCACTTACCCTGATGGCCATGAACCCTGCAACGGGACTGGCCGGTGTCCCCCGACCTAAACAGATTAAACCGGGTTGGCTCGTTCAATGGAAGCTCTGATTATCGCCAGCCCTCCGGTTCCATAACGGGCACTGGACCATATGTATCCCGGCAATCATATAGTGGTATGATCTGACTGGCAATAAATCCGTACACGGCAGAACCGGTCGTTTCGACAGCTGGATTGCGAAACCGCTTCCGGGTAATGGACGTAACGGCAAAGTACCCCCTGGCCCGGTCAGTTGGATTATCGGCATTCACTACGTTGCCTGTTACAGGAGCAGGTAAAGGATCAAAAATGCTGCCGGTTCGGGCGTTCTGCTGCTGATACAGCTTCCAGAACTGGTAATTACTCTGCGTCATGCTGTACTGCTGCACCTCTACCAGTTGCGGCCCAATGGCATAAACCGGCAACTGAAAAACAGCCCTGTTCCGTATCGGATTGCCGTTGATCGCTTCATCACTGTAAATGTTGACTGCATCGGTCGACTCGGTTACCCAGCAGCGGTCCAGGCAAATCGATGGGCACCCCAGACAGCAGGGCAATCCCGTTGAGCGCCGGGTTGTTACGCCAAAAGCCGTCCAGCGGTAGTAATTTTTCTCGGCAGCCGGGTCCTGCGTCGTAATTGCATAACTATACCGAAAGGGTGTGATAATATTTTCAACGCGAACTAAGCGGCTCGAGATACTATCGATAGCCGGTACAATCGGCATTCGCTCCGGACTGGTAACGTAGCGTTTGCCATCAGTCAGCACAATACTCAGGCTATACGAACGCCCTACCTGCCCGCGGAAGGTCGAATCAGCCGTCTGGTAAACACCCGGCCCTGTTGCTACCAATCGAGTTGAACGGCCCTGATCGTCGGCTAAGCTAACCTGGGCTCCGGACACAAACTGATCGGCGGGGTTTTGTCCTTCGCTCCCGCTATATTTCCCCGTATAGGTAAGTTTGACCGTGTAAGGCGGAGCTTCGTTGGTGATCTGGCCCTCAACCACCAACCTTGGTTCCTCCGTCCGAACCGGCAACTGCACCTGATCAATGCAGCTTATGAGCGCCGTTACCGCAAGTATAAAGACAATGAACCGAGTCATGGTCAGAAATAAAAATTGTAAGCAATGGATGGAATCAACGTACCGAAGACCGATAATCGGTATGACTCGGTCCGCTGGTTGTAGCGGGTAAAATAGACTGAGTAGGGATTCTTGTGGGCATACAGGTTATAGATCCCGATCGTCCAGATACCGTATCGTTTCTGCGCTTTGGTAAATCGAGTGTCTTTTGAAAACGCTACGTCCAGCCGGTGGTAATCCGGAATCCGGTCTGCGTTGCGCCGGGAGTAGTCCAGCACCGGTTCGCCCGCGTAGGTGTACTGACCGTCAGGATACGTAGCAGGCACGCCGGTATAATACACAAAATTGGTGGAGAATGACCAGTTGTGCGACATGGCCCAGCGAGCCTGAAGATTCAGCGTATGCGGCCGGTCGATATACGACGGATAATAGTCACCGCCGTTTATACGAAGCTCGTCGAACGGCGTCTGCACGGCAATCAGCGAGCGGGCATAGGTGTAGTTAAACTGCCCCGTTAATCGGCCTTTGTTGCTGCTGACGCCAAACTCCACCCCATAGGCCCGGCCAGACGCGGGCAGCAAGGCAGTTTCGAGCCTGGGGTTCAGAATCAGGTTTGCTCCATAGCGGTAGTCGATCTGGTTCTGAAGTCGTTTGTAATACCCTTCTATACTTAGCTCAATGGCGTTGTTGCTGAGATTTTGGAATAAGCCCAGCGACACCTGATCGGCAATTTGCGGTGGTACGTAGCGATCGCTTAATTTCCAGAAGTCGAGGGGTGTAATAGCAGTGGTATTGGAAATCAGATTTACGTACTGGCGGGTGCGACCAATACTGGCTTTTATGGCCGAGTTTCGGGCAACCTGAATACGTAACGCCACGCGCGGTTCCAGACCGCCGTAGTTCTGAATTGCCTGCCCTCTCCCGTACCCCACGGAATCAACCACCGTTTCGGGTGAACGCGGTACGTTTTCTGCGTACCGGTAAATTGTCTGCGGCCCTAGAAAGGAGAACATCGAATACCGCAAGCCCGCCATGAGCGAAATTCGCGGGGTTAGTTCCCACTCAGTATTCACGTAAGCACCCAGTTCACGCCCTAACTCGGGGTCGATACGCTGCCGATTGATGCTTGAATTTTCGCCCGAGGGCGTAATGTCACCGGTCTGAACTCGGTACAGAATGCCGTTGATCCCGGCCTGCACTTTCGCTTTCGGATTGATGGTATAATAGACATCTGCCTTCCCCTCGCGCTGCTCGATAAACGATGTAAACTGAAAGGTTAATCCCGGTGTCACCCCGTCTACGTTCAGGTGATAGCCACTGTAAAGCGCCGTTAGGTTAAGCTGTACGTTTGGGCGAACCAGGTAACTCCAGTGCCCCGTCAGCACATCGGAATGCCATCCGTATAACGTATCGCCCGGAAAGCGAAAGTTATCCTGACTCCGATAGGCTGAAATAGCAATGGTATTCCGTTCATCGGGCGTATACGTCAGCTTAATGTTGCCGTCGTAGAAAGATGCGCGGCTATTTTTTACGCTGGTTACGGGAAACGACCGAAGCAAATAGTTTGGAAACGCAAACCGTCCGCCTGCTACCAGCGTCAGTTTTTTCGAAATCGGTCCGTCAACCAGGGCCCGAACGCTCACCGGGCTAAGTCCGCCCGACACGCGCCAGCCTTCTTTGTTTCCGTTCCGAGTACTCATCAACAGCAGCGACGACACCCGCCCACCGTACTGCGCAGAAAAAGCGCCTTTGTTTAGACTAACGTCCTGTACCAGGTCCGGGTTGATGTTGGTGTAAAAGCCGAGCAGGTGCGACGTATTGAACAGCGGAGCTCCATCCACTAGAACCAGGTTCTGGTCGGCCCGTCCGCCCCGAACGTTGAAGCCTCCGGCCCCCTCACCCGCCGTAGTAACCCCCGCCTGAAGGGCCAGCGCCTTCAAAATATCCGGTTCTCCCAGCACCACGGGCATTCGTTTCAATTCGGGCATACTTAACTGAATCTGCCCCATCTGCACAGTTTTGATGTTTTTATCCTCACGCGTAGCCCGGACATCCACTTCCTCCAGGTCGGTTGACCGGGGCTGTAAGAAGTACTCGATACGTTTGTTGAAATCAAGAACAATAGTCTCTCGGCCACGTATGTAGCCAACGGCTGAAATGTATACGGTCAGGGCACCCGGCGCATGATTCAGCGTAATGACGCCCGCACTGTCGGCTTGCGCCCCCGCTCGGGTTTCACCAACCAGCAGGCTGGCTCCGGGAATAGGCTTTTTGGTGACGCCGTCACGCACCAGGACGGTCATACGCAACCGCTGCTGAGCCCGAACCGACGTCGGAATAAGGAGAAGCGCGAATACACAGGCAAGAAGATACCGAAAGATCATACCGTTGACCAACGAGACAGCCAGAGAGCGACCCGTAGGCTACGAAAAAGGTTGCAACAGCGACAAACTACTTAGCCAACGCGTTTCGGTACGTATCAATAGCCCGCTGCCGGGCAACGCTGTGTTCGACAACGGGTTGCACGTAGCTCAGCCCGTTAAATTCAGGTACCCATTTGCGAATGTATTCTCCCTGTGGATCAAACTTCTGGGCCTGTAGCGCCGGATTGAACACGCGGAAGTAGGGTGCAGCATCGGTACCAGAGCCAGCCGCCCATTGCCAACCCCCGTTGTTCGCAGCCAGATCATAATCGCGCAGTTTTCGGGCGAAATAGGCTTCACCCCAGCGCCAGTCAATGAGCAGGTGTTTTACGCAGAAACTGGCCGTTACCATCCGGACCCGGTTGTGCATCCAGCCCGTTGCGTTTAGCTGACGCATTCCGGCATCGACTAACGGGTAGCCCGTTTGTCCGGCGCACCAGCGTTCAAACTCCGCTTCGTTGTTTCGCCACTGAATGTTGTCGTATTCACGCCGGAACGAGTGTTTTTCGACGTGTGGGAAATGGTCCAGAACCTGAAAGTAGAAGTCTCGCCAGGCCAGTTCTTTCAAAAACGTGGGGCTAGTTTCCTGCGCCTGCCGGGCCAGATCGCGAATGCTGATGGTGCCAAACCGCAGATGAATGCCTAACTCGCTCGTGCCGGTTTGCGCCGGAAAATCCCGCATTTTTTGATAGGCCCGCAGGAGTTCGGCCGAAACGGTTGGCTTCGGAAAAGCTTCTCCTACCGGATGAAAATTCATTTCCTCCAGCGTAGGGATAGTACTATCGGACTGGGTTTTATAGAAATTGGCAAAGTATTTCTCCGTTGGGTACGATTTAAGATAGAACTCCCCCAAACGCCCCGCCAGCTTACCCGACCAATTGTTGCTGTAGGGCGTAAAAACGGTATATGGTGAACCACTGCCGGTCACCACTTCTTCTCGGTCGAAAATTGTCTGGTCTTTACTGACATAAAAGCCAATGCCCCGCTCCTCTAACATAGTACCGACAACAGCGTCACGCTCTTTGGCGTATACTTCATAGTCGTAGTTCGTGTATACATCGGCAATGTTGTATTCTTCGGTCAATTGCTTTAGAACGTCGATGGGACGACCGTAACGGGCTACAATTCCCGATCCCATCTTCACCAGGTCACGATGCAGCTTATGAATTTCGGTATGGATGAACTCCACGCGCCGGTCCTGACGGTCTTCCAGCGTATCCAGAATCAGGCGGTCGAAAATAAAAACGACAAGCACGGGCTTGCCACTTCTGAGTGCGTAATACAAAGCGGCATTGTCGTGCAGGCGCAGGTCACGCCGGAGCCATACAATGGACAGCGGTTCAGTCATTTTGTACAGTGGGTTATTGATCGGTGGCCTAACGAGGGGTTCAACCCAAATGTTTGAGCATAAAAAAGTCGTTCGTAAGCAGGATCACGAACGACTCATTCATTATCGAAGATATACCTATTGGGGCTGAAAACGCAGCCGAACCGTATGTCGTTCGCCCGGTACGTATTCGCTGGCATCGCTTTCGTAGCCAACCAGTTTCTTGCCCGTTAACTGCTGAATTAAAGCCGTATCGATTTGTTCGTTCTTACTAAAGACCTCCAACTGGCAAAGCTCGTTGTCAGCATTGACCCGAAACCGAATGACCACCACACTGGCCCCGCTAGCTGGTCGGAGTGCATCCGGAAAGGAAACGTACCTGGCGAGTTGCTGTGCCAGAGTAGGTTTAGCGGCTTTGGGTTTGCGCGCTTTTGTCGACGTAGCGTAGGCTTGCGTCGCCAGGAAGCCGATCAGCGTAATAAGAAAAAAAAAGTTTCTCATGGACTTCGGTTGTCGTAAAGCGGAACAATGCCCAGTTGTCTAGATAACCCGTTTGCGTTATAAGACTTAATGGTATTGTAATATTACGCTAATGTTAAGTAAATGTTAACAAAAGGGTATATTATATTTTTGAGCCATAATCGGACGCACCACGTTTATAATCAAACTCATCCATTTGTCTATATTTCAATCTGACAATCAGTTGGATATAATAAAAAAGCCGCCTTAGTGACAGGCGGCTTTTTTCAGATAAATCTGGTAGTAATGTTACGTTAATGTTAAGCGACTGCTTTAGTTCGTCAGTACTCGCAGCTCGATGCGGGAAGGATGTGCCTTGTCATGATACAGACGTATGGTTGCTTTCTGAAAATCGGCAGCCTCAGCTTTACCGATATTTATGAATTTTTGAGGGTTTCGGTCAACCAGCGGAAACCAGGAGCTTTGCACCTGTACCATCAGCCGATGGCCTTTCCGGAACGTATGCATCACATCAGGCAACTGGAAAGCAACCGGGGTTATTTCGTTAGGCTTAAACGGTTCAGGCTTAACAAACGAGTTGCGAAACTTACCCCGTAACACGTCGGCCCGCACCAGCCGTTGATAGCCCGTCGACTGATTTCCCTGGGCCGCGCTGTCCGGAAGTACATCAATCACTTTCACGATGAAATCGGCATCCGTTCCGGTCATTGACGCAAATAAGGTCGCGTTGATCGGGCCAGCTACCACCATATCCTCAGCCAACGGCTCAGTCTCGTACGTGACTACATCTGGACGCTTAGCCGCAAACCGCTGATCTTCGATCATATACTGATTATTTCGCCGGGCATGAACACCGTCGGTATACGGCACGGGGTTAGCCGGATCACTGACGTATTCATCGAACGAATCGGCGACCTGGGGAGGTGTCGATCCTAATTGGCGATTGGGTGCCATATAAACCATTCGGGATTGAGCGGCTTTGGGCGGCCAGGTATCAAACGATTTCCAGGCGTTGGTGCCCGTATCAAACACGGACGCTTCGGCCGGATTGAATTGGCCTTTGTCTTTCAGATGGAACGCGAAAAATGACGATTCAAACTGGTCACGATAATACTTGGCCGTGTTCTGTCCAAATGTAAGTGGCCCAAACTGACTCCAGTCCGGTCGCCCCCACGCTCCGTGCGTCCAAGGGCCCATAACCAGTTGATTCTGGTTACCCGTCGATTGCTTTTCAATCGACTCATACGTACGTAACGCCCCGAATAAATCTTCAGCATCGAACCAGCCCCCAACAACAAGCGTCGCCGGCTTTACATTTTTCAGGTGTGGACGGATGTTCCGGCTTTGCCAATACGTGTCATACGTATCGTGCTGTAAATATTCATTCCAAATTTTCGCCCTATTGTTGAAATACGTTGCCCCATTGGCGTTTTTGACGGGACCTAAGTCAAGAAAGAACTGGTATGCATCGGTTGGGCTCCAGCGAAAAAGCACATCATAATTTTCAACCGGCCCAGACCGGGGCGCGTCGAAGTAGTTCATGAACGAGAAGTTGTCCAGCAAAAAGAACGCGCCGTTGTGTCGGGCGTCATCGCCAATGAACTCGTCTGTCACCGGTGCCTGCGGTGATACCGCTTTTAGCGCTGGGTGGGCATTGGGCAAAGCCGCCGAGGCATAAAAACCAGGATAAGAAATTCCCATCAGGCCCACTCGGCCATTCGTAGCCGGAATATTTTTCAGCAGCCACTCAATGGTATCATACGTATCTGAACTTTCGTCGGTGGCTACAGCTCCCTTTTTCGGTGCCTTTTTGGCCGGAGCGGAATCAGGTACGTTCGGCGTCATTTCTTCAAAATTCCCTTCGCTCATGTACCGGCCACGCACATCCTGATACACGAAAATGTACTTCTCCTGCGACAGTTCCCGGCTCATGCCCGGTCCGGTTTTCGGATATTTGCCCTCACCGTAGGGTTCGGCTGAATACGGCGTTCGCTCCATCAGGATCGGGTACCGGTTCGTCGTACTGGCATCGGTCGGTACGTAGATAACGGTGTAGAGCTTTGTACCATCGCGCATCGGTATCCGGCGATCCATTTTTACGTAGTTCTGACGAACAAACAGCGAATCGGCACCGGGCTGTGCGTAACTGAACGAAGCCGCTGCCAACAGGATTACGGTTAGCAGCCGCTTTCTAATAGTCAACATGAAGAAGTGATTAAATAGCTGAGTGAATGTTAACGAAGTAAGTATACTCAATCTAGTCAAACGGGCAAAAATGGGCGCGACGGAATCGCGTACTGCTGCTTTGCCGAAACCGATATTAACTCACGTTCGGGGTAACGTAACGCGGTCAGTCTGCCGCCAAACGCACAGCCTGTATCAATGTCAATGGTGTTGTTCAGCCAGACCGGGTTGGCAATGGGTGTATGCCCATACACAATTACCGTTTTGCCTGTATACTCTGCGGCCCAGTTCAGGCGAACCGGCAAGCCAAACGCATCCGTTTGGCCGTTGGTTGCACCAAACAGACAAAATGCCCGTACCACTTCACCACTACGTCCGTGCAGGTCTTCCCGCAGGCCGGCATGGGCAACCAACAATCGCCCGCCGTCAAGCCGGACGTAATACGGCAGACTTTCCAGAAATGACCGAATCTGATCGCGTACAGCGCGGGGCTGTTCCTCAACCTGGGCTACGGTTTCGGCTAGTCCGTTCGTGAGCGACACCCGGTTTCCCCGCAAATACCGCCTGAGTTTATCGTCATGATTTCCCGACACACACAAGGCCTTTCCTTCTTTCACCAACCGCATCACCAGTGTCAACACGGCGACTGAGTTAGGGCCGCGGTCTACCAAATCACCCACAAATACTGGTTTTCGGCTGGCAGAATGCGTAAACTCAGTCGAGTCGTAGCCTAGTTTCAACAACAACTCGGTTAGTTCGTCATAGCAGCCGTGCACATCGCCGATAATGTCGAATGGGCCCGTTTCTTTCTGATGCGTATCGCTCTGCGTGATTCGTTTCATAACGACGCTATTAATGACCTCCGGTGAGTCTAACGTGTGCACGGCCAGAAATCCCTCATCCAGCAGATGTTCCTGTGTATGCTGAAGGTTCGTCAGTTGATGCAGAATGACCGATTCATCAAAATCCCGGTCGGCCCGCCAGCGGTGACGATCAACTAGCACCGATTCGGGCAGATCGAACACCAGCGCAACAGCGGGCAATCCGTAGCGCCTGGCCATGTTCAGGTAATCGCTGCGGTCAATCGCTTTCAGGTTTGTTGCGTCGACTACGGTAAGCAGCCCCCGTTTAAGTCTTTTTTCGACAATCAGATGAACTAGTTCAAACGCATCCCGAGTAGCTCGCTGGTCGTTCTCATCATCGGCGATAACCGCCCGGTAATGATCCGATGATACAATCTCCGTCGGCTTAAAATGCAACCCCGCAAACGTAGACTTGCCCGAACTGCTGACACCGATCAGCAGCACAAGCACACGTTCAGGTAGGTTAATAATCATAAAAGTTGGCCGTTCGGAAAAACGTGAATTCAACAACGTACTAGTACAACACCAAACCGGGGCAAGTTGCTTACGGCAAATCAAGATTACGGCTCCAACGCACGAGCACATACGTTGTAATTAGCTCATTCGTAGCTCACTTGATAGGATTTACAACACAAGAGCCTTCACCCATTTATTGGTGAAGGCTCTTGCTATAAAGTCTTTCTAATAGCTAAACCGTTTCCAGCTCCCGCTCCGATTTGCGCGAACGTGGTCGATCGTGAACGTGCAGCCGAAGCAGAATCCGTTCTTTAATACGCATCCAGCGTTCGTACAGCTTGGATTCCTTCAGGAAATTCCATTTATCCTCTTTCTGCTCTTTCTTGTGCTCTTCGGGATCGTACAACATCCCCGTGCACAGGCAGTGCTTGCGGTTCGTACGGGTCAGAATATCAAAATTGGCGCAAGTCTGGCAGCCTTTCCAGAACGCATCGTCCCCCGGCAGCTCATTCAACGTAACGGGCTGATACCCCAGGTCAGAGTTGATTTTCATCACCGCCAGGCTCGTGGTAATCCCGATGATTTTAGCATCCGGAAACCGTTTTCGCGACAATTCAAACGCCTTGGCTTTGATGCGCGTAGCGATGCCGCTTTTCCGGTGTTCAGGATGAACGATCAGGCCGGAATTGGCCACAAATTTACCGTGTTCCCACGTCTCGATGTAGCAAAAGCCGACCCAGTCACCCGACATGGTCGTGGCGACAATCGCTTTGCCTTCGAGCATTTTTTCCATCACATAAATGGGTGATCGCTTGGCAATGCCGGTTCCCCGAGCCTTGGCGCTTTCTTCCATTTCATGGCAGATGGTTTCGGCCAACCGTAAGTGGTTTTCACTGGCGACCTGCACTATATATTGATCGTTGACTACTTCGGGCGTTATCATCGTCGTTAATTGGCGGATTATTCCGCGTACGGAGACGTTGTGATCCGTTCAGATTGTTAAAGTGAATTGAATAAGAAAACGAGTCGGAAAAAGTTTACCGCATAGGCAAACAAATAGATATAGTCCTTTCGGACCTAGACCGAAATGGCGTAGTATGGAAGAAGGTCGGTATGTAAACGAGCTTTGCCATCGGTGTTGCGTGAAAAACGCGGACAATGTTCGATAAATTATCCGGGTCTTGCAATAGAATAACGGATTTTTTGTGGGATAGTTCGGGAGCGGTAAAACATATTAATTGATCAACTTGTCTTACTGGCCTGGCCACGGATCCAAATTATCGGACGAGGGGCTGCCGAACCCATGTTAACCGCCCTCCCTTCGCCATCTTACCCGCTGACACTCAGCGAAAGTCGCCCGTTACGGTATGGTGTCTTTCTGTATCTCTACATCATGCAGGGGGTTCCGGCCGGATTCTATACCACCGCGTTGACAAATTATTTTACGGCTGAAGGTGTCAGACCCGACGTAGTAGGATCGTTTATCGCCATCATTGGCATACCCTGGGCGTTTCAGTTTGTCTGGGGACCCATTATCGATCGGTTTCAAAACTCAACGATGGGTCGCCGGAAACCGTGGGTGGTTGGGTCTCAATTCATGACTGTCCTGGCCTCGCTGGCTATTTTATTTGTGGACGACCCGATCCGGCAAATTTCGTTGCTGGGCTGGCTGTTCCTGATTCGCAGCCTGTTTGCCGCTATTCAGGATGCCAGCGTTGACGCCATGGCTATTACCGTTATTCCCGAAACAGAACGGGGTCGGGTTAATGCCTTTATGCGGTGCGGCTTCCTGATCGGTTACGGCGGTGGAGCCGCCATTTTTGCTCAGATTCTGCGGCAATATGATTTTCAGACGGCCGCCTTAACGCAGGTACTTTGTTTGTTAACAGGGGCGATTTTGATGGTTTTCATCCGGGAGAGACCCCAAGATCGGCTGCTGCCTACGTTTCAGTCGTCACATTCACGCGATACTTCACCCGACCGTTTACGACCTAATCCATACAAAACTACAATCACCAGCGCAGCTGGAATTGACTATTCACCCGCCGGGCTAACAAACCAGCCGCCCGACCACAACTTCCGCTGGCTGTTTACAGAGCTTTTCCGGGGACTGTTTGCCCGACGCAGCCTGCTGCTGTTTGGCTCGATCATCTTGGCTTATACAAGCGTCTCTTTATTCGTACGGGCTTACAATTTTCATCTCATTCGCAAGCTTGGCTGGCATGATACGGACTTGTCTGTGTTGACAGGTACGTATGGTATGCTGCTGGCGGCCGGCGTTTCCTTATTGGGTGGGTACATCGCAGATCGAATTGGCCCGCGTCGGCTGCTGGTGGTTATGCTGGTACTCGTTGCGAGCTACCTGATTGGGTTCAACCTGATCGCTAATTTGTGGGCACGGCGCGACGTAGCGCAAACAGGTCTGGTCGCGCTGTATTTTATGGACCCCAGTATCAGTGTAGCGGCTATGCCGGTGCTAATGGCCATCTGCCGGAAAGGGGTTGAAGGGTCGCAGTTTACTACGTATATGGCCTTCGTCAACCTGTGCGACATCGCCGGTACGTACCTTTCCGGCGAAGCGCTGACCCTATTTTCTGCGCCAACGATTGGCTTGTTTTCAGGCGTCATGGCGGGATGCGCCGTACTCGTTATCTTTCTGGCATTACGTCACTACCGGCAGATTGGCGAACGATTTGAATCGTAACAAAGCCCCTGCTCGCACCTTGCTGACATTCAGCTATTTATCAAAATCACTTCACATACTCTACTTTTTCTACTCACCAGTCTCGTTTGATTTCCTCCCCCCTGCATGCTAACTTGCAGTATGGAAAATTTCGTGGTCTCGGCCCGCAAGTACCGTCCGGCAACCTTTGATACGGTCGTTGGACAGGAGCATATTACAACTACGCTTAAGAACGCGATCAAGACCAATCACTTAGCGTCGGCGTTTCTTTTCTGCGGACCGCGCGGGGTTGGCAAAACCACCTGCGCCCGGATTTTAGCCAAGACCATCAATTGCCAAAACCTAACTCCCGAGGGCGAAGCCTGCGACCACTGCGAGTCGTGCGTGAGTTTTAATCAGAACGCGTCTTTTAACATCCACGAACTCGATGCGGCCTCGAATAACTCGGTCGAAGACATTCGTAATCTCATCGACCAGGTACGGTATCCGCCCCAGTCGGGTAAGTACAAGATCTATATTATTGACGAGGTGCACATGCTCTCGTCGGCGGCTTTCAACGCGTTCCTGAAAACGCTGGAAGAGCCTCCCTCCTACGCTATTTTTATTCTGGCGACAACGGAGAAGCACAAAATCCTGCCGACGATTCTGTCGCGCTGTCAGATCTTCGATTTTAACCGGATTCAGCCGCAACATATCGCCGATCACCTGGCGAAAATAGCCGGAAAAGAAGGCATCGAAGCCGAAGCCGAAGCGCTTGACCTGATTGCCCAGAAAGCGGATGGCGGCCTGCGTGACGCGCTGTCGATGTTCGATTTGAACGTAACGTTCTCGGCCGATCGGGTGATTCGCTACAAGGAGGTGCTGGATAACCTGCACATCCTTGATTACGATTATTACTTTAAGCTGACCGATCAGGCCTTGGCGGGGAGCCTTCCTCAGAGTCTGTTGACGGTTGATGAGATATTACGTAAAGGTTTTGACGGGCATCAGTTTGTGGTTGGCCTATGTCGCCACTTCCGCGATTTGCTAGTGTGTAAGGATGCCGCGACGGTTCAGTTGTTACAGGTAACTGAAAACGTTCGTCGGCAATACCTCGATCAGGCGGCACGCGCGCCCATGTCGTTTCTGCTGTCGGCGTTAAGCCTTGGTGGTCAGTGCGACATGAATTACAAGCAGGCCAAAGATCAGCGGCTGCACATCGAACTGTGGCTCATGAAGCTGGCCAATCTGCGCAACGTACTGGATTGGACTACGTATCCCGATCGTGCCGACGCGCCAGTTGCGGGTACACTGAATGGCTCACGAAACGGTGAATCAATTACTTTGGATCAGTCGGTAGACGAAAAAAAAAACGGCCGACCGACACACGACGAGCCGAAAACCAACGGATCAGCGTTTAACGGATCGTCAGGCAGCAATAGCCACTCCGTAGTTGAGCAGCACCCTATTACCAGTGAGCCGACGAACGGGTATCAGGCAGTGCCCCCCGTCAACGGATCTTCCACGAATGGCGTTGGGTATGCGACTCAGGCTGCTCCTTCCGTAGCGCAGGCAAGCGTAGCCACGGCAAAACCGCTAACGGCACCACCGGCTCGGCCGGCCACCAGTCGGCTCCGGCCTACCGTATCGCTGACCGCTACGCCCGTTCAGGCGACAGCCGCCGAAGAGGTTGTGGCAACCGCTCCGACACGCCCTGACAAACCGTTCATTTTCGAACAGTTACAGGCTGCCTGGTCAGCGTTTGCCAGGATTCGGCAGCAGCAGAATGATTCGGCTAGTGAGCAGCTGATTCTGAACCGCGACATTGTGCTCGACGGCACCACCATTCGCATTACCCTCGACAACACGCTCCAGGTTGGGTACTTAACCGAAGTAAAACCTGAACTACTCGGCTACCTGCGGTCGCAATTGCAAAACAGCCAGATACAGATTGAACACGAGGTTCGGTTACAGGAAGTAAAAAAAATGATTTACAGTCCGCAGGACAAGTACAACTACCTTGCTGAAAAGAACCCGGCGCTGCATGAGCTACGAAAAGCGCTGAACCTGGAAGTCGACTACTAAGCCGGGCTGTATTTAGATCTGGATACGTGTTACAGGGCAAAAGCCGCAACAGGATTTTCGACCAGAAGCTGTTTCCAGTCTTTCTTCGTGAAGCCTCGCTTGTTCAGTTCGGGCATTAGCTGCTTGAAGAGCACAGTATAGTCGCGACCGATTGGTCCGCCGTTGGGCTTAGCGGGATCAAACCAGCCTGCATCATGGGAGAGTAACGTTCGATGCAGAAACCGGTTCTCTTTCATCAGCAGCAAGGTTTCGACGTACTGCTTGACATTGCTGTTGTCCAATCCATCCAGACTTACCCAGGCCCCTTCGCGGACGGCCCGGGCGTAGTGCACCATGTTGTTACCCTGCGCGTGTACCCACACAAACGCATCAGGACGAATCCCTTCCTGCTTCACTACGTCGATCTGTTCAAACGCGGGTACGTACGGTCCGGTATGTGAGCAGATCGTCAGGCCTGTCCGTTTGTGGGTCCGGGCTGCGGCCGTGATGAGCTTTCGATGCAAGTCAGACAACGGCCCCGGATTAACGCTGATCTTGATAAATCCAGGCTTAATTCCGGTTCCGTCAATGCCTTTTTCATAATCAGCAACCCAGCGATCGGCCAGTTGGTCGGCCGTTTCGATTAACGCGTGCGCCGGTAGATACTTATTATCCACCGCCCCGTAGTACCCGGTGTTGGTCAGTATGGTAACGCCCGATCGCTCAGACAGTTCTTTAAGCAGCAGTGGGTCTTTACCTAAATAAGACGGGGTACAATCGAGCAGCGTCCGGCAGCCCAGCCGCTTTAACTCCTGCAGGTAAGGCAACATTTTAGCCACAACCTCGGCTCGGTTCCACCGGTCGGGATGTATCGCATCGGCGCCAATGAAGTCGACAAGAATATGCTCGTGAATAAGTGTCAGACCCATATTCTCCGCCGGTATTAGACCCGTAACGGTTTGAACATGGAGTTTGTCGGCAGAAAGCATCCAGAGCCCGGCCAGCGAGCTACGAAAAAACGAACGTCGGGAAAGCATACGCGTTAGAGTCGAAGAACAAAAGAAGTGAAATCTTATGACTTCGTATAGGCTTTTGCCTCCCGAATCAAGGCTTTATGCTCGCCAATAGCCAGCGCTTTTTTGTAGTACATTTTGGCTAGGTTCCGGTCATTGGTGCGGGCGGCAATACGGGCTAATCCGGCATACGCAAAGGCATGGTACTCTTTCGTATATGGATCGTTAAACTTCTGTTTCAGCGCTAGTTGATACAAGTTCGACGCTTCTTTATCGTCTTTATCGGCATACTCCGCCAGCATTCCGTCGAACGTATTAACCGCAAGCGGCACTAATCTATCCGGCATCTGTTTGAGTCGTTGTACGTAGGGTCGGGCTTCGGTGTATCGCCCCGCTAAGAGCAGCGCTTCGGCGTTCACCATACCGAAAAGGGGATTATTCGGATATTTATCGGCCAAGTACTTTGTATACATGGCCGCCCGGCCCGGCTGAATCTCATGCTTGATCAGAATGTGCGCTAGATAGTAGTTCGCTACAGCCCGCATGAACAGACTTTTTTTGGCCGCCATATCCATTTGTTTCAAGCCCAGCGCCATATCTCCATCATCGAAGAAGATCATGAACGGGCGCACGATCGGATGATCCATCGGATAACGCTCCACGTAATAGTTATACAGACCCGTCGTAAAGAAGAAGTCCGGGCTTTTGTCCATCAGCTTGAAGCCGTCCTTTAAGTAGCTATACGACTTTTTCGACTCGCTAACGGCTTTCAGCGATTCGCCCTGGTTGTTGTAAAGCGAGGCCAGATAACTGTGCGCAGTTAACGCGAAGAATACGCCTTCGGGATCTTCCTTGTTCTTATCAAGTAGTTTCTTAGCCAGATCGAGGCCCTGGTTAGCCGCCTGTATGAATTGAGCGGTTGCCGCTTTGTTTTCGTGCAGGGGCAGATATTGCAGTTCAAGCTGCGTAGCGCGCAGAATGGGTCCGACCGGATGCTGGGGAAATCGCGCCCGAAGCTGACGGGTCAGGTTGTCGGCCTCGCTGAACTCCAGGTTATAAATGTGATCCAGGGTTTTAAGCACCGTTTGCTGTACCTGTGAATCGGTCATGATCTGAGCTTGATTCAGCAGCGGCAAACAGACGAAGCTAAGCAAGAAAATTCTTCTTATAGAGATGGATATACGTAGTGCCAATGGACGTCGTTTGATTCTGTACGGTCGGAACCGTACTTTTGTTAAGTGCGTATTATCTAACGAGGGCTATACGCAAAAGTTTAATTCATGATTCATTACGAGCAGTTTGTTCTGGATAATGGCCTTCGGGTATTCGTCCACGAAGACGAGTCCACCCCAATAGCGGCCGTTAATATTTTATATAATGTCGGATCGCGCGACGAAGACCCGAACCGCACGGGATTCGCCCACTTGTTTGAGCACCTGATGTTTGGCGGCTCTCGGCATATTCCAAGCTATGACGAACCCTTGCAGAAGGTCGGTGGCGAAAACAATGCCTTTACCAGTCCCGACATCACCAACTATTACATTACGCTGCCAGCAGCTAATCTGGAAACGGCCTTCTGGCTCGAATCGGACCGGATGCTGAGTCTGTCGTTCGACCCGCAGGTACTTGATGTGCAGCAGAAAGTGGTCATTGAGGAATTCAAGCAGCGTTACCTGAACCAGCCCTACGGCGACGTCTGGCTGAAGCTTCGTCCGCTGGCGTATCAACAGCACCCGTACCGCTGGGCAACCATTGGCAAAGACATCAGCCATATCGAAAACGCTACGTTAGACGACGTAAAAGCGTTCTTTTTCAAGTACTACCTGCCCAACAACGCCATCTTGGTGGTGGCAGGTAACGTAACGGTTGAGCAGGTGAAGCAGTTGTGCGCAAAGTGGTTTGCCCCGATTCCGGCGGGCGATGCTTATTTTCGCCAATTGCCCCAGGAGCCGGTTCAGCAGGAAGCCCGCAAGCTGGAAACAAGTGCGAAAGTTCCGCTGAATGCGCTGTACAAAGCCTATCACATGCCCGGTCGTTTCGACGAGGGTTTCCAGACGGTCGATTTGTTGAGTGATATGCTTGGCCGGAGTAAATCGTCGCGGCTGTATCAGCGCCTGCTGCGCGACAATCCTTTGTTTAGTAACGTGGGCGCTTACATTACGTCCTCGGTTGATCCGGGCCTGTTAGTCGTTCAGGGAACGCTAAATGAAGGGGTAACTTTAGAAGAAGCTGACGCAGCCGTTGAAGCGGTCGTACAGGAGTTTATTGATCAGCCCGTACCGGAAGAGGAATTGGCCAAAGTTAAAAATCAGGCAGAGGCAACGCTGGCCTTTTCGGAAGTCGAGTTACTGAACCGGGCTATGAATCTGGCCTATGCCGCCAACGCGGGCGACCCAGAACTGGTCAATCAGGAAGCCGCCAAATTACAGGCAGTGACACCCGACGATATACAAGCCGCAGCTCGAAAGGTATTACGCAAAGAAAACTGCTCGACCCTGTATTACCGACGGGCCGAACCGGTTGATGCCTAACTTTATTCGAAAACCATGGAAGCAACCTACGAGTCTAAACCGCTCACTGCCGATGAGTTAAAAGCGTTGTCACATGAGGTGAAACAAGCCTTGATGGAGCTATACGGTGATCGGTTAGCGCAAGTAATTCTGTACGGTTCCTATGCCCGTGGTGATTTCCATGCCGAATCGGATGTTGACTACCTGGTGGTGCTGAACGATGATAAAATGGAGGCTGGTCGGGAAATCCGTAAAATGGCATCACGTATTGGGGCTTTGGCCTTAAAATACGGCGTTGAACTATCTATCTTCCCAACAACAGCGACCAAGTACGAACAAGGATACACGCTATTTTACCAGGCTGTGGAACAGGAAGGCACACGTTTATGAGTGATTTAAATCGATCTCTGGCTTACTTGCAAAAAGCCGAAGATGACTTACAACAAGCTCATATCTTATTCGACGCAGCATACGCTGATGGAACCATCAATCGCGCTTACTACGCTTTATTTGATGGTATATTGGCCTTGCTTAACACCACAGATGGACCAATTCCTAAAACCCATACAGGAGCACATACGGAATTTCGCAAGCAGTTTATCCGAACAGGTCTTATCGGTGAAGAGTATAGCACCACCATCACCGAGTTGTTTAATCTTCGGCAAGGTGGTGATTACGATTTAGACTTTGCTATTTCTTTGGAAGATGCTTAATCTGCTATTGATCAGGTTAGTCAGTTTTTACAGGAAGTACGTAATTACCTCCACCGACTTGGCCTTATTTAATTTATTGGTTTCATGAAAATTAGGGTAGGACAAGGGTATGATGTACATCGCCTGGAAGAAGGACGACCCTTCTGGCTCGGTGGCATTCAGATTCCCAGTTCATTTGGGCCAGTAGGCCACTCCGACGCCGATGTTGTGTGTCATGTGCTCTGCGACGCCCTGTTGGGTGCCGCCAACATGCGAAATATCGGCTATCATTTCTCGGATAAAGATCCGCGCTGGAAAGGGGTCGATAGTAAGTTGCTGCTGGCCGAAGTGCTACGTATGGTGCGCGGGGCAGGCTACGAGGTTTCGAACGTCGACGTAACAGTCGTGTTGCAGGAGCCAAAACTGAATCCGCACATCCCGGCCATGAAAACCTGTCTGGCTGACGTAATGGCCATTCCGGAAGACGATATTTCGATTAAAGCCACTACGTCCGAACACATTGGATTCGTTGGTCGTGGCGAAGGTATTGCTGCTCATTGTGTTGCCCTTATCTTTAGAGAAGATTCATAAACCCCCGTTCTAATTTACCCATGCGCTTCACTGTTTCTCTGGTTGCCTTTACCTTCTCCGTAACTGCTGCTCTGGCCCAGCCTAAGGTGTCGACACCGGCTGGTCCTATCGATTTTGAAGAATACGAACCGGTTTCGACCCTCAAAGTGTCCGAACACAAGCTGGGCCGATCCAAATACCCATTTATTGATGTTCACAATCATCAGTATCAGATGGATAATGGTGATCTGCGCCCGCTGGTTAAGCAAATGGACAGCCTGAACATGGGACTGATGGTGAACCTGAGTGGACGAGGCTTCAGCAGTAATGCCAGCGAAAGCACGAAGTTCTTCGATAACGCCCTCGCCAATATTCAGAAAACGAATCCCAAGCGTATCGCGTTATTCACCAACATCAACTTTGGGGAGGTAAATGATAAAGACTGGACAGCCCAGGCGGTTAAGACCCTCGAAGACGATGTGAAGAAAGGAGCCCGCGGACTGAAGATTTACAAAAACCTCGGCTTTAACGTAAAAGACGACAAGGGAAACCGAGTGCGCGTCGATGACCCCCGGCTTGACCCGATCTGGGCCAAATGCGGTCAGTTAGGCATTCCAGTGCTCATTCATACGGCCGACCCCAAACCCTTCTGGGACCCAATGGATCGCTTTAATGAACGGTGGCTGGAGCTGAAACTGCACCCCGGTCGCAAACGCTCAGAAACCAATCCCGTGTCGTGGGAGCAGCTCATTGCCGAGCAGCACAACGTATTCCGCAAGCATCCAAAAACCACGTTCATCGCTGCGCACATGGGCTGGTTTCCCAACGATCTGAACAAACTCGATAGCCTGATGAAGGTGTTCCCGAATATGAATGTGGAGATCGGAGCCGTTATCGCCGAGTTGGGCCGTCAGCCACGGGCCTCGCGTAAGTTCTTCGAGAAATACCAGGACCGCATCCTATTCGGAAAAGACAGTTGGGTTCCCTCCGAATACGCTACGTACTTCCGCGTGCTTGAAACGGATGATGAATATTTTCCGTACCACAAGAAATACCATGCCTTCTGGCGCATGTATGGCATGGCCTTACCCGACGAAGTGCTGAAAAAGGTGTATTACAAAAACGCGTTACGTATCATTCCGGGGCTCGACAAAAGCCAATTCCCGAATTAAGCTAACCAACAGTACTCATGAACTACAAAGTCCATATAGCCATTTTTCTGCTCCTGAGCAGCTATGCGGTACAGGCCCAGTCGCTCCAGCCCGATGCGTTTGCTACGCAACTCCAACAGCAACCGTCGGGCCAGTTGATCGACGTACGAACGCCCGGCGAGTTCAACGGTGGGCATTTGATTGGGGCCAAGAACATTGATTTCAGGGATGCGGCTTTCCCACAAAATCTGGCCAGTCTCAACAAGACCAAACCGGTGTATGTGTATTGCCTGTCGGGTGGGCGCTCGGCGGAAGCCGCCAAACTGATGCGAGAGCAAGGGTTCGCAAACGTATACGAGCTTCAGGGCGGTTACCTGAAGTGGACAACTAAACTTAAGCCAGTTGAAGGTGCGCCCTCGGACGCATCAGCCAAAGCCGTTACGCCCGATCAGGTACAGCACATCGCCACCAGCAACCGCCTGGTACTGGTTGATTTCTATGCGCCCTGGTGCGCGCCCTGCAAAAAGATGATGCCGCTCATCGAAGAGCTTCAGGCGAAGTATGCCGGTAAGCTGGTCGTCGTCAAAGCAGACGCAGATGCCAGCAAAGCGTTAATGCAGCACTATCAGGTCGATGAAATTCCAACCCTGCTTTTTTTAAAAGAAGGCAAACCAAATCAACGCCTGATCGGCCTGCAAACCTTGGCTATGCTCACCGAAATTATTGACAAAAACCTGTGACCCGTTGGGCATGACCATCACCAGCATTAGCCTGTACCGCTACGATATTCCGCTTAAAGCCCCTATCGCCATTTCGCTCGGCACCATTGAGCACGCTCGTAACGTACTGATTGAAATTCAAACCAGTGAAGGTATTACAGGCTGGGGGGAAGGGTCGCCGTTCTGGATGATTGTCGGCGAAACACAGGCATCAGGGCTAGCGGCCGCGCAGGACATGGCCCGCTTGTTGATCGGTCGTGATCCGCTCGACATTGAAGGGAACATGACTACGCTCACGCGTTACCTGCCCGGCCATCCCACTACGCGCTCGGCATTTGATATGGCCTTGTATGATATTGCTGCCAAAGCCGCCGGAATGCCGCTCTATCAGTTTCTGGGTGGGGCCAAACGTGATCTTGTCACCGACGAAACCATTTACATCAACACACCGGAGCGCATGGTTGACGACGCCCTGCGTATTCAGGCTAAGGGAGCGGAAGCCATCAAGGTGAAACTAGGCACAAACCTGCGCGACGATGTTCAACGTATTGAGGCTATCCGCCAGGCTATTGGCGATCAAACACCCATTCGTACGGATGCGAACCAGGGTTGGGACGTAGTAACCGCTTCGGCCGTACTACGTACAATTGGCTCCTGGAACGTGCAATACTGCGAACAACCCATCCGTCGGCATAACATTGCTGCATTGCGGCAGATTCGTCGCGACTCGCCGGTACCGATTATGGCCGATGAAAGCCTGTTTGATGCGGCCGACGCCATCCGACTGGTACGCGAAGAAGCCGTCGATTATTTCAACATCAAGCTATCCAAAAGCGGGGGATTATTCGAAGCGCTTAAAATCAACGCCATTGCCGAAGCGGCTGGCATTCCGTGCATGATTGGCTGTATGTCGGAGTCGAGACTTGGGTTAACGGCAAATGCCCATTTTGCCGCAGCCCGGCAGAACGTTTGTTTCTACGACCTCGACGGTTGTTTTGAACATGCCGATGATCCTGTTATGGGCGGTATTTCGTACACAAACTATCAGATTAGCCTGCCCGATACGCCCGGCATTGGGGCCGAGGTTGATCCGGCATTTCTGGCTCAGTCTGATCGTATCCGTATTTCTTAATTAGTACATGATATCGATTACCACTGTCCAGTCTGATGCCGATGTACATGGCATTCTGGATCTACAACAGAAAAATCTGCGCAAAAATGTCTCCCTCGATATACAGGTCGATCAGGGTTTTGTAACGGTTGAACACGACCCGGACGTGCTTACTCGCATGAATCAGGCGGCTCCCAGCGTCATTGCCAAAGATGGCGATGCTGTTGTGGGTTACGCTCTAACCATGCTTCCTCAATTCGGAACCGATGTTCCTGAATTGCTCCCGCTTTTTGAGTTGATCAACACACTAACGTATCAGGATAAACCATTACGTAGCTACGACTGGTACGTAATGGGGCAGGTTTGTGTAGCCGACGGCTATCGGGGCCAACGGTTATTCGACCGCATGTACGAGCACCAGCGCGAGGTGTATAGCGACCGTTACCAACTGCTGGTGACCGATATTTCGGAGTTAAATACCCGTTCGTTACGTGCCCATGCCCGCGTCGGTTTCGAACCGATCCATTCGTTTCACGACGTAACGCTCGATGAAACCTGGGTCATTGTCGTCTGGGACTGGCAAAAGTAGAATGCGATCCCTTCCAGGCTTTAGCTGTAACTTCGCCCTCCCCGTAACCCGGCTAATTACTCTGTCATGCGTATCTGCATCCTGTTTCTGTTCATCAGTTCTTCGCTTTTCGCTCAACCACCGCAGACATTCACCGTTGCCAAGTCACCTGCTGAAGCTGGCTTTTCAACTGACCGATTAAAACGACTCGATACGTGGCTCCAAGGCCTTATTGATCAAGATATTGCGCCTAACGCCGTTACGTTCGTAGCCCATCGCGGTAAAATCGTTCATAATAAAGCCTTCGGTTACAGCAACCTGGAGAAGAAGACGCCCCTCAAGCGCGACGATATGTACCGCATTGCTTCGCAATCAAAAGCCATTACCACAACGGTCTTAATGACGTTGTTCGAGGAAGAAAAGTTTTTGCTGGATGATCCGATTTCAAAGTACATTCCCGCGTTCAAAAATCCCAAAGTGTTGGTCAGGTATGATTCGAAGAACCCTACCGGAGGTAGCTACGATACCCGGCCCGCCAAAGGTGAAATAACCATTCGGCAGCTGTTAAGCCACAATGCAGGTATTCCTTATGAGCACCCGCTCGATCAGCGGCCGGAGTTCAAAATACCTTTTTTTAATTCAACCCAGCCCGACAAGCTCGAAGACGTAATCAATAAACTGGCTGCCCGTCCGCTCCTTCGTGATCCGGGTACGGACTCGACAGGCGCGGGTTTTATGTACGGGCTGAATACAGACATCATTGGCCGACTGGTCGAAATCCTGTCGGGGAAACCACTCGATGCGGCCATTCGTGAACGCGTGTTGGAGCCCCTCGGCATGAACGATACGTATTTTTATCTGCCCGCCGACAAAGCCAGCCGTCTGGTCGAGTTATACGAAAAACCAACCATGGCTAAGCCGATTACCCCGCACCCAAATGCTACGTACCGGAATTATGCAGTAACCGGTGCCAGAACGTACTTCTCTGGGGGAGCCGGTCTGATCAGCACCGTTGCCGACTACGCCAGGCTTTGTCAGATGCTGCTCAATGGCGGTACGTTCAACAACAAGCGGATACTCGGCCGCAAGACCGTTGACATGATGGTTCGCAATCAGATTGGTACGGCCGAAGTCTGGGATCGCAAGGATAAGTTTGGCCTGGGTTTTCAACTGATTACCGAAGCTTCTCATTATGGTGATCAGGCTTCGCCCGGTTCGATTACGTGGGGTGGTATGTACTGCTCGGAGTTCACCATCGACCCCAAAGAAGAGCTGATTCTACTCATTTTCACAAACGTTCAGCCCTACGCCTATTACAGCGATTTCGTGAAGAAATTCCGGATCGCTGTGTATCAGGCATTGGAGTAGATGACGTATCATTCAGATTGGTAAACCCCCATCCCTGTTTTTTGCGTTTATACTTCATCATGACGTTTCCAACCAATGGGTAAAAAAATTGCTCTTATTGTCGTAGGGGTATTGGTCGTTTTAGGGGTCTGGCAATGGGAGTTAGTCAGTTACGGGTATATGCAGGCGAAGGGCCAGTTGCGAATTATGCTCAATACGCAGCCGGTAGCCGAGGTATTGGCTGACCCGGCTTACCCAGACTCTCTAAAGCAGAAAATAGAACTTATCCGAGAAATCAAGCGTTTTGCTATTGACTCGCTGGAGCTTAACCCATCGGGTAGTTACGAGTCGTTTCATGATTTGAAAGGCAAGCCGCTGATGTGGATGCTGATTGGGTCGGAGAAATATAGGCTCATACCCGTTGAATACAGCTTTCCGATACTCGGCACGTTTTCGTACAAGGGTTTTTTCGATTATGATCGACTTACGGAAGCGGACAGCCTGTTGCAAAAACAGGGGTACGATACGCGGATTAATGAAGTGGCGGCATACTCGACGTTAGGATTTTTCAAAGAACCCATCCTGTCGAACATGCTGAGTCGAACGGAGGGCAGCCTGGCCGAATTAATTATTCATGAGTTAACCCACGGCACATTGTTTGTGAAGGATAACTTAGAATACAACGAAAACCTGGCTGATTTTGTCGGTGAGTACGGTGCGCTGCGGTTTATGGCGGCCAAGTACGGCCCCAAGTCTGAACCGTATCGAAACTACCTGGCCACAAAGGCGTTTTATGAACGGTACGACGACCACATACTACGAGGTACTCAAACGCTGGATAGTTTGTATCGATCGTTTAAACCTCAAACGCCCGTGGCAGTCAAAGATACGCTCAAGTGGCAAACGATCCGTCAGATTGTTACGTCGTCGGACACGATTACCGACGAACGTAGGGAATCGGGTAAACGCTTACTAAGAAAACGGCGGTTAGACAAACGAAACCTACCCAATAATGCGTACTTTATTGGGTATTTAACCTACCGGAAGCAGCAGAACCGGTTTCGGCAGGAGTTCGAGAGTCGGTTTACGAGCGATTTTAAACGGTATTTTACGTATTTAAAAGAAACATATCCATCTTTATAAACGATGCCTACTGTGGGCGGTTGTTCGTATGAAGAAGTATTTGATTGGTCTTAGCGTTATAGCGGTTCTGGGCGCTGGCTTTACTACCCTGAACACGTACCGGCGCGTGGTAAATAATAGCTTCGGCCCCGGTGAGCATCTGGAGTACCGCGTTCACTATGGATTTCTGAATGCTGCCGAAGCCATTGTCGACGTAAGCCCGACGCTATACAAAGTAAACGACCGCCCCTGCTACCGCGTCAACGTTGATGGCCGGACGGTTGGTGCATTCGACCTTGTGACGCGCATTCGCGACACCTGGCGTTCGTACATCGATACGTCGGCGATCTTACCCCAGAAGTTTTACAGCAATCTTCAGGAAAATAACTACCGCAAGGAAGAGAACATTACGTTCAATCACGCGACTAACACCGTTAAAGCGGAAGAGCGTACTGAAAAAGACGTGTTCAAAGTACCTGATAACGTACACGATTTCATCAGCGGCTATTATTTCCTGCGAACCATTGATTTCAACCACCTGAGCAGTGGACAGGTACTCGAAGTACCAGCCTTCTACGACGATACGGTCTACAACATGAAGGTTCGCTACCGGGGGAAATCGGTGATCAAAACCAAACAAGGCAAAATCAACGTACTTCGGCTCAACCCGGTTTTGCCGCAGAACAAGCTATTTAAGGATGAGGAATCGATCCGCATCTTCGTGTCGGATGATACAAACAAAATCCCTGTCAAGGTCGAAGTAGATTTGTGGGTCGGCTCCATGGTGATGGACCTCCGCATGAACCAGGGACTGAAACAACCCCTGCGTTATTTTTAAGCAAAGCCCGGTCAACGCCGGGCTATTTTGTTTTTCAGGCCAACGGCCAGTCGCTCCACGCTACTTAGCCGGTTCCAGCGTAAGGCCCAGAACGGGGCTTCCACCGCGCCAAAACTCTTGTAAAACGCCCGGATAGACGGTTTCTGAGGGCTTTCAAAATCGAAGATGAGTGGCTGACCGGCGTGTTGCAGAATTTGCTGATCGATCAATAGAGTTCGTGCGTTGCCCCGTCGGCCGATTTCAGATGCGGCATTGAAGAGATAAATTAGCCGGTTTCCTTCCCGCACGAACATCGCTCCTGCTTCAATCTGTCCGTTACTTACCGTATACTGAATACTGGCCAATCCACGCTTCGTTAGCTCGGCAATTAGCTTTTCCAGGATTGTATACGCCTGCCGGTTCACTCCTCCGGAAATACCTGCTGCGTGGTTATCGCGAAACAGACTAAGCAGTGGCAGCAAATCGGTTGAGTCTACAATTGTCCAATCCAGTGCCTGCGCTATACGAAGATTTCGTCGCCGGTCCGATGTATAATGCTCATAAATTGAGGTGTACCCAACCGACAAATCCAGGAGGTGCGTCGATAAAACCTGATTCGTCAGCGAGCCAGGGAACGTAATGGATGCTGACTGCCAGTGAAAACTGGACGCATACCGGAAATGCTCATAGGCAACCGCTAAGAACAAAGCTGGATCAATGGAATCCGTTCGTCGAAAAACGGGGAGAAACTGGCAGAAGAACGGCTGATGAATCACCCAGGCATACCGTATGCCGACCACCGATTTCCGACGTAACGGCAGAGGCATTACCGCTTCGTAGTCGCCCGACGGGTTAGTCATGACCAGCCCGACCCATTTCCACTCCGGCTTAGGCAGCACAGCGTCTAAATACCAGGAGTACCCATAAACGATACGCTCGGCAGAAGCGGCTACACAGGCGTCCCAGGCAACAGCATCAATCTCGGACCGAGTCAACAGCCTGACCTGACCGGCAGCGTTATGGGACGTAGCAGTCGGGGACGTAACGGATACAATAAACGCATCGCTGTCCACCATAGTCCGCTTATTTGAACTGGGCTTTCAACTTCTCAATAATGTCGCGCGTTTCGGCGTGTTTGGCGACCAGGTCGCTGATGGTCTGCACGGCGTGAATAACTGTGCTGTGGTCGCGACCGCCGAAATGGTACCCAATCGACTTTAGCGACAGGTCGGTTTTCTCTTTAGCCAGATACATCGCCACTTGCCGGGGGTGCACCAGTTCGCGCTTGCGGCTTTTGGCTTTCAGGTCGGCAATAGTTACGTTGAAAAAGTCAGCAACGGCTTCCTGCACCGAGTCGATGGTTACTTCCCGCTCCGAATCGACGACGATGTTACGGAGCGTCTGCTTGGCCAACTCCAGGTCAATATCCCGGCGGTTCAGCGATGCCTGCGCCATTAGTGACACAATCACCCCTTCCAGCTCCCGAACGTTCGTATTGATGCTGTGAGCAAGGTATTCGATTACGTTGTCTTCGATGTAAATGCCCTCAGCCTGAAGCTTCTTCTGAATAATGGCGATGCGGGTTTCGAGGTCGGGCGTTTGCAGGTCGGCCGAGAGACCCCATTTGAAACGGGATAAGAGCCGATCTTCGAGTCCGTCGAGCGCGCGCGGAGCCCGGTCGGACGTCATAATAATCTGCTTACCCGACTGGTGCAAATGGTTGAAGATGTGGAAGAAAATCTCCTGCGTCTTCTCTTTCTTTTGCAGGAACTGCACATCGTCAATCACCAGTACGTCGACCTGCATGTAAAAGCTCGTGAAGTCGCGAATACCGTCCGTCCGGATAGCGTTCAGGAACTGGTTAGTGAACTTCTCCGACGTAACGTAGAGGACAAACTTGTTCTGATTGTTATTCTTGATGTAATTGCCAATCGCCTGCACCAGGTGCGTTTTGCCCAGCCCAACGCCCCCGTAGATCATTAACGGGTTAAACGACGTAACGCCAGGCCGTTCGGCTACGGCGTAACCCGCTGATCGGGCCAGCCGGTTGCAATCCCCCTCTACGTAATTGTCGAACGTGTACGTTGGATTCAGGTACGAATCCAGGGTCAGGGAATCGAGGTCTTTCAGCTGAAACGGGCTTTTCAGAATATCCGGATTTACGTTGTCCGGCTTGGCCGTCTGCGGGCTTTTCGTCGTCGGTACGTTGACCGTCAGGGGCCGGTTCTGCTCATTTCCCTTATCGACAATGATCGAATACTCCAGTTGCCCGTCGCGGCCGATAGCCGTATCGAGAGCTTTGCGGAGAGCGTGTACGAAGTTTTCTTCGAGCCATTCGTAGAAGAACTCGCTCGGTACCTGAATGGTCAGTACACTCCCGTTAAGCCGAAGGGGAACAATCGGCTCAAACCATGTCTTGAAGCTTTGTTCGGGCACAATATCCCGAATCACGTTCAGACAGCGGTTCCATACCGTTGTTACTTCGCGTTGCATGCCTGGCGGGGTCGTTCCATTCACAATTGACTTACTGATTACGGTGAGTAACGTCCAAAAAAAGGGAGACAAATGTAGCTAATTATCCGGCCCGAGCCACAGCTATAGCCTTCGTTTTTTAGTTCTTCTCCCTGCGTTTGGCGTTTAACCTGTTAAAATTACGGGATTCGGACAGAACGTCAAGGCGACTGCCTAATCCCTTCGAATAATGCAATCGCATTGGGCCATAGGCCGTTACAAACGCCATTTTGCCTAAAAAAAGAGAAAGTAGTACATTTACTAGACATTGAGACATAAGCAGGATGGAGCCGCTTTTTAAGAACATATTTTCATCAGCCGACAAATCGGCCTGGTTAGCCCAGGTCCGGGCTGAGTTAA
This sequence comes from Spirosoma knui, assembly GCF_054780635.1. Taxonomy (NCBI): domain Bacteria; kingdom Pseudomonadati; phylum Bacteroidota; class Cytophagia; order Cytophagales; family Cytophagaceae; genus Spirosoma; species Spirosoma knui. The sequence goes on along the minus strand of NZ_BAAGVY010000001.1, from coordinate 373,981 downwards.
AAGACGAAAATGCCTACGAGAGTCTGCGATGGTCATCGCCGGAAGGTTTTGCGGTCGAACCGTACTATACTGCCGACGACCTAATGAATCTGCCACTCACTGAAATCCAGAATGCGCAGAAAGCGGTACCGGGCTGGCTCAACGCGCCCGAACGGCGCATTACGAACGAAATACTTGACAATACAGCCTTGCGGACTGCGCTAAGTAATGGCGCCGATGCGTTTGTTCTCGATCTACCTCAGCGGGTCGATGTAAGCCGGTTGCTGGATGGGATTAAGCTTAGCGATACACCAGTTTATTTTCGCGTGGCAGATGACACCCTCGACTTTATACATGCACTGCAAACTGCGGCTCCGTATCAATTAAAAGGTGGATTATTAACGGATGTGAGCGCAGACACAGCCCAGATCACGCGCCAACTGGCAGGTTCACCCCAGTTCCGAACGGTTTGCGTAAACAGTCACCCATTTCACAATGCCGGAGCGACAGCTACCCAGGAGTTAGCGTTTACATTCGCCCGGCTATCCGATGCGTACGATCAACTGACGGAGGCAGGACTGATTGCCGAGGAATTTGCCCCAAAGACACTTATTTCGGTTTCGGTTGGCACCAGTTACTTTATGGAGATTGCCAAATTGCGGGCGTTACGTGTCCTGTGGCAACGGTTTATTGGAGCTTATGGTACATCAAACGTATCAGTGATGGTTCACGCGCAAACGTCGACCTTTTATGACGCTACCGCGACACCTTATACGAACCTGCTCCGGGCCACGACCGAAGCGATGGCAGCGGTCATGGGCGGTTGCGATGTCCTTACCATTCATCCGTACGACACGGTACTCGGCCATCGTGCTCATGAGCCACTGAGCGACTTTTCAGAACGTATCGCCCGGAACGTATCCCTGCTGTTGACTGAAGAAAGCTATCTGGGTAAGGTGGCGGACCCAGCTGCCGGTTCGTATTACGTCGAAATCTTAACGAGCCAACTTGTCACAGCCGCCTGGACATTGTTTCTTGACGTAGAGAAGCAGGGCGGCTATACGAAAGCAATGGAAAATGGGTTTATTCCCGGCGAAATTGACAAGTCGTATCAGGCCAAAGTTGAGGCTGTTGAAAGCGGTAAGGTGCTTGTCGGCGTCAATAAGTTTCGATTCGATGCAGGCAATACCCCGGTAACACAGCAGGAAAACCGTACCGGATTCAATACGGACCTCCCAAACCGTCGATTAGCCGAATCGTTTGAGTAAAGTCGAATTAGAGTAAGAGCATGAGACCTGACTTCATCAATAAATTAGTTCCGACGGCCGACACGGCTCAAGCAACCCCGGTAAAATTATTTACCACCGCCGAAGGAATCAAGGTAAAGCCGCGTTTTACGAAAGTCGACCTACAGGCCGCTGAACACCTGAACTATGCGGCCGGAATTCCTCCTTATCTGCGTGGTCCCTACGCCAGCATGTACGTTCGCCAGCCCTGGACCATTCGGCAGTACGCAGGCTTCTCGACCGCCGAAGAATCGAATGCGTTCTATAGGCGTAATCTCGCGGCCGGACAGAAAGGCTTATCAGTTGCTTTTGACTTAGCTACTCACCGGGGCTATGACTCCGACCATCCGCGGGTTGTCGGCGACGTAGGCAAAGCGGGTGTAGCCATCGACTCGGTCGAGGACATGAGAATTTTGTTCGACCAGATTCCACTCGATCAGATGTCGGTGTCGATGACGATGAACGGAGCCGTGTTGCCGATCATGGCCTTTTTCATCGTGGCCGCTCAAGAACAAGGCGTTACGTCCGAAAAACTTTCAGGTACCATTCAGAACGACATCCTGAAGGAGTTCATGGTGCGGAATACGTATATCTATCCGCCAGAACCATCCATGCGTATCGTCGGCGACATCTTTGCGTATACGAGTCGCCACATGCCTAAATTCAATTCCATCAGTATCAGCGGCTATCATATGCACGAAGCGGGGGCTCCGGCGCAGCTTGAATTGGCTTATACGCTGGCGGATGGGCTGGAATACATTCGAACAGGGTTACGGGCGGGCATGAGCATTGATGCCTTCGCCCCCCGCCTATCGTTCTTCTGGGGTATTGGCATGAATCACTTCATGGAGATCGCCAAGCTACGGGCCGGTCGATTGTTATGGGCTAAGATCGTCAACCAGTTTGCCCCTAAGAACGTCAAGTCGCTGGCATTACGTACCCACTGCCAAACGTCGGGCTACAGCCTCACCGAGCAGGACCCGTTCAACAACGTAGCACGCACGACCATCGAAGCGCTGGCTGCGGTACTGGGCGGAACCCAAAGCTTGCACACCAATTCGCTGGATGAAGCTATTGCGTTACCAACTGATTTTTCGGCACGTATCGCCCGGAACACCCAGTTGTATCTACAGCACGAAACCGACGTAACGCGGGCGGTCGATCCGTGGGGAGGCTCGTACTACGTTGAATACCTAACCAAAGAACTCGCCGAAAAAGCCTGGACGTTAATCGAAGAAGTAGAGCAGTTGGGCGGCATGACCAAAGCGATTGAAACAGGCCTCCCAAAATTACGTATTGAAGAAGCAGCCGCCCGAAAACAAGCCCGGATTGACGGTGGAAAGGACGTAATCGTTGGCGTGAACCGCTACAAACCAGCTTCCGAAACCACGATTGAACTGCTCAACATCGACAATCAGGCCGTTCGCGAAGCCCAGATCCGGCGGCTCCAGCAAATCAAATCGACACGTAACAATGAGCAGGTCCAGAGCGCCCTGGCGGCCATTACTACGTGTGCACAAACTGGCGACGGTAATCTGTTGAGTCTGGCCGTTGAAGCGGCTCGGCACCGGGCCACATTAGGGGAGATTTCTGACGCTATGGAGAAAGCATTTGGCCGCCACAAGGCAACAATCCGGGCCGTATCGGGCATCTATTCAGCGGAGGTGTCCGATGACGAAAACTTCCGGCTGGCGCGCGAGATGAGCGACCAGTTTGCGGAGCTGGACGGCCGTCGTCCTCGTATCCTCGTGGCTAAAATGGGGCAGGATGGCCACGATCGGGGCGCGAAGGTTATTGCCACCAGTTTCGCCGATCTGGGCTTTGATGTCGACATGGGCCCCCTATTTCAGACACCGGCCGAAGTAGCGCGCCAGGCCGCTGAAAACGACGTACACATCGTTGGCGTATCCAGTTTAGCAGCTGGCCACAAAACGTTAGTACCCCAACTGATCGATGAACTAAAGGCCATCGGTCGTGACGATATTATGGTTATTGCGGGTGGCGTAATTCCAGCGCAGGATTATCAATACCTGTACGATGCTGGTGTGAAAGGCATATTTGGTCCCGGAACCGTTATTTCGATAGCCGCCCAGAAGATCCTGAAGGAGTTGATCGGTACGGCATAACACGATTTTTCGTATATTCACTCGTAAACGAATCTGAATCATGGCCGACGAATTAATTGCTGAACTCCTTGACGCACCCGATGCTCAACTGATCATCAACCGGGTTCAAGCCATGCTTGACGACGAGAAAAAACGTCGGCAGGAGTTCTATGAGTGGCTTACGGATGAGGTAAAGGCCGAGTTCATCAATGGTGAGGTCATCATGCACTCACCCGTTAAACGTCGTCATCTACGGGCGAGTGGCAACTTAGCCACTTTATTACGTATTTACATGCAATTTTACGATCTAGGGGAAGTTGACATTGAGAAAGCGATGGTTACGCTTACACGCAACGACTATGAGCCGGATATTTGTTACTGGCGGAAGGAAGTGGCCGATACATTTACTGACGACACCATGCAGCACCCGGCTCCAGATCTGGTCGTCGAGATTCTATCGAAAGCGACCGCTAAACGCGACCGGGGAATTAAATATGAGGATTATGCAGCTCATGGCGTTCGGGAATACTGGCTAGTTGACCCTACTCGTCAAACCGTTGAACAGTTCCAACTGGATGAAGAGTTTATGGCCTTCGACGCCGTTGGCAATTTTCATCTCAACGACACAATCAAGGCCTTAACCCTGCCCGACTTCTCAATTCCGGTACGCGCTATCTTTGAGTCGGAAGCCAACAAAGAAGCGTTACGCGCGTTGCTTCAAACCCGGTAGCGCTACTTCTCAGCAAATTTCCGAATCGGCTCCTAACAACAAAAACCCCGACCCTGGTAATCAGGGTCGGGGTTTTGACTATAGAGTTGGCTTAGTATTTTTTGATGATCGAATCAGGTAAGGTTCTGACGTCAAGCCCCGTAGCCTTCAGCAGATTCGCGTGATTATTACGTCCATCCTGATACGCCGGATTCACAATCATCGACTGATTGTAGTAATACGACGCAAGCTCAAGTTTCTGCCGGTTGTTCTGCGTAAAGCCTTCTCCCTGATAGATAACGCCAAGGTTATTGTAGGCCGGCGCGTACGCCGAAGCCGCCCGAATGGTTTGCTTGTAATAATGCTTAGCCGAGTCTACGTTCGGTATGATCTTCTGGAATACGTACGCCATGGAGAAGTACGCTTCGCCGAAGTTTGGATAGATACGGGTCGACTCCTGCAAGTGATCAAGCGCCCAGCGGCCGTGCTTATTCGCATGGGCAATGTTGGTGTCAATCAGCACCTGCGCTTTCTTGATTTGCTCGATCGACGGCTTCGGCTTAATCGCATTAGTAACGCTGGCGATCGAATCGGCTTTCGCCCGATCTTTCAGCCCCTTTTCAATCCACTCGTTGGCTACGTGCCGCTGAACCTGACAACTGTTCGGTGCGTAAGGCAAAGCCGAGTTAAAGAGAATGAAGTTATTTTCCCAATCACGGTTACGTACCACCGTCTTGAACGAGTACAGTCCGGTAACAACGGCCATCAGGGCCAGCAATGCCCCATACCGAACCAGCAGCGGCTTACTACCATCTTCCGGATTGCGAACCAGCAATTTATGTAACGCCCAGATCAGGACAAACGCAAAGCCCATTACTGCAGCATACGTAAAGCGTTCGGCCAGGATACCGCCCCGCAACCAGATGAAGCCCAAGCCCGGTGTCATCGTTACAAAGAACCAAAACAGACCAAAGCCCCACAACGTCCGTTTCACAAAGCCTTTCCAGGTAAGCCATAGCATCCCTACCAACGTAAAGAAGCCAGCCCACGTCAACAAATCGCCTTTGCTGCCCGACGGAATTACGTTATACGAGTAGTCATAGACGAGTGGATGGGGTAAGATCAGCAGGCGCAGATAGTACTCAAAAAATTTGAACATCGTCGACTTCTGCGTTTTCTCGATCGCGTACGGATAGTTCGCCCAGTCAACGGGTGGATTACCGCTAAGTGTGCCGATCATCACCTTTTTCTGGTAGAAAAACAGAGCAGCAACGATCAGGAACGGCCACAAACTAATAAGCGACTGCCACAGGTTCCGACGTGCAAACCAGTACTGCATAGCCGGAATCAAGGCTAAGCTAACAATTGAGGATTCTTTGGATAGAAACGCCAGATAAAGCGAAACGCAGGCGGCCACAATCCAGGCCCAATGCTTTGTTTCCAGATAGCGCCAATACGTTAATAGCATCAGCGCGATAAACAGGAAGCTCAAAATCTCATCCCGTCCCTTAATATTGGCGACAATCTCCGTATGGAGTGGGTGCGCCATAAACACTACACCAATCAGTACAGCCAGGATAATTTGATTCGGCAGCCATTTCTGCAACAGGATGCCTGTTACCAGCCCGGTCAGTCCGTACAGACCAGCATTGATCATGTGGCTGATGTTCGGATTGTCCTTAAAATACTCCTGCTCTAAAGCGAACGTAATCAGCGATAAAGGCCGATAGTACCCCAGCGAAATATTACTGAAATGCCAGAATTCGGTTCGTAGCAGATCAGGGATACCCGCGATACCTTTTTTCACGAATAAATTCTGCCCGATTGCCGCAATATCGTCCAGCGCGTACTGGTGGCCGAACGTATTGACGTACAACAACGCCCCCAGAAGGGCCAGCAGCACCGGTGGCCACCATAACACCGTCCGTTCATCGATCGGCAAATCGGATGAAGAGGTCGTGTCGGCTGATTTTGCTGCCGTTGGGCGCGTGGGTGGGCGCATAACGGCTTCAGCAGCACGGGCTGAACTGGTACGGGAAGAAGCAGTAGTTGAAGATAAAGCAGGGTTAGGGGCCACCGGGCGAGGTTTTTCTGGGCCGGGACCGGTTGGTTGCTTTTTTTTGGCCATGACAGCGGAGAACTCTGTTTATTTTAGGTCAATTTTGCAGCTACTCACTATCTTGGTAGACAAAGTAGTTATTAGATAGTTTACTTGATGTAAAGTTCCGTAAGAATGTCAGTAAAATCAATTCATATCGGTCATACAATTAAAACTATTGCGTTTTCTGTAGGCATTGGGTTACTTATCCAGACTTGCACTCCCGTTGCTACGCCCAAAACAGCAAGTACGGGTTCAACCGAACCAACGCGCGATGACAATCTAACGTTGGGTAATCCAAGTAGAGCGTCGGTTAGTGACCCAGCCAATTACCTGCTCACAAAATCAGCCTACGCCCTATCCTACAACCGCCAGCGGGGCATCGCGAACTGGGTAAGCTGGCATTTGAGCCCGGCCTGGAAAGGTGACAGCCGACGAACCAACGACTTTCGCCCTGACCCTACCCTACCCAGCGGCTGGTACGCCGTTCGGACGTCCGACTACACAAACACGGGCTTTGACCGGGGCCACCTGTGCCCTTCCGACGACCGTGATGGTTCACCGGAAGACAATGCTACCACCTTCCTTCTAACCAACATCGTGCCACAAGCTCCGCGCCACAACCGGGAAGTCTGGAAAAACTTGGAAGATTACGAACGCCAGCTAACTACGGGCGGTAATGAAGTATACGTAATTGCCGGTACCGCCGGAACGGGAGGCACCGGACAGAACGGCTATGTGGAGTCACTGGCCAACGGGAAATTGACCGTTCCGGCCACGCTCTGGAAAGTTATGGTCGTATTGCCAACGGGTTCGAACGATGCCGCGCGGGTATCAACGAACACGCGTGTCCTTGCCGTTATGATTCCCAACAATCAATCCGCAGCCGATAAACCCTGGCGGGCTTATCTGACCAGCGTTGATGCAATCGAACAATTGACGGGCTTCGACTTTCTGTCGAACGTACCAACTGAGGTACAACGAATTATTGAGGCTCGTGTCGATGGAGCCTATAACTAAGTACCCTACTTGGTATTACGTATTAAACCAACTCAACCTGTTGCGCGACGACGATGCGTTGGGTGCGCCGACGCAGCAAGGCAATGGCATCGGCATCGTCCGCGAACGTACCGTTTACGTTGACCATGTTATGCGCCAGTTTATCGTACCGGCCCCGCATCAGCAGGAAAAACACCTGCAAAAAGTCTAGTCCGTCAAAGATAATGGCCTGATTCTGTGCGTATTTATCGAGTGTCTTCTGAAAAAAGACGGGATGCTCGGTCCAGTGCATCGCCGGGCGGACGTGGTGGCTGATGTGGTAGCCATCGTTCCAGCATTTTTTGTTGTACTTGACGTTGATGCACGTAATGCTGTTTTTATACGCATTGCCCGGATCTTCGAAGTCCACAAAGGCGTGCTGCGTCCAGTTGCCCAACATGGCAATGAAGCGATAAATAAATAGCGGCAGCAGGAATACCAGTACCGTGGCAGGCCAGTTTATAAACAGCAGTCCGAGGCAGATAATACCAAAGGTGATCTCACCAATCAAGGCGCGTTTAGCGAGCTTCGGCCGTTTCTTCCAGCGCAGATACGTAAGCAGGTCATGGACACCTCGCACGAAAAACTGCCCGAAATAGGCCAGGAAGCTCCGAAAGCTGTCCCGCTGGTAAGCCATTGTGCTGCTTTCGTCATCTTCCAGATTGTTTTCCGGATGGTGCATGCCAATGTGATGGCTATAATAGGTTTCCGGCGTATGCCCAAAAAACGGCGCTACAATCCAGGGGAGATAATTATTCATCCAGCCGTATTCCGGTTTAAAAAATGGCCGGTGGCTAGTGCAGTGCAGCATTAAACCGAAAGGTCCTTTAAAAACAAAATTGCTGACATAGAAGTGAACGGCAGCTACTGTCCACCAGACCCAGCCCGTTACAAACGGCATAAACAAAAGCACACTCAGCGGAATCAACACTAGACTGATACGAATCGAGAGGAACACAAACGGCAGATCCCGCTCATCCTTGATGTAGCGTAAAAAAAACTGCTCAATCCTGTTGTAGCGTTTTTCCCGGAAAATGGGGTCTTGAATAGTGCCTAATACTTTCATACAAGCGGATACGGTTTATGAGAAACATAGAGAAGGGTTCAGACTGTTTCGATTGCGCTATGGAGGACAATCGAAACTGCCTAAACCCTTCCCTTTCTAAAGAACGATGAAAAGATAAGAAGATTGAATGAAACCTTGATACAATTAAATTATTTTTTCTCAACCGCGTGGCCGCCGAACTCATTCCGGAGTGCAGCAACCACTTTACCCGTGAAGGTGTCGTCCTGCAAAGACCGATAGCGCATGATCAGCGAAAGCGCAATAACGGGCGTCGGTACGCCGAGGTCGAGCGCCGTTTCAAGCGTCCATTTGCCCTCACCCGACGAGAACATCCGTCCTTTGATTTCGTCCAGCTTAGCGTCTTTCCGGAAGGCATTTTCGGTTAGCTCCATCAACCAGCCCCGAATCACCGATCCGTGCCCCCACATCTTAGCAACGGCCGCGAAGTCGAACGGAAACTGACTTTTCTGTAATACTTCAAATCCCTCGGCAATAGACTGCATCATGCCGTACTCTATACCGTTGTGCACCATCTTCGTGAAGTGACCACTACCCGCAGGACCGGTATAGAGGTAGCCGTCTTCGACCGAAATATCCCGGAACACAGGGTGTAGCGGCTCGATTACGTCCGCATCTCCGCCTACCATCGTGCAGGCCCCGTTGAGCGCCCCGCTAATGCCGCCACTGGTACCGCAGTCCAGGAAACCGATTCCTTTTTCTTTCAGGTACGTATGGCGACGTACCGAATCCTGGTAATGCGAGTTACCACCGTCAATCACTACGTCTCCCGCCTGCATAATGGGCAGGAGTTGTTCAATTACGTTATCGACAAGCGGACCTGCCGGAATCATCAGCCATAAAACACGCTTTTCGGGCAAGGCATTGTACAGGTCCTGCAATGAGGTAACGCCCTGTGCGCCTTCTGTTTTGATGGCTTCGACCAAAGTCTCGTTAATGTCATAGCCGACAACCGTGTGACCGTGACGGACTAAATTACTGACGAGATTGAATCCCATCTTGCCTAAGCCAATAAATCCAATGTGCATAACAATCAATGGTTTGAGCGGTCAAATTGGTGATTTTTTCCTAAACCTCCTTGGGTTAATAATGACATTTAGCCTACAGCCCTGATTTTAGCCATGCGTGAGCGTATTGGACGTAATTACCGGCTGTAAAAGTTTAGCTAAAGAGGTTACAACGTTTTTGAGACAAATAGGTTACGCAAACTTTCGTAAGTAAGTTAATCCGAGCAATGTACTGGAACTGCGAGTAGAGAGCCGTTGATCCAATCCATTTAAAATCAGGAACGTGATCGCTTTTAACCCGTCCTCTTTGTCATCGGTCAGAATTCTCTCCTTGTTACGTAGTATAAAGTACGCACATCACGATTGCCGTATTCAAAATTTATAGGAGATTATCCATTCTACTTAAACTTTAAGTAGCTTGAATCGCTTTACGTCAACCCTTAACTATCTACTACTTATGCCTAGTTCTGATACTAATTCAAGGCGGGAATGGCTCAAAAAATCATCTTTGTTTGGAACGGCTTTGCTGTTGGAACAATCTCCGAACGTCGAAGCAAAACCGAAGACAACCGCCACCCGCCGAATTCCGATCAGTGTTTCCAGTTATTCGTACTGGCATTTCACGCCCCAGAAGTTTCCCATTGAAAAGGTGATTGAAGAAGCGGCCCGGCTGGGTTTTGACGGCGTTGAAGTCCTGCACAGACAAATGGCAGACGAATCCATCGCGTATCAAAATAAATTGAAGCGAATGGCTTTGGATAGCGGACTTGCCCTCCCCCTCTTGTCGATTCACCAGAATTTCCTTCAGCCGGACGCGGATAAGCGTAAAGCGGATATTACCCACACGGTCAAATGCATAAATATTGCTACCCAGATGGGTATTCCCTGCGTTCGGATGAATACCGGAAGCTGGGGCACGGTGAAAAACAAGATTAAAACGGACTATTATCAGACAGGTATCGAACCGCCTATTGCCGGTTATACCGATGAAGATGGCATTAAATGGGTCATCGAAGGCATGGGCGAATGCCTGGCCTATGCGGAAAAGGCGGGCGTAACCCTGGCTTTAGAAAATCATTGGGGCTTGTCTTCTAACACCGATTATCTACTCCGGATTTATGATGCACTGAAGAGTTCACCCGCTATGGGACTGAACGTAGATACAGGCAACTTTGTCGGAGAACCGTACGCCGGACTCGAAAGACTAGCGCCTTATGCCACCATCGTTCAGGCAAAAACGTATTATGGCGGGGGTACTTTTCATGATAAGGACATGGATTACCCGCGGATCGGCAAAATATTCCAGAAAGCGAATTATAAAGGGTTTGTATCGTTAGAGTTCGAAGGCAAAGAAGACCCTAATGTAGCCGTTCCCAAAAGTCTGGAGGTTCTCCGAAAAGCCTTTACCTACGACATATAAAGGTAGCTCTTTCTGTAAACCTAACGCTTGCTCAGCAGATTCGACAGTCGAGTCGGTACCGAGCCTGACCAAACTCAACAGGGTTGTTGCGTAGTTGAGCGTTCTACTGACGTAACAACCCTATATTTTTACGGATTTGGCCAGCACCCAGGCTAAGCCGATTCCAACGACGGTTCCGACCGCATCGGCCAGGGCGTCGTACAAATCGCAGGAGCGGCCGATGGGCATTATCCCCTGCCAGATCTCGATCAGCAACCCATAAAGGGCCCCGGTAATAAACACCCAAGCAACCGGCCGCCCCGCTACGCGCCACAGTAGGCCAAACGGCAGAAATATGGCAATATGCACCCACTTATCGCGGTTCGACGATAGGTCAGGTAACTCATTGCCTGGTAGCGAACAGCCGATAAACAGAACGATTGTCCAGCCTACGGCCAGGTAGTAAACCAATTTTGTCTTATCAATAAGGCGGGTATTCATGGCTTGAGCCGGTTAGCAGTTAAGAGGATAAAGAGAATCATCAGGCTAAGCAGATAAACGACATTCCGCGAATCGACCAGCCCCCGTCCTAACGCACGGTACTGTTCATCCAAAGCCAGATACGATACGTAATAACCAACGTCGCTTGCTCCAAATAAGCCAGCCAGTGCACTCAGCCCCACGTAAAACAGAAAGCAGAAAAATACGCCCAGGACAAACGCAACAACCTGATTGTCGTTGAGCGACGAAGCCCACAAACCAATGGCGACAAACACTCCGCCGAGGAGTATCAAGCCTATGTAGGAGCCGAAAACACCTGCCGAATCGATATTGCCGGCCGGAGTGCCGAGTTGATAGAGCGTAACGTAATAGACCAGCGTTGGCAGCAGCGTCAGGACTACCAGCAGCCAGCTCGCCAGAAACTTACCGGCCACTACGCCCCACCGGCTGACGGGCTTTGTCAACAGCCACTCGAGGGTGCCCGACCGGACCTCATCAGCAATCGAACGCATGGTAATGGCAGGCACTAAAAACAGCATGACGTAGGGCGTCAGGTTAAAAAATGTGCCCATATCGGCGTATCCGTTTTCGAGCAGACTCGTATCCGGAAACACCCACAATAGCAACCCTACGGCTGTCAGGAATACGCCCATGATAATATAGGCGATGGGCGACGAGAAGAACTGATTAATTTCTTTGCGAAAGATAGCCAGCACGGTAGTCAGGTAAGATCAATCAATACGTATCAGTACGTTACCTGCGGATGCCTACGTAGCATCTTCTTAGCAGCACGCCTGTTGTTAATCAAACGGATTATTCTTGTTTTTACGCATAACCGCAGCAATGATCAGCGACAGAATAACCCCAACCAGGACGAACCAGAATATACCAAAGAAAAACGTGATGCCCGGGCCTTGGAACTTCTGGGTCATTTCCATCATGCTGTCAATCTGCTCATCGGACAGCTTGCCCTGTTCCTCCATCTGCTCGCGCATCTGGTCATACAGCCTTTCCTGAAAACCGGGATCGATGATGGTTGTGTAAAACACAGAAAACGCCGACGACAAAAATCCGGCAATTGCTGACAGGAGCGCCCCCACGGTCAGGCCCTCGCTGTAAGTCATATACCCTTCGTTAGCGGAACGGTACTCCCGCATACCCAGTATCAGGCCGACAATCAGCAGTACGTAGATCAGAGCCCCTAGCCAGGGAATGGTCGTCAGGTCGAGGGTGTACAGAATAATGGAGTAAACAACCAGGCCAAGCCCGGTGATCAGTCCCCACTTAAGCGCAACGCGAGCTGTAGATGGTGTATCATTCATAATCGGTTAGGGGTTTAAGACACTATAGTCTTGCTTACGGAAGATGAGCGATATAATCAGAACGGGCAATACAGCCAACGCCGTTTTCTTGGTCAATTCATCGGGCAGTAAAACGCCGGGCTGCATGGTGCTCACCTTGCTCCACTGGTCCTGAAACGTTTCCGGCCCAAACTGATCGACAATCTGTTTCTTACCTTCCAAAAGTAGTTTCTTCGAGTTGGCGACGTACTCCGTGAACACACCCGGATCAATCTGGGTCACAAACAGGTAAATAAGCCAGCCGGTGATCAGAGCCGCTACGGTATTCAATACGTATCCGATGGTGATACCTTCCCAAAGGTGCATCCGGCCCTGGCCAATCGTTTTTCGATAATACCATATCGTGCCAATCATGACGATAATGTGGATACCGAAGTCAAGCACCCGGATATTCCCTAAAGCAGGTATGCCGAGGGCGTATAACGCCAGAAAATAACCAAAGCACAACACGCCCGTAATCAATCCGGCCAGCAGCGGGATCTTTAACAGGGGGTGGCTGAAATAAGCGATAATGGCTTTCATGAAGTATGAATAAGCATCCCTTGATGCACCGTTCCGATAACACGGCCAGTGAGTGTCTGGCCTAAAAAGGGAGAATTAACAGATTTTGACTGTGTACGTGTGTAGTCCCAGTTTCCAGCCGGATCGAATAGGGTCAGACTAACGGGCTGCCCCTCGGCGATATGAACGGTCGGTAAACGCAGAATCTGCCGGGGCCGGGTCGTTAAGGCATCGATAATTTGTGTCAGCGATAAATCCCGATTGTGGGTCATCACCGCGCTGAATACCGTTTCGAGTCCAGTGATTCCAAACTCCGCCTGATCGAATTCGAGGTTCTTACTTTCTGCATCCTGCGGAGAATGGTCAGACACGATGGCATCGATAGTGCCGTCGGCCAGCCCCGCCCAGAGGGCAGCTACGTCGTCGGAGCTGCGGAAGGGTGGGTTTACTTTCAGATTGGTGTCGAAGCCAGCCAGCGCCGAGTCATCGAACACCAGTTGATGAGCCGCTACGTCGCAACTGACCGGCATTCCCTTTTCTTTGGCCTGACGGATCAGTTCGACCGACCGAGCCGACGAGATCGTTGAAAAGTGGAGTGCCGATGGCAAAGGCGCACTGCTCTTATTCTGGGTAAACCCGGCATCCTGACCGCTACCCAGTACGTAGTCGAGAAGGCGAAGGTCGCGTTCGACCATGAGCTCTTCGGCCAGCGCGGGCATTCCTTTAAGCCCCAGCAGCGTGCTCTGAACGCCCTCGTGCATCTGCCCAAACCGAGTCAGGAGCATTTCTTCGGGGCGGTTCATCAGCAAACCGTTTATTGGCTGAAGATACTGCAAGGTTTTGAGCAGCAGATCAGGGTTTTGTAGAGGATGAGTACCATCCGAAAACGCAATCGCTCCGGCCTGGTGCAAGTCGATCATCTCCGTAAAATCCTCCCCGGCGGCTTTCTTAGTGATGGCGGCAATTACGTGGACACGTACTGCCTGGCCTTCGGCCATTCGGCGTACGTAGCCGAGCGTGCCCTTCGCGTCGATAACGGGTGAGGTGTTCGGCAATACGGCAATGTCGGTGAAGCCCCCCGCTGCGGCCGCCTGACAAACGCTGGTTAAATCTTCTTTATGCTCGAAGCCAGGGTCCTGGGCCAACACCCGCATATCAACCCAGCCTGGCGATACGTGCAGATTTGGTACGTCCAGAACGCGAGTCCCTTCGTCAACGCTCAGGTTTTGGCCAATCTGACGAATCAGACCGTTTTCAATAAAAATATCACCTGTTTGCCCATCAAACGACGAAGCGCTATCAACAATACGGGCGGAACGGATCAGAAGTTGCATAAATGACTGCCCTTTTCCTTGTAAAAAGAGGCATTGAATGAGGAAGTTCTAAAAAAAAGGCCCCTACCGGAGCCTTGATTAGTATTGACGGATATGCATCAGGCACCCACCAGATCCTGATAGGCGTCGGCGGTCAGCAGGCCATCCTTATCGTCAGGATTGGCTGGCTTTAGTTTAATGATCCAACCTTCACCGTAAGGATCGCTGTTGAGCAGTTCAGGCGATTTTTCAATGGCCGTATTCAGTTCCAGCACTTCTCCTTCAATGGGCAGAAATAGATCAGATACCGTTTTCACGGCCTCTACCGACCCGAACACATCGCCTTTACCCAGCGACTGGCCAACGGTATTTACATCGATGTAGACAATGTCGCCTAGCTCATGCTGAGCAAAGTCCGTAATACCAATAACGGCGGTACCGTCTTCGTCCAGTCGAATCCACTCGTGGTCCTGCGTATAACTCAGTTCTGCGGGAAAATTCATTATGGGGGAATTAGTTTGTATCTACAAAATACGGTACCCGCCACCGGATTTGCAAGCAGTATTCTCTTAGCGCTTCTGTAGACGGTTACCTTATTTGGCCGCGGTTGTCGGCTGACTCGGCGCGAAGTTAGCGGGGGCGAGCCGATCATTTCCCTGGCGTTCGATCATCCATTGCGGATACGGTTTAGGCGTAGCACTGATGGCATCAAGCTCGGTGAGCTGCTCGGTGGTTAAACTCAGTTCAGCAGCTTTGATGTTGTCCAGCAGTTGATCGGTGTTTTTCGCGCCAATGATCACGCTGGTTACCCCCGGCTTGGCCAGCACCCAGGCCAGCGCAATACGAGCTACCGACACGCCATGCGCTTCGGCAATCGTCTGCATGGCGTCGATAATGTCGTAGGCTTTTTCCTGGTTAACGGGCGGAAAATCGAACGCGAGTCGACGCGAGTCGTCGGCAGGTTTGTTGTCGCGGGTATACTTGCCCGACAGGAATCCACCAGCCAGCGGGCTCCAGGGCAGAATGGCCATACCCTGATCCTGCACCATCGGCACAAGCTCGTTCTCCAGATCTCGCCCGGCGATGGAGTAATAGTTCTGCGTCGAGATGAACTTCGACCAGCCGTATTTATCGGCAATACCGTTGGCTTTCATCACCTGCCAGGCCGCCAGATTCGAGCAGCCGATATAGCGAACCTTGCCACTACGTACTACGTCTTCGAGCCCACGCATGGTCTCTTCAAGGGGTGTAATGGCATCGAATCCATGAATCTGGTACAGATCGACATGATCCAGTTGCAGGCGTTTCAGGCTGTCGTCCAGTTGCTGCATGATCTGCAACCGGCCTAAGCCCACCTGATTTTTGCCGGGTCCCATCCGGCCTCTTACTTTGGTAGCAATAACCAATTCCTCACGCGACAGGCCCAGCGATTTTATCGACTGCCCTAGCAGCGTTTCCGACTGACCAAACGAGTAGACGTTTGCCGTGTCGATGAAGTTGATGCCGTTGTCAACAGCCGTCTTCACGATGTCATTTACGGCGTCCTGCTGGAGCGTACCCATGGCCTTCCAATGGCCTTCACCCCCAAACGTCATCGTACCCAGACAGATCTCCGACACCAGTACGCCGGTATTCCCTAATTGATTGTAGTTCATGGTTGATTACAGGAAAGCGTTTCTGTAATCAACCATGAACCTGAAAAAATGTTAGTGGGGAATCGAGAACCTACTCGGCCAGGTTGAATTTCACCTGAACGCCACCCGACGTAGTAGCCCGGCGGAACGAGTTCGACACGAGCGGATCGTTAAACGTACGGTCGAAATAGAAGTTGAAGTTCAGGCGACGGCTCACGATATAACTCACCTGCGGACGCAGCTGGAAGTTCACGTTACCAGCGGTCACGATCTGTTCGGCGTCCAGCTTCCGCTGAATAGCGCGGGTATCACGTAACGTCAGGTTACAGGAAAAGGTCAGGTCGTTTTTCAGCCGTTTATACGCACCGTTGATCCGGAACGGAATCCGGACGTTCTGCCGGGTGAAACCAACCGAGGCCGTTAAGTCTTTGTTGGTCAGTTCGGCTACCTGCGCGTTCGACAGATTCAGCGCTACGTCGCGGCTCTGGTTGTATTCCAGCCGCCCGCTGATCCGGCTCTTGGTCTGGAACTGAACGCCCAACATCGGCGCAAACTTCTCCGACATGGTGATGGTACTCATCGCAAATACCGGAATGAACTGATTAAGCTGATTCACAGAAGCTGCCATCGGGTAGCCCTGCACCGATAAATTGACGTAAGCGGCTCCATATTCCAGGTTCGAAATAAAGTTACCGACGCTATAGTTCGAAGTATAGCTATGCGTAATTGTAAACGCGCTGAACCGGTTCCGAATAAAATTAAGCCCTGACAAACCGTTGTAGTCGATCCGCCAGTTGGGCAGCGGGAAGTTGTAGAATGGCGAAAGCTGCGCTTTTTCCTTTGGCTGACCACTATAAGCCGCGAAGAAGGCCGGAATCAGAACATCCTGCGACCGGTTGTCGTACGTTCCCCGCTTTTCCGGATTGGCCGCTGTGAGTTTATCGATGAAGTACTGACGATAACTCTCAAACTTGTCAAAAATTGGAGACGTATTGTTATCCCGTAAGCCGATGAAGGCAGTACGGAACGACCAGAACGACATGTTGAATTGGCCGTTACGTACCGGCGACTGCGTTTCGAAAGGTCCACCCAGCGCCCCTGGCCGGTAGTATTCCTGATACGCATCCGTACGAGTCAGACGCCACTCGACCTGCATCCGGAAATCTTTGAACGGTTCCAGCGTTGTTCGCGCACTGAAGTTTTTCGACAAGCTCTGCTGGAAAGCCGTGTTCAAAACTGTACTCGGCGTGAGCCATCCTTTGCTGGCCGCCCGCTCCTGAATAGTTCGCTCCTGACTGCCCAGTACGAAGCCGAGACCAGGCGCGTTGTTCTGATCGAGTCCGAAGAATTTTGGCGTCGGCAGAAAGCCCGGCAGAATTGTAGATTCCTGCACCGTGTACGAGAAGTTGATTCCACGAACGGTCAGCAGAGCCCGTGTAAAGTTCTTCAGCACCTTACTTTCCCCACGTTCAATCTCTTCAATGTCGCCGGGGTTTCGGGCAAAGTTCTTCCGAACGGGGGCTGGTGTGTTTGCAAAGCGCAGGTATCGAATTTTGTTATACAACCGGATCAGATCGACGCGGCCAGTTATACCTCGCTCCCGATTATTACGTAGTACATTCCCAAATGGCACGCCAAGCGTATCGGCAATACCGAATGAGTTTGCCTGGAACTGATACCCTACGCCATACACAGCGTCGGCAGCGATCCAGTCGAGCAGCGGAATCTTGTCCAGCGGCAGTCGATACGTTGCCTTAATGTCCTGCACAAAATTCTTGATTCGCCCCAAATGTTTCAGGCTGTTGACGATTGAATCCCGTTTGGCTTTGGTGTTAATGTCGCCCGCCGGTTCATCAATGACTGCGTTCGCCTGCGCGTGGTACGTAAGCACCAGGCTGCGCGTCAGGTTCCAGGTCAGGTCGTAATACCGGTTAAAGAGGAAATATTTCTCAAACTGGGGTATAATCCCGTTGGTAGTCAGATCCGAAGAGCGAAGCTGGGTTTTAACAAAGCTGCGGTCTAGGTCCGTACGAATCGACACCAGTGAGGGCAGCAATGTCAGGTTAAAGTCTTTGAGCCAACGTAAATACGGAGCCTCGAAGGAAGCTTTATTTCGGAACGGCTCAAACGCTTTCGGCTGGGCCGCATAGGTATAGGCAATGCCGCCCCGGTACTGCTGCTGCAGATATTCGTCGGTTAAGATGTTCGTCCGTTTGGTGTCGTTGAACGCATACGTAAACGCAAAGTTTTCTATATCCCAGAAGTGCGCTTTGGCGTTTGGATTCACCTTTACCTTCCGAACATTCGAGAAATTGAACCCGCGCCGGGTGGTGTTGTCCTGCACTAATCGGCGGTAGTTGTCGCGCTCAAGCCCTTCGGGTAAGGTCGACAACGACGTTTCTAGGGGCGTATCGGGATCAAGCGGATTAAAGTGCGGATCAACATTCCGGTGATCGTAGTTTACGTACAGCGGAATGCGCAGCCCCCAGTTGGCAGGCATAAACTTATCCACCGAAATCGCCGACGACAACCCGAACTCTGATGTTGTTTCCCGGGATCGTTCGCCAATTTTTGTTTGTACACCTCCGAAGCCGAAGGTCGTGATGCGGCCCGAAGCGGTGACTGTAGCCAGATCCGCCAGTTTCATGTTCAGCGCACCAATGGCGGCTATCCCGGCATGCTGGTCATAGCCATTGGCCCGGAGTTCATTCACCCAAATCGTAAATGTCTTCGCCCGCTCGCCATCACCCGGAATCTTCGGGTTCCGCACGCCAATCATGATCGACTGCACCGAACTTAAATCCGGGTTACCGACTACCGTCAGGATATAGCGTCCGTTGGCGGACGAGAGCGAGAAGGGCAGCGACGTTCGCCGACTCAGGTTGCGGTTCCGATCGGCTTTCAGATTGATCAATTCCTCGAGCGCAAGGTCGAGTTCATTATCCACCGGCCATACTTCTTCTGCAGACCGATTTCCTTCGGGCGTAGCGCGCAGACGCGGAATTTCGATTTCGTAATAGTTGTCGGTATAATCCGTACCCAGGCGAACGAAGGCCGACACCTGACCGCTTTCGTTATCCGGATTGTGCATGTGCACGAACATTTTTAGCTGCTTCCGGAATTGAAGGTCAAAGTTCGTGTTTCGGAAAGCGCCCCGCGAATCGCCGTCGCGGAGGTTCGTTACGCTTAACCGCATGGATTGTTCGTTCAGCTGAACGGTACTCACCTGCGTGAAGTCGCGGTCCCGCTCATAGTTCGGCGGTACCTGATACACGTATTTGCTGCCCCCCTGAGTCGATAGATCGGCTCCGCTGTTTTCTTCGATATTGACTGTCGAAACGGTGAAGTTAGCGTCGTACGGCTCGGGAACTTCCTGCAAGCCGCGCTGGGTCAGGTCACCGGTATACTTCCGGTACTGATTGGCCTCCATCTGTAACTGGGCGAAGCGCAGGACAACCGGATCGGCAAAATCGGTCAGGTACATCCGCATGAATCGGATCGACTTAAAGCCATTGATGCTCCCAACTTTACGCAACGGCTCCCGAACCGGAATCCGGAACTGATACCACGTAACAACTCCACCGGGCGCACCGGGTGTTGGCACCGATACTTTATCCACGATGTACCGCTGCCCTACCTCCAGCTTACCGGGCTGAAGATCAATTTCATACTCGTAATACGCTTCATTGTCGTTGATGGTATTATCGATGTTCAGGTCCTCGATGTCGGGCAAGGTGGTTGAGGCCGGAGTTAAGAACTGGCTTGCCGATACATTTTCGGGCGAGTTGTTCTCCATACCCATGAACCGCTTGTACCGCGCCACAATATATTTCTGCTGATCGGCCTCTTCGCCCAGATAAAATCTAAAATCGTCGTTTGAGGGGTCCTGCTCAATGTCAGCCAACGCTGCGGGGTCTGTTACCCGCGTCCGGACGGTGTTCAGGTAATCTCGGAAGAATTGCTGCTCGCTCGTCGCCGGGTCGGCGTTCTGGCGGCTGCTGAGTCCGTCCAGACCAATATCCTGCTGGTCGCGCAGACCACTCTGAAACGCATTGGTAACAAACTGCTGCAAGGGCGCGCGACCCCAGGCGGTTGTTTCCGTACCCAGTTGGCGGTTTGTCGAATCTACGTTGTTAAAGCCGTTCTCGAACTGGTATCGGCTGTCTTTAATAACATCTTCTGAAATATCGCCTAGGTTAAAAACCAGTTTACCGCCCTGCGTACGACCGGTATTGTCGAAGATCTGACCGGCACCAGTACCTGCCCGAATTTTTCCGGCCTCCCCCGGTACAAACGGGTCCATCAGCCAGAACGTAACGTTCTCGACGTTGGCATTATCGAAGTCAATATCCGATGCAATCGCGCGGGTTACCGCGCCAAAATTACGTCTTGGGTTCGGGAGCAAACCGGCTGCCGTCAGGTTGGGGTTGTAGTTGTACATCCCCCGCTCACTCGGGAAGTACGATACGTCCAGAATGCTTTCGGGCAGCTGCACGGGGCGCGCCGACCGGCCAGGAAACAGATCTGTCGGCAGGAAGTACCGCTCGTAGACGTGCGCATTAGCATCATCGGGGTCAACGTTCGAGACCGCGCCCAGCGAACCAGGCGTATACAAACTCGGGTCGACGGAATAGACGGAAATACGAGCCCGGTTAAAGGCCGATTCGAGTGGGTTCTGGAATGAGCCCTGCGGGAACTGCTGCGGGGTAGTGCCTAGTCGCCAGCGAGTAGGTTGACGGGTTAAATCGAAGATGGTCCGGGCGGCCTCAAAGTCATCGAGATAACTGTCGCTGCGGGCGCGCTGGTTTGTCCCCGGAAACAGTTGTGCCACTTCGCCTGTAAACTGAATTGTCGACAGTTCTTTGGTCTGGACAATGGGCAGCTTATCCAGCAGACGCGTTAGGCCCGGCGCATCTTTCCGAATGCTGGCGTTAACGCCGAGAATGGTGTTGTTAACCGGCTCGTTGCCAATGGCTACGCGCGTCAGGTAACCCGCCGGGGTTTCCTTCATGTGCATGGCCGTCAGCCCAACGCTTACGTCCCGGTTGATGGCATAATCCAGACGGGTTCCAATCAGTGACCGGATCTGATTCTGAAATAAATCCGGCTGTTCATAACTAATGCGAATCTCGCGGCCCGAGTTGGTAACCCCTTCGTTGGTGATGCGTAGCCGCCCCGTCTGGCTTTCGAACACGTAGTCCTGACCCGCCATCAGCGGTACGCCACCCGCGGTTACCTGCACCGATTGCTCGTTAACGCCATAAGGTAAAGCCACTTCTTGACCATTTCCGGACTGGAATGATCCCCGCAGGAAAAACTTGTTCTTATCAGCTACCTGCTGAGCATCGGCCAGCGTGGTGCGGTATAGCTGATTGAAGACGTATTTAGATTTCAGATTGGTTTCGTCGGGATCAAACTGACGATCCAGATATGACCCAAATGGCTCCAGCACCGGGAAAATTATCTTCCCGAACCGGCTATCGACCGTTATGTTTTCCACGTAGTCGAAATTGCCATCCGGTTGCGCGTCCAGTTGTTGATTGAGCCGGTCCATGTTGAACACCTGCACCAGCGGACGGTTCTGCACACGTCGCCCTTCCTGTAAGTTGGGGTTATCAATCCCGGTAATGTCGTCCTTATAAACAATCCGTAACTGAAAACCCTGCCGACTAATCTGCGCTGTATTAAGCGAGTAGATGTTTTTCATCATCAGATCCCACATCGGCAACTGAAGATTATTACGTAACGTGGCTGATTTCAACAGCTTCAATACCAGCACTTCATTATCCTGACGAGCCTGATAATCCTCCGTCAACTCCCCTACTTTATACCGTCGACCTTGGTAGGTGTACTCGTAGGCTACGGCCAGGATCTCGTCGTTACGCAGGGGCGTTACCAGCGAAATATAGCCGAGTTCGGGTTGAAGTTTATAGTCACGATCCGTTAACCGTTTGGCGCCCCTGAGCAGATCGTAGTCGGTTCCTTTCGCCAGATTGAACGTGCTCGTCAGGACGTCGTTAGCCCGGTCAACCTGTCGAAAAGGGTTGGTGGAGTTACTCGTTAGTTTTTCGAAGAGGCCATTGGCCGCATTGGCCGTTGGCGTCAGGTTACTCCGCGAGAAAGGCTGAACCGCCGGATTCTGCTGGCTATATGGATTGCCTTCGCCCAGGTCCTGAAACCCGGCAATGTTACGTAGCGACTCGGTGGTGTTGGTTCGATTCGTCACATAGACTTCCACGCGAGTTACGTTGATGCCCGACGTTACCTGCGGCAACGAACGCAGGGATGACTCGTACCGCGCCCGGAAGAACTGCGACAGGAAGAAGTGCCGGTTTTCGTCGTACTGGTCCGCCCGAATTTCGAACGGGCGGTTCGAAGTGCCTCCGCGCAATACAATCTCGGCCTTGCGGGAACGCTGTTGTGAAGCCACTACCGTAGCGTTCAGGCGACCGAACCGCAGTTGGGTTTTGATACCGAATAAGTTCTGTACACCCGGAATCAGCTGACTATTTACCGCCCAGCTAATATTTCCTACTTCGAGCCCCTGTAGGATACTCTCGTTCTGCGGGGTGAAGCCGGGTAGGCCGGGTGTTGTCCCGTTTACGCCGGGAACACCCGGCAGGTCGGGAGCGCTGGGCAGGTTAGGCAAATTCGGCAGCCCCTGGCCAGAACCTAACGCCGGTAGGCCACCTCCCGGCCGGTAGTTCACCTTTAAGGCATTCTCGAAGTTGAAGGCGGCTTTAGTATCAAAATTCGCCAGTACGCCTAGTTTCTCGCCGATCTTACCGTTAAAATTGATACTGATCTGCTCGTTGAATATAAAATTCCCGTTTCGGCGCTGCCGAACGGGAATAACTGGATTGTCGATAAACTGGTAGAGATAACCAAAGTCGAGCGTGACAAAACCGTTGGGTTTAAAGTCTACCTGACTCCCCCCGAACAGCCGGTCGATAATGGGCGGCAGTTCCAGCTTAGGAGCCAGACCACGGCCGCTAATCGCACTTTGTCCATCCCGCCGAGCCCCGTATTCGCGCCATAGACTTTGCTCAACGCGCTGGTTCTGAAGCTGATTATAAGTCGAAAATGGAATTGTTTCGGCGGGTCGGTACGGCAGACCATACTGCGAGGGCGGCAAAGCCAAACCCGGTGCGGGTATGCCGGGCGAGATAGTACCCGGTGGCGTAGTGCTCGGAGCGGCCGCATCGGGAAACGGTGAGCCGGGCGTTGTGGTGGTGCTGCCCGGTACGCCAATCGGCGACCGTCCCTGTACGCTATTCGGTAAAGGGGCACCCGATAATGATACCCCCGCCCGAACGCGTTCGGTAACCGCAACACGCCCCTCCGGGTCGAGCCGGAAGTCGGTTGACACCCCTTTCGGGTCACGGAGAATAAACGGAGACTTAGACGGTCGTTCTGAGAATCGCGTGGCGCGCCGGTCGGGCCAGTTAACGGTTGGCCGACGATTGGCACTACGTGCCGCCCGGATGCTATCGTTACGTTCCTGAACAGCCTGCTTGATTGAATCAGCGCGCATAACAGCACGCCGACGTGCTTCTGCTCTGGCTGAATCGGCGGCTGCCTGCTGACGTCGACCGGTAGCTCCGCGCCGGTTAGGCGTCGGCGTTTGCGGGTCCTGTCCGAACGTAACGCCCAGGCCCAGCAATAGCCAGCAAACCGGCATCAACCAACCAACGGATACGATTGGCAACCTGTTAACGACGTAAAGTTGAGTGCTGGCAACGAAGTTGTGAACAAAGTAAGGGTTCACCATTAGGGGTACTTTCGGGTTCAGTATTAGTAGCGTACGGTCTGTTCTTCTATCAAACGGCCAATATCAGGCCAATCGTCTAATAACTTGATAGATTTTTTAAAAGGTAGATTTTCTGCAAATAAAGACAGTTTACGGATAGTAGGAAGAGTAAAATTACAAATTAAGTGCTCCATTTGGAAACCATTTGGGTTAAATTAAAGACATAAGTCATGCCGTCGTCTCAGCTCGTCCGCATTCTTTCTTCTGCCAGCAATCAGGCCCCACTCTCGAAATACCAGAAGGCGTTCAACCGGCTTACAGAGCAGATTAGCCAGCTAGACGAGGAACTGGCAACTATTCGCCAGCTTGCCCAAACCGTTCAGGAACGCATAATGGCCAAATACGAGCCCTTGCTAGCTACCTACAACCAACACCGTGCCAGACTTGTCAGGTTATACGACCGGGCCCATGACCGCCCCGAAACCAGCCGGCCGGAGCAGCGAAAACTAGCCGGACTGATTCGTGAGTTGGCTGAAGAACTTATCAGGCAACACGGGCTGGATGAGCTACAGCCGATTCTCGACAAATATACCCATGCCGGATCGGACCGCCGTAAGAAGACCAGCGAACGTATTGACCGGTATACGTATTCGGAAGAATCGCAATCCGAGCAGAAGACCTCAGCCGAATCAGCCGAAACGCACTTCACATCGGCACGCCAGCAAAAGCGGGAAGCCCGGATTCAGGCAGAGGAACAGAATAGTACTAAAGCTGTACGGACGCTTTACGTCGATCTCGTGAAAGCGTTTCACCCCGACTGGGAGCCCAATGAAGCCGAAAAGCTCCGGAAAACGACCATTATGCAGCGCGTAACCGAAGCCTACGAAAAAAGCAATCTACTGGCCCTGCTTCAGCTTCAACTGGAGTTAGATCACATCGACGAACGTCACCTGGAAAAGCTGGCCGACAATCAGCTTCGCTACTACAACGCGATTTTGCAGCAGCAGGTAGATGAGCTGACGCAAACGCTGGCCGAGTCAACAAATCGACTGGAGCGTCTGCTGGGCAAACCGGTCCCAGCCGGTACATCGATGACCCAGCTTGAGCAATCGCTCAATGCGGACATTAACACCCTGAAGAAGAGCACAAAGTCGTTACGTAATCTGGTCAAGACCTTGACAGACCCGGTTCAACTTAAAGCCTGGCTGCGGGCTCAGGCAGGCTGATTACGTAGTGATAATCCCAAAAAAAAGCTCACACTCGCTAAAATACTGTTGTTTCCGCACATGCGCTTTTTTTCTACCTTGTCCCGAAAATGCCGTTTTCTCATTACGTATTATGTTTATTCGTCTTCTTGCCCTGATAACGCTGGTGATTGGGTTGGCGGCTTTCCTGAGCCGCGCCGATGAGTCAGCCGTTATTCGTATCAATCTGCTGGGTTACCGGCCTGATAGTCCGAAAATTGCTGTCTGGGGAAGTCTGACCGATCAGACCACAAGCCGCTTTGAACTGGTTGACGAACAAACGAATCAGGTGGTCTGGTCAGGTAAAGCCGGACGCTCGTTTGGTGCTTACGGCCCATTCCGGCAAAGTTACCGACTCGACTTTTCGGCCTTTCGTCGGCCTGGCCGCTATTACGTACGTACCGTCGAAGGGGTTCGTTCACCCCTCGTTCGCATCGGTGAAGATGTGTACGACGGAGCCGCTGATTTCTGCCTGCGGTACATGCGTCAGCAACGTAGTGGATTCAACCCATTTCTAAAAGATTCCTGCCACACGCACGATGGCTATACGTTGTATGGACCCATGCCCGACAGTACTCATATTGACGCATCGGGTGGCTGGCACGACGCATCCGATTACCTGCAATACGTAACGACCTCGGCCAATGCGGCCTATCACCTGCTGGCTGCCGCCCGTGACTTCCCAGCTGCCTTCGGGGATCAGCACCAGGCAAACGGTCTGGCGGGCAGCAACGGCCACGCGGATGTGCTCGACGAAGCGCGCTGGGGCCTCGACTGGCTCCTGAAAATGCACCCCACCGACGAGTGGCTGTTCAATCAGCTTGGCGACGACCGGGACCACGCCCGTATGCGGATTCCGAAAGAAGATAACTTCTACGGCAAAGGATTTGAACGTCCGGTGTACTTCGCCAGCGGTCAGCCACAGGGCATGTTTAAGTACAAGAACCGGGCTACGGGCGTCGCGTCGACGGCGGGAAAAGTGAGCAGTGCCTTGGCTCTGGGTTACCAACTCTGGCGAGACCGGCAGCCGGATTACGCCGATAAGCTCTTAAAGCGATCGAAATCAGCGTATCAACTGGGCTTGCAAAAGCCGGGTAACTGCCAGACCGCACCGGGTCGCGCCCCTTACTTTTACGAAGAAGACAACTATACCGACGACATGGAGCTGGCGACCGTCGAACAGCTTAATGCGACCAACGCAACGGGCCAGCAGGCGCAGACCGGCCTGAACAGAGCACTGGATTTTGCCCGGCAGGAGCCAGTTACGCCCTGGATTTTGAACGATACAGCCCGCCATTATCAGTGGTATCCCTTTGTGAATGTCGGCCACGCTGAGCTGGCCAAGCGGTTGCCAGCTAAGGAACGGAAGACCGTCACCGATTTTTACAAACAGGGCATCGAGGTCGTCTGGCAACGCGCCAAACAAAACGCGTTTTATCGGGGGGTGCCGTTTGTGTGGTGCAGCAACAACCTGACTACGTCCTTTGCCACGCAGTGTTTCTGGTACCGGCAACTCACCGGCGATCAGCGGTATGCGGCCTTTGAACAGGCGAATTTCGACTGGTTGTTTGGCTGCAATCCGTGGGGCACCAGCTTTGTTTATGGGCTTCCGGCGGGGGGCGATACCCCGACCGATCCGCATTCGGCTTTTACCAATCTGAAACAATACCCTATTGACGGTGGGTTGGTCGATGGACCCGTGCGCACCAGCATTTACAAAAACCTGATTGCGATAACGCTTCATGAACCCGACGAATATGCCGCGTTTCAGAGCGACGTAGCGGTGTATCATGATGATTACGGCGACTACAGCACCAACGAGCCGACTATGGATGGTACCGCTTCGCTGATTTACCTGTTAGCAGCCAAGCAAGCCGAGAACCGTCCTTCGGCCAAGCCCGCCCCACGTAACACAAAGCCCGTTCGTCAACGCGCTAAGCTGAGTCAGCAGCTGAGCCCACACCAGAAGCCGCAGGCAGCATCCCATCGCTTTTCAACGTATTTTAAAGGGGCTAAAATCCGCGGTGACACGACAGCCCGACGGATTGCCCTAGTCTTTACCGGCGACGAATACGCCGACGGTGGCCAACACATTGCCCGGACCCTCAAGAAGCATGGTGTCCGGGCTTCTTTTTTTCTGACCGGTCGTTTTCTGCGCAACCCGGCGTTTACGGCGCTTGTCAGGCAACTACACCGCGACGGTCATTACATCGGCCCGCATTCGGATCAGCACCTGCTGTACTGCGACTGGCAAAAGCGCGACAGTTTGCTCGTCAGCCGGGATCAGTTCGTTGCTGACTTACGGGCTAATTATGCTGCGCTAGCTCCGTTCGGCATCAAATTGGGTAACGCTTCCCTGTTTTTACCCCCGTACGAGTGGTACAACGATAGCATTGCTCATTGGGCACGGACAGAAGGCATAACGCTGATCAATTATACACCCGGTACGCTTAGCCACGCGGACTACACAACGCCCGAAGCGCGTAACTACCGCAGCAGCGCCACCATTCTCCAGTCCATTCGTACGTATGAGCAAAAGAGCGCAACTGGTCTGAACGGCTTTTTTCTGTTAATGCATATTGGAACCGCACCCGCCCGCACCGATAAGCTTTACGAGCATCTGGATACGTTCATCACCGAAATGCGTAGCAAATCCTACGAGTTTGTCCGCGTTGATGCGTTGTAAATCAAGCAAGTATATAGTACACATGGTGTTATGTTGTGTTCACTCACCCGCCACGGCGAACCGACGTCGGGCGTGAACCAGCGAATAAGCGCATACCATCCCGAAACCCACCATCAGCATGATGTGAAGGAAAAACATCCGGAAGTCATGGATATAAAAAGCCAGCGCCAGTCCGCCCAGAAAATACAGCGCCAGCATCCCTTCCAGCACGGTTAACCAGTTCACTTGTCGGCTGACGTATTTATTGGCGGCCCAGCTATCTTTTGCGGTCGTTACGTTGAATTTTGGCGTCCGGACGAAAGGCGTTTTACGGCCAATATATCCTTCGATCACAGCAATGGTATTGTGCAGCGATAGTCCCATCATTAATGACGAATACATTGGAAAATACCATCCGATTTTGGCCGGACTTTCGCGCTTCAGCAGCAAAAATGGGATGCCATAGAAGGAAAGCAGAATGAGCAAATTGAACTGGAAAAGGTTGATCACATAAAACACCCGCTCCCATTCGGGGTGCTGACTCCGAATGTAAATGAGAGGTACGCTCATTACGCCCAGAACAAGCACCAGAATGAACGTAGCGCTGCTAAACAGGTGAAAAAAGGCGTGCAACTTCATCATAAACGATACGCCCGGTGTCCGGAGTACCCGAACAAACAGTTTACGGGCGCATTCGGCAGCGCCTTTCATCCAACGGTACTGCTGCGATTTGATGGCGTTCATCGCCACAGGTAGTTCGGCGGGTGAGCCTACATCTTCGCGATACACAAACTTCCAGCCCCGCAACTGCGCGCGGTAACTCAGGTCCAGATCTTCGGTCAACGTATCGCTTTGCCACCCACCGGCATCGGCAATGGCTGTTTTTCGCCATACGCCCCCCGTTCCATTGAAATTCGCCAGGAAACCAGCTGCGTACCGGCCACTTTGCTCAATGGTGAAATGGGCGTTCAGGCCAAACGCCTGTAGCTGAGTCATCAGCGAAAAATCCTCGTTCAGGTGCTCCCAGCGAGTCTGTACAATCGCAACCTTGGGATCGTTGAAGTGCGGTACGGTCTTGAGCAGAAAATCCGGATCAGGCACAAAGTCAGCGTCGAAGATGGCGATAAACTCCCCTTTGGCAAACTCAAGCCCATACGCCAGCGCCCCCGCCTTGAACCCTTTGCGCTCCGGCCGACGGACGTGGGTTATATCGAAACCCTGACGTTGGTATTCGTCAACTTTAGCGGCAATAATGTCGACCGTCTCATCCGTCGAATCGTCTAAAACCTGAATATCGAGCTTGTCTTTCGGGTAACGTAGCAGAACAACCGCATCGATCAGGCGCTCTATGACGTAGAGTTCGTTATAAACCGGTAACTGCACCGTCACTCGCGGCAATGTATCCGGTGCATTTATGTCGGCCAGTCGAATCGCGGATCGTCGCTTTCGTACGGAACGCAGGTAAATAATAATCAGGCTTAGTTGACCGCAGTTGTACAGGAACAAAAGGAGTAATGTTAAGCCATATAGTGTAACAACTACAGTGTCCATATTGAGTAACTATCAAAAATCGTCGCGTTGAGTATAGATTCGTTGAGGAGATAAATCGGATACCCCGCTCTTCAATTCGTATGCAGAAGAACCAGAACCCCTGGTTTTTGTTGCTAATTCTGAGCGTAGGTCATTCACCCCGACGAAGCGGCCAGACTTGCCGATTCTGTTTAGTCTATATAATTTATTCAGTTAAGCTGAAGTATCTGCTCAGAAGCTCATGCCAAGCTGAAAAAACGGCCTGTGTTTCCGATCCGGTACGTCCTGTTCTATAGATACGTAGTGTTCAGCAAGGCATAGCGGTTACTACGTATCTACCTGGCAAAAAAACGCTTATACTTGGCGATGGAAATTTCATTTATTGGCGCGGGTAATCTTGCCTGGCATCTGGCTCCGGCTTTCGAAAGTGCTGGCCACCACATCAACGAAGTCTACAGCCGCCAACTCCAACACGCGCGTCAGCTGGTCAGCAACTTATACGATGCGCACACTCATTCCGACCTGAATTTTGCCGATAGTCCCTCACGGCTGTTTATCTTGGCCGTTCCAGACGATACGCTCGATAGCGTCTGCTCCCGGCTCGTGCTACCCGAAGAGGCCATTCTTGTGCACACCTCAGGCAGCCAATCACTCTACGCTCTGGAGCAGTGGATGGCGATTTATAGTGATATTCCGGTTCAGACCGGCGTTTTCTACGCGTTGCAGACGTTCACAAAAGGGCAACCGTTTATGGTATTCGATGAGATTCCGCTTTGCCTGGAAGCGTCCGACAAAACAACCGAGGACCTACTGGTTCAACTTGGCCAGGAGCTAAGCGATACGGTTTACTTAATTACGTCCGAAGAGCGCCGTTTGCTACACGTTGGCGCTGTATTTGCCTGTAACTTTACCAACCATTTGCTTGCCATTGCTCATGAGCTGGTTACGGCAAACGGGTTAGAGTTTGATTTGTTACGTCCGCTCATTCAGGAAACGATCCGTAAAGGATTGGCGGCCGATAACCCGGCTACTGTCCAGACCGGCCCGGCCCGGCGAGGGGACCTGACGACCATTGAGAACCACCTCACTGTGCTTGGTCAGCATCCGCAGTTGTCGGAGCTATACCAGGTGCTGACACAGAGTATTCTTCGGCACTATAAGCGCTAATAGCCATTAAATGAAGACAATAGCCTTGTTACTATTTTGTTGACGCTAGCCGAAACGGCATATAACTTGTTATATACTCATGAATTTCTTGTACTTTAGAGTTCACAAGCTTACTCCTGTGTAACCAATCATAAACAACACGGGATTATTCAGGTGAGTTGCCGAAGTTCTTACGGGGATTTCAAAGCATTACCTAATTGTCGTTAATATGAACAAACTGGAACGGTTGGGTGCAAAATCCACTTCGCAGGGAGTTGGGCCGGAGACAGACCGCATTGCGCTGTATGACAAGTACGGCTCAATAGCCTACGGGATCATCCTGCGCATTGTCCGCCAACCTGACATAGCACAGCGTGTATTGGTCGAGATGTTTGCGTCGACGGAACTACGGACGTCTACTACGATTACGGCCAATCCAGCTACCACGATTATCCGAATCGCCCGCGAGAGAGCCCTGGCGGCTCGACCCAGAGAATTACAGGATACCCCCGTATCGGCAGACTCGAATTCAACGAAACACGAGAACCTTGGCGCACTTATTTTTGATCTGACGTTTTGTCAAGGGTGTAAGCCTGAACTTGTTGCCGAAAAATTACAGATAACACATACGGATGTAATGAAAGCAATTCGGGATCATTTTGCTTATCTTCGTAACCGTTAAACACGCAATACCTTGAAGACCCATCAATATTTGACAAGCGGTATTCTGGAAGCCTACCTGCTGAACCTGACTTCTGATCAGGAGAAGGAGGAGGTAGAGCGTGTATTAACCGCTGATCCGGAGATTTTAGCAGAGCTGAATGAGCTCGAAACCGACATAGAGCAGTACTTCCTGAGCAACGCCGTTCCGCCCCCACCCAACGTGAAAGAGGCTTTGATGAGACGTATTGGCAACACGGAGGTGAAGAAGTGGGAACCCACGGAGCGCAAAGCCCCCTACCAAGAAGCCCCCGGCCCCGAAGGCCCTCAGTATCTGGACGTCGAGATTAATGATACGTACATTCGGGTACATAAGTACTGGCGTCTTGCGTTCATTGCGGTCTTTGTCTTATCGAAGATATTTCTGGTACTGGGGCTTTATTATTATTTCAAATCCTCCAGTATGGAGCAGGAAATTGACCGACTGAAAGCCGAAATGCACCAGTCGACATCAATGCCCCGCGGTGGCAACCCCTGAGTTGTCCTGTGTAACTACTTTTCATGAAACGAGTTCTCTATAGCCTGGCCCTTTGTTTGGTGTTTGGACTGCCTGGTGTGGCGCAATGGCGCTCACAAGTTGTCAATACCGACGCTAATTTCCGGGCCGTAAGTGTAGCCAGTGCCGACGTAGTCTGGATTGGCGGCACGCAAGGCACCTTTGTGCGAACGGCGGACGGTGGTCAGACCTGGCAAACCGGTACGGTACCCGATGCCCAGACCTGCGACTTCAGAGATGTTCAGGCCGTAGATGCCCAAACCGCTTATCTGATGAGTGCAGGGCCTGCCGAAAAAGGCCAGGCCCGCATTTATAAAACCCAAAACGGCGGGCAAACCTGGGCCTTGGTGTACCAGACCCAACAGCCCGGTGTGTTTTTCAATGGCATGGACTTCTGGGATAAACAGCATGGCATCGTGTTCAGCGATCCAATCGATGGCAAGTGGTTTATCCTGACAACGGCCGATGGTGGCCAAACCTGGCAGCCCGTATCGACAGCGACCTTACCCCTTATGCAGCCCGGCGAAGCCGCATTCGCGGCCAGCGGAACCAGTCTGGTGGTAGAAGGCAAGCAAAACGTCTGGATTGCCTCCGGCGGGGGCACAACTGGTCGGGTGTTTCGGTCAACCGACCGGGGCAAAAGCTGGAGCGTTACGTCAACGCCTTTACCCGCGGGAGAAGCTACGGGTCTTTTCGGCCTGCAATTTTTCGGCAAAAAAATTGGTGTCGCCGTTGGCGGAAATTACAAGCAGGAACAGCAGACCGGCCCTAACGCAGCCATCACCCGCGACGGTGGCCAGACCTGGCAGTTACTCACCCCTACCGACCCACCCGGCCTGAAAGAAGCCGTCGCCCTCTTGCCCGGAGATAGACTCTTAACGGTTGGTCCTTCGGGCACAAGCCTCTCGGCGGATCAGGGGCAGACCTGGCAAAAACTGGATACCGATGGCTACCATTCTGTTGGCTGCGCCAAAGGCACCTGTTACGCAGTCGGAAGCAAGGGGAAAGTGAGTAAGCAGGTATTTAAATAATCCCCATCGCCAGTCATTCGTTGTCGTTCAGTGGTCATTGTCAGCTGACTGACAAATGACTTTACGTTCATCACAATCCATAGCCCGTTTTCGTCGTTATTCTGCCGTGTCGAACGATTAACCCACCTGGTTATACTTGTGAAAACGGCTTTATCCCTCTTCATCACTTTACTGAGTGCAGTCCCCGTGAGCTCGCTGCAAGCCCAGCCTCACCAACAACCCTTTATCTGCAACTACACCGGCCGCAATGCTGGCTCGGAGGTCATCTGCTCACCGACAACCGCGTCAAACGGCCATGCGGAGCGGGTTGTTGACCGGATTCTCAGACCTATTGGCCTGATGCGAAATTTCAAGGTTATTGAGTGCTCCAATACCGATAACTGTTTCGCTACGGTGCTAAAAGGTCAACGCTTCATTGTGTATGATGCGGCCTTTATGCAAACCATCGAAGAAGAAACCGAAACGGACTGGTCCGCTATCAGCATCATGGCCCACGAAATTGGTCATCACCTGCAGGGCCACACCATCGATGGTCGGGGTGGTCAGCCCCAGAAAGAAATCGAAGCGGATAAGTTCTCAGGATTTGTGCTGCATCAGTTAGGCGCTTCGCTGGAGGAATCGCTCGTGGCCGTGCGGGCCTTGGGTAACGAACGGGCCACACCAACGCACCCCGCCAAACCCGCCCGAATTGACGCCATTCGGAAAGGCTGGCTGGAAGCCGAAGCGATGTATCCTAAAACGCGGGTTGCTGCGGGTAAACCAGCGGTAGCCATGGCTCCGAAGCCCATCAACACGAACACTACGTCGGTAGCGGCTACCCGGCCGGTTGTTGCGCCCCAGGCTACGTCCCGGACAACAGTCGGCTGCGTATCGGGTGATTGTGAGGATGGAAAAGGCGTATTTGTCTACCCAACCCGCGAGCGTTACGTTGGCGAGTTTGAGGAAGGCGATAAACACGGCGAAGGCACGGAATATTATGCAGATGGCAAGCTGAAATACAAAGGCAATTTCCGAGATAACCTGCGCGCTGACTACGGCGTGTATTATTATCGGAATGGAGATAAGTACACGGGCTGGTTCCAGAAGAACGTACCCAACGGAAAAGGAACGTATTACTTCGCCGATGGCGACCGCATTGTCGGTACGTTCCTGAACGGGCAACCTACCAGCAATGCCGCCCTCTACAACGCCGACGGCACGAAAGAACGGGGAGGCAGGTAACCAAAAGAGGGCATGTTCTGCCCTCTTTTGGTTTTCTATCTTTGTGTAGCTAAAAAGCCAGGATTGTCTTCTCGATTATATCGCAGGCTTCGTGTATTTGCTCCTCGTTAATGACGAGCGGGGGTGCAAAGCGGATTTTATCACCATGCGTAGGTTTAGTCAGTAAACCATTGTCCTTCAGCTTCAGGCAAATTTCCCAGGCTGTTTCGGAACCGAGATCTGGCCGTTCGGCAATGACGATGGCATTCAGTAGCCCTTTGCCCCGCACGGATTTAACAAGGTCGGTTTTCTCGCTCAACCCACTCATCCGAGCCCGAAACACCTCACCCATTGCAGCTGCGTTGTCGGCCAGTTTCTCGTCTTCCACTACCCGAAGAGCTTCCATGGTTACGACGCAAGCCAGCGGGTTTCCGCCGTACGTACTGCCGTGTTCGCCGGGTTTGATAGTTAGCATCACCTCATCGGACGTCAGTACGGCCGAAACCGGCATGGTTCCGCCCGATAGGGCTTTCCCCAACACGAGCAGATCAGGTTTTACGCCTTCGTGGTCGCAGGCTACGCGCTTTCCCGTTCGGCCGATGCCGGTCTGTACTTCGTCGGCAATGAACAAAACGTTGTATTTTGTGCACAGCTCCCGAACGCCCCGCAGATACCCCTCATCGGGCACAACAACCCCGGCTTCGCCCTGAATCGGCTCTACCATAAAGCCAGCGATGTTCGGATCAGCTTTGAACGTATCCTCCAGCGCAGTTAAGTCGTTGTACGGAATAACGACGTAACCCGGCAGCAGGGGTCCAAAATCATTCGTACTGCTTGGGTCGGTCGACGAGGAAATAGCCGCCAGCGTCCGGCCCCAGAAATTACCAGCAGCGTATACCGTTTTGGCCTGATTCTGCGGTATGCCTTTCACTTTATACGCCCATTTGCGCGTCAACTTCAGAGCCGTTTCTCCGCCTTCGGCCCCTGAGTTCATCAGCAGCGCCTTGTCGTAACCGAAGTACTCGCAAAGAAACTTCTCGCAAAGGCCGGTTTTGTCATTATAAAACGCCCGCGATGTGAGGGTTAAGCGCTGCGCCTGTTGAATCAGCGCGTTGATGATACGTGGATGGCAGTGTCCCTGGCTAACGGCGCTATAGGCCGACAAAAAATCGAAATACCGCTTGCCGTCTACATCCCAAACAAAAACCCCTTCTCCCCGCGAGAGAACAGCCGGAATCGGGTGATAATTATGAGCCCCGTAATTCCACTCTAGTTGCATAGCCTGATCAGCGGCTGAAATAGGTCCGGTCTGGGTGAGCAATGTTGTTTCCATAGCTGTAGCGAGAGTTGGTTGAGAATGAGTCTGTCGATGAAGTAATTTACACGATTTACAACTAACTGTGTAAACAGTGCGTTTGACCTCAAAAGTACGGCTTCTTCCACAGACGCACAAAATCATGCAATCCCACCCCCAGCACAAAAAGATTCCCGGCTTAGCCGACGAAGATTACTACTATACACCCGAGGGATTTGTCGTGTTTACGGCAGCCTATCACCTCAAGCGCGGCTATTGCTGCAAGAATGGCTGCCGCCACTGCCCCTACGGGTTCAAAAAAAAGTAACGAAGAGTTGCAGATTATGAATAAATTAGCCAAATTTGCGCCCTCATACGGAAAACGAGTACGGTAATGGCCAGAGTTTGTCAAATAACAGGAAAACGCACGCGGACAGGAAACAACGTTTCCCACGCCAACAATAAAACAAAGCGTAAATTCTTCCCGAACCTGCAAAAGAAGCGGTTCTTCATCGAATCAACAGGTGAGTGGGTTACGCTGAAAGTTGCTACGTCGGCAATCAAGACGATCAACAAGAACGGATTAGAAGCAACGCTTCGCAAGGCTCACGAGCGCGGTACGCTGTCGTTGTAGTCTTACCAAAGATATTTGTCCTGAGCCTCTTCCGTCTGGAGGAGGCTTTTTTGCGTTACATAGCCTGTCATTCAATGGTCATTGCTGGTGATACGTTGCCGTTACTTACGAATACAACGTAATGACAGCGAATGGCTAATAATGACCACTACTGACTTTACAGATGAAACTGAATTTTGAAGACCTGATCGTTTTTGAGAACGATGATTATATACTCATAAACAAACCGCCTTACGTAGCCTCGCTCGATGAGCGAACAATCGACCGGGGTGGTCAGAGTATTCTGCGTATGGCGAAGGCGTATCATCCCGATGCGCAGCTCGGCCATCGGCTGGACAAAGAAACGTCGGGTATTCTGGCCATCGCCAAAAATCCGGAAGCGTATCGTCATCTGGCTATGCAGTTCGAACACCGGGAGGTTACCAAACGCTACCACGCGGTCACGAACGGGGTGCATAATTTTGAGGGGATTTCTGTGTACCTGCCTATCTCGCCCATCAAAGATGGAACGGCGGTCCGGATTGACCGGGAGAAGGGAAAGGTCGCCGAAACGATTTTCAATACGTTACAGGCGTTCCGCACAACGACGCTGGTCGAGTGTATGCCCATTACGGGTCGGATGCACCAGATTCGGGTTCACCTGATGTGCCTGAAAGCGCCCATCGTGTATGATGCTACGTATGGGGGCGAGCCGGTTTACCTCTCCGAAGTCAAACGCAAATTCAACCTAAAGCAAGGAACAGAGGAGTTACCACTCATTCAACGGGTGGCGCTCCATGCCCATTCGCTTACGTTCACCTTATTAGATGGTAAAGAGCAAACGTTTGTGGCGCCGTATCCGAAAGACTTTGGGGTACTGGTAAAGCAGTTGGAGAAGTTCAGTTAGTAAGTTGTGGCCGGAGAGCCGCTTCTTTCGTTCGGGACTTACTAACTTACCGACTTATTCACTTACCCATTCGCAATATGTTCGTTCATACTGTTTTCTTCTGGCTTAAGCACCCCGAAAGCCAGGATGACCGTACCGCTTTAGGAGCCGGGCTCGAATCCTTAAAAGGTGTCAAAGACATCTCGGCCGCTTACATCGGTACACCTGCTGAAACCCGCCGACCTGTTATCGATCACTCGTACGATTACTCGATAACGTTCGTCTTTGAAGACAAAGCCGCGCACGATACGTATCAGGAGCATCCGGTTCACCTGGAGTTTGTGGCCGAGTGCAGCCACCTTTGGGAACGGGTTCAGGTTTATGATGCTGTAGGAAAATAGTAATCAGGAGCTAGGAGCGGGAAGTGAGGAGTTCAATAAGCTCACTTCCCGCTCCTGGCTCCTGATTACTCACTTACACCATCACTTCGATCTTCATCTCCATATTGCCTTTGACGGCTTTCGAGTATGGACAAACCGCATGAGCAGTTTCGGCCAGTTGCTGGAGCTGATCCTTGTCCATGTGTGGTGCCTTCACGGTGATTTTGCCCGACAGGAACATGTTGTTACCGTCCTTATTGAGTGATATACTCACTTCGACGGCATGTTCGGGCAGTATGACTTTCCGACGTTCGGCAACGCCCATGAGTGCGCCGTTGTAACAGGAGCTGTAGGCCGCAGCAAACAACATCTCGGGGTTAGCGGCTCCACCCTCGCCGTGCATTTCAACGGGGCGCCGAACGTTTAACTCTAAATTTCCATCAAGCGACTTCACGTCACCTTCTCGCCCACCGACATTACTTACGGTGGCGGTATACACAGTTTCTGCCATATACGTTTTAAGTTAGTGAGTACCGCGTAGAACAGAGGCTAGTTTCTTCATCCGTCATCGGTACACATGTACATCCTGAAGTGTAAACCCAAAACGGCCCACTTGTTCACCAGATTTCGAATGACCAGCAACTATTTGTCGGATCAGGCAACGTAATGCCCACTCAACTGGTCTTTAGTATCAGCCGGATTCGTTATATTTAATACCCCCTTATTCGAAACAGAAAGGCAGGATAATTGCGGAAGAAATACCGTACTGGACGTACAGAACCGGTGTATCGAGAGTTGACGGACATTCCACCGTTTTAAACTACCTTTGTCTTAGGCCGTTATTAGCCGTAAGCCGCAATAGAACAAGGGAAGCCACGTTTTTTGCTAAATACGCATCTCAACACGCTGACCAGCATGAATGTTACGCATAAATTTTACCGCAACTGGCAGTGCCCCGGCTGGGTCGGCGGATTTGTTCTGGCCCTTTGGGTAGTTACTACCCCTGCCCTGTCGCAGCGCAAACGGGAGAAAGCCAACCCTAAAGCGGATACTACGCTGGCCAAAGCAACATCTACAACCACAACACGTATTGAGGCCGAAACCCAATTTACGGAAGGTATCCGGTACCTGATGACTGACGAGCCAACGAAGGCTATTACGCAGTTCACCAAAGTTTTACAAAAAGATCCCAACAACGCAGCGGCTCAGTATTCTACGGCGAACGCGATGCTGAAAACGGGCAAGACTGCCGAAGCTATACCGTACGCAGCCAAAGCGTATTCGCTGGACAAGGACAACAAGTTTTACGCCTTGCTGCTGGCCGAACTGTATGTAAAGCAAAAGCGCTATGGCGAAGCGGAGGAACTTTACGAGAATCTGCTGAAAAAAGGGGCTGATAATGCCGAGTACGGGGTTGAACTGGCAGCTATTTACCTCTTCGACGACAAACCCGACAAAGCACTGGATGCCTACAACCGAGTGGAACGCGAGCTTGGTTTAAACGAAGAGATTACCCGTCAGAAACAACGCATTTATCTCAAGCAAAACAAGATCGACAAGGCAATTGAAGAGGCCGAAAAACTGGTTGCATCAGAGCCCAGCGATCCGGATTATCTGCTCGAAGGAGCCGAACTACTCATCGCCAACGACCGGGCCGATCAGGCCATCGGCTGGATTGACCGCGCCCTTAAACTAAACACCGACCTGCCCCAGGCTCACGTCCTTCTCGCCGACATCTACCGCAAAAAGGGCGACATGGCGCGCGTGACCAAAGAGCTTAATCAGGTGTTTGCGAACCCCAACCTGGAAGCCGGCCTGAAAGCGCGCATTCTATCCAGCTACGCTGGCATGACGAGCGAAAATCCGAACGCTCAACAGGATGCCTTGAAGATGGCGCAGGACCTGGCTAAATCCCATCCCAACGACCCCAAATCACAGATTATGGTGGCCGATCTGCTTATGCAGCAAGGTAAAAAAGTAGAATCCCGCGATGCCTATGCCCGGGCGGCCCGGCTCGATGGCTCCGTCTACGAAGTATGGGAAGCCCTGCTGCAATTGGATAGCGAGTTAAATCAGGTTGACAGTCTTCTAGACCATTCGCAAAAGGCCCTTGAAGTGTTTCCAACACAAGGCTTATTCTGGTATTCGAACGGGGCAGCTCATCTGATGAAACGTCAGTATCAGCAGGCAGTCGACGCCCTCGAAGAAAGTCAGAAGTTACTGGCCGCTACGTCGAATACGCAGTTAAAAAATGGGCTGAACGCTCAGTTGGGTGACGCATATAACGGAATCGGCGATCATGCCAAATCGGATGAAGCGTATGAAGCTGTTTTAAAGGCCGACCCGCTGAACGATCACGTGCTCAACAATTACAGCTACTTTCTGTCGCTGCGGAAAGCCAACCTGCCGCGTGCCGCGCAGCTTGCCCAGAAGCTTGTAGAACGCCACCCAACAAACGCGACCTACCTCGATACGTATGCCTGGGTATTATACGTATCGAAAGATTACGCCAAAGCCCGGCAGTACCTCGAAAAAGCATTAGCCGATCCGGCAGGAGCAAGTGGCACGATCATCGAACACTACGGCGACGTTCTTTTTCAGCTTGGCCAGCCCGATAAAGCTTTAGAGCAGTGGAAAAAAGCAAAAGCAAAAGGTGGAGCCAGCTCCGATCTTGACAAGAAAATTGCCAGCGGAAAGTTGTAAACCGGTTTTGGCAGACGGTCTGGTGCAGGCGGTACTTATGCCGGAGCGTAGCACCCGATACGTACCTGTTTAATCAGGTTCTTAAAGCTGTAAACTACCTAAATGAATAGATACCTGTTCGTAACCTTTTTAGTAGGCACATCATTATACTGGTCGGGTTGTCGGCGCAGTCAGTTAACCTCCCCATCCCATTCAACGCCGACATCGGCGCCCTCGGTTGTAAATGCGGCCGATTCAGCTAAATCCGATACGTTAGCGGCCATTCGGCCCAATCGTCTGCCCGATTCCACAACCACCAGCAAGCCAAACCGCCCCGGCATTGAAGAGGCTCGCGCCAACGTGGCCGAGATTGACTTTCAGTACCTGACGGCTAAGTCAAAGATTTCGTTTAAAGGACCTGAACAGGATATTGACAATGCCAACATCAACATCCGGGTACGCAAAGACAGCCTGATCTGGTTGTCGGTGTCAAAACTTGGCATTGAAGCCGTGCGCGGGCTCATCACCAGAGACTCGATCATCATCATTGACAAAATCCATAAAGAGTATTCGGTCTACGATTTCCCGACCTTGAGCCGCCAATTCAATTTTAATATGAATTTCGAGTTGCTGCAAGCCTTGATTGTCGGTAATTTACCGTTACCAAAACGCCCTGCTCAAAAGATCAAAAATGAGCGGGACTATCTTCTGTTACGTCAGAGTGAAGGCAAAGTATTGGTCGAGAACTACATTGGTGAGCAGGATCGTAAACTCAAGAAGTTGATGGTAACTGAGCAACCCACGAAAAATACCCTTCGGCTGGATTACGAAGATTTCACGTCGCTCAACAATTTTCTGTTCCCGTACACGAGTCTGGTAACGCTCGATTATAAATCGAAGACTGACGGTCAGTTTTATCAAACCTTGCTTCGCATTAAGCACAGTAAGGTAGAATTAGTTGACAAGAGTCCGGGATTTCCGTTTACCATTCCGGCTACGTATCAACGTCGGCAGTAAGTTTATTTGTTGGTTCATTTATGCACTCCATTTTTTTGCGTTCTTCTTTTCTCGTCCGGGGGCTTCTCATCAGCCTGGCCTTTGTTGGCCTGTTGCTTACGCCAGCATCAGCCCAGCAGACTCAGCGGAATCGACAGGTTCTGGAAAAAGAGAAAAAGCAGAATCTGGAAAAGATGAACCAGATCCGAACCATCTTAAAGCAGACGGCTTCTGAAAAACAGGTAGGCATCGGTCAGCTAAAGGCACTCAACCAACAGATTCAGGCGCAATCGCAGCAAATTGGTCTGCTCAACAAAGACCTCCGGCTAACCGAGACCGAAATTGCCGAACTCCGTCAGGCCAGTAAGTCCTTGGCCCGCGATCTGGATAAGCTGAGAGACGAATACGGGTCCATGATTTACGCGGCTGAGAAACGGCGGCAGCAGGTTAACCCACTGGGTTTCTTGTTTGCCTCCGACAATTTCAACCAGTTGGTTGCCCGCTACCGCTATTTGCGCCAGTATTCCGACGCCCGCCAAAGTCAGGTTCGCCAGATGAACAATGTGCAGACCATGCTACAGGGTAAGCAGGTAGCCACCCAGCGCAAACGCCAGCAGCAGCAGAGCACACTGACGACAAAACTGACCGAAACGAAAAAGCTGGAAACGCTGAAAGAAGAAAAAAATCAGGTTGTCCAGGAACTGGGGCAGAAAGAAACTGAGCTTCGGGCTGAACTGGCCGAAAGTCGGCGGGCGATTAACCGGCTGGAAGCTATGATTACACGCATCATTGTGCGCGAGGCCAAAGAGCGGGCAGAACGGGAAGCCCGCGAACGCGCCGAACGAGAGCGACTGGCCCGCCTTGAAGCCGCCCGAAAAGCTGCTGAGCGTGCCGAGCGCAAACGGGCGGAAGAAGCCATTGCTGCCGCTGAAAAAGCTGGGGAGAAACCCGCTCCTGCTGACGTAGCTAAAGTCGAAAAGCCCGTTGAACCAGAACCCACCCCGCCAAAACCTGACGAACGACGTAACAATAATCTCAACGACGAAGAAACAGCCCTGGCTTCGTCGTTTACGGCTTCGCGGGCCCGTTTACCCTGGCCTGTTTCCAAGGGGTTCATTTCTGACCGCTTTGGTCGGAAACCGCACCCTGTTCTAAGAGGTATCTACGTCGAAAACCAGGGGATAGACATTCAGACAAATGCTGGAGAGGGCGTCCGTACGGTATATGACGGCATTGTTCAGGACGTAACCAGCATGCCGGGCATGAACAACGTAGTAGCCATTCAGCACGGCGATTACTTTACGGTTTATGCCAAACTACGTAGCGTATCGGTCCGGGCGGGTCAGCGCGTAAAAGCCCGCGAACAGATTGGCACGGTCGCCACCGATAAAAATGGCGTGTCGGAAATCCAGTTTCAGATCTGGAAAGAATTTACCAAACTCAACCCCGAGTCGTGGTTGACTCCCCGATAGATGGACGCTGTACACAAGCGATAAGTTATTTACTTGTCTGGACCGAAACTCCATTTATTAGCTTCTCGCTACGCATGCGTTGTTGCCCGTGCTAAAGGGGCAACATTCGATTAATGACCTTTTTTGTGAATCGAATGTTCCTAGCCATGAAACTGGTTTTAGGGGTGACGGGAGATTAAG
This sequence comes from Spirosoma knui, assembly GCF_054780635.1. Lineage (NCBI taxonomy): Bacteria > Pseudomonadati > Bacteroidota > Cytophagia > Cytophagales > Cytophagaceae > Spirosoma > Spirosoma knui. The sequence goes on along the minus strand of NZ_BAAGVY010000001.1, from coordinate 331,681 downwards.
AGCCAGTTCGCTAGATCGTATCTGATGAAAATTTTAAAACTATTCCGAACGTTCTCCGCTTCCAGTTCGCTCAGCGGACTGATCCTGATGGGTAGCGTCATTCTGGCGCTGATCATCGCCAACTCTCCTTTAGGGTCCGCTTATGTGAATATGCTGGAACTCACCATCGGATTTGATGGCGCGGGCCTAGACCTGAACTACTCTCTGCTGACCTGGATCAACGATGGCCTGATGGCCGTGTTTTTCCTAATGGTCGGCCTGGAAATTAAACGCGAACTGGTAGAGGGCGAGTTGTCATCTTTCAAAAAAGCGGCCCTGCCTATTCTGGCCGCCCTCGGCGGGTTTATCGCACCTGCTCTGTTTTATTTCCTGCTCAACCAGAGAGTTGCTACTGCCGCTGGCTGGGGCATTCCGATGGCTACCGATATTGCCTTCGCGCTGGCCATTATCACACTACTGGGCAAACGGGTTCCAGCTTCACTCAAAGTGTTCATGGCAGCACTGGCCATTGTTGATGATCTATGCGCGATTATAGTCATTGCCCTGTTCTACTCCACGGAATTACATACAATGTATCTAGCGTTTGCAGGAGGCATTTTTGTGTTGCTGGTGATCTTCAATCGTATGGGCATAAAGCACCTGGCCTTTTACCTGGTTCCAGGCGTGATCATGTGGTATTTCGTCCATCACTCCGGCATCCATGCCACCATTGCGGGTGTGCTGACGGCATTGACGCTGCCTACAACACCAGATGATACAGAATCTCCTCTTGAAAAGCTGGAACACGCTCTATTAAAACCCGTGAATTTTTTCATTATGCCACTGTTCGCTCTGGCAAATACGAATATCAGGTTTGAACCAGGCATGATGCAGGGCCTGACAACGCCGATGGGGCTGGGAATTCTACTGGGACTGATGGTTGGCAAGCCACTGGGCATCTCACTCTTTTCCTGGGCAGCAGTAAAACTAGGCCTAGGCACTCTGCCAACGTCCGCGCGATGGGGGCACATTGTTGGGGTAGGTATCCTGGGGGGGATCGGCTTTACAATGTCGATCTTTATCGCCCTGCTTTCGTTCCCGGACCAGGAAGCAATCTCATCAAAAGCGAAATTCGCCGTGCTCACGGCATCGGTTCTGTCAGGCCTATTCGGGTACATCGTTTTAAGAGCAGTAGGGAAGGGCGAAGTATTTACCGAAGTGGATGAATAACAGGCAACAGTCATCTGGATACGAAGTTAGTTTTCGAGCAAAAGTGAACTGACACCCTGAACTCCCTACCTTTGCGCTCTTATCACGTTCATAACTGCTCCGATGTCTGTTCATAATCCCGATATTAAACGCGTTACTACGCACACAATTCAGGAGTTAAAGAATAAAGGCGAGAAAATAACGGCGCTTACAGCCTATGACTACTCCATGGCGCGTGTAGTTGACATGGCGGGCGTTGAACTGATTCTGGTAGGCGATTCAGCGTCAAATGTCATGGCCGGCCACGAAACGACCCTACCCATTACACTGGATCAAATGATCTATCACGCGAGTTCCGTAGTACGCGCGGTCAAGCGGGCCCTGGTCGTCGTCGATTTGCCGTTCGGTTCGTACCAGGGTAATTCATCCGAAGCTTTACGATCGGCGATTCGCATCATGAAAGAATCTGGAGCGCACGCCGTGAAAATGGAAGGTGGCCTGGAAATAAAAGAATCGATCGTACGCATCCTGAGCGCCGGTGTACCCGTGATGGGCCACCTTGGACTAACTCCCCAATCCATTTATAAATTTGGTACGTACGCCGTTCGGGCCAAAGAAGACGCCGAAGCCCAGAAACTCATGGACGACGCCCATATGCTGGAGGACATTGGCTGCTTTGGTCTGGTTCTGGAAAAAATTCCAGCTGCTTTGACCAAAACCGTATCGCAAAGCCTAACAATCCCGACCATTGGCATTGGCGCTGGCCCCGATGCTGACGGGCAAATTCTGGTGATTCACGACCTGCTGGGCATAACCAACGAGTTTAAACCACGCTTCTTACGGCGCTACGCCGATTTGCACACGCTGATGAAGCAGGCAATCGGTCATTACGTCGACGACGTAAAGGCCAACGATTTCCCGAACGAGAACGAAGCATATTGAGTTACTAAGTGAAATAGAATTAGTTAGCACTACGAGAAAAGATAGAAGACGAATTGAAAACGTCTTTTCTCGTTTATGTAAAAGGGTAATGAAGAAGAAACCATTTCAGGTTGTTTATGAAGATAATCACCTGCTGATTGTCAATAAAGAACCGGGTATACTCGTGCAGGGCGACCGCACCGGCGACGTTACGTTGCTGGACGTCCTGAAAGAGTATATTAAAGAAAAATATAACAAACCGGGTGAGGTATTTCTGGGCCTGGTGCACCGTCTTGACCGCCCGGTGAGTGGTCTGGTTGTGTTTGCCCGCACGTCGAAAGCGCTGGAGCGGATGAACGAGATTTTTCGGAAACGGCAGGTGCAAAAAACATATTGGGCGGTAGTCCGCCAAAAGCCACCGAAAGATTCCGACAAACTGGTGAACTGGCTCGTTAAAGACGAACAGAAAAATCAGGTTACCGTCTACGATTATGAAGTACCCAACTCGCAGAAAGCCGAGCTATCCTACCGAGTCATGGGCCGTATCAACGAGCATTACCTTCTGGAAGTAAACCCCATTACGGGGCGTCCCCATCAGATTCGGTCGCAGTTGGCGCACATGGGCTGTCCGATTCGGGGCGACGTAAAGTACGGGTATGATCGGGCTGTGCCAGACAAAAAGATTTATCTGCATGCCCGCCGGTTGTACTTTATCCATCCGGTGAAGCCAGCGGGGACCTCAGACCGGCCAATCATCTGCAAAGCGGGATTACCGAACGACCCGTTCTGGGAAGAGTTCCTGGAATTGGACGATGAAAATTATAAAGACAAGAACCTGGATTATATCTACGAGTAATCGAGTTTCTGTCTTAATAGAAAGAGCCGCATCCCCTACTCCACAGTAGACGATGCGGCTCTTTCGCATAAATATCTGAATACGTAACGAGTTAGTCGATGGTAGGTTGAGCCTCATTCTGGGGCGCAACATCAGTAAGTATCTGCTCCATTACGCGCTCAGCCATTTGTACTGCACCCCGAATGGCACCGTACGTCAGACAAAGCGGCAAAATAATGGGCAAAAAGAATACCCACTGGAAAATCATATATAAACGAACATTTTTCATCAGCTCAGAGGATATTTAAAATTAAGTATACGGCATTATCAACTTTGTTAATGAATAGATACGAACTTGTAGATGCTGTTCTTATCATATTCAAAGTTAACCTTGACTTAATACAAAAACAAGCTAAAACTGAAAAAGTTTACTCAAGTTGGCGCATTTGAAACGCCGGATCAGGTATAGTTTATGTCACTTGATAATCGACTTTAAAATCCAGTCAATTACTGTGCCAACATGAGCAGCAGCTAATTGAGCGTAAGGAAGATAGTTGAAATTACGTTCAATTTGATACTTTTACGGCATTATTTTTTTATAACTACTCAGAGTGTTCCGGCTACAGGTATATCGGTTTGGCATAGCTCGCGTGCTCCTTGGTCTGTATATCGCTATACTGATCAACGGGATCGTGTTTCGCCACGCCCACCGGTTAGCCGACGGAACTATCATTTGTCACGCTCACCCGTACAAATCATCTCCGGGTAGCCAGTACCCTTCCCACGCCCACAGCCGCGATGAGTTTATCTGGCTGGCGGCTTTTTCAAACGGCGTTTATACCCAATCGGATCTCAGCGTCTGGACAGCCCTAGTCGCTATCCTTACTCTGTTAACCCTTGTTGGGGCGGCTTCCGTTTCGATTTCATTTTCGGCGGTTCATGTTGCCTACAGGCACCGGGGACCGCCCGAGCATTTGGTATAGGTTCTGTTTTTCGACGCACACCTGCGCTGCTATCAATCTGAAGTTTCCCAAAAACTCGGTGCGATGCATGCACGTGCCTGCGTGTATTCGGTTCAATTAACCCAAATGCTTTCCCTCCTTCCATGCTTCGACTTCTTCTTATTGCAGTACTGCTGCCGACGGCAGCAATCGCTCAGGCTATACTCGCGGGCCGGGTTATTGATAAAACCACGCGTGAACCACTCATTGGCGTTACGATTTACTTACCTGATCTGCAAAAAGGCAGCTTAACCGACACCTTAGGCCGATACCGGTTAGCCGACATACCAGCGGGGCAGCACAAAGCCGAGGTTCGTTTCCTGAGCTACAAGACTCTGACCCGTTCGATCCGCATCCTTGACGGGGAAACCACGGTTGATGTTGCGCTTGAACCCGAGGCCGCCCAACTTCAGGAAGTTGTGGTAACAGGATTAACAACCGGCTCAACGGTAAAAGAAAGTCCGGTGCCTATCATGACGTATAACAAGATTCAATGGCTGCAAACGTCGTCAACCAACCTGGTCGATGCGGTCGGTAAACTGCCGGGTATGTCGCAGATCACGACCGGCGTAGGTTTATCAAAACCTGTTATTCGCGGGCTAGGGTTTAACCGAGTCATTACCGTCCACGATGGCGTTCGGCAGGAGGATAACCAATGGGGCGAAGAGCACGCGCTCCAGATCGACGAATACTCCATTGATCGGTATGAGATCATCAAAGGATCAGGTAGCTTACTGTACGGTTCCGATGGCCTGGGGGGTGTTATGAGTTTAATCTCGGCGCGTCCGCCGGAAGCGGGTACATTCCGAGGTCAGCTTTTGACCAATTATCAAAGCAACAATGGCCTGATTGGTATATCGGGCGTGCTCGAAGGCACCACGCAGAAAGGGTTATTCGGGCGCGTACGTATCAGTTCAAAAAATGCCGGAAACTACCAGAATCGCTACGATGGGCGCGTCTATGGGTCAGCGTACCGCGAGTTTGATATAAATACAACGGTCGGCATCAATCGCAATTGGGGTTATACGCAGCTTTACGTTTCGAACTGGCATCAGGACATTAACGTCGTAACGGGTGAGCGTGACCGCACAGGCCGGTTCCAGGAACTCGTTCGCGTATCGGCAGACTCGGAGGCTCTACGTCCCGCTTCGGATGCTACCCTGCGCAGCCGAGCCATCATACCGGCGAACTATCAAAGTCTGAACAACTTTAAAACCTCGTTGAATACGTTTGCCAAAATTGGCGGTGGTAACGTATCGGCTATTGTCAGCTACAGCCAGAATCGGCGGCAGGAGTTTGCTAGCACGCTCACGCCTGGGCAGCCAGCCTTATATTTTTACCTCCAGAACGTTTTCTACGACCTGAAATATTACTTTGGCGGACGTAACGGATGGGACTTTACGGTAGGCGGCAACGGCATCTATCAGCACAATCAGAACCTGGGCTTACAGGTGTTATATCCAGGGTATAAGTCCTGGGACAATGGCCTGTTTTTGTTTGCCCAAAAGAAAACCAACCGGTTCATCGTCAACGGCGGTTTGCGGATGGACGTTCGGAAGATGCAGATCAACCGGCTTTATTCTGACGCGGATGGTGTATTCAGTGAGAAACCCATTCCCAACGGGCAGGTACGTTTTGTGGGTCTGGATAAAACGTACTCAAATCCGACGGCCAGCTTCGGAGCCACGTATAATTTGTCGACCCGCTGGATTATCAAAGCCAATCTGGGTCGTGGGTTCCGTGCACCCGCCACACCCGAATTATCGGCGAACGGCGAACATGCCGGTACGTTCCGCTACGAAATCGGCAACCCCAATCTGCGATCGGAGACCTCATGGCAGGGCGATTTAGGGATAAATTATGAATCGCCCGACGTATCCATTACGGCCAGCTTATTCCAGAATCGGATCAACAATTACACGTATTCAGAGAAGGTGCTCGACCGGTTCGGCCGCGACTCAATTGTTGACCCTGCTCGTCCGATTCTTACGTATCGATATGTGCAGGGGAACGCGGTCCTGTTCGGTGGCGAAGCACAGATCAGCGTTAATCCAAGCTCAGCCCGCTGGTTTCACTTCACGGGTTCCTATTCGCTGGTGCGGTCGCGCAATTTATCGGCTACGTCCGACTCAGCCAGGTATCTGCCTTTCCTGCCACCTCCCCGCATTATCAGCCAGCTCAAATTCACAAAGGCTGAGATGGGAAGCCACTGGCGTAACGCCTATGCTCTGCTGGAGGTCGAACACAACGCCCGGCAAAATCAGGCTTTGCTGGCATACGGTACCGAAACAACCACACCAGCGTATACACTCGTTAATCTGGGCGCAGGCAGTGATCTGGTCAATGCGAACGGGCGGACGCTGTTTCAGGTTTATCTGACCATTCAGAATCTATTCGACGTAGCGTATCAAAGTCACCAGAACCGGCTCAAATACTTCGGCATCAACGAGGTTACCGGCCGGGCGGGAGTTTTCAATATGGGCCGCAATGTGAGTGTGAAGGTGGTGGTACCGTTCGGTGCGAGGAAAGGCTAAATAGGCCGTTCCATAAAGTACAGAAGCCAGTCGACACACCGTCGACTGGCTTCTGTACTTTATACGTAACACAACCTTATTTCAAGGTAGCAACGGCGTCTTTAATACGTTGTACGGCTTCGGCTAAGGCTTCGTCCGAAGCAGCCGTCGAGATGCGTAAGCAGTTAGGCGCTCCGAAACCCGAACCGGCTACGGTCGATACATAAGCGGTATTGAGTAACCAGGAGGCAAAATCGTCTGAGTTCTCGATGGTCGTGGTACCGTCCGATTTACCGTAGTAGTAGCTGATATCCGGAAACGCGTAGAACGCGCCTTCGGGCACATTGGTCCGAAAACCAGGCACTTCTTTCAGCAATTTTACTACTAAATCCCGGCGACGCTGGTAGGCTTTAGCCATCTCCATTGACGGCTCCAGTGGTCCGCTAATGGCGGCAGCAGCGGCTTTTTGTGCAATCGAGTTCGTGCCCGACGTAACCTGACCCTGTAACTTCTCAACGCCATCGGCAATCCACTTGGCTGCACCGATGTAGCCAATGCGCCAGCCGGTCATGGCATAGCCTTTAGCAACGCCATTCACCGTAATCACGCGATCAGCGATTTCAGGAATCGACCCAATGCTGAAATGCCCTTCCGGCGTGAAGTTGATGTATTCATAGATTTCGTCGGCCAACACGAATACGTTTTCGTGACGAGCCACTACGTCAGCAATAGCCCGAAGTTCAGCTTCCGAATAAATGGAACCGGTTGGATTGTTCGGCGACGCGTACATCACAATTTTGGTACGGTCGGTGATGGCCGCTTCGAATTGTTCGGGCGTTACTTTGAAGTTATTTTCGAATGAGCCATCGACAACAACGGCTTTCCCTTCGGCCAACTTTACCATTTCCGAGTAGCTAACCCAATACGGCGAGAAAATAACTACCTCGTCGCCAGGGTTAATCAGCACCTGAATGACGTTAGCCAGTGAGTGCTTCGCACCCGTCGACACAACGATATTTTCAGGTTTCCAGTCAATGTTGTTGTCACGTTTAAATTTATCGGCAATGGCTTTGCGCAGATCAGGGTAACCAGCAACGGGCGAATAGCCATGGAAACCATCGTCAATCGCTTTCTTGGCAGCCTCGCAGATGTGCTGGGGCGTCTTGAAATCCGGCTCCCCAACGCTTAGGCTGATTACTTTGTGGCCCTGTGCAGCCAGTTCACGGGCTTTTTTGGTCATCGCCAGCGTGGACGATTCCTCCAGCGCGTTGATGCGGTCGGCTAACAAACTCACGGTGTCGAGCGTGGCAGACATAATTGGTGGTAATTTTTGAAAATTTGACAACAAACTGGGTGCAAAGGTACTACCTTTTCAGTGGAGGGATGTACTTATTCGAAAATTAAAAATTGTTAAGCTATAGATAAAGGAGTAACCTCGCTTGTATCTCCGCATTCGGCCAGCAGTTGACCCGTTGTCTTACCCAGAAGTGGATGTCTAAACTCATGCGCAATTTCGGCCAGTGGGACGAGTGTAAACCGACGCTGGTGCAGATACGGGTGCGGAATGGTTAACGTACCGGTACGCAGAATTACCTGATCGTAATACAGAATATCAACGTCAATCTGCCGTGCTCCCCACCGCTCATGCCGGACGCGCCCCAGCATTTCTTCAATAGCCTGTGTCTGTACCAGCAGCGCTTCCGGCTCTAACCCGGTCTCAACCCGTACCACCTCATTGAGAAACGAAGGCTGATCAGTAACACCCCAGGGAGCCGTTTCGTACAGACTGGACTGCTGCACTACGTTGCCAATACGTTCGCTAATCAACTCAACGGCCCGACGTAGCGTCAGGGTACGGTCGCCGAGATTAGCGCCAAGGAGGAGATAAACGGTCAATGAGCGAAAGAGTGAATGCGTGAATGCGTGATTGGTGTGCGTGTTAACTTTATTAACTAATTCGCTCAATCACACATTCACAACTTGATCAATAGTCTTTAATTGGTTTTATGTCGTAATAAGCGTTGATTTCTTCTGCGCTTGGTGTCTTGGCCGGGCGAACGATACGGAAACCGACGAATGAAGCCGACGTTAACCACCAGTCAGATTTCGGACTTTGCGGATCGAGAACTTTCCAGGCGGGTTCTGATGGTGTCCGAGCTGCTGAACGGAGAACCTCCGCGTCATCGTCCCACGACCCGCCCCGCACTGAGTTGGGATACAGTTCCGTTGTTGGTGCAAACGATTCTTTAACCGTTCCCTTGGCAACTGACGCGTAGTAATCGGCAATATACTGATCCTTCGTCCACTCCATTACGTTGCCGTGCATGTCATATAAGCCAAATGGATTGGGCTTCTTGGTACCTATTTTTTTATAAGCTCCGTCGCTGTTGCCTTTAAAAACGGCGTACTCACCCAGCTTTTTCACATCGGCTCCGAACGAATAAGGTGTGGTCGTATTCGCCCGGCAGGCATACTCCCATTCGGCTTCGGTTGGCAGCCGGTAAAATATACCCGTTTTTGCGTAGAGCCAGGCGCAGAATTTAATGGCGGCATATTGGGTCATGTTAATGGCTGGGTGACCCGCCCGACCCATACCGAACGACATATCGACATACGGTGGACTGGGACGTATCGTCGCATCCGTTTTGGCCAGGTTTGCATTAGCGTCGGTGTACTTAGCCGCCATCTCCTTCTCCATGTTTGTGAAGGCAAATAGGTCGTATAAATCCCAGGTAACCTCATACTTCCCCATATAAAAGGGTTCAATGGTTACCTTATGCTGCGGGCCTTCGTCGGGCTTGCGGCCTTTTTCAGTTGCCGGGCTACCCATCGTGAAGGTTCCACCTGGAATAGCGACCATAGCGTACGTCTGGTTGCTGCCCGGCACGACCTGGGTATACGATTTAAACGCAGTGGTTGTCTGAGCAGAGAGCGTAACAACCGAACTAATTGCTGCTGCAAACGCTGCTATGAGAGGTTTTGCGTACATTCTTGGTTTTAGGAGAAAAGGATTCGTTGCGTCAATTGGCGTAAAGACCATGCCCAAAAGTACGAACGAATTTCTTTGTTGTACCTTTGTCTTCTAAAACCTGTAAGGCCAGAGCGGCCTAATCTAAGACCTCACGGGCTTAGCGAATTATGAATTACCTCTCAGCTGAAAACTTAACGAAATCATACGGCGACCGCGTGCTGTTCCGCAACCTCACGTTTGGAGTAAACCGGGGCGACAAGGTAGCTATTGTCGGAGCCAATGGCTCGGGCAAAACAACTTTACTCTCTATTCTGGCAAGCGCTATGCCGCCAGACTCGGGTCTTGTTAGCCAGCGAAAAGACATCACAGTAGGCTATCTCGACCAGCAACCCGACCTTAACAATGCCTTGACGGTCATGGAGGTCGTGCTGGCGGGAGAAAGTGCGCAGCTCGATGCGGTTCGGGCTTACGAACACGCGCTGGCCCACGAAGATCACACGTTGCTCGAACGGGCGATGAGTGATATGGAGAAACTCGAAGCCTGGGATTACGAAGCCCAGATTCGGCAAATACTGGGCGAATTAGGCATACAGGATGTTAACCAGCCCGTCAGCGCCTTGTCGGGCGGACAGCGCAAACGGGTAGCTCTGGCCAGAGTATTGATTCAGAACCCCGATCTGCTGATTCTCGACGAGCCCACTAACCACCTCGACCTGGAAGCGATTGAATATCTGGAAAACTACCTGAATACGAACAATGGTACGCTTCTGATGGTATCGCACGATCGGTACTTTTTGGATCGGGTCTGCAACCAGATTGCGGAACTCGATAACGGCCAGCTTTACACGTACAAAGGCAATTACGCTTATTTCCTGGAGAAAAAAGACGAGCGCGAGACGGCGGCCGCTTCCGAGTTGGCTAAGGACCGTAATACGTTCCGGCGAGAGCTGGAATGGATGCGTCGGCAACCCAAGGCGCGTGGCACCAAAGCCCAGTACCGAATCGATGCGTTCGAAGAATTAAAAGAAAAAACCAGCGGCCGACGTAACGACGGTGAGCTGGACCTGAACTTACGCACATCACGGCTAGGCACGAAAATTCTGGAAGTCGAAAATCTCAGCAAACGCTTTGGCGACAAGGTCTTGCTCGACCATTTTACGTATACGTTTAAACGCTTCGACCGCGTCGGGCTGATTGGTAAGAATGGCATGGGTAAAACAACGCTCATGAACATGCTGACTGGCCAATTACGTCCTGACTCCGGTAAGATTATGACGGGCGGTACGGTAAAGTTTGGCTATTATACCCAGAACGAACTCGATATGCCCGAAGATCAGCGGGTTATCGATGTCGTGCAGGACGTAGCCGAAGTTATGAAATTAGCGAATGGCGATACGGTTACGGCAAGTCAACTGCTGAGCCGGTTCCTGTTCAACCGCCAGAAGCAATACGACTACGTATCGAAATTAAGCGGGGGCGAAAAACGTCGGCTTCAGTTGCTGCTGGTATTGGTACAGAACCCAAACTTTCTGATTCTTGACGAGCCGACCAACGATCTGGACATTACGACGCTGAACGTACTGGAAGATTTTTTGCTGAGCTTCTCAGGCTGCGTACTCATCGTGACGCACGACCGCTACTTTATGGACCGGCTCGTCGACCATGTGTTTGTGCTGGAAGGCGAAGGTAAAGTCCGCGACTATCCGGGCAATTATACCGATTATCGGGAATGGCGTGATGCACAGCCAGCTCGTAAAACTGAGATAGCTTCGGCTAAGCCAGGATCGACAAAGAACCAAACGACAACGGCTTCGGTTTCTCAGGCAGCTTCCCCTACGAACAACGCCAACGGAGCTAAAAAGAAACTGTCGTTTAAGGAGCTTCGTGAGTACGAAACGCTGGAGAAAGAAATTGAATCTTTGGAGCAACGAAAGCTCGACGTTGTGGGTCTGTTGAATGGGGGTGGCCATCATGAGCAACTCACAGAATGGGCACGGGAAATCGAGCAAATTGACCAGGCAATTGCCCAAAAATCTGATCGCTGGCTTGAGTTGGCGGAATATATTTAATTAGTGAATGAGCAAATGAGTGATTGAGTGAATATCCTTATATGTTGGTTTCGCTCAATCACTCATTTGCTCATTCACTCAATCAAAATGGATCAAATCGTCGATTTCTTCAAATACCTGCTTGACTCCGAGGAAATCATCCGGACCGGAGGATTGGTAATTATCACGCTCATCATTTTCGTTGAGAATGGGATATTCTTCGGTTTTTTCCTGCCGGGCGATTATTTGTTGTTCCTGTCGGGTGTTTTTGCCGGTACCCGAACGCTCGATGTACCGCTTTGGCTTCTGCTAACATGCATTTTCGGCGCGGCCGTTCTCGGATCATTAACCGGTTACTTGACTGGTCATTTGGCAGGTGGCCGCTTGCAGAACCGGCCTGATTCGCTGTTTTTTAAGAAAAAGTATATTGATAATACACGAGCCGCCTTCGAGAAATACGGTACCAGTGCCTTGATTGTAGCCCGTTTTTTGCCCGTTGTTCGCACGTTTGCCCCGCTCCTGGCGGGCCTGATCCACATGAACTTCCGCTTCTTTATGTTATACAACATTGTTGGCGGAGCAATTTGGGTTGGCACACTCGTTGGTGGCGGATTCTACTTTGGCGAGAAGTTTCCGTGGATTATCAATTACGTCCACTGGATTATTATTTTCTTCCTGGCCATCACGACGTATACCGTCGTGAAAGGCTACCTGAATGCCAGACGAGACAGCCAAGCCGAGAAGGCATAAAGGATTCAGACCTGTTTGGCATTTCTTTTTTAGGTGATCTTCTAAATTTTAGACAGGTTCATAATTTGGAACACAAAAAAGGCAGCTAGTGAGCTGCCTTTTTTGTGTCTAAAGATATACTTATAGATCTAATTACGTAGCGGCTTACCACCCGTGAGCAGGCTTTGAATCCGCTCCAGCGTTTTCTTCTCACCGGTTAACGACAGGAAGGCTTCGCGCTCCAGGTCGAGCAGATATTGCTCAGATACAGTTTGCGGAGCACTTAAGTCGCCACCGCAGATGACGTATGCCAGCTTATCGGCAATCTTTACGTCGTGGTCCGAGATGTAGTTACCCATACGCATAGCCGTGATCCCCGCCTTGAATAAAGCAATACCGGTTTTGCCTTGTACTTTAATGTCGGTACGAGGTTTGGGTTGTGTATAACCATCTTCAGCCAGATTGATGGCTGCTTGTTTGGCTTCGGCCAGCAGTCGGCTACGGTTCAGCACGATCTGGTCCGTCGAACGGAGGTAATTCATCTCCCGCGCTTCCTGCGCCGAAGTCGATACCTTCGCCGTAGCGATATTCATGAACACACTTTGCAGAATGTTCAACTCCGGATCACCGGTTTGGTACAGATCAGATGCACGAGCCGCCATCTCTTTCGTACCGCCACCGGCCGGAATAAGACCGACACCAACTTCGACCAGACCAATGTAGCTTTCGGCATGAGCAACGGCCCGGTCAGCATGTAACACGGCCTCGCAGCCACCGCCAAGCGTAAGCGTGTGCGGAGCCACAACAACCGGAATCGACGAATAGCGCAGGCGCGTGATCAGCTTCTGGAACTGGGCAATCATCAAATTAACCTCGTCGAACTCCTGCTCTACGGCGTACATGAACAACGTACCCAGATTGGCCCCGGCTGAGAACGCTTCGGTAGAATCGTTGCCCACAACTAAACCCCGGAAGTCTTTTTCGGCTAATGAAATTCCTTTCAGTAAAGCTTCGGAAACCTCCTGCCCGAAGGTGTTCATCTTGCTGCGGAACTCAACATTCAGAATACCATCACCGATATCAATGATATTTGCCCCCGAGTTTTTCCAGACGATATTATTGCTGAGATTTTCGAGAATCGTGAAGGTTTCTGTACCCGGAATAATCTGGTAGCTCTTCGTCGGGATGTCGTAATACTTCCGCTTTCCACCTTCAACTTTGTAGAACTGCTCAAAGCCAGCGTCGAGCATGTCGTAGACCCACTGCGCAGGTTTCTTACCCTGTGCTTCGATGAGTTCAACGCCTTTCCGAACGCCAATGGCATCCCAGGTCTCGAACAGACCAACCTGCCAGCCAAAGCCTGCTGTGATGGCCGCATCAATCCGGTACAGTTCATCGGAGATTTCAGGAATGCGGTGCGTCGCGTACTGAAAGCCATCAGCAAATGTTTGACGATAGAACTCACCGGCTTTATCCTGTCCGGCCAGCAGCACCGGGAAGCGTTTCTTCAGGTTATCAATCGCCTTTGTGCTTTCCAGCGTAGCGAATTTTACTTTCTCGGAAGGTTTGTATTCAAATGTTTTCAGGTCAAGCGCCAGAATCAGCGTTTTCCCTTTTTCGTCTTTAGTCTTTTTGTAATAGCCCTGACCGGTTTTGTCGCCGAGCCACTTGTTCTCCATCAGTTTCTGCACCGAAGCCGGTAGCTCGAACGAAGCCCGCGACTCATCATGCTCCATTTTGGCGAGGTTACTCGCTACGTTCACCGTCGTATCCAGACCCACTACGTCCGATAAGCGGAACGTACCGGATTTAGGCCGTCCAACCACCGGTCCCGTCAGCTTATCTACTTCCTCGACGGTCAAGCCCATCTCCTCAGCAACCCGAATGGTTTGGATCAGCGACTGAATTCCGAGTCGGTTTGCGATGAAGCCAGGCGTGTCTTTACACAGTACAGTCGTTTTGCCAAGGTATAAATCGCCGTAATTCATCAGGAAATCAATAACGGCGGGGTCGGTCTCAGGCCCTGGAATGATTTCGAGCAACCGCAGATACCGGGGCGGATTGAAGAAGTGCGTACCGCAGAAATTACGACGAAAATCGTCGCTCCGGCCTTCGGTCAGCAAATGCATCGGAATACCCGACGTATTCGACGTAATGAGCGTACCTGGCTTACGGAATTGTTCAACCCGTTCATACACGGAGCGCTTGATATCAAGCCGCTCAACCACAACCTCAATAATCCAATCGTAACTGGCAATGTCTTTCAGGTTGTCGTCGAAGTTGCCCAGCTTGATACGTTCGGCAAACTTAGAGCTGTAAAGCGAGGCTGGTGTAGCCTTAAGCATCGTCTGAAATGCTTCGGTAACAATGCGATTACGTACAGCCGGGCTGTCGGTTGTAAGACCTTTTGCCTGCTCGGCAGCATTTGGCTCTTTCGGAACAATGTCCAGCAGCAATACGTCGACGCCAATGTTTGCGAAGTGGGCAGCAATGCGTGAACCCATAATACCCGAACCCAGCACCGCTACGCGCCGAATGGTCCGGTTTTTTGATACACTTTTAGGTTTTTCTAAGGTTGCTTCCATGAACAAAGTGTAAATTAGGAATCGAAAACAGCTCTATCCTTGTTGGTCAGTACTATCCTGATTTCCTTCGTTTTTTAATTTAGTTAATTCTTCTGCGTCAACAAGGTCCTTTGAGCGCCCGGTTGCCAGCTTCTCTGTGATGAGATCATTAAGCTGGATCACGTTGAACGTAACGCCATCGAAGGCCACTTCAATCGATCGTTCATAACAGGCATCAAAATCTATATCGCGAAAAGCTTTTAGATTATACCCCATATCCAACGTAAAGCCGTACTTGCCAACCGCTACGGATGTCCAACCGAATATGAGCGGAACATCTTTTAAGTAATCGGCTCCAGCGACTTCATTTTCTTTCAGTGCCAGTATCAGATTAGCTTTATTCACTTCATCTGCTTTAAGCCACAAATCCATATCCTGCGTAGTTCGGACATGACCATGAATAACGCCCGCCATACCACCCACTAACAGAAACTTTACGTTATGCTGATTCAAACTTTCGAGCAGTTGTCGTACATCGTCGTCAGCAATGTTCATTCTCTTTGTAGTATTTTTTGGGTTGGCGTGGTAAAGCGTTGATGCCAGACTCATCAGCCTCGTGAACGCCTTCAATCGGTCCTGAGCGAGATTAACAGCAGTCGTTGGCATGGCTTTCGAATTCTTTAATCCAGGGGTAGTTCCTCAATCTCGGCCTCAGCCGCTTTGATCTTCGCGTTTTCTTCTTCGACAATGCGGTTGATGTCCTTAATAACATCAAAGAAAACTACCAGCTTATCGAGCGGGATCTTCTCGCGGATCATGTTATTGAACTGAATAACCCCATCACGTGCCATCTCGCGCTTTACTTTTCCTTCTTCGGTCAGGTAGATCCGCACAAAGCGCTTATCGTTGCCGTCAACCTCCCGGCGGATCAGGCCACGCTCTTCGAGACTCTTCAGCATCCGGACCAGCGAACGGGGCTCCATACCCAGAAGAGGCCCAATTTTCGTGGCGGGCGTGCCTTCTTCCAGATCAATATTAATCAGCACAAACCCGATCGCCATTGTAATATCGAAGCGGGCTGCGTAGGCGTTGTACATGCGCGAAATGGCATGCCAACCCCATTTTATATGAAAATCAACGGTTTTTTCCTTTTTCATAGTAGGTGTCGTCCTGTCCAATTACAGACTGTAAATCTACTATTTTTTCAGAAAATAGTATGCATGCATACCACTTAAACCCAAATTTAACTCAAGATGGATCAACAGGATTCCACCTTCATAAATTAAAAAAGCAAAATCCTGTTAATCATTTAAAATCAATTTAATCCGGGTTCAGACAGCAGCTTATCAACGAGTCGATTAAACTCTTCTACGTATTGGTCATAATATTTTCCTGTTCCAGGACCGGAAAAGCCGGTGTGGATGTGACGTACCTGCCCTTTTTTGTCGATGAACAGCGTAGTTGGAAAGGCCACAACGGCGTTCAGATCAGGTAGGGCTTTTGAGGCTTGTGCTTTGTCGTTGGTGCCCGCCAAAACAACGGGGTAATCAATTTGAAACCGCTGTTTCATACGCTCAATCTTCGGTCCCGACTCGGCCAGTGCAGCCGACCGCTCGAAGGCTAACCCAACGACTTCAACGCCCCGCTGTTTGTTACGTTTGTACCAGGGGCTCAGGAAATTGGTTTCGTCCATACAGTTTGGGCACCAGGTGCCGAGAATCTGCACGATCGTCACCTTATTCTTAAATCGGTCATCAGCCAGTGAAACCATTTTCCCGTTCGGCTCCGGAAACGAGAACGTAAGCGTCTTAGCACCGGGTTTAAGATACGTTAACTTAGCCGGGTCAGGCAGTTCGGCCTTGGGGTCGAAGCGGGCTACCCATGACTCGTAACCTGATACACCCGACCAGAAACCACCGGTCAGCGTCTTAGTCGCGGGGTTGTGTTTCGCTTTAAACAGAAATAGGTGTGAGCCGTCGAAGCAGGACAAAAACAGACTATCGCCCACTACGTTGCCATCGAGATACCGATAATCACCCGTGGGCGTCAGAAACGTTCCAGTGACGCGGTTGCCTTTTTGGTCGAACACGCCAACGGCGTTCACCGTATCAACGCGTCCGGTTTTACTATCAAAATTTGTTGCCCATTTTCCGCTTAGGTTCGCTGGTGCAGCCTCACTGCTAGGTGCGAAGCGATACGTGTATCCCTGCTGTGCTTCGAAGGGTAGCGTCTGATACTGTTGCCCGGCCCGGCGTCGACGCCAGACACCCCGGAGCGTTGCCACGCCGGACGTATTATCGTCTATCTTGGCAACCAGTTCCGATTCAAACAAGGCCATTGGTATACGAAGTGAATCACCCTGTACAGTGGCGGGGTCCATTTTTAAGCGCTCGTTACCATTTAAGGCAAAGACCGTATACGTTTTAGTGTCTGTACCCGAAGGCTGAATGTCAAGCCCAAAGGGGAGTTCACCACCACGAGTTTTTAACACGGCGCGGTATTGTCCTGGCTTAACAGAAGTAGACTGCCCAGAGCAAGTTATGGCTGACAGACAAATGATTACATATAAATAGTTGACTATTGTCTTCATGCAAGTTGATAGCTGGTTACCGATTAGTATCTTGCGGGGTTTGCTTTTTGCAACGCAAAAGAAACGGAATTAGTTGTTTGTTGTTTTCTGTCCCATCAACCCCTTCTATGCGTCCATACTTTACAGCTTTATATTGTCTATTCTCCATTACTACATTTGCTCAATACGAACATAGAGCGGCTACGCTGACGGATCGTAATGATAGCACCCGTACAGGAATCGTCAAGTTTTATGACTGGAGTAAAAGTCCTGAATCCATTGAATTTATACCTGCCCGCTCTTCTTCTGTACAAACCATACCGGTCAAAGCCATCCAGCAACTAACCATTCAGGATGGTCCGGTATATGAAGGTTTATATCTGAAAGTACCTTACTATACAAAAGCGCCGGTACGAGTGGGCGACGACATTGTTGGACGTATTGATTCGACTTACTTTCTGGCCGAAGTTCTATTGGAAAGTCCTGCGGTTAAGCTCTATCGGTACTTCGATGCAGACGCCAAACTTCGTTTTGTTGTGGCAAAGTACGATTCGCTCGTATTACTCGACGACATACATCTTTCTATCAACAGGCGCGAAACGCTATACGCATTCAATGATCCCGCTTTCCGCAAGACGCTTTCGGCCGTTCTGAGTGAGTGTCCTACGCTAAATACCGACAATGTTACTTATACGGAAGCCAGTCTTATCAACCTGTTAAAAGAATACTTGTCCTTCTGCCGAATTGATTCGAAGATCTATCTGGAACAGAAGAAGTTTGGTAAAGCAATAGTCGGTTTAGGCACCTTCGGCTCGTCCTGGACTAGTGCTCAGGGTAAAGCTATTGGGTACGGTTTCGCTGTGCAAGTGCTACTACCTCGTCGGCTTCATAATGTCTTTACATTAGTAGAAATTGGAAGATATAACCGGAAAACGCTTATTGATACAGAAACGGCCCTTCACTTAGGCCTTTATGCTGGTCAGTACATTGGTCGGCGCGCCGTTCAGGGGAAGATTTATACGGGTTTGTCCACGGTTTTTGGGCCGCTCGACACGGGCGTTGGTATCAGCTACCGGAAAATATTCTCCGTCGAAACGCGCTATCCGGTGTTTGCGGGTGTACTCAGCGGTTTTCGGGAAAATGGCACCAACTATATCCGTCCTTCGTTTACTGTACGGGCGGTTATTCCGTTAAGCTCCTCGGCTACTAAGTAACAATTCCTTCTTTCGACGGAGGTCTGCTTATCCGTTCTTTTTATGACGACCAATTACCACGAACCCGTTTTACTACAGGCCTGCATTGATGGCCTGAATATACAACCCGGCGGCACCTACGTTGACATTACGTTCGGGGGTGGTGGCCACAGCCGTGAAATTCTGCGTCAGCTGGAAGGCGGTCGACTGTTCGGCTTCGATCAGGATGCCGATGCGCGTGCCAATGCCCAGGCGATTGGCGACCCTCGCCTAACGTTCGTTGCCTCAAATTTTCGGAACTTAAAACGCTATTTACGGCTCTATAAAGCCGAGCAGGTCGACGGTATTTTGGCCGATCTGGGTATTTCGTCGCACCAAATTGACACGCCCGAACGTGGTTTTTCTACCCGTTACGACGCGGAACTGGACATGCGCATGAACCAGCAGGCGGATCGCACGGCCCGGCAGGTTGTGAATGAGTATACCGAAGCCGACCTCCATCGGATTTTAGGAATGTACGGCGAAATCACGAATGCCAGAACGGCCGCTAGTGCCATTGTATCCGCCCGTTCAAACCGGCCGCTGAAAACGGTTAATGATTTAAAAGCCGCGCTCCAGCGCTTTGCTCCCCGGGGCAAGGAAAACAAATATTTTGCGCAGGTTTTTCAGGCGTTACGTATCGAAGTAAACGAAGAACTACAGGCACTGGAGGAGTTTCTGGAACAGGTACCGGACGTATTGAAACCCGGCGGGCGTCTAGTGGTTATGTCGTATCATTCGCTGGAAGACCGGCTGGTGAAGAACTTCATCAACAAAGGTAAATTTCAGGGTGAAGTCGAGAAAGATTTGTTCGGCAACGAGATCAAACCGCTACGTGCCGTAACGCGTAAACCCATTGAGGCTCTGCCCGACGAAACCGCTAAAAATCCGCGTGCCCGAAGCGCCAAGCTGCGAATTGCCGAGAAAATTTAATTCTGTAGCTTTGGTTTCGTTTACCCTACTATCTACCGTAACTTAACATGTTAGCTAAAACCTTTGGCGCGGCCGTGTATGGCGTCAATGCCAGTATCATTACCATTGAAGTTGCCGTTGCGCAGGGGTTGCATTTTCATATGGTCGGCTTGCCCGACAGCGCCGTAAAAGAAAGCGAGCAGCGGGTTGAGGCTTCGCTCAAGTTTTTTGGGTACCGGATGCCCCGCCAGAAGGTTGTCGTCAATCTCGCTCCCGCCGACATTCGAAAAGAAGGCTCAGCCTACGACCTGCCGATTGGCCTCTGCGTACTGCAGGCTTCTGAACAGATTACAACCCAGCGAAATCTTGGCGATTACGTAATCATGGGTGAGCTGGCGCTTGATGGCAGTTTGCGACCGATAAAGGGCGTATTGCCGATCGCGATTGAGGCCAGAAAACAAGGCTACAAAGGCTTTGTATTACCCGTCGAAAATGCGCAGGAAGCGGCCATCGTCAACAATCTGGATGTGATTGGCGTCACGACGATGCAGGAAGCGGTTGAGTTCTTTGAGGGTAAAAAAGACATCGCTCCCCTGTCTAGTGACACCCGCGACTTGTTCATGAGCCAGATTAACGCCTACGATGCTGATTTTTCGCATGTGCAGGGCCAGGAAAACATCAAGCGGGCGATGGAGATTGCGGCCGCGGGTGGGCATAACGTCATTATGATTGGGCCTCCGGGTGCGGGTAAAACCATGCTGGCAAAACGTCTGCCGAGTATCCTTCCTCCGCTGACGTTGCAGGAAGCGCTCGAAACAACCAAGATCCATTCCGTAGCGGGCAAGCTCGGCGCCCGGGCCAACCTCATGGCGACTCGTCCTTACCGGGCTCCGCACCATACCATTTCCGATGCGGCTCTGGTCGGTGGCGGTAGTTTTCCGCAACCGGGCGAAATATCGCTGGCGCATAACGGTGTCTTGTTTCTGGATGAGTTACCGGAGTTCAAACGTTCCGCGCTCGAAGTGATGCGTCAGCCGCTCGAAGACCGGAAAGTGAGCATCTCCCGGGCGAAGTGGGCGGTGGAGTTTCCAGCTAGCTTTATGCTCATTGCCAGCATGAACCCCTGCCCCTGCGGCTACTACAATCACCCCGAAAAAGAGTGCGTCTGCGGACCGGGCATTGTGCAGAAGTATCTGGCCAAAATCAGCGGTCCCCTACTCGACCGCATCGACCTACACGTGGAAGTAACACCGGTTTCCTTCGATCAGATGACGGCCAACCGCCCCGCCGAAACCAGCGAAGCCATTCGCGAACGCGTAATCAAAGCCCGCAACATTCAGACCGAGCGATTTGCCAATCAACCGGGTATCTACTCCAATGCGATGATGCCCTCGCAGATGGTAAAAGAAGTCTGCCAGATTGGTGATGCGGGTCGGGCCTTATTGAAGACGGCGATGGAACGGCTAGGGCTATCCGCCCGCGCCTACGACCGTATCCTGAAAGTCTCCCGTACCATCGCCGACCTGGCGGGCACCGAAGAAATCCGTATTGAACATCTAGCCGAAGCCATCCAATACCGTAGTCTCGATCGCGAGAACTGGGCGGGGTAATCGGCTAAACGCAGTCGCCAGCCCCCAATACGTTGAGAGCTGGCGACTACAATCTCAGAAAAACCTACTCCTACAGCATCTCCACATTCACCAGATTATCGTCTGACACCCGATCAATGAGTTTGTTGTACGGGTCGATACCGGCTTTCACGGGCTTACCTTTAACTGTCACTTCGATTACGTGTTCGCCGGGCGTCAGGCTGCGCTTCTGCATCAGCAAAGGCGTCTTCGTCGTCATCCCGTCTTTGTTCTTGCTATCATCGGTCAACACCGCAATGTCGGCAATTACCGGTCCTTTGCCCTTCGCCGTTTCCTTGCCTGTCTTGTCGTAGTATTCGGTAGCGGTACGCACGTAAAGCTTTACCCGGTACTGCCCGTTACCGATGGATTTAGCCTCTGCTTTGGTAATCCGGTTGTCATACAAGGCCAGCTTTTCGAAGGCATCGGTTAGCCACGGACGTAGCGAATCTGGGGTAGCCGTTTTCAGGAAGCTATACCACTCGGTTGACGTAGTAAATGGCGCTTTTTGCCGGAATCGGGCGGCTTCCATGTATTTCTTCAAGGCCTGATTCACTCGTTCTTCGCCGATGTAGTCCTGCAACGCGTACATAATCAGCGACCCTTTCTGATACCAGACGTACGAACGCGTATCGTTCTGTAATAACGTGGCTTCAAATTTATCCTCATTCGCCCGCCCACGCAGGTATTGGTCCAGGCTATACTTCAGGAACTTAGGCATGGCGTCGGTACCGTAGCGCTGCTTGAGTACCATAAGCGCCGAGTATTCAGCCATCGTCTCTGAAATCTGGTTAGCTCCTCTTGTTCGGCTAGGCATAATCTGGTGCCCCCACCACTGGTGCGCTACCTCATGCGCCGTAACGAAATACGCATAGTCTGTTTTGTTGGGATCGCGAAAGTCGCCTACCCAACCGAATTCTTCCGAGTACGGTACAGTTGTGGGGAAGGACTGCGCAAACGTAGCGTAGCGCGGAAACTCCAGCACCCGCAATACTGGGTACGGATACGGTGCATAGTTTTTCGAATAGTATGCCAGCGACGCTTTCATACTCGCCATAAACCGGTCGAGGTTACGTTCGTGGCCGGGATGGTGATAAATTTCCAGCGCAACGGTTTGCCCGGCGGGTGATGTCCAACGATCGCGCTTAACGCCGTATTTGGCCGAACACATGCTAAAGAAGTAATCGGAAAAGCCCGGTAGCTTATACTGAAAATACTTGCGAGGCTTCCCATCAGACCCATTCTTCGTCCAGGTTTTGAGCAGTTGGCCGGGCATAATAGCTGTCTGGTCGGGTGTAGTAGAGATCGTTCCTTCAAACGTTACCCAGTCGGCATCGTCAGTAAACAGAAAGTCACGCAGGCCAAGTGAATCGGTTTGCACTGGCAGCGTCCACTCTTTAACCGGCAACTTATACTTCTTGCGGTATTTGTCGCTGCTCAGCTCCCGACCTTCGTCGTAGCCAAAACCGGGGAAGATACCAACGTTAAAGAACGTACCGTTGGCCACTACATCCCGGCTATCACCACTATTGGCAAAACCAACGTACTGACCCGTCACCGCCATCTCCATCCGGGCCGTATCGCCGGGATTTAGTCGTTGTGGAAGCTTGTAGATATAGTAATCCAACTCAGTGTCGTTCACCAGCAAGCCAGGTGTCTTTCCGTCGATAAGCAGCTTGGTCAATTGCCGATGAAAATTATCGGCGGGCAGGCTCAGGTGCAGCGAGTCGATCGGCTGATTGCCTTTATTCACGATTGAAAATAGCCCCGACGCAACAGCTTTAAACTCATCCGGAAACACGTCCACGTTCACCTTTGCTGAGGTAATCTTTGGCTGAAGAACATTTGCATAGCGGTGATACGTCTTCTCGAACCCGGCCTGCCGTTCGCGTTGTTCATCGGCCGAGTAATAGCGGTTGCGCACGCTTACATTTGTGTAAATCCAGGCGCCCATGCTTACGAACGCCAGCAGCAACACGGTAAATACCAGCATGGACAAACGCCCCATACGTTGACGAGCAAGCTGCCAGCGGGCCTTCATACTCGTGTCGGCACCTCGGTTCCAGAACCACAGCGCCAGTACGAGCAGCAATCCGCCAAAGGCATACCAGTACACCCGAAAGGAAGCCAGACTTGCTACGTAATGACCAAAGCCATTCATATCGGAAAGCTGGATGGTTCCCCCCGAAAACGGCAAGGCTAACCGGTAATTGAACTCGGCGAACTGCGGCACCGCCCAAATCACGATGTAGGTCGCCAACGTAACGATGTGCCCCACAAATTTCTGATTGACCAACGTATGCACGAAGAATGCCAGCATCACCAGCTGAAAATACTGGGTAAACGCAATCAGATACAGATCACGGAAATAGATCGAAAACTCGTAATTGAAATACCCCTTCACGGTCTGATTCAACACGCCCGACACCAGCACCAAGGTCGTCAGCAGCAGGCAGATGTAGATCATGGACAAGAGCTTAGCGCCGTAGTTCATCCAGTCCGGTACGGGCAGGGCGTCGGCAATCGCATCGTAATGAACGGCCTTGTCGCGGTGAACAACCTCACCCGTATAAAAAATCAACACGATCAGGACAAAAAAGAAGAACGTACCGTTGCGGGCCTCAAGCATGGTATAGGTCGTAGGCAGCGAAGGCGTACCATACGTTGTGATGCCGAACCAGCCATCGAGGAACAGAAACAGCACAGCACCCAGCAGAATGGCAATGAAATAAGGGTCTCGGACAATGCTGACAAATTCGATACGGGCCTGGCGAAACATCTGCCGAACGTACGTACTGACCTGAAATACCGGCGTTGGCGTGGGTAAGCTTGCTAAGGACGGAACAGCCTTCGCCGGACTTTCGCCTTTCTCTTTCTTCCCTAGTTTAACGGCCAGAAACCGGATAAAACTGAAACGTGCTACCGTGAGGAGAAACACCAGCAGGCCCACACCGAACCAGATCAGACGATTCATGAGCAGATCGCCCTCCAGCGGGGCTAGCAAGGTGTTCTGCTCCACCGGCGACCAATATTTAGTGGCTGCATCATAGGCATACGAACCGAACGGATCGAGCAGGTTAACGAGGTGCTTGTTATCCAGATCCTGCATCAGCGTCGACCCTAACAGATAGGCCACAAACAAGAGAATACTGCCCGCATACGTTGTAAACACTTGCCGCGAGAAGGCGACTAAACCAAAGAAGATGCTGCCGACCAAAAACATGTTAGGTATCACAAATACCAGAAACGGATTTACATAATCACGGAAGCGAATCGGTCCGAAGCGTTCGACGTTGTTAGCTAAGTTGAACACCGGCCCGAGTAGCGACCCGATCACGATTCCCGGCATGCCAGCGGCCATTACACCCAACAGCACAACGAATGACCCCAGATAGCGGCCCAACAGGTAGCCTCGCTCACTGATGGGAAAGCTGAAGTAATAATTCTTTGTGTTGTGTTCGATGTCACGGTATACGGGTACTCCCATAATCGCCGACGCGACCAGCATTCCAATAATGGTCATGACCACAACGAACTGGCTAATGGCATACGGCGAGTTAACATTCGTTTTCTCGGAGGCTGGCCCGCTCCCGTAAATGACAAACAGGAACGTAAACAGGAACAGAATCAAGGCGTACAGATACGTAGCGGGGCGCTTGAGCCGGTACGCCAGTTCAAAGCGGAAGATCTCGAAAAACATAGTATTGAGGAGTTAGGAGCGAGGAGAGAGAAGCCATCCGGTCGGAGAGGTAGCCAATTATCGTTGGCTGTTAACCGCCATATAATACGCATTTAGCAAACGGGCTATTTCGTCGAGATCAGCCTGCAAGTCTTTAGTGTTGGCATAGTCCAGATCATGGGCCAGAATCAGGTAATAATGTGATTCATCGAGTGATCCTTGTGCGGTGTTCAGGAATTTAGCTTTATTTGGAATAGTCCGTTTTCGGTATCCTTCGGCAATATTGCCGGGTACCGACGTAGCACTACGTCTAAGCTGCGAGGTTAACCCAAACAATTCTTCTTTAGGGAACAGCCTGCTCAACGTATATACCTTCAATACAAACTGATGAGCCTTTTGCCAGACAATCAGCTCCGTGAAATGTTTTGTCTTTTCCATTTTCAAAGTGCTAGTGGGTAGTATCAAAAGAGAAGATAAAATGGGACGGAGCCATTCATGCGGATAGGAATAACAGGAAGCGTCAGCAACTCCTCTCTTCTATCTCCTCGCTCCGAACCCCTATACAGTTACCACATCCATTTTCTCCGTAATCTTCGCGAAGTACACGTCTTCAAGGTCGGGGCTAACTGGCTCAAAACTAGCCGGTGGCGTATCGGCCAAGACGTGAATCTGGGTTTTACCCATTTTTAGTTGCGTAGAAATAACCCGATGCGTTGATCGATACGTACTGAGTTCGGCTTTGTCGATGGATTTGGCAAATACCTTTCCGCGCAGGTCACGCACAAGATCATTTGGATTGCCCGTGGCCACCACTTCGCCCAAGCAGATGATCGCCATGTCGGAGCAGAGGTTCGTCACGTCCTCGACAATATGGGTCGACAGAATCACAATGGTGTTTTCGCCGATCTCAGAGAGCAGATTATGAAACCGGTTACGTTCGGCCGGATCAAGACCCGCGGTGGGCTCATCCACAATAATCAGTCGCGGGTTGCCAATCAGGGCCTGCGCAATGCCGAATCGCTGTTTCATCCCGCCCGAGTACGTACCCAGGTTCTTCTTACGCACCTGATACAGGTTGACCTTCTGCAACAGTGCTTCTACGATCTCTTTCCGTTCGCGGCTGTTGGTGATGCCTTTTAACGTAGCGATATGATCGAGCATGGACTCGGCGGTTACGCGCGGATACACGCCGAACTCCTGGGGCAGATAACCCAGTACACGCCGTAACGCGTCTTTTTGCGTGAGTACGTCGATGTCGGTTTCAGCCATGCCGGGTACCGTTACGCCGGTTAGCCGGACGCGGCCACTGTCGGCTTCCTGCAACGTAGCGATGGTCCGCATCAGGCTCGACTTGCCGGCTCCGTTTGGGCCAAGCAGGCCAAACATGCCTTGCGAAATGGTTAGCGAAACTCCTTTTAGGGCGCGTACGCCGTTTGAGTAAGTCTTGGTTAAGTCCGTAATTTCTAGCTGCATACCAGCGGGTCGGTTTAAGGTATGCTAGCAAATTAAGGAATCGAAAAGTGCTACACAACGACGCCCAACGGATATTATATGAGCGGTTACCCACCAAAGAGACAAGGCCCGGCAGGATTCTTACTTTTCTCTCGGCTTGGCTGGCGTCCGTACAACGGCTAATCGTTTTAACAGGTCCGGTCGGCTACCTTCGGAGATTGGTAAGCAAACTTGGTTACCGAGCAGATATAACTGATTGCTTTCCAGACGCGAAACGTAGCTTAGGTTGATCAGGAGCGACCGGGATAGACGAAAAAAATCAGCGCCGGAGAAATATTGAGCCAAATGACCCAAATGCATGGTCAACAGATGCGGTTGCGCTTCAGCAGCCATAAAGATCTTGACATACGCACCACTGGCCTGTAAATAGAGTACGTCTTTTTTATCAATTCGTTCATACCCTTTATTCAACGGAACATACAGACTTTCCGACTGATCGGGGGTTAAAACGTAGCGTTCTTCACGCTGGTTGAGATACGCCAATTCTACTTGAAACGCCAGCTCTTCCTGCCGAAAAGGTTTGAGTAGATACGCAGCTGGCCGAGTTTTCTTGGCGCGCTGAAAGGTGGGCGATTTAGAATTGGCGGTCAGATAAATAATGGGCATTCCGTTCAGTTTAAGTAACTCCTGCGCTATGGCAATTCCATCCGCCGTTGACCCCTCCAGGTGAATGTCAATGATCGCCAAATCCGGAGTTTCTGCCTGAACAGCCGCCAGCACTTCGTGCCGATTAGACGCTATGGCGGTAATACGATGACCGGCTTTCTCTAACGTTTCCTCAATATCCGCAGCCGTTATGGACTGATCTTCAACCAGTAGTATGTTCAGGGAATTCATGGTTCGTCTCGCGAGAAAGTTAACGTAAATACGGTTCCATTTTGATAACTAAATTGATATGCACCCCGAAGTTGATTCGACAAAGTCTGAATCAGGCGCATCCCAAAACTCGTTTTAGCGGCCAGCGCAACGTCACTGACGAAATCGGGACCATTATCAGCCACCGTTAAGTTAACCTGCTGTTTGTTACGTCGACAAACTAAGCGATAACTGGGCGAAGACTGACCAGGAAAGGCATGTTTACAGGCGTTAGTTGTCAGCTCGTTGACCAGTAAGCCCACCGCTACGGCATCATCGGCGGATAAATAGATCGACTCCAGCTCAAGGGTGGGCTGAATAGACTCATAGCCGTAGGTTTGTAAAACCGTTTCTACGATCTCGTCGATAAAGTCATGCAGGTTCACGTAAGCTAATTTGTCGCCTTCGTAAAGCCTGCGGTGCAAAATGACCATCGACTCAACCCGTAAACGGCTTTTTTCAATGGCTTCCTTCGCCCCTACGTCCGTCAGTCGATTCGCCTGTAAACTGAGCAAGCTGGAAACGACCTGTAAGTTGTTTTTAACCCGGTGGTTCTGTTCGTTAACCAACTGAGCATTCAGAACACTAATGCGCCGATTCTTCCGGTAAAGCACGTAGAAGACTACACTCGCCACGGTTGCCAGCACGAGTAAAGCCAGGGCCGTAAGGGTCATTTGTTGGTGAGCCTGTAGGTTTTCGGCCTGAAGCTGCACCTGCTTTTGCTGGGCTTTGAGCAATAAATCTTTTTTCTGGGTCTGGTAATCAAGGTGGAGCCGGGAAATAGCCCCTTCCCGATCAGCCAGTAAATCGCGTTTTTCCCACTGGTGAATTCGTTCGGCATGAATCGCAACCTGTTTCCAGTCACCAGTCTGACGATAGAATTCAACAAGCGAACTTTCGACAGCAAACTGCCAATAATATACATCAGGATATTCTACCTGCCCCATCCGCCGGGCTCGCTGAATATAGGTCCAGGCGCGTTTTGGTTGTCCGAAGTGTAGATAAGCCGAAGCTACACTAAGCGTCATGTGGAGTTTATCCGCGCTGTTTTGGCGCGTCGCAATTGCCAGAGCATCAGTCAGGTACGTAATAGCCTGTGAATTATTGCGACCGATCAACTGTCCACCGATGGATTCTTTTACATGAGCTACTTCCATTGGATCACCCAGCTGATAGGCTAGTGCCTCAACCTTACGGAAGTAGTAAAGGGCACTATCACTATTCGCTTTAGGCCAGCGCAACGAAGGCGGGCTTCGATCTGTCCAGTTAATCTCGTGTACGCGAGCCAGCAAAGCACAGGCGCGGATCATAGCCCGTTTGGATTGGCTTCGTTTGGCCACTGCCAAAGCTTCATAGGCATGCTGCACAGTTTCCGGGTATTGACTTTGAAGAATGGCCAGATCAGCAAGCCGAACATGAAGGCGCGCTAATTCATAAGAATCTCCCCGTGGTTCTACGATGCGAAGCGACTTCAGAAACCAGCGGTGCGCGCTGATATAATCACTGGCGGCCGCATATAATTTACCGTATTCGTAATACCCCTCGGCCACAAGCATAGGCTTTTTCTGGGTAATACCTTCCCGATACAGCCTTTGCGCTAACTGTAACTTGTGAGGTTGAAGTTTTAACGGAGTCGTTGACTGGGTAAAGCCAGTCAGGGAAGAAAGCAGGATAACAAAACACAGTTGGGTGTACCTAAAAAAGAGACCTAAGTTCGGAGACATGCCTGCTTAATCGCTGTGAATCAGGGAGTAAATTAAGGGGTAAATCACGAATCTAACATGATTCATTTGACCATTCGGAAAAATGGCTCCTTTATCAAGAAAAAGTCTGGTTCTGTATAATTTAAAACGGGTGAATACAAAAAATGAAGGTTCTTTACTATAACGTCTTCGAACAGATACTATCTGTGTATCTATCGAACGCTTCTATCCACACCATTATAAAGATAAATAGCCCATTGGTTATGAAACAGATTTTGCCAATGCTATGGGGGCTGACTAGCTCATTATAGAGTAAGATTAACGCGTCTGACCTCGACGATACAGCGACTTAATACTTGATAAATTAAGTGTCGGTAAACTGAATCTGTTACCGTCTATTTCAGCCTCGACCTGTACTCGTTTGTGGTTGCGCTGCAAACGAGTACAGCCTTTTGTTACCATCCACCCACTTAAACTATGTACGATATGAGTCGACTTCTGCCTTTCCTGCTTCTTTGTATACTGACGGTGCTCTCTTGCAAAAAAGATACTGAGCAACCCAACCCTACCCCAGCGGGTAACCTCATCACGGCCAACCCCACCGTTACCGGCGTCAGCGGAGCCAGCGTCTCGGTCAGCGGCTCTACCTACACCCTTACCGTACCAGCCGGTACCAACGTCAAAGTCCTTAAGATCAGCATACCAGTAGCCAGTGGAAGCAGGGTTGATCCTGACCCTAGTATTGCCCGCGACTACACCAACCCCGTCAGTTACACCATCACAGCCGCTGATGGAGGCCAGCAGACCATCCGGGTTACAGTCGTTGTTGAGCAGGCACCCAAATCGTCGGAGAAGCAGATCACCGCCTTCAGCTTTGCCACTCTCAACCCAGTCGTGCAGGCCAGCATTGACCAGACCACCCACAAGATCACCGCTACGGTGCCTGCCAGCACGGACATAACCAAGCTAGTACCCACCCTGACCGTGTCGAGCAAGGCCACTGTCTCACCTGCATCAGGCGTAGCGCAGAACTTCACCAACCCAGTCAGCTACACCGTCACAGCCGAAGATGGCAGTAAGCAGGCGTATGAGGTGAAGGTAGAAAAATCATCTGTCTCATCTACGGAGATTCTAGAAATCTCCGTAGGTGCTAACCACAGCCTTATATTGAGGTCTGACAATACCCTATGGGTCAATGGAATAAATATAAAAGGTCAATTGGGAGACGGAACGAACGTCAGCAAATTTAAGCCGACTAAAGTAATGTCTGATGTCAAAGCTATAGCAGCAGGAGAATCCTATAGTTTTATCATCAAAACAGATAACAGCCTATGGGCCACCGGCTTCAATAATTATGGGCAATTAGGTGACAATGGAAGGAGAGAAACGCAATTTAGCTATATTAAAGTGATGTCTGACGTTAAAGCCGTAGCAACAAAGTCTTGGCATAGTCTCATTATAAAGACAGATAATAGCCTTTGGGCTGTTGGATATAACTTCTTTGGGCAGCTTGGCAAAGACGTAGATGGGGCATCTTTTGTCAAAATTATGGATGATGTTAAAGAAATATCAGCCGGAGGTAGTTATAGCCTTATCATTAAAACAGACAATAGCCTCTGGGCAGCTGGGTCAAACTATGATGGACAACTGGGCGATCCTACGCACCCAAAAGATAAAGCCACCTATAGTTTTGTTAAGGTTATGGACAATGTCAAAGCAATGTCGGCGGGTATAGACCATAATTTTTTCTTAAAAACAGACAATACGCTCTGGGGGGCTGGGTCTAATTCATACGGCAAAATGGGTGATGGAACGAATTTCAGGAGCTATAGCCCTGTAAAGATAATGGATAACGTCAAGGCTATGTCAGCAGGCTACGATCATAGTTTTGTCATAAAAACAGACAACAGCCTGTGGGGCGCTGGGCGCAGTAACACGGGCCAGCTAGGGGATGGAACGATTGAAGTATTTAAAACTAAAAATATTTTCTTTCAAATCACGACTGATGTTAAAGCAGTAGCAGCAGGTAAAGAGCACAGCCTCATTGTAAAAACCGATAACTCCCTTTGGGCAGCTGGCATCAACGATTCTGGTGAGTTAGGCGATAACACTACTGTTCTTAAACCCAGCTTTGTTAAAATTAATTTTCCGTAGCATATTGAGTAGTCAAGCAAATTTAGATTGCGTTTTTACTTTAGCGTCATGGGACGCAAACGCCACATTGAACTCACTGACGCTGAGCAACTCACCTCGCACGAAGGTCTCGAAAATCACCTCAAGCATGAGTTTCGCCGTAGTTGTCAGGACTTGTAGTGGAATAACATAGGCTATTAAAGCCATTGCTCAAGCACTGGAAGTCTACCCACAGAGTGTTAGTAATTGGCTCACTGCCTTTGAACAGCAGGGGCTGGCGGGTCTCATGCGCCAGAAAGGACAAGGCCGTAAACTGGTCCTCTCGCTCACCAATGAACCCCATCAGCAAGCCCTTAAAAAAGCGGTAGCCATTCATTATCACGATGCCGACCATATTCAAGCCCACTTGCAACTGGCCCTGGCACAACTGATGAGCCGCGATATGGTCAAGCGCTTCTTAAAAAACGATTACACCTACCACCGCCTACGGCGAAGCACCAAAGCCAGCCTATAACAAATCACTCCTACAAGGTATTTTTTGAAATACCTTGTAGGGTACTTGATTCTGTTACTTACCCCAGAAATAATCTTCCTGGGCTACGTCTGCTGAGTAGACAGTGGCTTCGACAATTTTGCCGTTTTCAACGGTGTAGACATCGATGTTGTCTACGTTTAGTACTCCTCCACCAGGTTGCGCAGCTTCCCAACGGATCAGACAGGCTACCTGATTGCCATTAACGGTCAATTGCTTGATGTCGGTCAGGCGGAGTGTATTCGCGGTCGCTTCGAACATCCCTCCTACCATCTTGAATACATCGGCACTCGACTTTTTGACACCCGAAAACCGGTTGGTACCCGGTTGGCTCCAGCGAATATTTGGGTGAACTAAACCGCCAAACGTGGCCTGATCTCCTTTTTGAACGGCAGTTAAAAACGTCTTGACGGTTTGTGCGGCTTGATTTTCCATGCTGTTTGCGTTTTTAGAATTGGTTGTTGATTGATTAGTTGTTTTGCTGGCCAGTTGTACCTGAGCCTGGGTGATCGACTGACTGAATACGGCCAGGGCAAGGCCTGCAACTGCGTGGGTGATACGTTGTGCGTTCATGTTCGTTGGGCTGTTGATCAGCGTTGATTACAAGGCAAAACTACCCTGAGACCCTGTGCTGGGTCTTACCCAAATCCGCCAATGAATTACCACTTCACGCCACGGAGGAACGACACAGAAAGATTCGGCTTACTTTAGTCGAAACATTCAGTCATGGAAGAATTTCAACTCCGTTTCGTCCTGGGCATGCTCGCCTATACGATTCAAAAAGACGTATCGCCCGAACGGCTGTGCAAACTTGCAGGTGTTAATTGGGACGAAGTAAAGGCAGGTAAAACGCCCCTTACGGCTAAGCAGGTAAGTGACCTCTGGCTCAACGCAAGCCACCTGACCAAAGACCCTTTGTTTGGCCTACACTTCGGCGAATCCTTACAACTGGCGGCTTTAGGCATTGTCGGCCAGATTATTCAGAACAGTCGAACCGTTAGCGAAGCTTTAACGCATGCCGCCGAATTTATCCATTTACTGACGGATTTGTTCGACATGGACGTAACGCAAACCGGTCAAACCTTCGCTGTGCAGTTTGTTGCGAATGAAGATCGGGCTCAAGCGTATCCGTTTTTATATCGACAGCTGGCTGATTTGGCAACGGTCTTTGTCTTACACGAATTAGATGGCTTGTTGTTAGAGAAGATGGCCCCGCTTAGCGTAACACTTCCCTACAAATCATCCGATTATCAGGAGTATGAGCGGGTTCTTCGTTGCCGGTCGGTTAACGAAGGCGATACGTATGCCCTTTTGTTTGACGGTCGGTATTGGGACGTACCGATCCTAACGGCCAATTACGAGTTGCAGCAGCTGTTGCTTCAGAAAGCCAGTGCTATGAGCAATTCGCTGGAGACCGGTCAATCCATGAAAGAACGTATCTGTACGTTTCTGCTCGCCAACGCGTACTTAGGTATTCCCACCCTGGACGGCATTGCCGCTAACTTCAATACCAGTTCGCGCAGCCTGCAACGCAAGCTTCAGGAAGAAGGCGTTACGTATCAGCAGTTAGCTGATTCAATTCGAAAATCGCTGGCTCTTCACTACCTCGAATCTGGCAAGTACCCTATAAAAGAAATTTCGTATATCCTCGGCTACAACGAGATCAGTGCATTCACGAGAGCGTTCAAACGCTGGACAGGTTACTCACCTATTAACTACACACGATAGGCAAAATGCGTCATTTTATCATGATGTGACGGTGCCAGCCTACCCAATTCATGTTTCTCGTAGTTTCTTTAAAAACGATTCGCGTCAGCGAAAGGCTCATTTGACTGTTCGTCAGATAGGTGAGCAACTCCGGTAAGATCAGGACCTGAGGTTCGGGTTTTCACTATCAGCAAATTCGCCTGAACAGCGACCGAACAAGCGCGCTCGGGGTCGGACAAACAATGCCCTTCATCGTATGGTTAAAGGTTGGTATATACACCGGATATGTTTACTCAACGATGAAGACAAGACACATTCTTATAGGTGGCGCGCTGGCGATCGGCCTGGTTGCCTGCGGCAAAAAAGAAAACAAGGAAGAAGGCGAAGCCGCCACCGTGGCCACCGCAGACACGGCGCTCAACCTGCCCGCCCCTTACGCCACGAAGTCCGCGACTCATTTTACAAAAGTGATTGGCTGGCCTGCGGATAAAACACCGACCGCCCCTGCTGGCTTTACAGTAACGAAATACGCAGGCGACCTCGTTAATCCCCGCTGGACATACGTAGCTCCGAATGGAGATATACTTGTAGCCGAATCAAATACGGAGCCCAAAGGCACCAAAAAAGTGAAAGCGGTGGTGAGTGGGCAGGCCAAATCGCAGCGTATGGACGAAAGTGCAAACCGCATTACGCTATTGCGCGACACGAATAAAGATGGGAAGCCTGATGTGCGCGAAACGTTCCTGACCGGCCTGAACCAGCCTTTCGGTATGCTCATTATCGGTAACGCCTTTTACGTGGCTAATACCGACGGAATAATCAAATTTCCTTATCAGACCGGGCAGACGAAAATCACGGGCAAAGGGGAGAAGATTAAAGAACTGCCCGCAGGTGGCTACAATAACCACTGGACCCGTAACCTGCTTGCCAATGAAGATGGCTCCAAGATCTACGTAACGGTTGGATCGGGGAGTAACGTACAGGAACATGGGCCTGAAAACGAAATCAGACGCGCTAACATTTTAGAGATCAATCCCGACGGCTCGGGCGAACGCATCTACGCCAGTGGCCTTCGTAATCCGGTCGGTATTGACTGGCAGCCAGGCACAAAAAAGCTATGGGCCGCCGTTAACGAACGCGACGAACTGGGTGATGAGCTCGTACCCGACTACATCACCAGCGTGAAAGAAGGTGCTTTCTATGGCTGGCCCTACTCCTATTACGGGCAAAACGAAGATCCCCGGCTTAAAGGGCAACGCCCTGATCTGGTGAAAAAAGCCCTAGTACCCGACGTACCGCTTGGAGCGCACACGGCCTCGCTTGGGCTGGCCTTTTATGACAAAGACGCGTTTCCTGAAAAGTACCGCAATGGCGCGTTCGTTGGGCAGCACGGCTCCTGGAACCGCTCGGCGTTTTCGGGGTATAAGGTCGTGTTCGTTCCCTTCGCCGATGGCAAACCGGGTAAGCCCGAAGATTTCTTGACAGGTTTTCTGAAAGAAGGCAGCGACGATGCCTACGGCCGACCAGTAGGTGTAACGGTTATGCCCGACGGCTCACTGCTGGTTGCTGATGATTCGGGCAATACATTATGGCGAGTAACCCCAGCGCGTTAATCCAGCGCATCCTTACGAAATAAACAGAGCGAGCTCGTGAGGGCTCGCTCTGTTTATTTCGTAAAATCGAGATCATACATCACATTGAGCCGGAAGCCATTGTTCATCTCGAACACACGACTGTTTGTAATTGGATCGGCTTCGGCATGCTGTGTAATCTGATACAGGTAACCGAGTTCCAGTTTGAAATTCTTTTGAAACTGATACCCAACCGCCCCATAGATCCGGTTCTGGTTGAACGTATTGTAGCCAACGTTTGGACCAAAACTAATAAAGAGCTCATCGAAGAAAGAAAGGTAGAACTCGCGATCATCGAGGGTACGTCCCTGCAGGGGTAAAGTAGCTGCTAGCTGATACCGAATGCGGTTCTGATATTCCCAGCCCGTGATCCGGTGCGAACCATCTTCGGCAGCCTCGCCGATCCAGCGCTGCTCCAGACGAAGCCGGTGTTTCAGCGCCACAATGCCTACAGCATCCGATAACTCAATGTCCTCATGCAGGCGATGTTCGGGGAAAGGCACTCCGGTATCTGCGGTAGGGTAGTCCCCGTAAGGATACGTAACGAAATACGTATACCCACTGCTTACGGCGATTCGGTCATTTACGGCATAAACAGCACTCAGCCGGGCCAGCGACTGCTGCCAGGATTTGCCCCAGTTCACGCGTCGCCACTGGTATTCGGTATGTATCGCCCATTTCTGACTCACTTTGTGATCGCCGTTATAGACAAACCAACTGATCTGATTGTAATCGTTCAGCCGACTTTGCTGCCCCGAGGCCGAAAAAGAAAGTAAACTCAAAAGTGCTATAACCAGGATGTATCTGCGCATACGTATTGGCTTCCGCTCCAACAGAAGCTACCTAAACAACTACTGTATACCACTCCGGGACAGTAATTTTATTCACAGGCACAGATCAGCGACGTAATAACCGCTTTTAATTGACGTAAGAGTCAAGCTATGAGCAATAGGGTATGAAGAAGAGGGCGTAGGATTTTTGTAGCATATACTTTGAACAAGTATTCGTTCACAGATAGGGCAGCCACCAAACGTTAGGGTTGTCTTTTTTATAATTGCCATACCATCGGCAAAGCGGATAAAGCATCGCTACGAGCACAAGCCAAACCAGAATGACACCCGATAGACCTAGTCCAGACCCGGTTGCCGGGCGACCGAACTGAAAGGGGCCAAACAACAAATCGTTCCAACGATACCCCTGGGCATACACCATTGCAAAGACGAACACCCGAATTAAGTAGAGGTGAAGCAGGTAATAAAAGAGGGGTACCCTACCATATACAGATAGTACCTGCCGAACGACTTCATGCCATTTATCGACAACCCTTAACAGGATAAAGAGGATGCCCAGAAACAACAAAATAAAGTCTAGCGATGGCGGATACTTTGTGACATTTACAAACGACAACAGGGTTAGCGTCGTGCTCTTCTCGACCCGCCAGGGGATCGGGTCACCATATCCGTTTAGAAAGCGCAGCCCAAAAAACGAGATAAGCAACCCTACACCTACAGTCAGCAAAATCCGGTTTCGCTCTGCTCTGTTTCTTTCGAACACCTCACCCAACGAATACCCCAGCAGCAAAACGGAAATCCAGGGAACAAGGGGATAGGCAATGAAAAAGGTGAAATCGGGTGCCCCCTGCAACGGACCGGGGATAAACAGAAAACTCCTGGCGGCATCCACAAACGCAATATCAGACGCTGGCACAAACGAAAGCAGATTGTGGGTAGCCAACATGACGGCTGACACGACGCCAATGGCCCTAGGAGCAATTCGAAGTAAGGCCGCCAGAACGACAAACCCTACGCCAATGGCCGCAATTACCTGTAGCATCAGCAGGCGAAACTGAACGTCGAACCAAAGGGCAAAATTTACCAAAGTGAATTCCAGAAGGATGAGCCATAGCCCTCGCTTGGCTAAAAAAACAGCTTTTTCGTTTCCTTTTCTCCGAACGGACAGCCACACCGATACCCCCGATAAGAAGACAAAGCTGGGCGCACAGAGGTAGGTTATCCAGCGCGAAAAGAACAGGGCAGGCGTAGTGGTCGCTAGATCCGTTGGGCTTTGCGTTAGTGAAGAAACGTGCATCAGATCCCTGACGTGGTCAAGAGCCATGATGATCATTACTAATCCCCTGACTATATCAATGGATGATACTCTACCACTGGTATTCGCGCGGATGGGCGACCAGGTTTCTCATGTCACGATCATACGTTCAGTACTTAAAGGACTATAGAGTCGGCACCTGATCACGTTGCTTGTAGAAGTCTGCCAGCAGTAACGCTATTCCACTGAAGGCAAGGCATTCCAACGAGCTAATCGCAGCAATGGCATTGTCTGCTGAGTGGTTAATGGCGTCTGGTATGTGCAATAACACCAACCACGAAAGCAGCATGATGGCTAGCAAAAGCATGATCAGCGTTGCCCTAAACCCCGTTACGATCGATAAACCTGAACCGATCAGAGCCAGGCCGGTTGCGTAGGTCCAAAAAAGCGGGGCCGGTATCCATCCAGGAACCATCGACTTAACTAACTCGGAGTAGATAAAATGATCGATCCCGAATAGAATCAGCATGAGTGCGTATACGTATCGGCCATAAAGCGCTATACGGGCCAACTGCTTGGGCAGTTCGGGCAACCCCGACGTTATGGATAGGGCGAATGCACCACCAGCCAGTGCCATCAGCTTGAGGGTATCTGTCCAATAGCCGAGAATTTCGGGGTGGTGAACCAGTCGGTTGGGCAGATGTCCGAAAACAACAAAAAGGATAAGCAGGATCGCTAAAAAGAATGAGAGTGTTTTTGGTTTCTGATTCAGCAGGATACCTACGCCAGCCACCGTCAATACAGCCCCTACGGCGTAACCGAAACCAGGCCATACTTCCTCGGCAGGCAATGGTGCAATAAGAGGCTGGAGCCCAGGAAAAAAGAAATGGATCAGACCGATACCGACAATACCCAAGGCAAAAAGACCTCTTCCGATCGAGAGGAACGTTGTAGCCTGCTGATCTATAGTAACGTAGTTCATGGTAGCTGCTGGCATTTGCTTTTTTCCTTCATGCCGGGCAAAGCAAGCAAACATTACCATCTGGTTCAGTATCGATCAGGCCAATAGCTCGTTGGGCTACCTCAAAGCCGAGTTGTAGCCCCTATTAGTCATTGACGCTGCCTGGTCTTGTATTCACGGAATAAAACCACCTGTTCACGGGCAAACACCGAAGTGCTGGTTAGAAAAGCTTATTTTTACCTAGATGCGTGGCCGCTATTTATGCCTACCAAAAGGAGCCAATAGCCACTAAATCCAATCAATTGATTACCAAAGCCATATTGTCATACTGTCTGTTACTCGAATACACCCATCCAAACCAACATCTTCTCTCTACTTAGTCCCGTGGCTTTTCTATGTTGAACAGCAAACCTAGACGGATCGGTGCTCACCTACTATTCTGGATACTTTATATCCTCTACGATACGATGAACGCCAGTTGGGGTGAGCATGATTACTTTGACTTCTCGCAAATTCATAAGGTATGGGCCAATGTTCCGCTCACCATCGGTGTCGTCTACCTGAACCTGTACGGGCTGATGCCCCGGTATCTGTACTCCCGGAAATACGTGCAGTATGGGCTAAGCCTGCTGGCCGTGGTGCTTGTTTACGCCCTGTTGACCCGATTTATTGGCTACCAGTTTTGGTTGCCCTGGGATAAACAACATGCGCATTCGTATTACGTCATGGAGCCCAAAAATTTCTTTGTTCCCATTCGTATTGCCAGAAATGCGTTCCGTCTGTATCCAATCATGGCCCTCACTATGCTGATCAACGTATTGAGGAATTCGTATGGTAAAGAGAAACAACTCCGGATTGCGGAGTCTGAGCGCTACAAAGCAGAGTTATCCTACCTAAGGGCTCAAATCCATCCTCATTTCTTCTTTAATACGCTGAGTAGTCTGTATGCGCTAACCTTAAAGAAGTCAGACCGGGCGTCGGACGTAGTTATGCGGCTCTCGGGACTGATGCAGTACATGCTTTACGACACCAACGCAGAGCTGGTTGTACTGGAAGAGGAAATAACCCAACTTAAGAATTACATAGCCCTCGAAGAGTTGCGCTTTGCCGACCGGATTGAGTATTCTTTTCAAAGTTCGGGGGCGGTGGAAAGGAAGCGGATTAGTCCGCTGGTGTTGTTACCCTTCGTGGAGAATGCGTTTAAGCATAGCCTTAGTCACGAATTGAACAAAGCCTGGGTTACCGTTACGCTTAAAGTGGTGGGCTGTCAATTGTATTTTAACGTAGAAAATAGCCGGGCCGGGGCGAGTGCCTCTCCGTCGCGGCAGGGCATTGGCCTGATGAATGTACAGAAGCGACTGGCCTTGTCGTACCCCGGTTGCCACGAATTACGTATCAGCCAGGAAGAGAACACATTCAGCGTAAATCTAACCATACAACTCCATGAAGAAGGTTAAATGCATCGTTGCTGATGATGAAGTGCTGTCGTCCGAAGTCCTGGAAAATTACCTTTCCAAATTGGACAACTATCACTTGCTGGCAACGTGTAAGAATGGAATAGAGGTATTCACCGCACTCAAAACAGGCACTGTCGACTTATTATTTCTCGACATTGAGATGCCCCAGTTGACCGGGCTCGAATTAGTCAAAAGCCTGAAAACCGTCCCACCCGTTATTTTCACGACCGCCTTCCGTGAGTATGCCGTGGACGGGTATGACCTTAATGCCATTGATTATCTGCTGAAGCCAATTTCTTTCGACCGATTCCTGCGGGCTATCGATAAGTTTGAAACGATGGCCTTACCAGCAAATCCCCGATCGTATCAGCCACAGACGGTGTCGATTGGCGCAACTGATGCCTTCATCTACGTGAAATCTGCCAAGAAAACGATTAAAGTTTTTCTGAAAGATATTCTTTTTCTGGAAGGGATGAAGGAGTCCGTACGGATTAAGACGGTTCATGGCGACATCGTTACGTATCAGACTCTTCAGGACTTCGAACAGCGGCTGGCCGACGCAGATTTTTTAAGAATTCATCGCTCGTTTATCATTGCCATGAATCGAATCCGGGCGTATAGCACGACTCACGTTGAGATAAACGAAATCGAATTACCCATCGGGCAGTCCTATCAAAGGTCCGTACGAGATGCACTTAAATGATGATCTCCTCTTGCTAAACCAGGTCAGGCTGACTTAGAAGCCGTAGTGGCATACAATCCGCCAATCTGTTGTTTGTGCCAAAAAGATTACCTGCTTATAACACAAAACGGTCTGTATAAACAGACCGCTCTGGAAGTGGATTACTTCTAAAATAGCTATTTCGGAGCGCGGGTAAGCTGCCAGGTTCCGGTTGCCTGTCCGCCGTTAGCCTCCCAGCTTCCTTTCAGCGTTGGGTCGGTTAAGGTGCCCGAAAAACTGACGTCTCCGCCCGACGGATCGCTGTACGAAGCACTTAACTTTCCGTTCCGCCAGTTGGCCGTCTTGAGGTCAATGGGATACTTGTTGCCGTCATCCGCCAGCATAATAATCTGCCCACCGAGCTTATTGGAAGCGTCTTTGTTAAGAACCAGCTCGAACTTCCCCGATGAAGCACCGTCAAACGTTCCGGTCCATTTGCCGACAACCGCAGCCAGTGAATCAGTCGTTGAGGCAGTTGTTTGTGCCGATGCCGCCGTATACGTAGCGACAATTGTGAGCAGCAGTATAGCTAAAGCTTTACGTAACATGGTTAATGCGTTAAGTGAATAGGTCGAATTTACAAAAAGATGCTTTTAGTCTGATAAAGTTGCATAACCTCCCTTAATTAAGCGCAACAACAATTAGATTAACTTAAGAATCGCTTGCACAATCTGGCTTTCCACTGATATATAATAGGCACTTATTGCACTATACCTATAAATACAAACTTTTACAGGTAGAGAATCAGTTATATACTGTGTACAAGCTAACTAGTATTTGAATAATTAAATGTTGATAGCTAGCTAATTATATCTAAAATGGAAATTACACAATCTTATAAACATAGTAATAAAACTAAAGCCG
This sequence comes from Spirosoma knui, assembly GCF_054780635.1. NCBI lineage: Bacteria > Pseudomonadati > Bacteroidota > Cytophagia > Cytophagales > Cytophagaceae > Spirosoma > Spirosoma knui. The sequence goes on along the minus strand of NZ_BAAGVY010000001.1, from coordinate 290,769 downwards.
CATTCATCAGCATTTGGACTTTTTTACGATTGTATACCAAAGGGTTTATCCAGGCAAATGCAAGTGTGTTTGAGGGCTTGACCCGAATGGCGGCCCCTTGGGGCGGTAACTGGCTAGGCTCTACAGATCGTTACGGTAACTAGTCTGATCATCTTATACGCCCACAAGCCTCGCATCGGCACCAACATCACTTTCTTTCAAAGACTGCGTTAACGACTATTCCCTTACGGCTGGTGTGCTGCACGCCCGAACATCGTTAATGTACTTAATCAACCATACATCATGTCACTACATCAGCAAGTTGCTTCATTACAGCAACAACTTAACTCACTCACGGAGCAATTATCAACTCTAATTCATCAGGTCGATCAGGAGTCTGTAAAATCAAAGCAGGTCCACCGATTAAAATCCGAAGTGGGCATAAACCGGTACCGGGCGATTCATGGTAAACCATCACGATCGGGTAAGGCGCTATAAACGCCCTATCCGGACGTATCGACCCGGTAATCGACAGTCGGCCCTTAGGTATCCTTACTGATTCCAGGTGCCGAATTTACCACGCCGGTAATCGTCGTATGCCTCCATAATTTCCTGCTGGGTATTCATCACGAATGGCCCCTGAGACACTACCGGTTCATTGAACGGCTCGGCATGGCCGAATAACAAAATACTGTCTTCACCCGCGGTCAGTGCCAGTTCTTCTCCATCCCGATTAAATTCGGCCAGCGAAAGCGCTTCCACATCAGTGCCATTCGCCGTAATAACGCCTTTGATGACGTAAAAGAAGAGGGTATGTGCTTTAGGAACCTTGAGGTTCAGGCTACCGCCGGGTTTAAAATAAATGGTGCTCAGGTGTACGTTCGTGCTGGAATCAAACGCGGCTTTGTGCCCATCCCAATCACCAGCAACCAGATTAACCGTTACGTTACCGTTATCTAAAGTTAGGCTTGGAATGTCATCCCGCTGTAAGCCTTTATAAAACGGCTCGGTCATTTTAAGCCGCGCTGGTAGATTGAGCCATAGCTGAAGAATTTCGAGGGGGCCACCTGTTTCTTTGAATGCATCCGACGACACTTCAGCGTGAATCAGACCCCGCCCGGCGGTCATCCACTGCACACCTCCCGCCGTGATTACGCTATCGTGCCCGCTGCTGTCTTTGTGCGCAATGTCGCCCTCGAGTATGAACGTAACGGTTTCCATACCCCGGTGCGGGTGCGGTCCGAAAGGCAGGCCCCGGTTCTGCGGCTTGTAAACCTGTGGCCCATGGTGGTTCAGGAACAAAAATGGATCGAGGTAGTCAATCGAACGAGTCGGAATGGCCCGGTACGTAATCAGATCGCTGATGGGCGCATATTCAGCTTGATGGATGCGTTTTATGGTGATCATGCGAAATCGAGCCGTCTGGCGGTTGGTGTTCGCTTAATGAACTGATGATCGCCTGTGCCGGTTCAAAATCGGGCTTATCAACAAGTTGACGTGGTTCTGCTTTAGGCCAGTTCGATCTTAGCTTCAGCAGCTTTATTTATCACAAACTGGCGCGCTTCGTCGTATTCTTCCGGCGTGCGTAGATGCTCGAGCAGTAAAGGGACATCCTGAGGTAGGGCTGACACATTCCGTAGATACGTACCGTAATCCAGACCGCCCCGACCGGGCATAGTTTCGGCAAAGTGGCCATCTTTCCCGTATATGTCTTTGGCATGGGCGGACACGATCCAGCGACCCAGTTTACGGAACGTATCGTTGATCAGCGCCGTATTGTTATAGTATCGATCGGGGCTGTTGATGATATTGGCGATGTCGATGTGAGCGGCAAAAGCTGGGCGGTCGATCGCCTTTATGAACTTAAGGTACGAATCGGCCCCATCTGGCAGGCTCCAGCCCATCATCTCCAGCGCAAACTTTGCCTGCTTCGGCTTCACCGCATCAATCACCTTCCGGCAGTTTTCAACCGTTGCGTCGAAATACTCCCGGCTCAGATTACGGGCGTCGGGGCCATCCCACCGAACGGGGTTATACGACCCACCGATGTTCACACAAGTAAGCGCGCCAACTGCCTCGGCTAAGGCCAATCGTTCGGTAACGTAGTCGAGGTTCTTCCGGCGCTTTTCGACATCCTGATCCAGCATGTTCGCCCAGGCCCCAACTTCGGCAATGACAATATTCTGGGCGGCAAACGCTTTGCGAATGGCAGCAATGCGGGCCGTATCGATCAACTCAACTTTGGGTACATAAGCCGCACTGTAGCGCAGCCGTCGATGCTCGCGGGCCTGCTCCTCGGGGTCGTCGCTTTTCAGGAAAATGGGACCGCCCAGCCGTAACGCTTTCTGGGTAAAGCCGAATGCTGCGTAACGTAGCGTCAGCAGGTTACCCGTTAACGCAGCCGACGACACTAAAAACGTACGACGAGACACTGATTTCATACGTATTCACCAACAAAACTTTCCTGGGTAAAGGATTAACCGCATTTGGTTTACTGTCTTTCGCCTATCAATGCCCCGTGGTCCAGCACGACAAACACAGATCGATCACGAACTCGTTTGCCGTTTACACAAAACGCAGGCGCTCAGACGGACAGGAAAGCAGGGCGCCATATTTCTTTGTACCTGATTCACAAGCAATACAGAAACAACAACGAATGAAAATCGTCTACGTTATCGCCGTGTTGGGCTCGCTCTGGGCCGTTCAGTACGTATGGCAACTGGTACGCCAACGCACTGACCTGACCTCAGCCCCACTCACCACTCAGGAGCAGCAGGCTATTCCAGCGAATGCCTTATTCCCGATTCCGGTCAACGGTAAATGGGGTTACATGAATGGGCGGAAGCAAATCGTTATTACGCCAGCCTATTTTATGGCCAGCGACTTTCAGGAAGACCGCGCCATTGTGCAGACGCTGGCTGACGACCCTGATCATAATCAACGTTATACGGTTATCGACGTAACCGGCAAAACGATCACCGATCAGCCCTACGACCGCATTCTGGATTATAGCGAAGGGTTGGCCGCTGTGCAGAAAAATGACAAATGGGGCTTTATCGATAAGCACGGGAAGCTAGTCATTGCGCTGCAATACGAAGACGCGGGTTATTTTTCGGAGGGCCTGGCCTGCGTGAAACAACAGGGCAAAAACGGGTTTATCGACAAACAGGGGACTATGGTCATTAAACCGCAGTTTAAACGATCCTGTTATGTATCGACGTTCAAAGATGGGTTGGCGGCTGTGTATACCACCTACGACAACGGCCCGTCTGGCTACATCGATCATACGGGTAAGTTTGCATTTCCGCCGGACTTCTCGTTTGTCGAGCCGTTTCGCGATGACCGCGCTTTAGTAACCTCGACGGAAACAGGAAAGATGGGCTTCATAAACCGCGAAGGCAAATGGGTCATTGAACCAACTCAGTACGAAGACGCCCATGCGTTTCGCGAGGGGTTAGCGACCGTAGCGTCGTTATCAGCTGACCGCACGCGCTGGCAGTGGCGACTGATCGATGCGACCGGCAAACCCATTGCGGAGCTTCCCAAGTATCGATCTGCGGGTGTTTTCGCGCAGGGGCTATGCGCCGTACAAAATGACCAAAGTCGCAGCTGGGGCTTTATTGATCGACAGGGCCGGGAAGTAATTCCAACAACCTATACCGGTCTGACCTCAATTTTTCGGAATGGGCTGGCTCGTATGGAAACGGGCAGCTTATTCAAAGGGCTCGAAACTGTTTACATCACCCAAAGCGGAAGCGTTTTCTGGCGGGGTAAATAACCCAATCTAAAGCTAAATCGCCGTTGAACTGGCGTAAACAGTCTTCAATTCATGCACACTTTGGCTCAACTCATCGATCCAATTAGCGGATTGATAGCGATTAAATTCACTACGTAGCAGATTCGGGCTACCTTAGCTTTAATAAGGCTTCGATGGCTGCCTGCGTTATCCGTATCGGTACTATGGATACAGCCCCAGTTTGCCAGCGTTCGTGAACAACGAACAGACGAATAACGTAATGACTAGTAGCGGAGTAATCGACATTCAGGGGTTCAATCTAGGATATAGCATTGAAGGTAAGGGTATCCCGGCGCTGGTAATTGGTAGTGCCACTTATTACCCGAGAACCTTTCTGAACGAGATTCGGGAGCACCTGCAATTGATATTTATTGATCATCGGGGTTTTGTTCGACCGCCATCTGCCGAGTTGACCACCGATGATTATGAGATAGGTGTATTATTGGAGGACATTGACGCCATGCGGGCCGCCCTGAACGTAACTCGCTGTGTAGTCATTGGTCATTCGGGGCATGCGTTTCTGGCGCTCGAATATGCCAAAGCCTATCCGCAACACGTATCACAGGTGGTTATGATCGGTGCCAGCCCTGACTACAGTGAGGCTACCACCCAGGCAAGGCAGGCCTTCTTCGATCAGCACGCAACGCCAGCCCGAAAATCGGCTCTTGAAAAAAGCATGGCCCTGTTGCCCGCCCGGATCATGGCCCAACCCGACCGGCGCTTTATTCACATGTGCGTTTGCGCCGGTCCGCTGAGTTGGTACGACTATACGTTCGACGCCACTACGTTATGGGAAGGTGTGTATACCAATATGCAGATCTTGGATTACGTCTGGGGCGTAGTGTTTCGGGATATTGACATAACGAAAGGACTTGATACGTTCGACAAGCCGGTATTTCTGGCGCTGGGCAAGTATGATTACCTAACGGGCTTACCTTTTTTGTGGAATGATGTTCGGCCTCAATTCCAAAACCTGACCGTACACGTATTTAGCAAGAGCGCCCATACGCCCCAGTTCGAGGAACCCGATCGCTTTAACAAATCGCTGCTCAAGTGGCTTTACAAATGATTCGTTAGTCGGAATAGGCGATACTCTGTACGCCATGCATCGATTCTACAGGAGCAGCTAGTCAGGCTAGTCCATGCTCCAGGGCAAATTTGACCAAGTCGGCGGGTTTGTTGATACCTAGTTTCAGGTTTATGTTGTTGCGGTGTGTCTTGACCGTCGCTACGCTTAGGAACAGTTTTTCGGCAATTTCTTCGTTGGTGAAACTTTGCCCTACCAGACCGATGATTTCAAGTTCGCGTTTCGTGAGTTGAAATTGCTTCATAAACGAATCGTCGGCGTGCATATTCACTTTGTGCGCCTGAGTCAGTTTCGGGTCGTAGTACGTCTTGTTGGCACTGACGGTCTCAATGGCGTTAATGACTTCGTCGACACCCGAATTTTTTAAGATATAACCCTGCACACCCATCTTTTTGCAATCGTCCACGAACTTCCGATCGTTATACATCGTCAGCACGATGATTTTAACGGTCGGGGCGACGCGTAGCAGTTGAGTCGCTACGTCCAGCCCGTTGATGTACGGCATGTTGATATCCAGCAGCACTACGTTGGGCATCAGCCGATTGACGGCCTCCAGCACATCTTTTCCGCTAAACACCTGCCCTACTACCGCCAGGCTCGGTTCGGTGGACAGCATCATTTTCATACCGTCGTTGAACAGCTGATGATCGTCAGCAATTAAGATTCGGGTTTGTGTTTCCATTGAGTTCATTATTGGTATGGAATCTCGACGATCGCCGTTACGCCGTGTGGGCTGGCATCCACGTCAAGCTTTCCCTGGATAAAATCTACTTTAGAGCTCAGGTTATTGTAATCCGGCATTCGCGGACCATCGTCTTCGGTGATGAAGCTCAGGTGATCGTGATTAAAAATCAGTTGCACCGTTGCCTGCGTAGCGGTGGAGTTTTTGAGTATATCGTTGATCAGTTCGGACGCGATCCGGAACACCTGTACTTCCGTCGATGCGTTGAGCCGACGTTCCGTACCGACTACCATGTATTCGAATTGGATGGGGCTAGTATCAGCCACTTTATCAATAGTTTCGGCCAGTGATTTTGACAGACCCAACTGCGCGAAATTTTTTGGCATCAGGTTGTGCGAAACCGTGCGCAGGTTCTCGACGGCCCGGTCTAACAGCTTGCGGGCTTCGGCCAATACGGGAAAGCGTTCGCTGATTTCAGGCTTGCGAAGCGCACTCGACAGATACCCAATAGCCGTTGACAGCATCGCCCCTACGTCGTCGTATAAATCTTCGGAAATTCGATTTCGCTCGATTTCGAGGGCGTCGATGATCTTCCGCGACTGTTCCTGTTCGCTTTGGTGGAGAGCTGTCAGCAGTTGTTCGTTTTGCAGCTTGTACTTCTGAAACCAGAAGTAGAGCACGCCCGACGACAGAACCAGTAGATCGAATAGAAAATTAATAACGACCACTACGTAGCTATCAACCTGGAACAAAGGCTCCTGCCCACGGGTAAAGGCCAGATTGATGAAGAAAACAAGCAGGTAACCGATAAGCTGAAGCACCAGCGTAACAGTGTAGAAGATGACTACATTTTCGCGTCGGCCAATCCGCTCAAAGATGGACCAGAACGCCAGCACGATGCTGATGATCATAAACACCAGCGTCGTGTTGTAGGTCCATTGGAAATGGTTGTGCGGAAACACATCCAGCACCCGCAAAAGGATGTTGAGCGCCAGGATCGTCAGCATACTGTATTTGAACGTCTGCACCGCCCAGAACGCCCGGCTATGCGCTGCCCGCTGGCCGATAAAATGCTGCATGAACTGCAACTGAGCCAGCATGATCAGCCAGCCCGACAGTAGTGCCGGATCGAGCCGGTTGAAACCCGGCGAATTGGGCCACAGGTACTGAAACCCTAATCCGGATTGAGCCGATATATGAAAGGCAATCGCCACAATCAGCCCCACGAACCAGAAGTAGACAGTCTCCCGGGTAGCCGCATAGGCCACGACGTTGATCAGGAAAATCAGTACACTCAGCCCGGTCAAGATCCCCCAAAACAGATAGCTTTTTCGGTCGGCCTGCTCAAAGACGTCGGCCTGCCACAGACTAGCCCGCACGCCCAGTACCTCGTACCGCTTGGCAACCATTACGTAAATGTCGGTGGGCGTTTTCTCATCCAGGGCCACCGGAAAGATCCAGTTGTTGCTGGGGAAGCCTCTTGAATTGAACGGCAGCGCATCGCCCGTAATCACCTGCTTCACCAGCCGGTTGTTAACCACCTGATAAAACCAGAAATCGTTGATTCGCGGATTGTCTAGTTCAACGAAAACAGTACGTGACGCTTTAGACGCCAGGCGGAAATGCAGCCAGTGGTGCGATGCCGTATATCCCCGGTTCAGTACGCTGGTCGAAAGGTCGTTGAAAGCCCGCCGTTTTTCCAGTTCGACGATCTGGCGAATGGTGAGTTTAGCCAATGTATCTTCGTAATGGGCAACAAAGCCGTCCAGCGCCAGGTGCTTACCCGCTTCAACCCAATACGTTTTATGGGCCTGCGACCAGGTAGTGCTCAGCGTCAGCAACAGCAATATGTAACCTATCCTTTTCAATGGCAGCGGGCTTTAAACAAATGTAGACCAGGGCTGCGCCCTAAAACATACTAACTTGTTTGTATTTTTTGAGGGAATAAAATGGTTACGACTGTGCCGTCAATACCAGAGTTGACCGTTACCTCAGCCTGTAGTTCGCGGGCGCGGGCGTACAGATTTCGCACACCAATGCCACCCGTCGCTTCGGCCACAGCCGTATCGAACCCCTTTCCGTTATCGCTGACCGTCAACGAAACGCTCTCGCTGTCGGCACTGACTACTACGTTGGCCTGGGTTGCGTTTGCGTGTTTGATGACGTTGGTAATCAGCTCGGTACCAATCCGGTACAGTTGAACTTCCTGACCAATCGACAAGAAGGGTACGTCGCCGGTTTGCGTAAATGTAAAGGACACTGGCTGCGTTCGGTTCAGGTGTTGAATCAGCTCAAAAAGCGAAGCTGCCAAACCCTTTTCGGCAACAACAACCGGCAGACTATTCTGTATGATCTGGTTTAAATCGGTGTCAACTTTCTGGATTAATCGTACGGACTCAACCAGTTTCGGCGACGGAGCAACGGCTGCTAACGTCTGTTCGGCTTCCTGAAGTTGCCGACCTATATTTGAACGTAACAGGCTGTGAATCTGCTGCCGCTCAGCGTCGAGCACCTCGATAATCCGCTGGTTAGTTTCCTGGCGTGCCTGGGCCAGGTTGATTGTCAGTTGTTGCTGCTCACGAAGCGATTGACGATAGCGATACGCCAACAGATAAGCAAAGACTACCAGATCAATGAAAAAGATTACCGTTAGGATCAGATACGGATCAATGAAGTAGGTGCTGTTGGCCAGATACCGCATCGTACTCTGGATAATGTTAATCAGCTGACAGGCCGTTTGCAGGGCAATTCCAGCTCCATATAATTGCCTTAATTCATCACCTGAACGCAGGCCCACGATGGCAGTCCATACGAATAAAACCGCCATTATATTCGCTAACATAGCATGAATACGTGTGATGGTAACGACCGTTTCGGGGTACTGCTGCGGAATAGCCAGCACTTGCAGTACGATAATGATCAAGGAGCCTGCCCAGAAGACGTATTTCATGACCTGCGTAGCCCGGAAAAGGGGTTTGCTTTCCTGGCGTAGATTCAGAAAATACTGCTGAAACTGTAGCATAGCCGGGATGTAGAGCCATAGCGCCTGAATAACCGGATCGGGCGCGTTCAGAGCCGGAAGAGCAGGCCACAGGTATTGAAAGCCAAGTCCTGTGTCAGCCGCCTGCCGCAACGTAAGGCCGAGTACGTAGAGCGCATACCATAAATACACTCGATCGCTGGTTGTGCCCCAGTAAATGAAATTGAGCAGCACCACCAGCACCACTACGCCCACAAAAATGCCCCACAGAAAATACGCCCGCTGTTCTTTGTCTTCAAAATCGCTGGTGCGCCAGAGCGTAATTTCAGTAGCCAGGTTTTCGAATCGCTTGTCAATCCGGACGTAATACTCGATGGTTTGGTGGGCGTCGAGATAAATCGGGAACGCCAGGCTTTTGGTGAGAATGGGCCGCTGTACAAACGGTAGCCAATCGCCGGTTCTGGTCACGGAAATCAGTCGGCCGTTTTGTACGGCTAGTACGTCCAGGCGGTTGATTGTGTGATTGCGGACGTCGAGCGTAAGCTCCCGAGGTTTATCATCAGCCGATACGCGAAACCGGAACCAGTGCATGGACTCGGTATAACCGAAACTCTGCCGACGCAGCCGGACAGGCTTGAAATCACGTACCTGCATCACCTGCCGAATGGTGGCCCGCGCGGTGGTATCTTCCCAGTGAAACAGGGAGAGCGGCTGGGCGTTTATCGACTTGACGGACTGGGCATGGTACCAGGCAAGACCTGAAATAGACAGGACCACAACCGCAAATAATCCGATCAGATTGCGAACCATATCAGGGAGTGGAAAGGGGAATACTAACCATAACCGAATGGCCCTGCTCATTGGCGTCGATCAGCAGATCGGCGTTCAGATACTCTGCTTTCGTGTGGATACTGCGCCAGCTAGTAGCTGTATCCTCATCGTTGGTATTCAGGCCATTGTCCTCAACGGTCAGGTTCAGCCGGTCGGGATGATAAATCAGTTGCACGGTCGCTTCGGTCGCATCCGGACGCTGTTGAACCCGACGAAGCAGGTCAGTAGCCATACTAAACACCAGCATTTCGGATTGGGCATCCAGCCGTTTTATCTCCCCTACACTAACAAACTCAACCTGCGTATGGTCACCCGCTACGTTCCGGATGGTTTGTTCAATCGCTTTTGCCAGCCCGATCTGCTCAAAATGACGAGGCATCAACTGATGCGAGAGGGTCCGTAGTTCGTGGGCCGCGTGGTCGAGCAAAGCCTGCGAATGAAGCAAAGGAGTCGATGCTGAGTCGCGGCTAAGCATCGACAGGTAGCCTTTAGCCGTCGCTAACGTAGCACCAACATCGTCGTGGAGGTCCTGCGCCAGCCGACGTCGTTCGTCTTCCAGGACGTCGATCACGCGCCGTTGCGACTCCTGCCGGGCTTCGAGCAGGTTTAGTTCGAGCGCTCGATTGGTCTGCCGGAAAGAATTGTAGCGATAAGCTAATCCGTATGAGAAAAAGACGATGTCCAGAAACACCGTTATGCCCATAATCACGTACGTTTCAATATCGAATGGCAGCGCCCACCCCTGGTTTTGGCAAAAGTTAATAAACGCCACGATTAAAAATCCCGTGAACTGAATAATAAGCGCATACACATAGTACCGGATTATTTTATCCCCCTGTTGTTGAGCACTCCGCCGTACCGATTCATACAGACTGATGGCCGTCAGCAGCAGTAGTATGATTACGAAATAGCGGGTAGCCGACGAAATCAGGTTGTATAGGTACGTTTCGCGTCCATCAAGCTCAATAGCCTGAATACCAACAACCAGTAGTAAGGTGCCAATGACTACAAATTTGAAGAGATTTATCCAGCGAAAAACACGGCTATTTTTGGCGGTCTGGTGAATAAAAAACTGCATAAAGGTGATCTGTGCCACCATAGCCGCCCAAACGTAAAGATAGACAGGACTGTACGCATTGATTTGTGGCGTATCAGGCCAGAGGTACTGAAACCCCAGCCCGGCATCGGAAAACAGATGCATGGTCATAAAATGCAGATACAACGCGTACCATAAGTAAATGCGGTCGCGGGTGGCGAGCAGCATGACCAGCGTAACAACCAGTACAATGCAGATGACGCCGATGTAGATGCCCCAGATAAAATACTCGTCGCGGTCGATGTGCGAAAATACATTGCGGGGCCAGAGCCGGATGAAGAACGAGAGAATGGCGTTGGGCCGGTCGAATCGCAGGTAGTATCCGGCCTTGCCGCCTGCCGGTATGCGCAGGGGAAACACGTAGTTATTGTTTACGTACGGCCGCCTGCTAAAGCGAAACCGATCGCCCGTCAGCGCCACTGATCGCACTCGTTGGTTGCGAACTTCGAATAACTCAACCTGATCGATGTTGGCGTACTCAATTTCGAGCATCAGATCGGCCTGCTGAACCGATTCCAATTCAAAATACAGCCACTGAACCGAGGTATTGTAGCCGAAATCCTGCCGAAACGTAGGGCTAACGGAAGGCGTAAACTGGCTTTGTCCGCGCCGATGAATTACCTCTCGAATGGTAAGCTTTCCCGTCGAATCTTCCAGGCGATACAAGGCATTCCTGAGCGGCAACTCGCCAGACGGCAACGTAGAGGCCCCGACCAGCAAGGGCTGTTGGTCGGACTGCGACCAACCCGCACGGGCTATTCCGAGAAACAGCCACAGAAACCAGACGTATCTCATTCGGCGGGATAGGTTAAGGTTGCCAGCCTATCCGGCAACGCGCTTACGCTCTTATTCGTCAGCTTGTTAGAGAGGCCAACCAGACAGACATCGGTCAAAAGAAACTTATTTCTCCAATAAATACAAACAAGTTGGTATGGAAACACCCCTACCCAATCGTCCACCTTTGCATTGTTCAAAACGACACAATATCAACTTTTTAACTGCGGACTTACCCGCATTACAGACACAAACAACATGAAACGCTCCGTTAATTTCCTGACTGCATTAGTCCTCACTGCCGGCCTGCTGACGCTGGCTGGCTGCGACAAACTCGAAAACCAGGTACAGCCACTCGATGCCGCCAGCGGTGCCCGCGTTGGTGACATTGGCGACATCAGCGCCCACGGCTTTGACGCCCTGAAACTGAAAAGCAAAATCGAATCCTTTATGAATTCGCAGAATCTTACGGGTTATGCGTTCAGCATCTTTGTCGACGGCAAACGGGTGGTATCGGCTGAGGGGAAAAGCGGTCTGGCTCGCAAAGCCGTGAATGCACCTGAGTTTGCTCATGCCCCTTGGGTACGGCAGAAAATAGCCAGCTGCTCGAAGTACATCACAACGCTGGCTATGGTTCGGATGCTGGAACGCGCCAATGTAAGCCTCGACAGTCCGATCTGGCCCTACCTGCCAACCTACATGACTCCCTCAGCCGGTGTTCGCCAGATTAAGTTTCGACAGTTGCTTTCTCACCATTCAGGACTGGTTGGGGGGGTAAACGACATAAACATTACGCTGGCCAAGATGCAGCAGTCGGTCGAGGCCGACAATAGTGCCTTATACGACACGCGTCAGTACAACAACATGAATTTTGCCCTCTGTCGGCTCCTGCTGCCGTATGTTTACTGGAAAGAGGTATTGAAGCTAAGCCCACAAACCCTAAAAGGCAAAGAAGCCAATCAAACGAATCTGGACACAGAGCTAGCCACTGTTTTTCTAAACTTCGTTCGCGTAGACGTCTTCAAACCGGCGGGTTTAACCGGCTGGGAATTTCTGGGCGCTACCGATCCATCCAACGCAAATCCACCCATGTATTACAGTACTAACTCGTCGGCCTCCGTGGGAGTAAACAGCGCCTATAATGACATTCTGCACCTGGGTTCGGGCGGGTTTATCATCAGTGCCTTCGAACTGGCTCAGGTTGTATCGGCAGCCCGGCAAAACAAGATTGTATCGTCCACGAATATGACCCAGATTCGAACCGGCTACAAAAATCGGCCACTCGGCTTCGACAATTTTAGTACGGGCAAATACGGAGACTATTATTTCAAAAATGGCGGCAACACTTGGGTTTCTAACGGTAATTCGGGCGGAGTCGCTACGTTGCTGGCTGACTTCAACTGCACAGCCGCCAACGTACAGGTAGCTGTGGTCACGAATCAGAACGAGAGCAACGTATCAAGCTTTGGCTGGCTCCAGACCGCGTTCGAAAGCTCCTGGAAATAACGACACTATATACGTATCACCGAGCCGCCCTGACTGGTCAGCTCGGTAATACGTAATAAGGCAGGCCTTTGCCCTTAAAAATACAAACAAGTTGGTATGGAAATGCCCCTCCTCAATCCGCCAACTTTGTCCCATCAGTCAACCATCGCAAAAGCTATGAAAACGCTCCAGTTCAACCAACTTTCAGCTCCATCCGTGAAAACTTCTTCGGCCGTACTGCCTGAACGGCAGTGGGCGATTGATCCACACCAACCCACCCGCACCAAAGACCATGACCGTAAAAAACTGGTTGGCATTATTGGTGCCGGGGTGAGCGGCCTGGTAACCGCTAAAACCATGCGCGAGCACGGTTTCGACGTCATCGTCTTTGAAAAAGAAGCGGAGTTGGGCGGTGTCTGGACGTCTACCCGTCGGTATCCGAACGTAACAACCCAAAACACGCGTGATACGTATACGTTTTCCGATTTCCCGATGCCTAAACACTATCCGGAATGGCCGTCGGGACAACATGTGCAGGAATACCTCACGGGCTACGCCCACCAGTTCGGCATCCTTCCCTACATCCGTTTCAACACGAAGGTTGAACAAGCGGAACCGATTGAGCAGGGAACCGGTGGCTGGGTGCTTTGTATCACAGCAAATGGACACTCAACAGAGATACAGGTTGACTTCCTGGTCGTATGCAATGGAGTGTTCAGCGAACCGAACATGCCGCAGATTCAGGGACAGAACCAGTTCAACGGTCAGATACTACACAGCACCCAGTTCCGGCAGGAGCACCTCGAGGCCGCCAGAACCCAGAAAGTAGCCGTGGTCGGCTTTGCTAAATCCGCCCACGATATTCTATCCCAGGTCAGTAATGTCTCCGAAAATCCGGTCTGCATTTATCGGGAAGCCAAGTGGAAAATGCCCCGTATTTTCTGGGGACTTAACTTTAAATACCTGTTGCTTCACCGCTTTGGCGAATCGCTGTTTCCGTATCGGTTCCTGTACGGCATCCACAAGTTTCTGCACGGGCCGCTGGGCAAACCCGTAACCAACGTACTGGTAAAAACCATTGGTAAGCTGGTAGCCGCTCAGCTAAAACTCAAAAAAAGCGGTCTGCTACCCGACAAACCATTCGACAGTATTGCCAACTGCTCCATCGGACTTACTTCTGATAACTTTTATGAACGGGCCGCAAGCGGTGAAATTCAACTGGAGAAGGGCGAGATTACCCGCTTCGAGGCCGATGGTGTTATGCTGACAACCGGCAAAAAAATAGCGGCTGACCTGGTTGTTTTTGCGACGGGTTTCCGGCAAACGGTTCCCTTCTTCAGCCAGACCATCAGCCGTCAGTTACGCAACCCGAAAGGCTGGTTCCAGCTCTACCGGAACGTACTGCCGATCGACGTACCGAATCTGGCGTTTGTGGGTTATAATCCATCTTTGTTTACGCCCTTCACCTCCGAGCTGGCAGCCCATTATTCCGCTCAATATTTCAAAAAGCAGCTTCGTTTGCCCAACACCGACGTAATGAAAGCAGAACTGGCTCAGCATCAGGAGTGGCTGTTAAAACGCGTCCCGCACGGTCACTCGTCGGGTACCTGCATCATTCCGTTCTCGTTCCACCACGCCGACGAGCTGATGCGCGATATGGGCCTGAAAACACGTCGGACAGCTAATCCGATCAAGGAGTTTATGGCCCCATTCAACCCCGGCATGTATAAAGGGCTTACTCAGGAGTTACAGGCTCTGGCCTCCTCGAATCAGGTCAGCAGTACGTCAGCTCTCGACAAAAAGCCAACTGTCGCCGACGTAATAGGTTAGTAACTTATGGGGGTGTTGTTCTTTAGTCGGTGGATTCCTTCTTTAACCGGCAAATGATTCAGATTAACAACGATCTTACCCCCACCGATTTTTCAGCAAAACTAGCTCAGTTCTGGACGCTTTCCGGGCAAAAAATACGTCTGATCGACGAGCAATACGACACGGACAAAGGCTCACCTGTTTTTACGGTTCAGGGAAAGTACACCACCCGCGGCTGGACGGAATGGACACAGGGCTTTCAGTATGGCTCGGCTATTCTCCAATACGACGCTACCGACGACGCGTATTTTCTGGATATGGGCCGCCAGAAAACGGTGGAGTTTATGGCTCCGCACGTTAGTCACATCGGCGTTCACGACCACGGATTCAACAATGTCAGTACCTACGGCAACCTGCTTCGACTCATGGTAGAAGGCAGGTTGCCGTTTAATGAGCCCGAACGAAATTTTTATGAGTTGGCCCTGAAAATATCGGGCGCAGTTCAGGCCAGCCGCTGGACTACGATCAAAGCTGGGCAGTCTGCCAGCGCAGGGTTCATTCACTCATTTAACGGAGCCCATTCACTATTTGTTGATACGATACGTTCGTGCCGGGCGCTGGTGCTTAGTCACAGCCTGGGTCACGTATTTCAGGCCGAAGGTGATGTAAAGATCAGCTTGCTTGAGCGGGCTATTCTGCACATGAAAGCCACGGCCGACTATTCCGTATTTTATGGGGAAGGCCGCGATACGTATGACATCTGGGGCCGCACCGCCCACGAATGCGTATTTAACGTCAAGGATGGCCAGTACCGCTGTCCGAATTCGCAGCAGGGGTATTCCGGATTTACAACCTGGACGCGTGGTCTGGCCTGGGCCATGTGCGGCTTCCCCGAAGAACTCGAATACCTGGCCACTCTTGACGACAGCGCGCTTGAGCCGCTGGGCGGACGCGCAGCCATCGAAGCCTTCATGCTCAAAGCGGCCCGCGCCACCTGCGATTTTTACATTGAGCATACGCCCATCAACGGCATCCCGTACTGGGACACCGGCGCACCCAACCTGTATAAACTGGGTGACTACCTCGACCGGGCCGCCGACCCGTATAATGACTACGAACCAGTAGATAGCACCGCAGCGGCCATTGGTGCCCAGGGCTTACTCCGGCTCGGCAACTACCTGACCCACAAAGGCGATACAGAAGCAGGGAGCCGCTATTGGCAGGCAGGTCTGACCGTATTGAACTCGCTGCTCGACGAGCCGTATCTGAGTACCGATCCAAATCACCAGGGCTTACTGCTGCACTCGATCTACCACCGCCCGAACGGCTGGGACTACGTACCGGAAGGCAGCAAGATTCCGTACGGCGAGTCGAGCATGTGGGGCGATTATCACATCCGCGAAGTGGCGCTGTACCTTCAGCGCATTGTCAATGCTCAACCTTACTACGCCTTCTTCAACTGCCTGCAACCATGAGTGCGAAAAATAAACCGAAGTATTCCCGCGTCGCTCAGTTAAAAACAGCCGATGATTTTCAATCTTACCTGGAAGCCAGCGGTGTCGAATTACCATTTGACGAAACGCTGTTACCACCCGACGAAAGCCCGTTCAATCGGCCTATCCCGCTTAAATCGGGTAAGGTCATCGGCAACAGCCTGTGCATTCTGCCCATGGAAGGCTGGGACGGTACACTCGATGGACGACCAACTGACCTGACACGTAACCGCTGGCGAAAATTTGCGGTCAGTGGGGCTAAGCTGCTGTTCGGCTGCGAAGCCGTAGCCGTTTGTCATTCGGGTAAGGCCAATCCGAATCAGCTGGTACTGAACGACGATACTTTTCCTGATTTTGTCCAGCTCCGCCAGCAGATTCTCGATCAGCATACCGAACAATTCGGACGTACCGACGACCTCGTCATTGGCTTACAGCTGACGCACTCGGGACGTTTTTGTAAGCCCCACAGCCACAAAGCGTTTGAATCAAAGATTCTATATAGCCACCCATTTCTGAACAAGCGCTTCGGGATGGAAGCGGATTACCCGACGCTTACCGATGACGAAATTGACCATATCATTGACCACTACGTTAAGGCGGCTGTGCTGGCGCAGAAAGCCGGGTTTGATTTTGTGGATGTCAAGCATTGCCACGGTTATCTTGGTCATGAGTTTCTGAGCGCCGTCAGCCGACCGGGTAAATACGGCGGTAGTTTTGAAAACCGGACCCGGTACCTGCGTAGCATCGTTGCTGGTATCCAGCAGGCAGCACCAGGCTTAGAAATGGGCATTCGTCTCAGTGCATTTGATTTTCTTCCCTTCAAAAAAGGCCCCGACGATGTCGGCATCCCTGAGTCTGCGGATCAATACCCGTTTGCCTTCGGTGGGCAGCCAAACGGATTGGGCATCGACCTGACCGAAACCAAAGCGATGCTCGAACTCGTCCAGTCGTTGGGCATTCAACTGGTCTGTATCACGGCGGGTAGTCCGTATTACAACCCCCACCTGACGCGTCCAGCCCTGTTTCCGCCTTCCGATGGGTACCTGCCCCCCGAAGAGCCATTCAAAGGCGTGAAACGCCATATCGACGTAACGTTTGAGCTAAAAAAAGCCTTTCCTAAGTTGGTAATTATTGGGTCGGGGTATTCTTACTTACAGGAATGGTTGCCGAACGTAGCGCAGTACGTATTGCGAACCGGCATGGCCGACAGTATAGGCTTCGGCCGGATGGTACTCTCCTACCCAGCCATGCCCGCTGATATGACCGCCGGTCGACCTCTCGTGCGTAACATGCTGTGCCGTACATTTTCGGACTGCACTACGGCCCCTCGCCATGGTATGGTTTCGGGCTGTTACCCCCTGGACCCGCACTACAAAAAGATGCCGGAAGCCGAACAGTTGAAAGCCGTAAAAGTATAGCGCAGTCCCATGCCAGTTAACGACCCAAAATGACACGAAGGAAATGACTATGAAGAAAGTAGCCTTCATAACCGGAGGCAGCCGGGGAATTGGATATGGCATTGCCGAACACCTGGCGAAAGCGGGGTTTGATCTGGCTATCAATGGGGTTCGTCCGGAAGAGGCTGCCCACGAGGCCCTCGATGGGCTGCGGGCGCTAGGCGCTGACGTCATCTACTGCTCCGGCGACGTAGCATCGACCCAAGCCAGGCTTGCTATGCTGGATAAGATTCGTTCGCATTTCGGACGGTTGAACGTATTAGTCAACAATGCGGGAGTAGCCCCCAAAGAACGGCGTGATATTCTGGAAGCGACCGAAGAAAGCTTTCAGCACGTATTGACCACCAATCTGCAAGGCGCTTATTTTCTGACTCAGGCGGCCGCCAACTGGATGA
The DNA here is from genome assembly GCF_054780635.1 of Spirosoma knui. NCBI lineage: Bacteria > Pseudomonadati > Bacteroidota > Cytophagia > Cytophagales > Cytophagaceae > Spirosoma > Spirosoma knui. The sequence goes on along the minus strand of NZ_BAAGVY010000001.1, from coordinate 272,905 downwards.
TTCAGCAAAAGACAGGACAGCCGGATTTTACCGGCTGCATTATCAACGTATCGTCGATCTCCGCAACCGTAGCCTCCGTTAACCGGGGAGAATACTGCGTAGCGAAGGCGGGGCTAAGTATGGCCACGCAGCTGTTTGCGGCCCGGCTGGGTGAATACGATATTCCGGTGTATGAAGTCCGTCCGGGCATCATCCGCACTGATATGACCGCTGGCGTGACCAGTAAATACGACAAACTAATCGACGACGGCCTCTGCGTGCAAAAGCGGTGGGGCTTTCCCGAAGATGTAGGGAAAGCAGTAGCCTCGCTCGCCCGTGGCGATTTCCCGTATTCAACCGGGCAGGTCATAATGATTGACGGCGGCTTAACCTTACCCAGATTGTAAGTATAGCCCGTCCAGAATACCCTTTTCTATACCTGATACATCAGTTCCTAAACTCCATGACCCCGTATGAACGCTCAATCAGATTCCCGCAGGAAATTCCTTAAAACCGCGGCCACCGGCTCCCTGGCGGTGCTCGGTATGCCCATCATTATTCCGGCCCACGCTTTTGGGTCGAATGACCGCATCCGCGTGGCCGTAATTGGTGTCAATGGACGCGGCACCGATCACATCTCCGGTTTCTCGAAGCTGCCCAACGTAGAGGTCGCTACCTTGTGTGATGTGGATAAAAACATCCTGGCGAAGCGGGCGGGTGAGTTTGAGACGAAATACGGGCGAAAAGTGCAGATGATGGAAGACCTCCGCCAGGTGTACGACGACAAAAACATCGACGCGGTGAGTATTGCCACGCCGAATCACTGGCATTCGCTGGCAGCCATCTGGGCGTGTCAGGCGGGTAAAGATGTGTACGTCGAGAAACCGGGTTCGCACAACCTCCGCGAAGGGCGCAAGCTGGTGGAAGCGGCCACCAAATACAAGCGAATCGTACAGCATGGCGTACAGCTTCGCAGTTCAACGGCTATTCAGGAAGCCATCAAGCACCTGCGCGACGGCCTGATCGGCAAGGTGTATATGGCCCGGGGTATCGTGTATAAATGGCGGGCTGACATTGGCAATCAGGGGCCATCACCCGTACCCGACGGGTTAAACTGGGACCTCTGGCAAGGACCAGCCCAAACTCGTCAGTTCAGCAAAAACTACGTGCACTACAACTGGCACTGGTTCTGGGATTACGGCAATGGCGACATCGGCAATCAGGGCATCCACGAAACGGATTTGTGCATGTGGGGACTGGACGTAGGCCTGCCCGAAGAGATTACCTCGGCCGGCGGTAAGTACCTCTGGAAAGACAGCAAGGAAACGCCCGAAACCCTGATGTCGACCTATAATTACCCGAAGGAAGGAAAAGTGATTCAGTTTGAAGTTCGCCCGTGGATGACCAACCGGGAAGATGGCGTTGAGATTGGCAACTTCTTCTACGGCGATAAGGGGTACATGGTCGTCAATGGCTACAACGATTACAAAACCTTTCTGGGCAGAGAGCGAACACCCGGACCAGCCGGTCACGCCGGTGGCGATCACTACCTGAATTTTATCGAAGCGGTGCGGGCACGGGACAAATCGAAGCTGAATGGTCCGGTCGAAACGGCGCATCTGGCATCCGGCATTGCGCACCTGGGCAACATCGCGTACCGCCTGGGCCGCACGCTGAAGTTCGATCCTAAAAAGGAAGAATTCATCAGTGACTCGGAGGCCAACGCCATGCTGACCCGTAAATACCGCACGCCTTATACCGTACCCCAGCAAGTGTAAATTATACGTAGTGACTCGCCTGCCGATTAATTTAACCCTACATCCTTTCTTTTACGTCGAACAAAATGGTCGAACAACCCAAAACGGAGCAACGTAGTCTTGCCCAACAATTGTTGCAACTCCCGGTACTGGTGGCGGCATTGGGCTATCTGGTGGATATGTACGACCTCTTTCTGTTCAGCGTCGTGCGGGTACCCAGCCTGAAAGCCTTAGGCACCGTTCCCGACCGGTTGCTGCCCGATGGCATTATGCTCCTGAATATGCAGATGGCCGGGATGCTGGTAGGCGGTATTTTCTGGGGTGTACTGGGCGACAAGCGCGGGCGGCTGTCAGTCTTGTTCGGCTCCATTCTGATCTATTCCCTGGCGAATATTGGCAACGGCCTCATTACGTCACTAAACCAATACGCCATCCTGCGCTTTGTGGCCGGGGTTGGCCTGGCGGGCGAGCTAGGTGCCGGTGTTACGTTAGTAACCGAAGTATTACCGAAGAAAATTCGCGGCTACGGGACCACCATCGTCGCTACAATGGGGGTTTTGGGCGCGATTATGGCCTATTTCGTGGCCGATCTGTTCGAATGGCGTAACGCGTATTTTATCGGTGGAGGATTGGGCTTGTTACTCCTGTTACTACGTGTCAACGTGTTTGAATCGCGCATTTTCGAAACCGTAAAAGAACGCCAGGTCAAACGCGGGGATCTGATCATGCTGTTTTCCAACCGGGCCCGCTTTCTGAAATACCTGCAATGTATCCTGGTTGGCTTACCGATCTGGTTCGTAGTTGGCATTCTCATTACGTTCTCGCCGGAGTTTGGGCAGGCGATGGGACTCTCAGCGCCGGTTGTAGCGGGCAAGGCCGTTATGCTGTCGTTTACGGGTCAGGTGTTTGGCGACGTAGCCAGCGGCTTGCTTAGTCAACGGATTCAAAGCCGCAAGAAGGCCATCGGCAGCTTTATCGGGCTATCGCTGGTTTTTGTGCTGGTGTACCTGTTAGCCCCGTTGCGCGACATCGATACGTTCTATTTAGTCTGCATCTTCCTGGGCTTTGCCAATGGCTACTGGGCCTTATTTGTGACCATTGCGGCTGAGTTGTTCGGCACGAACCTTCGGGCAACTGTGGCCACAACGGTGCCGAACTTTGTACGAGGGGCTGTAATCCCGCTAACTTCGCTGTTTGTACTGGGAAAAGCCCAGGTGGGCGTTCTGTACAGTGCCTTGGGCGTTGGCCTGCTGACCGTAGCGCTGGCGCTCATCGCTCTACGATTCATGGAGGAAACCTTTAGCAAAGACCTGAACTACGTAGAAACCGAATAAACGAAAGCCCGACATGCAACAGGTGTTGGGGTTCGTTTGGGAAGCACTAGCAAAATCAATTATCTGGCTGATTTCCCGTGCGGTTTGATTTATCTCAACCAAAGGCTTTACTACGCTTATTCAATAGTCCTTTTTTAATTAAGCCCTCTGTATTCATTGGGCGAAACTCCCATCTTTTGTTTGAAGAATCGGGTGAAATGTTGCGGATACTTAAACCCCAGTTCGTAAGAAATCTGGCTGACCGATTTGCTGGTGTCGAAAATCCGTTCTTTGGCCAGGTTAATCAGGTGCATCTGAATATACTCCAGAGCCGATTTTCCGGTTTCTCGCTTAATCAAGTCGCCAAAGTAGTTCGGCGAAAGGTGCAACTGGTCAGCAAAGTAAGCTACCGTAGGCACACCATCCGTTTTGAGCCTGTCTCCGGCCAAATACCTGTTTAGCAGCAGCTCAAACTGCTCAACAATACCCTTATTGACGTGCTCGCGGGTGATAAACTGTCGGTCATAAAACCGTAAACAATACTTCAGCAGCAATTCCAGATTAGCCACAATCAACTTTTTACTGTGCTGATCAATATTCTGGCTAATCTCGGTGGCAATGTTCCCAAAGCAGGTATTTACAATGTCTCTTTCCCGATCTGAAAGATGCAAAGCCTCGCTGGATTGGTAGCTGAAGAACGAATACTCGTGGATATGCTTGCCCAGGCTCGTGCCCATAAGTAGGTCGGGATGGATGATAAGGGCTTTGCCATAGGGTTGATGCATTTCTCCTTCCGGTTCGTTGGTAATGACCTGCCCTGGCCCCAGAAAGACGACCGTGCCCTCGGCATAATCATAATACTTGTTACCGTACCGCAAATCGCCACAGTAGGTCTCTTTGATGATAACGGCATAAAACCCCATGGTGAACTTCATTCTTTCCAAAGGAGCCGATTTGTTCAAATCAACCAGGTTAATGAGCGGGTGCTGCGTCTGGTTATTGAACGTATCGCTGTACTTTTTGATGGTATCGTAGACAATCATCTGCTTCGCTTTTAGATCAAATTTACCCGCGAAACTTATAGGTCTCCTTGGCCCCTGTAAAACTGGTAAGTAAAACCGTAAAATGTATAAAAGTAAGTCTACAGGTACCCGGTAGCTTTGCAGCGTACGTACTGAACTACTAACTTAATCACCTGTAAATGAAGCCCATATTCCTATCGTTTTTCCTGCTTCTATCCATCGGCAGTACAGCCTGCAAAACAGATAATGGTATGGTTCCTACGCAGGGCGGTACAGCAACCAATACTAACAACGCTAATGATACCATGAGCAATCGGTTAATTCTGAGAATAGGGACCCGCACGTTTACAGCTACACTCCTCAATACCGCAACCGCCACTGCTTTCAAAGCGCGGCTACCAATGACTTTATCCATGAGGGAACTGAACCGCAATGAGAAGTTTGCGCAACTGCCTAACGAACTGCCCACGGACGCCCTAAACCCCGGTACGATTCAGGCGGGCGATTTAATGCTGTATGGCTCGAATACGCTGGTGCTGTTCTACGAAACGTTCCGAACCTCGTACAGCTATACAAAACTTGGGCGGATTGATAACCCATCGGGCCTCGCTGCCGCCCTGGGTGCTGGAAACATAACGGTGTCTTTTGGGATTGAGTAGTAAACGCGAATAGTGTCTGGCGAAAGTTGATCATCAACGTTAACAAACTTGCATTATGGACCAACCTGAACATTTCGGTGATGAAGTGGAATCATCTGATTCGTCCCGACGAAATTTTCTAAAGCAGTCATCCGCCCTGGCAGCTCTGGCGATGACGCCCCCAGCCGCCATTTCAGCCGTTGACAAAGGTCTCCACGAGAAAGTGGCCATAACCTTCGAACAAATGCCGCTCCGAGTCGAGATCAACGGAACAGTTCGCCAGTTGTCCATCGAGCCCCGCGTTACGTTGCTGGATCTGCTGCGCGAACAATTGCACTTGACCGGCACCAAGAAAGGCTGCGACCACGGCCAATGCGGTGCCTGTACAGTTCACGTCGACGGGCAGCGGGTCAACTCGTGCCTGACGTTGGCCATGACTACCGAAGGCTGCAAAGTCACGACCATTGAGGGACTGGCCAACGGAGACGAATTACATCCCATGCAGCAGGCGTTCATCAGCCACGATGGGTTTCAATGCGGGTACTGCACCCCCGGTCAGATTATGTCGGCGGTAGCCTGTATCCGGGAAGGTCACGCCAATACGCCCGATGAGGTCCGCGAGTACATGAGCGGCAACATCTGCCGGTGCGGAGCATACGCCAATATTGTCGATGCCATTATGGATGTAAAGAAAGGAGGAGTCAAGGTATGAATCCGTTTCAATTTACGCGGGTTACAACCCCCAAAGCCGCCATTTCTGCTATCACGAAAGAAAGCGGTACTTATTTTCTCGCCGGTGGCACCAACCTCATCGACCTGATGAAGCGGGAGGTAATTATTCCCGAAAAACTGGTCGACATCAATAAGCTCCCCCTGGCCACCATTGAAAAGACAGCGACTGGCCTACGGATTGGTGCAATGGCCAAAAACTCGGCAGTCGCCGATCACCAACTGGTCAAAACGCATTTTCCGCTTCTGTCGATGGCGTTGAACGCCGGAGCTTCGGCGCAGTTGCGAAATATGGCTACCATTGGGGGTAATATGATGCAGCGCACCCGTTGTTCATATTTTTATGATCCCTCGATGCCCTGTAACAAACGCAGTCCTGTGCAGGCCGGTCCCGACAAGGGGAAACCCAACGGGCCGACGGGCTGCGGAGCCATCGGCGGCTTCAACCGGATGCACGCCATTTTTGGCACCTCTGAAAAATGCATTGCCGTACATCCCAGCGATATGTGCATTGCGTTGGTAGCGCTCGATGCGACGGTGAACGTATCGGGGCCGAAGGGTGACCGTCAGATTCCGTTCAGCGAGTTTCACCGCTTGCCGGGCGATCTGCCGCAGAAAGACAATACGCTGCAACCCGGCGAACTGATCATGTCGATCGACCTGCCAACGAACCGATTCGCCGACAACTCATATTACCTTAAAGTGCGGGATCGGGCCTCCTATGCCTTTGCCCTCGTATCGGTGGGTGTAGGAGTAGATATGAAACGAAACACAATTCAGGGTGTCCGACTCGCAATGGGTGGAGTGGCGCACAAGCCCTGGCGACTCACCGAAGCCGAGGCTTTTCTACGCGGCAAAGAAGCCACAGAAGCCAACTTCAAACAGGCCGCCCTATTAGCTATGCAGGGAGCAAAAGGCTACGGCGAAAATGACTTTAAGCTCACGCTGGCTCCAAATTCAATCGTTGAAGCGCTGACAATCGCCACCAAAACCGCCTGATCATGACCAAAGACACGAAAAATCCGCCGATAGACCGGGTCGATGGGCGACTGAAAGTAACGGGCGGGGCTCAGTACTTCGCTGATTTTGAACTCCCTAAAATGGCCTATTGTGTCATCGTCGGCAGCGAAATTGCCAGGGGCACCATCACCAGCCTGGATACGAAAAAAGCGCAGGGAGCACCGGGTGTATTGGGCGTCTTTACGCATCAGAATATGCCGCCCATTCCAGGTTGGGACGCACCTGTTGGCGGGGAGGCTGACGGCCCTGCGCCCAAACCTAAGACCGAAGAAACCTACCGAATTCTGAGCAGCCCGAAGATTCTGTTTGATGGACAACCCATTGCTATCGTAGTGGCGGATACCTATGAGCGGGCTACCTACGCGGCTTCGCTCGTCAAAACTACTTACAGCAAACAAACGGCCCGCACGAACCTTCCTAAACACGTAGCGGAGGGTGTTGCACCCAAGGGGGCTGAAGGCGGTAATTATTCGCGGGGCAAAGCCGATGCTTATCAGACGGCCCCCGTTACGTTGGAGGCCAATTACACCATCCCTATTGAGGTACATAACCCAATGGAACTCCATGGCATTCTGGCCCACTGGACGGACGATAAGCAACTGATGATTTACGCGAAAACACAAGGCGTTAACGCGACGCAGCAAGCTATGGCGCAAGCGTTTAAGATTGACCCGAAGAACATCCATGTCCATACCGAATTTATGGGGGGAGGCTTTGGTATGGGGTTGCGTACCTGGCCGCAGGAAACAGCGGTCGTAGCCATTGCCAAGAAAATTGGCCGTCCTCTTAAGCTGGTGGTAAACCGTAGTCAGATGTTTACGCTGGTGGGACACCGCCCTTATACGGTGCAGACTATCCAGATGGGAGCCGACCAGAACGGCAAATTGGTGAGTATCGCCCATGCGGCCTCGGCCGAGACGGCGAGTTACGAGGACTTCACGGAAGCGACCGTCAACATGACCAAGTTCATGTATGATTGCCCTAACGTCAGCACTCGCTACCGCCTTGTCCGACTCGACCGCAGCGTGCCGATTTGGATGCGCGGCCCCGGCGAAGCCACCGGCGCTTTTGCGCTGGAATCAGCTATGGACGAAATGGCTCACAAGCTCAACCTCGACCCCATCGAGTTCCGCCTGCGCAACTACACCGAAACCGATCCTGAACACAACCGGCCTTATTCGAGCAAGCACCTGAAAGAAGCGTATCAGCGTGGAGCGGAAGCCATTGGCTGGAGCCAGCGCAAAAACGAACCGGGTAGCCAGCGTGAGGGCGACTGGCAAATTGGCTATGGCATGAGCACGGGCGTATTCAACGCTTTCCGGTGGGAGGCTAGTGCACGGGCCATACTGAAAGCTGATGGGTCACTGACGGTGCAGAGTGCCGTGACGGACATCGGTCCGGGAACAGGAACGGCCCTGACGATGATTGCCCACAACGTACTGGGTGTTTCCTTTGACAAGATCAACGTAGAATACGGCGATACTTCATTGCCCAAAGCGCCAACCCAGGGTGGCTCGGCCATTGTCTCAGCGGTTGGCTCGGCAGTATTCGATGCCTGCACGGCCATCAAACAGGCGCTGATCGAATTGGCCGTCAAAGACGGAGGGCCGTTAGCCGGTCGGCAGGCTGAAGAATTATCGCTGGCAGACGGTGTTCTTTCGGTCGAGAAGGAGCCGGGCAAAAAAGTAGTCGCGCGTGAGTTGATGCAGGCTAATAACCTGACGGTGATTGATAAAACCAAGGAGTCGAAGGGCGGGCCGCAGCAGGAAAAGTACTCGATGTATTCGTTTTCGGTGCATTTCGTACAGGTACGGGTCAACCCAATGACGGGCGTGGTTCGGGTCGCTAAAGCCGTGAGTGTAGCTGATTCGGGCCGGATTGTCAGCCCTAAAACGGCGGCTAGTCAGATGATCGGTGGGGTAACCGGTGGCATTGGTATGGCCCTGACCGAAGAGGCCATTATTGACCATCGATTTGGGCGGTTTGTCAACAACAACCTGGCCGATTACCACGTAGCGGTTCACGCCGACGTACCGGCCATCGAAACAATCATGATCGATAAACCCGACCCGATTATCAACCCGATGGGCGCGAAAGGCATGGGCGAAATTGCCCTGATCGGCTTCGCCGGTGCCGTCGCTAACGCGGTGTTCAACGCCACTGGTCAACGCATCCGAGAATTACCCATTATGCCAGATAAAGTAATGCAAAAGCTGGTTTAGAACCAGATCGGGCCTACTACCTTGGCGCTCATTCATGCAAGAATTGCGGCATTAGTAGTAGGCCTTGATGTGTAAGCGCTGGAGAAGACTTTCAGGCCAACGTAGCCATACGGCGTCGGCTAGACTTCAATCGTTCATCATACAATTGTCAAGATATGGAAATCACAAGGGTAGGTTCGCAACCCTCTGCTAAAGGACCGGAAGACTGGTTCACAGGACTCGTACGAATTGATGCATTATTTGCCGCAAATGACGCCAGGCGTGGAGCAGCCGCCAGTGTTACGTTTGAGCCGGGAGCACGTACTGCCTGGCATACGCACCCCCTCGGCCAGACACTGATTGTCACGGCCGGTTGCGGTTGGGCGCAACGCGAAGGCGGTTCGAGAGAAGAACTTCACCCTGGTGACGTCGTCTGGTTTGAGCCAGACGAAAAGCACTGGCACGGCGCTACCGCAACAACCGGCATGACGCACATTGCCATTCAGGAGAACTTCGACGGCAAAGTAGTGGACTGGCTGGAAAAAGTAAGTGATGATGACTACTCAAAATAAGAATGGCGCAGAAGATCACAAGCTGCGAAACCAATGACAGATCAATCAAATACGAAAGATATTTTTGAGCGGATGCGGGCCGGCGAACCGCTCCAAAAGGATGATCCTGACTATACCCAGTTCGCTGAAGTCGTTTCCCGGACCATTCGCTTATGCGTCGAAATGAACGCCACAGCCACGGACATAGACCTGGTCCGCGAGCGGTTGAGCGACATCATTGGAACGCCAATAGACGGGTCAACAACGGTGTTTCCGCCGTTTTACACCAACTTTGGCCGATTCATTAGCCTGGGCAAAAACATTTTTATCAACCACAACTGCTCGCTTCTGGACATTGGAGGCATCACGATTGAAGACGATGTGCAGATTGGTCCCAGCGTTAATCTTACGTCTGAGAATCATCCGCTCGACCCCGCCAACCGCAAGACCGTCCTGCCCAGAGCGATTGTCATCAGACGCAATGCCTGGATTGGCGCAGGAGCCACCATTCTGCCGGGCGTAACGGTGGGCGAAAACGCGATCGTGGCAGCTGGTGCGGTCGTAAGTCGGGACGTACCGCCGAATACGGTTGTGGCCGGAGTTCCTGCCAAGGTAGTAAAGACACTATGACTATAACGACAAGAAGACTAAACAAACCATCATGCAAAATTCAGTTGGTAATAGGACAGTATACTTTACCGGTCATTCGGTAGCCAATCCGCAGCTTACCGGCATGGCGCTCAACCTCCTGCTGATAGTAGTCGCCTTTCTGGCTTCTCCTCTTTCTGTATTTGGGCAGCATGCTAACGTAGTGACGAGTCCACAGGCCGCGACGCGGGGCCCTGCCGAAACGTTTACGGGCACCGTTTGGGTAACGAGCCTTGTTGCGAATGACTCTACCTTTACGACTGTAGCAGGCAGTGTAAAATTCGAGCCAGGAGCCCGGTCCCACTGGCATTCTCATCCGGCCGGGCAAATACTCATTGTCACGGATGGCGTTGGATACCATCAGATAAAGGGCGAACCCAAACAAATGATTCGGAAAGGCGAAGTGGTTAGATGTCCGCCTAATGTGATTCATTGGCACGGAGCCAGCCCTGGAAGTAGTATGACCCATACATACATACTGCCGAATACCGAAAAAGGCATCGTCAAGTGGTTACAGGCCGTTACGAACGCCGAATACAATACAAAGTAACCTCCACTGGATATCGGTTTAAGCCAGTTACAGCCAGGGTGTTTAAATCACGTTGACGCAGGAGCACACGGAATTATCTTCCCCTCTCTCCTTTTGCTGCTGTCCAAACCGATAATACCCGTTTTGTAATGAATCAGGCGGCTCAAGCTGGGCAGACCAATGCTGCACTATTCCATACTTACTTTCAGAAGCCGTCCAACGTCTTTGTGGTATAAGCGACCGATGGGCAGCTCCTGACCGGCAATGTCCAGGTGCGTGGGTGTATAGGCCGTTACTTTATCGACCGCCACAATAAACGACCGGTGAATACGCACAAAATCAGTCTCGGGCAACATCGCTTCCAGCGAGCTGATGCTTTGCTTGACCAGCAGCGGCTTCGTCGCTGTGGTAACAATCTTGACGTAATCTTTCAGGCTTTCCACGTAGAGAATATCACGGGTAAACACCTTGACCATCTTCCGTTCGGCCCGGAAATATAGGAACGTGTTTGTGGTCGGCTGCGCAGTCGACTTCTCAACCGGCGGAGTCGGTAACGAACCAAACGGGTTTCCACCTACCGCAATCGGATCAGCCTTCATCACTTTGGAAACCGCCCGCAAAAACCGCTCGAACGAGATAGGCTTCAGCAGGTAGTCGACTACATCAAGTTCGTAACCATCTACGGCATAATCACGATACGCCGTCGTGAAAATAACTTTGGGCGGCTGACGTAGACTGCGCAGGAAATCGGTACCCAGCAGCTTCGGCATTTTGATGTCCAGAAACATCAGATCCACTGGCGTTTCCTGCAACTGACTAAACGCCTGAACTGCGTTGGGGCATTTACCCACAACCTCCAGTCCGTCGATCATATCAATATACGACTCGATTACCTCCAGCGCGGGCGGTTCATCATCAACAAGCAGGCAACGTAGATGCATAACGTAACGAAAATTAAACAGCCTCGGTCAGTTGAGGGGTAGAAACCAGATTATCGATTTTCGCAGGGAATAATGTCAGCGTTAACGTAACCATGAAGGTCTCGTCTTCGGCTTTAATACGCAGGTTATACCGATTGGGATAAAGCAGTTCTAATCGTTTTTTCACATTCTGCAGCCCAATGCCGCCAACGTACGTATCGTCATGGCTTGTTACCTCCCGGCTGTTGATCAGTTTAAACTTTAGCCTGTCATCCTGGACCGACAAGTCGAGGTGCATCCAGGCTTGTTCGAGCTGTTCACTCGTTCCATGTTTAAACGCGTTTTCCAGAAATGGTACCAGCAGCAAAGGCGCGATTAGTTTGTCCTGATAATCGCCCGAGATCGTAACCGACATATCCAGCCGATCGCCATAGCGCAGTTGCTCCAGACCAATGTAATTTTGCATGAACGTAATCTCTTTTTCGAGCGATACCTCCGGCGCGTTGCAATCGTACAACATGTAACTCAGCAGCTCCGATAGCTTCAGAACAACGGCTGGCGACTGATCGGATTTACGGAGCGTAAAGGCATACAGGTTGTTTAACGTATTGAACAGAAAATGCGGGTGTATCTGTGATTTAAGCAGTTGCAATTCCGCCTGTAATTTTTCGCGTTCAATCTGCTTAAAAGCTTCTTGTTTAAGATACCAAACCTTTGCCAATTTAATGGCAGCGGCAAAGCCACCGATGGTAATTCCACCACGCATACCCGCCATCATAGCAAATGAGAACGTGTTTCCTGACGTATGGGGAACAATACCCATATTAACTCGGGTCGGGTCCACAACGAACACAGTTAGCGTTGCCGAGAACAGCGCAGCCATAACGATGATCAACAGCAAATGCACAATCACCCAGCCGTACCGTCCTTTGAACAGAAAGCGGGGCATTAGCCAGTACATAATACTGTAGGTTAACAGCATATGAGCGGGCATGAACAGCATAGCATCAATGGCCGCGACAACAACACCTTTCAGGAGTGCCAAAGCGGGTGCTATGCCCGTCCTGATCAGATAGCCCGCTGGCAGGAACGAATACGTAATGGCGAAAAATAAGGTCCATGCCAGCCAAAACAATCCGTGCCGGGCCAGTCGGTAACGGGGTTTGTTCGAGAAGACAAATTCTTTATTGAAACGTTGCATAGCCGTGCTGATTCAGTACCCGAATATAGCCAAACGTGACCGGTTCGCCTATGAGCCGATGGGTTTGTCGACAAACGACGTTTATTCGTCGCTGAACGGCAGTTTTCGCGACGTTTGACGTTGATTGTCAATTATCTGCTGTATAACAACGAATGGTTGCTGGCCAGCTACTTTGTCAGCGGACAGGGGGTTGCGTTTCTACCTTTGATGCAGTAATCGACCCAATCAAACACAAACGCTATGAACACCATTTCCGCTATCCGCTTAGCCCTGCTGGGCCTCCTATTCACGACGGTTTCATTCGCGGCACAGGCGCAAAAGAAACAGGCACCGCTTGTTGCCCGTGAAGGCTACTGGGTGATCGAAACACCCGCTAAAGGCAACGAATGCACGGTTCGTTTCTATACCAACGCTAATCAGTTGATCTACGAAGAAAAAGTAGAGCGTCGCCTGAACATTGCGCGTACTCAAACCAAACGCAATCTGAATACGGCACTGGAACAGGCCATGTTTGTCTGGAATGCCACGCACAAACTCCCCGCCGATCGCCAGTGGGTAGCGATTCAATTCGACAAGAATTGAGTCTGAATCACATCGCAGTTACTACGTATCTCCCCGCTTCTGGTGAGGAGATACGTATCACTTTTTCGACACCGCCTGCTGCTTCAGTTGCTGCTCAAACCCCAGACGATCGGTTTGCAGCCAGTATTCCACAATTTTCTCTCGCTCAACCCGGTACACCACCGAGGTCAGTTCAATGAGCGGTAAGCCCGTGGGGACATATCCGTCGATCTCAGCCAAGTGCTTGCCGGTTTGTTTCCACCGAACATATACTTTATCCCCATCGGCCAGCAGTTCGGTCACCTCAAGCTTAAACTCGCCAAATAGGGTTAGAAAATCCATTACGTGGGCGGCATAATTGGCCGGTGTGCGACGAACTGTAGTTGGCTTTTCAGCCGTAAGCTGGTGGGCCAACACTGTATCAGCCATGTATTTACCGGCCTGCTCGGGGTGAAGCCCCGAGCGAACGTATTTCAGAAATCCTTCCACCACTTGTCTAGCGGTTTTTGGGGACGTATCACTGGCCGATGGCTGGGCCAGCGCTGTGGCAGAGTTCAACATAAGCACAATTAAAAAGAGAAAGCTGATTCGTGTCATGTAGTGTATAGTTTAGTCAGGCACGACAATGCCGTCTATCCAATCTCTTGCCGTTTGCGTGTCCGTAAAGAATCGTTCGTTGTGCATCCGGTAGTTGGTATCGTAGTTGGTAATCTTCGTTTCATCATGATGCACATGAGCGGCCGCTATGCAGTGAATTCCCCGCTCGGACCGGATCGTGATTTCGGCTTCGGGAAACAGCCGCAGATAACCGATGTACCACCCGTAGTTGGCCAGCGCGAGCGGAATAATGGTCCTGAACTGCTTGTGCGATTCAAAATCAACGGCTTTAAACCCGTGCAGATTGACCAGAATCTTGAACCGGGAGCCGTCGGGAAGCTGGTCGAAAACCTGCGCCAGGGCCAGCCGCCACTCGTTGATGTCATTAGCATCCAGGTCGCCACTTATGTGCGTAACAATCAGTTTTTCCTGCGGTACATACGTTGCTTCTTTCCGTTTCATGTTCTTCTAAAGTTGAATTGTGGATGAACGCCGGTATCGGTTCTCTTGGTAGACCGGCGCTTAAACCGTAATGTCGACGGAGTGCGATACCGCAGCCCGGCCACCTACGTCCAGACCAGTAATGTTTCCCTGGTCGAGCTGTAGTCTGGCCGTTAGCACACTCGGCGACGGCGGTTGCATCAGGTGCCCCTGTTCGATCGCAAACGTTGCTTTCTGTTGATGCAGGAACGTATACAGGTAGCAGGCCAACGGGCCAGCCGCCATCCCGGTGGCGGCTTCTTCGGCAATTCCATAATACGGCGCAAACATGCGCGCACCCGCGTCGCGCCCAGCCTGTTGGGTCTCCTGCGAAAAGACATAATAACCAACCAGCCCCAGTAACGAGCTTATCCGGTCAATAGCAGCCAGATCCGGCACGACCCGGCTAACGCCCTGAGCCGACCGTAGCGGAACCACTAAAAACGAATTGCCGGTATTTACTACCGTGGGCAGTAGCCCATCAATCAGATCAGTGGTCGACAAAGCCAGAGAACGCAAAATAGCCGGCACTGTAACTTCGGGATGAAGACGCTCCGGCGCGGTAAAGGTTGGGGCCGTTTGCTGCATAAAGGCCTGGTCACCTTCTAAAGAAATAGCGCGTGGACCATCCACCGTTTCCATCACACTACGTTCTTTGGTCAATACACCCTGCTGCGCGAGGTAGGAAAACGTGGCAATAGTCGCGTGGCCACACTGAGCAATCTGACGGGCCGGGGTGAAAAATTCCAGTTTAACGTCGGCCACTGATGAAGCTGACACAAAAGCCGTTTCTGAAAGACCGACCTGAGTGGCAATGAGCTGTTTCGTTGCGGAGTCAAATCGGTCGGCCTGTAGGACAATACCTGCTGGATTACCACCCTGTTTTCCGTCAACGAAGGCATTTACAATAGGAATGGTTAGTGTTTGCATAGTGTAATCGAATAAATTGAAGGGGTTATAGGCCTTCCTCTCATTTTAGGCATTATTCACCCATCCAGATCCGAAAGTCAACGGCTTTATCGCGGCTAATAAATACCTCGACTTCACTGGCGGGTCTAAGCTCAACTTTAAGACGGTTATACGCCTGCGGTCTAATTCGCTCAACGGCCTTCGGACTAATGATAAACTGTCGATTCGCCCGGTAAAACAATCGGGGGTCAATCATCTTCTCCAGCTCGTCCAGGTGGTAGTCGATGCTGTGAAAACGGTTGTCCCAGGTTTTGGCGAACGTCATTTTTTGCTTGCTAAAAAAATAAGCGACCTGATCGACGGGCAGGGGAATCAGCCGGGTTCCCTGCTTGACTAAAAACCGACTGCGGTAGGCGGCTGTGGCCCGCCCAACGGCCTGTAACTCCCGAACCAACATCTCCAGATCATCCGCATAACGCACTGTGCTGTAGGCGTTGGCTAACATAGACACCGTATCATTTTCCGGCCTGACGACCAGTTGATTCGTATCCCGTTCTCGGGTATCAAGAGCCCGACCGTTCAACGCGAGCGGGTTAGGTAAGTGAATGTGGGAAGGCTTGTTCATCGCTTTGTTGGCTTGTCGTGGTCAATTCATTTTGACCCCACAAAACTAGAGCGACCCACAGCCTCAGTTGCTTGATGTATGTTAAGAAATGGCCTTGATGTAGGTCAAGGTTGCGGCCATCCATTACCCTACAAACTATCCTACGTAACGAACTCCTGGTGAGCAATCGTTACGTAGCTTGAGGTAAATGTTGCGTGTTTAAACATCCTGCGAACAGCGTCATTTTGTCTAGTCTTATTCTGGCGATGTATGTCGTTCATTAGCGAGTTGTTACGTTCGTCTACAAAGCTGCTTAGCCTCCCCGGTGATTACTACGTAATGAATCCTGAACTGCCAGATTTAGTGAATCAAGTGGGATACATCCGTCCTAATCCGAAACTTACCCAACCCAGGTCTAAGCCGCTGGTGACGGACTTCGTTACGTATCCATCGGCCATTCTCTGCTGACTATTTTATGACAATTCGCGCTGGTATGTCGTCAATTGATAACGCTCGTGAGCCAGTTGGCAACGGTCCGCATTGAATCTCCCCCCATCTATTCACCAGTTTTGCATCGTCAGTAATCGCTGACATCCTACACCGCAAACGATACAACAACGAATGAACACCTTACCGCTGAACAACCGCACCCTGGGCACAACTGGTCTGATCTGTGCGCCCTTTATGATGATTAGTATGTTGCTGATGGAGCAGTTTCCCGATCTGAAAAAAACTGCTTTCGATGGCCTAAGTGGCCTGGTCTTTATGCTGCCCTGGATGGGTAGCCTGGTTGGACTGCTGCGCCTGAATGCTGCAGGCAATTCCCTATTCGGGCGCTGGATCATTCCGGCCAACCTGATCACACTGACCCTGGCCAACTGCTGGAACGTCTATAACGCCGTTGAGCCCTGGGCGGGAACTCCGCTTTTCTGGTTTCTGGATGCCTTCTGGCCGATCAGTATGCTTACTATGCTGCTGGTGGGTATCACAGTGGCCAGGGCGGGTGTTCTGCAAGGCTGGCGTCGTTACGTACCGCTGGCTGTTGGCCTGTGGTTACCCGTTACGGCCCTGGCTGGCAAACTAACGGAGCTTATCGTCTCGCCGGGCGCAGCAGGCGGAACGCTGATCGCCATGAGCATCTCCGGTATCTACGGCACGGTCTGCTGGGGGCTTATGGCCTACCTGGTCCGAACGACCCCGCAGGTTTCACAACAAACGTTTCCTTCAGTGTACACGAACGCCGAAAGCAACGCAATCAATTACTGACCCATACCCTCTTTTTAATCAACCATTTCTGAACAACATCCAATGAACACCCAACAATCTTTCCGCACCTTAACCAGCGCCTTTCTATTGGTTATGAGCAGCATCTGCACCCTGACTTCCTGCCAGACCAATTCAGTCAACCCAGGCGATGGCACCACCACAACGCCCGATGCGGGCAACACCACCGCCGGAAAAGCAGGCTATCTGATCGGTACCGTTACCGACCCGCAGGGAAAACCGCTGTCCAGAGCCACCATTTACACCGATAATACGGTAATCAAAGGTCGCGGGGCCGAAGTGAATACAACCGCCAATGGTACGTATCAGCTGCAATTAGTTAAAGATCTAGGCCAGTGGGTCGCCAAGGGATACATCCTGAAACAATACAACGACCGGGTCTATAAAATCAATCTCGACCCCGAAAACCCGGATTCGTTTACGGAAGAGGAGAAGCCCGTTCGCAATTTTCAGTGGAAGTTAACCGGGCACATTCCTGATCTAAGCCTCGACCTGTACTACGGCGGCACTGTGGAAACCTTCCGCGATCTGAATGCTGACGAACTGCGCGACAACGAAAATATTGAGTTCACCTTCACGCCCGTTGGTCCGCTCATCGATGGCTCTGCGGGTAAAGCGCTGACGTTACGTTCGAAAAAGCGCTACGATTCGTTCATTAAAGATGTACCAATCGGGCGTTATAAAGTGACGGCTGTCTATAAACCAACGGGACAAGCCCTACGCGTCTGCGATGTTTACAACGACAGCGATTACAACTACAGCTCGTCGGTGACCGTCGATTTTACCGGTCGGGAATCGGCTACCCGCTCGAACATGATGGGTATTGGCTACACAAACCGCTAATCGTATTCTTAGCAGCTACTTGTTCTCGCCATACCTATGCATATTCATTATCAGACATTCGCAAAACTACTGCCTATCCTGTTGCTCGGTCTACTAGCCTGTGACCCTAAGTCGAACGAAGACGGGATTATTCCCAACCCCGGAGGGCCAGATCAGGAATTACCCGGCACCGCTACGTCGATTGGTAAGCCACTTGGCGCACCCTTTACCACCACAATCGGCCCGGCGGGAGGTACACTCGTTACCCCGGACGGCAAATTATCGGTGACGTTTCCCGCCGGAGCGGTCAGCAAAGAAACCCAGCTTACGGTGCAGCCGGTAGAAAATACGGCCCCGAACGGCGTAGGCACCAGCTACCACATAAGCCCGGATAATCTGACGTTTGACAAACCGGTTTCCTTTGATTACGTCTATCAGGACAAAGAAGTGATAGGCACCTCTGTCGACGCCCTGGCCATGGCCTTTCAGGATGATAACAAGGTATGGCAATTAGCCCAGCCCGTTACCGTCGATAAACCCAGGAAACGCATCAGATTCTGGTCAAAAAGCGCTAAGTGGTGGGGTTTCATCGCCCAGTACCGCTTATTGCCCGCGCTGGATACGGCCGAAGTTGGCGAACTGAGAGACTTGAAACTGATGCGGATTTCAACGCCGTTCGAATGGCGTACCTACACGCAGAAAGACATTGACGAAGGCAAATCGCTCAACTATCCCAAATACGCGATAAGTGCCGAAAGGCCAGCTTTTGAAGACGTTAGAGGAGCGTATCTGAATGGCCAGGACTGGACCAACGGTGCCCCCAAAGATCAGACCTGGGGAAGTATGTCGTTCAGTTATAGCGATAAACGGATTCTGTATATCGGCCCCAACCGAAAACCTAAAACCCAGAATCCGGTTCAGATAACCATTGAGATTTCGAATCACGAATCGAGCGCCAAACTGATGCTTATCAGCCAGATGTACGTAAAAGGTGAAAACACCTTGACGGCTAATGGCAGGGACTTCAGCAACGCTCTGGCAGTACAGGCTTCGTACGCTGGAGGCACGCTTAATCTGACCGTTATTGGTACGGACTCGACCGGAAAACGGGCTATGATGAGCCTACTCGTGAAGAACCCTAAGGTCAGTGCCTTCGCGTTTGATCTCGAACATACCAATGTCAGTTTGCTGAACGAGGCCGCAAAAAGTATGGAAACGCAAGCCGCATCGGAGTATACGGAATGCAACAAACCGAAAGCTTCGGGAGGAACCGTTAACATCCTCAAGTTTGAGCAGTCGGGTGGGTCTATCAAGCTACAGTGCCGCGTTTCGGGTACGCTAGTAAACGTGCACGAGGAAGATGATAAGTGTAACGTAAAGAAACACGTCGTGACCAGCACATTTGCCGAGTTTTCTACGCTTGTACGACAATGAATACGTTGGGGCCCGGAGCAGGTTATTGTCGGCTCCGGGCACCAACGTATTCATTGGGAGTCATTTGGCCATAACCCTATTGCGCTTAGCTTAGGAGATCATTAAAGCAAAAATTTTACTGAGCAGCTTTGCCCCTGTTAGTCCGCCATTATTAGATAGCAGACCAGGGCGTTTTTTCGGCTAATACACCCGTTAGCACCGATTGTTATTCTTACCGTATCAGCGTATATTTAACACGGCAGGGGTGGCAAGCCCGCTTGTTCTTCTATGATATATGACGCCTACCTAGGTGCGGTCGGTTCCATCTTTCTCTTAAATGCCGTCCAGTGGAGTCTGTTTCGCGACTGGATATACGGCCTGTTTACGTTCCAGACACTTCTTTGGTTTTCGTATGCGCTTCTTCAGGGAATGTCGCTTACCCAACCGCAGGGAGTAGCGCTTCACGCAGCAACCAATGGGCTGATTGTCGTCAGTTATCTGGAATTAGTGCATCGTTTATTTGGCGAGCTGCACCCAGTTAAACGTCGCCTTGCTCCCTGGTTTCGCTGGGTGCAGCTCGGCTTATTCCTTTACTTAGTATTGGAGGTTAGCTTCATACTGGTTAGTCCGGAACACTGGCTGGATACGCTTCCCCATCGTTACCTCGGGCTCATGTTCTGGAGCGCCCTGACACTAAGCTGCGCGGTGGGTATCTGGGTAGCGGCCGGTCGTCGGGATGCCATTGGGCGTTTCTTTATCGGTGGCAGTATTTTGCTCCTGCTGAACGAAGCCCAGATTGTCTACTACTATTTGAGTCTGTTTCTAAAGCTGGAAACCTACCATTCCAACTCAGAACGGGATCTGGCTGGACAGATCATCGTGGGTGGCTTCATTGTTGAATTACTTTGCTTTTCGCTTTGTCTGGTTTTCCGACAGCGGCAGCTTGCGGTAGCGCAGGCCGTTGAAAAGGCGCGAACCGAAGATCAGTTGGTACAGGAGCGGCTGGAGACGGAGCTATCGGTTCGCCGGTTAGAGCAGGAAAAGACCGACGTGCAGTTGCGGGCTCTACAGGCGCAGGTCAATCCGCATTTTTTGTTCAACAGCCTGAACTCTTTATCGTCACTGATCGAAGACGAACCCGAGCGGGCCGGCCAGTTTGTCGATCAGCTGAGTTTGGTATACCGGTACTTGTTGAAAGCGAATGATCAACCCTTAACTACGGTAGCCAGCGAACTGGACTTTATTAAATCATACTATCACCTGCTGAAAACGCGCTACGGCGCAGGTCTGGATTTAGCCGTTAACGTAGAGCCTCAATACCAAACCCAGTTACTACCTCCGCTAACCCTGCAATTACTAGTCGAAAATGCGGTAAAGCATAACGTAACATCGCCCAAACGTCCTCTGGCCATCGCTATTTTTACGGATACAGAGGGCCATTTGATCGTGCAGAACAATTTGCAGCGGAAGAATACACGGGTCTTATCCAACGGCGTAGGGCTTTCGACGATCACCACCCAATATCAAAAGTTGCAACAATCCGCTCCGCTTATAAACGAAGACAATAATCTGTTTTCGATCAGTCTGCCACTCATCAAACCAGCGGCTGCGCTGAACGAAACCCAATACGCCTAATCAGTCTGGTTTATTACGTTAGTCGGTACATAACCCATTGTTATAACGATTCCGCCAGCGCGTTACCGTAACAGCTTCCCCAAAGTCGTTACAGGTAAATCTGCTACCGGATTGGCTTTTGGGTAGAGACATAAAATCGTATCAATTTATGCAGTCGTCCCGTCGCAAATTTATAAAAGGTATATCAGCTGCTTCGGCACTGGTAGCCACCCAGGGTATTGCCAAGCCGTTCGGTTTTCCGGCTTATATCCCGAATCTGAAAAAGATTGCCCCTAACGACAAAATCCGCTTTGCTACCATTGGCATGGGGATTCAGGGCAATTACGATACCCGAGCAGCTCTGCGCAATCCGGATGTTGAGTTAGTCGCCGTATCGGACTTGTACGAAGGTCGCCTGAAGACCGCCCAGACCGCTTTTGGTAAGGATAAAGAGTTGTTTGCTACGCGCGATTACCGCGAAATTCTGGCCCGTCCGGACATTGACGCCGTACTGATTGTCGTCCCTGACCACTGGCACGACCACATCACTATTGCCGCGCTGAAAGCCGGGAAAAACGTGTACTGCGAGAAACCCATGGTCCAGCACATCAATGAAGGGAAGCCCGTTATCGATGCCTGGAAGAAATCCGGGAAAACCATGCAGGTCGGCAGCCAGCGAATCAGCAGCGCATCGTTTCAGGAAGCTAAGCGGCTCGTACAGGCTGGCGAAATTGGCAATATCAACTACATCGAGTCGAACAACGACCGGTTCAACTCCATCGGTGCCTGGAATTACTCGGTCGCTCCGGATGCCTCTCCACAAACCATTGACTGGGACCGTTTCCTGGGCGACGCTCCCAAGCGTCCCTTCGACCCGAAACGCTTTTTCCGCTGGCGGAACTACAAAGATTATGGCACGGGCGTAGCAGGTGATTTATTTGTTCACCTGATCACAGGTGTGCATTACGTAACGAACTCGCTGGGACCGACGCGCATTTTCTCGTCGGGTAACCTGGCGTACTGGAAAGACGGCCGCGACGTTCCTGACGTAATGACGAGCATCATGGATTACCCGAAAACCGATCAGCACGAAGCGTTCCAGATGGTGCTGCGGGTTAACTTCGCCAACGCGGGTAAGATCAGCGACGTAACGCGGATCATCGGCAACGAAGGCCAGATCGAGTTTTCGGAGAATAACCTGATCCTGACCAAAAAGAAACTGGCCAAGGCACCGGGATACGGTAATTACGACAGCTTCTTTACGTTCACACCCGACGTTCAGCAGGAGTTTGTGCGGCAGTACGATGCGCAGTACCCCCCCGAAACGCGCACGGCTGAACCGGTTAAGGAGGTACGGTTTGAAGCGCCCAAAGACGACGATGCGCACGCGAAACACTTCGGCGATTTCTTCAAAAACGTTCGCGAAGGCAGTCAGGGCACCATCGAAGATCCGGTTTTCGGGTTCCGGGCTGCGGCTCCGGTTCTGGCCTGCAACGAAAGCTACTTCGAGAATAAAGTCGTGCTGTGGGACCCCGTTACCATGACGAAAAAGACGTCGACGGCCCCAGCAACAGCGCCCAAAAAGACAGTAGCTACCGCCAAAACATCGGCTAAAAAATCATAGTCTGGATCGATAAGCATTACGTCCCAACGTAGCGATACGTTAGATCAAGTTTCTTCGAGTCAAGTACAACAAAGCCCAGTTCTTTTCCGAGTCAAGGAAGGGGCTGGGCTTTTCAGCGTTTACTTCCTGATACGTTTACTATGTCTTTCATCAAACCGGTTTAAGACGTAATGCGGTGTACCGCCAACAGCCGATTTACATATCGAAAAGCCGATTGCCTCGTAAAATCGTTTACTGAACATAGGCATCTGTTTATTCATGCAACTGACTATTTCCCCCGAGAATCCCGTTGAGTGGTTTGCCCTTCGTGCTAATCTTGCTCCCATTCCCTTATTACACGCTCAAATCATGCCGATGCTGGCGAAAGCCGCACTGGAAGCCGCAGACAAAGGCGTTTTTGAAGCCGCTAAAAACGGACCGAGGACCCTCGATGAATTCGTTGCCGAATTAAATCTGAACCGAAAAGCCCTGGGCGAACTTATGGGCTTACTGACCGCTATGGGCTACTTCACCTTTCGGGATAACCGCTTCGCGCTTACGCGCATGGCCCGACGTTTCACGCTTAAAGACGATCCTCTGTCAGTCTATGGCATGATGATCTTCAATAACCGCGTTGTTTGGGAATGGATGAGTCAGTTAGGCGAGTATTTACAAACGGGACAGGGTATTCAATATCACGACAAGCTCAACGCCGAGCAGTGGAATTACTACCAACAGGCGATGGTTGCGGCCAGCAGCACCGAAGCCCGCGAGTTTGGTTATCGAGCCCCCATTCCTAAATCGGTACGGTCGGGTGCACCGACGCAGATGCTGGACATTGGTGGTTCACACGGGCAGCACTCCGTAGCGTTGTGCAAGAAACATTCGAATCTTACGTCTACGATCCTTGACCTGTCCGCGGCAATCGAACAGGCCGCTCCTCTGCTGGCGCAGCAAGGTATGGGCGACCGGATACGGCATCAGGCTGGTAATGCCCTTACCGACGACTTCGGCGACGCTGTATTTGATATTGTTCTTATGTCGAGTCTGGCGCATCATTTCACGCCCGAACAGAACCAGTTAGTCACGAACAAGGTAGCTAAAGCACTTAAGCCCGGTGGCGTGTTCATCGTCAATGAATTTATCCGACCCGAAGTTGGAGCCAAGCCTGACCTGATCGGCAGCAGCACTGATTTGTTTTACGGGCTGAGCAGTACGGCGGGCAACTATTCCGTTGACGAAATACAGAGCTGGCAGCAATCAGCAGGGCTAAAGCGCCACAAAGTCATTCATTACCGTACCATGCCCGGCCGCACAATGGTTGTCGCCAAGCGGTGAGACAGCTAATTCGTTAATTCTGTTGTTATTTCTGCTTTGGGTTGATACAGGCACAAGCCGCACAAACAACCTGCGTCTGTTGTCCCCTCATCAATGAAACAGTTCGTTACGTTACTGATCGTCTTGATTAACATTCGGGTGGTTGCCCAGACCAGTCAAAATCCAACAGGTCAACGCTACTTTGGCATGCACTTCGATTTCCATGCCGAGCCGAATGATACGCTGGTGGGTAAAACCTTATCGGAGCGCAGCCTTGATTCACTACTGACCGCCATAAAACCCGATTTTATTCAGGTCGATTCTAAAGGGCATCCGGGCGTAGCAAGTTATCCTTCCAAAGTAGCCAATGCGACCACTACAAAACGTATCGTAAGCGACCCGTTGGCGTTTTATCGCACCATTACCAAAAAGCATGGCATAGACCTGTATGTCCACTATTCGGGTGTGTTTGACGATGCCATCTTGGCTAAACATCCAGGCTGGAGCGCCATTAAAGCAAATGGCGAGCCGGATAAGTCGAAAGCGTCGGTACACGGCCCTTACGTAGACTCGCTGCTTATTCCGCAGCTAAACGAAGTGGCTGACTATGGCATCAACGGCGTTTGGGTAGATGGAGAATGCTGGGCTACAGTGCTTGATTATTCTCCCGCAGCCTTGGCGCGTTTTAAGGCAGAAACCGGCATTCAGACCGTACCCAAATCCGATAAAGACGCCCACTATCAGGTATTCAAAAACTTTTCTCGCCAGTCGTTTCTGCGCTACCTGGGCCACTACGTCGATGAGTTGCACCGTCATAATCCAAAATTCAAGGTAGCCTCAAACTGGGCGTATTCCTCGATGATGCCCGAGCCCATTACGACCCATGTTGACTACCTGTCTGGCGATCTTACACCCGGCAATAGCATTAACTCAGCCGCTTTAGAAGGGCGCATCCTGGCTCCGCAAGGGCAGCTTTACCAAAAACCCTGGGATCTGATGACCTGGAGTTTCTGGCAGCAGTTTACTCCACCGATGGGTGGCGACCAGAAAACAGCCGTTCACCTCATGCAGGATGCCGCCGAGATCATATCGCTGGGTGGTGGGTTTCAGGTTTACTTCCGTCAGCACCGGGATGCATCCCTACCAACCGCTGAAATCGAGACGATGAGGTCGTTAAGCCAATTTGTGCGGGCCAGACAACCGTTTTGTCAGGGCTCAACGCCGGTTCCGCAAGTTGCGCTATTGTACACCAACGCTACGTTCAGGAAGTACAATACCCCCCTGTTTGGTAACGAACAGACGCAACGTATCCAGGGTCTATTAACTGCTCTGCTCGACTCACAATTGCCCGTTGACGTACTGGCCGAGCATCATATTCAGGGCCGCATGAGCCAGTATCCGGTTATCATCGTTTCCCAACAGGATTCGCTAACCCCGGCTTTTCGTGAAGAGTTACTGGCGTATGCCCGGCAAGGAGGGAATCTGGTACTCATGGGAGCCGAAACCACCCGCAATTTTGCCAATGAATTAAACGTAACGCTCATCGGCTCACCATTAACCAGCACAAAATGGGTGAGTTACTCTGGTCCATACGTTGTTGTAAACGGCACGTTTCAACCTGTTCAAACCAGCGCGACAACTCAGGTGCTAGGCCGCGTGTTCAGCCGCGAATCGGGCGGGCAGGAGCTTGGCCCTATTGCCACCACGACCCCGTTTGGCAAAGGCAAGCTGATTGGCGTCTATGCCGACTTAAGCCGGGACTATCAGCTGCATCAATCCCCTAAACAGCGCGACTTCATTAGTTGGCTCACCAAGCCCCTGCTGACAAACCCTAAAGTAGAAGTGAGTGGGACGCACCTGGCCCATGTCGTCGTCAATCAGTTAGGCAACAAGCTGACTGTGAATCTCATTAACACCGGTGGCAAACACGCCAATCCGCACGTGTTCTCGTACGACGAGTTACCTCCGCTTACGAATCTGACCGTCAGGATTCGTGTCGACAAAAAGCCGCAACGTATTGTTCAACAACCCGAAAACAAACCACTCGCCATAACCTATGCCAACGGAATAGCGACCGTACGAGTACCCAGCCTGGCGATCCATTCCATTTTAGTGGTTAACTGAGACCCGGCGGTGCTTAGACGAACAAGCATAACAATTGGGTGCGCTACGTTGGCTACCTTTGCACCTTGATATCGAACGATCGTATGAAATACAAAAAGCACGTTTTTATCTGCAACAACCAGAAAGTAGCCCCGAAAAAATCGTGTGGGGAAGCGCACGGCAACGAACTGGTTGACGCCTTCAAAGCAGCACTGGCCGAACGCGGGTTACTGAAAGAAATGCGGGCGCAACGTACCGGATGTCTGGATGCCTGCGCCTTTGGTCCCGCGCTGGTGGTTTATCCCGAAGGCACGTACTACGGAAATGTACAACTGTCGGATGTTAATGAAATCGTCGACAGCCATTTAGTCAATAACCAGCCCGTCGAACGGCTTAAGCTAGATTTTTAAAGTTAGTTGCACAGTTATAAAGTCAGTAAGTTATAAAGTAGCTGACGCTTATCCATGATGGGCATTTTTGTCATTCCGACGCCAGGAGGAATCTTCTCAGGTAACCATCCTGCTAAAGAAGATTCTTCCTGGCGTCGGAATGACAAAAACATTTTCAAAATGAAATCTAAAAACTAGCCTTAGGGCAAGCGTCAACTACATATTGACTTGATAACTTACTACCTGTACAACTTTATACCTAATGAAGTACAAGCACATTTTCTTTGATCTCGACCACACGTTATGGGACTTCGACCGTAACTCAGCCGAATGCATTGCCGAGATATTCGAGACATTTCGATTAACGGACGTAGGCATCACTTCGGCTGAAGAATTCAGTCGCCATTTCATTACCATAAATCGGAAGTTATGGGCTGACTACGACAAGAACCTGATTACGCACAGCTACATCCGGGAGAATCGCTTTCCGATGGTGTTCAAGTCGCTGGGCGTCGACGAAGGTAGTATCCATACCGATATGAACGCCGAATACCTGCGCCTGCTGCCCCGGAAACCTCATCTGCTCGAATCGGCCCGTGACATTCTGGATTACCTGAAAGATCGCTACACCATGCACATCATCACCAACGGTTTTGCCGAAATTCAGGCGGTGAAGATGGATAGCGCCGAAATTGCGCATTACTTCACACTCGTTGTTACCAGCGAAAACGCCAATGCAAAAAAGCCTGATCCGCTGGTGTTTGAATACGCTCTATCGGCCGCGGGTGCACGTGTTACCGACAGCCTAATGATTGGCGATAACTACGAAGCCGATATTTTGGGCGCTAAAGGCGTCGGACTGGATACCGTGTTTTATAATCCAGCAGGTGCGCTGGTCGATGACCAGCCTACCTACGATATTCGCCATTGGAAAGAGCTGATGGCTATATTGTGATTACCCACTAAACCCACTATGAGCAGCTTCTTTCTGTCACGCAGCAGCAGGTTTGCACTGCTGCTGCTTAGTCCGATTTTAGGATTCGCCCAGCAGCCACTCAACGTGGACATTTGCGTATACGGCGGCACATCGGCCGGAGTTATGGCTGCGTATTCGGCGAAGAAAGCGGGAAAAACGGTGGTGCTCATTGAGCCCGGTCGGCACCTAGGCGGGCTCACGGCGGGCGGTCTGGGCGCTACTGACATCGGCAACAAATTCGCCATAACCGGCCTGGCCCGTGACTTTTATCGACGTATCGGCAAGCATTACGGTAAACTCGAACAGTGGGTCTTTGAGCCACACGTAGCCGAGAACCTGTTCAAGCAATATCTGGCCGAAGCCAGTATTAAACCGCTGATGGAACACCGTCTGGCCTCAACGCAGGTCAGTAACGGTCGAATCGTTAGCATCACCATCGAACCATCAACTGATCGGTCAACTTCAAAGCAGACCATCCGCGCCAAACAGTTTATTGACTGCACCTACGAAGGCGATCTGATGGCACAGGCTGGCGTTACGTTTACAGTCG
Source organism: Spirosoma knui (assembly GCF_054780635.1). Classification (NCBI taxonomy): domain Bacteria; kingdom Pseudomonadati; phylum Bacteroidota; class Cytophagia; order Cytophagales; family Cytophagaceae; genus Spirosoma; species Spirosoma knui. The sequence continues at coordinate 245,175 of NZ_BAAGVY010000001.1, read as the reverse complement.
GTCGCGAAGCGAATAGCCAATATGGCGAAACCTGGAATGGCGTTCAGCTGCTGGACAAGCATCAATTTCCCGATGGTGTTGACCCCTATCGTATTCCGGGCAAACCCGAAAGCGGATTACTCTACGGCATCAGCGACGCTAAACTGACTCCCAATGGTTCAGCCAGCAAGTTCATTCAGGCCTACAATTACCGTATGTGCCTGACCGATAATCCGGCTAACCAAATTCCGATTACTCGGCCCGCTGGATACGACTCCACGAAGTATGAATTACTCTTGCGGCAGATGGCTAAGAAAGAGGCTAACGAGCTGACCTGGAATTTGATGCACTTCGTGATGATGCCGAACCGCAAAACCGACATCAACAACTGCGGTGGCCTGTCAACCGACATGATCGGCGCAAATCACGATTATCCGACGGCCAGCTACGCGCGCCGGGCCGAGATCATCCGCGATCACGAGTTATACACAAAGGGGTTCTTTTACTTCATTGGCCATGACCCACGCGTCCCTAAACATCTCCGTGATGAGATGCTGCAATGGGGTTACCCCAAAGACGAGTACACGGATAACGAACACTTCTCGCATCAGCTTTACATCCGCGAGGCCCGGCGCATGGTGGGTGAATACGTAATGACGCAGGCCAACTGCGAAGGGAAAGCCACGGTAACCGACGGCGTTGGTATGGCCGCTTACACGATGGATTCGCACAACTGCCAGCGGCTGGTGGCTGAAGGCCCGGGCGGTGTCGCGCAGGTCCGAAACGAAGGTGACGTTCAGGTCGGCGGCTTCCCGCCTTATCCGGTTAGCTATCGGGCGCTCGTTCCGAAACGGGGTAGCGTTCTGAATCTGCTGGTACCGGTTTGCTTATCAGCCAGTCATATTGCCTACGGCTCTATCCGGATGGAGCCCGTTTTTATGGTCCTGGCGCAGTCGGCGGCAGTAGCGGCTTGTCAGGCTATCGACGACCGCAAAGCGGTGCAGGACATCGACGTGAAGAAACTACAAATGCATCTGGCTCAGAACCCACTGATGAATGGGTCCCGCCCCGAAATTCTCATCGACAATGACGACAGCACGCAGGTTGTTCAACAGGGCACCTGGCAGCGCGACACCAAAGGCGGAAAATACGGTACGTCGTTGTTAATCAGTCCGTCTGGTCAGTCGGCATCGGTACGTTTTCAGCCTGGCCGTTTACAGGCCGGTCGGTATGCCGTATTCATCTATAATCCCTCGCGGCTAGGTGGCGGAGGTAATCCCGATCAGGACAGCCAGCAAACCAACAAGTCGAGTCGTGTTCGGGTGCGCGTGCACACTGGCCAGACCGTTGCCGAAACTACCATTGATCAGCAAAATCACAACAACGACTGGATACGCGTAGGCGAGTATGCCTTTACTACGTCCAGGGCGTCCGCTCAGCAACCTTATGTCGACATAACGACGGCGGGTGCCGAGCAGCCCGTAGTGGCTGATGCCGTATTATTCATCCCAACAAACTAAGATGTGGGCACTCAGCCCGTCAGACAAATGAACTTACAACAAGCCACTGCTATTGTTACGGGGGGCGCTTCGGGACTGGGAGAAGCCACCGTTCGGATGTTGGCATCGCAGGGTGCCAACGTCGTCATTCTCGATTTGAATGAAGAAAAAGGTCAGGCTTTAGCCGAAGAACTGGGCACTAGCGTTCGATTCGCCAAAACCAACGTTACCGACGAAGCCGATGTACAAGCGGCCATTAATCTGGCCGTCGAAACCTTCGGTGCTTTGCACATCAACGTCAACTGTGCAGGTATCGCGGAAGCTCGCAAAACGCTTGGCAAGGTCGATGGTGTTTACGGCGCTCACTCACTGGCGGCCTTCCAGAAGACCATTTCGATTAACCTCATCGGTACGTTCAATGTGATACGTCTGGCGGCCCTGACGATGGAACAGAATACACCGAATGAAGAAGGCGAACGGGGCGTCATTATTAACACGGCGTCGGTAGCCGCCTACGATGGTCAGATGGGCCAGGCGGCTTATTCAGCCTCGAAAGGCGGTATTGTCGGTATGACCTTGCCCATCGCCCGCGATCTGGCCCGTTCTGGCATCCGAGTCATGACGATTGCACCCGGCCTGTTTGAAACGCCTTTACTGATGGGCCTACCCGAAGAAGCGCGTATTTCGCTAGGTCAGCAGGTACCGTTCCCGTCGCGTTTAGGGCGGCCTAATGAATACGCCATGCTGGCCAAAAGTATTCTCGAGAATCCCATGCTCAACGGCGAAGTCATCCGGCTCGACGGTGCGATCCGTATGGCTCCGAAATAACTTACCCTCACCCCCAACCCCTCTCCCACTGGGAGAGGGGAGACATAAGTCGGCCGTTTAGGTCTGTATCCACACAGACCTAAACGGCCGGATGATTTTGCTACGTGTAAGTGATTTGTTTCCGGGGACAGATAAGTCGTACTGGACTTTCTCTAGCCCTTTCTCAAACGCTGTGTAGCAATACCCCTCCCAGCCTCTCCCCTCGAGGGGGGAGAGGCTGGGAGGGGTATTGCTACACATCAATCTTTTACACCTATCAGAAATTAGCTGATACGTTCAGGAAGTAGTACCCACCGTTGAAACCGAATTGCGTTGCGTTTCGACTGTAGACGAACCGCCCAAACGAGGTGTTGTCCTGTACGGCAGACCCGAATCGTTCAGGAGTTGCGTATTGAGTTACCCGCAACTGGTCAGGATATACGTCGAATAGGTTGTTTGCGCCTAACGTCAGCACCACACTGGGTACAAGCCGGTAGTTTACGCTGAAATCGGTGACAACTCTTGGTGTAAATACCTCATCCAGGGCCGGGTTGATCGGGTCGTAGCTCTGTACCTCACCAAAGCGTGTAAAGCGCAGCACCGCCCCAAATTTCCGCACTCGGTAGTTGAACGTTAATGATACTTTGCTCTTGGGCTGTGCCACAGTTAGTCGAGCGCTGTCCTGCCGGTTGAACAGGGAATTGCCTAACTGTGCATCGGCCGGCAGGTTTGCAGGTCGTTGAATATCGCCCCGTACCTGCGTCCGGTTGAAATTGGCCGCCAGCGTTATATCCAGCGAACTGTTGTTCAAACGTGGGCTCGTGGCAATAACTGCGTCGATACCCTGGGTTCGGGTGTTTACCGCATTGGCGAAGAACTGAGCGCTGTTTACATCCTGCTGACCCGCACTGTTCAGAATGTTCGCCACTATCAGGCCCGCCCCGGTCGTGCCGCGATTGAACTGATTGCTGTAAATGATGCGGTTGCGGATATCAATCTGATACGCATCGATCGTAATACTTACGTTTGGCAACGGCCGCGACGTAATACCGACGCTGTAATTTGTGGAGCGCTCAGCGCCGAGCGGAGGTACGCCAAACGCTTGTGCAATCGGGCTATCATTCCGATACGTACCTGTTTGTCGGGGTTCCAGTCCCTGCCCTGTCGATACGAACAGGGTGCTGATCGCGCTGTAATAGCGCTGGTGCAAACTAGGGGCCCGGAAGCCATTACTGATGGAGCCACGTAACGAAAACGCTTCGCTGAACTTGTATCGGGCCGCCAGCTTGCCAGCCAGATTACTGCCAAAGTCGGTATAGTATTCGTAGCGTCCGGCCGCGTTCAGCAAAAGTCGATCCGTCAAATCGGTTTCAATATCGACATAGGCCCCATAAACGTTACGTGTTGCATTGACGGCATTGGCGGGCTGGTAACCCGGAAATACCTGCGCCCCTCCCACTCGACCCGACTGCGGACTAAAGTTGAGAAAAGAAGCCGCTTCGCCTTGTTTGATGCGGTATTGATCATTACGATACGTAACCCCGGCGGCTGCGTTAAACGAGCGTAAGCCAATCTGTTTGCCAAAATCTTTAGCCGCGCTGGCGTCGGCCGTATTCTGATAAAAGCTCAACGTACCAGCGTAAAAACTAGTGGGGTTATTTAAGGTGCCCAGGTACGCCAGCGACGCATTGTTGGAGTTCGTTACGTCGAATCGGAACGAGTTGCCGCCGTATACATTACTGATGTCCCAGCGCCAGCCGTTCGATTCGCCGTTAACACCTACCAGCAGCGACTGGTCGTTGATCGTCGATTGAATGTTCGGCAGAAACCCATTCGGATACAGTTCGGTAATAACCTGCGTAGTCTGGTACGGATAGCGATAGAGGCCCGTTGCCAGCCCACGCCGATAGTTCAGCCCTCCCGTCGCATAGAAGCTAGAGCGAGTAGTGAGCGGAACTCGGGCATTAAGGAAGAAACCGGCATTCTCAACCTGCGAGTTACCTACCTGAATATTTCGCGACCGATCGAACCGATTCTGCTGAATCAGAGTCTGATCCTGCTGATAAAGCGCTTGCCGACGGGCAATGTATTCGGCATCCGTTTCGGCGACACCGTTCACCGTGTTACGTCCCGCGTTCCAGTTCACATATACAGGACCGGTATAATCACCCGCGCGATTTGTAGCACCCCGGTGTCGAAACTCACCGGTCAGGCTTAAAAATCCAGTATTTTTTAGTTTGAAGCCCTGGTTAATGCCAATCTGTGCTACCTGCCCATCACCGGCATACTGCTGGCCAAGCTGCGCGTTAACGCTTGTACCGACTCGTTCTTTCAATCGGAGGTTGATTACGCCCGCAATGGCATCCGACCCGTATTGGGACGAAGCCCCGTCCCGTAACACTTCAATACGTTCAATGGCGGCCGAGGGAATGGCATTTAAGTCCGTACCGACCGACCCACGGCCAATAGTGCCATTTACGTTAATGAGCGCCGTGTTATGTTGCCGTTTCCCATTTAGCAGCACCAGCACCTGATCGGGGCCGAGCCCACGTAACGTAGCCGGATCAATGTGGTCGGTACCGTCGGCAACTGTCTGGCGGGACGAGTTGAATGAGGGTGCCACAAAGTTCAGTTGCTGCGTTGGCTCAATCTGCCCGGTAGCAATCAAATCCCGCGATTGGATGACATCGACCGGGGCAACCGTTTCGGTACTGGTCCGTACCTGGGTCGAGCGTGACCCAACCACCACTACCTCACCAAGACTGGCTGTGCCTTCCTGCAACGTAACATCAGCGGTGACAAAGTCGGAACCAGCCACAGTTACGGGTATACTTTTCGTTTGATAGCCGACAAAGCTGACCCGAATCGTGTAACTGCCTGGACTAAGCCGGAGTGAGTAATTACCGTTGGCGTCGGTTGTGGTACCGAAATTTGTGTTAACAACGGCAATCGTTACGCCGGGGATTGGGGTGTTGGCTGAAACATCCGTTACGTTGCCGCGAACCCCCTGGGCTTGTGTCAGCGTGAATGCGAGTAGCCAGAAGGCCACACTCAGCACGAAGCGATGGTGTTTGTAATTGTTGTTCATACGTTGGATAAGTTAGAAGGTGTATTCGCCCAAAGCTATTTGCCATAAGTAGCCTTCGTGCGTTCCCCAATAACACAATCCTACCGCTTATGTTGCATGCGCCGGAGGCCAGTCCATCGGTTTTGTTGCGTATCCTAATCCGTCGGAACTCCATTCAGCGGGTTATACAACAAAGCAGGCCCCGTGAAATCACAGGGCCTGCTCCGGGATTACTATACGAAATGAGATTTACTTTACCGAGACAACTTCGAGGTCGAAGCGTAACGGCGCGTACGGTGTAATGAGGTACCGGTTGCTCTGAACCGCACCCTGCTGCCCGTAGCCAATCGAGGATGGGAAGATGACGGTTGCTTTCTCCCCAACTTTCAGCTTTGATAAGCCTTCTTCAAATCCTTTGATGAATCGGTTCTGACCCAGTATGGCGTCGAACGTTCCGGTGCCCGTGCTGTCGAAGGCGGATGGCGACCGGAGTTGCTTACCCTTGTACCGGATCGTTAGTGTTTGCCCCTGAATCGGTACGGTTCCCGATGGATTCTCCTGCGTTTTGATGAAGCGGAGCCCATCGGTCAGCTTTTCGGTAACCGTAAGGTTCTGAGCGGCAATGTATTCGTCGATCTGCTCCTCTTCGCTGCGTGACCGCTTCAACTTCACATCGAACCGAACGACCGAGTAAGCGGGCAAATTCGAATTCACAACCTGATCGTTATATCCCAGATACGACGGAATCAGTAATGTAGCGCTTTCGCCTTCCCGCATCAAGCTAACCCCTTCTTCCAATCCCGCCAGAATAGATCGGATTCCCAGCGGATAATAGACCGGAGCGTTTGCCTTCGTGCTATCGACCAGCACATCCTGTAAATTATACGACTTGAAACTAAATTCAACCTCCTCACCGGCTGCAGGTTGTTTGCCCGTTGGGTTAGCAGTCGTAATCACATAATACAAGCCAGAAGTCCTTGTTGTCCCATTAAGATTTTTTGCCGTGGCATAGGTCTTTATCTGAGCGTCGTTATCGTCGTAGTATTTGCTCGACGGGTCGACGCTTTCGCTCGTACAGCCTGCCAGTCCGCCCACAAGAATGGCACCGAAAAATGTTAACTGAAGTTTACGCATGGAATAAATTTAACAAACAATACTGTCAATACGTCTATTGACCCTTTATCGTGGCGTAGCGTTGGGAAGATGCCCAAAACTTTTCACGGCATCACCAAACTCTCTCCTGATTTCAACGCTTTGAAGCGGTCGAATGGTATACCATTTGCCGTCAATGCATTAGCCAGATCAGTAACCGGCTCGTCTTCGCCATCGTCGGCTAAAGGAAATGTGCCAAAATGAATCGCTACGCTCTGCTCAGCCCGAACGTCCTGGTGAATCTGTACCGCCTGAGCTGGTGAACAGTGGATGGGTGCCATAAAGAACGGTGGCTTATAAGCACCAATGGGAATCAGCGCTAAGCGCAACGGACCGAACTGTTTGCCAATCTCCTTCAGGAAGGGGCCATAGCCCGTATCGCCTACGAAATAAAGCTTGCCCGCGGCTTTACTGTCTACTATGTATCCGGCCCAGAGGGTGGCATTGCGATCAAAAATACCACGCCCCGAAAAATGCTGGGCAGGAACGCAGTGAATCGTCGTGTTATCGTTGTAAGCTACCGCCTGCCGCCAGTCCATCTCCGTTACGTTACCACACCCGTGCTCATCCAGAAAAGCTTTCACGCCCAGGGGACAGTAAACCTTGGGTTGGTCACGAGCGCAAAGTCGCTCCACCGTCCCAATATCCAGATGGTCCCAGTGATTATGGCTCAACAAAAGAATGTCAATCTTGGGCAAATCGTCAAAGCGAATACCCGGCGGTCGGTTTCGTTTCGGGCCCGCAAACTGAAAAGGGCTAACGCGTTCGTAATAGACTGGATCTGTCAATACGTTTAGGCCATCGAATTGCAACAATACCGTCGAATGGTTGATGAACGTAACGCGTACTTCGTGCCCCGTTACGCGCCGGGGCGGAGGAGGGCCGGGTTTATCGTCGTGAAAAGCACCCCAGGGCTGCGTTCGCTCCCGGTTGAACAGCCAGCCCGATAACTCAAGAAATCCTTTCGGCTTCACCCCGTTCAGGTTTTGAAACTCCTTACCATCGAAATGATCGGAGACAGGACCGGTATAACGCGGGGCCGACACAGCGTAACCGATCGCTACGGCAATCGCGATAATCAGCAGGAGGCCAAGGCCAATGTAAAGCATAATTTTGGGGAACATAGCCACCTGAACCAAACGCCGATCAACTCCTCGCTTAAGGCTGCAGGACCTGATCGATGATATGAATCACGCCATTAGCCGCTACCAGATCGGTTGTCTTCAGCGCAGCCGGAGTCGAGTTTTTAGCGCCCTTCACCGTTGCTGTACCATTAACGGATGCAATGGTTACTCTGTTCCCATTCAGCAGGGTATTGACTGATCCAGCTTGGAGCTGGTTCGAGAAAAGTACCCCCGACACTACATGATACGACAGCAGCGACGCGAGCGTCTGCGGGTTGGCCGACTCGATCGCAGCCAGCGAATTGTAACGACCATCGGCTTTAAAGGCCACATCGCTGGGCGCAAACACAGTGACTGGATTAGACGTACTCGAACTGGAAAGTGCCGCTAGCAATGTCGGGCTGCTGGAACCCACCCGCCTAACGGCAGCCGCCAGAAACGTCAGGTTCGGATTACCCTGGATGGCCGCCAGCATATTGTCGGCCGACGGCATCAGCACGCGGTCGATTACGTGAATAACGCCATTGGCCGTGGCCAGATCAGTTTCTGTTACTCGGGCCTGATTGACGTAGACGGTGCCCGCGTTTGTCTTGTTGACGAAGGCAACCCCGTTGGTGGCCGTCTGCACGGAGTTTTGGCCCGACGGAATCGCCGTTGCGGATACGGGGGAATACAGTACGTGGTACAACACAATATTCTTGACCTGCTCTTTCGGCAGCGCCCGAATTGCACTTTCGGTCAGTCCGGAGGCTTGAAAAGCCGCGTCGGTAGGCGCGAATAGGGTCAGGTTAGCGTCTTTGAGGGCATCGCTAACGCCCGCATACGTAACGGCGGCCCGCAAAAGACTGAATTGACTGTCTTCCAGCACCCGGTCGGCAATGGTTTTGGGAACGGCCGTGTTGGTATCGTTTGTTTGGCAGGCGAGTACGATCAGCAGCAAAGCGTTCAAAACGATTATCCGGTGAATTCCGGCCAGAAATAGCTTGTTCATGGGCATTCGGTTTAGTCGGGCAAAGATAAGAGAGTTCATCAGCGAACGCATGAATTCCTTTCTGTAAGGACCGAATAGACTACTGACTTACTGGTTAAATTTTCGTACCTTCGCGGTCTTGTTAATTAATGTTAAAACTCCCCAATTGGGATGAAGGAACACATTGACCCGAGCAATCTGCCCCAGCATATAGCCGTTATCATGGACGGGAACGGACGCTGGGCGAAACAGCAGGGCGCTGCCCGGGTGTTTGGCCACCGTAACGCAATTAAGGCCGTACGTGAAGTAACCGAAGGATGCGCTGAGCTGGGTGTAAAATACCTGACGCTCTACGCCTTCTCGACCGAGAACTGGAACCGCCCCAAAATTGAAGTAGACGCTTTAATGACGTTGCTCGTACACACCATCCGTGGAGAGATAAAAACACTAATGGATAACAACGTGCGGTTAACCACCATCGGCAATACCGAAAGCCTGCCTACCGACTGTCGGCGGGAACTGGCCGAAGCCATGCGCGAAACCAGTCAGAACACGGGGTTGACGCTGGTGCTGGCACTTAGTTACAGCGGCCGGTGGGAAATCCTGGAAGCCGTTCGGCAATTAGCCGCCGACGTGCGGGACGGAAAGCTGACACCGTCAGAGATCGACGAAGCGGCCTTTAGCCAGCACTTGTCGACCAGCGGCATACCTGATCCCGAATTAATGATTCGTACTAGTGGCGAAATGCGCATCAGCAACTTCATGCTTTGGCAGTTAGCTTACTCCGAGTTGTATATGCCCGATGTGCTTTGGCCCGATTTCAGAAAGCAGCATCTGTACGAAGCGATTTTAAATTACCAGCGTCGGGAACGGCGGTTCGGAAAAATCAGCGAACAGCTCGTCAAGTAGACGCGGTTCAGCCTTTCTATAGACGAATTTAATGTTGGCGACTGTTTAAGTCGATAAAGAATCCGCCCAATCAACGATTAACACGTACCACAACTTGGAACACCGTATAAAAGTCATTTTAGGAGCAGTTCTGTTGCTCCTGGCCCTGTTTCCTGCTCAGGCACAGGTACGCGTCGGCGTCGGACGAGGTACCGACCTATCTACCGACTCGAACGAGCTGTTGAATTATGCCAGTCCCAAAGAATACGAGATCACTGGCTTAACCATTACGGGCACTCGTTACCTCGACCCAAATTCGCTGGTTTCTTTGTCAGGCCTGAAAATAGGCGACAAAGTTCGGCTCCCCGGCGAAGCGAACGGCTCATCGGTACGTAAGCTGATGGAGTCAGGTCTGCTCGACGATGTTGAGTTATTTGCTACGCCATCGGGCGAAGGAAAAGTAGCGCTGATGTTCCGGGTGCGCGAACGGCCCCGGCTGTACAAGGTTAGTTTTCTCGGCGTTAAAAAAGGCGAGCAGGACCAGTTAAAAGATAAGGTAAAGCTGAACCTGGGTAAGATCGTTACCAATACCATCACGAAGAATACGCAGCTGGCCGTCCGGAAGTTTTTCGTTGATAAGGGCTTCCTGAATACAAAGGTTAAGATTACCACCATACCCGACAGCGCCCGGAACAACGCAACCATGCGCGTGCTGGTCGACAAAGGACAGAAGGTAAAAATTGCCAAGATTACCTTTGAAGGCCTTGAGGAGGTCGAGGAATCAGCCGTTCGGATGAAGATGAAGAGCACCAAAGAAAAGCGCTTTGGCCGTCTGTTCAGTCCGTCGAAGTTCGTGCCTAAAAAGTACGAAGAAGATAAGCTGAAACTGATTGAATACTACAACAAGCTTGGCTACCGCGACGCCATGATCGAGAGCGATACCGTTATCAATACGGGTAGCGATGCTATTTCGCTCAATATCAACGTTAACGAAGGCCGGAAATACTACTACCGCAATATCGACTTCTCGGGCAATTATCTGTATAAGGCCGACCGGCTCCGGGAGGTTTTGGGCATTGCCAAAGGCGACGTATATAACCCGGAAGATTTAGAGAAAAAGCTAAATGGAAATCCAGGACAGGATCTGAGTTCGCTGTACATGGACGACGGCTATCTGTACTACAACGCGCAGCCTGTTGAGAAAGCGATTGACGGCGACTCGATTGATCTTGAAGTACGTATTTTCGAAGGCAAGCAGGCGACAATTAACCGGATTATCCTGAACGGGAATACGAAAACCAGCGACCACGTAGTGATGCGTACCATCCGGACGCTGCCTGGTCAGAAGTTCTCAAAAACCAATTTGATCCGGACGCAACGTGAATTAGCGACCCTCGGTTATTTCGATCCTGAAAAAATTGGGATTAACCCCGTGCCGCAAAACGACGGTACAGTTGATATTGAATACAGCGTTGAAGAGAAACCTTCCGACCAGATTGAACTCTCGGGTGGCTGGGGTGGCTACGTCGGCTTTGTCGGTACGCTCGGCTTAACGTTCAATAACTTCTCGGCCCGCAACATTCCGAACTTCAGCGCCTGGCGTCCGCTGCCGGCCGGTGATGGTCAGCGCGTACAACTGCGCTTCCAGGCGAACGGCGCGCAGTACCAGGTGTACTCGTTATCGTTTACCGAACCCTGGCTGGGCGGTCGTAAGCCCAATGCCTTATCGGTAAGCGCGAGCCACACGGTCTATAAGACGTTCTACGACCCACTTGACCCATACAGCATTTATAGAAGCTTGCAAGGTCGTACACCAACCGGATCGTATACCAACACAGCAATAACAATTGGTCTGGGTCGGCAGTTGAAGGTACCCGATGACTTCTTTACGTTAAGCCATTCGTTGTCATTCCAGCGGTACGATCTGAACAACCTCGACTTGTTCTACATCGGCTATAAAGACGGAATCTCGAACAACATTACGCTCAATACGACCATTGCCCGGAACAGCATCGACAATCCCCAGTTTCCACGTTCTGGTTCGTCGTTCAGCTTAAGTGGTTCGTTTACGCCACCCTATTCAGCGTTTAAGACGGCGACAACCACTCCCGAAAAGCCGGAGGATAAATACAAGTTTGTGGAGTATCACAAATGGATGTTTGACGCCAGCTGGTTCCAGACGGTATTCGGTAAGCTGGTCTTGAATACACGAGCCCACATGGGCTTCCTGGGCAGCTATAACAAACGTACCAACATCGGTCCGTTCGAGCGCTTTGTGTTAGGTGGATCAGGCCTGGCCGGTCAGGGACAGTTTGCGCTCGCTCAGGACATCATTGGCTTACGCGGGTATGACGATCGTAGCGTGTATACTGCCGACTACGATCGGGCTGTGGATGCCAACTCACGCAGCCAGGGCGGTGTGGTGTACAACAAGTTTGTTGCCGAACTACGTTACCCCGTTTCGCTGAACCCATCCGCCACCATCTTCGTGCTGGGCTTCCTCGAAGCCGGTAACAACTGGGGTACCTATAAGCAGTATAATCCGTTTGACCTGAAACGGTCGGCTGGTTTCGGTGCCCGTATTTTCATGCCTGCTTTCGGACTGATTGGGATTGACTACGGCTACGGCTTCGACAAGATTCCGGGCGTTAAAGACAAAGCGGCAGGCCAGTTCCACTTTACGATTGGCCAGCAGTTCAGATAAGATTAGCGACGGCCCGAACGTTCTTACCAAAACAAATTGGTGAAAAGTCCTGATTTTGTTAAGAACTCATTAAACGTTCGGGTCGTTTTTTAATCAAATTACTAAAAGCGGCACGGCGAAGATTCAAACTGACAATCAATCACTTCCCGTAAAAATTAGACGGCTAATAATGAAAAAAGCCTTATTTTTTGTACTTTTGTGTGCCGTTTGGCTGACGACTCCCGCAAGAGCGCAGAAGTTTGGATACGTAGACACCGAGTTCATTTTCAGCAAGATGCCCGAGTACCAAAAGGCATTGAGCGAGATTGATAAGTTTACGGACAAATGGTCGAAAGACATTCAGGATAAGTACGTTGACCTCGAGAAAATGCAGCGCGCTTATCAGGCCGAAGAGATTCTGCTTACTGAAGAGATGAAGCGCGAACGGCAACGTGTTCTTAGCGATAAAGAGCGCGAAGCACGGGATTATAATAACAAGGTATTTGGCTATCAGGGCTTACTTTTTGAGAAAAAGAAAGAACTGATGAAGGCTCCGATGGAGCTGGTGAACCGGGCGATTGAGAAAGTGTCTTTGCAAAAAAAATTAGACTTTATGTTCGATAAGGCGTCTGATTTTGTTATGCTCTACACAAATCCAAGACACGACTACACGGATTACGTCATGGAGGAATTGGGCTTAGACGCAGCCAGTAAGCCTACGGCGGGAAATAATCCGGCAAACAAAGCAACCACAAAACCGAAGTAATACAAACAATCTATTTCAAATGAAGAAAAACCTCGTCATGGCGTTTGCTGCAGCCCTCTTGTTGGGCGGTTTAAACGCACAGGCACAAGCCCCGACCCCAACGACGCCTGCCACAACCGCAGCCGGCCCGCTGAAGTTAGGCTATACCAATATTGATTACGTCCTGGCTCAAACCCCAGAAGCTAAAGATATTCAGAACCAGCTGACAATTCAGCGTACGCAGTCAGAAAATGAACTGAAGCGGATGACGAAAGAGCTGGAAGACAAATACGGTGCTTACGAAAAAGGCGCAGCCCAAATGTCGGACGTAATTCGCAAAGACCGCGAAACGGAATTGCAGGGTTTGCAAACTCGTATTCAGGAGTTTGGCCGTACGGCGGAGCAATCGCTGCAGACCAAATATCAGCAGTTAGTGAACCCAGTGGTGCAGAAGATTCAGAAGGCGATTGATGCCGTGGCTAAAGACAATGGCTATCAGTACGTTTTCAACCTCGATGCCGGTGCGAATACCATTCCTATTCTGTTAGTAGCTCCTGAAGAGAACAACATCACGGAGTTAGTTTTGAAGAAGTTAGGTATTGATCCTGCTAAGGCAGCCACAACTACGGCTAACAAGCCAGCTACCACCGGAGGCAGCACTCCAGCTCCCAAGAAGAACTAGTTTTAATTTGTTATCTGGAAAAGCCCCTCTACCCGGAGGGGCTTTTTGTTTAGAGTGACCTAGAAAAAAGATAATTTTGTAGGCAGAAAGTGAGGTTTTAACTAAGAAAAAAACAAATTACAGCGTCTATACCTCTGCCTGTAAAATCTTAGCCTTACTTTTACGTTCTTCAAAACAGACCACTATCAGATCATTGCCTATGACCCGAATTGCCGGTAGTGTCATGTATTTGCTGATTAATATACTTAGTTTCAGCAGTAATGCACAAGAGTCAAAATCAATTCAGCTCGTTTTTCCTACGCAACCAAACTGGAATGTTATTCCTGAAGGTAGTGCAATCCGGTTCGATATAAAAGCGGTGGGTGCCCCTGGCGATACGCTCCGGTTTTCGCTCAGTTCTGATAAGCAGGAGAACATGCATTTAGACTCTTTGGGTCATTTTAGCTGGACGCCCAGCTATGACCTGGCCGATCGCATTAATACGACTAAAATCTGCCCTGTAATTTTTGAGGTACGTAACCAACGTGGTCAATCGGCTTCACAAACCATTGATTTTAAGATTCTGCACGTTAACCGGCCGCCTACCATTGGCGAACTACGTCCGTTCTACGTACGGTACCGCACGCAGAATACGTATAAGATGGACGCCCAGATGGTTCGTGATGATGACGGGGACCCCATCGTATTTATTCCTATCGTCGATCAGATGCCCGAGGGTAGTAAACTTACTTCGCAGGGCGAATTCAGCTGGTTGCTATCCCAGAATCAATTTAACCGGTTAAAACAGGTTAATTCACAGTACATCGAGTTTTGGGTAGAAGATCAGCCATCAAAAGCGCGTACTAAAGGCCGCTTGAAAGTTGAGATCACTCAGATGGATTTGCCGCCCGATATCGCCGTAATACCGAAAGAAACGCATTACCGGCTGCGCGAGAACGCCACGGTTAACCTGAAGTTTTACTTGTCTGATCCGAACGGTGACGACGACGTAACAGCCTTTGGTTTTTTGTCGGACAATCAGCAAATCCCCAAAACAGCCTTAGTCAAGAATACCGAGAATCAGTACGAATTTATCTGGCAACCGGGCTACGACTTTGTTAAAGACCCTTATGACTCGTTAAGTACTCAGATAACGTTCTACGTATTGGATAAGGCACAGAACCGCGAGGAACGTCGAATCACCTTTACGGTGTTTAATACGGTAAATGAAGCCGAAAAAGACCGGTATCTATACACTCAATATCGACAACTACTGGTGCAGGCCTGGGGACTGGTTCAGCAGTTAAGCGAGAAAGAAGAACAGCTTAAACACGATTACAAAAAAGCAAAAAGCGGTAAGCGTAACCGGTCGGTGGCCAACGCGTCGCTGGGGGCAATTACGGGTGTCGCGCCGGTTGTCAATCCGGAGCAATCGAAATATGTATCTGCCGTTGGTGGTACTGCGGTGCTGACCATGGGGACGCTCGAAGCCACCGAAGTGATCGGGAAGTCGATGAAGGAGTTGATGGACCGCTACAATTACGTATTAGGCAAGCGTAACGAACTACAGAACAAAGGTGACGTATTCTCGCGTGAATTCTCGCTTAAATCCTCCCGACGTAGTGGCGAATTTGTGAAGAAGCTTGATGATTTCCGTAACTCGATGAGTTTGAGCGGTCTGGTGGCCTTAGAGCTGGATGCGAACTGGCAAAGCAAGAAAGAAGCAACCGACAAGGCTATTAAACGAACGTTTAAAGACTTTGTGCCTTTGGAAGAAACCCAGTAGATAACCTCGCTGAATACATAAGAAGGCCTGCTATAAATTGTATAGCAGGCCTTCTTTTTATCATTGCAGCAACGTAACAGTTAGCCAATCGAAATGACAAACGTCGCTTCAAATACGCTATCTTGTTCAACGTGTTGGATAGCTTCTTTCTTTTCTATTGGAAGTTGAGGCCCTTCACTATCAGCGCAACCTAACCAGGGTTCAATGCACACAAACGAGGCACCTGGTTTAGCCCATACGCCTAAATACGGGAACCCACTAAATGCAACCGTTACAGCTTGTGCATGTTTGTCGCTGCGGATGGAGACACGCTGAGACGATAAATTCTTAAAGACCAGCGCATCCTGATCAAACAAATGCTTTGTTAATCGAAGCCGGTTACCTGATTCAGTAGGTACAGATTTAACATCGCCCGTGAAGTAACCACCCGACGAAAGCATGTGCGTTGCTAACGCTTCGGGCTTGTCAAACTCAAGATAATAATCTTCATAGGTATCACCAGCTTGAAACGGTACCGCAAAAGCGGGATGAGCACCTACCGAAAAGAACATGGTTTTGTTATCCTCGTTTAGAATCCGGTACGTAACACTCAAACTTGAGCCGGATAGCTCATAAATGATCTGGAACAGAAACTTGTACGGATACACCGCATACGTAGTGTCATTCGATCGTAGCGAAAAAACCGCGTGCGTACCGGTTGATTCAGTAATCTCAAAAACCGAATGGCGTCCAAATCCGTGGCGTTCCATCGGGTATGGGTTCCCATCTATAAGTAGTTGGTTGTTTAAAAGTCCGCCAACCACCGGAAACAGGTTTGGAGCATGCCAGGGCCAGACGCTCGGATCAGCCTGCCATAGATGTTCTATTCCAGCTATTTTGTCAAAGATTGACGTTAGTTCAGCTCCTTTAGGCTGTACAGCGATACGAAGAAGGTCGTTTTCCAGAGTTACCATAGCTTGACAACAACAAAAGCCACCCAATGTTGAGTGGCTTTTATGAATTTGTTGATCACCGGGACTTTGATCAGATGGTAATTAGAACCGGAAGTGCGAGAACGCCTTGTTGGCTTCGGCCATACGGTGCGTATCGTCTTTCTTCTTCACAGCGGCACCCTCCCCTTTCGAGGCAGCGATGATCTCAGCTGCTAAGCGGTCAACCATTGTTTTTTCGCCCCGCGAACGAGCATACCGGATCAGCCATTTCATGCCTACCGCGACCTTCCGGTCTGCCCGTACTTCGGTTGGCACCTGGAAGGTAGCTCCACCAACGCGACGGCTTTTTACTTCAACCGATGGCATTACGTTGTTTAACGCTTTTTTCCATGTATCCAGACCACTTTCGCTCGTGCGTTTTGCTACCACGTCAAGTGCATCGTAGAAGATACCGTACGCCAGGCTCTTTTTGCCTTCGTACATCAGGTTGTTTACAAATTTGGTTACGAGAACCTCCTTGTATTTAGGATCAGGTAATACGTAACGCTTGGGCGGTTTCGCCTTTCTCATGATTGCTTCAGATTTTTGATCTTACTCTGAACGCAGCCCACTTTACACAAGTGTTCCAACGCCCAGTTAAATTAAATTACTTCTTTTTACCGCCTTTTGCTGGCGCACCTTTACCGGCTGGAGCCTGACCTGGTTTTGGACGCTTCGCGCCGTATTTCGAGCGGCTTTGCAGACGACCGTTTACACCAGCCGTATCCAGAGCACCCCGTACGATGTGATAGCGAACACCCGGCAGATCCTTAACCCGGCCACCGCGAATCAGCACGATTGAGTGCTCTTGCAGGTTGTGGCCTTCGCCTGGAATGTAGGCGTTTACTTCTTTCTGGTTCGTTAAACGAACCCGAGCAACTTTCCGAAGCGCCGAGTTCGGCTTCTTCGGCGTCGTTGTGTACACACGCGTACACACACCCCGACGTTGTGGGCAGGCATCTAAAGCCGGCGATTTCGACTTGAATTCAAGCTTTTCGCGGCCTTTACGCACCAATTGTTGTATGGTAGGCATTTTAAATTTGTTTACAAAAAAATAGTCTTCCCGAATTTTGAGGTGCAAAGATAAGAAAAAGTCCGTTAATAGCCAAGCTTATAGCCTATTTACGCAGGGGTTATGCTTTATTGAAACTGATCAAAACAGGAACTATGATGTACTAAGCCTGACCAACTGGTCCACTAAAACCGCCCCCTGGAAAGCGGAACGTATTATTGGGTTCGTTAATGCCACCGTAAGCTTCCTCATACCGGCTTACGTTTTCTTTTAGAGCCTCCAATAAGCGCTTTGCATGTTCAGGCGTAAGGATAATACGGGCTTTTACTTTTGCTTTTGGCACACCTGGCATCAACCGGATGAAATCTAAAATAAACTCACTGTTTGAGTGAGCAATCATAGCCAGATTCGCGTAAACGCCTTCGGCGATTTCTTCGCTCAACTCAACGTCAATCGAACCTTCTGGATTTTGTTGTTCTGATTGCATAAAAAAGGTTTTTAAACAAAGGTATGGCTATGAAAACGCCCCAACCAACTTGGCTGGGGCGTTTGGCATGTATTTGAGCTAACACAATTAAACAGTAGCCCGTTTCTTAGTGCGGGCAAATTGTTCGCGAGACTCGGTGATGGTATCCAACTCCTCTTTCGAACCTACAATCGAGCCTTGGTAGCGTCGAATACCGGTTCCGGCAGGAATCAGGTGCCCAACAATTACGTTCTCTTTCAATCCATCGAGCGTATCACGCTTTCCACGAATCGACGCTTCGCTCAACACCTTCGTTGTTTCCTGGAAGGAAGCAGCTGAGATAAAGCTATCCGTACCCAGCGATGATTGCGTAATACCCATCAGCGTTGGCTGAGATACGGCAGCCATGGCGTCACGAACAGTCACAAGGGCCATATCACGACGTTTCAGGCTTGAGTTCTCATCACGCAGCTGACGGCTCGTCACGATCATACCGGGTTTGAAGTTGGTCGAGTCACCAGCGTCCATAACCACTTTGGCGTCAAGCACCTTGTCGTTTTCTTCGCGGAACGCCCACTTATCGACAACTTGTCCTTCAAGGAAATTGGTATCACCTGAGTCGATGATTTCAACTTTCTGCATCATCTGGCGCACGATGGCTTCGATGTGCTTATCATTGATTTTTACCCCTTGCAGGCGGTATACTTCCTGAATTTCGTTTACCAGATACTCCTGAACCGCGGTTGGACCTTTGATGGCCAGAATGTCACTTGGCGTAATGGCACCGTCAGACAACGGAGCACCAGCCCGTACGAAGTCATTGTCCTGGACAAGGATGAACTTCGACAGCGGCACCAGATACTTCTTTCTCGTACCGTCTTTCGACTCGATGAAGATCTCACGGTTACCACGCTTGATCGTACCGTACGTAACAACACCGTCAATTTCACTGACAACGGCAGGGTTCGACGGGTTACGAGCTTCGAACAACTCCGTTACCCGTGGCAGACCACCCGTGATGTCACGAGTCTTACCAACGTTACGAGGGATCTTCGCCAGCGGTTGACCCGCTTTGATCGATTGTCCTTCTTTTACGACCAGACGTGAGCCAACCGGTAAGTTGTAGCTCTTCTGCAGCTTGCCACTCGCATCAGCGTCAGGCAAGTGCAGCGCTAAGGTCGTCGTGCCTTGTACAACGATAGCCGGGTTCTTCGCTTTGTCGCGGCTTTCAATGATCACCATTTCCTGGAAGCCCGTCTGTTCGTCGAACTCTTCACGATAGGTAATGCCGTCTTCAATCGCGTCGAACGTCAACGTACCTGTCAATTCAGATAGGATAACGGCGTTATAGGGATCCCAGGCGCAAATATCGTCGCCTTTCTTCACCATATCGCCATCCTTCACCCGCAGGAATGCACCGTAAGGCACGTTATTACTGATCAGGACTACGTTGCGGTCGTTCGGGTTCACAATCCGAACTTCACCCGAGCGGCCCATAACGACCGTCTGTGGGTTGCCTTCGTTATCTTCCGACTCAACCGTCCGCATTTCTTCGAACTCGATCAGACCATCAAATTTCGCCTTGATAGACGCATCAACCGCGATGTTAGAAGCCGTACCACCAACGTGGAACGTACGTAGCGTTAACTGCGTACCGGGCTCACCAATCGACTGCGAAGCAATTACACCAACTGCTTCACCAATGTCGACCATGCGACCTGAGGCCAGGTTACGACCGTAGCACTTGGCGCAAACACCCTGCCGCGATTCGCACGTCAATACCGAACGAATTTCGACTGTTTCGATGCTCGTTTCGTCGATACGGGCGGCTACCTCTTCGGTTACTAGTTCACCAGAACCAATAATCAGGACGGGCTTGCCGTTTTCGTCTTTTTCGAGCGGATCGTATATGTCGTGAACCGTTGTCCGACCGAGAATACGCTCAGACAGTGGCTCAACAATATCTTCATTATCTTTCAGCGCCGACACTTGCAGGCCACGTAACGTGCCACAATCATCTTCGCTGATAATGACATCCTGCGCTACGTCGTGCAGACGGCGGGTCAGGTAACCAGCATCGGCCGTTTTCAGAGCCGTATCGGCCAGACCTTTCCGGGCACCGTGGGTTGAGATGAAGTACTCCAATACGTCGAGACCTTCTTTGAAGTTCGACAGGATTGGGTTTTCGATAATCTCACCAACTGAACCTTGCAGGTTTTTCTGCGGCTTAGCCATCAGACCACGCATACCACCCAACTGACGAATCTGCTCACGGGAACCACGGGCACCCGAGTGCATCATCATGTAGATTGAGTTGAAACCACCCTGATCGGCTTCAAGCTGCTTCATCAGCGTCTCGGTCAACCGGGAGTTCACCCGCGTCCAGATATCGATAACTTGGTTGTAGCGCTCGTTTTCGGTGATAAGACCCATCAGGTAGTTATCCCATACGCCTTGTACCTCGGCTTTCGCTTCCTCAACGAGTCCTTGTTTTGCATCAGGAATCATTACGTCGCTCAGACCAATAGACAAGCCACCTCTAAACGCCATCTGGAACCCTAGTTCTTTGATTTCGTCCAGGAATTGAGCAGTCCGTGCTCCACCCGAGATTTTGAAGATAAGTGCAATGATTTGTTGCAGCTTTTTCTTCGTCAGCAGTTCGTTGATATAACCAACTTCTTCCGGTACAGCCTGATTGAACAACAACCGACCCGCTACTGTGTCAATTACTTTCTCAACCAGCTCGCCGTTTTCGTCCCGGACTTTCACCCGGCACTTGATATTGGCGTGCTTAGAAACTTTACCTTCATTGATACCGATGATTACCTCTTCGGCACCATAGAACGTCATACCTTCACCGGCAATTGGATATTCAGGTGTGCTCTTACGTCCTTTCGTTACGTAATATAGCCCTAACACCATGTCCTGCGATGGTACCGTGATCGGCGCACCGTTGGCAGGGTTAAGAATATTGTGCGACGCAAGCATCAGCAGCGAAGCTTCAAGCACAGCCTCCTGGCCCAGCGGCACGTGAACGGCCATCTGGTCACCGTCAAAGTCAGCGTTGAAAGCTGTACAAACGAGTGGGTGAAGCTGGATAGCTTTACCTTCAATCAGCTTCGGCTGGAAAGCCTGAATACCTAAACGGTGCAGCGTTGGAGCCCGGTTCAGCAGAACTGGGTGACCTTTCAGCACGTTTTCGAGAATATCCCAGATAACAGGATCTTTCCGGTCCACGATTTTCTTCGCCGACTTCACTGTTTTGACGATACCCCGCTCGATGAGCTTGCGGATAACAAACGGCTTGAATAGCTCAGCCGCCATGTCTTTTGGCAAACCACACTCGTGCAGTTTCAATTCAGGACCAACCACGATAACCGAACGACCTGAGTAGTCAACACGCTTACCC
Organism: Spirosoma knui; assembly: GCF_054780635.1. Taxonomy (NCBI): domain Bacteria; kingdom Pseudomonadati; phylum Bacteroidota; class Cytophagia; order Cytophagales; family Cytophagaceae; genus Spirosoma; species Spirosoma knui. The sequence goes on along the minus strand of NZ_BAAGVY010000001.1, from coordinate 223,956 downwards.
AGCAAGTTCTGCCGGAAACGGCCTTGCTTACCCTTCAGCATGTCGGATAACGACTTCAGCGCCCGGTTACCTTCCGAACGAACGGCGTTTACCTTCCGCGAGTTGTCGAACAGCGAATCGACAGCTTCCTGCAACATCCGCTTCTCGTTACGCAGAATTACTTCTGGCGCTTTGATCTCGATCAGACGCTTCAAACGGTTGTTCCGGATGATTACCCGACGATACAGGTCATTCAAATCGGACGTAGCAAACCGACCTCCATCCAATGGGACGAGTGGACGAAGTTCGGGTGGAATAACGGGTACCATTTTGATCACCATCCACTCAGGACGGTTTTCAATCCGGCCGTTTGCCTCCCGGAATGCTTCTACTACTTTTAACCGCTTCAACGCTTCCGCTTTACGTTGCTGTGACGTATCGGTAGCCGCTGCGTGACGTAGTGAGTATGACAACTCATCTAACTGCACACGCGACAGCAACATCTCTAACGCTTCCGCCCCCATCTTCGCGATGAATTTGTTAGGGTCTTTGTCGTCCAGATGCTGGTTCGTACTCGGCAGTTTGTCGATTATATCGAGGTACTCGTCCTCCGTTAAGAAGTCGAGCTGGTTAATGCCATCTTCAGCTTTAACACCTGGCTGAACAACTACGTAGCGTTCGTAGTAGATCACCTGGTCAAGCTTCTTGGTCGAAAGACCTAAGAGATAGCCAATTTTGTTGGGCAAGCTCCGGAAGTACCAGATGTGCGCAACGGGTACCACCAGTTCGATGTGCCCCATACGCTCCCGGCGTACCTTTTTCTCGGTAACTTCCACGCCACAACGGTCACAGATGATGCCTTTGTAACGGATACGCTTGTATTTACCACAGTGACATTCCCAGTCCTTTACAGGCCCAAAGATGCGCTCACAAAACAAGCCACCCATCTCAGGTTTGTAAGTCCGGTAGTTGATTGTCTCCGGCTGTGTCACCTCGCCGTAGGAACTCTCCAAAATAGACTCGGGCGATGCCAGGCTGATTGTCACGCTCTGGAAGTCGCTATTGAGTTTTTTGTTCTTTTTGAACGACATTGGTTGGAGATTATAGGTTAAAACGAGAAGTGAGAAGGCAAGGGTAAGAAGCGAAAAGTTTCTGCTGACGCACGACTTCTCATTTCTTACTCCTCGCTTCTAACCTCTATTATTCAAGTGTAATTTCAAGTGCTAAACCGCGCAACTCGTGAACAAGTACGTTGAACGACTCAGGAATATTCGGCTTCGGCAGGTTTTCACCTTTCACAATCGCTTCGTATGCCTTGGCACGACCAACTACGTCATCGGATTTAACCGTCAAGATTTCTTGCAGGATGTTTGATGCTCCGAAAGCCTCCAACGCCCACACTTCCATCTCACCGAACCGTTGACCACCAAACTGTGCTTTACCACCCAACGGTTGCTGCGTAATAAGCGAGTATGGTCCAATCGAACGGGCGTGCATCTTGTCATCAACTAAGTGGCCCAGTTTGAGCATATAGATGATACCGACCGTTACCGGTTGATCGAACCGTTCACCCGTCAGACCGTTGTACAGATACGTCCGGCCGAACGACGGCAAGCCAGCGGCATTCAATTCATCCGCAACCTGCTGCTCCGTTGCTCCGTCGAAGATCGGTGTTGCGTACTTCCGGTCGAGTTTCTGACCGGCCCACGCCAATACCGTTTCATAGATCTGGCCAAGGTTCATCCGGGACGGTACGCCAAGCGGATTCAATACGATGTCAACTTTGGTTCCATCTTCCAGGAACGGCATGTCTTCATCCCGTACAATCCGGGCAACAACCCCTTTGTTTCCGTGACGACCGGCCATCTTATCACCCACTTTCAGCTTACGCTTCTTGGCGATGTACACTTTGGCCAGTTTCACGATACCAGCAGGTAGTTCGTCACCTACTTCGAGCGTGAAGCGCTCCCGCTTAAACCGACCAGTGATTTCGCTCCGACGATTGTTGTAGTTTTTCACCAACTGAACAATCATGTGATTGAGCTTATCGTCGTCTGTCCAGCCGTCGAGGTTGAGATCAATCAGCAGGTTCGCTTCTTCCGGAACGGCGTAGCCGCTTTCGTCGCGATAAGGGTTCCGATCAGGAAAAAGGTTATCCGTAATGTTCTTACGGTTAAACTTCACGCCTTTGCTAACAATGTCATCGCCAAACTTATGCTTGACGCCCTGGCTTGTTTTACCGTCAAGTAACGTAACCAGTTTCTCAATCATCCGGGCACGGAAGTCGTTCAGCTCACGACCGTACTTCTTCATCAACGACTTCACCTCGTCTTTGTGCTTACCACGATCCTCTTTAGCCGGACGGGCAAACAACTTGGTATCGATAACGACACCCTTTAAGGACGGTGGTGCTTTCTTGGATGCATCTTTTACGTCGCCAGCCTTATCACCGAAGATGGCACGAAGCAGTTTTTCTTCTGGAGTCGGATCACTTTCTCCTTTCGGTGTGATCTTGCCAATCAGAATATCACCTTCTTTAACTTCAGTACCTACTCGTACGATACCATTCTCATCCAGGTTACGAACCGTCTCTTCGCTTACGTTCGGAATTTCAGAGGTTAACTCCTCTTCGCCCCGCTTCGTATCCCGTACTTCCAGTTCAAACTCTTCAATGTGAATCGAGGTAAAGATATCTTCACGTACGACACGCTCAGAAATCACGATGGCATCCTCGAAGTTATACCCCTGCCAAGGCATGAAGGCGACCTTCATGTTCCGGCCGAGCGCTAACTCACCAGCCTGGGTAGCGTAGCCTTCGCAGAGTACATCACCTTTTTTCACCTTCTGACCTTTCAGGACAGTTGGTTTCAGGTTGATGCAGGTATCCTGGTTCGTCCGGCGGAATTTGATCAGATTATACGTCTTCCGTTCTTCATCGAACGTAACGGCCATCTGGTCGTCATCAAGCTCATACCGTACCACAATTTTAGTTGAGTCAACAAACTCAATTACTCCGTCAGCTTCGGCAATAACCAGCGTCCGTGAATCAACAGCAACACGGCCTTCCAAACCTGTACCGACAATCGGCGCTTCAGGACGGAGCAGCGGCACTGCCTGACGTTGCATGTTCGAGCCCATGAGCGCCCGGTTAGCATCGTCGTGTTCAAGGAACGGAATCATGGAAGCTGCCACCGACACAATCTGGTTCGGCGCAATGTCCATGAACGTAACGTTCGTAGGCTCGGCCATTGGAAAGTCGCCCTCGAAACGAGCTTTCAAGCGGTCGACCTGGAAGTTACCACCTTTATCGATACCGGCATTTGCCTGGGCGATATAATGGGTATCTTCTTCCTCAGCCGTCAGATACATCACCGGCTTATCCATCGATACCTTCCCGTTTTCGATGATCCGGTATGGCGTTTCGATGAAGCCCATGCTGTTGATTTTGGCATAGACGCACAATGAAGAAATCAGACCAATGTTCGGACCTTCCGGGGTTTCGATCGTACACAACCGACCGTAGTGGGTATAGTGTACGTCACGAACTTCAAAGCCCGCCCGTTCGCGCGACAGACCACCCGGTCCCAGTGCCGACATACGACGCTTGTGCGTCACTTCAGCCAGCGGGTTGGTTTGGTCCATAAACTGCGACAGCTGGTTCGTACCAAAGAACGAGTTGATAACCGACGACAACGTACGAGCGTTGATCAGGTCAACCGGTTTGAAATCTTCGTTATCCCGTACGTTCATCCGTTCTTTGATGGTCCGAGCCATACGAGCCAGACCAACGCCAAACTGAGCGTATAGCTGTTCACCTACAGTCCGGACACGCCGGTTGCTAAGGTGATCAATATCATCGACAACCGCTTTCGAGTTAATCAGACCAATCAAGTACTTCACAATCGACACAATGTCTTCTGTGGTTAGTACCTTCATATCCGACGAAATATCGAGACCGAGCTTTTTATTAATCCGATACCGACCTACATCACCAAGGTCATAACGCTTGTCCGAGAAGAACAGACTCTGAATAATTTCACGAGCTGTTTGTTCGTCTGGCGCATCCGCGTTACGTAACTGCCGATAAATTTGCTCCACAGCCTCTTTTTCAGAGTTAGAGCTATCTTTCTGCAGGGTGTTATAAATAATGTTATAATCAGCCATGTTCATATCTTCCTTATGCAGGATGACTGATTTCTGGCCCGATTCTGTAATCACGTCAATGTCGTCTGCCGTAATCGCTGAGTCACGCTCAAGCAATACCTCATTCCGGCTGATCGAAACTACCTCGCCCGTATCCTCGTCCACAAAGTCTTCTGTCCACGTGCGCAGCACCCGAGCCGCCAACCGACGGCCGATCGCTTTTTTCAGATTCGCTGGCGTAGCTGGAACTTCCTCCGACAAACCAAACAGGTCGAGAATGTCTTTATCAGATCCAAACCCAATGGCACGTAACAGCGTCGTTACCGGAAATTTCTTCTTCCGGTCGATATACGCATACATAACATTGTTTACATCCGTCGAGAACTCAATCCAAGATCCCTTGAATGGAATGATCCGAGCCGAGTATAGTTTTGTACCATTCGTGTGCTTGCTCATCGAGAAAAACACACCTGGCGAACGGTGTAACTGCGAAACAATCACCCGCTCAGCTCCGTTAATGACGAACGAGCCTTTCTCGGTCATGTACGGAATGTTACCCAAGAATACCTCCTGCTCAATCGTTTCAAAATCCTCGTTGTCAGGATCATTATTCGACAGACGCAATTTGGCTTTCAAAGGCACAGAATAAGTCAACCCCCGATCAATGGATTCGTCAACCGAATATTTCGGTGGGTCAACTGAATAATCGATGAACTCCAGCTTAAAATTCTCGCGGGAGTCAGAAATAGGAAAGTTTTCCTGAAACACCTTGAACAGCCCTTCCTCCGAACGTTGGTTCGAAGGGGTATCAAGCTGGAAAAAATCTTTGAAGGATTTTACCTGAATATCCAGAAAATCCGGATATTCAATCACTGGCTGAATCGTCGCAAAATTTTTGCGCGTACTGATTTTCGCGTTTGTAGCCAAGATTGTACTCTGTTTAGTTGCGTAACCGATTCTTAATGAGTGCGTTGCGAAGAGTTGCTACGGCGCTCGGACTAAGCGGCTATTCAGACCCCAGGCGTCACCCAACCCAAGGGGCGTAAATAGACAACGTAAGTCAATAAAAATAAGTTTGTCTTTTGCAAGGGCATAGACAAAAAAGTCTCCAAACAGGAAAAGACCAGACGTTGGTCTGGCCTCCCCTGCCTGGAGTGATATGCGATAAGCAATTGCTTACTTCACTTCAACTTCAGCGCCAGCTTCTTCAAGCTGCTTGCGCAGTGCTTCTGCTTCGTCTTTAGCAACGCCTTCTTTTACAGGTTTTGGTGCGCCGTCAACCAGTTCTTTCGCTTCTTTCAGGCCCAGACCTGTCAGATCTTTAACCAGTTTAACAACCGCTAGTTTACCAGCACCCGGCGCTTTCAAGATCACGTCGAATGAGGTTTTTTCAGCAGCAGCCGGAGCAGCATCACCACCACCTGCGGCACCACCAGCTACCATTACGGGAGCGGCAGCAGCCGGCTCGATTCCGTATTCATCCTTCAGGATAGCAGCCAGTTCGTTTACTTCTTTAACCGTTAGGCTTACAAGCTGCTCAGCGAACGCTTTCAAATCTGCCATTGTAGTATTTTAATTTGATTGTTATACGATGTTGAAAATTATACGTCGGATAATTAAGCTGCTTCCTCGCGCTCCGACAACGTTTTGAGGATACCGGCCAGTTTGTTGCCACCACCTTGCAACGCCGAAATAACGTTTTTGGCAGGTGATTGCAGCAGGCCGATAATTTCGCCGATCAATTCCTGCTTGCTCTTCAATGCGATGAGCGTATCCAGTTGATCGGCACCAATAAACAGGCTGTAATCAATAGAAGCAGCCTTTAATTGCAACTTATCGTTCGTTCTGCGGAACTCTTTGATAAGCTGCGCCGGTGCTTTGCCATTTTCAGGGTGAAACATCACCGCTGACTGACCGTGCAGCACCGCATCGTTAAACGGCGTATAATCCGTATCAAGGGTTTCGAGCGCTTTTTTGATGAATGAATTTTTCACCACTTTGTACTCGATGCCCCGTTCAAAACACATCCGACGGAGATCGTTGGTTTCAGCAACCGTCATGCCATTGGCTTCCGTGATGTAGAAGAAGGGAGTAGACTGAAACTTTTCAGTCAATTCCTCAATAATTGCTCCTTTGTCCTCGCGCTTCATGGCTTAAATTCCGGCAACTGTGCCTTTATCAATCGTAACTCCCGGACTCATCGTGCTCGACAGGTTGATCGTCTTAACGTATGTACCTTTAGCCGAAGAAGGCTTCAGACGCATTAACGTAGAAATAATCTCCTGCGCGTTCTCAGCCAGTTTTTCCGGCGTAAACGATACTTTACCAATACTGGTGTGAATAATACCGGTTTTATCAACTTTAAAGTCAATTTTACCAGCCTTCACCTCACGAACTGCTTTACCAACTTCTGGCGTTACCGTACCCGATTTTGGGTTTGGCATCAAACCACGAGGTCCCAATACTTTACCCAAACGACCAACTTTAGCCATTACGTTCGGCATCGTGATGATCACGTCAACGTCCGTCCAGCCTTGTTCAATCTTCTGAATATAATCGTCGAGACCTACGAAGTCAGCTCCTGCTTCTTTCGCTTCGTTTTCTTTATCCGGCGTGCAAAGCACCAGAACGCGAACCGTCTTTCCTGTACCATGCGGCAATGTGGCAACACCACGTACCATTTGGTCAGCTTTGCGCGGGTCAACGCCTAACCGAACGTCAATATCCACAGAAGCGTCGAATTTAGTGAACGAAATCTCTTTCAGAATCTCAGCAGCTTGTTGCAGCGAGTATTCTTTAGAGGCATCGTACTTCGATTGCGCTTCTTTTTGTTTTTTCGTTAACTTAGCCATCTCTGTGTTTGCTTCGGCAAGTCTGATTAAATCTCGAAAGGCGCAGTGCCTGTCACCGTGATACCCATACTGCGAGCCGTGCCGGCCACCTGCTTCATTGCAGACTCTACCGTAAACGCGTTCAAATCGGGCATCTTCGTTTCCGCGATTGTCCGAACTTGATCCCACGATACAGAGCCAACTTTGTTCCGGTTTGGTTGAGCAGATCCGCCTTTCAGCTTAGCCGCTTCCATCAGCAGAATTGGTGCCGGTGGCGTTTTGATGACGAAATCAAAGGACTTGTCCTTGTAGTACGTTATCAAAACCGGCAAAACCATCCCCATTTTATCCTGCGTACGGCCGTTAAACTGCTTACAGAATTCCATGATATTTAAACCTTTGGAACCCAGCGCCGGACCGATCGGAGGAGAAGGGTTAGCCTGCCCGCCTTTGACTTGCAGCTTTACGTAGCCACCTACTTCTTTTGCCATTGTCTGAATAATTTACGACCGCCTGAGCGGCCCTACTCTGATTTCTGATTACGGTTTAGTAGTCACATCGTAAACCGCAACCATTGACCATCAATTCAATTCCGGTCATTTGTCCTCTAAGGGAAGCAAAGAACGCCTGACCAACTGAAAGCTAACTGGAAGATTAGCTTTCTTTTTCTACTTGTGCGTAACTGAGTTCTACCGGAGTACTCCGGCCAAATATCTTCACAACGACGTTTAATTTCTTACGGTCGTCGAATACTTCTTCTACTGTACCGATGAAGCCACCAAAGGGGCCATCAACTACTTTTACAGACTCACCTTTCAGATAAGCAACAGTCGGGGTTGCTACCTCCTGAGTTTCCTCGTCAACCTTACCTAATATCCGGTTTACCTCGGCCTGACGTAAAGGAACTGGAACCTTAGATGTTGTTCCAGCCTGCGAGTTTCCTAAGAAACCTAACACACCTGGCATATTCAGAATCAAGTCAAGCGCACGGTTATTGCCTAAGTCAGCCGAGATTAAGATATAGCCAGGAAAAAACGATTTTTCCCGAACGCGCTTTTTGCCATTGCGCATTTCATATACTTTTTCCGCCGGAATTAATACCTGCGGAATAATCTCATCCAACTTTTGCCGTATAATCTCGTTATCAAGATAGGATTTGATTTTCTTCTCTTGTCCAGAGACCGCCCGAATGACGTACCACTGTATGCCGCTCATGTTTGTTATTGCTTTAGAATGACTGATAGAACGCGTTCAGTCCGTTCTCAAACACCAAATCGATTAGCCCGACTAATAGCGCAAAAATCAGCGATGCTACTAGTACCAGCGTTGAGCTGGATTGTAGATCGCTGAATTTGGGCCAAGTCACGTTGTGCTGAACTTCCTCCCAGGAGGCCTTCAGAAACGAGATAAACTTGTCCATTGTTAAGTAAGGGATTTGCACGGGTGGAGAGATTCGAACTCCCATCAACGGTTTTGGAGACCGCTATTCTACCCTTGAACTACACCCGTATCGGAATACTGTTTTAAAAAAAGTCCGTCACGGCGTGCCTCCGAAACGGACTGCAAAATTACGAAATAATATCAAAAAACAAGTGCATTCCTCGAAAGAAATGCACTTGTTTTGAATTACTTACTTAATCAAGGATCTCCGTTACCTGACCAGCGCCTACGGTACGGCCACCTTCACGAATAGCGAAGCGAAGACCTTTCTCCATAGCGATTTTGTTGATCAGCGTTACGTCGATCGTGATGTTATCACCTGGCATCACCATTTCAACGTTAGCAGGAAGAGCGATCTCACCCGTTACGTCGGTGGTGCGGAAATAGAACTGAGGACGGTACTTGTTGAAGAATGGGGTGTGACGACCGCCTTCTTCTTTCGACAATACGTAAACCTCAGCTTTGAACTTCATGTGAGGAGTTACCGAACCAGGCTTGCAAATAACCATACCACGACGGATATCGGTTTTTTCAATACCACGGAGCAGCAGACCTACGTTGTCACCGGCTTCGCCACGGTCCAGAATTTTCCGGAACATTTCAACACCTGTTACAACTGACTTCAGGTTTTCAGCACCCATACCCAGGATTTCAACTGGTTCGCCCGAGTTGATAACACCCCGCTCGATACGACCCGTAGCAACTGTACCACGACCCGTGATCGAGAATACGTCTTCCACCGGCATCAGGAACGGAAGATCCGTCTGACGAGGAGGTAATGGGATGAAGCTGTCAACAGCATCCATCAACTCTTCAATGGTTTTAACCCATTTGTCGTCGCCGTTCAGGCCACCAAGAGCCGAACCTTGAATAACTGGAATATTGTCACCGTCGAAGTTGTAGAAGCTCAACAGTTCGCGGATTTCCATTTCTACAAGTTCGAGCAACTCTGGATCGTCCACCATGTCCACTTTGTTCATGAACACAACGAGCTGAGGTACACCTACCTGACGGGCGAGCAGGATGTGCTCACGAGTCTGTGGCATAGGACCGTCCGTTGCAGCTACCACGAGGATAGCACCGTCCATTTGAGCAGCACCCGTTACCATGTTTTTCACATAGTCAGCGTGGCCTGGGCAGTCAACGTGCGCATAGTGACGGTTGGCTGTCGCGTACTCAACGTGTGATGTATTGATGGTGATACCACGCTCTTTTTCTTCTGGAGCGTTGTCAATCGAGGAGAAGTCCCGAATTGCGGCCAGACCCTTTTCGGCCAGCACTTTCGTAATGGCAGCCGTCAGCGTCGTTTTACCGTGGTCAACGTGACCAATCGTACCGATGTTTACGTGCGGTTTCGAGCGGTCAAAATTCTCTTTTGCCATGTTTTTAAAACGCTATTGTGAACTGTTGTTTGTTTTTGGATTAACTCGCTGAACGTCAGTCAAGCCGTCCGAAATTACGCCCAAACAGCGTGACCAGGATACGGCTTTAATACGCAAAAAGACTTCACGAAGAAGTCTTGAGCCGTTACGGGGACTTGAACCCCGGACCTCTTCCTTACCAAGGAAGTGCTCTACCGCTGAGCTATAACGGCTTGTTTTTAACAGTGTGTAATCAACTGAGCGGAAGACGGGTCTCGAACCCGCAACCTATAGCTTGGAAGGCTATCGCTCTACCAATTGAGCTACTTCCGCTTTTTATTGGTGGGGAGTGGAGGATTCGAACCTCCGAAGGCGTACGCCAGCAGATTTACAGTCTGATCCATTTGGCCACTCTGGAAACTCCCCAAAAATCACTGTTAAAGAACAATTTCCGCTCCCTTGTCGGGTTTGGAGTTGCAAAATTACACGCTTTTACGGTGTTGTCAACAGCTAGGTTGAAAATAATTTAAGGAAGCAGGCTAAATCATTTAGAACCAGTGCAGAAACTTAAGAAGGGAAGGCATTTACAGAACTAGCATATCATTGGAGCAGCTCCGTTAATCGCTTACCATCTGGATATAACATGTCCGTTATACGCCAGCGACCGTCTTGTTGCTGCATTTCGCATTGGAGTTCAACAGGCTTTCCTTCGCGGTTGAACGTGACAAACACAACAGCTTTTTTGCCAGCTACGTTAGCGGGCAATACCCAAGCTTTTTCAACGGCTTTATCGGGCGCATTAAACAGTAAATCAGCTTTTAACGGCTTCGTACTTTCCCAGATCAGATCCGCCGTTGGTTTTGCAAAGAACTGGTCAACAAGGGCGCGGTCTTTTGTTTCTTTAAACGGATTTTCTTTTTTCCTATGCTCAAAGTAAAGGGCTCTTACCAACCGATCCGCAGCCGATCTAGGAGCCTCCGGAGAAGGCCGTTTTGTAAGCAGAGCGACGCTGTCAACTTCTTCGGTTGGCGTGGTAGCCGTTGTTTCTGTTTTTGATGTTGTCTGACAGGCGAAGCTGCTTGCGAGTAGGATGGTACTAGCTAGTTTTAAGAAGTTCATGACATTTTATCGGTGTTTAGGTTGAGTGGGCAATCTACTAAAATTAGCTCCACAAAACAGAAGAGCCGTATCTACGTGATAGATACGGCTCTTCCAAGTATTCGTTACGTCTGCATTACCAGACCTTTATTCGGTCTTCCGGCTTCTTGTACATTTTATCGCCGGGCTGAATATTAAAGGCTTGATACCAGGCATTTATGTTAGACAGAGGCCCGTTGCACCGATAGATGCCTGGTGCGTGTGGATCGGTCATGATCAACTGCGCCTGCGTTTCAGGCAATACGTTGATTCGCCATATCTGTGCCCAAGATAAAAAGAAGCGTTGGTCGGGCGTGAAGCCATCAATCATGGCTTTTTTCGCATTGGCTTTGCCTTGTGCTGTCTTCTTGAACGCGTCGTAAGCAATTGCCAATCCACCTAAATCAGCTAAGTTTTCGCCTAGTGTCAGTTGGCCATTGACTTTGATCGAGTCAAGTACTTTGAAGCCGAAGAACTGCTCTTTCACCTGATCGGCCCGCTTCTTGAAATTATCAGCATCCGACTTCGTCCACCAGTCACGTAACGTACCATCGGCATCGTACTGACGGCCCGAATCGTCGAAGCCATGTGTCATCTCGTGACCGATAACTGCACCGATGCCACCGTAGTTAACCGCATCATCGGCGTCGAAGTCGAAGAACGGGAACTGTAGAATAGCTGCCGGGAATGCAATCTCGTTGTTTACGGGATTGTAATACGCATTAACCGTTGGAGGTGTCATACCCCACTCCGTCCGATCGACCGGCTTACCCAGGCGATTGATCATGTAGTTATATTGCCATTTGCTGGCTGACTTAACGTTTCCGTAGAAATCATTCCGAGCAATCGCAACACCTTCGTAATTTTTCCACTTATCCGGATAGCCAATTTTCCGTTTAAACGAGGTGAGTTTCGTTAGAGCACGCTTTTTCGTATCCTCACTCATCCAATCCAGATTTTTGATGTGCTCCTTATACGAGGCTTCCAGGTTATCAACCAGCGTTAACATGCGCTGCTTGGCTTCAGGTTTGAAGTAGCGCTGCACGTACAACTGTCCAAGCAGGTCACCCAGCGATCCGTCGATCAGCCCGCTGATACGTTGCCAGCGCGGTGTCTGTTCTTTCTGACCAGTAAGAACTTTAGAGAAGGCAAAGTTTTGCTTAACAAATGCATCACTTAAGTACGGAGCCGATCCTTTGAGGATATTCCAGCGCATGTACGTCCGTAGGTCTTCGATGGGCGTAGCCGCGACTAAACTATCCAACGAGCGGAAAAACGTTGGGCTTTGTACCAACACTGTATCTTGCCCCTTAGCGCCGTATTTCGTCAGTTGATCCGCCCAGTTGATGCCGGGTGTTTGCTGGCTGAAATTAGCGACCGTTAACTTGTTGTAGGTCTTATAGGGATCGCGCAGTTCAACACGGGCCATCTGCGCTTTGGCCAGTGCTGTCTCAACCCGCATGATCACGTCCGCATCCTGGGAAGCTTGCGAGGGTTCTTCACCAATCAGCGCAAACATTTTGGTCAGGTGATCGCGGTACGCTTCCCGGATTTTCTGACTACGCGCATCATTCTTCAGGTAATAATCACGATCGGGCAGCGTAGTACCGCCCTGACTGAGCTGGGGCAGATATTTGCTTACGTTTTTGCGATCCTGCGCGACAAAGAAGCCAAACAGCATCCCGTTACCCTGCGAACGCTGATACGCTAACTCGTCCAGAAATGCAGGCTTGTTATTAACCTTCTCGATTCGGGCCAGCTCGGGTTTGATCGGATCAAAGCCCCGTTTCTCGATCGTTACGCTGTCCATACCGCTGACGTAGTAATCGCCAACCATCTGGTACAGACGGCCTTTGGTCGTGGTTTTTGATGCATCTTCGAGCAGCGACTTCATAGCGTCCAGACTCTTATCGCGTAGTTCGTTGAAGCTGCCCCAGGACGTTTTCGACGCGGGTATAGCGTTCTGACGGAGCCAGTTCCCGTTGGCGTATTGATAGAAGTTGTCGCCCGGCTTTACCGACACGTCCATGTTTTGCGGGTCGATGAACTTGCGCGGGTCGGCTTTCAGGCGAGCGCTTGGCCGTGACCGATTTATGGGGTCATCGGTTGTTTTCTTCGGCGGGGTGGCAGCCGTCAGGCTTACCGACACAGCAATTGCCGACAGAAAAATTAGTTGTTGATTCATGTACTTGTACCAGTTGGGGTAATTGAAGGCTACAAAAATACTTATCTTCTTGCATTTATACGAACGAATAACGCGGGTCGGACAGACTTACCAGTATAAAACGATTAGCTGTTTTACTGGTGAGCCTGTCGACCCGCGTTGCTGGTATTGTTACGTTATTTACTGGCTTTCAGAGCAGCCTGATACTGCTTGGTGTATGTACCCGATTTGTATTGATCGAAGGGTTCTTTCTGGTGATAATCATTTCCGAAATACGTAATGATCTGATGGAACGTACGAGGTTCGAGATACCCCGGAATCGGTTGAATTAAATTGAATTTTTCGTCCATAAACACCGTGGTCGGGTAGCTCAACTGGTTTTTCATGAGTGCAGCGGCCAGTTCCTGAACGCCCCGCCCGTTTGCGCTGCTCATGTATTTAAACGTTTGTTTGCCTAACGTGATGTCGCCCGGCTGTTCGGCATTGAGCCGTACCGCGTAATAGTTTTCGTTAACGTAATCGACAATAGCCGGCTTCGAGAACGTTTCCCGATCCATCACCTTACACCAGCCGCACCAATCGGTATATACATCAATAACAAATTTCTTAGGTTTCTTCTGGGTCAAGGCATAGGCCTGCTGGACGGTTAACCAATTGATATGTTTGGTTTCGGCAGGAGCCTTCACAAATGACTCCGTTGGCAGCGTTGTACGGAAGGCGCTGATTGTGACGATCACAAACGCAGCAAAGAAGAGAAGCAGACGGTTCATACGCGGTTGAGGTTACCGATGCAGTTGTTTCGTTTATAACGTACAGTCGTCAATAAAATTAAGCCGAAGCCGCTAAAATGTAATTTATCCGTCAGTCCGACGGACAGCCCGGATTATATCACGCTTGTGCGGAGGTCCCGGGTGTTTTTCGACCGTTAAGCCAGCCGACCGCATGTTTCGTTGCACGTAGCTCTTGGAGCAGTACGTAGTCAGTATACCGTTAGGAAGCAATAAGTTTGCCATTTGCCGAAAAATCGGCTCTTCCCAAAGCTCAGGCTGCGCCGTTGGCGCGAAGGCGTCAAAATAAATCAGATGAAACAGCTCGTCGAGTTGAAGCTCCTGTAGGCTACTTTCTAGTTTGGTGAAGGTCATATACAGGTTGATTTCGACCGGTACGTTCCAGGACGATTCGTGCAGCTTCGTCAGATAATCCGTGCCAAGCATAGCGTCGTAGTTAAGTTGTCGGGCGTCGGCTATAGGCATTGGGTAAGCGTCGACCGCTACGTAGTGAACAGGCTGCTGGTATTTTTCGGCTTCGCGTGCTGTCAGCAACGCGTTTAGGCCAGTGCCGAATCCCATTTCAAATACGCGCAACGGCTGATCCTGAAATTTCTCGAACGCGTCCAGGAGGCCTAACTCAATGTACACACGCTGCGATTCCTGATAGGCTCCGTGGATTGAATGGTATGTTTTATCGAGCGTTTGATTGACGGCGGTATGTGAGCCATCGGCCGTAAGGACCAAACGGACGTCTGCTTTCATAATCTATCGGTTTTGGGCTAATTTTGCCTCCAGGTAATGCATAACTGGTAAGCGATGCGACGTACTGTCTCCTCGCGGTCGATGATTTGCTACCAATTACACATCTTTCATTTATTCCAATGATTCAACGCGTTCAAACCATTTTTTTGTTTCTTATCGCTGTCGCTATGGGCGTTGCGTTGGCTAATCCCCTCTGGGAGAAGACCGGCACTCAACCTACCGAACTAGCACAATTAACGGCGCTGCAATACACGCAACAACAACCAGTTCCGCAACAGGCAGGCATTCCGGCTCAACAAGCTCCTATGACGGTGATTACGTCGGTATGGTACCTGGGTTTACTCCTGGCTTTAGTGGCATTATCGTCTGTGTACGCCATTTTTCAGTATCGCAACCGGCTGACCCAAACTGCGCTGTGCGCCGTAAATGCGCTGATGCTCACGGCTATCATGGGGATCATATTATATCGAACCCTATACGCGGGTAAGGAATTCGGCAACCCGGCCGATCAGGGCAATTTTCTGTTAGGCTTCTACGCCGTCATCGCAGCCTTATTGTTTAACGCACTGGCCAATCGGTTTATTCGTCGGGATGAGAAGCTGGTGCGGGGGTCTGATCGCCTGCGTTAGATTGTCTGGCTTTTCTTTTATCTTGAGCGGGGAAATACAACCTCGCTCAAGATGATTAAACGCGTACTCTCTCTTCTTTGCTTCGTATTACCAGCCTCCTTCACCGCAAACGCCCAATCTACTAGCAACACCACTCCTGTTAGCATTACGGGTTTCACGGCTAACATGGAGCGTTACCCTGGCTTTCTGACGTACTACTGGGACGCAAAAAAAGGCAAGATCTGGCTGGAGATCGATAAATTCGACACGGAGCTTCTCTACTACCCTACCCTCGCTCAAGGCGTTGGTTCTAATGATATTGGCCTGGACCGCGGACGACTCGGCCAGGAGCACATTGTCAAGTTTCAACGGAGTGGTCCGAAGGTATTACTGATCGAGCCGAATTATGCGTATCGGGCCATTAGCAGTGACCCACTCGAACGACGGGCGGTCGAAGAATCGTTTGCTAAATCGGTACACGCCGGATTTGAGATTGCGGCCGAGGAAAACGACCGGGTACTAGTCGACCTGACGCCGTTTCTGATGCAGGACGCGGTTGGAGCCGTTCAGGCCATTTCTCAGACCAAACAGGGCAACTATAAATTTGATCTGACGCGCAGCGCTATGTATATGCCGCGCACCAAAAGCTTCCCTCAGAATACCGAATTCGAGACCATCATTACGCTCACGGGCGAAAACGCCGGTCCGTACCTCCGGGATGTGGTGCCAACGCCAGCGGCTGTGACTATGCACCAGCACCACTCGTTCGTGCAGCTACCCGATGCTGGTTACAAGCCCCGCGCCTTTGACCCACGTATCGGCTATGGTGGCATCGAGTTCTTCGATTATGCGACGCCCGTCAGCCAGCCCATCACCAAACGCTACATTTCCCGGCACCGACTGGAAAAGAAAAACCCCAATGCAGCCGTCAGCGAAGCGGTGAAGCCAATCGTTTATTACCTCGACCCCGGTACGCCCGAGCCCATTCGGTCGGCGTTGCTGGAAGGCACCAGTTGGTGGAATCAGGCTTTCGAAGCCGCTGGCTACCGGAACGCCTTTCAGGTTAAGCTCTTGCCGCCCGACGCCGATCCAATGGATGTACGTTATAACCTTGTCCAATGGGTTCACCGGTCGACGCGGGGCTGGAGCTACGGAGCCAGTATTATTGATCCACGTACCGGCGAGATCATAAAAGGAAAGGTTACGTTAGGTTCATTACGTGTCCGGCAGGATTATCTGATCGCCCAGGGACTAATCGGCAATTTTGATACGAGCGATTCGGCCTATGTCAACGAACTGATGACGATGTCGCTGGATCGACTGCGCCAACTAGCCGCCCATGAAGTAGGCCACACACTGGGTCTGCCGCATAATTATCTGGCCAGTACGCAAGGCGGTCAACCCGGACAACCCGACCAGTTCGGTCGCGCGTCGGTTATGGATTATCCGACGATGGTCGCCAAGATTAAAGGCGCTTCCATTGACTTATCCGACGCTTACGCCAAAGGGATAGGCGCTTACGATAAGTGGAGTATCCGATATGGGTATGAACAGTTTCCGGCCGGAGCCAACGAGAAACAGGAGCTTACCAAGATCATCAACCAGATGCACGCGGCCGGGCTGTCGTTCCTGACTGATCAGGACGCCCGACCCGAAGGCTCATCGCACCCGGCCACTCATCTTTGGGATAATGGCTCTAACGCCGTAGACGAACTAAAGCGCGTAATGACCGTTCGGCGCATGGCGCTCGCCAATTTTACGGATAAAAAGATTCCTTCGGGAACGCCTATGGCTACGCTGGAAGAAGTGTTTGTACCGATGTATATGTTTCACCGGTATCAGGTTGAAGCAGCCGCAAAAGTCGTCGGTGGTCAGGCGTATACCAACGCGCTACGTGGAGATGGACAGCAAGTGTTACAAACCGTTCCGGCGGCTGAACAGGAGAAAGCCTTGGCTGCCCTGTTTCAGACGCTTGATGCACAGGCACTAGCCGTACCCGAAAAGCTCCTCAGCCTGATTCCGCCCCGCCCCTTCCGCTATGAGCCCAATCCGCGTGAAGTCTTTAAACGGCATACGGGTATGACGTTCGACCCATTAGGGCCACCAGAAGCGGCTGTGGGCATGACCTTACGATTGCTGCTAAACCCTGAACGATGTGCTCGCTTAGTACGCCAAAAAGCCGTTGACTCCACGCTCCCAGGGTTAACCGACGTTCTTGATCGACTACGTGACGGGGTTGTCAAATCACCTTACATTAATCAGGAAACGTACAGAGGGGAAATTGCCCGGCAAACCGAGCGGTTGATGCTCGATCAACTCATTCGACTGGCCACCAATAAAGACGCGGATGGTAGTGTCCGAGCGGCAACGCACGAAGCCATTATGCGCTTGCAGGCCTACTACACCAATTCAAAAACGTTCTCTACGTATCGGTACGATTACCACCGGTGGTTAATTGAGCAGTATCGCTCCGATCCCGATCGGTCCGTAACCCCGTCAACCCTTATACCTCCCGATGGTGCTCCTATTGATCCAGGTCAGGACTGGCTTTCTGCCGATTGTGACTGGCGATAACCCGAATGATCTAGCACTGGTCATAACTTTTAACGACCCGATACAGGTATTCTAATAAATTTCTAAGCAAGTCAGGGAACGCACGGTCTACTTTTGGCCGTGCGTTTTTTACCTCTTCCCCTGCAATCTGTTATGAACCGAATACTAGCGGCACTTACTCTATTAAGTAGTGGCCTAGCCGCAGCCCAGCAACCCACGACTACGTTACCAGTTGATACGCTGGCTCCTCCGGCTGAACAAACCCAGCAGGCTCCCGGAACTGTTGTCCGCCCTTCTGCCATGACCGGTACGGCCGGGGCAGATAAGAATGAACTCAAATACAACCTGAATACTTCAGGTACCCACTTTTTCAAAATTACGCTTTTGAATCAGTCGTGGTTACGACTTAACAACAGCAACCCCGGCACTACGGTCGCGAACACGGCAAAAGACCAGACCCTTGATATTGGGCTTCGCCGAACACGTATCCAGTTGTTCGGACAGCTCAATGACCGGGTTCTGGTGTACTTTCAATTTGGTCTGAACAACTTCAATTTTTTGAATGCCTACCCGGCCTACGGCTCTACGACAGCGCCACCCAACCGGAAAGTGCAGGCCTTCTTCCACGACGCGGTAGCGGAATACCTGGTCTTCAAAAACAAAGATTACCTGAAGATCGGCTATGGCCTGACCATCGTAAATGGTCTGTCCCGATTTAGTCAGCCTAGCATCAGCACCATTGTGAGTATGGACGTACCGGTGTTCGCGCAGGCAACGGTAGACCAGACGGACGAATTTGCCCGTAAGCTGAGCTTGTACGCCCGCGGTCAGATTGGGCCGATCGATTACCGCTTTGCCATGAGCGATCCGTTTCCGGTTCAGACCAATGGCACAGTCCCTGCGGCTTTTAATCAATACTCGTCATTCGCTCAGAAAGGGCATCAAAAGCAGTTCCAGGGTTTACTGCTCTATCAATTCTTTGATAAGGAATCGCACCAAACTCCGGGCTATATGACCGGTACGTACCTCGGCAAGAAGAAAATTCTTAATCTGGAAGCGGGCATCATTCATCAGAACAACGCTATGTGGCATCGCGAAGGTACCACAACGGCTCCCGATACGGTCTACGAAGCGCTGAACCTGTGGTCGGTTGCCGCGTTTCTCGACATGCCCCTGAACAGACAGAAAGGTACGGCCCTAAATGCCTATCTGGGGTATTTTCATACCGACTACGGCAAGAACTACCTGCGCTTCAACGGCATCATGAACCCCGCATCGGGGATTGCATCGGCCCCGGCCGGTATTGGCGGCACGCAGGGAAATGCGTTTCCGATGTTTGGTACTGGTAACGTAGTGTACAGCCAATTGGGGTATTTGCTGCGGCAGAATTTGTTCGGCAATGGCAACGGTACGTTAATGCCATACGCACAAGCCCAGATTGCAAATTATCAACGTATCAATGGCACGTTAGGCGTCTATAGCGTTGGGATCAACTGGCTCATTCGCGGTAATAACACGAAGATAACCCTCGATTATCAGAACCGGCCGTACTACCAAACGGGAGCAACAGTAGATGGCAATGTTCAACAGGTCAATGCAGCCGGGCGACGCGGCCAGTTTGTGCTCCAGTTCCAGGCGTTTATTTAAACACCTGTTCTTCCATAATAAAAGCCCTGCTGTGGATCAGCAGGGCTTTTATTAATACGACTATTATCAGCTACGTATCTAGACGCCGATGTTCAACGTGCTCAATACGTTGTTCATATTCCGAACGGCATCGGCTGATTTATTAAAGGCAGCCTGCTCTTCGTCGTTCAGTTTGTAATCGATAATTTCTTCCCAGCCGTTACGTCCCAGCACCACTGGAACGCCCAGGCAGATGTCGGATTGACCATATTCTCCCTCGAGCAGAACGCAGGACGGAATCACGCGTTTCTGATCGCGCAGGATACTTTCAACCATATAGGCTCCAGCCGCACCCGGTGCGTACCAGGCCGACGTACCGATCAGGCTCGTCAGCGTCGCGCCACCAACCATCGTGTCAGCCGCTACTTTTTTCAGGGTCTCTTCGTCCAGGAACTGACTAACGGGTACACCGCCTTTGGTAGCCAGGCGAGTCAGCGGAATCATCGTTGTATCGCCGTGTCCGCCAATCACACTCGCCTGAATATCGTTGGGCGAACAGTTCATAGCCAGTGACAGATACGTTTTGAAACGAGCCGAATCCAGCGCCCCACCTAATCCGATTACCCGATTTTTTGGCAAACCCGACGATTTCAGCGCCAGGTACGTCATCGTATCCATCGGGTTAGAGATAATGACGAAGATAGCGTCGGGCGAGTGTTTCAGGATATTTTCGGTAACGCCTTTTACGATGCCCGCGTTGATACCGATCAGCTCTTCGCGCGTCATACCGGGCTTACGGGGCAAACCCGATGTAATAACCACTACATCTGAACCCGCAGTTTTTTCGTAGTTATTAGTAGAACCCGTCAGTTTGACGTCGCAATCGAGTAATGTTGACGCCTGAAGCATATCGAGCGATTTCCCTTCGCTGATGCCTTCTTTAATGTCTAATAACACAACTTCATGGGCGAGTTCACGGCGGGCGATGTTATCGGCGCAGGTGGCTCCAACGGCCCCCGCACCTACTACGGTTACTTTCATAGCGTATTCGGAATTAAAAGGTTAACAAGCGAGCGCAAAAGTACGGTCCGAGTTTAAGACAAACCAATGACAACCCGAATAAACTTCTAGTCTCTTGGCTCAGTTTATGGACTATTCAGAGATTTTTTTTGTTATAGGGAAAGTAACTAACCATTCACCTGGCAATTCAGATAGATGAGTCAGATGATCCTCAAACGTCAATGGCAAACAAGAGTATACTGACGCGAGTCCTAACATCCATCTTTTTCAAACGAGCCAATATCGGTGCCGTCCGTTACGCTCGTAACACGCGAAGCTTATACACCTTAATTCGGGAAGCACTCGATAAAAGCGGTGGCTTGTCGGGCAAAAATATTGCGGTCTTTCGGGAACAGCTGGGCGTTGTGACCCGCCTGCTGAAAGCCTACGCTTCGGGCGATTATCGTCAGCTACCCTGGAAGACCTTGATTCGGGTCATTGCGGTATTGATCTATTTCGTATCGCCAATCGACATACTGCCTGATTTCTTGCCAATTGTTGGCTTGACGGATGATATTGCGTTAATGCTGTGGCTGTTCAGCGGCATTAAAGATGACATTGAAAAATTTCGGCTGTGGGAACAGTCTAACTCGGCCTCGCAGGAAGAGGCCCCACGTCGACAAACGATTAAGATTGGCTAGTACGGCTGCTTTTTGTACAGACCTTTTGCCTGCGCTGCTAAAGCCCATGTCCCTCAAGCGAATATCGTTCTGATGCGATTTGAAGGTCTAGAAATAAAGTAGAATAACTTTAACCCTGTTTTTATAGGGTACTACGCGAGAGTTTTATAAATTTGCATATATTCAAATCCTAAGAATCATGATTTCGGCAAGCATTTTCGCAATTATGGGTTTGGGCGGTCAGGAAATGGTGTTCATTTTCTTAGCACTGCTCCTATTGTTCGGCGCTAAGAAAATCCCTGAACTAGCACGCGGCCTTGGCAAAGGCATCAAAGAATTCAAAGATGCCACGAAGGACGTTCGTGAGAATATCGAAGAAGGTCTGAAAGAACCAGGTAAATAATCGAGTTTGATCATAAGCAGACAATTAGGTAGCTTTATCACAGGCTGCCTGGTTGTCTGTTTCTTTTGATCCAGTTTTGCCGGTTCAAGGCTTTACTCGGGCCTTGAACCGGCGGGAAGTAAGCGTGAATTTGTAATTAGTAACCCTCCTCTTGTGACTTTACACCGTACCTTTTCTGCTGTTCAGGCTGATCTGCAAAGCGGCTCCATTACGTGTCTCCAGTTAGTAGAGCAATACTTGACCAGAATCGCGGAGTACCAACACCTGAATGTCTTCACCGAAGTATACGCCGACGAAGCCCGTCAACAGGCCGCTGTTGTTGATCAAAAGCTGGCAAACGGAACGGCTGGACGGTTGGCCGGCATGGTTATCGGCATAAAAGACGTATTGTGCTATGCTGGTCATGGCGTGCGGGCGGGTAGTCGGATTCTCGATAATTTTACTGCTCAATTTACCGCCACAGCCATTCAGCGGCTGCTCGACGAAGATGTTATTATCATCGGTCGGCAAAACTGCGACGAGTTCGCGATGGGCTCATCGAACGAAAATTCAGCATTTGGTCCCGTACGTAACGCGGCTGATCCTACTCGTGTGCCGGGGGGATCGAGCGGTGGTTCGGCGGTGGCGGTTCAGGCAGGGCTATGCCTGGCGAGTATCGGCTCCGACACGGGTGGCTCAGTTCGGCAACCGGCCGCCTTCTGTGGCGTGGTTGGCTTAAAACCCACCTACGGACGGATCAGCCGCTGGGGCTTAATTGCCTATGCCTCTTCCTTCGACTGTATTGGTCCAATCGCGAACACCGCCGAAGATGCTGCACTGCTGCTTGAGATAATGGCAGGTGCCGACGACTTCGACAGTACGGTATCAAGCCTGCCCGTTGGTGCGTATACGCAAGCTCAGTTACCCGAACGTCCGCTTCGCATTGCGTATCTGCGCGATGGTGTCGAAAGCGAGGCCATCGATGCCAGCATCCGCCAGGCAACCCAACAGAAGATTGACGACTTGCGGTCAGCCGGTCATGTTGTCGAACCCGTTGATTTTTCACTACTGAACTACTTGCTGCCAACGTATTACATTCTGACTACGGCAGAAGCTTCCTCAAACCTGTCCCGCTTCGACGGTGTACGGTACGGGTACCGAAGTAAACCGCTGGCCGATACATCAGCAAACGCCCTTTTATCGTTGTACAAGCGCAGTCGTACGGAGGGCTTTGGCCCGGAAGTACGTCGGCGAATTTTGTTAGGTACGTTTGCGCTGAGCGCCAGTTACTACGACGCCTATTACACAAAAGCGCAGCAGGTACGTCGGCTGATTCGGCAGGAAACGGAACGGGTTTTTGAGCAATATGACTTCTTACTATCGCCAACCACCCCTACCCCCGCTTTTCAGCTGGGCGAAAAGATGGATGACCCTTTACAGATGTATCTGGCAGATATTTTTACCGTTCAGGCTAACGTAATCGGGTATCCAGCCATATCGATTCCGAATGGTCTTGACGCCAACGGACTGTCAATCGGCCTGCAATTCATGGCTCCTCCATTCGCCGAGGGTTCGTTAGTAGCACTGGCCAACCAACTACAAATGGCAGCTCTGGCAACTGCCGGAAAGGCCACATACTAGAACGTATCAAAAGTAATTTGTGACTTCATCGTCGCTTTATTAACGTAACATAAACCTAACCAAAAACTACATGAACTATTTGAATCGTAGCCTGTTGGGAGTGGGCTTTATGAGTGCGGTGTTAGGTCTGGCAACAGCCAGCTACGCCGGGACTACGTTTCAATCGCCTGTAATCAGGCAAGCTAATTCGGGCGTAACGGACACTACCATTGTCAAAAAAGACACTGTAGCCATCGTTCCCACCGTTAACGATAGCCTGTTACGTGAACGGTTAGCGAAATTACAAAAAACCATTCCGCTGAATTACCACAAGGCCGTTCAGGCTTATGTCGACTACTTCACCTTCCGGAAAGCCAGTTCGACCAAATTGATGCTGGAGCGGATTCCTCTCTTCTTTCCCTTGTATGAGAAGATGTTTGCTCAATATGGTCTACCCGAAGAGCTTAAATTTCTTTCCATTGTTGAGTCGGCCCTAAACCCACGAGCTATTTCTCATGCTGGCGCGGGTGGGCTGTGGCAGTTCATGCCGGGTACGGGTCGAGACATGCGGCTCTATCAGGACGACTACATCGACGAGCGTATGGATCCGGTTAAAGCGACTGAGGCAGCCTGCAAATATCTCCGCGATCTTTACAACATTTTTGGCGACTGGGAATTAGCGATGGCTGCTTATAACTGTGGGCCGGGTGCTGTTAAACGCGCCATGCGCCGATCGGGTGGCGATTCCTTCTATACAATTTACGATGCCCTTCCCAAAGAAACGCGCGGGTACGTACCGCAGTTTGTGGCATTTACGTATTTGATGCATTACGCCAATGACCACGGTATCTTTGCGGAGAACTACGAATACCCCATTCCGCACGATACCATTCAGGTTACAGGCTATTTCAATCTGGAAACGTTTGCCAAGCATAGCACTATGCCGTTAGCCGATCTCCAGAAAATGAATCCAGCCGTAACAACAACGATCTTACCGGAATACACGAATCGTTATCCGTTACGGGTGCCGCGCGAGCAGTTTCCCTACTTTGCGAGTCGTCGGCGGGCCATTATGGATTCAGCAAGCCGTCTGCCGGTGGCTATGCCCCATATTCTGTTTGCGCATGCCGAAGACATCCGGTACGGCAATGATTCGGTCGACATTTGGGCAGAACTAGGTAAGAATCCGTTGGCCCATATTACGTTAGAAGAAACGCCTACCGAAGTAGTTGCCTCATCGAAAGGCGTCGACAAACAGGCGCGGTTGGTCAGTCAACTCGCTATTGCAGAACCCGCTCCTGAGCCACAGGATGATATTGAAACGGTTGTTTCCCGCAAGCCCCGTAAGCAAACGTATGTTGTAAAGCGGGGTGATAATCTGGGTGATATTGCAAATCGGTTCAACGTAGAACTGTATGACCTTAAACGCTGGAATCACATTCGTTCATCACGTATTGAACGGGGCCAGAAACTTGTCATTCTGAAAGAAGTTGCCGAAACGCGTACCGAACGGCTGGCCGATCAGAGAAGTCCAAAAGCTGAGAAAAAAGCAGAAAGCCTAACAAAAACTAAGCGGTACAAACCCCGCTATCACCGCGTTCAGAACGGGGATACGCTCTGGAATATTGCCCAGCGCTACGACGGTTTGACCATTGATCAACTGAAGAAAATGAATAACATTCGAGGCAATGCCCTTCGGCCCGGCCAAAAACTGATTGTTGGATAGCATTCAATAATCTGTAGGCAAACCCTTCTATATCCCACGACTCATCTTAAAAAGTCGTGGGATTTTTGTATCTTTACTAGTTATAACTACCTTATTAACAAGATTTTTTCAATCTGAATGATTGCTTATCTCGACGGATTGCTATCGTATAAAGAGCCTACCTACGCGATCATTGACGTACACGGAGTAGGATATGCTGTTCATATTTCGCTCCAGACGTATTCCACCCTACCCGGTGGTGGCGATCGGGTAAAACTATTCATCCATCATTTATTTCGCGAAGACTCACAGACCCTATATGGCTTTGCTGCGGCTGACGAAAAATCGCTTTTTCTCGATCTGATCGGCGTATCAGGCGTAGGTCCTAACACAGCTTTGGGTATGCTCTCGGCTATGCAGCCCGGTGATTTACGCTTAGCTATTTTAGGTGAAAATGTTCGAGCGGTACAAGCAATTAAGGGCATTGGAGCAAAAACGGCCCAACGTATTATTCTCGAACTACGCGATAAGATGAAGAAAGCTGGTGTCGTCCCTGATGGCCCAACGTATCGTCAACAGGCGACGAATCCTGTCCGTGAAGAGTCGTTAGCTGCGTTGGTGGCATTGGGCTTTCCAAAACCTACGGCCGAAAAGAGCGTGGATGATGCCTTAAAAGCTGACCCGAATCTAACTGTTGAAGAAGTAATTCGACGGGCTCTACGCTAGTAGTTAATATACGGTCTCCTAATCAGAAATTAGGAGACCGTAGCGTTAGTTAGCGAGCTATATTAGGAATTGCCTACTTACCCGAGTCATCTTTGTACGTCGCTATAAGCTAGTGTTTATTAAGTTTTCAAATGACGAGAGCTTTTATCCTGCTATGTGTGGTAGTTGCAACCATCCTTCAAGGCTGCAAGTCTGCGGATGTGGAGCCATTACTGCCTCATAAGTTTGAGGAAGTTACGGCCATAAAGCTTCCCGAAATTCAACGTTCGTCTCCGGACCCGATAGCTATTACGTTTTCTACACTAACCACGGCTGCTCTGTCCGCATCCCTCAATGCAGGAATCAGCAGTCTACCAACTTCTCGCGAGCTATCTTCTGTTCTAACCCAGGCGGCTGCGAATATGAACGGCGCACTGGTGATCACGAATATTTCACCAAGTCAATTTATCAACGAGTTTACGCCGGACGTACTAACCAATTTATCATTGAAAGGCGAATTGCCCGCTACACTACAGGCGAAAGTCAATGAATTGATAAAAACGCCTAACCTACGAGCTTATCTATCCAGCTCTTCATCAGCAACCGTAAACGGGCAAGAAATTGATGCAACCTCAACCACGATAACTTATCCACGTAGTATTCCAGAGATTATAAAACCTATTTCAATCACATCAACCCAAAATTCTCTGCCAAGCAAAGCTGTAAGTCCTGCTAGTAATGAACTTCTTCAAAGATTAAATAGATTACTTAGGTCAAAAGTACAGGAGTTTGAGGAGTCAAGGACCAAACAGATAAGTAGAATCGATTCAGCTTACGATCAGGAAAAAATTAGAATAAGTAAAGAACTTCAAAACGAATCGAATCAAATCTCGGCAAAATATATAGAGAAAATTGGAGCTGTGAATCAAATATTCATAACAAATATTAATGCATTGAAAATCGCAAGACCTAGATTAAATGATCAAACGTATAATTTAATTACAGCTTTAGTGTATACTATATATAGCACTCAGCAGCAAACGAACTATAATTTACGTACTACTGACAATAATGCGCTCCGCATTGCGGCAGATTTGAAATATTTATCTGCCACTATTACACGCGATACAGACATAAACTCGGTGAATGTAAGTTTTAACGATACATTGAAATCAACTCAGGACTTAATCATTAAACTTTATCAAAGTTCAAACGATACGCAAGGTAGCGGTCAGTAATGAATATCTTGTATAGCCAGTATATGAATATGTTAATTAGACTGGCATAATCAACTTTAAATAAACAATAAAGATTAAGCTCGATTCGGTAAACTCTATTTATAGCTGTTAACCTGTACAATAACTCACCTGTATGAGAAAATATGTTACAAGAATTTTACTACTACTTTTAACTCTGCAATGCTATTCAGGAATGGCGCAGGTAAATATTGCCGGAAAACCTGGACTAATAAATATCCCAACCGCACGCATATTACCCGCAGGATCATTTTATATCGGTTATCATTACAATCCGTTCCGTAACGATTACCGATTAAATAATCCAAATCCTATTGTAGATTGTACTGGCCAGCGGTCATCGAGCACATTTTTTGTGCATTTGGCTATGTTGAAGCGTCTCGAATTAAGCGTATGCTTATTTCGCATAAATGGTTATATACCTTTAGAATCGCGGGGGATAGGTGATCGTCAACTGGACGTTAAATATGCTGTTTTGCTTGAAAATAACTCGAGACCTTCTGTTGCGGTGATTGCCTCCGCTCCTTTTGGTGTTGACAATTCGCTTATTGCTTATTCGATAGTAGCTACTAAAAACGTATCGATTACTAAATCAATTACGGCTGAAGTAACGGCGGGTTTTGGAAGTCCTTTCTATTTTGACCGTAGCGATAATCAGGGAAATGATTTTAATATCTTCTCGAATTATAAACTTCACAATAAAAACGACCGCCCGATTCCGTATTTATCCGGTCCTTTTGGTGGAGTAAATTTCCGGTTGGCTAAAAAAGCGGGAGCGATGGTCGAATGGGACGCTCGCCAGCTTAATGCGGGAGCCTATGTTACGTTATTCAATCACTGGACAATACAAGCTGGTATCAGCGGTTTCGACCAGCTTACCTTTGGTACATCCTATGCCGTTTCATTACTACAGCTTCCCAAACGGTTACGATCGAAACCGGAACAATTAACTCAATAAGTTTAGGCAGCACGCATGGATAGTTTCTACATTAATAAAATAGTTTGTCTTAAGCTTTACTCTATTCCTAAAAGGTTTTCCTTTACTTTTTATTCCTGTTTAATTATAATAATTATTGGTTTCCAGAATGGGATTTGCCAGTCTAATCAATCCAATACGCTTAAGAACTTCGAGAATTTAACAGTAGACAGCGTATCGCAACGTGTTCATTACGAGCAGCGTCTATATCGTAATCCTGCTATTGGTCTGCTAGAATTAAGCCAAGCCCTAGATAAGCTGAGCCCAATCGAATACGTTCCTTATTATCAGGGCGTACCAATTGCAGTTTACAATCTTACTTCTCCTTTTAAAACCACGTTGCTTTCCCATCATGAACGCGTAAAATTAAATAAGGCATATCCATTTAGCCAACGCCGGTATAAATTTGATTTTAGAATACAGCCGGAGTTTATTGCTAATTTTGGATATAAACCAGACGCGTTGCAATCGAAGACAAGCCTGCTTCTGCAGAGTCAATTGTATTTACTCCGGGGCTTAGTTTTAAATTGGGGTGTGTTATTTCCCTTAGTTAATAACTATGATACACAGCCGATGAATATTCGGCCAGCTCCTGTATATCTGAACCAGTTTTTAGCACTTGACAAACAAAATTTTTTGAGTGTTTCAGCCGGTTTGTTTTACAACAATCAATACGGGTTTAACGTCCAGTATCGATGGGCTAATCTAGCAAACGCCTGGTCTTTTGGACTTGAAACCAGTTTAACAGGTGACTACTATTTCCCGAAACGGGGTATTTATTATGAGCCCCTACAACGGTTCATGCTGTTAGCAGACGTAGCATATCGAATTAGAGCGCGCGATGTTACGTTGAAATTATCAGGCGGTCAATATCTCTATGGTGATCAGGGAGCACGGCTTGATTTTATCCGTCAATTTTATTCCGTAGAGGTTGGTATTTATGCCACAATGACAACACGGGGCTCGACAGCTGGTTTCAATTTCGCCATACCCATTCCACCGGGACGATTAATTCAAAGTCAACGATTCCGAATACGTACCACCGAGGAGTTCAGGTGGGAATACACTTATAATGGAGAGGCTAATGTCGGTTCACGTTACCGAGTCGGGCATCAGCTCGATGCGTTGTTGCGCCAATATCACGCTAGTTATATTAGTGGGCAACTAAACCAATAAGCCTTTAATAAAAGCTCATACAAGCCGTGCTGTGTGAGCTTTTATTAAAGGCTTATCATTAAAAGCTGACTACTACTTAATCGACTCCGTCCGCTTTCTTTTTCTTATTTTTCGCTATTGCCTTTAAGCCTTTTGCGTCGCTTTTGATCATTTTTTTCTCGGCTTTTTCTTCTTTCCGCTCCGCTTTAGCCATTCGTGTTTTAGGATCGGAAATACCCGCTATTTCAACGCCCTTGCCGGTTTTAGCTTCCACTTTGTATTCATGAGCTTTAGCCATTTTTTTCTCGGCTTTCATTTCTTTCTTGGCTTGCTTGCCTTCTTGAACGGCTTGTGCAGAAGCGGCTGTGGTTGCAGTAAACAGAAATAGAGCCGCAAAAATGACGCTTGACGTTTTCATTGTGTTGAGAATTAAGTGAGATACCTGCTTGTTTAACAGGCTTTCTGATGTCTAATAACTTCAACACGATCAGGTTGTTTTCACTTCACATAAAATTAGTTCTACGCTTTGTGAGAAACCTTATAAACACATAAAATCTAGAAAGTAAGTATTATAAATTAATCTAATCAGCTTTGCTCTTGATGCATATCTACAAAAAGCCTGGACATCCGGGCTTTTTGTAGATAAATGATCAGTTGATAGGACTTCCCTTTAAATAGTTTTCCAAATACGTTGTGTATTGTTGATAGAGCAATACGTAACTGGCCGAATTATACGAAACACCATGGGCGCCGGGTGGATAAATTCGTAAATCGGCATCCTTACCAGCGTCTTCCAGGGCGTTCATCAACTGGAATGTATTGCGAACGTGCACATTTTCATCCATCGTTGAGTGCGCGATGAACATTTTCCCGGTCAGTTTTTTCGCGTATGTAGAGACGGCGCTGGCCTTGTACTTCTCCTCGTTTTCGGGTAACAGGCCCATATAACGTTCGGTATAGATGCTATCGTAGAGCCGCCAATCCGTAACTGGTGCACCGACGAGCGACACTTTAAATACACCCGGATGGGTCAGCATCGTGTAACTGCTGGTGTAACCGCCGTAACTATGACCCCGAATCGCCATCCGGTTGCCATCGACCCAGGGCTGTTTAGCCAGGTAAGCAGCTGCTTCGGCAAAATCCTGACTCTCGTATTTACCCAACTTTTCGTACACTACCTTTTCGAAATCACGGCCATAACCTCCGCTTCCCCGGTTATTGACGCTTACGACAACGTAGCCAGATTGAGCAAGCCACTGGTGCCAGCCCGTAGTCGCGAAATCATTATAAACGGATTGAGCGCCCGGCCCACCGTATATATCCATCACAACCGGATACTTTTTAGTTGGATCAAAATCAAACGGTTTGATAATCGAAATATCAATTGTCTGGCCATCCGACGTAGTAAAGTTCGTCAGCTCTTTCGGCGAATAATCATGACTAGCCACGTACTCTTTTACCTTCGGATTGGTCTCCAGCGCTTTAATCAGCTGCCCTTTCGTGTCACGCAATTCTACCTGCGTCGGTGTTTGAACGTTCGAATAGCGGTCAATAAAATATTGGCCATTGGGTGAGAAGTTCACCGTATGCCGACCCGGTACGGTGGTTAGCCGACGCTTGTTTTTTCCATCGAGGTCGGCCACAAACAGGTGCCGCTCCATAGGCGACACTTCTGTGGACGTGAAATACACCTTTTCCGCTTTGGGATCGATGTGGTGAACGTACGTTACTTCCCATTTTCCATTTGTCACCGC
The DNA here is from genome assembly GCF_054780635.1 of Spirosoma knui. NCBI lineage: Bacteria > Pseudomonadati > Bacteroidota > Cytophagia > Cytophagales > Cytophagaceae > Spirosoma > Spirosoma knui. The sequence goes on along the minus strand of NZ_BAAGVY010000001.1, from coordinate 193,350 downwards.
ATTCAGCAATTTGCCTGAATAATCGTATCGATACAGATGTGCATACCCATCCCGATCCGACACCCAGTAGAACTCCTGAGTTCCTGCCGGGAAGTACAGCAAGTGGTTGATTCCGGCGAAGAAATCGAATACATCAATCCAGGTATTCGATTTTTCTTCCATGATTTGTCTGGCCTCTCCCGTCCGGGCGTTCGTCATGAACAGGCGAAGGTGATTCTGTTTCCGGTTGAGGTGAACAACAGCCAGCTGGCCTTCCTGCGTTGTCCAGTAAATGCGGGGGATGTAGCCATCCGGTTCGCCGTTACGACCGAGTTCAACCTTCATCCATTGCTTGTTCCGGTTGGCGATTTCGATAGTACCAATACGGACGGTTGGATTTTGATCACCAACGCGCGGGTACGGCAACGAATCATATTTCTCGTCGAAGCCTTTGTAGTCAGTTAATTTATAGATGGGCACCTGCCGTTCGTCCGACTGCCAGAAGGCGATAAACTTACTGTCGGGCGACCATTCCCAGGCCTGCGCCAAACCGAACTCTTCTTCGTACGCCCAGCCGAAACGGCCGTTATAGAACGCCGGTTTAGCATCGTTCGTCAACTGCGTTTCTTTTTGGGTAGTAAATTCAAACACAAACAAATCTCCTCCCCGCTCATACCCGACTTTTGATCCGTCGGGCGATAACTCAGCCGTTTGTGCATCCTTCGCGACCAGCTTCAGGCTCTTGTTAACTACCGAATACACGTAATAATCCGACACGCCCGAGCGCCGGTATACCGGTCGGAAATTACTTTGGAACAGAATGTTTTTAGAGTCTTTAGACCATTGAAATGAGCCATAGGCAAATGCCTTATCAGTGCCGGGAAATTTGAGCTGGCTCCCATCGAAAACAAGTTCTTCTTTCTGGTCTTTCGGGGTGAGCGATTTAATGGTGCTTTGCCCGTCGATGAACGAAAACTTATTGCCTCCCTCAATCCAGTTCACACTACGTGGCCCGTTGGAGCCATTAAGCTGACCGGCCGAGAAAAGGGCCTCCTGAAGATTGGCGTATCGTTGTTTGGTTTGGGCTACTGCTAACTGATCACTTATTAACAACAGAACCAGACTTGTTATAGTCAACAGATACGTTGATGAAGTACGTTTTGTCATAAAGTATAGAACTTATCCAAGATTCAAATTTACTAAAAAACAGCATATTCAGGCCTACAGATAAACGGCCTGAATCAGTCAATACAACAGCAATTTGTGCTATCTTTCAACTTTGCATTAATTACTTATTGTCTTACAATTTACTTCGTACTTTCTATGATCAACAATTACTCCTCTGTAGGTCATCGTATTCGCTCATTCTGGATGCTTTGGCTGTCCCTTCTACTTTGCGCGAACAGCTTTGCGCAAGGGAATCGATATACAATTAAAGGGCGCATCATCGATAATGATGGGCAAGCCTTACCCGGTGCTACCGTATTAGTGGCTGGTACAACGATTGGTACTGCTTCTGATGCAGAAGGAAATTACTCGCTTGCGGCCACGATTAAGCCCGGCCCAATCACACTGGTTATCTCGGCAATTGGCTACGAAAGCGTACGCCAAAACTTGACGCTCGGTAACGCAGAGCAAATCACCAGCAACGCAACCTTAACCGCATCCGCGACAAATCTCGACGAGGTGGTGGTAACAGGTTCTACCCTATCAGCGCCCAAACGCGAACTGGGTAATGCCATAAGCACCATCAAAGCGCAGGACCTGCAAAACTCGGGCTCGGGCAATCTGATCAACTCCTTGCAGGGTAAAGTACCGGGCGCACAGATTACTCAGAACTCGGGCGATCCAGCGGGTGGCATCACCATCCGACTGCGGGGTATTAAGTCACTGGCGGGCTCATCGGACCCGCTATACATTGTCGACGGTGTGATTGTGAGCAACGCCAGCACCAACGTATCGCAGCTTGCGCTGGTTAACGATATTGGTACGGCTAATCCAGGACAAAACCGGCTATCCGACCTTAACCCCGACGACATCGCGAGTCTGAACGTAATAAACGGCGCAGCTGCGGCTGCTCAGTACGGATCGCGGGCAGCCAATGGCGTGGTGATTATCACGACGAAGCGAGGCCAAAGTGGTCGACCACAAGTGTCATTTTCGACATCGTTCAATGTAAATGAACTACGTAAAGGCGTACCCGTCAATACGTACGGTAAGCAGTTTGGTTTCCCAGGCTTTCGGTTGTATACTATAAGTGGCATCACACCCGCTCAGCTCACCGCGAATCCGGGAGTTACTACGACAGACATCTATCGGGATGGTACATATACGCCATTAGCTACGAACCTGGTCGACGTAACGCGCTACAACTACTTCGACCAGATTTTCCGGACCGGTACGGGTACCGATAACAACCTGTCGGTTACGGGCGGGAACGACAACACGCAGTACTACGTATCGGCGGGCTATCTCAACAACCAGGGCATCATTAAAGGCACTGATTTTACGCGGTATAGCCTACGTACCCGTGTTGATCAGCGGCTAACCAACTGGGCCAAAGTAACCGTGGGTCTGAGTTACGCGAATAGCTTGTCGAACGAGAAAGCGAACGGGAACGTATTCTACAGCCCAATTAACTCGGTTAATATCACTAACAACATCTACGACATTACCCAGCGTGACGCGGCTGGTAATCTGTTAGCGGTTGAACCAACTCGGATAAATCCGTTGTCTACCATCGAAGACATGAAGTTTTCGCAGCAGGTGAGCCGCACCATCAGCAGCGTTCAGCTGAATCTGACGCCAGCCAAAGGCTTATCGGTTGATTACATTGCCGGAGTGGATGCGTACTCGCAGTTTGGTAAAAACTACATTCGGCCCTATCCCTATCAGGCTGTAGCGGGTCTACCGGCAGCCCGGTATCCGCAAGGTTTTGCCGCCAACGCTACTAACCAGGTGGTTCAGTTCAACAACGACCTGAACGTATCGTACCAGCGGCAGTTTGGCGAAAACCTCAAACTGAATGCTGTGGCCGGATATAGCTATCAGTATTATCAATCTGACTACTCAACCGCCAGCGGACAGAACCTGTCGCCGTTTATCGAAACGGTGAGCGGAGCCAGCAACACGACGTACAATTTGGGGTACGGCCTCGATCGATTCGGCTTAAGCGGCCTGTTCGCACAGGCAACTTTGGGCTATCGTAATCTGGCATTTATCACCGGTGCCATCCGGCGCGATCAATCGACTAAGTTCTCTCCTTCGCAAACCAACCAGTACTACCCTAAAGTAAGTGGCTCGCTGATTGTGTCCGATCTGGACTTCTGGAAAGCTGCTACGTTCGGCCAGGTGTTTAACAGCCTGAAACTGCGCGCCAGCTACGGAGAAGCCGGCAACCTGGCGAACCTGCCCACCTATGGCCGTTTTTACCAGTTCAACCCAGTCGGATTTTTAGGCCGGAACACCGTAACGCCGGGCACGCTCCTGGCTAACCCGGATGTGCAACCCGAACGCATGGGAGAGCTGGAAGGAGGTATTGATATGGGCTTTCTCAACGGACGTATCGGCCTGAGCGTTACAGCCTATCAGCAGAAAATCAGTAACCTGTTGGTTAACCGGACATTGGCTCCGACAACAGGCGGTACCAATATCTTCAACAATGTTGGTGCCATGCAAAACACGGGTTTCGAAATCATGCTCGACGCAAATCCGGTTAAGACGAAAGATTTTAACTGGGACTTCACCGTCATTTATAACCACAACCGCAATAAAGTTACTGACCTTGGCGGTCTGACGGTTATTGACGTAGGTGCCGAAGGCGTAACGGGTGCACCGGTTCGGCTACTGGTTAACCAGCCGGTTGGCGTGTTCTTTGGTACGGGCTTCGCAAAAGGTCCGAATGGAGACATAATTCCGTCTCCCTCAGGCTTTCCGCAGTCAGAACGTGCTGTGGCTGCCAATACCGGCACCATTAATTTCGTACCCGCCCGCACCGCCGATGGAAAAGTTGACGTAAGCAAACCGTTGGCCAACATGATTATTGGCAACCCAAACCCCAAGTGGACAGGCTCATTTAGCACGAACTTATCGTATAAGAAGCTGAATCTGCACGTATTGCTTGATGCGGTGCAGGGCGTTGACGTTTTCAATGCCGACAAACGTACCCGGCAGGGTGTTGGTCTGGGTGACTATGCGGAGAAAGAGCTGCGGGGTGAACTCCCACGCGGTTATATCTTTGGCGTGTATAACACCCAGGAATTCCGCATTGATCCGGGCTCGTACACGAAGCTGCGTGAGGTAGCCTTGTCGTATACATTGCCCCAATTTGTAAAGACCATCAGCCGATTGAACGTATCGCTGATTGGCCGAAACCTGTATTCGTGGGACAAGTACACGGGTTTTGATCCCGAAACGAACGCAGGCGGCAACAACGATTTGATTCGCGCCGTCGACTTTGGTAATGTTCCTATTCCCCGTACGTATCAGCTTAAACTAACGGCCACTTTTTAAGAACCGTCATTTGTAGTCTTTTTTGGCCATGGAATGACTGTTCATGACAAAAGATGACTCTTTAATGACTCCGATCACCATCATGAAAAAGACGTTTATAATTTCCATAGTAAGTGGGGTACTGCTCGCGCAGAATGCCTGCAAGCAGCAGGAATACCTCAATCCAAGCTCCATTAGTCAGTCGCAGGCGGTTAGCTCGATTGATGGCCTGCTGACGCTGGCTAATGGCCTGCAATACCGGTATACGTCTGGCGGTGCCCTCAGCGTATTGTACAACGCGACAGCGGGTGCCGGACTTACCACGCGCGAATTGCTTATTCTGAATGTAGGAAATACCGAAGAAGCCAATTTATCCGTTGGCGGTGGCAACGTCAATAACGGGAACGGCGTTGTGCGCAATCTCTGGACGCAGTGCAACCTGGTCCGTGCGAATGCGGAGCTAATTCTGGCAAACGTTAATGTTGCCAACAACGATCCGGGTACGAAAAGTGGGCTTGTCGCTTACGCGTCTATTTTTCGGGCCTTATCGCTCGGTACGTTGGCGCAGTTTTTTGAGCAGGCTCCCATCACCACGGGTACCAACGTAGCGTTTGTTCCTCGCGCTCAGGTATTCGCGGAAGCCATCCGTACGTTGGAAGCAGCCGCCACGCAGGTAGCAGCGACGCCGGTGTCCGCCAATTTTACGAGCCGAATTGTACTGGGTATCGACATACCGAACACGATTCAAGCCCTGATTGCGCGTTACGCCCTGTTCGCAGGCGACAACGATAAAGCCTTAGCCGCGGCTGGCCGGGTCAATCTGACGGTAAAATCGGTATTCAACTTTGACGATAACACCCGGAATCCACTGTTTGAAGCGGCTTTTGGTAACCGGAACGTGTTTGAGCCAACCGACGTAAACTTGGGGTTGTCGGGGGCATTTGTTCCAGAGGCTGGAGATCAACGGATTCCCTTTTACACGCGCGCGACACCCACGGCCACGCAAAATCGGGGAACGGGTTTCTACACCGCAAACGCAGCGGCTATTCCAGTGTATTTGCCCGGTGAAATGCTGCTTATTCAGGCAGAAGCCTCGGCTCGCAAGGGCGATTTAGCTGGGGCTGTATCCGGTTTGAATAAAGTGCGCACAAAAACGCCCGCGCAGGATGCGTTTGGGGTTGGCGCTGGTTTACCAGCCTATAGCGGTCCGCAAACTGCCGATGCGATCTTGCTCGACATCCTGAAAAATCGGTATATCGAGCTGGCGTATCAGGGTTTTCGACTGGAAGATAGCCGTCGGTTCAATCGGCCGGGACCTGGTGCTGCGGGTGCCGAGCGTAACCGCAATTTCTTCCCGTACCCACGAACGGAACGTGATAACAACACCAGCACTCCTCAGGACCCAGCCATATAGTATCTGTGTCGTGTAACCTGAAAGCGGGTTAATCTGGCCAGATTAACCCGCTTTCTTTTTGATACGTGTTGTAAGCAAAATTTGTACTACTTAACACTCACCTTACGCCATCTTCACGGGCAGACCAGTGCGGGTTGATTCGTAAATAGCCTGGAATAAAGCGACTACTTTGCGGCCGTCTTCGCCGGTTACCGAGGGCGGGCGGTTAGCGCGAATCGCGTCGCAGAATTCAGCGATTTGCAGGCCGAAATAATAAACCGTTGCGTCGATGGTATTGAAGAACGCCGTGTCTTCCGCGACGAATTGAGCCAGCAGGTTTTCCTCGCCGGGCACTGTCCAAAGATCATTGACCGGAGGATCGGTAATACTCGACATACCGGCGATAAACAAAGCGCCACCATCGGTCTGTACCCCAACCGATGCGCCGTTTTCGCCGTGTACGTGTACTTTCCCGAAGATGCCGGGCTTTTGTGAATTACTGACGATTACGTTGCCTAAACCTCCATTTTTGAACTTAATAATGGCCAGAGCCGTATCGTCCACTTCAATATACGGGTGATTCAAGTTACGCCAGACGCCATACACCTCATCAATGTCGCCCATGTACCAGAGCAGTAAATCGAGTTGGTGGGGCGACTGATTCACGAGGACACCGCCCCCTTCTTCGGCCCAGGTGCCGCGCCAGGCATCGCTTTTATAATAGTTCTCATCACGCCAGCCCAGCATCTGAATCGTACCCAGCACGGGTTTTCCAATCTTGCCTTCGTCAATGGCGCGTCGAATCCGCTGGCTAGGTTCATAAAAGCGCCGTTGGCTGATCGTACCCAAATACCGTCCACTGCGTCGAGCAGCTTCAATCATAGCATCGCAGTCTTCGAGCGACGACGCCAGTGGCTTTTCGACTAAAACGTGTGCTCCGGCATCCAGAGCCGCAACGGTTGGCTCGCGGTGGGCAGGGTGAGTTGTGCAGACAAGGCAGAGGTCGACGTTTTCGCGATGAACCATATCATATACATCGCTGTAGGCGGCAATCCCGTACTGATTGGCGAAATCTTCGGCTTTTTGATACGTGCGTCCATACACCGCGACTAATTCAGTGTCGGCGGTTTGTAGTGCGGCTTTAGCATGAAGGTGGGCAACTTTACCAGGGCCAATAATGGCAATACGAATAGGTGAAGGCATAATTAATCCATGTTGTATTCCAACGAAATGCACAATTGTCGGGTCATCTACTCAAAATCGCGATAACAATGCTACGTTGGTTGCTTGGCTTACTGCTTCTGATCGGCTTACTCGGTTGCCAAAAGAACGAGGCAAGCGTATTGCCTGCCTCCGATCTCTTATATCGATCGTGGCAGCTAGCCAAGGCAGACATTGATGGAACGGACGTAACGAACCAGTACACACGTATTGCCACATTCCAACGTAACGGCACATTTGGAAATGGGCAGCGATCATCCAGTTGCTGCGCTCCCGTTTCATTCGAAGGTGACGATAGCACACTCCGCTTCATTTGGGATACGTCCGACCCGCAATGTGCGCTTATCAACTGTAAGTTATCGCCTTTATTCGGTGATATTACGTGGCAGATTTCGGCGCTTACTTCCGATAAGCTAGTACTTATAAGTGAAAAAATCACGCTCGTCTATGAGCCAGCGCCTTAACGCCATACCCGTATGAAAAAGCTTTTCGCGTTCATTAGCCTGTTGATCCTACTTAGCGGAGCCTGCCGAGATAACTCGATTAGCTCCACGAGCGCGCTTTATCACCGCTGGCAACTGGTTCAGAAACAGATTGGCAAGAAAGCACCAGAAGCCGTTACGAAGACCACCTACATTACGTTCAATGCCAATGGCCAGATACGCTTTGAAGATAATGGCAGCGATGGCAGTTGCTGTATACCACGGCGCTTCACACGTAACGAAAAGACACTTTCGCTTGATTACGTAACTGATCAACCCGAATTCTGCAAATACGTCGATTTGGCCTGCTATTACGATTACTTAGGTGTCGCCCAATGGTCTATTGAACGGGTTGACAAAGATACCCTGCTCCTGCGCACCGGCGACAACCTATTGCTCCATAAACGCGCTGATTAGATGGATGTATCAGTACAATCCTTTAAGGTTTCAGCACGACTTTGATCAGGCCTTTTTCTTTGTCGTAGAGCCGCTTAAACCAGTCGGCTCCTTCTTCGAGCGGTACTTCAGCGCTTAGAATGGCCTCAACATTTATACGACCTGATGAGATCAGGGCCAATGCGGCTTCGTATTCGCCATTGATGGCGCAGGAGCCTTGTAGACGTAACTGACGCGTAACCACCGCCTGTAGCGGTATCTCGACCGTTGGAGCCAGATTACCGACTAACGTAACGGTTGCCCCTTTACGAACGCAGTCGATCGCGGTTTTTACGGTTGGACCAGCGCCAACAACCTCGAAGGACACGTCGGCTCCGCGTCCGTATGTAAGGTCCTGTACCTGCTTTTGTACGTCTGACTGTTTGGCGTTTATGATATGCGTAGCGCCGAGTTTCTGAGCCAGCGAAAGCCGGTCGTCGTCCAGATCAATGGCGATGATGGTGCCGCAACCCGCCAGTTTCAGGGCCTGAATTACGAACAGGCCGATCATGCCTGCGCCGACAACAACGGCTGAATCGTTGACCTGAATTGGTGTCAGACTGAGCGCATGTAGGGCAACAGCCACCGGTTCAACCAAAGCGGCTTGTGTGAAACTGACGTTATCCGGAATGGCGTAAAGAATGTGCTGCGGAATAGCAACGTATTCAGCAAATGCACCCTGCCGTTTAAAATCAGGAGTCGATACGCCCACGACTTCACGCCCATCACTCAGATTATACATCCCGCGACGGCTATACCAGTCGTCAAGCGCGTACACGGTTGAGTCGAACGTAACGCGGTCGCCAGTCGTCCAGTCTTTCACATCGGTGCCTACTTCAGCAATGATTCCGGACGCTTCGTGCCCCATCACAATCGGCGGAATGCGTCGGCCGCTGCTGCCATCCATTCCGTGAACGTCGGACCCACAAATACCCACCGCCTGCACACGTACCAAGACTTCGTTTGGCCGAATGGTAGGCTTCGGCACATCCTGCAAATCAAACTGATTGTATTCGGTTAAAACGAGCGCTTTCATACGTAGTGGGTAAGGCGGACGGAAGTCCGAGTTTGTTGCGTTTATATCCTGTTGTTTACCCAAAAAGCAGACTTCCGTCCGTCTTACTTCTGGTAAATTTTCACGAATGCATCGACTGGTACCTGATCGTATTCACCACGTTGTAGATGCGGATTGATTTCGTAGGTAACTACCTCGTCGATGGCATCTGGCATCTCGCCGAATAACTTACTGGCGGCCGAACTCGTGTATTTCTTTTTGACCCAAATCAAGCGCTGGTCAGGCTCTTTGCCCCAGGCCGCATTGTCACCCAGTACTAACTGAATTTTTGGCCAATCGTTGAAAAAATATTCCTGTAACAGGGGAATAATCCGATCACGAAACGTGCCGCACAAATCGGTGTGTGTTTCAACACCTACCAGATAAGCATGCCCAATTTGATGATCGCGGTCGAGTAGATACTCAATCCGCTCGTTCATTGCTCGCAGTAACTGCGGTAAGTCGACATCGTCGACGGAGCCGAGTACGTCTGGATTTGGCAGGATTTCCCGAAACGCAAACCGTCGACGTAACGCAATGTCGAGTAAGGCAATCGATCGATCGGTCGTATTCATCGTTCCGACAATAAACAGGTTTATCGGCACGCCAAACCGCTCCTGTGAGTACGGTAACGTCAGCCACAATTCCTGTTCTGCGCCAAGTCGTTTGTTAGCTTCAAGCAGCGTGATCAACTCTCCGAACACACTGGCTACGTTTGCTCGGTTAACCTCATCGATCAGCAGATAATGAACTGGCGCTTTCTTTAGCTTCTGGCTGCGGTTCTCAGGCGTATCGTTCAGGCAATCGGCCAACGTACCGTATCCAGCCTGTTGGATAGCCGACAGACAAGCTTTGTAGAAGATGCCTTTATGTACTTTATAAGCAATTTGATTACCAGCCACTTCAGGTCGTATACCTTCCACGAATTCTTCGTAGCTGTAGGAAGGATGAAAGGTAATCAGACTGGCATGTTTCTCCCGTAAGTAGGGCTGCAACGCATAGGTTTTGCCCGTACCCGGAGGCCCGAAAAAAATCAGATTACAAGGCTGATTAGGCAGTTCGGGCCCCGTACCATAAGCGGTTTCCGTTTCTGATACTTCGTAGTCGTTAAGGTTAGCCAGTTGACGCAACGTAACGTACTGTTCTTGCGTAAGCTCAGTACTGGTAATCCCCTGTGGATTTTGAAACACGCGCAATTCCTTCAGTAGCGGATCGCTCAGTACTTCGCTGCGCTTTACGGGATTATCAACTAACTTATCCTGATAGTGCACAGTCACCGCCCAGCGTTCCCGCTTGATTCGATCTGCGTTTTTAACGAACCGATCTTCGTCCTTGCTTCTTGTGCGTAAAGATGGCTTGTCCGTTATTTCTCCAAACGCGACAACGCCAGCATCGCTCCCCGACCGCCATAGCGTAAACTTATCGCCAGGTTTCACCCGATCTTTCACACTGGCTGAAACTCTGAACTCGGAATAAGACACTGCCGTCAGTTCGGATGAGATGTCATACAGATCAGGATTAACATGGAGCACCCAATAACGCCGTTCGTTCGTTTGCTGGGCTGCCTGATTAAAAATATCTTCCCGTAAACCATCGTTTTCTGCCGCCTGATAGATCATTGGATCATGCCGAAGCATGTGCGGTCCCCGTTTCGACGTTACAGCCAGCTCGAGCAGGCAATCCACCCAGCATCTGTGCAGAATAGGATTATTAATCAGGTGAACGTCGGAGTGCCCGACCACGATAGAAACGTAGTCGGATTTTTCGGTAAGCGGAACAACATCTATCTCTTCCGAGAAGGATAAACGCTCCAGACAATCCTTCTTAATGGTCAGACTGTATTCGATTTCTCCACCGTAAGGCCGAAAAATACGTAGTGCGGTGAAGAAATTAATGTTTGCGGTAATCGTACGCTCCTTTTCAGAGACGAACGCCAGCCGGGCATCGCCGTTGGGCAGATTGACAATATCAATCAGTTCCTTCAGCAACCCGAAGAACCGCCGAACGGCCTCGGGGTGGCCAATGTCGCGGATGCGTTCAATAAGATATTGCTGATGGGCTTCGGTTATCATAATGCGGTTAACCTTGCGAATTTACAACATTTTAGCCGTTTAATACCCAGGCCGACTCAAGCCCCTTCTTACCCATCGGGGCAAGACTGTTTCCAACCCAGTTATTTTCCACGACTCATTAGCGATAATGCTAGATGCATTACTATACGTGAATAAAACAGCATAAAGCCATGGAACAGCCAGCCCCAAAAGAGTTGAAGCGCATTTTTACGAAGGTCTTCGAAGACACAGGCTACTGCCAACGGATGGAGATTTTCAATCCTGGTCACGGCCCACACGACGATGGTAGCGCGATCGACATTTTCCTGAATGCGAATGATTCGGATCAAAGGAAGCTTGCCGACGCCATTGTCCGTTTGTTAGTCAGTGAGAAGCCACGGGTTAAGTGGGGAGCCATCATCTGGAATCGCCAGACATGGGATAACCGGGGCGGGCCAGTACCGTACGAAAGAAGTCAGTCGATGCCCCACACCGACCACATTCACATTGAGTGGGGCCCAAAAGGTCGTATGACAATGGATTTCCCCGGTTTTGAGGACAAACTGCGAGACGTACTACAAAATCATCAGGCCAATCAATAAAACCAACTGGAGTAAGCTACCTCAAGTACCTCTACAATTGAAATAGTAAGCGCAGATTCTGCTTTACTGTTGTTAACTCTGTAGCATCAAGTGCACCCAAACGACCTAAGAGTAGCGCCTTATCAATAGTAGCTAACTTACTTAGGCGAATTAACGAAGGCTTTTTTAATCCATTTATTACTGTTGGTACTATCACTACATCGGCTGGTTCTTGCCAATGTAGCTGAGTTGTAATGAAAGCAAGTGTTACATCGGCAAGTGCACTCATTAATACCACCGCTGGTCTAACTTTATTGCCCGTCAAATCAGTGAAAGGAAACGGTATCAATACAATGTCTCCCTGGTTCATTGATACCGTTCTTTCAAATCGTGGATAGTGTACAAGTCTTCTTCTTCGTTCAGGAAGGCAAAAGCAGCGGAGGTTTCGACCAATTGTTCAATCCCTTTTTGAAGCATGGACTCCTCATGCTTTTTTAAAATGTATGATGCAAAGTCAACCACCTCGCTGATTCGATCCTCAGGCAGTTGATTAATTGTCTGCAGAGCTTGTTCTACCAGTTGTCGACGGCTCATAATTCTGTTACGTTGACGCTTAGATCGAATATAACACTTTTACGCCAAATAACTCCCAATACTGACTACGTCGGCGAACACGCCAGAGGCCGTTACTTCGGCCCCTGCGCCGGGCCCTTTCACAACCAGTGGCCGATCTTTGTAACGCTCCGTTGTAAACGAAACAATATTGTCTGATCCGGATAGCATATAAAACGGGTGTTCGGGACCAACCGAGCGTAACTCGATAACCGCCTTATTATTCTCAAAGGCAGCAACAAAGCGTAATTTTTCGCCGTTCGATTCAGCTTCGGTCAGCAGGCTTTCGAAGTAAGCGTTGTTACGTTCGAGCTCTTCAAAGAAGGCCGGAATCGTGGGGGCCGTTAAACACGAATCAGGCAGCAGGTTTTTGATCGTTACGTCCTCCGGCTCCAACGGGAAACCAGCTTCGCGGGCCAGAATTAGAATCTTCCGCGCTACGTCCTGACCACTCAGGTCATCGCGGGGATCGGGTTCTGTATAGCCTTTTTCTTTAGCCTCGCGAACAACATCGGCAAAAGAAGCTCCCGATTTGAAGCTATTAAAGATGTACGACAACGTACCGGATAGAATCGCTTCAATCTTCAGGAAACGATCACCAGCGGTAATCAGGCCCTGTAACGTATTGATAATGGGCAAGCCAGCCCCTACGTTGGTTTCGTACAGGAATTTAACGCCCCGATTTAATGCCGTCCGCTGCAAACGCCGGTATTCGCTGTAAGGGCCTGAGTTCGCCACTTTGTTTGGCGTAACGACCGAAATATTCGCATCTAATAGCGATTCGTAGAACTGCACGATGTCCTTATCCGACGTACAGTCGATGAATACCGAGTTCGGCAGGTTGTAGTCTTTGATCTTATCCACAAAGGCTGGCAGCGAGGTCGTTACGCCTTCGGTTAGCAAGCGTTCGTTCCAGTCGTCCAGCGCAATACCTTTCGGGTCGAGCAGCATCTTCTTGGTATTCGACATACCAACTACGCAGACCTTTAGCAGCTTTTCGCTACGTAGGTAATTGTTCTGCTCGAATATCTGCTTGACCAGGGTTTTGCCAATCAGTCCCGTTCCAACCAGATACAGATTCAACACCCGTGCTTCTGACTGGAAGAAGATGTTATGTAGCGCGTTGAGCGCTTTCGACAGGTTATTTTTGTTGATAACAACCGAGATATTGATCTCCGATGAGCCCTGCGCTACTGCTACGATATTAACGCCGTTTTTACCCAGCACCGAGAACAGCTTGCCGGCAATCCCCGACGACTTACGCATACCCTCCCCAACCGTTGCAATGACCGAGAGATCACGCTCAATGCTGATGTTATCGATATGGCTATGCGCGATCTCCGTCGCAAATTCAGCGTCCAGAATGGCCTTTACGTTCTCAGCCCCGCGCGGGTCAATAGCGAAACAGATGGAATGTTCTGAAGAAGCCTGCGAGATCAGGATAACGCTGATTTTGTGAGCCGCCAGCACCCCAAACAACTTAGCTGACACACCCGCTACGCCAATCATCCCCGAACCCTGCACATTGACCAGTGCAATATCGTCGATACTCGAAATACCCGTAATCGTATACTGCCGCCGTTCGGCCGTTCGGCTCACCACGGTACCTTCATGCGTTGGATTAAAGGTATTCAGTACGCGGATTGGAATATTTCGGGCAAACGCCGGTTGCAAACTTGGCGGATAAATTACCTTCGCCCCGAAGTGACTTAACTCCATGGCTTCGGCGTAGGTGATCGTCGGAATGTTAAAGGCGTTTGGCACCTTACGTGGATCGGCGGTCATCATCCCATCAACGTCCGTCCAGATGTCGATCATCTCCGCGTTTAAGGCTGCACCGATAATACTGGCCGTATAGTCTGATCCCCCCCGGCCCAGCGTTGTGGTTTCGTCATTTTCCGTCGAGCCGATAAAGCCCGTTATTAGTTGCAGGTCGGTCGTTTTGGCGAAATGATCCTGAATAAGCTGATTGGTCAAGGTGTAGTTCACCTCAGCCTGGCCAAACTGCGCATCCGTCTTAATGATGGTGCGCGCATCCAGATACTGCGCCGGAATGCCCCGACTTTTTACACACTCGGTGATCACGGTTGTGGATAAGCGTTCGCCAAAACTGGTAATCAAATCATGCGTCCGGGGCGATAATTCCCGAATGAGCGATACCCCACGTAACAGATCTTCCAGTTCGTTGATGATGCCCCGTACGTGCGCAAACACCTTGCTTTGCTCCTTAATGGGAATCAGAGCCTTCACAACGTTGAAATGGCGATCTTCAATACGCCGGACCAGTTCCATATAATCGGTATTGCCGGTCGTGGCCATACGCCCAATCTCAATCAACTGGTTCGTAACACCCCCCATTGCCGAAAATACGACAGCAATCTGAGTTGCCGCATCATTATCACCACGGCGGTGATTTTCGATAATTTGAAGAACTTGCTTGATGCTCTCAACCGAGCCAACCGACGTACCGCCAAACTTAAGAACCTGCATTGTGGAAATGTGTAATGAATAAAAGCCAATGAATAATGCCGCCCGGCAAACACATGCACGTGATTAGTTAGTATGCATTATTCATTCCAAACAAAGAAGTCGTTGATGATGGCAATTGTAGCGGGCAAAGATAAAGAAAATTGAATGGGGGTTAGTCCTGGGCCTTTTGCAATTTTTGTTACGTCCTCTAACCAGCACATTAGGCCAGCTAAGCGTTTGCGGGTGCTTCTTCCGGGCTATCTTCTTTCTTACTGGTATACTTTTTGGCTTCGTCGGGTAATCGTTGGCTCCACCAGATCACAATACCCGAGCAAATGGCGCAAAAGATAAACGGAGCTTTCATGCTCACCCCCGAAAGCAGACTATTGACCAGCGCTGTGGCAAAGCTGGCCAGTCCACCCAACGCCTGAATATTGCCAAACATTTCGCCCTGTCCACCGCCTGCTTTCGTGATTTCGGTGAGCACCCCGCCAATGAGCCCCCCAATGAGCGACACCGTTAGGGCATCGACCCCACCCACAACGTATAGCAACGTAACGGACGATTCAGAGAACATGTATAGAATCTGTAAGCCAATGTTGATAATGGCAATGAGGATCACGGCCTTTTGCTTGTCGACCCGATCGACAAAATACCGAAAGAAGATGAGGTTCGCCACCACCGCTAACGTACCAAAATACATAAAGAAGTGAGCGACCTCCACGGGGCTCATGTTCAGGTCGCTCTGCGTCAGAAAGGCAATAAAGAAGTTGTAGTACCCGAAGCCCAGCGTTCCGAGCATGTTCAGAATAAAGATGGCCTTGATGCCCGGAACCTGCTTATCGGCTTCATCGAGTTGTCGCCAGAGCGTAATGACTTTCAAGGAGTTGACCGCCTTGTCCTTTAGTTCGCCTACGTCAACTTTTTCGCGGGTATCGCTGGTCTCTTTAAAGAAAAAAGCCAGCAGGATATTCAAAGCTCCAACCCCGATCAGAAACAATATCATCGGCATGGCGTCGATACGTGCTTCAGCCGACACTACCAGGATAAGCCCCGTTAACAAGGGACCGACCACAATACTCGAACCAACCAGAAAACTCAGGAGACTGGAGTATTTGATCAGTTCTTTCCCCTCGGTAATGTCGGCCACCGACGAACGCATCACGGCATACAGGCCATTCGTTCCGCCTTTGGCCGCTCGGTTTACTACGTATCCCCAGGCCTGAACCGGCAGTAGAAACAGCGATGACAACAACGAAGCTATGGTCGTGCCGATCACGACGGGTCGGCGACCAATCTTATCCGATAAATGACCAATGGCAGGCGAAAGAGCTAGTTGGATGCCAAGCATCAGAGCCGTACCAGCGGTGAGCAAAATAGGTTTGTTAGGAAGCGCGACAACAAATTTAGTCACCATAACCCCCAGTCCGTTGGCAGCAATAATATCAAGTAGTGTAATAGCAAAAATCAAAATTAATCGGCGATCCATCTTCATAACGTCAAACCCAGCGTATTGCAGCATCGATAGGTACATAGCTCTGTACGGACCGTTGAACCAAAATGATTTAGGTTCCGCTCAAAAAGCGCATAAACTAATCGAGGGGTAACAGAACGGGACGGATCAGTCGAAAAACCGCTTTGCAAACGCCATTATCAGCGGTCAATTCGGGCAGTCTTTCAAAAAAATAAATCCAAGCGCAGCGAGTAGCCGTAAGTGTTTGCAAAGTACTCAACGACAAGAGCGCTTTCGCACACATAACTTTTATCTTGAAATGAGTAAGCATCAAAATGAATTAGGCCTGCCGATGTTACCAGGTCAGCTGGAGCCGGTCATGGTCGGTCGTCGATTGTTTTTGCGCTATGCTGGGGCGGTTGCTGCCGGTGGAGCGTTGTTAGCTTCCTGCAGTAAAGACGACAATCCGAACGTACCGCCCGCAACGACGGCCGTTGATTTGGGTACGGGCGATGTAGGTATTCTGAACTATGCCTACGCGCTGGAACAACTGGAAGCAGCCTTTTATACACAGGTAATTACCACGCCGTACACGGGGATTACGGATGCCGAACGCCAGTTGCTGACCGATATCCGCGATCACGAAATTATTCACCGCGAGTTTTTCAAGGCGGCTCTGGGCTCAATGGCCATTGCGGGGCTAACGCCTGATTTCAGTTCGGTGAACTTCAGCGACCGGGCCAGTGTGTTGGGTACGGCCAAAGCGTTTGAAGATCTGGGCGTATCGGCCTACAATGGCGCAGGTAACCTGATTAAAGATCCGAATTACCTGTTACTGGCCGGGAAGATTGTATCGGTAGAAGCTCGTCACGCAGCGGCTATCCGCGACCTGCTCAATCCTAAATCAGCAGACTTCGCTGGTGATGACGTTGTGGCCGCAGCAACCGGCCTCGACAAAGCCGACAAACCATCGGCCATTCTGCCAACCGCTCAGAAGTTCGTTAAAACGACGATCACGGCGGCTAATCTTCCCATGTAAACCTGACATAGCATCATGAATCTGTTAAACATAATTTCAGAAATAGAAAAAGTTGATTCCGAAGCGAGCGAACGGTATAGCTTCTATTCGCGCCGGAATCTGTTCAAATACGGCACGAAGCTGGCTAGTGCAGCCGCACCGGCGTTCTTCGCTGCTACCGCCAATCAGGCTTTTGCGCAGTCGGGTGCTCCCTCACAGGCTGCGGTCGACGTAGTGAATTTCGCCCTGACGCTGGAGTACCTCGAAGATGAGTTCTACAAAAATGCGCTGGCCGCTGCGAACCTGATCCCAGCGGCCGACCGGGCCATCTTCACCCAGATCGGTAAGCATGAAACCGCTCACGTAAGCCTGCTGAGAGGAGCATTAGGGGCAGCGGCCGTTGCCAAGCCAACGTTTAAGTTTCCCGCGGATGCGTTTACAAACTACCAAACCTTTCTGGGTCTGGCGCAGGCGCTGGAAGATACGGGTGTGCAGGCCTACAAAGGTCAGGCCGGCACGCTGATCAATGATAAAGGTATCTTGCAGACTGCCTTGCAGATTCACTCGGTAGAGGCCCGTCACGCATCGGAAGTTCGTCGGCTGCGCGGTCAGAAAGGCTGGGTGTCCAACACAGCTCAGACTACGTTCAAGCAGGGTGGTGTTGATCTGAAAGCCCTGAACCTGGGCAAATCAGACGATGCCCTCCGCGAAGCATTCGATGAGCCGTTAACCAAAGAGCAGGTGTTGGCTATTGCGCAGCCTTTTTTGGGCTAACAAAATTTTTTCTCCAAGACGAAATCCAGACTATATCGGCTTTCGTATATACGGGAAAATGACTTTAGCATCACTGTTCAGGCAGTGAAAAACGATAATAGTAAAGGTTAGTTTGAGGAGCCGGGTAACCGGTAGATCATTGAAAGGCATCAGAGATATTCTCTGGTGCCTTTTTGTTTGCGGCTTTTTCATCCAGTCCTTTTTTTGTTGCTTGCAGCTCATTTTACTGCGTCGGCCAAGCCGGTATGAAAGTCCTCCGTACACTCTTCAAAGTCTTTTTAGGAATCGTTATTTTCCTGATCCTTTTTCTGGCGGTAAGCTTGGCTCCTGTCGATGAGACCCCTTATCAGCAGATGCCATATTACACCCAGACCAAACAACGACTTGCTCAACTGCCGTTGCCCCAACCGGGTAAAGCTCCACTTCGGGCGGGTTGGGCCAAAACAAATATTACCCCGCCGTACACAACCCCAACGGGGGGCTACGGAGCCCGGCGGGGTGAGCACTGGCGGATTGTCAGCGACTCGATTTTTGCCAGGGCAATTGTGCTGGACAACGGAACAACGAAAGTCGCCGTTATTGGACTCGACCTCCTCATTACGCCACCGACCGTTACTGAAGCGCTCAAAAAACGATTGCCCGAAGTAGGACTACGCTGGGAGAATGTGTACACGGGGGCAATTCACTCCCATAACAGTGTTGGCGGTTGGGCACCGGGCATTGTCGGTCAGTTGATTGCTGGAGGGTATGACGAAAAAATTGTTACGCGCATTACCGACGGCATTTTGAACGCGATTCGCACGGCGCAGGAGAATATGGCTCCGGTTACCATTGGGTTCGGTCAAACCGACGCCAGCGATCACATCTATAACCGCATTGGTTTTTCGGGCCCGATCGGACCACTCGATGGTCAGATCCGTCTGCTCAAAATTCAAAAAAATACGGGTGAGTCGGCCTTACTATGTTCATTTGCGGGTCATGCTACGTTGTTTGAGGGGGATAGGAGCGAATACCTAAGCCGCGATTACCCCGGTTCGCTGGTGGATCGGCTAGAGAAGAAGTCAGCCGATTTTGCCGTGTTTATGGCCGGAGCCGTGGGCAGCACCGGTCCCAAAGCGCGGGGTAATACCGACTTTCAGGAAATTCGGAACTACGCGGGTGATTTAGCCGCCCGTATCGAACGTACCGTACCGCAGATTCAAACCAAACCCGACAGCGCCCTGGCCATACTAACGTTGCCACTGGATTTGCGCGAACCCCATCCGCGTGTAATTGGCAACTGGCGAGTTCGCCCCTGGCTATTCTACGCGGTCTACGGCGATTACCCATCGGACCTGAAAGCGCTACGTATCGGCCAGACGGTTTTGCTCGGTACACCCTGCGATTTTTCGGGCGAACTAGCTGCTGAGATCAATCCCGTAGCCGACCAAAAAGGACTTAACGTAATGGTTACCAGCTTCGACGGCGGCTACATCGGTTACGTAACGCCCGACAAATATTACAACCGCACGACCTACGAAACCCGCGACATGAACTGGTTTGGGCCGTACAATGGCGATTACTTCAAGGAGATGATGCTGGGCTTACTAGAAAAGATTGACAAAAAATGAATCAACGGCTTGTTCAGTTGGCTTTAGTCGTCGACGATTACGACGAAGCCATTCAGTTTTATACCCAAAAACTCAATTTCGTTTTATTGGAAGACACTCGCCTGAGTGATACCAAACGCTGGGTTCGGGTAGCCCCGCAGGGTGAAGGCTCCTGCGGACTGCTACTTGCCAAAGGCGTTGGCGACGAACAGCGAAGCCGAATCGGTAATCAGACTGGTGGGCGTGTTTTTCTGTTCATGCATACCGACGACTTCTGGCGCGATCACAACGCCATGCTCCAAAAAGGTATTCGTTTCGTTCGCCAGCCTGCCGAAGAGCCTTATGGCACTGTGGCTGTGTTCGAAGACTTGTATGGGAATCTGTGGGATTTGATTGAGCCAAAGGCGTAAGCCATTAACTCGTTGCTTTGTTGGGCACCGGTGCCGACGCATGGAAATCGTCGTTGATCCGGCGCATGTAATCGTCCAGCAACTCCAGAATACGGCTTCGATCATCGGAACGAACAATCAGGCCAACGTGGTATTCCTTGTGCATACGCCACCAGATTTCGGGCTCGGTAAAACCGGCCAGATCGGGCCACTGCTGCCGGGCCAGCGAAACAATTAATCCGGCGTGATGTGGTTCGTTAACCGGTGGCACGTAATGTTCTTTTAAGGCCATCGCTGTTTCGAGCTTCGCCCACTCCCGCCATAAATTCACACCGGACGCGGCTTCGACCATCTCGGCAATGTGCGCACCACCCACCCGGGATGCCGTTTCCAGAAAATACAGTTCGCCGTCGTGATCGCCCCGTATGTACTCCGAATGTGAGGCACTGTACCGCATCCCGAACGCTTCCAAGACCTGGTTATTTAACTGACGTAACGCCGTAGCTTCCAGGTCTTCGTCTGCTAACGTAGTAGTACGGAATACCCCTCCCCCATGCGCCACTTCCATCGGCGTAGCCAGGTACTGACTCACCCGCGAAAACACCGCCCGGCCTTCCACTGACAAGCTGTCGACATGATATACTTTGCCGGGCTTGAACTCTTCGATCAGGTATTGGTAGCGTTGATCGCCCAAGGAATGAACGACATCCCAGGCTTCTTCCAGCGAGTGAACCTTCCGGATGCCCGTTGTCGATGCTTCAGAACGGGGTTTGATGAGCCACGGTGCTTCGGTTGTGCGCAAAAAATGGGTGATGCTTTCGTCATGAAAAAGGGGACTGAACGCCGGTACACGAATGTCCGCCCCGGCGGCCCGCGTGCGCATGGCTAGTTTATCCCGAAAATAGCGGGACGTGGTTTGCCCCATACCATCTATGCGGAAGGTTTCGCGGATAAGCGCGGCTTTCTCTACATCAAAATCGTCTAAAGCTACGACCCGATCTATCCAACGCGACCGCATGGCGTGCGCCAGGCCAACGAGCATCCGGTCCAGGTCTTCGGCCGCATTGCTGGGCGAAGGCAGAAAGAATATTTCCGTAATGGCTTCGTGCGGCCAGTCGGCATCAGCCAGTTTCTGGTCCGTCAGCAGGTACACATTATGGCCTAGTTCCTTACAGGTACGCATGAACTCGTGACCTTTGAAGAAGGTAGCAATGCACAAAAAAGACAATTGGCTCATGTCGGGAAAGAGTATCGAGTCAGATTAAAGCGCTTATCCATAGGACAAACTTCATTTACAGCATCTTGTTAGCGGTATT
The DNA here is from genome assembly GCF_054780635.1 of Spirosoma knui. Lineage (NCBI taxonomy): Bacteria > Pseudomonadati > Bacteroidota > Cytophagia > Cytophagales > Cytophagaceae > Spirosoma > Spirosoma knui. The sequence continues at coordinate 172,043 of NZ_BAAGVY010000001.1, read as the reverse complement.
GAACAACCGCCTGAGCGTGTAAACTAGGCCAATTTCTGTAAATAATCAATCAAGAGCCTGATGCCGAAGCCGGTAGCGTTCTTTTGTGAACCAAATTCGGTATCGGCAAAAGCCATTCCGGCAATGTCCAGATGCGCCCAGGCGGGATGATCTTCCGTAAACACTTCCAGAAACTTGGCCGCGGCAATGGCTCCGTTGACCGGTTTTCCGTGGAAGTTCTTTACGTCGGCGACATCCGATTTGATATCTTCTTTATACGCATCCCAAACAGGCAGGCGCCATAATCGTTCACCGGTGCGGTCGGCGGCAGCAGTTAGTTGACTGGCTAACTCGTCGTTCGGCGTAAACAGTCCGGCAGCATGATAGCCCAGTGTAGCGATTACGCTGCCGGTTAGCGTTGCCAGATCAATCAAGACATCGGGCTGAAACTGACGAACCATATAACTCAGACCATCCGCCAGAATCACCCGCCCTTCCGCATCAGTATCGATCACCTCGATGGTTTTTCCGCTGTATGAGGTGACTACGTCGCCCGGCTTGGTAGAACGCCCATCCGTTGAGTTTTCAGTTGACGGCACAATGCCGATTACGTGTACCGGCAACTTGAGTTTAGCCGCTACCTCTACGGTGCCTAGCACGGCAGCAGCTCCGCCCATGTCGCTTTTCATGAGGTGCATGCTCGTCGACGGCTTAATGGACACGCCCCCCGTATCGAACGTAACGCCTTTGCCGACCAGACCAACTTTGGGCGCGTTGGTCACGCCTTCCGGCTTGTATTCAGTAATGATTAGTACGGGTGGTACGTCACTTCCCTGGCTAACGCTCAACAAAGCGCCGAATCCTTGTTTTTCGAGTTCAGCCTTGTCAAAAATCGTTACGTCATAGCCGTGCTGTTTACCCGATGCTTCCGCCCAGTCGGCTAACGTCTGCGGCCGTTTGTAGTTGGCGGGGGCATTCATCAGATCCAGAATTTCGCGCTGGGTTTGAGCCAGTGCTTCGCCCTGCCTTAATGCCATCTCCGCTCGTTCATGTTGATCGGGCGCAATACGAATGACCAACTGACCACTATCCGAATAGATAACAGGCGTATCAGTTTTCTCAGTTTGGTAAAGCCCGAGATCGTAAGCGCCCCCGCGAACACCGAGGACAACAGATTCTACTACGTCTCCCCCGAAGTTGGCCAGATCAATGCTAACCTGTTCAGACAGTTTTGCTTTCTGGTCGAAAAACAGCTTTCGAAACGCCCGCAACCAGTCCATCGCCTGCGGATTTTTGCCCAGGCCTAATAGATACGTTTTCGAACCGTCGGGTGCGTATAAGGCTAATGTTTCCTTTTGCTCGGCTTTAAAATCGCGCTGTAGCGCTGAAGCAGGTATATTTAGGCGTTCAGCAATTGGGGACAGCTGATTGTGCAGTTCATCGGTCTTGACAACCGGAATGATAACGTCTCCAGTGAAGAGAGACTGCTTTTCTAGGTTAATTTGCATCGTAGTGTTCGCCGTAAAATAACCACTCGATCGCCCGAGGAAACTCGCGGCTCCAGTGGACTTCTTCGTGGGTGCCTTCGGGAAGAACGGATAAGTGTACATCGATGGGATTGCCACCGTACTGCTGCTTCTGCAACGACTCTTTAAACCGTTCTAAGTTAGGCACCATATATTTAGATTCAGCTTCGCCCCCGTATACGAATACGCGCATGGGTACCGGGGCCTGGAATTTGATTGCATCGAAATAAATCTTGGGAGAAATCCAGAGCGAGGGCGAAAAAACCATCAGCCGACCGAACGTAGCGGGGTGCATCAGGCCGCCGTAAATACTGATCAACCCACCCAGGGAGCTTCCGCCAATACCCGTATGCTCAGCATCAGACAAAGTCCGCAGATTGGTGTCGATGACGGGTTTGAGCGTCTCGTTAATGAACTTGAGGTATTCCCGCCCACGTCCGTAGCCAGCCTGCCGCGTTTTGTCGACCGTAAATTCCTGAATGCGCTGTTCTCCGCCGTGATGAATAGACACGACAATCAGATCGTGGTGCTGACGACTCGCTAAAATCGCCATCTTCTCTTCAACGCGCCAACTGCCGTACCCCGTACCCTCACCGACCAGATTTTGGCCGTCGTTCATGTACAGCACCGGGTAGCGCTTTTCGGGGTTAGCCTCATAGTCATACGGCAGCAGAACCGTAACCCGACGGTCGGTATGTAGCTGCGGCATATAGAACTCTTCACCATAGAGCTTGGGCAGAAACTCCTCGTTGAACGGCTTCCCGAACCATCGCCAGTGCGGCACAATGTCTGGTTCGTCGTGTGCCCTGGACGCCATAACGCGGTTCGGCACACCTTCACCCGCTGAGCTCAACTCGACATGATCCCAGCCACCTTTGGTATATTTATACTCGACCGGATCAGGCAGGGCTAAATCCTTCGGAAACTCAAAGACGTAATGACCCTCCCCCGTTGGCTGAAGCTGAAAACCATCGGCATTAGAATGCCAGTCGTTGAAATTACCCGATACAAATACCGGGCGGTCATCGATAACGGGTGTGTATAGTTCTAAACGTAATGCGTCTGCCATACCATTTAAAACCCAACCGCCTACCCTTGGTTTAAACTAGTTCGGGAACGTTCGCCCGCACCATCGCGGCAAAAGGCTGAGTGTCTTGCGCAACATTTTGCATGAATACTTTAGCAGTCAGGATTAACTGTTCTAGAAAAGGCCACGACTGATTCATTATACGACTATAATATTGCCGATCATCTTCTGTCAGTTTATCCAGATTAATTCTAGCAAAGGCCTCGTTATTCTTTACATTTTGCAAGTATTTTTCCCGAACCCGATTTAGTTCTGGCCTATCAATGCCAAAACCAGTAATTGATAATTTCCCCTTGTTATCCTTTGCTATTGGAATGTGTCGGTTAAACGTAATGTGATTTTCGGGATTATCTTGTGTAGGATCAATCAGTTGACGTGGCTCAAGCCGATAATCGAATGTATGGTTCTTGGCGCGAAGCGTTTCGTCACTGATAGGAAAGTAATTCTTTTTAAACCGTTGATTACAGATCTGGCAGGAAAAGAATAGGTTGTTCCAGTCGTAAGCTAGCCAATAATAACCGGGCCGGTTTAGTTTTCCGGTACGGGTTACAGTATAGCCAGCCTTAGGCCGAAAATGCTATACATCGCCAAAGCCATTGGCTTGGAAGTCAGCTTCGCAAAAGCAACATTTACCGTGTTGCTCATCAATCAATTGCTGTTTTACAGATTCATGGCCATAGATGCCTGAATCAATGTCAAACTTAGCTGTGCCGGTATTATAAGCATCTGGAGTAGCTTCGTACAGCCGACAGTTTTCAGCCGTAGCTGGTATCCCTTTATGTACGAGCGGAGCCGGGACGTTATCCGATTTGGAGACGCGAATCATTGCACCTGTTGCTGTTGACGTAACACATCGGCTAAGCGCTGAATAATTGTTTCAGCCTGAATTTCGGTTTGATCTTGTCCGGAAGGCACAAAGCCGATTTTCTCATCTAATTCAGCCAGTCGAGCACTTTCTTTCTTTGTCAGTTTTTGCTTAGCTAACAGCTTGTCGCGCTCTGTTTGTAGTTGTGTCAATGACTCTGAACGTGCGGGCACGTGCCCAAACAAATCGCTGTTCAAAATCTGGTCGACACTCCAATTACTAACATCTACGGGATCGTTTGCAACAACCGTTTGGTCACCTTCACGTTTAAGCAGAATGATATTTGCGTCGAGAGGTCGTTCTTCGGCAGCCAATACTATTAGTGGGCTGTGTGCCGTAACAATGAACTGTGTATTAGGAAACGTCGCAGTCAAAAACTGAATTATATTCCGTTGAAATTTTGGGTGCAAGTGCAGGTCTATTTCATCGACTAAGCAAACAGCGGGTTCGGCAAGCGGATTTTCACTGTCTGGATATCGGTCAAGTAACCCTTTGGCAAAATCGACCATCCATGCGATAAGGGTTTTATAACCGAGACTAAGATCACGCTGCCTTACATTACCAAAATTAGTTTTAAAGTATACTGTTGGTGTAACACCTAAATCTACATTAGTAAATATATCATGTACCTGCCCTTCTAAAATTTTTAATAATATCTTTCTTACCTTCTCGTATTGACCTTCATTCTGTTTATTCTTTAGTGAAACATATTCCGCTTGCATCAACCAAGTCTCAGCTCCTATAAGGCTTACATTATCATCAAATAAGCTTAGAGCCGACGCTCCTGTTTGTTGAGTGTTTATTTCATCAGATCTTCTATTGGCGCCAAATCCCTGCACAGACGGGTTATTGTTATATATAGAACTCATAATATCACGGAGAGGATTCTTGCCATCATAAAACCGAGCCACTCCGTCATGTTCGTAAACATTATCTTTTAATTCAATGGAAAACCCTGTTTCGGATATATTATTAACACAATAAGACCATCTAATTCTGCTTAATAGCCTCATCTCAGAATGTATAAAATCACCGCGCTTCAATGTATGAGTTTTAAATAACTGGTGGTTTATCTGAGTGTCTGAAGTCATCACATGATGACCAAAAAATATTGCTTTTAAGACAGTCGTCTTCCCTATCCCGTTATCACCTAAAATAATGTTCCAGCGAGCAGCTTTGCCATTCTCTGTACCGTCTTCAGTTAAATAAATCGTTTGCATCGAGCCGAACGAGCGGACGTTCTCCAACGTAATGCTTTTGAACCAAACGCGGGGATTTTCAGTAGCCATATCTTACTTGATCAAAACGGTCTTTTGTCAGCGTGCCGCTGACCCCGGACGTGGACGTCCAGGCTACATAACAACAAAGGCGAAGATACCGAAATATCCCCGCCCACTAAAAGTAGGAATTCCTTGATCGCTCTACACCTCTTCGGTTTGTAGCTGCTTCTCGTATAATTCGCGGTAAGCGCCATTTTGCGCCAGCAGTTCTTCGTGCGTACCCTGCTCAATGATCTTGCCATCATCGAGCATGATGATATAATCAGCCAGTTTAGCCGACGATACGCGGTGCGAAATCACCACCGATGTGCGGTCGGCCATGATGCGCCGGAGGTTGTTCAGGATGATATTTTCCGTATTGGTATCTACCGCCGATAAGCAATCGTCCAGAATCAGGATTTTGGGATCACGGGCAATGGCACGGGCAATGCTCAGGCGTTGCTTTTGCCCACCCGATAACGTAACGCCCCGCTCACCAACCCGCGTCTCAAACTGCTCCGGGAAGTCGATAACGTTCTGGTACAAGTCAGCATCGCGAACGGCCTGTTCGACCCGGTCCTGCGGCAGGTCCGGCTTACCGAAGCGAACGTTGTTGCTGATGCTTTCGGAGAATAAAAATACGTCCTGCGGTACGTAGCCCATCTGGCCGCGTAATGAGTTCAGGTTGTAATCTTTGATGGGAATACCGTCAATCAAAATCTCGCCCGACGATACGTCATACATGCGCGTCAGCAGGTTAGCCAGGGTACTTTTGCCAGAGCCGGTCGTTCCCAGAATAGCCACGGTTTCCCCCGCCCGAACGTGCATCGAGAAATTGTCGATGGCGATGATACCCGAATCCGGATAGACGAACCGCACATGCTTAAACTCAATCTCGCCGTTAATCGTGTGCTGAATGTCTTTCTGCGAAACGATGTCGGTTTTGATGTTCAGAAACTCATTGATACGTTCCTGCGAGGCAGCTGCCCGCTGCGTCTGGCTGGTTGTCCAGCCGAGGGCCATCACCGGCCAGGTCAGCATGTTCACGTACAGGATAAATTCAGTGATATTACCCGGTGTCAGCCGACCCGCCAGAATCTCCTGACCGCCCACAAATACGACCAGTACGTTACTCAAGCCGACGAGTATAGCTACAATCGGGAAAAACAGCGAATCGACCCGCGTCAGACCGAGTGATTTGGCCCGGTACTCATCGCTTTCGATCTCAAACTTGGCCGCCGAATTGTTTTCCTGGACGAATGCTTTCAAGACCCGGATACCCGAAAAAGCTTCCTGAACGTAGGTCGATAGCCTCGATAAACTCCGCTGAATTTCTTCCGAGCGCCGGATAATGATGTTGTTGACAATGTAAATCGCTACCGACAAAATGGGCAAAGGCAACAGTACGTAGAGCGACAAGCGGGCATTGATGCTTACCATGTACGTAATGACCAGGATGAACAGCACGATCAGGTTGAGTCCGTACATGATACTCGGCCCAACGTACATCCGTACCTTACTGACATCTTCCGAAATCCGGGCCATCAAGTCACCGGTATTATGCTGGCGGTAAAAGCTTAGTGGCAGCGTCTGGTAGTGATCGTATATCTCGTTTTTCAAATCGTACTCCACGTGCCGCGACATCACAATCAGCGTCTGGCGGACCAGGAACAGAAAGAATCCTTTCAGCAACGCCATCACGAGCGTTAATACGCCAAAGAGCAGGATGCTAAAGGCAAAAACGTCGTAGAGTGCAGATTGTAAAGGTGATTTATCGTAGAGGTAATAGATGTCGAGCGTCTCGCGCACCAGGTCAAGCGCGTACCGGACCAGTTGCGCCGGAAAGATGCCGAACAGATTGGAAATGATGGTAAATACCGTTCCCAGAATGAGGTACCATTTATACTTGAGAAGGTATTTGTTAAGATAGGAAAGTGCTTTCACAGGTGGCCGAACCGCTTTTTGTTCCTAACCCCGTGAATCCGCGAAAAGTTGCAGGTTATTACGGATCGATCAGGCGAATGAGTGAAAGGTATATTCACCGATTCACCTGATCGATTTCTGCTTTTTTCAGCTTATTTCTGAAGAACAACTTTAGACACGGCAGCAATCGCAACCAGCGCTAAACCCAGAATCCCCGTTCCGAGCATGATGGCAGCCATAGCCCAGCCCCGCCCCCGGTACCGGTCCTTGTTGCGATTGATCGTTGTCAGACTGGCGGCTCCCATCAGCACGGCTGCCAGTGGTAGCGTTACGCTCAGCACCCACACCAACGTACCGCTGGCCGCCAACAGTAGAGGAACATAGCCCAGTACCGATACACCTAGCGCGATTACCGCCAGTGGATGCGTTCGCCGAGTCGTACTATTGTGATCAATGGTCTGCATCCGGGGAGCAACGTGTGCGGCCGGAATTGAGCGAAACAACCGGCCCAGCCGCTTTGGCGAATGGCTTTCGGGGTTCAGATGCCTGCTGGCGTTTATCGTTAGCGCCGATGCCGGATATTGGGTTGCAATGGTAAGCGCTGAGGCCGGGGAGTCAACGTCGGCGTTCAGGGATGCCGCGCTTGTGTGCATCGAAATGGGGCTGGCCTCCGGCAACGTATCGGCCGAGGCAACAAGCTCATTTGACGGAGGAGCCAGCCGCTCAATGGCATTTCGTTGGGGCTGGAAGTACGCATAGCGGGTCGGCCCGCAGCCAGACAGCAGAGCGAGGACGGAAGCGACGGCGACGGCACGGGAACGGCCGGATCGCCACGTAACAGGGAACATAAAAGAGGAAGTAGAGGTTAAGCCATATAGTTTCGGTTGGGAAAAATACAGTAGATTCCGTATTTTTGCAACCAGTTCAGACAGTTCTTTTTCTTATCGGTAGATTTACTAGTTTTTAGGCGGGATGCTCAATAGGCGACTACTCCGAATAAAGGTCATGCAGGCATTATATGCTCTGCGACAGGCCGAATTTTCTAATCAGCAACTAGCTCTCGATGGCATTGCTGATCTTTTCCAACCCGACCTTAACTCGATGTTGCCGCAGAATAAGCGGCAACTCGAAGGCTACCGAAAGCTTGCCGGTCTGTTGTTTGAAGAGGCCATCAAAACCAATCAGCCCGCTCAGGACGAAGACGCTCCCCAAAAGGTACTCAAAGCGGCTAACGACGGCTTATTGTTCTATCAGATTCGTACGAAGAAAGACCGTCAGCACCTGGCTCAGATGATGATCAAGCAGGTGAACGGTATCTACGACGATTACCTGCGCATTTTGCTGCTGATGGTTGAACTGGGCCATGCCGCCCGCATCGACCGCGAACGTCGGTACCGTGATGTTGATGAGGCTCCGTTCCCCTTTGAGTCGGATCTGAACGACAACAGCGTCGTGAAAGCGCTGGCAGAAAACCAGGCACTCCGCAATGAAGCCGTTCGGCACGGCATTTCGTGGACCGAGGACCTCGGCTTTGTTCGCAAGGCCTTACGTGAGGTGCTGAAGACCGATGATACGTACCGCGCCTACTGCGAACAAAAAACGCATACGGCCGACGAAGATCAGGCGCTGGCACAGTACGTGCTGCGGACATTGATATTTAAGCACGAGGTAATCCGGGATCACTTGGCCGAAATCGACCTGAGTTGGGCCGAGAACAGCGAAGTGGTCCGTGGCTTAGCTATTCGTACGTTAAAGTCGGCCCAGAGTGCAGGGGGATTACAACTCGAACCACTCACCGACGACTGGGAAGAGGACGAATTGTTTTTGACGACCCTGTTCGAGAAGTCGCTCGAAAACGATGCGGATTACGAACAGTTGCTGACCGATCAGCTTAAAAACTGGGACGTTGAGCGCGTAGCCATCCTCGACAGAATAATTCTTAAACTAGCTGTTTGTGAGTTGCTCAACTTCCCAAACATTCCGGTGAAAGTAACGATTAATGAATATATCGAACTGGCAAAAGCCTACAGTACGCCCAAAAGCGGTAAGTTTGTCAACGGAATTCTAGACAACCTTTCCGAAAAACTACAGACGTCGGGACGTCTTCGGAAAAGCGGACGAGGTTTGCTGGATAACAAATAAGAATTATAAAGTTGTCAAGTTGTAAGCGGTTCGCCGTCGCGGTTATAAAGTTGGCCTGGCTACCCTTAGAACTCAGTAACTCTATAACTCTACAACTTTAGAACGTTTAAGAAAATGAGCAGAATTGGCCGTGATTTAACCTTTTTGCTGACCGGGATTGCTACCGGTGCTGTTATTGGCTTGCTGTATGCGCCCGATAAAGGTGAAATTACCCGCGATCGGCTGTCGTTCCGGTTGTCGAAGTACAGAGAGCAGATTGAACAGTTACTGAATGATCTGATCAACTCGGCGGACCTGCCCGAGAACTTATCGAAAAACGAAGGACAGCGCGTTGTAAAAGACGCGCGCGAAAAAGCAGAACGACTGCTGGAAGATGTAGACCGTTTGATGGCGCAAATCAAGCAGCAGAATGCGTAGAGAATTGGCCCGTAAGCAGTTATCACCATAAGTCATTTGGCTCAGCGATAACTGCTTACGGTACCTAATGAATAGTTTACCGATAATTTAACCTGGAATGCATAGTAAACGTTGGCTTTTCATTGCAGCGATAACCGCCGTCAGTTTCGGGCAGATCAGTTGCGATAACCGGCAGCAGGGCGAAGCATCTAAGGAGGTTGCCTCTGGGAAGATGCCTAAAATTACCTTTGCGGAAAAAGGCATTTACGACTTTGGTACCCTTACGGAAGGAGACACGGTTGAGCACGTTTTTGAATTTACGAATACCGGCGAGTTTCCGTTGATCATCAACAACATCACAGCCTCCTGCGGCTGCACAACGCCCGAATGGCCGCGTGAGCCAGTAGCACCAGGAGCCAAATCGTCGGTGCGGGTACGGTTTAACAGCCGGGGGAAAGGTGGTGAGCAGAATAAAACCATTACCATCTTCGCCAATACCGATCCGTCGATGACCGATCTTCAATTCAGGGCGTTGGTAAAACCCAAGGCCGATTCAACTAAAACCTCTTAATTAACCCGCTTATGCATTCGATATTACTACAGGCCGCAGCAGGCTCCGGCACCCCCATGCTTTACAACGTATTGCTCTGGGTGGCTATCATCGGCGTCTTTTATTTCTTTATGATTCGACCGCAGCAGAAAAAGCAGAAGGATCAGAAGACGTTTATCGAAAACCTGAAGAAAGGTGATAACGTAGTTACCATTGGCGGGCTGCACGGCCGCGTAGTGTCGGTGGAAGGCACTACGGTTACCCTGGAAGTTGACCGTGGTGTGAAGATGACCTTTGAAAAAACGTCGATTTCCCGCGAAGCCACCGGCAAGCCCGTAGAAACCGAAAAGCTGTAGTCAGCCAGGAGCTAACCAGGTTGTCAGGGAAACAGGATCCTGCTGCTTGTCGGCACTCCGTTACATTCGCTCACTGCACTTACCTAACTGACCAGCTTTGAATTTCCAACAAAACGCACAATCGTTTCAGCCGACTAAAGCCTTGTTGTGCCTGGCGGCTGCAGCTTTGTTTTGGTTTTTGAACGCGCTGAACAAAACGGGGTATACGCTTAATGTTGAGTACCCGGTACGTTTCGTTTACAACGATTCGCTGTTTATACCCACGTCTCCCCTGCCGCGTACGGTTACCGTCAACGTATCGAGCGACGGTTGGGGATTGTTACGTCATTCGTGGCTTCCGTTTCGCATCGAACCAGTCGACTACGTAGTCAAGAATCCGTTGCAGGCTAGTGTTATCAATACGTCTTCGTTAACGGCCGCCCTGGCCGAACACGTAAAGAAATTGCAGGTTAACTACGTAGTGGCCGATACGCTGGAGATGGATTTCGACCGGCGTATGACCAAAACCATCCGGCTAATTCCCGACAGCCTGCACATTAACCTGGTTCCGCCTTATGTGGTATCGAGCGTAATCAACCTGACGCCCCGTACGATTCAGGTCGATGGCCCCGCCCGCTTAGTTCGTGGTCTGGCCGATACGTTGGTCGTAAAAATTCCTCGCAAGCGCATTGCCGATAATTACGACGAAGAAGTTCCCTTGACTAATCTACGGCATCCGCTCCTTCATTCCAGTGCTGATCGTGTAGCTGTAAGCTTCGAGGTTGGTGAACTCCTGTCGCCACTGCCAACACCGCCACTGGCACCGACCGCTACGCAAAAACCTACTTCGACGCAAAAACCTAAACCCACAACGCGCGCCCGCCGATGAGCCAGACGCCAACCCAAAGACCGTATCAGGTAGGCGTTACGGGTGGCATCGGCTCGGGCAAGAGTGTGGTATGTCAGATTTTCCAGGCGCTGGGTATTCCAGTATACGTAGCCGATGAGCGGGCCAAGTGGTTGACCGAACACGACCCGATTCTCAAAGCCGATATTATCCGTGTGTTAGGCACGAATGCGTATGATGTCGCCGGACATTACAATCGGGGTTGGGTTGCATCTCAGGTGTTCGCGGATTCATCGTTACTGTCGCGGCTAAACGGTGTAATTCATCCACGGGTTATGGCCGACACAGAGGCTTGGGTCCAGGAACATGCCGATAAGCCTTACGTTATAAAAGAAGCCGCTATTATGAAAGCGGCTGGCGATAACAACTCGCTCAACTGGGTCATTACGGTTCAGGCGCCAATACCCCTGCGACTCGCCCGAATCCGGCAGCGTGATCCGTTCCGCTCGGAAGCCGAAACCCTCAACATTATTGAGCGACAGATCAGCGATGAGCAGCGCGTTGCCCTAGCCGATTATGTCATTGACAACGATGAAAGCCAGTTACTGATTCCGCAGGTAACAACATTGCACGAGGCTTTTGTTAATTTTAGTGCATGAAAAAATCGGTACTTATTTTGCTTATCACCTGCACAGGAAGCTTCCTGCTTGGCGCCTTCATCACAGCTTCTAACGACTCCAAGAAACCCCTGACCGCCGACATGGTGGAGGTAGCCGCTCAGTTGTTCGGCCTGGAGTTTACCCCCGCCGAACGCGACTCGATGCTGGGCAACTTAACCAATTTTCGTACGAATTATGAGGAGCTGCGTAGGGTTGAACTGCCGAATGACGTAGCACCAGCCTTATATTTTAACCCACTGCCAGCGGGCTTCAAACTGCCATCCGGCCCCTCGTCGTTCAAAGCGTCACCGGCGGGCAACGTAACGTTGCCCGCTAACCGCGAAGACCTGGCCTTCTACACCGTCGGGCAGTTGAGTGAGTTAATTCGGACACGTCAGCTCTCATCGGTTGAGCTGACGCAGTTTTTCCTGAATCGACTCAAAACGTACAACCCCAAACTGCTCTGCGTGATTACGCTGACCGAGGAACTGGCCCTCCAACAGGCCAAACGTGCTGATGCTGAATTGAAAGCGGGAAAATACCGCGGCCCGTTGCACGGAATTCCGTATGGTGCCAAAGATCTACTGGCAAAAAAAGGGTACAAAACAACCTGGGGGTCGGTACCGTACAAAGACCAAACCCTTAATCAGGATGCGACCGTTATCCAGCGATTGGAGGAAGCCGGAGCCGTTCTGTGCGCCAAAACCACCTTGGGTGAGTTAGCCATGGGCGACGTTTGGTTTGGGGGTATGACGCGCAACCCATGGAAGCCCGAAACAGGTTCTAGTGGCTCGTCAGCCGGAACAGCATCGGCCGTTTCAGCGGGTCTGTTACCCTTCGGCATCGGCACTGAAACTCTTGGCTCTATCGTATCGCCATCAACGATTTGCGGGACGACCGGTCTCCGCCCAACGTTTGGGCGAGTGAGTCGGCATGGGGCTATGGCATTGAGTTGGAGCATGGATAAGATTGGCCCCATTGCTCGTTCGGTTGAAGACTGTGCTCTGGTTTTTAATGCTATTTATGGGCCAGATGGCAATGACCCCACCGTCATGGCGGCTCCATTTCGGTATGCGCCAGCCGCTTCGTTAAAAGGCATGCGGATTGGATACGTCAAAAAAGCGTTTGAGACGAATTACCCAGGCAAAACAAACGATTCACTCACGCTGGAGAGCTTACGTAAATTGGGTGCGGAGCTGGTACCATTCGACCTACCGACGAGCGTACCAGCCAATCGAATCTCCTTTTTATTAGGCGTTGAGGCTTCGGCAGCGTTTGATGAGTTGACCCGCTCTGGACGTGATGATCAGATGGTGCGGCAACTCAAAAACGCCTGGCCAAACCAATTCCGGGCGTCGCGCTTTGTACCCGCCGTCGAATACATACAGGCGAATCGCGCCCGAACGAAGCTAATCAACGACATGAACAAGCAGCTTAAAGAAGCTAAACTAGACGTCTACATAAGCCCGACGTATGCAGGTGGCAACCTAACGCTGACGAACCTGACCGGAAACCCCTGCGTGGTGTTGCCAAACGGCTTTACAAAGCAGAATACCCCGACCAGCATTACGTTCATGGGGCAGTTATTTGAAGAAGGTAAGGTTCTGGCCGTTGCCAAAGCGTATCAGGACGTAACCGATTGGCACAAAAAGCACCCAAGTCTTCAGTAGCTGACCAAGCCGTTAAAGTAGACGAGCGACGTATTGACTGATGCATGTTTTAACACGGGGCCGAATCCTAACTGGATGTCGGCCCCGCCTTTTTATAAGGCTTGCAGCGAAACATTTCTATTAATCTATAGATTTTATATAAAACATGTAAACAACAAACGTTATGAAACGCATATTGATGATAGCCAGCTTACTGGCCATAATTTACGGTTGTGCCCCTAAGGTAGTTGTTGATAGCAACAGCCGGGCCAACTTTAGCAAATACAAAACGTTCGCCTGGATGGATTCGGACGTGAAAGCCGGTCAAAACCCATTGTATTATAATCAACTGGCAACAGAGAATGTAGAGAATACGATGAGCAAAGTGCTCACTGAAAAAGGCTTGAAGCAGGTTAATTCACGGCCAGATCTGATCGTAGGCTATCACTTTTTTGTCGAAGACAAGACACGTACCGTATCTACGCCCAACTCACCTTATTACGGTCCTTACGCAGGTTGGGGCCGGTGGGGCTATGGCGGCTGGGGACCTAGCTGGTGGGGCTGGGGCGGTCAGCAATACACGCAGGAGCAGTACCAGGCCGGTACGTTGGTGGTCGATATGGTTGATGCGCGAACTCGCAAACTAGTATGGCGTGGTTCGGTTCAGAACGCCGTAGGTGACCCAGCTCGTATTGCGGCTCAATTGAGCAAAGAAGCCGAGCGAATTGTTGAAAAATTCCCCGAACGTAACAGTTAATACTGATAGCAGTGCTAAGCAAAAAGACCCCACGTATGCGGGGTCTTTTTGCTTATAGTGTTGTTTGATGTAAGCTAGGGCTTAATGCTAACCTTTAGTAGCTACCACAATTTATCAGGATACGCCCCTTCGTCATGCAGTTGTTTGAGCGACGCTTGCACCGTTGGCTTGTCTTCGGGATAGGTTACACCAAACCATGCCGACCGGCTGCGGAATACCTTGCAGTGCCCCGTATCGGTTTGAATCAGGTTTGTCATAACAGTTGGAATGTAAAACTCAGCTTTGGGCGAGTCGATGTTGGCAATGGCGTAGCTTTCAAACTGGTGTTGCACGAGCGGAAACACGCTGGGCTTGAACCCCCAGAAATTCATGGAAACTGGTGTATCGGGCGATAAAGGCGTAACACCCTCCCCTTCTTCATACACAATCCGACCGTCTTTCTCGTAGATTTTTGTTCGCTCGATCACAGAGGCCAGGTTACCATTCTCGCTCACGGCACATACGCCCCGCGACACAGAGCCATTCTCCGACAGCGTGTTCTTTACCTCATAGCCCACCATAGCATGCAGTTGATCATCCGTGTCGGTTTTCAAGAAGTTGCCGATGAGCTGGAAGGCTTCGAGACCATAGAAATCGTCGGCGTTGATAACGGCGAAGGGCGTTTTCACATGGTCTTTTGCGCATAGCATGGCGTGCCCAGTGCCCCAGGGTTTTGTCCGTTTCACTTCTCCCAGTTCTTCCGGCACATACGAGCTTAGCGCCTGAATGGCATAATCGACCTCAATCTTCCCGGCTAGTTTCTGATTAAAGACCTCTTCGAAATCGTCGCGTAGTTCTTCGCGAATAATAAAGACTACTTTTCCGAAGCCCGCCCGGATCGCATCGAATAAGGAATAGTCGATGATTGTCTCGCCATGCGGACCAAACTGGTCAAGCTGTTTGACACCACCGTAGCGGCTACCCATTCCGGCCGCCAAGATTAGAAGTGTTGGTTGCATTTCAATTATGAATAATCAGTACAAAAAATGTCAGTCTTAGCGCAGTGGCCTTCCTCTAGCACTGCCCGGTCAAAGTTATAGAAAAGCGGTACGGCTACCTACCCGAAGGCTCAGTATAGTGATTTTACCCGCGCAATCAATTTTTAATAAAATTATTTCTGCGCAACATACAATTTCATGCCATTAGCGTTATAATTGTACGTTAAACAATTATTGCTTTAACAAGTATTATACTTCATCAACAATGAGGCTTAAACGTCTGGCTGATTCATTCCAGAATTGGCCAGACGAAAGCCGTACCGACACGTTATGCCATTCTACCACTCACTCGGTCAGATTCCTCCTAAGCGGCATACGCAGTTTGCTAAGCCTGATGGATCGGGGTTGTATTATGAACAGCTTTTTGGTACCATCGGCTTCGACGGTATGTCGTCATTGCTGTATCATGTGCATCGGCCAACAATGGTGCGCGACGTATTAGAAAGCGTTGACATGACGCCGAAGCTGGCCGTCGAGAAAAATATGCTGGCCCGGAAGCTGATCGGGTTCAACGTTGAGCCGACCGACGATTTTGTCGAAAGTCGGGTGCCACTCCTTGTCAATAACGACCTTATTTTTGGGTTAGCGGCTCCCCGTCAGTCCATGACGGACTACTTTTATAAGAACGCGGACTCCGACGAGATGCTGTTCATTCACCGGGGTACGGGTCGACTGCGGACGCTTTTCGGAACAGTTCCGTTTCAATACGGTGACTACCTCGTGATCCCGCGGGGTATGATCTACCAGATCGAGTTCGATACGTCCGATAACAGACTCTTGTACGTTGAATCGCACTCACCGATTTATACGCCCAAACGCTATCGGAACCACTTTGGTCAGTTGCTTGAACATTCGCCATTTTGCGAACGCGATATTATTCGGCCACGTGATCTGGAAACGCACGATGAGGTCGGCGATTTTCTGATGAAGATTAAAAAGCAGGGTTCACTGCATTCACTGGTGTATGCCAGCCATCCATTTGATGTCGTCGGCTGGGACGGTTACAACTATCCGTATGGCTTTTCGATCTTCAATTTCGAGCCGATAACGGGGCGTGTGCATCAGCCGCCACCAGTACACCAGACATTCCAGACCGATACGTTCGTGGTGTGCTCGTTTGTGCCTCGTCTGTTCGATTATCATCCGTTAGCGATTCCGGCACCGTATAACCACTCGAACATCGACTCCGACGAGGTCATCTATTACGTAGACGGCGACTTCATGAGTCGTAACGACATTGCCCAGGGGCACGTTACGTTGCATCCCGGCGGTATTCCGCACGGGCCAGCACCGGGGGCGATGGAACGTAGCATCGGCAAGAAAGAAACGCAGGAATACGCCGTCATGGTCGATACGTTCCGTCCGCTGATGGTCACCGAACAGGCAATGCGGCTGGATGATGGTAAGTATTGGAAGTCCTGGCTAGAGTAACGCGGGTGGAAACCCGCAGGTCAATCAACATAATGGGTTCTCACCAATACAAACCTCTTCTAACGCTATCAGCAGGTCAATTAACAGAGCGGGTTTTCACCCGCTTTACACATCAACAAACAAAACATGGAAGCAGTAGATATTCTCGAACCACAAATCAGAACCACGGAGCCTACCGATTTTCTGCCCCTGAATGGTACCGATTACCTTGAGCTTTACGTTGGTAACTCCCACCAGTCGGCACATTATTTCCAGACGGCCTTTGGCTTTCAGCCAGTGGCTTATGCGGGGTTGGCAACCGGCCTGAAAGACCGGGAATCGTACGTAGTACAGCAGGGTAAGATTCGGCTTGTGCTTACATCACCTCTGCACGGTGATTCGGAAATAGGTCGGCACATTGATCAGCATGGCGATGGCGTCCGCGTGGTCGCGCTCTGGGTCGATGATGCCACCAAAGCGTTTCAAGAAACCACCAGCCGGGGCGCTAAAGCCTTTATGCAGCCGACCCGCGACGAAGACGAGAACGGCTACGTCGTTCGGTCGGGCATTCATACCTATGGCGACACGGTGCATATTTTCGTTGAGCGCAGCCAGTACAACGGCATTTTCCTGCCCGGCTACAAAGCTTGGAATCCGACGTACTGCCCACCCGACGCTGGGCTGAAATACGTTGATCACATGGTGGGTAATGTTGGCTGGAATGAGATGAACACCTGGATGCAGTTCTACGCCGACGTAATGGGCTTTCAGCAATTGGTGTCGTTCGACGATAAAGATATTTCGACGGATTATACGGCGCTTATGAGCAAGGTAATGACCAACGGAAATGGCCGGGTCAAATTCCCGATCAACGAGCCAGCCGAAGGCAAGAAAAAGTCGCAGATTGAAGAATATCTCGACTTCTATGGCGGCCCCGGCATTCAGCACATTGCCGTAGCCACCGACAACATTGTGGAGACGGTAATCGCTCTGCGCGACCGTGGCGTCGAATTCTTAAGTGTTCCGGACGCGTATTACGATGATCTAGCCGACCGTGTGGGTCAGATCGACGAAGAAATCGCGACGTTACGTCCACTGGGTATTCTGGTCGATCGCGACGATGAGGGGTATCTGCTTCAGATATTCACGAAGCCAGTCTGTCCCCGTCCAACCCTATTTTTCGAGATCATTCAGCGCAAAGGAGCCCGTTCATTCGGAAAAGGCAATTTCAAAGCCCTTTTCGAAGCCATCGAGCGGGAACAGGAGCTGCGGGGAACGTTGTAACAAAAAGGAGTTAGGAGCGAGGAGATAGGACGGGGCCGCCCGAGCGGTGAGAATGCTGGCGCGTCTTATCTCCTCGCTCTTAACTCCCCCAAAAATATGACTCAGGATTATTCTAAATATACCGCCGACGATCAGGCCGTTTGGAAGCTCTTGTTCGAGCGGCAAATGGAGCGTCTGCCCGGCCGGGCCAGTCAGGCTTACATGGATGGAATTGTCGCAACGGGTTTTCCGAACGATAAGATTCCGAACTTCGAACGCGACCTGAATCCTCGGCTCTTGCCCATAACCGGCTGGCGGGTTATTGCGGTGCCTGGCTTAATTGGGAACCGAGAGTTTTTTGAACTGATGGCCGATCGGCAGTTTCCGGCAACGACCTGGCTCCGTCGCCGGGATCAGCTCGATTACCTGCCTGAGCCAGACATGTTTCACGATACGTTCGGTCACGTTCCGGTATTGACCAATCAACACTTCTGCGATTTTCTGGCCGCGTTGAGCCACATTGCCCTGAAGTTCGTGGACCACGAAGAGTCGATCGAAATGATTGCCCGGCTGTACTGGTACACCGTTGAATTTGGTTTGATTCAGGAACCAGAGGGTTTGCGCATTTACGGAGGTGGCATCTTATCGTCGCCCGGTGAAACGATTTACAGCCTAGAGAGCGACATACCGAAACGCATTCCATACGATGTTGAAACGCTGCTGAAAACGCCGTATATCATTGATCATTTTCAGGAGCAGTATTTCGTAATCAAGTCGTACGAACAGCTATTCCGTTCGGTGCCGGAAATCGAGGAGAAGTTAGAAGAATTGTTAGTCAGCTAGTTTGGGCTATTTTTGTCTGTAATCCTTGATTACGGCCAACTATTAACCGGTTCCTGTTTCCTAACGATGACTCACCCATCTGACACGAGGGCATATTTTTTTAAGATTGACACCACAATTAAAAAGATCCGAAATGCGCTGCAAAAGCAGTTCAACGATGCGGGTTTTGATCTGACGGTTGATCAATGGGTGGTGATCGATCACCTATTCCGCAATCCGGGTATCAGTCAAAACACCTTATCTGAACTAACCACCAAAGACGCCCCAACCGTTACCCGTATTATCGACATCCTCTGCCAGAAAGGCCTTACAGAGCGTCGTATGGCCGATAATGATCGACGTAAGTTTCTGGTTTATCTGACGCCAGCGGGTGAAACCAAACATGGGCAGGTCTTACCGGTTGTATCAGCCATGCGCCGGAAAGGCTGGGGGGATCTGAGCGATGAAGATTATCAGCACTTTGTCCGGATTATGGACTCGATTTACATGAACATGAGCGAGTAGCCCAGTCTGCTGTCTGTGTTATGATGTACGGAATTTTTAGCTACGATATTGCCAGCGCACGTGTGGGCGTAAAAGTTGGCGAGTATGTGCTCGATTTAGAAATTGTTGGTCTGCTCGGCTACTTCAATCCGCTTGACCTCGACCCGGCTGTATTTGCCAAACCTTACCTGAATGATTTCATTACGTTAGGCAAGCCAGTATGGCACGCAGTGAACGAACATTTGAAAGCGCTACTCAGCGATGAAAGTGCCGCTATTGCTGCTGTTCACGATCAGGTATTTATCCATCAATCGCGGGTGACCATGCATCTTCCCGTACGAATTGGTGATTACACCGATTTTTACGCAGGCATCCACCACGCCGAGAACGTAGGGCGCATGTTTCGTCCCGATGCTGATCCGTTGCTACCCAACTATCGACAGTTACCTGTGGCTTACCACGGTCGTGCATCCTCCATCGTCGTGTCCGGCACCGGCATTCGTCGGCCGCAGGGTCAGTTCATGCAGGATGGCAAGGTTACGTTTGGTCCGTCGCAAGCGCTGGATTTCGAGCTTGAACTGGGCTTAATCGTTGGCAAAAGTAACCCGTTAGGGCAACCGATCGCGGTTGATGAAGCTGAAGAGTACATATTTGGCGTTACGTTGTTCAACGACTGGTCGGCGCGTGACATTCAACGCTGGGAATATCAACCCCTGGGTCCCTTTCTAGGGAAGAATTTCGGCTCGTCTATGTCGGCCTGGGTCGTTCCGCTTGATGATTTAGAGCCTTTTCGAATTGCGGGCCCTGCTCAGGAGCCAGCACCACTCGCTTACTTACAGCCAGCAAAGCCGGAAAATACATCCAGCCATTTTGATCTGAATCTAGAGGTCGTTTTACGTCCCAAAGGCGAAAACGAGGTCATTATCAGTCGTACCAACGCCAGATACCTGTATTGGAGCTTCGCCCAGATGATTGCGCATCATACGGTTAACGGCTGCAACTTACAAGTTGGCGACGTATTAGCCACCGGTACCGTCTCTGGTGATACGCCTGGCAGTTACGGTTCATTACTCGAACTAAGCTGGAATGGCACGCGCCTGCTCCATCTACCAGACGGTTCAACCCGAACGTTTCTGGAAGATGGCGATACAGTTGAGCTTCGGGGCTGGGGTTTCTTAAACGGGGTTCGGGTTGACCTGGGTAACGTATCAGGCAAAGTTTTACCAGCCATACAACGGCTCGACTAACGTAGGGGTCTTGTCTTCGCTATGCGCTATCTCTATCTCTTTTGCGTTGGTCTATTCGTTATCAGTGGCTTAAGCAGCTGTGAGCGTTGTGGTCCAGACGGTGAGCCTTCACTTACGATTTTAATTACTCGTCCCCCGTCTGCTCCTGTTAATCGTGTTATTTTTTCGCAAATTAGTAGTCTCAACGGGGCGCTGAACCGATCAAACGTTCCAGCCGACAGCCTTATTTCGCTGCCTCTATCGCTCAACGCGGATAGTACTACGTACGTGTTTGTTCAGGCGAGTCGCACTGACACATTAACCGTGCGCTATCAACGTACTTTTTCTTATCAGAGTACCAAGTGCGGCTACGTGCTTGATCTGGCTGCGCCTGCCAGAAAAAATATTTTGAGGACTACTTTCCCTCAGGCTAGTGCGTCTCTGAACTATGAAGGCGGAGGTATTTTCAAATCGCCCGGTCCCGATGTTACAGGCATTACCGTTTACCTCCAGCCATGAACCGCGTCATTACCTGTTTATTACTGCTCTGGCCCATGGTCGGTTTGTCACAGACAGACCGGTCCGTACTCATTGGCATCGATGCGACTAAATTAGTACTGACCGCTACGAACGGATGGCCGCTGTTTCGGCAGGCTACGCTACTTGAGCCAACTATTAAAATTCCGTTATCAACGAATACATTAACCCTTCAGCCCGGATACGCCAGCCTCACGACAAGAACCGTATTACGTAACATGAACCAGGCATACGAGGGGTTCTATCTGAAAGTAGGCCTAGATAGGATCAACAAGAAAAACGTATTAATTGGCTGGCAGGGTATCATTTCGGTGTATCAACAAGGGGGGAGCTTCACGTTTCCTGGGGCGACCTATGGCGATTATACACGTTCGCTGCCGACTCAAACCAAAGCCGTTGTGGGTATCGAACCGCATATTGGCGGCATCACCCGCTTGTCCGATCGATTCGAGCTTCACACAACCGCCCGACTGGGAGCTGGTCTAACGATAGGTTATAATGCATCGGCACCACCATCCATGTACGTCCCCGGTTTTGGGAGCAGCACCGGTCGAACCATTTCGATAAGCCTCGGGTTTGGCGTTCAATTGTATTACCGGACTCAACGTTCGGCTCCAAACTAGTCATCTATGAGAACTATTAACCCCGCTGATCTGCAACCGAATGAATTTTACAAGTTCATGATCGGCACGATCGGTCCGCGTCCCATTGCCTTCGCCAGTACCATTGACGCCGAAGGCAACGTCAACCTAAGTCCTTTCAGCTTCTTCAATATTTTTGGGTATAACCCACCAACGCTGGTATTTGCCCCGAGTATTAATCGGCACGGTCACAAAAAACACACGCTTCTTAACCTCGAGGAAGTTGGGGAAGTGGTTATCAACATCGTCAACTACGCTATGGTTGAGCAGATGTCGCTGGCCAGCGCCGAATTTGAACGGGGGATCAATGAGTTTGACAAAGCGGGGTTTACTGCGGTACCGTCTGATCGGGTTCGTCCGCCGAGAGTAGCCGAATCGCCAGCCGCTTATGAGTGTGTCGTTCGGCAAATCATTCTGACCGGGGGAGAAAAGCCGGGTGCTGGTCATCTGGTGATTTGCGAGGTAGTTATGGCCCATCTGCACGACGATATCTTTACCGAAAACGGCGCTATTGACCCGCATCGCCTTGACCTGATTGGCCGGATGGGTGGCGATTGGTACGCTCGTGCGCACGGTGACGCCTTGTTTGAAGTTGCCCGTCCTAAGGCAGGCATCGGTGTCGATCAAATGCCAGCGACCATACGTACTAGCGCGATTCTCACGGGGAATGATTTGGGGAAACTTGGAAGTTTTGCTGCCCTTCCTACTGCTGATGAGGTGGATGCGTTTCGGGTCTCCGGTGTCCTGAATGAACTATTCGACGAAGCCAGATCCGGCTGTCAGTATCTCCCCGACTTACTCCACCTCCGCGCGAAGCAGCTACTGGCCGAAAACAACGTACGCGAAGCCTGGCTAACGCTACTGCAAACGAATGCCTAATTACGTATTGACTCTTCAAACAATGCCTGGAACAGCCTGTTAACCGAACGACTACTCGCTTAAAGTAGTATCGTTATGAGAAACCAAACCGTCGGTTGTTTACTAGTCTCAATAGTCTTCTTAACAAGCGCCTGCTCATCAACGCAGGATAGTACCCAAATTACCCAGGAGGTTAACAAACAAAATATAGAGCGTGGGGAGCCGCATACGGCACGAACCGTATCGGCCAGCTCGGAATCCGGGCAGGAGAACGTAGCAAAATACATGGTTGACTTGTCAAATACCGAGTTGACCAAGTTCAGGTTGAGCGAACTAGCCAGCCAACGCGCTGCGACGCCTACCGTAAAAAACTTCGCGCTGCAGATCGTTCGTCAGTACAGCCTTGAGAAAAGGCGAGCCCTCAGCGCGCAGGCCCGGCAGTACAGAATCGGACTTCCGGCCGCCCTTTCGGAAGACAGCCAAACGATGGTAGCCATGCTTCAGCAAGAAGAGCCCGGCCCGGATTTTGACAAACAGTACCTGAGGTTTATGGCCGAACTGAACGACAATTCAGTCAGTAAAGCCAAGAACCTGATCAAGAACACAGACAAACCTGCCCTGATGAGTTTCATCGAAAACCTAATGGCCGTCAACCAGCAGGACATGGATAAGGCAATGGAGCTGAAGAGCGCAGTTAACTGATCGTTCATAGACGGTACAGATTCTCTCTACGGTGACTTGCAAACAAGCACCATTGTTGTGAGTTTTTACTACGTACGCTTTATTACATATCATGCGACTTAGCACATTTGCCTTCATAAGCCTTAGCCTTGGATTGGCGTATGGCTGCACATCGAATAACGATAGTGCCGAAAAGGCCAACAAGATCAACGAGGAACGTATCGACAAACAGGCGGTTGCCGTTAGCAGCGATGCTAAAGAAGAGGCCAAGAAAGTAGCCCAATATATGGTTGAGCTGGCCAATATCAGCATGACGGAATACGAACTTAGTCAACTTGCTACGCAGAAAGCAACGAATCCTGAAGTTAAAGCGTATGCCCGGACGGTCATGAACGATCATCAGCGTGACGACCGGACGCTACAGGCAGTTTCCAAGCAGATGAACGTAGTGCTGCCCACTACGTTGACGAACAAAAGTAAAGACTACGTCAGCAAGATGAACGACATGAAAGCCGGCACCGAATTTGACGTCCAGTATCTCGACTACATGGCTTCTCTCAACGACAACGCACTCGATGCCGCCGATGACCTGGAGGACGACGCTCCCACCGACGCCGTTAAAACTTTCGCCAAGAAGGTCCTTGACGACGACAAAAAGCACAAGGAACAAGCCAAACAGCTCAAAAACGCCTTGGATTGAAGTAAGTGTAGTGAGTGTAGTAAATAAACAGGCTGTAATACGGTGACATACTTTACTTACTATACTCACTTCACTTACTGCACTAATACCCCCTCGCTGTATTATCGGCACGCGGATCAGATGCGCCTTCGTAGGAGCCATCCGGCCGAATCAACACGCAGTCCATTCGGCCGAGTGTGTTCGTTAGCTTTTCCAATACGTAACCCCGGTTCTGCAAGGCCTGTATGGTCGCGTCGGAGAACGCACCATTTTCAAACGTAGTTTTGTCGGGAAGCCACTGGTGGTGGAATTTCAAGGCATTTACCGCCTGCTGCATCGTCATGCCGTGCTCGATTACGTTCAGGATCGTTTGGTAAACCGACGTAATGATCGTTGAACCGCCGGGCGTTCCGACCACCATAAACAGTTTACCGTCTTTCTCCAGAATAGTTGGCGTCATGGACGATAGCATCCGTTTATGGGGAGCAATGGCATTCGCCTGGTTGCCAATTAAGCCAAACATATTCGGTACGCCGGGTTTGACGCTAAAGTCGTCCATCTCGTTGTTCATAAAGAAACCAGCGCCACCGATCACCACTCGGCTCCCATAGCCTCCGTTCAGGGTCGTTGTGATGCTGACGGCGTTCCCATCTTTGTCTACTACCGAAAAGTGCGTTGTCTCCAGACTTTCGTAACCTGGAACACTCCCCCCTTTCACGGCTTTACTGTCAGTAGCCTTCGTAAAGGAGAAGTCCGTCCAGCGGCTTTTGAGGTAATCGACGCTTGTCAGTTTATCAACGGGCACCTTCACAAAGTCAGGATCACCTAAGAATTTAGCCCGGTCGGCATACACGCGTCGTTCGGCTTCGATCATCACCTGCACGGTCGAATCCCGGTTCCAGCCCCAGCGACGTAACGGATACGGCTCCGTAAACCGCATCAGTTGCACCAATGCTACGCCCCCGCTGGAGGTAGGCGGCATGGTGATTACCGTGTAGTTCTTGTACCTAGCCTGAATCGGATCGCGCCAGACGGAGTGGTAATTCCGGAGGTCCTCTTCCGTAATCAACCCGTTGCCGCGCTGCATCTCTTCGGCCAGTAAACGAGCCGTTTCACCTTCGTAAAAACCGGCCCGTCCCTGCGCCTGTATGCGTTGCAGAGTATTGGCTAAATCAGTCTGTACGAATACATCGCCTTTGTGCCAGGTAACCGTATCGGCCGGGTTCGCGCTCTTCAGGAAATATGGTTTACCCGGATTGATCGTGTTCAGGTCATTCTTAATGCGGTTTAGCCCCAGTGCGTCTCGCTCGGTTAAAGCAAAACCTTTTTGCGCCAAGTCAACGGCGGGTTGCAGCACCTGCGCCCAGGGAAGTTTACCGAACCGTTTATGCGCTTCGGCCATACCATCTACGGAACCCGGAACGCCACTCGCCAGATGCCCCGTAATACTTAACCCCGGTCGAACGTTGCCTAGCGAGTCGAGATACATATTCTGGGTCGCCTTACCCGGTGCTTTCTCCCGATAATCGAGCGTATAGGATTTGCCTGCCTGATCGCGGTATACCATAAATCCTCCGCCCCCAATATTGCCTGCGCCAGGATACACAACGGCTAAGGCAAACTGAACGGCCACAGCTGCGTCGACCGCGTTACCCCCCGCTTTTAGAATATTCAGGCCCACCTGTGAAGCCTCGGGATGCGCCGACGCCACCATGCCATTACGCCCAGTCACGCCAACCCGATCCGAGTAAAACGGCTTTACAGTTGGGTCCTCGTCGCGGTACTGATAAACACCCTGGCTTTCCTGCACCTTGCTGCCCGACGCCGTGGTGGCAGGCGATTGCGTTTTGCAGGCTGAAAACAGGGCAAGCGGCAGCCCAAGTAAAAGAAGTACGGGTCGATTCATAGATATCCAGGTTGTCATCAGAAACCACTAATCTATAAAATAACGCATTATTCTTGGCATCCGGATCATTAAACTCTACAGTTATATCCTGTATCTTGCTGCTTTGTTGCGTCTTTTTTATGTACTCACCCACTGACCTGATCAATCTTCGGGAAGCGGTTCACTTATCGCCCGAAAACGTAGTACTGCGCCAAATGCTGGCCAATGCATTACTCACCACTCACCAGTACGCAGAAGCGGAAGCAACCTTTCGCGAGGCTTTGCAGCTTCAACCCGACAATGTCCGATTAAAGTTAGGATTGGCTACCGCTTTCCACCAGAACGGGAAACCCGAGGCCGCCCTGGTATTGCTTGAAGAACTGGCTCAGCAAAACAACGCCGAAGCCCATTTGTCACTTGCCCGGCTACTACTCACTCAAAAACAGCCAGCCGAAGCCTACGATCATTATCAACGCGCTGTGCTGCTCGACCCGGCTCTTCGCGATAATGCTCTGGACGACTCTATTACACAACAACTGCACTCCCTCGATAAATCAGAACCGGTACGTTTGCGGACAGACGAAGAACCGGAAGGTTCGTTCGCATTGGAAACGGAACGGCCATCGATCCGCTTTGCTGATGTAGGCGGTATGGAAGGCGTAAAAGAGGAGATTGCGTTAAAAATTATTTTCCCGCTCACCCGTCCTGAACTGTACAAAGCCTACGGCAAGAAAACAGGTGGCGGCATGCTTCTATACGGCCCCCCAGGCTGTGGCAAAACGTACTTGGCTCGTGCTACAGCCGGTGAAATTAATGCTGCGTTCTTATCGGTAGGATTGAATGACATTCTGGATATGTGGCTCGGCAACAGTGAACGTAACCTCCACGACCTGTTTCAGCAAGCGCGGGCCTCCGCTCCCTGCGTGCTGTTCTTTGACGAGGTCGATGCAATTGGGGCAAGCCGGAATGATATGCGTAAGAGCGCGGCTCGTACGGTAATCAATCAATTCCTGGACGAGCTTGATGGCGTGCGTTACTCAAATGAAGGCGTTCTTGTGTTAGCAGCAACGAACTCGCCCTGGTACTTAGATAGCGCCTTTCGTCGGCCTGGTCGCTTCGACCGAATGATTTTTGTTGCCCCGCCCGATCAGCCCGCCCGCGAGGAGATCCTGCGGCTTCACCTACAAGATGTTCCCAAGCAGGACGTCGATATTCAAGCGGTGGCTAAACGAACCGAGTCCTATTCTGGGGCGGACCTAAATGCTGTGGTTGACCGCGCCGTTGAGCAAAAACTCTTACAGGCGTTTAAAGTTGGGCAGGCTGTACCCTTGAAAACCAGCGACCTGCTTGATGCCGTTAAAGCACACCGTCCCACCGTTCGAGAGTGGTTTTCGTCGGCTAAAAACTACGCCCTGTATGCCAACGAAGCGGGCCAGTATGAAGCTGTATTAACTTATATGAAAACGCAGAAGTGGCTGTAGCTGTAGGCTTAAATTGCCAGCTAGCTCACTCTCCGGAAACTAACGATCACCTGCAAACGTCCCCCAAAATGCTCACCGAAAACCTTAATCTTGAACGTGGTAAATTACTGTATGAGCAGCATCGCTACGAACAGGCACTCACCGCTTTCCAGCAAGCCATAGCTGACAATCCCGATCAGTACGAGCCGCTGCTCTATCAGGCATACACCCTGATGCAACTTGATCGCTACAGCGAAGCCCTTGGCTTCGCCGATCGATTGTTGCACAGTGAACCCAATGACCCGTATATTCTGCATTTGAAAGCGCAGATTCTGAATCACCTGAAGCGCGAAGACGAAGCGCTTACCCTCATTGAAGAAGCCATTAGCTTATCACCCGGTGAAGATGCGTTTTGGGCAACAGCCAGTACGCTGCACTTTGACCAGAAAGATTTCGATAAAGCACTCGACGCAGCAAACGAAGGCCTCCGACTTAATCCGGGCAATACGATCTGTCTAAACTTGCGGACCCTGGCTCTAACCAAGTTACACCGCACTGACGAGATTGCGTCGTCAATTAAAGAGACCTTAGCTGAAGACCCTGGCGACGCGTTCAGCCATGCCAGTTCAGGCTGGGCTTTACTCGAAGCAGGTAACCACCAGCAGGCCCGCGTTCACTTTGCCGAAGCACTACGAATTTCGCCGGGTATGTCCTGGGCCGAGCAGGGTATGCTACAGGCCATTAAAGCCAAGAATCCCTTGTATCGGTTCTTCATGCGGTATTATTTCTGGATAGCAAACCTCAAAGGAAGTAATCAGTGGTTTTTTATCATTGGTACGTTCTTTGCCGTTCGCTGGATTGATAGCATCGAGAACCCCAGTATCGTGGTTCAGGTGGCTCAGTTCACACTCATTCTGTTTTTGTGGCTTACCTGGTTCGTTGATCCTTTGTTCAATGTTCTCATGTTAACCGACCGCGACGGGCGACATTTGTTGAATGATCGGCAACGAGACCGGTACCGCTATGTGGCGGGTATGTTGGGGACAGGTGTCCCAATGGCTCTAATTGGGTACTTTGGCGCATCGCTTAACCAATTGTGGCTAGCCAATATGTTTCTAACCGGTCTGATGCTTATTGGCCTGGTATTGCCACTTAGTGCCTGGATTGAGGTTTCAGCGGAAAAGAATCGGCAACGAATGCGATGGGTATTCGGGGGCATGGCGGCTACAGCAGGCTTCTCGGCCCTTTTATTACCATTTACTGGACTGGGCGTCAGCCTGTTCTCTCTTTTTACAATCGAACTGCTGGGTTTCATGATCCTCAGAAACTATTTGCTCATTCAGGACAACGATTGATATCTTTCGTTTTCAATTGTAAGCCAATTGATTTGACCACCGGTCGGCAATTAACCATTTATCCGCCATAGTGATACGGCTATCCGAAAGACATTGAGCAGTAGCGGTATAAATGGTATCTTTGTTTGTCTTTCACTCGTTTGCTCCCATGCAATTCATTCGACAGGTTTTTGAAAGTTTTCGATTTGCGTGGCAGGCGTTACGCTCGAACCTCTTACGTACCACCCTTTCCTTACTAGGGGTTACGATCGGTATCTTCGCCATCATTGCCGTATTTACCCTTGTCGATTCACTTGAGCGGAACATACGGACCAGTCTGTCGTTCATCGGCGATAAGGTGGTCTACGTGCAAAAGTGGCCGTGGTCGTTCGGGGGCGAATACCAGTGGTGGAAGTTCTTCCAGCGCCCAGTGCCCACGTATACCGAATTCAAGTTCCTGAGTGATCGGCTCGAAAATGCGCAGGCAATTGTAGCCATGGACTTCAAAGGACGGGTTACGATCAAGCAGGGCAATAACAGCATGGCCTCGCTGATTCAGGGCACTACGTTCGATTACAACAAGATCTCGGACGTACCGATCGAGCAGGGACGCTATTTTACCCAACAGGAAATCGACGTATCCCGTAACGTAGCCATCATTGGTGCCGACGTAGCCGACAATATATTTCCTGGTCAGGATCCCATCGGGAAGTCCTTCAAAATCAGCGGAAACAATTTCACGGTTATTGGCGTGCAACGGCGAAAAGGGGAAAGTATACTAAACGTGGGTGGTAATCCGGATATTAAATGCCTGATTCCGTTCGGCGCTTTTGCCAAGATGTATCACTCCGCAAGGCCTGACATCGACATTGCCATTAAAGGTTACGAGGAGGACGAGGGGCTGCTGGAGCTGGAAAGCGAGATTCGCGGACTGCTCCGTACCCGGCGAGGTTTACGTCCGGCGCAGGATGATAACTTCTCCATAAACCGTCCGGAAGCAGCGGCTCAGGCCATTAGCGGTTTGTTTTCCGTATTGACCGTAGCAGGTTGGGTAATCGGTGGCTTTTCAATTCTAATCGGCGGGTTCGGCATCGCGAACATCATGTTCGTGAGCGTGAAGGAACGTACCAACATCATTGGTATTCAGAAATCACTGGGGGCCAAAAATTACTTTGTCCTCTTCCAGTTTCTCTTCGAAGCCGTACTGCTCAGTCTGGTAGGTGGTTTAGCGGGTATTACTTTAGTTTACCTATTATCTTTCATAAGTCTGGGCAGCCTGGACCTACAGCTAACAGCGGGCAATATTGCTCTTGGCTTAGGGGTCTCGAGCATTATCGGAATCTTATCAGGTATTATACCCGCTTTTTCCGCTTCCCGAATGGACCCCGTCATTGCGATTCGAGCCAAATAGGCAATCTATCAACGGGCCCCGAACCAAAACAGCATCCTGGTGAACGGGATGCTGTTTTGGTACAGAAAGTATGTAGTCAATACGTATTACATCTCAATACGGAACAAATGCATCGGCAGTACATAGGGGTCTAATTCTACGTAGTTCCATTCACCCTGCCATACGTAGTAAGCGCCGGTCAGCAAATCATGGACGGTATACGACTGCTCGGAATTAATGCCCAACTGCCAGATAGGAACCTGAACCATGGCGGCTCTACGTTGGTACGCATCGGTGTTCACTACGATCAGCAACCGGTTATCGCCCGAAACTTTCAGATACGCCATGATCGCATCGTCGTTAACGTTGCAGAACGTGAGGTTGTTGGTCGTTTGCAAGGCCGCATTTTCCTTACGGATGCGGTTCGTTATCGAAATCAGATAGGTTAGCTTGTTCGTTTTTTCCCAGTCCCACAAGCGGATCTCGTATTTCTCCGAATTCAGGTATTCCTCTTTTCCCGGAAACGGTACGTGCTCCATCAGTTCGAACGACGGGCCATAAATACCGTAGTTGCTCGATAAGGTCGCAGCCAGAAAATAACGAATCAGGAATTGCGGCTCATGCCCCGATTGCAGGCTATGCGGGTTAATGTCGTGCGTTGTCGGCCAGAAGTTCGGGCGGAAATAGTATTTCATTTCGCTCTGGGTCAACTCCGTCAGGTATTCCTGCAACTCCGCTTTTGTATTTCGCCAGGTATAATACGTATAAGAATGGGCAAATCCGCGTTTTGCCAACTCCTGCATCACTTTAGGCTTGGTGAAGGCTTCAGAAAGAAAGATCATATCCGGATATTCTTTCTTGACCTCTGCAATGACCCATTCCCAGAACGCAAATGGCTTCGTGTGCGGATTATCAACCCGAACGATACGAACTCCCCAGGAGCCCCAGACGAGCAGCACCCGCTTCAACTCTTCCCAGAGATTACGCCAATCGTCGGTTTCAAAATAAACCGGATAAATGTCCTGGTACTTTTTAGGCGGATTTTCGGCGTACTGAATCGTACCATCCGGGCGTTTCTTGAACCAGTCAGGGTGTTGTTTGGCCCAGGGGTGATCGGGTGAGCACTGAATGGCCAGGTCCATTGCCACTTCCATACCATAGTTGGCCGCAATGGCAATCAAGTGTTTAAAGTCGTCGACTGTACCTAACTCGGAATGAATCGTATCGTGTCCTCCTTCGGCAGAGCCAATGCCGTAGGGTACACCAGGGTCGCCCGGTTGGCTCACTACCGAGTTGTTTTTACCTTTTCGGTGCGCCATCCCGATCGGGTGAATGGGCGGCAGGTATAATACGTCGAAGCCCATACCTGAAATGCGCGGCAACAAAGCCTCTACGTCCCGGAACGTACCGTGCTTCCCCTCCTCGCGCGACGCGGATCGGGGAAATAAACAATACCACGTACTGAATCCGGCTCGGGCCCGATCGACCTCAACGCCTAACTCGTGTCGATACCGACTGGGGTGCTGGCGCTCGGGATACCGGTTCGCGTAAAATGTAAACTGATCACTTTCTGCCACCGATACTGCCTCATCGTACCGACTTTCGTCTCTGAACAGTGCGGCCATCTCGCGCAGGGCCCGTACGTCGGCTGACTCCTCAACGGGTGGTAAAGCTTTCTGCTTTTTGCCGCCTTTCTTCACCGCCGGCTTGCCACCAGCCCGTTCCAGCATGCCATCAACGTACTGAGCCCCGGCCAGCAGTTCGCTGGTAATCCGTTGCCCATCGGCTACTTTGAGGTGAATTTCGTGTTGCCAGGAGGCCAGATGGTCGACCCAGGCTTCAAACGTATACCTGTACTGACCTTGCTTTTCAACAACAAATGAAGCTCCCCAGCGATCGTTGCCCAGCAGAGTCATGGGTGTCTCGGTCCAGGTGGTATCTTCTATATGTTTATACAGCAATTGGGCAGATAGGTAATCATGCCCGTCGGCGAAAATGTCGGCCTCTACGGCAATAATATCGCCTGGTACAGCTTTGATCGGGAAACGACCATCATCGAGTTCGGGTACTATACGCTCGATGACAACACGAGTCTGACCAGACAGATCTATAGGAATACTCATACTGAATTACGCTCGTTTTCGATAATCTACTAAGCTGATTTAGCAGGGCAATGTTACAAAAAAAGCCGGGCTTAGGGGCCCAGCTCGCGTTTTTACCAGTAAATGGCACCATCTGTCAACGAAAAGTACATACCGCTTAATATATAATTAACAAAGAATGTCCGCTTTGTTATTTACATATATAGTATAACTTTTTCTATATGCAAGTAGTACAACCTGTTAATACGTACCCATAAATATCTAGATAATATATTGATTTACAGACATGTATATAGATTTAGCTTCGATTCTACCTCGAGCTATTTACGAAGGGTATTCAACAGGATATGACAGATCGTAGATGGTAGAAAATGTATTTTTTAGGAAGAAATGGTAACCGAATATCAACCCTGTAGTCTAAAAGCTAATCTGACGCACATTCAGAACAAAACTTTTGTACAATGACCGCCAAACATCGCTTGCTTTTAGTCGACGAGAATCCGTACGTAGCAGACATTCTATTACAATGCTTTAAGAAAGAGTTCATCGTAACAGTAGCTACAACCGGTCAGGAAGCGGCTCGTTTATTGATTCAGGGTAGTCAATTCGATTGCGTCCTAACCGAATTAAATCTCCCGTTTTTCGACGGCCTCGAACTTACCAAACTTATTCGCATGAGCCGGTTGATGAGTCATACGCCAATTGTTGTTCTATCTAACGCAGCTGACAGCGGAACTCGTATAAAATGTCTGGAGCAAGGCGTCGACAGCTTCATTACTAAACCGTTTAACCCCCTTGAAGTGAAAGCCAGACTGCACGCTTTACTACGTCGGGTTGATACATCCGTGAACAACATACGCGAGAACCCCTTTACAATTCGGGGAAGAGCGGAAAATAAACCTTTCGGCCAGCTCAAGTCTCGAATTTTATCCATGTTGCTCCGGGATTCGGTTGTATCGCAAACCGCTTAGTTTTTTTACCTGGTTTCAAGCTGGCAAGTCCACACCAACCGGTTAAATCTGTGCAAATGCCATGCCAACTCGTAAACGACACACACTAATGACCACACTATTACCTATAATTAGCCGACTTTTCGAAATATTATCTCGGAAAACGCAAATTACTCTGGTGTTTATCCCTCTTGACAACGCCACCGCAACTACTTCGCAAAATCTATGCCAACCAGTACTGGTTGAGTCGTCAAGATAGTTGGTACATAAACTCTGTGACTGAATCTACCTACCGTGCTTCGTCTTTTGTTAGTTGAGGAAAATGACCTGATCGCCAATCGGCTTGTCACAATTGCTAGCGAAATCTGTTTAGTATCACGGTTCAAAGACGCGAGTGAAGCGCAGGATTGGTTAACCAGTGCTTCTGAAGTTCATCTGGTAATCACCGATAAGAAAAGTACCCCAGTTATCACTGCCCTCGTCAGAAATACGCTTTCCGCCCGACCGATTCCGGTTTTAACGATTTGCAATTTCATGGATAGCCGCTCGGTAAAAACTGCACTCGATAACGGAGCAACCGATGTGCTCGTTGTTACGGAAGGCAATCAAAACTTACAGACCAAAGTAAGTTACTATTTAGAGCTGAACTCATTCCTACATGCGTTGCCGGAAGGCAAACCAGCTCTCATTACCCCAGCATTTAAATTACCCTGGTGGAAACGGGCTATTGATATTACGGTTTCCCTGACCGCCCTGCTCATTCTGTCCCCAATCCTGGTCCTTGTTGCCCTATTAATAAAATTGGACTCTAAGGGCCCTATTCTTTATAAATCGAAGCGAGCCGGTGCCCGGTTTCATATTTTTGACATGTATAAATTCCGGACCATGCGCGCCATGGCCGACCAGATGTTGAGCAGCCTCAGCGCCAATAACATCTATACGAAAGAAAAAACGACTTCGTCGGTGGAGGTAACAAGCGATGATGCGTCTGAATTTCTGTGTAGCGCCTGTCGTCAGCAGGGCGTTTCCTGCCAGCAACTTTTGTTCGATCAGGACAAGCCCGTTTGCGAAAAGCTGTACTTACAGGAGACGGAAGAGGTAGCGAAATTTATGAAGTTTCGGAACGATCCCAGAATTACCCGGTTGGGTACGTTTCTACGAAATAGCAGCATCGATGAACTTCCTCAGCTCCTCAATATTCTCCTCGGCGATATGTCGCTGGTCGGTAATCGGCCACTTCCCCTATACGAAGCCGAGAAATTAACTACTGATGAATTTGCGCAGCGATTTGCTGGCCCGGCGGGCCTTACCGGACTGTGGCAGGTGAAAAAACGAGCCAGAGGTCAGGGACCGATGTCGGACCGGGAGCGGACACTGCTCGACATTGAATACGCCGAGTCTTTCTCATTCAGAACAGATATGTCGATCATTTGGCAAACCATATTTAGCTTATGGCAGCAGGAGAATGTATAGAGCGCCCGGCTCGGTCGACCCACCAACAGACTCCCGATCAGGTACTCACGGCTTCGCCCCTGGTATCGATCATTACCATTAATTACAATCAGGCAGAAACAACCCGTCAGTTTTTGGAGTCGTCCAGGCTGCTCACGTATCCAAACTACGAAATCATCGTGGTTGATAATGCCTCACAACCCGCGTTGATTACGCTCATTGACGAGGCCGACTATATAGGTCTGCGCATCGTTCGCAGTGAGGTTAACCTGGGCTTTACAGGGGGTAATAACCTGGGCATGCAGCAGGCTCAGGGCGACTACTTCTTTATCGTGAACAATGATACAGAACTGAATCCTGACTTACTCGATGAGC
Source organism: Spirosoma knui (assembly GCF_054780635.1). NCBI lineage: Bacteria > Pseudomonadati > Bacteroidota > Cytophagia > Cytophagales > Cytophagaceae > Spirosoma > Spirosoma knui. Next base: position 137,463 of record NZ_BAAGVY010000001.1, on the reverse strand, counting down.
TGTTGCAACCGTTCGCGGCCAATGATCAGGTCGGCGTTACGTGTCCCAAAATCAAGTTCTACGATACTCCTCACCTCGTTCAATACGCCGGTTACAACGCCATGAACATGTATACCGGCACGGCAACGCCGATTGGTTATAAGCAACCCGACAGCAGCCGTTACGATCATCCTTCGGCAACCAACTTTGCGCACGGCTGCGCGATGATGGTGAAACGGGCAGTGATCGATCAGGTCGGTCGGTTTGCCGATCGCTTTTTTCTATACTACGAGGAGCTTGACTGGTCGCAGCGGATTAAAGACGCGGGCTTTCTGATTTATTACCAGCCTTCCGCTTCCATCCTGCATAAGGAGTCGGTGTCGGTTGGCGAACACAATCCGCTGAAAACGTATTATCTGACGCGGAACCGCATCCTGTACATGCGCCGTCACTGTACAAGGTTTCAGCGCCTGGTCTTTTACCTGTTCTTTGCTAGTTGCGTCGTTCCCAAGCACGTAACATCGTATCTGCTTGCCGGGAAACGAAAGCACGCACGTGCATTCCTAAAAGGGGTTATGTGGAACTTCACCTCAACCAGCCTATCGCCGGTATAACCGAAATCGCCTTAACGTTTGTCTACAAATGACCTTCTTTTACTACCTCGTTAGTTGCCTGTTCTTCGGTTTAGCGTTTATCGTTTTCTATACCTACCTCGGCTACGGCATTGTTGCCTGGCTGCTGGTGAAGATCCTGGGAAAGACCAATGCAAAGCAGGCACCAGATCAAGCAGCGGAGTACGTTCCAGATGTCACGTTGATCGTTCCTGCGTATAACGAACGCGCTTACCTCGCCGATAAATTACAGAACTGTTTAGACCAGGATTACCCGGTCGAACATCTTCATCTACTTTTCGTCATGGAAGGCTCCACCGACGGCTCTCAGGAATATCTCGAACAGCGGAAGGCCGATGTGCCGAACCTTACAATTATCTCCGGTACGCAACGATTAGGAAAAATAGCTGCCATGAACCGGGCTATGGGGCAGGTAACTACCCCAATCACCATATTTACCGACGCGAATACCCAACTCAACCCCGAAGCGGTGAGCCGGCTCGTTAAACGATTCGAGGCAGCGGAAGTGGGTGCCGTAACCGGCGAAAAGCGGATACAAGTGCAGGGGCGCGAGGCTGCCGCGGGCAGTGGCGAAGGTCTTTACTGGCGGTACGAATCGTTCCTGAAGAAACTAGACGCGCAGCTCCACACCATCGTGGGTGCGGCTGGCGAACTCTTTGCGATCCGTACCGCGCTCTATGAAACTGTGGAAGCCGATACGTTGCTTGATGACTTCATCATCTCCCTTCGCATTGCCGGTCGCGGGTACCGCGTTGAGTACGCACCTGATGCCTATGCGCTGGAGCGGCCTTCTCATTCGGTAAGCGAAGAGATGAAACGAAAAGTACGTATCGCTACTGGTGGCTTTCAGGCCATACAGCGGCTAGCGTATCTGCTCAACTTTTTTCGGTACGGCTGGCTGAGTTTTCAGTACGTATCGCACCGCGTCCTACGCTGGGCCGTTACTCCGTTTTGTCTGCCCTTGCTGTTGATCCTGAACGGAATTTTACTGATGCTGCCGATTAGTGAATCCGCTACTACATTTTGGCAGTATATACTTGTCTTACAGGTACTTTTTTATACCACAGCTTACGTAGGTTATACCCTGGAAAACCGCCATACGCGTTGGAAACTCACGTTCGTACCGTTCTATTTTGTGTTCATGAACTGGTGCGTACTACTGGGTTTCGCCCGTTTCCAGCGGGGCAATCTATCGGGGATATGGGAAAAAGCAGAGCGCGCCGTTTAAGCCGCTAATTCGTTACAGCGATTTGTATGTTCGACAGAGGCCTTTCGATACTTGATGTCTTCCGGGATAACCGCTGGTTATACGGCTTCATTGGCGTAATCACGGCCATAGTAGGGGGCTGGCTAATCGGCACATTCGGCGTTATGGGCGCGTTAATGACCGTTGGCGTACCCATTGCGATCATAGGGCTGATTGGCATACTGGCTGAACCTAAATTTGGCCTTCTCCTGTATGTAAACCTCGGCTTCCTGCTGGGACTCCCCCGGTTCAGTCCGGTTGAAATTCCGATTGGTTTGTGTCTGGACGGCCTGGTCGCGCTAACGGTCGTGAGTGTGCTCGTCAACGGCAAACGGATGGTCTGGAGTCGGCTCCACCACCCTGTTTTTTACATGCTGCTGATCTGGTTGTTCTACACCATTTTAGAATTTTTCAATCCGGAAGCGCCCTACCCCCTAGCCTGGTTCTTTCACGCGCGTTACTTCTCGCTGAACTGGATATACGTTGCGCTGATCGTCTTGGTCGTACCCATCAGCCGCCACGACATTAAACTATTCCTGAAAATCTGGTTCTTCTGGTCGTTTCTGGCGTGTCTGTGGTCGTTTAAACAGCAGTATATCGGACTGGAGACGGCGGAGCTTAAGTGGCTGAACGAAGTTGGCGCGGCTACGCACATGCTGTTCGGGCAGTTGCGTAGCTTCTCATTTTATACCGACGCTTCCCAATTCGGAGCCGAAATGGCTGGTCTTACCCTGATTTGCATGATCTGGGTGTTTGATGCCCGGTCATGGTTCAAAAAATTGGCCTACGCTGGTCTGGCAGTTATCTTCTTTTGGGGGTTTGCGGTATCTGGAACGCGCAGCGCGTTGTTTGTTATCCTGGCTGGTTACCCGGCTTACTTACTGCTCCGACGTAACGTAACGACGATACTGCTAAGCATAGGCGTTGCCGCTCCTCTGTTTGCCATCCTGATGTTTACGCACATCGGTGATTCCAATTACCAGATCTACCGCATGCGGACGGCATTGCACCCCGGCGAAGACCCATCGTTCCAGCTCCGGCTCGAAAACCAGCGAAAGCTGCGGGCTTACATGAAAGACCTTCCCTTTGGAGCCGGAATTGGTACGTCGACGGATGCCGGAAACCGCTTTTCGCCGAATCACTTTGCTGCCCGGATTTCGCCCGACAGTTGGTACGTTCAGTTATGGATCGAGACCGGGGTAGTGGGTGTCGTTCTTTATCTGCTCATGCTGACTGGTATCATCTGCGTCGGTACGTATAAAGTCTGGCAGATCAATGATCCGTGGCTAACTAAGATTATGGTTGCTCTACTGGCCGAGTTTATTGGTATAGTGGTGATGAGTTATTCGAACCCAACACTTGGGCAGTTTCCAACCAGTACGCTTCTGTTTATCAACTCGATTCTGTTCACGACCTGCGAACGCTGGGATACTGCCAAAGCCGTTGAGACAACACGCACCCATCGTCACGCACTTACGTAAGTTCACCACTATGCTTCCTGTCAGTTATCACTTCGACAACGTATCCTTACTGATTACGCATTACAACCGCAGCCATTCACTTCAGCGGCTGCTCGCTACGTTGTCTCAACTGGCCTGCTCCTTCGCGGCAATCGTTGTCTCTGACGATGGCAGTAAACCCGAGCACCAGGAAGTTCTCGTTCGCTTGCAGAAGGAATATGGCTTCTTACTCGTCACTACTCCCAAGAATCGGGGTCTGGGCCACAATATGAACAAGGGGCAGGATGCTGTAACAACGCCGTATACCTTGTACGTTCAGGAAGACTTTGTGCCTAAGCCAACGTTTCCCGACCAGCTCAAAAAATCGCTGGGCTTTATGGACGAAGACCAGACGCTGGACATCGTCCGCTTCTACGCCTATTACGCTTATCCGTACCTGAAGCCATTCACGGCTGAATATGCCGAGATGTATGTGCCGCGCTGGGCGCTGAACTACACGAAGATTTATGTGTACAGCGATCACCCTCATCTGCGCCGAAGTTCGTTCCTGACCAAGTTTGGCCGGTACGCCGAAGGGCTGCACGGTGACCGCACCGAGTACAAAATGTGTATTTCATTTATTCAGCGCGGTGGCCGGGGACTATTCTTTACGGATTTCAAAAGTCTTTTTTCGCAGGAGAACGATGCCGTTGAGCCCAGCACCGTACAACGGGTGGAGTGGACACAAAGCAATAATCCGCTCATTGCGGTTGCCCGGTACGTGTACAGACAGATTCGGTACAACTACGACATTCAGTTCATGCAATAATGTATTGTCGTCTGGCAAACTGTGGACGGTAACGGCAAAAATGCAATAGGTAGTATGGATAGTTTTGACAGTGTCATCTGCGTTAGTCAAACAACCTGGGAAGGCGATTTTCAGAAGTCGGTGGTGCAGTTAATGACCGAGTTGTCGGCCCGTCACCCTGTTCTGTTTATCGACTACCAGTATACCGTGAAAGATTGGGTACGGGGCGTTCAGGGAAAGCAGGATGTTCCGGTTCGGGAGCTGATTGGACTAGCCGATTCGCTAACGAAGAAGACCGGTAAAGACGGGCAGGTGGTTTATGTTTGGACTCCCCCGCTCATGCTGCCCATCAACTGGCTGCCCAACGCGCTGCATGACCGTTTCCTCGCCCTGAACAGCTATCGGTTCATCAACGGCCTGAAGCGGATCATGCGCCGATTAAATATGCGTCGGCCGGTAATCGTCAATGCGCTGAACCCGGTATTTGGCATGCCCATGCTGGATAAGCTGAACGAATTGGCTACGGTTTACTACTGCTTCGATGAAATATCGTTTGAGAGCTGGATCAGCCGACACGGCAGCCGCTACGAACCGCAGTACATTCAGCGCGTTACGTCGGTCATTACTACGTCGGAAAGTCTACGTCAGGCTAAGTCTGCGTTGCAACCCAATACGTTCTGCGTCAAAAATGGCGTCAATTTCGACCTGTTTAATCAGGCATTGGCTTTAGCCGAAGCAAACCCGCCCCAAAAGCAGGTGGTCGGGTATCTGGGCTCGATGGATAATCGAATGGATCTTGAGCTGGTCGAGTACTGCGTTCGCACCATGCCGGACGTATCGTTTCAGTTTATTGGCGAAATCAACCAACCCCTGATCCCGCAGCGCCTGGCGGCTTACCCAAACGTTACGTTTACACCCCCGCATCAGCCCCCGGCGCTTCCGGCCTTACTGGCCAACATGAAGGTGGCCATCATTCCGTATCTGTGTAATGAACACACGTACACAATTTACCCTCTGAAAATCAACGAGTATTTAGCGGCTGGCCTGCCCGTTGTTTCCACTCCGTTTTCGATACTTGACGATTTTGAGGGTGTGGTTGAATTGGCTCGTGAGCCCGAAGCCTTCGCGCAGGCGCTTCGGCGCGCGCTAGCCGACGACAGCCCCGAACGGGTAGCGGAGCGGGTTAACCTGGCCAAAGCCAACTCCTGGGAAAGACGGGCCGAAGCCTTTGAAGCCGTTCTTCACCAGGCCGTACACTCAGCGGCCGCGCCAGCTCTGGTGACGGATAAGGCGCTCTCCTAATCGACAGCACCGGTTAGGAGAGGTGGTTTAGCTAAGGGTGCGCCGAATCCGATCCATAAAGGCTTTTCCCAAACTGCCGTGCGCCAGCAACCGCCGGGCACTCGTCCAGACGTGCGCCCGCGAATCCGTAACACGGTGGATACCTCCTTTTCCCTGCTCACGTAACGACAGCGCCATCCAGCCATCTTCCCCCCGTCTGGCCGAAGGTGGAGGGGGCGTTTTACCGGCCTCAACCAGTTCAGCGACGGACCCTACCGGTCCTGAATCAAGTGCATAGCCGCCAATCGCCAGCGCATCATCCCGCCGAAACGCAAAATTAAATCCGTATACGTTCAGGTAAGGCTTATTAAAGCTCCGGGCAAAGTTCAGGGTATGGCTTACGCGTTCGTAACAGGCCAGGGCAAATCGGGATGTGTTCTGATGCGGCAGAAACGAGTACAGGCCATACGTACAGGCAATGGCTGACTTTTGCAGCGGACTGGTAATGGCGTTAACCCAGTCGGGCGGGTACAGGCAATCCGAGTCAGCATTAGCCACGAACTGGCCCCTGGCTGCTAACAAGCCCGCCTGACGCGCATACGCCACGCCGGGCTGCGTTTCCAGCACGGAACGAACTCCACACTGATCTAAAAACGCCTGCGTCCGATCCGATGAGTTATTGTTAACGACGAGCAATTCGGTAGGCATTGTGAGCCGTTGGCTTGCCAATGACGACAGCGTATTTAACAAACTAGCTTCTTCATTGTAAGCAGGTATAACGATCGAAACCAGCGGGGTTTCCGTCCGGAACTGGGCGAGCCGATTCCGTAATGATTCGAATTGCTCGGACGAGACTTGCGCTGGGTCGTACGTAAACAAATGTTCAGCGATCCAGCCGGGCAGTAGAGGGTTTTTCATTAACCAACGGTCTGCAAATAGTTCGATTAAAAAGAGATAGTGATACGTTACCTGGCCACGTTTTGGCTCTCCAGTAGTTATTGACTTGGGTTCAAAGACAGGGAGCTTTTTACCCACTGCCCGGATGTAGGGTCATACTGCTTTAAGATGCGCGCTGGATTACCACCGACAACGGTATAGGCCGGTACATTTCGGGTAACGACACTCCCACCCGCTACCACGGAATGACGGCCAATTGTAACGCCCGCGGTAACCGTAACATTAGCACCCAGCCAACACTCATCTTCCACAACAATGCGGTGCGTCGTGACGGGTTGTTCGCAGATTGGCACCTGAATATCTTCGTACGAATGGTTAAGGCCCGACAACACTACGTGCTGGGCGATGATTACGTCGGAACCAATCGTTACCGGACCAATCAGCACGGACCCGATACCGACCAGACTGCGCTCGCCGATGTGTACGCTACCGACACCGTTATTGACCACGCAAAAATCTTCGACCGTACTCGAAGCGCCAATCGAAAACGGATTAAAGGGCAGTACGTCCAGGCGGGCACGCGACCGGATGGAAGAAGACCGAGCCCGTTCATGAACAAACGGATTGACAAACCAACTGACCCAACGCCGGGGCCTAGCCTGGTTTGCTGGAATCAGCAGCCAGTGCACGAATCGTTTCAGAGCTGGCTTACGGTCGATAATTTCTTTAATGTTCATGTCTAGATTCTGATCCGGTGCTTTGTTGAACAGAACAGAGCTACTCTTTTTTCGTACACCTCCTATAGACTACAGCCGCAGCCACGAGGGCGGTATCAGATCGTCGGTATTACAGTCTGGCTTATTTCTGAACCACTGTTTGGGCGCAATAACTCTTTTCGTTTTGAGCGGGTTAAGCCAGGCTCCCCACCAGCTATACGAACTATTGGCGATAACGTGATGCTGGCATAGACTCATAAGCTGTAGATCGTCCAAATCAGCATTCTCGCCGATGTTGGAAACAAAAGTGTGGGGTACATCCAGCCCCAGATTGGCCTGTACCCACGCCTGATCGTCGCTGAATACAAACAGGTGTAGGTTTGGGAACTGCTTTTTCAATAGTTCGATGGCGGCCTGGTAATAGTCGAGTCCTACGAAACCAAAAGTCTTGCTAAACTCAGGATGCGCTACGTAGTCACCCCGACGAATGTGTACCGAAACGGGCGTCGTACTGGTTTCAATGGCCCGTTGATACGTAGTGAAAGCAAGTCCGTGCTGGTGCGTAAACGAAAGTTCGGCCCTGATCAAATCTGCATACGTCTCAAAATAAGATTCGGATTGCCAGAAACCGTCGAGGGTAAGCAAACGAGCGTTGGCACGTAATACGGAGGGGTTAAACTGGAACTGTCTTTCCTGAACGAGTTCAATTAGTGGTTTCAATGTACGGCCGGGTAGCAGTTTCGTGGCCTTCGCTACGAATCGGTATGGCGATGCGTTTAATACCCGATAGTTGATATTGAAGTGCTGAAGCCGGAACAGCCGGGCCGTATCCGACGCATACGTCTGGTTATAGTAGCTGAGGTCAAAGTAAAGCGATGCCTGGTTCCGCAGCGAAAGGCTACGCGCCAGCGCATACTGGAACAACTGATTTCCCAGACCACTTGTGATTTTAGCAACAACCATAGCCATATTGGACCTTAAGCGCAAACAGGGGCAGCTCGCCCGATTTTCTGGTTTTAATAGTATGTTTCGAGATACGGAAGGACTTCCTGATCGGTCTTGGCGAGCAGTATTTTAGCACCTGACAAGGCCGGGAAAATAGTCGCGTACTCGTTGAACTGATGCTCCATTCCCCCTTCCGGACTCGATACAATGATGTTGATACCACCGAAGTAACTGGCCAGGGCGGCCGTACCCCCGTGTACAGATATGAACCGATCACAGTTTGCATAAACCAGGAGCTGCAGGTGGTTAAAATTCCGCACAGCTGTCCGGTGCTGTTCGAACAGGTCACTCATCATAATTACTTCGGGATACGTATCCCGTAACCATTGGTGCTCGTTGAGGTCAAGAATCTCGCTGTTGTCCTCCACAATCTGAGTGGGCAGCGGCCGGTTGTAAATAATCTGATAACGATCCTTATAAGTCGACACAATCTTGTCGAGCACGGGGATGCTCAAAAAGTTCATCGGTGGCTTATCCCACTCAATATTATACTTGTTGGCAATCACCAGTATCGGTTTATCGAAGGTGATCAACTCATTGCGGTAGTGTGCTTTTAGAGGCACCTGCGCCCGTTTCACCGATTTAAACGATGAACCGTGGGTCATACTGGGTACATCGTAATAATCATATCCGGCCTGCCATTCCCGGACTGGGTACCGTTCATCATGGTTCTCACTGAAGAAATAAAACTCTTTGGTATCGGCACAGGAGATGGTTTGCAGGAGCGTACCGTTCAAATGATGCCAATAAGCAAACGGCAGCACATGGATGATTTCGGACTGAAACTCGCCGTGGTATTCAATGACCTTGTACTTCTTTTTGATGAAGAAATCCTGCGCTACAAACCGAACCTGGTTTAATCGGCAGAAATAATTATCCCGCACAAAATAGCGTAGATCGCGTCGTATACCTGGGTTTTTGAGTGTGGCTACTACGTACAGAAACTTCAGAATCAATCGCTGCATACAACGAGCGTGTAGAGAACTAACTAGCTACCTTAATCAACAAGAAAGTTACTTAACCTGGGTTCGATAGACTATAATCTACCAGGTATCTCTTTTAAGACTGAATAATAGCGATTGGGTGACAGGTAAAGACCAATTTAATTTGATTGTGAATCAAGAGTGGAAAAATGGCAAACGTAGTGGAAGAACTAAACTTGTAGAATGCTACTGCACCAATTTCTATGAATTACGCAAGGGCAGGCACATAGTTTTTGACGTAGCATATTTCTGGACCCGACGCACAACAGCGCGGACTCGTAAATCAGCTTGCTGCGGCCGCGCTAATGACCGCATGCCTTCGTTCAGGTTGCGCTCATAATATCCTTGAAGATTTGATATGATACCCAGATAGATTAAGGCTTTTAAGCGTTCACACGCTTGGTGACTCCCTTTGGTTTTGCCGCAAATGCCTTTTGTTCGGTCAAAGGAATAGTCAGTACGTTGTATGAAAGCTGGTTTCTGGGGACAGGCAATGTACGAACGCGTGTTCACCGACAAAGTGTCGATTATAAGCGCCCACAGGTCCGAGTTCAGATGAGTTGCCTCTGAGCCGAGGCACAAAGATTTTAAACGAAGAATGAGGTAATTGTTTCCGAGTCTACTTTCCTGATTTCCGGCCTCAGCTATTGTATCTACTCCAATGACAGCCTGACCTTACTTTTCCCACACGTTTTGATGTTCTTCTTGTAGTTTGCTCAATCTGCGGGTGGTTAGTGCTAATCCCGCTCGGTTGCATCAGACCTCCGCACGCTTGTAGGCGCACAATACGAATCAAGCCGAGTAAACTCTACTCATTGGTATAGTGCCTTAATTAGTCTTTCAGTTTCATCGGATCAATCACCCCGTACTTGACTGAGTACCGGTTATAGGTGTAGGTGATATGTACCTTCCCATCCGCTGACTGGATGATGGCGGGATAGGAATATCCATGCTCATTTGGTACATTTTCTAACGTCATCACCGGCTTCCACGATTTACCGTCTACCGATACGGCCAGGTTCAGCATGTTTCGACCTTTGGGTTCGTTGCCCTGCTGGGTGGTGTGGTTATAAATCAGCAACTGTCGACCGTCCCGGAGCGTAACGGCGTCGGTCCCCGAATTCGGATTGGGTAAATCTAATCCTGTGAGCTTACTCCACGTATTTCCCTTATCGGTCGACCAGGTCTGAAAAACAACATTCTGCCGGGTCCGGCCGATGGCCTGTAGGCTTCCGTTGGCGTAGGTCAGCAGACTGGGCTGGATAGCATCGAATTCAACTCCGTCATTGATTGGCCCCACAACGCGCCAGGTTTTGCCCCCGTCCCGGCTGATTTCGAAGTGTACTTTCCAGTACGTTTCCTTCCCCACCATATATTCGGTACTGGACGGAGAAATGATGGTGCCATCCGCCAATTGAGTGGGTTTGTTTTTGACCGGACCGATCAAATGACCGATTTTCTTGTCTTCTCCCATCTTTACTGGTTTTGACCAAGTCTTTCCATTATCCGTGGAGGTTATTACCATGCCCCACCAGCTACGCGGATCAGGCCCAACCTTGTAGAAAAGCATCAGAGGACCACCTTTCGGCATGAACAGCACAGGATTCCAGCATGGATAACGGAGCGTATCATTGATTATACCGTTGACGACCTCTTCTGGCCAGGTCCACTTGCCATTCACCAATCTGGATACGCGGATACCAACGTCGGGATGCCTTTCCTCCGTGCCAGAAAAGAAAGCGCTCACCAGACCGGAGGGCGTTTCTACAATAGTTGACGCGTGTACCTGGGGGGTGGGCCGGTTGTCTAAGGGGTAAATCAGCTCGCCTTTCAGATAGGCTCCCTTACCTAGTTTGGCTAAGGGCGGCAGGGTTTGTCCGTAACCAACAAATACACACAGAGCGGTTAATGCGGTTAGTAATGACTTTTTCATTGGCTTCGGTGGGTTTACATATACTAGGGTTAATACTCGCCGTCAGCATCGGTAGTAGTCTGCTTCACTCCAATTGGAACGTCCGGCACTACCTGTCGATTCACCTCCCATGCCGTTCTACGTACCGGTATATTCTGGCACTCTGCTTTGGTTGGTGAAAAGGCCGTTTCAGCTAGTTGATGCGAATCGAGTATCCAAGTCAATGCAGTACACTTCACGGCTTCATGACCCTACGTAACAACGCAGCTATCGTCTCAATAAAATTTAAGTTTTCCTACACAAAGGACTATTAATTGACAAAAATAGGACGCTCAAAGTCAGATATAATGTCCACGAATATCATTTTTGTGTATTGTTTTATCATAAAATGCCTTTCTAACCAGATTTGCTTCTCACTGGAAATCGCCTTCAGATGTACTCTTGTGAATATTTTAGTCTGTAATCGCTGGGCGTAACGCCTTTGATCCGTTTAAATTGACGGTAGAAATTAGATAGATTGTTGAAGCCGCTGTCAAAGCAGATCATTTCGGTATTCAACTGATTATCAATCAGCGCCCGACAGGCATGATTGATCCGGATTTCAAGTAAAAAGTCATGATACGTTTTGTGCGTCATCATTTTGAAATACCGGCAAAACGAAGTTGTACTCAGATTAGCCACCGAAGCAATCTCATCCAGGGTAATATCTTTGCCATAATTAGCCATTGTATAGCTGCACACCCGATTCAATCGTACAGTTTCCGCTTCATTAGACTGGTAAAACCGATGAGCCGTGGCAATCGTCTCGTAGTCGTCCGACTCGGCCAGGGTGGTGAGAGCCGTTAAAAGAAGGCTTAATCGTTGAAGGGGTGTCGCTTTAATCGTCTGCTGCATTAATCCGGCTATCCTTCCATTTACTTCTCCTTTCAGTAACAACCCCTGTTTTGCCTTTTCGTAAAGCCGACGAATAGCATGGGTTTCAACCATATTGAGAAAATCATTGCCCAAACAATCGGGTCGAAATTGAATGACAATAGCTTCGACCTGTAAATCTGATTGCTCATCAAAATACTCTTTATTGCACCGCCAAGTGTGGGGTAGGTTCTCCCCTAACAGCAACAGTTCACCAGTTGAAAAATTGCTCACATTATCGCCAATAAATCGAACGCCCTCCCCCCGAATGACATAGTGCAGTTCCAACTCAGGATGGTAATGCCAGATTGTACCAAAATTTGGCTTGATGTCGTGCCGGACGCTAAAGGCACTTTGGGCGTCAATGGGAACCCGGTGAAATTGAGGCTTCATTTATGCTAATTTTCTACACTATTTGGCGAATTGAAGGTATAAGAGGTAATAACTCCTGATCTAATTTTACCAGGAAAATTAAATAAACTATTAGTTTTCTAACAAATCGAGGGTCATAAGACAATTATGTGTTAGTCTTCCTAAACCCAATCGATTTCTACGAATCGGTCTTTCATGGCGTGGATTAACATGGCGTTGCTTTTAAATGGTTCTCTGACTTAGTACTACCCTAATGAAAACCTTACCTCTTCTAGACCTGATCATTATTCTGTTTTACCTGGGGAGTATGGTAGCTGTAGGCGTCTATTTTTCCCGTAAGACGGCCAATGCCGATCAATTCACGACCGCAGCAGGACGGATTCCGGGCTGGGCCATCGGCATGTCCATTTATGCTACCTTCCTGAGCAGCAATACGTTTTTGGGAGTACCCGGCAAGGCGTTCGGATCAAACTGGAATTCGTTCGTTTTTAGCCTGTCAATGCCCTTAGCGGCCTGGGTTGCTACTCGCTTTTTTGTGCCTTTTTACCGGCACTCAGGCGAGGTATCAGCCTACTCCCATTTAGAGCATCGGTTTGGGCCCTGGGCCAGAACTTACGCCGTATGTTGTTTTCTGCTTACTCAACTGGCCCGGATGGGGTCCATTTTTTTCGGTATAGCCCTAAGCCTGCAGGCGCTGACGGGTTACTCGATGGAAACGGTCATGCTCGTTGTAGGCAGTTGTATTATTCTCTACACGGTACTGGGCGGTATCGAAGCTGTCATCTGGACCGAGGTGGTTCAGGGGGTAATCAAAACAGGCGGAGCGGTTATTATACTTTGGTTGGTGATCAATGGTTTACCCGGAGGGTTAGGCCAGGTGCTGTCCGTTGGTCATGCCAACGACAAGTTTAGTCTTGGCAGTTTTGCTCCCGATTTCTCTGGTCCCACGTTCTGGGTGGTGTTATTGTATGGCTTCTTTATGAACCTCAATAACTTTGGTATGGATCAGAATTATGTTCAGCGCTATCATTCCACAGGATCTATTCGGGAAGCAAACCAGTCGGTTTGGCTGTGCGTCTACCTCTACGTACCAATTTCGCTCCTGTTCTTTTTTCTCGGGTCAAGCCTGTACGTGTATTACCAGAACAATCCCGAACTGCTCAATGCCGTTCGGATGCAGGTAGCCGCCGAACGCTTGCCAAACGGAAACTTATCTGCCCTTCGGCAGGTAGCCAATAGCCTGAGCCTAGCTGATGTAGGCGACAAAATCATGCCTCATTTTATGGTCAACAAAGTCCCCGTTGGCTTAGTTGGCCTGATTGTAGCCGCCATTATGTCGGCCGCTATGAGCACCATCAGTTCGGGAATGAATGCTTCGGCTACCGTTTTTTCAGCGGATATTTACCAGCGATACGTTACCTCTGAGTTAAGTTCAAAACAGTCGTTGCGACTGCTCTATATCGCTACCACCGGTTTCGGCGTTTTGGGGATGCTGACGGGGATCGCTATGATTGGCATCAAGAGCGTATTGGATAGCTGGTGGCTCCTGTCGGGCATCTTTGCCGGGGGTATGCTGGGATTGTTTCTGCTCGGCCTCATTTCAAAAACTGCGGGCAATACACAGGCACTTACCGCAACGATAATTGGGGTGCTGGTTATTATCTGGATGACCTTCTCAAACCGGCTACCCAATGATCTAAAAGCATTCCAAAGCCCTTTTCATTCGAACATGATCATGGTTGTCGGCACCCTGACGATCTTTTTAGTTGGGCTTTTCCTGAGCAAGCTCCGTCCGCAAAGTCCGAAACTACCTAACGCTGTTGACAGTCTGCCATCAGCCGTAACCCGTTAAAGCCTTATCTGCTATAACTATGCCTCATTCTTTCCCCTTGCCTATTTCGTCTGACCACGCCTTGCCCCGTGGATTTATTCCCGTTATGCTGACTCCGTTTTGCGACGATGGGGCCGTTGACTGGAAAGGATTATCTCACCTAACCGATTTCTATTTGGAAACCGGAGCGGCCGGTTTATTTGCTAACTGTTTGTCCAGCGAAATGTATGAACTGACTGAAGCCGAACGGCTGGCCGTCACGCAGCAAGTGGTCAGGCAGGTGGCAGGCCGGGCCCCAGTCGTAGCTACTGGCACCTTTCAAGGAACAACTGACCAACAGGCGGACTTTATAAAGCGCATCTACGATACGGGAATCCAGGCCGTGATCATTACAACCAATCAGTTGGTCCGCCAGGACGAGAGTGACGCAGTTTTACTCGAACGATTTCACCGGCTTCTGGATTTGACCGAAAACATACCGGTTGGAATCTATGAGTGTCCAGTGCCCTACAAGCGGCTCATTACTAGTGCGATCCTGACTGAATTACTACCGACTAAGCGACTGATTTACCTCAAGGATACGAGTTTAGATGCCGATGAAGTGGCCCGCCGACTGGAGGCAGCCAAGGGCTACACGTTTGGTTTGTACGACGCGTACTTGGTTAATGCCGTATCGTCGCTGCAAGCCGGGGCTGCGGGTCTCTCCTGTATTCAGGGGAATATCTTTCCCGAACTAATCAGTTGGGTATGCGCCCACGTCCATCAACCGGCCCACCAGGAAGAGGTTATGCGGTTGCAGCGGTTCTTTACGGAATGCATGGATTTAGTGCATACGGCTTATCCAACCATCGCTAAATACAGCCTGCAAAAGCGAGGTGTTCCGATTTCGCTCTACACCCGCCGACAGGTTGAGCCGCTTACGCCGGTGCTGCGCAAGGCGATCGATGAATTAATGGATTCAGCAGCACAGCTTTGTGAGGAGCTTGGTATAAACTTGTCTTCTGGTAAAGCGGTTGATCAATTGGGTAGGGTTATAAGATAGCAGCCGGGTTCGATCGAAAGAAAGAGCTATCCTGCACTGCTTAGGCCGATTAACCATAGGGCTCCACGTGACCAGATCAATCGATTGGTCAGAAAATGGAAGACGCAACCGTATAAAACTTAGGGTCGGGCCACGTAGCGTTATAAGCAACGGCCCCCAGGTACTGCTCTGCCACGGTAAACCCGGCCACCTGCCAGTTGCCTTCGGCGCTGAGCAACGTACTCGCAACCTGATGGACGCCATCCAGCGCCGGTATCTGAACGAAATCATCGTCCAGCCCTTTGGCGGTTGCTTTTACCAGTGCCTCTTTTCGGGTCCATAGCTGGCAGAATCGGTCTTGGGGGACTTCGCTGGCTTCAATATACGCCCGTTCGTCAGCCGTAAAGCTGTGCGCCATTACGTCTCCAATGGGAAAATCAGCTTTTATGTATTCTACATCAATGCCCACGTTGGCCGCTCCCACAGCGATAAGAACCCAGCAGCCAGAGTGTGATACGTTAAAATGCAAAGCAGGATAGTTCGGCAGGTAAGGCTTTTTGTTAGCTCCCTCGGCCAGGCGGATAGCGCCAGGATGCAGCCCCGTATACGTACCTAGCAGGACGCGCAGTAAGGCTCTGGCATACACGAACCGGCAGTGGTCCTCAGTTCGGCGGTACCGGCGTGCCCGCTGCCATTCGTCCGCCGACAATACATCATACGCAGGCGAGGGCGGTTGCGCGAAATCGGGGATCTGTAACCGAAAAACGGCGAACTCGGCCGAAGGAAAGCAGGCAGCCTGGTCGTGCCACACGAAGTCAGTAAGCGTACGACAACGGACAGACGCATACTCCATGCTGGTCTGGTAAGATGATGACAACGTTAAATTATTACTTTGTGACCAAAAATATTAAATTATTAATAGATTAATCCGATAAGCCCGTGACTTAACCGATAAGTTATAGTCTTAACTATCAACAAGAGCCCCCACAGTAGAGGGCTTTTTTAGAGGATGCTATGTTACGGCTGCGTCAAGCATTACGGTTAATTTCACTACTTATTATAGGGTGTTTGTGTGCTACTGGCAGGCCTGTTTCCGCTCAAACCTGCCCCTCCTTATCAAGCGCGCTAACCATTAATCAGTCATTCGGCCGCGGCAATTCGAAACCGTCGCTAACGGGTCTGACTTCGTATCAATACGTATCGGCCAATTGCCCGGAGGATGGGGAATACACCGTAGCGAGCGCCGTTGACGGAAGTTGCTTCGGGTTCTTATGGCACAACCTGCCCGAAGACCACACCCCGAACGACGTTGACGGAAACATGCTCATTATTAATGGTTCGCGGGAGTCGGGTGAGTTTTATCGGCAGCCAATCATTGGATTATGCCCCGGTACGACCTACGAATTTTCGGTATGGGGCGTCAATTTGTTAAAAAAAGGCGTGTGTACGTACCCGCTTATTCCGAAGCTATCCATCAGCATCGAAACCGTAAGTGGGCAGGTTCTACAAACGATTGACATCGGCTCGATTCCCGAAACGGATGCGCCACAATGGCGACAGTTTGCCACCCTGTTCACCGCACCGATCACAACCGAAGAAGTAGTGGTTAAGCTGATTAATAAACAGGGTGACGGCGGCTGTGGAAACGACCTGGCCCTTGATGATTTCCAGCTCAAGCAGTGCGAAGTTTGTCCACCAACCCCGGTTTACGTACCGGATGCCTTCACGCCAAACAGCGACGGTATGAACGACAATCTGGTGGTTCGGTTAGGCGGGGCGGTTTCCTTCAACCTGAGGGTGTTTGATCGGTGGGGCAATGTTGTGTTCAACAGCGATGCCCTCACTAACCACTGGAACGGAGATTACGCGGGTGTGCCCTGTCCAACCGGAAAGTATTCCTGGGCCATTACTTATCAACTTACCGACCCCTCGAACGTAGTGAAACAGTACGTTCAGACGGGCACCGTTATGCTTTTACGCTAATCCATTACTGGCTATGCTGACCTCTTCCTCTAATTCCCGACTCCGAAAGTCGATCCTGACGCTGACCATAGCGTTTGGTACCCTTCTGCTGTTCGCCAATGCCGAAGAATGTAGTCCACTGCCAATCCGCTCACGGATGGTAACATCAGCGTCGGCGCTGGAAAGCGGAAAAATTCCAATTGTACCGAGCCGTTGGTATCAGGTCAATAACGTCAGTAATGGGCTGGAAGGACTCTTCGACGGGATCACCGACGTACCGGTCCGGACGGGCTGGAGCAAACTGGTGGAGAACTATGACGCGTATTACCCGTTGCTCGAGGGCGAAAAGATGACCATTGAGCGGATTCGGTTCTACGATAGCGAAGGCACCAACGAGGATGCGCCCATGACCTTGTCTATTATCACTGATAAGTGGGAACGCATTCCGATCGCCAGTTTTGTCGGTACTACGTATAACAACTGGGTGGGCCCCGATCCGGATAACCTTACGGAGTTTGCTTTGAAAGCACCCGTGTCGAACGCCCGTTATCTGGTCATTAACACCTCCGGCGCGTATCCATCCGAAATGGAGTTGTACGGCACCTACCAGCCCGGAAAGGCACCAACGCCTACCCCCGTTCGATCGACTCCGTTCCGGCAGTCCATCGGGGCAAACGCTTTCGAATGGAACGTCGAAGACGGCCTCTCACCCTGGCAGGTCGACGAAGCCCGCATCAAAGCACTGCAGGGATTTTTTGCTATCCGGCACTACATGGATTGGGAAAAGCTCGAAGAGCAGGAAGGGCACTATACGTACAACCCGACGTTGAACGGTAGCTGGCACTACGATGTCATGTATGAACGGCTCAAAGCCGAAGGTATCGAAGTACTTGCCTGTCTGAAAACGATTCCGAAGTGGCTACAGGAGACGTATCCGCCTGACGAACGCGATGGTGAAAACGTACCGGCCCCTTACGGCAGCGACCTGTCGTCACCGGCTTCTTACATCGCGCAGGCTAAAGTGGGATTTCAATACATTGCCCGGTACGGCAGCAACAAAAATGTCGATCCTTCGCTGGTTAAAGTAAGCCCCATTACGACCTGGGCCGGTACCAATACCGTGAAGATTGGGATGGACCTGATTCACTACATCGAGTGCGAAAACGAGCGGGATAAAACCTGGAAGGGACGTAAAGCGTACCAGACGGCCCGTGAGTACGCGGCCAACCTATCGGCCTTCTACGATGGGCATAAAAACACGCTTGGACCCGGCGTCGGGGTTAAAAATGCCGACCCCTCCGTTCAGGTCGCTATCGGCGGCCTCGCAGCTTCGACCACCGATTATTTGAGAGCCATGATTGACTGGTGCCGCGAATTTAGAGGCTATAAGCCCAACGGGCAGATCAATCTCTGTTGGGATATTATTAATCAGCACCTGTACGCTACTGATACCAAGCTGTCGCAGGATGGCGACTCCGAGCGGGGTGCCGCACCGGAAGTAGCCGAAGTTGGCAAACGCGCAGCTGCCTTTGTCGACATCGCGCACCAGTACGCCAACGACATGCCAGTCTGGATTACCGAAGCAGGCTATGACATTAACCAGGGAAGCCCTATCCGAGCCATTCCGATTGGTCGCAAATCGGCCCTGGAAACGCAGGCTGACTGGACGTTACGTACCGCTTTGCTGTACACGCGGGTAGGCATCGACCGGCTGTATTTTTATCAATTGTACGACGACAACATCCAGAATCCGGTACAGTTCAGCTCGATGGGGCTGATCAACGACAATAAAACTCGCAAACCGGCCGCCGATTATTTGATTCAGGCCCGGAAGCTAATCGGTGATTATCGGTACAAAGAAACCATCAACAGCGATCCAGTCGTCGACCGGTATGAACTGGATGGCCGCTCGGCCTACGTCTTGCTGATTCCCGATGAGCAGGGCCGGGCGGGTACGTATAATTTGTCGGTCCCGAAAGGAGATACGGTCAAATTGTATTCACCCACAATTGGCTCGGACGTAATGACCAGAACCACAAAAGTGAGTCTAACTGGAACCATTCCGCTGACTGTCACCGAAACACCCTTGTTTGCCCTCTTATCCTCTACGAACGGCAGTGAAGCCAGCAATCTGCTCAACTCGCTCCGTGTCTACCCTACCCCTGCGGCCGAATACGTTGAACTTACCCTGGAAAATGGTAGCATGGACACGGTGGACGTAACGGTTTTTAGCAACTCAGGCCAACGGATTAAACAGGTAAAGCTGGCGAAGACAAATCGGGTCTTCTCCGAGCGCGTCGATATCAGCACCCTTCCCTACGGGCTGTATGTACTCGAAGTTCGCCAGGGCGAGTCACGAGTTGCCAAGAAAATCATTCGGGCGCATTAAGATCAGGCGTCTCCCATCAACAACGAACGTATCAATAGCGGACCTGCATGAGTAACACAAGTAAAGCAATGAATGGAGGAAAGTGGATTACAGCGGCCAGCGTTGTATCAACTTTGTTTCAATTTGTCCAGGTCGCTATTCTGGCCCGACTGCTAAGTCCTACGGATTTCGGGATCGTCAGCATCAGTAACCTGATCATTGCTTTTTTTCAGATTTTCTCGAACCTGGGGTTTTCCAACTCCATTATTTACAAGCAGGAGAGCGACCGAAAAGTCTTGTCAACGCTTTATTTCCTGAATCTGCTGGTGGGCTTTTTCATGTATGCTGCCATTCATATCAGCAGCCCATACATTATCTCATTCTACCACGAACCCAAGCTAGCGGGTGTACTCAATCTGTCTTCGTATTACTTTCTCATTGCTTATTTCGGTCAGTTGTATCTGTTTCTCCTCGAGAAAGAACTTAAGTTTAAATCGGTAGCCATTATCGACATCGTTGGTACGGTGATCGGCTCGGCAACCACGATCACACTGGCGTATGGCAATTATCATGAACTGGCGCTGATTATCGGCTCGTTGACGATGCAGACGGTCAAGACCATTTTACAAATCGTTTTTGGCTTTAAATTCTTTTTCCCAGTCGCGTACTTCAATCTGCGCGAAGCGAAGGAACATCTGCGGTTCGGTATCTTCAACCTGGGCGATGGCCTGATTGGCTTCGTCCACTCGAACGCCGACAACATTTTTATTGGGGGTATGCTGGGCGTAAAACTGCTTGGCTACTACACAATCGCGTATCAGTTAGCGGTGTATCCAACAACTAAACTGAATCCGATCATTTTACAGGTAGCGTATCCGATATTGGCGAAGATGAAAAACAATACGGCGGGCCTGCAGAAAGCGTATCTGAAGATTCTCGATTTCATTAGTTACTGCAATCTGCCGTTGTTAGCCGGTTTGTTCATTACCGCCGATAGTGTCGTTCCACTGGTGTACGGGCCGGGTTGGGAACAAACCATCGAGCTAATCCGGATTTTTGTTTTTGTGGGTATTTTCAGTTGCCTGAGCCATCCGTTGTTTACGCTGGCGTTTACCAAAGGCAAGCCCAATCTGCTGTTCTACCTGAATCTGGGGACGCTACTGGTCAAGATTCCACTGGTGTACTGGCTCGGTACGTACTGGCACGTTACGGGCATTGCCGTCGCTTTTCTGCTGACTACCCTGTTCAACCTGCTGGCTAATTTTGTGATTGTTCACTATCTGGTGGGCAACTTCATGCGCGATTTCCTCCGAAACATCGTCAAACCGGTTCTGTTCTGCCTGATTATGGTCGCCGTCGTCTTCGTGTACAAGACATTTATCGGGTATACGGGACTGCTCAATACGTTGTTTGAAGTGGCACTCGGCGGGATCACCTATGCCCTGCTGACGCTGATGTACAAGCTTTCCTTCAATGAACTGAAAGCCTACCGACAAGCTTTGTTATAAAGCTGATCAGTAGGCTTTCATTGGCTCCCCCTCTCATTACTCGGTCAGGACTTATCCAGTGCCTGTTGCAGCGCCTGGGCAAACACTTTATCGTTAGGCGGCAGCAGCATCATCTCATGGTCGCCGGGTACTTCGTGTACGCGTACGCCTTTTAAGGCATATTTCCGCCAGCCCAGGTATTTGTTATCCTCTACAAAATAGATACGCACCTTCGCCTTGAACAGATCTACTACGCCATCGTAGGGCTTCATTACGTAGTTCTGATAGGCAATTTCGTGCTTCTCAATAATGCGATCCAGCGCGGCCAGCCCTTCGTCAGGCTGCGTTTCGGTGTGTAAGCCCGTTAAGCCGAGGAAGCTCCGGACGTGGCGCTCCAGAAACTGCCACTGGTATTTGGCAGTGGTGGTAGGGTCCTGAATAAACGATTTGGCAATCCAGATTGACTTCGGGAACTGGCGAATGATCTTACGGCCGATCCGAACCGGCAGCGAGTAACGGGTCGTCGACTCCTGCGCGTTGGTATCAAACATTGCCAGTAATTTCACCTCCTTACCCATGTCTTTCAGTTGACGGGCCATCTCAAGGGCAACGTACCCCCCAAACGAGTAGCCTGCAATGGCATACGGACCCGTTGGATTCTGCTCCAGCACTTCGGCAACGTAACAGGCCGCAATGGCTTCCATGTTGTCGAGTGGCTCTTCTATACCATCCAGCCCGCGGGCCTGCAACCCATATATCGGTTGCTCGGCGTCCATATATGCTACCAAACTATTGAAGTTCAGCAAGTTTAGTCCGATACCGTGTATAATATAAATCGGAGCTTTGCTGCCCTGCGGCTTGATCGGCACCAGCGACTTCCAGCGGGTTGGCGGTTTCTCGTCCTGCACCAGCTTCGCTAATTTCTCAATGGTGGAGTACGTCATCAGCGTCGATAAAGGCAGCCGTTTTCCCGTTTCCTTCTCAAGTCGTGTCATGACCTGAACGGCAATCATCGAGTGCCCACCCAACTCAAAGAAGTCGTCGTGGATGCTCACTTTACTAATGCCTAAGGCATCGGCCCAGATCGCAGCAATTAGCTTTTCTGCGTCCGTAACCGGTTCCGAAGCGTTACGTTCTTCAGAGCGTATCAGTGCCGCCGGTTTTGGTAGGGCATTGCGGTCAACCTTTCCGTTTGGCGTAACCGGTAACTGCGCCATGTTCACGAAGTCGGCGGGTACCATATAGTCGGGCAAGACCTCCTGCAACTTGGGTCGCCATGTCAGCACAGCTTTGGCAAAAGCCTCATCGGTAACGGGCGTCTGGCCGACTACGTACGCCGTTAGCCGCTGGTCGCCCGGGCGATCTTCCCGCGCAATGACGAGCACTTCTTTAACACCCTCCTGCTTTAATAATGCCTGTTCGACCTCCCCGGGCTCAACCCGATAACCTCTGATTTTGATCTGGTGATCAACCCGGCCCAGGCAATAGATTTCGCCATCGGCCATGAATTTACCCAGATCACCCGTACGGTACATCATCCCCGAACCCGAGCGATCGAACGGGTTGCGAACGAACTTCTCCCGATTCAGTTCCGGACGATTCAGATAGCCTCTGGCAACACCATCGCCAGCAATATAAATCTCACCAACGATACCCTCCGGCACTACGTTTAGCTGCTCGTCGAGTATGTAAATCTGGGTATTGTTGATCGGTCGACCAATCGTAATAATCTCATCGGTAGGCAGAATCTGCTTTCCGGTCGAGTAAATGGTCGTTTCGGTGGGCCCGTACATGTTCCAAAGCGTACCGCAGCGTGCCGTAAGCTTCTGAGCCAGATCGAGCGACATCGGTTCACCACAGCACAGCACCTTCACGGGCAACTGTTCTTCCCAACCGGCTGTTAGCATCATCTTCCACGTAACCGGTGTGGCCTGCATAATGGTGACCTCGCCTTCACGCAGAATATCCAGTAGAGCACGGCCGTCTTTAGCCGTTTCCGCGTCGGCCAGCACGAGCTTAGCGCCAACCAGCAACGGAAGAAATAGTTCTAATCCGGCAATATCGAACGAAATGGTCGTTACGCCCAGTAAGACGTCATCGTTAGTAATACCGGGCCAGGCGATCATGCTATACAGCAAATTGACCAGATTCCGGTGTTCAATCAGTACGCCCTTGGGCTTACCCGTCGATCCCGATGTATACAGAATATACGCCAGGTCGTGGCCGGAAGCCGTGACAGCCGGGGCCTCAGTCGACAACTCACCCGCATCCGCCAATACGGCCTCAATCAGCACTTCTTTAGCCCGATGGGTAAGCCGACCCGCATACCGGCGGGACGTAATAAGCATACCGGCCGCCGAGTCAGCCAGCATAAACGCAATGCGGTCCTGCGGATAGGCCGGATCGATGGGAACGTACGCAGCGCCCGCTTTCAGGATGGCCAGCAACGTAACAATCAATTCGGGAGATCGATCTAAACTGACGCCGACCACATCGCCCACGCCGATTCCCTGCTGCTGAATACGATGCGCGACCTGGTTGGCTTTCTGGTCAAGTTCCTGATAGGTAAGCGACTTTCCATGAACAGATAAAGCCGTTTTTTCGGGATAGGCGGCAGCCGTCTGAGTCAGCAATACCGACAAGGAAGTATCGTGCGGGTACGAGGCTGCCGTATTGTTCCAGTGAGCCAGCTTCCGGCTTAACTCGTGCCGATCGCCTAGCCGAATCTGTTCAATTTGTACAGCCGGATTAGCAACGACGGTTTCGAGTAAGGCAACAAACTCGGTCATCATCCGGTCCACCGTCTGGGCGGTAAACAACTGGGTGTTGTAGGAGCACTCCAGTACCATCGACTGCTCCGAACCGGACGCATTCAGGGACAGTTCAAAATTCTCGAACGACCGGGGATTGCTGATTAATTGATACGTAAG
The DNA here is from genome assembly GCF_054780635.1 of Spirosoma knui. Classification (NCBI taxonomy): domain Bacteria; kingdom Pseudomonadati; phylum Bacteroidota; class Cytophagia; order Cytophagales; family Cytophagaceae; genus Spirosoma; species Spirosoma knui. The sequence continues at coordinate 113,682 of NZ_BAAGVY010000001.1, read as the reverse complement.
GTCATAGAACGAAACCCCGTTATCCAGCCCAATATCGACGTTGAAGATAACCGGCACAAGCGGCATCCGCGACGGATCGCGTCCGATGGCAATCTTCTTTAGTAAATGCCCAAACGTTAACCGTTGATGCTCCAGCGCATCCAGAAACTGGTTTTTCCGGACTTTCAGCAAATCAACAAACGACTGTTCGTTACTGATATGACTACGTAACGGAAGCAGATTGACGCAGTGTCCAACCAATCCCGGATTGTTCGTAGCCGATTGGCCAGCACTCGGCAGCCCCAGCACAACATCGTCCTGACCAGTCAGCTTATGGAGCAATACCTCAAAGGCCGTCATCAACGTCGTGACGAAGCTACAGCCTGCTTTAATGCCCATTTTCCGAACCGCCAGCACCAGCGCATCGTCGATTGGGAAATCGAGTCGGCTGCTCGCGTACGTCCGGACGGATGGCCGCGGAAAATCGGTCGGTAAATCCAGAACGGGTACAGTTCCCGTATATTGATCAACCCAGAACTGCTCGATTTGCCGGTACTCTTTGCTTTCCGTAAACGCCAGCTCATCGAGTGCATACTGGCTATACAGGGGCGCGGGTGGCAAATGGGGCGTGGTCCCCTGCGCGTAAGCCGAATATAAGGCACTTAAATCCTGTAACAGCACCCCCAACGACCAGCCATCGCAGACGATGTGGTGGGCTGTCAATGTGAAATGATAGTGGCTATCCGATAACTTGATAAGGCCTGCTTTAAACAGCGGCCCGTTAATTAAATCGAATACATGCAGCGCATCCTGTTTTACGTAATGCCGAACAATCTGTTCCTGTTCTGTTCCACTTTTTGCGGAGCAGTCCTGGTAGGCTAGCCGAACTGGTACGTTCTGAAATACGCAGATTTGACGACCATCGGCACTGAACGCGGAACGGAGGGCTTCGTGGCGGTTTACGAGTTCCGCCAACGCCCGTTCCAGCGCGGATGTATTAATACGTCCGGCAAAGCGGAGCGATACAGATTCGTTGTAAGCTCGATTGGCGTCATCTCCCCCAAACTGGCAGGCAGTCCATATTTCGAGTTGAGGCTCGGCAGAGGGTGCCAAATGCACAATCTCCGGTCCCGAAAACGGGTCGAAATCAACGGCAATCAGATTTACGTTGGTAGAGCTTGCCACCATTCAGGCATCAGTTTAATTCTACTTGCATGTATTTACCGGGCTGATCGGGGTTAGGCATGAACCAGGCTGGATTTCCATTCTGATCACGACCTAGCCGGGCACCAGGAGCCGGTGGGGTATTTCCAGCAAAAGTTAAGCCATTTAATTTGCTTTTAATGTCGGCCGCTGGAGTGCCCTGTAAGAAACCGGCTTCGATTAGCTCATCTAAACTATCAGTAAATTTACTAATTATTAAATCTATTTCCGGATTAGTATGCGCTTCCGTAATGAAACACGGGAATCCATCCCAGATATGAATACCTTTTTCACGCATTAGCGTAAACAGTAACTCTCCATAAGGGACGTCTTCTTTGAATTTTATTTTCCAAAGGGAACCAAACTGAGCCGCAAACATGGGAAGCTGCCGGTGGTTTAGCACCGTATTGATGGCATCGGCGAGCCGTTTTGTTTTACGGGTCAGCTCCTGTTGCAACTGAGGTCCCTGGTCTTTCATGTATTGCAGGGAAGCTTTGGCAGCCGCCAACGCCAGCGGATGACGCACGAATGTACCGGCGAAGTACGTAACACCGACTTCAGGAATAGAGCTGTCGCCGTATTGCCAGAAACCACCGTCGAGTGCATCCATAAACTCGCGCTTGCCGGCGATAACCCCGATTGGTAAACCCGCACCGACCACTTTCCCGTACGAGCCCAGATCGGCTTTGATACCAAACAAGGCCTGCGCACCACCGGGGTGCATCCGGAAGCCCGTAATCACTTCATCGAAGATAAGCGCCGTACCTGATTCGGCGGTTATGGCCCGAACTTGTTTCAGGAAGTCGATCGGTACAAATTCGGGCCGACGGCTCTGCACCGGCTCAACCAGAACGGCGGCTAACTCATGCGCCCGTTCGCGGATGATGGCCAGACTTTCGTCAGTACCATAGTCCAGAATGAGCATGTTCTGCACCGACTCGGGCATGATACCCGGTGCGGCTGGAAACGATTTAAGCTTTTTCGTACCCCGTACGAGCACTTCGTCCACGATGCCGTGGTATGAGCCCGAAAAAGCGACGATCAGCGAACGGCCCGTTACGGTCCGGGCGATGCGCATGGTCCCCAGTACCGCTTCTGAACCGGTATTGCACAGGGCAGCCCGATCGGCACCGGTCAGTTCACAGATCAGCTGGCTGACCTCACCGGCTAATCCATGCTGCGGGCCCACTTCGTAACCTTGTTCAATCTGATCGTGTAACGCCTGCTTAATCATCGGGGGCTGATAGCCAAACATATTCGAGCCAAATCCATTCAGGGCGTCGATGTATTCGTTGCCGTCAATATCCCACAGCCGACTCCCGGCCGAGCGATTTACGACTAACGGATACACGATTTCTTTGGTAGTTGGCCGAAATCCCGACACAACCCGTGGATCAGCCATGTGCGAACGGTGTTCCTGAGCGTATGCCTTACTGCGGCTTGTCTTCTGATTATACCGTGTTGTCAGCTGCTGGAGAAACTCCGTTTGCTTATGAGTTAAGCCAGACGCCTGCCGTTCGATACGCGCTGTGGCGCCGAACGGCTTTTTCAGTTCGGCGGCCTCTTCGGGGCTCAGATCGGCCTGGGAGACCGTTAGATTCGATGTAGCGACTGGATTTTGATTAGCCGAAGGCGGTGTGGATGCAACAACAGATGGCGCTGTCACCGGCACTACGTGTCCCGGGTTCATTGCCGGTGGTGCCTGTTGAGGACTTTGCAGCAACGCAACCTGTTTGGCCAGTAACTGCAATTGCTGGGCAATCAGACCGATAGCGCTATCATTCGGCGCAGTCGGCGTGCCTTCATAGCTCATCACCGGAGCTGGTGCAGCAAGCGGCTGCGCAGATGGCATTGGCGTTACGTGTGCTGGTGCCGGGGTAGGCTGGTACCGTTCAGCAGGTAGTTCCCGATCGAGATACGTAGCCAGCAGTTCGGGCGTTGCGTAGTCGCTGGTCAACTGGCGGAAAGTTATCGGCAGGCCAAATTCTTTTTTGAGTGTCAACGCAACCTGCGTCAACAAGAGCGAATCGAGACCAATCTCCAGAAAACTTTCATCGGGTTTTACGTCGGTCATCTCAATGCCCGATGCATCTTCTAAAAGCGCCTTGACTTTGTCTAGTAATACAGTCTTTCTCATAACTGGCATAGGTGTTACGGGTACGGAAGGCGGTAAATGATCCAACGTGTGGACAGGCTGACCCGTAATTTGGACAGCCGTGGCTGGTTTCGTCACCACCGGATCGAGCCAACAGCGTTTTTTGTTAAAAGCGTAAGTAGGCAGCCGCAATTTAGTTCGGCGCTGATTAGCGTAGAACCCTTTCCAGTCAGGTTCCATACCGTGGAGATACAACTGGCCCAGCGTAGTTAATATCGATTGATAAGCCGTCAGGTCATCGTCGTGATTGCCCAGCCCGGCCAGAATTATAGGTGGCTTCGTACCGGCTTGCTGCCGGGCCAGCGTTGCTCCGGTATGACCGGGACCGACCTCCAGAAGAAGCGGCTGATCCAGTTCAAAAATTGTGTTGAGCGCATCGGCAAAGCGGACTGTTGCCCGCAGGTGCTTAGCCCAGTACTGCGGATCGGTGGCTTCAGCATCGGTCAACCACGTACCACTCACCGTCGAGACAACAGGCTTTTGCGGGCGATTTAACGTAACACTGTCCGCAACCGTGGCAAACTCGGCCACAATCGGGTCCATCATCACCGAGTGAAACGCGTGGCTGGTCGCCAACAGGCGATTAGGGATTTCCTGTTCGTCTAACACACGCGCAAAGTCCGCAATGTGCTCGTCGGGGCCCGCCACGACGCATAATGTATGGCTGTTGATGGCCGCCATTGACAGCTCAGTTGGTAGCAACGTCTGGACTTTTTCAGCCGCCAGCCGTACCGACAGCATACTGCCACGGGGTAATTCGCTCACCATGCGGCCACGAGTAGCAATCAGTTTCAGGGCATCGGCCAGACTGAAGACGCCCGCCAGATGAGCCGCGACGAATTCGCCAATACTATGTCCGCAAAACACAGATGGTTCAATTCCCCAACTCATCCACAACTGCGCCAGGGCGTATTCGACCACGAACAGCGCCGGTTGTGTGTAGCGAGTGTTTCGTAGCCGCTGTTCAGCCTCCGAATCAATGACTTCGGGATACAGGATCTGACGGATATCTCTGCTGAGATACGCGTTCAGCATATCGGCGCACGTATCAACCGCCTGTCGGAAGACGGGTTCATGCTGATACAGAGCCCGCCCCATGTTAACAAACTGCGCCCCCTGACCAGGAAACATGAACACGACCTCGCCCGGTACGCTTCCATCCGCCGTCTGATTCGTTTGACGCGCCGAGTTAAGCTTATCCTGTAGCTCAGCGGTGGTTGCCCCAACAACAAAGGCCCGGTGTTTGAAATCAGGGCGCGTGGTCTGGAGCGTGAAAGCGATATCGGCCGGTTGCAGGTTCTCTGACGTATTGAGTGCGTTCGCTAAGCGTTTCGCGTAGGCATCGCGGCTTTGCACCGACTTCGCCGACCACGTAACGAGCTGTACGGGCCGTCCAGCGTCTTCGGCCAGTTGGGCAGCCGGTTCGGCTTCCTCCAACACCACATGCACGTTTGTTCCACCGACGCCGAACGAGCTGACCCCTGCCCGTCGCGTATGCGCCTGCGACGACCAGTCGGTTAGGGTGGTGTTCACGAAAAACGGGCTCGTGGCAAAGTCGATGGCGGGATTAGGCCGGTCGAAGTTTATAGACGCCGGAATCTGTTTATGGTATAAAGCCAGCGTCGTTTTAATCAATCCAGCCACACCAGCCGCCTGGGTTAAATGGCCCATATTGCTCTTGATCGAACCAATTGCGCAGAATTGCGTACGATCCTGATCGCCAAACGCAGCTTTTAAGCCCTCAATTTCGATGGGGTCGCCTAGCGGTGTAGCCGTACCGTGCGCTTCTACGTAACTGATGGTCGATGGATCAAAGCCCGCGTCTTCAATCGCCATCCGGATGGCCTCAGCCTGCCCGTCGGCATTGGGCGCCGTGAAGCTACCTTTGCCGCCCCCATCGTTGTTGACCCCAATTCCTTTAATGACAGCGTAGATCGTGTCGCCGTCGCGCTGGGCAGCTTCCAGACTTTTCAGCAGCACAACCCCGGCTCCATCGCTGAAAACGGTTCCCTGGGCGTCGGCATCAAACGATCGGCAATGCCCGTCGCGGCTCAGCATCGCGCCTTCCTGATATATATGGCCGCTATTGACTGGCGACGTAACGCTGGCTCCACCGGCCAGAGCTACCTCACACTGACCGCTCCGAATGCTCTGAACGGCCTGCGTTATTGCCAGCAGTGAGGTAGAGCAAGCGGAATACACACTCACGGCGGGTCCCTTCAGGTTTAGCTGGTAGGCAGTCCGGGAGGCAATGTAATCTTTCTCGTTTAAGGTCATTACCTGAAACGGACCAACCTGCTCGACCACGTCAGCATGGCCCAGTACGTTGTTCAGGTAATACGTATTATTCCCGCAACCCGCAAAGACGCCAACCCGCCCACTGTAATTCTGCGGCAGATACCCCGTCTGTTCCAGCGTTTCCCAGGCAATTTCCAGGAAGATGCGCTGCTGGGGATCCATGACCTGCGCCAGGCTCGGGGGTATACCAAAAAACTGCGCGTCGAACTGATCGACTTCGTTTAAAACACCCCGCGCTTTTACGTAAGACGGGTCGTTTTTGATCCGGTCGGGTATGCTAGGGTCAAGTTCGTCGGCGGTAAAGAAACGCGTTGTTTCTTTACCCGCTTTTAAGATTTCCCAAAGTTCGTCGACGGTGGCAGCGCCCGGAAAACGACCACTCATGCCAATCACGGCTACATCAGTTTGATGCGCCGACGGACGGGTTGGTTGAGACTGCACGTTCTCAGCCACAGTTGTTTCAGGCTGTAAATACCGAACAATACCCGCTATTGTTGGATACTGATACAGTTTGGTAACGGGCAACGTGTACTGATGCTGCTTTAAGTCGACAACTGTTTTTTGGGCTAGCAATGAATTCCCACCTAGTTCAAAAAAATTGTCATCGACACCAACCTTGTCAAGCTGTAGCAGTCGGCTCCAGATGCTCGCAATCGTCTTTTCCAGCTCAGTTTTGGGCTTCCGGTAGATTCCGCCCAAGTCTGACCGCTTCCGTTCGGGCGCAGGTAACCGCTTCTTATCAACTTTGCCGCTGGTCGTCCGGGGAAAATCATCTAGCCAGACGAATGCAGAGGGCATCATATACTCCGGCAGACGCAATTCGACCGCCTTCCGAAGAGCCAGACTATCGGTTTCATCGGTCGAGGACAGCAGATAAGCAACCAACTGCTTTTGACCATCGGCTCCTTCGCGGGCAACAACTACTGCCTGTTTGATGCCGGTCGTCTGGTTGATCACAACTTCGATCTCGCCAAGTTCAACCCGGTGGCCCCGTATCTTCACCTGGTCGTCGCGCCGACCCAGAAACTCGATGGTTCCGTCGGGTAAGTACCGCGCCAGATCACCGGTCCGGTAGATGCGAACGGTTCCCTGCTGGGGAAGGGTCAGGGCGGTAAACTTCTCATTCGTCAGTTCGGGCTGGTTCAGGTAGCCTTCGGCCAGACAAGCGCCACTGATGCACAACTCACCCACTTCGCCGTCGGGCAATATGGTTAACGTATCGTCAACAACGTAGAGAACTGTGTTATCAATGGGTTTACCGATGGTCGGCAACGGTGGCCACGACGATGGGTCGCCCTCCAGTTTCAGTTCGGTCACTACGTGGCATTCAGTAGGGCCGTACTGGTTATAGAGGATGCAACCAGGAAGAGCCGTAAAGAAGGTCGCGACCTGGGGCGTAATTTTCAACTGCTCACCAGCAGTCATGATCTCACGCAGAGCCACCGGATAATGCTGGTCGGCAACGGCCGTTTCGGCCAGGAACTGAAGCGCGACAAAGGGAAGGAACAGGCGGTTGACTGCCTGTTCATCTATATACGTTAATAACGCATTCGGATCGAGCCGTCTGCTTTCGTCAATCAACACTAGGGTTCCGCCCGTACACAGGGTCGCAAAAATCTCCTGAAACGATACGTCGAAACTTAAGGGAGCCAGTTGCAATGTACGCGTATCGAGCCCGGCCTGCGAGTGCTTCGCCTGCCATTGCAGCAGGTTCACCAGCGGACCATGTCCCATGCACACGCCTTTGGGCTTACCAGTCGAACCCGAAGTATATAGTATATAGGCAGCTGTTCCCTGCTGCGGAGTAAGCGATTCGACGTTAACGAATTTCTCTTCAGCCGTAAGCATCTTTAAACCAACCTGTTCAAACGTAGCCCTGTGCTGATTCGTGGCCAGGCAAAGCTGAATTCCCGAATCGGTAGCGATCTGGCGAAGCCGTTGCTCCGGATGAGTTGGATCCAGAGGCAGATACGCCTTTCCAGCTTTGAGCACCGCCAGTACCCCGATCACCATCTCGATGCTACGGGCGCTGCTTACGCCCACGAAAGCGCTGTCGGCCGTCTGACTCGCGTGCAGAATCGCCTGACCGAGCTGATCTGCCCGTTCATTTAGCTCGCGATACGTTAGCTCGCGATCACCGTAACTAACGGCAACTCGATTAGGGTATTCACGCACAACCGCTTCGACAAGCTCCTGCACGAAGCCCGTCGGGAAACGAGTTTGGTCTATGCCAGATCCATTGAAAACATGCATATAGGTACTTGTTTTCTGAGAGGAATAAGCGTCAATCCCTACAAGCTACGGCTTATAGTGTTCGATGCCTACTTGTGTGATTGGTCACCTCCCAACAACCTATGGCTCGTTGCGTTGAGCCTGTAATGTATAGTCTGGCCGCTCCAGCGGCTTTCTGGTCGATGACATCCGAACGGGACTGCCAATGTAGTTGCCCCCTACCCGATTCAGAATCATAAGGATAGGCTGACTGGTTACCCGTACGAAAAGGCTCAACAGCTGCTTTTCGGCCCGTGCCCACGAACTATTAGCGTCAACCACCAACAGCGACAGCGCACTGCCTTTCAGCAGATAGCCCGGAATTTGATTATTGATGAGTGCTGGTAATTCGAGAATAATGCGATCGTAGCGAGTCGCATCAAACCCATATTCATGGTCGAGCAGGTAATCGATACTCGTTACGTTCATAAAATCCGGCCGAATGGTGTAGGGCAGTAACGTAACGCCCTTCATTACTTCCCGCTGTTCTTTACCCGTGACGCGAGGATAGCAATATGCCACCTGCTGATCGGCTTCTACGTACAGATCAATCAAGCGATTCGCTACCCAGGATTTCCCCTGCTTTGACCGAATACTGAACATCGTAATAATGGGCGGATACGGCTTAGCCGTTACCTGAGCGATTTCGATATTGATCGTGTTGAACAGTTGCTCAAACATATCGCAGGCCGCCATAGTCGCTTTCGAGAAAACGCGAGGCTTTTTGATCACCGGGAAAAACGCGGCTGTAGGCAAGCCGATCATGGCTTCGGCCTGGTCGGGCGAGTAAATCCGTTTGTCCATCAGGAAGCCGATCGCCGTAATCAGCAAGGCAATGAACAGGCCTACGCCGAACCCAATCGCTATCAATTGAAACCGTTTGGAGGGCATGGGCATAACCGGAAAATCCGGCGCATCCATAATTTCCAGCGTTCCGCCAATGGCGACGTCCTGCCGACGCGTACGGGACTGATCTACGTTCTGAAGCAGATCGAGATATTCTTTCTCGGCTACGCTGAGTTGCCGGTTCAACTGGCGGAGCTGCGACCCAAGCGGGCTATACTCGTTCAGCTTCGCCTGGTATTCACTCATGCGCTTCTGGTAAAGCTCCAGCCGGGCCGTCGACTCTTCGTATTCGAGTACTTTAGCTAACCGGTCGTTGGCCATCGTCTGGGGTGGAACAGCCTCCGGCGAGTCGGTGGTGGCATCGTACTTCAAGGCACTAGCCTTCAACTCCTCTGATGCCTGCGCAACCGCAGTCTGTAAACGGCTGATTACGTGTTTAGGCTGGCCATACGCCCGGGCATTGGCCAGTTGGCTCTCCGCTTCGGTGAGCTTACGTTGTTTGGCATTCAGTTCGTTATTAGCGGAACGGACGCTGCCCTGCTGGCCCATGCGCTTGTTTAACGCATCCAAAGACGCCTTGGCCGCTTTCTGCCGCATTAACTCCTGACTGTATTCGTTCGAGAGCACCTCATTCGCCGACGCTACGTTCTTAGCTTCTTCGTCGAAATCCATAACCTTATGCTTCACACTAAAGGCACGGAGATTGGCTTCGGCCCGATCGAGGGCCGCTTTGGCTTTTTGCAGTTTAATTTCGTAATAACCGACTACTGAGTTTGTTTCGGATGTCTTCAGCAGCGTATAGCGCTGACTCAGGAATTTGATCGCGTACTGAAGCGTTCGCTGGGCTACTGCCGGATCGTCCGACTCGTATTCCATCAGCAGTACGTCATTGCTGTTTTTCCGGGCGGTTGCCACCAGGTTCGCGCTTAACCGATCGAAGGAGTAATAAGAATCCGATTTCAGCAGCAGCGTTTTGATCGGGTTGTCGTTCGGGCTTTTCACCAGACTATCGAGCGTCAGCCGCAGCTGCGTCGAATCACCCTGGATCGGCAGCATGAGCCGCCATTCGGCGTTAACGGTCTGTTGCAATTTATCGAACCCGGCCGCAGCGAGTACTAGTGAATCGGGCTGTTCGAGCCGCAGATGATCGCTAAGTAAGCTGATGCCAACCTGCAGCAAAGTTTCCTTTGAATTCAGCGTTGTCAGCAGGTTATCGAACGCACCCGCCGATCGGTCGCCGTAGCCCGGTATTTTATCCGAGAGTAATGAATACCGCGAGGCCAGCCCCGTATAGAGCGTAGCCTGTGATTTATACACCTTGGGCTGATTCCGGGTAAAGTACCAGGCGGTAGCCGCCGTGATCACCGGAATCACAATGAACCACAAACTGTATTGTTTCAGAAGACGCTGAAAGACCTCGATATTCATAGAACCCTGTTAATTACGTTTCAACCGCTGAATGGGCATTCCAACCAATATCTCGAATTGGTGGACGTTCTTGATGAAATTTCCTTTCGCCTGTTCAGAAGTCACTTTCGCCTGTGCGTAGCGGCTGGTAGCCCCAGCCAACGCTTCGGCCGTTATCTTACTTTTCTGAATTTCAGACTCCGCAATCCGCAGAGCCGTTAAGGAGGCCTGCTCATCCGTTAACAGTACTTTCAGAATCTGCTGCGCCGTGATCATGTCCTGATAGATGTCGCTCATTTCCCGCTTGATCTGCAACTCAACCGTTTCTTTCTGAACAACAGCAGCCCGATAATTCGAATAGGCCTGCCGAGTTTGGTGCTTACGCCCAAATACATCAAACAAGCTTACCCGTAAATCTACCCCTACGCGATAGCCATTCGCAATCTGATTGATGTTACTGGTCTCTCTACCTGTAGAAATAATACCTTGGTTACCAGTTGAGTATCCTGTGTAACCGGATACGTTCTGAAGAATTTGAGCCTTAGCTATCGAATACGCTGAGTTTAACGAATTAGCCACTTCGTTCTGATATTTAACCAGCGGAGAGTTCGCTACGGCCACTTTATACAATTCGTCGAAAGGGATAAGCTGAACCGCGATGTCCTGATCAACGTCGAGGTATACCGTATCTACCGGCTGACCGGCTGTAGCCTGGCCGAACATCATTAGCCGTCGGCCGCTCATTGTCTGGGCCGAACAAACCAAAAACGAGAACATGCCAATCAGGAATGGCAAACTAAATCGACGGCAAGAAAACGGTAGGCAATCGAGTAAACAAAATCTCATTTCAGAACAATTTGCCGAGGTTTACGTATTTGCAACCTACGAAGATAATCATTAACCAGTAATCCGGAACTCCTTCTGCGCCAGTCGGGAGGTAACTAAAATCAGCAGTGATACCCTTGGAACAGCATTTTATCTATTAACTAAATAGACTCCCTTACCTTTTGACGATTTATTCGCCTACGTGTCACATAAAGTTTACAAGGTGCTATTGTAATTTACCTTGATGTTTCTACGTCACGCTTAGCCTGGTGCGGGGTTGGCAAAAAACTCTTGAACGCCTTCCGCATATTGAACAGGGCCCGCGCAAAATTCAACATCAGGACCGGTATGAGCAGCAGTTCGCGCATCGTTACCCGTTTCCACAGATAGCCGGGAACCGAAATCAGCAGCGTGCCCACCAACGTCAATAGCAAAATCAGTGGCAAAGCCCAGGCAAGTGCCATACCAGTTAACAACCCCAATACCGCACAAACACCTAATACGCCCAGCAGCAGGACTCTGGGCAAAACCAGCGCCTGCACAATCTTGAACGTACTGGCCATTCGACCATGAACGAATTCGGTTAGGCCCCGACGAAAGTAGTTTGTTAAGAATTGCCACTGAGCCGCTATCCAGCGGGTGCGCTGATTTTCGAATACTGCCCGGTTGGCAACCTTCTCGTCGTAGATAAACGCTTCTTCCAGATAACCAACCGTAGCGCCGTGGAGCACAATATTCATTTCTAACTCTTTATCGTAGCCACCCATCGTTCGCAAGTCAGCCATAGCAGCTTTCATCAGGCGCGTTTCGATGGCCATACCCGACCCAATGATCGAAGACGACAACCCAAGCGCCCGGCTGCCCTTTCGGAACAAATGATTGTTGATTTCTTCGCTGATGGCGTCCAGGATGGCCACGCTAGTATCGGTGTTTTTTGCCACCCGATGCCCTTGTACCGCGCGCCATCCCTGTTCGAAGGCGACATTGATGCGGCTTAAAAAATCCGGAGCCATGTGGTTATCGGCATCAGCCACTACCAGCAGATCGTATACGTCGTCGGGGATACGGGCCAGCGCTTCGTTGATCGCTTTGGATACGGTAGACACTTCGAACGAAACCGGGATGACCTTAATCGGTAAGGTTGCCAACTCCGATAACGTAGCGGGTTGCAGCGAATCGGCAATGACGATCAGATCAAAGCGGTCAGCCGGGTAGTCCTGCTGTAGATTTACCCGAACTGAGTCTGCAATAACCGCGTCCTCTTTATAAGCCGGAATCAATACGCCAATCTTGCGAAATAGGCGGGGAGCCCCCACCAGCGGCTTGTCATCAGCACGGCCAATCCGGCCCGCAATGGCAAACACGGCTAGGTACAGCACCGACAGGCCAAGATAAACCAGAAAAATCAGATACAAGCTGTAAAGAACGTGCATAATCGGTTGACGATCAGCAGGTAGATTTCGTTACGTAACTAATCGAGGAGCCCGAAAATGGACTAACTGATTTAGCTATTTAGTAAAGTAAACCGGAGTTTTAGAGAACACTTTTGTTCTTTTTTCAGAAAAATCCGAATTATTGCTACTGATCGACAACATTTTGACGGAGAACCTCGCCAAAAGTTACATCTAAATTGAAGTATCTTATTTCGCCCCGTCGGTCCGGGCCCAATCGACAGCCAGTTTTCCGACTGCATTGCCTGCTTTCGCGCCCTCGTCAATGTCGAACCGGTAGTGTACACCGCCATACAGCCGGGACAGCGTGGCTTCGTTAGCTTGATTTGTTATAGCCGTGGCTTCGTCCGGAAAGAGAAAGCCCAGCACTGTAGAAGCCGCAGCGGCAAACGTAGCATGTTCCGCAATATAGCTGGGCGAGTTCGGAATCAGGACAGCCGTCTTGATCGTAGGATCCACCTGCGACGGACGAGGCACAAAGTACTTGTATTTGGTTTGCCAACACAGCATGGCTCCGTCCTGCAACGCCCGATTCATCAGGGCGTAGGTGCGGGCAGTTCGCAGTTCGTTCTGCCGTCCCTGCCGAACGTACTCTTCCGCGAGGAGATTCCAATGCCCTGGCACAGTGTAGGTCCCTTCCCCATCGTCCCAATAACTGGCAATCCGATACTGCTCACGTGTCCGGGTCTGGGCAATTTCGCGTACTTCGGTTAAGGCTTTCTGAAAATCCGCCGAAGTTGTCAGCGGGGGAGCCGGCGGTAAACTTCGGGTAATGGCGGTCGAATCATACCAGGCTTTTACGTTACCTAATAAAGGCAACACAGGTGGCCGCGCGGGTATATCTAAGCTCGTCCACTTCGTATCGTAGGGCGCATTGGTCCGTTTCGTCACCCAGGTTCCGGTCGGGTCGAGTGCCGAAGCAAACCGGTCGGCTTTCGCATACATCATGACCTTAGCCGCTACGGCAGCGGCTAACTCTTCACCTGCTTTCACATCACTCGCTACGTTCACGCCAGCCCAGATGCGACTTTGTTTATGTTCGACTGCTTTTGTTTTCAGGAAAGCCGCTTCGTTCGGAAAGAAAAAAGCCAGCACCTGACTGGAAGCTTCGGCAATCGCTGCGTCTTCCGACGGATACGACGGTACGTCGGCCACTGGTACCTGCGCTGATACGCCCTGCTGTTCCAGCGACGGCCGGTTGTACTGGTATTTCGCCCGCCAGGTAACCACCAGCGCATCATACTGCGCTACGCTCAGTAAAGCCAGAATCCGGGCAGCCAGCGGAGCGTTGGTAGAAGGCTTCGCCGGATCATACGGTGCGTACTGTCCAGTCGCTTCGTTAAGAAGTGGTGTTGTATTATACTTCGAAATCAACTGCCGGGTGATCTGATTCCAACGTAACACACCGCCATCGGCCCAGTAACTAATGGCCGTTAATTGCTCAGGCTGTAGACCAGCAACGCCACTCTTTATAGCGGCCAATTCCCGTTGGTACGATTCGGATGAAACAGCGGCCGGTTGCGGCACACTAATTTCAGCGGCCGACTTCAACACGATTGGCCGCCAGTTGCCACCGGTAGGGTCAGCCGTCGCTGGCTCGCGAAGGGGTAAGATTCCTTCGGTAATCACGGGCTCTTTGCATCCGGCCAGGCAAAGCAGGAAGCCAATCAGCCCGAAAGTCGTTTTAAAATAGTTTCTCATCCCGAAAATCGAACACTATATACCTACAACAATACCTCCGCTAAGCCGGGTGGCTTTGCCGATGTTCCGACCGCCGAGTGTTGTACTGTATGTACCCATAAACCCAAATTTCTTCACAATAGGGATGTACAACGTTGCACCCGCCCGCGTAAAGCCAACGGCATTGGTCGGAAACGGAATGCCCGGCCCAATGTTCGTGCCTTCGTTGTAAGGCGTTTGCTGTTGAAACCAGCCGTCTACGTAAAAATGCTTCGTGGCCAATCCACTACGTATAACCAAATCGGCAACATCGGGCACATTGGCTTTTGAGCCGCTATTGGGATTAAGCTGACTGGGATCGTAATAATTGACAATTCGGTCGAGGGTGACCTGCCCGCGCCGAATGTAGCCATACTGACCCGTCAGGAAAAAAATGCCGGCTTTCAGGTGCAGCATCGTGCGTCCGTCGATGTTACGTGAGCCGCGCCCGATCGTGACCAACCCGTCAGTGACGTAATTTTCAAGCGGCATCGTATAAGCCAGGGCAAACAGCCATGACAAACGGGCTTTCCCGATCTTGTAATCATACGCTTCCCAGCGCAGAGCGGCCGAGAGGTCCTGAAAACCTTCCTGTTTCTGCCAGTATCCCGCGCTGGCTTCGGTACGTACGTACGGAGCCGATACGACCAGATCCAGATCATACCCTAAGCCGTAAACGCCGTACAGGTTGATAGCTTCGGTGGTTACTGTGCCCAGGTTTGGGTCCCGCGTTTCGGTGGTATTACTGTAATACGTATCGAACGTTTCTTTTGAGTACGTTACCGCAAGGCTGGCTTTCCGCTGCCCTCGCATAAAGCCGTCAACTAAGCCCTGCGCATGCGTTTCCTGAGCAGCAAAACAACTAACGACAAGTGCGAACCGGATTAGTGTAGATCGCATATAGTGGTATTAGATCGAGTAAAGGTAATGGTAAAGCGTACTCACCCGATATTCGACGCTGGATTCTGTCTAACCGGCCCTGTTTTGCCCTGAAGCTGCTTAATACCGATTTAGGATAGCTATTATGTTTAACGGTTAGCGGCTGAAAATAATGCAGGGGCGTAAAAACAACCTCAACTAGCTGTTTTTATGCCCCTGCCGAAATGTAGTCAATCTGCTATAGCTTACAGTCCTGATCCATCAGCCTTGCCACGCGCTACGGCGTAGCTGCCAATACTCTTCCCACATGCCAGCCCGGCCGTACAGTCAGAACGGAAGTGGATCATCCCGTATACGCGGGAATCCGAAGCTTCCTGAGCTTTTGCCCAGTACTCATCGGCCCGCTCCGGAAAGATACTTCCCAGCACGACGGCAGCAGCCGCCGAAAAAGTTGAGTGACCCGATGTATAGGATGGAAAATTAGGCAGGCCCACCGACGTTTTTACGTTAAACTGCTGAGGCCGGGGGGTATAGTAAAAATATTTAGCATCCCAGCAGCAAATACCGGCATCCTGCAAAGCCGTACCGACGAGCGCTAACGTACGTGCCATACGCACCTCACTATACTTAGCTTCATGAGCCGCATTAGCCGCCATGCGGAGCCAATGACCCGGTGGCGTGTAGCTACCAGCCCCATCGGCCCAGTAGTTGGCAATACGAGCCTGCTCGCGGGTTTGGTTCTTTTGAATCGACTTTAGTTCATCGAGTTCACGGTTAAACTGTTCGCTACCAGGTAGTGGAGCCGGGCTAGGCCGTAGCTTCACTTTGGTCGCTGCGTCGAAGTTCCACGTAGCAACGGCCCCGTAGTTCGGCAGCATGGGCGGACGGGCAGGCAGTTCCTGACTTACCCATACGTTTGTCTGGCCACGGCCTTTGGCCGCTTCGATCATACCCGCGGTGAGTGCCTGGTTGTTAGCGGTCCCCATGCCATCGGTTTTAGCGCGGCCCATCACTTTAGCAGCTACCTGATTACCCAGATCGGCCCCGGCATCGAGGTCGCTCGTTACGTTCATGCCCGCCCACACACGGCTGTTGCGGTGCTCGGCCAGCTTCGCATCCAGAAACGGTCCTTCACCGGGAAACATCGCTTTGAGGATGGTATAGGACGCAGCCGCTACCACCGCATCTTCCGACGGGTAAGCGGGTAACGATGAAGCCGGTAGAGCTACCCGAACCGTTGGGTCGACCTTCGACGGAGCAGCGCGTTTGAACTTGTACTTGAAATCCCAGGCGCTCACCAGCGCATCGTATTGCGCAACACCCAGGTAGGCCAGTGCTCTGGCTGCGTACGGTGGGTTGGCGAACGGAAACTTCGGATCGGCCAACGGATTGGCGGCATCGGGCACGGGGTACTTACCTTCTGCGTTCGAGGCTGGCGGCAGATTGTACTTGGCGGAGAGTTCACGGCCAATCTCATTCCAGCGGTATACCGCTCCGGCTCCCCAATACACAACAGCCTCCTGTTGCTCAGGGGTTAAGCTTGCCGACTTTGATTTCAAATCGGTCAGCTCGGCCTGATACTGAGCCGACGTAGTCGACGCCGGAGCCGCCAGCGTTACGTCGGCGGGAGAAGTAAGTACGTATGTTTTCCAGGTGCCTGCTTTTTCGTCTACGCTGGAGGGCGCATAGCCTATACGCTGGGGTTCCTCAATGCTTTTATCGCAGGATATCAATACGGACGATACACCCGCCAAAGACAGGCTTCCGATCAGTAGGTTACGGATGATTGATTTCATACTCTTGTTTACTTGAATTTAAACTGATACAACAAACCGACCGAATAGCTGGTACTCTGACCTACATTCTGTCCACTAGTTACGTAACCGACACGAGCGTTGACACCGACGTTGCGCGGCTGGAACTTACCGTACCATCCAACTACGGTTGCTTTCATATTATTGGTCGGAAACGGCATATCGTTCCGGCGAATGTTATCCCCACTCAGGCAGGAACTTTGCTCGGCGAATACCTCGGTCTGCAAGCCTTTCCGCAGAACGCCCAGCCGCACAGCAGCGTCGTAGGTGTTCGGAACACTCACTTCGTTGGTGTTATACACCCGATCATCGGCCTGATACGCATCCCGGTCGACGTGAATGTTACCCCGCCAGCCGTACGAACCGTGGGCCGTAATGTAAATACCCGTTTGCGGATGTTTGTAATTAGCCAGCAGTCGCCCCGTCAACGTACGGCATTGCAGGCCAATCGACATTGGCATGAAATCAGCGACGTAGTTGCCCACCGGCAGCGAACCGCCCACCAGAGCGTTCAGCGAAAAACCGCCTTTCTGGATGGCTTTTACTTTAAGCCAGGCCGAAAGGTCCTGAAAGCCTTTCTGCCCCATCAGATTACCCGCGCTTGTACTGGTCCATACGTACGGAAGGCTCAGAATAACGTTGACCCGGTTGCTGATACCGATAGCGGGCATAACCATGGCGCTTCGGGTGGTGTGCGTGCCAATATTCAGGTTTTCGCGTTTGAGGCTATTTTCCCAGTATTGGCTCCACGAACTCTCGCCGTACATGGCGGCTATACAAATCGCATTTTTCGACATGTAAATAGCATCGTGGGGCATTTGTGCCCAAGCCGGAGCTGCAATTAGCAATGCGCCCGTCAGGATCGTGTACAGGTGTTTTTTCATAATAGGTACGGTGAACAAGATAGGGGTGACGCTACGTTGTTCAGCGCAGCGTCACGTAACGAATTAAAACCAGCGGGATACGTTAACAGAGATTAAGTAATCGGCAAAAGCAGCATCGCCCTGACGAAGTCCGAGTGGGTCGAGTCGATCCGAATAGCTCTTAATCCGGTTGCGGTAAATAGCTACGGGAACTGTAGCTGCTATAGACGTCTTATTCCGCATATAAGCCAAGCCGGGCTCAACCGAAACAATGTAGCCTGGGCGCCGGAACCCTTTACTTCCACCAAATGCGTCGATGGCTGGAACCCCTTCTACCCGACCGCCGAGCATAACGGCGAAACCAGGAATAGCGGCAATTGACTGACTTAACCCAACCCGAGCCGCAAACTGATCAGCGACCGAGAACGTACCCGTTACCAGATCGATCGTGGTTGCTTCGGGGCTCCGGACTACGCCGTTGGTTTCACGCGGATTGAACAGATAGAATCCATTGGCGTAGGCCGTTAAGCCTTTGGTTAACTGAACATACCCTTGTAATTCAACACTGGCTCCAACACCCCCATCGCCTAGTTGAATGGACTGATCGACGGGTTTATTGATCGTATAATCGGCTCCTTCTTTCGTCAGTTTGTGGAAATTGTCGGTTACGCTGTAGTTCCCCGTTGGCAGCTTAATCCCCAAGCCTACGGCCAGATTGGCCTTTGGTAAGGCGGCCGGATTGACCAGCCAGTAGCTACCCGAAATCCGCAGATCGCCGATACCCCGCGAGCCGGTGTGAAAGCGTTTCTGATCGGGATTCTGCGCAACCGCATTGCCGTAGTGTTCGTACAGTGATGAACGGTCATTGTCCTGAATAGGCAGGTTCGCCGAGAAGGACAACCGGTGATTCACCATATACGTAATGCCCAGATCAATGGCGTGTGATACGTTGATTACCTGGGTCCTCTGTTCAACGCGTTGTTTCTGTTCAACGTCGCCCACAAAGTGCTTGTAGGATTTAAAGAACCGGTACCCTGCCGACACCTGCCAGCGGCCCGTACGTTGCTTGAAGAAATCAGCGGAGTTCGTACCCACTGGAGCCGCAGAGCTCATGTGCCGTACTGCAACGCATCCCTGTGCTGATGCCGGGGCATGCGCCATAATTATATATGCTACTGCTAAAACGCTGGTAGAAATTACTTTTTTCATGAAAATTGGAAACCGCGATGGCGGTTGGTTGCCGTTTTAAAGGTTTTCGACAGGACGTGCGTAGAGTGATGTCAGGCGACATCCGATCCGTTGCGCGTGTATGCTACGTGCTCATCATGCACTATAGTCAGCCCAGGACATACGTAACAGACAGGGACAGCCTCCCGAAACAGGATGAACTGAACACAGCCGGTCCAAAGACAACGTGCATAGGGGCAATCCGGCAGTCATAGCCAGATCAGCCTGTTGAGCGTAAGCAGGAAATAACCTTTATACCTCCGGCGGAGGAGAATGAACAGGCAGGGCTCGGGATTCCGTGACAAAGTCATGCACAGGAATACGAACAGCATCGCGCCAGGTGGGGAGAAGAAAACAGAAAATGGCTCGTGGACTAATCGAGTATTCTTTCAGCAGCAGCTTCAGAAGCTGGTTTGACTTGCGGTTCGAGTCGGTGGTGCCCGCAACGTGGTCGTTCAGGAATGAAAGCAGATCACTCTGCCAGAAGGATCGGTCAGCGGATTCCAGACCCGCAATGTGCAGCGTATCGCCCCGAACTTCAAGGCTCACTACGTCGTAATAATGCCCCCGGTACGTAAATCCATCGGATGTTGTACTGGTAATGGCGTTGGCATCCGGCTTGTCTTTGAGGGGGATCTGGAACTCGACAATACTGTCAACCGACCGGTACACCAAGAGCCGTTCTGAGAGGTCGTGTTCGGCTTGCCACCACGCTCCCACGCACACAAGCACATGTGCCAGTGTGTGGTACAGCAGCAGCCCGAAGAGACCAATAGAAACGACTTTCTTCACAAATTACTCAGTTAAATAATACCAAAAATAATACTAATATTTCAAACAATACAAGTACTACGTAGTTACTCCACAGTTTTTCCGGAAAACTTATGGAGTATATAGCCAAACTCCAATAGCTGACAGGTCGACGTTTAGCGCCCAGGTGGTCTGTATCAGGTGCAGATGCCGGTGGTTTTGCTGAGGGTTTCGGATCAAATCCTGGAACATGTAGCCTACTTCAATTTTACCCAGCTTACCCGTATTATAACCTAATCCGCCATACACCCAATCTTCACCGTAAAACGCGTTCTTCGAACGGATCGGGCCATTCTGCGCCCCAGTCAGACAAAAGAAAAACTCGTTGGATGCTGACGCATAGAACCCCGTTGCTTTTACCTTCGGATCGTACAGTGGCAGATTAAATCCAATCTGATAACGGACGAGCGTTGCATACGACCACTGGCCGGTTCGCCGGTTGAGCGGGTAGCGCTCTTCGTAGCGTAACCGGTGCGATAATTTGGTGCGACCTAAGCTGGGTATATCATGCGTAGCGACCGCCTGTGCCCAAAGCCGGTTTTCGTGTACGTGCAACCCGAACAGATTATGCTTCACATAGGCGTAGCCCAAACCGGCCTGCACTGTCGGCGAAAATTTATAACTCAGGCTAGGTTGAAGATAGTATTGAAGCGCTGTCGCCGGAAATTCTTTGGTCTCAACACGCTGATGAAATGCATCGATTGTGGCCGATACGTACAGGTTGTATTGCAACCGCTTTCCTAAACTACCCGATTGAGAGATGGCTGGGAAGACGCCGTAAAATGTCCAGTCCTGCACGATGCAGGCGGTATGAAAAGCCAACAGACACAGTACGTAAATAAACCGCAGGAAGGACACAAGCTGGTGGGTAGGTTGGCTCTGCGCCAAATTGTACGCCAACTAATTCTAGGTCAGCGAGTTGGCCAGCTCTTCGCAGTAAAGGCGGTCATTCCATCAACGGTGCAATCAAAATTCGTAGTTTTGTGTTAGTCTGATACCGCATGATTTACGATAACCACAATCGCCCGATCACCTACCTCCGGCTCGCCGTGACAGATCGCTGTAACCTGCGCTGCTTTTACTGCATGCCAGAGGAGGGTATTACGTATCTGCCTAAAAAGCAGCTCCTGACCTACGAAGAAATGGAGCGGGTGGTTCAGGTGCTGGCACGGCTGGGCGTATCGAAAGTACGTATCACGGGCGGGGAGCCGTTCGTTCGTACTGGCCTTATGGACTTTTTACACCGGCTGGCTGCGGTTGACGGACTGACGGACATTTCCATGACAACAAATGGTGTCTTAACCGCACCACACGTTGCTGATCTGGCCGCCCTTGGCGTTAAAGCCGTTAATTTAAGCCTTGATACGTTGGACCGGGGCCGTTTCAAACAAATTACCCGGCGCGACGAATTACCGGCGGTACTAAAAACCCTCGATGCGTTGCTTTCGGCTGGTATTCAAACCAAAATCAACGCCGTGGTTATGGACGGGCAGAATACGCAGGACCTGATTCCCCTCGCTGACCTGACGCGCGCCTTGCCGGTTGATGTTCGTTTCATCGAAGAAATGCCGTTCAACGGCGAAGGGAGCCATTATCCCGTATTGAACTGGACGCACAAGCGTATTGTAGAGGAAATACAGGCTCACTTTCCAAGCCTGCAAAAGTTGCCCGACCCGCTGTATTCAACCTCGGCCAACTACCAGATTCCGGGTCACCAGGGTACAATCGGTGTGATTGCCGCTTTCAGCCGGACGTTCTGCGGTACGTGTAACCGCATTCGGCTCACGGCGCAGGGAACGCTTAAGACCTGTTTGTACGATAACGGCGTGCTAGACGTTCGCGCTTTACTCCGGTCAGGGGCTACCGACGACGAATTAACAGCCGCTTTTTTGCGTGCCTTCGCGCACCGCCCGGCCAATGGGTTTGAGGCTGAGCAGAATCGGGATGTCGTTACCGAGTCGATGGCTACCATTGGCGGCTAGTGCCACTTACCAGCCGCCCCTGAACGTAACACGTTGCTTCTAAAAGCGGGCTATTGCCGGCACCTCCTCCAGGTATTCATTTGTGAATAATGTTTCCGGATCAATCTGGCCGACTACGTTGCCAGCAGCATCGGTGATGAACTGATTTCGGATAAGCCAGTTTGTGAACGATGTCCACACGGCACGATGCATGAATCCCCAGTTGCCTTCGCCATCGAGGTAATAGCCAGACGCCATCTCCTGACTTTGTTCCAGAAAATTACGATTGGCTAGTGTAGGATGCTTTGCCGTCTCGGCCAGCAGCCGGGCAGCCTCGTCGGGGTCTTCGACCGCGAACCGGAAACCGGCGGCTGTGGCTTCCATGAACCGACGTAATGCATCGGCGTTTTGGCTGGCCCAGTCGCGGTGAGCCGTCAGTACAGGGCTGTAGCCATAGGGGATGTCGTAGTCGTCGAGCAGAAACTGATTTAGCTCAACGCCGTGCATATCGGCTTTTATTCCTTCCCAGGGTAGGAAAATCCAGGTTGCATCGGCTTCGTTCTTCAATAAAGAACGCCAGATACCCAGCCGCTCCGGTTTATACGAAACGAACTGCCCCTGTCCCCCATCGTTCTGAATCATCTGCCGAATAATGGCGTCTTCGTACCGGGCTCCGTACGACGCATACACTTTACCATCCAGTTGCTGCGGACGACTTATGCCACTCTGCGCAAGCGTCACAACGGCACTGGCGTCACGGGCCAGTACAGCAGCTACCGCTACTAACGGCACGCCGTTCATCTGGTAGCTAATAACACTTTCGGAAGGCGTAATGGCCAGGTCAGCCTGCCCCTGAGCGACACGTTTGGCGGGTGTAGTCTTGTAGTTATCCTGATCGGGCGTACTAATTTGCACATCAAGTCCGGCCTTTTTATACGCACCTTTCGCTAAAGCGACGTAAAATCCGGTGTGAATGGTATTTGGTGTCCAGTCAAGGGCTAAGCGAATGGAGATTTCCATAGTGTATGGTGAGCAGAGATTCCGGCTAGCTAAACTACCCAATTTATGGAAGGTTCACGTCATTTACGTATTCGGTCGATAATGGCCGGTAACTGCTACTTATTAACAGAATAGTGCTAACGCTCCATCAGCTTGTTCTGACTTTTCTAATTGAGATTCTGACTAATGCTCTTCATAAAAATAGAGAGTACCGAAGGATCGGTACTCTCTATTTTTATCAGCAACAAGCGTGTCGATTCAACTAGTCGAAACTCTGAACCATGTTTCGATGCAGCGTTTTCGCCGTCCACTGACCACCGGCAATAATACGGCGTACGGTATAAAGCGGCATGCTGTCGTCGCGTTTGTCAGCCAGTGTAAAGGCAGCCGCGTAGCCTCGCTTCTGCAATTCGGGTAGCGCCTGCTTGTTCCACAAACCAAACGGATAGGCAAAATACTTGATGGGTTTACCGGTAATCGCTTCTAGCTTTGCTTTCGGCTCTTCAACCTGGATTTTCCAATCCTCGCCCTGGTATTTTTTCACGTTATGGTGATCCCAGGTATGAGCGCCAATCGCATGTCCCCGATCAGCCAAGTCTTTGATCTGCGTTTTGTCCATATAGGGTTGCTTACCGCGTCGGCCAATGGCAACTGTCATGATGAAAAAAGCGCCTTTAAACCCGTGTTTTTCGAGAATGGGAGCCGCCGTTTCGTATTGATCGAGGTCACCATCATCGAACGTCAGCATAATCGGCTTAGGCGGCAGCGGAGCACCCGTGGTCAGGTACGCATAGAGTTGATCAGGTAGAACGGTATGGTAGCCACTGTCGGCCAGCATTTGCATCTGCTCCCGAAAAGCAGCAACGGGAATGATGTAATCTTTTGCCGTTTTCGAATCTTTCGGACGCCAGTCCCGAACTTGGTGGTAGCACAAAATAGGAACCTGCGGCCGGGCCAGGATCGTGGCCGCATCGGCTATTTTACTGGCGGGAATCGACGACGGATCGGGGGCCGGAGTTGCCGGATCAGCTTTTGTCTCCGCCGGTTTTTCGGCTGCGGCTGCTTCGGTGATCGCAGCCGTTTCGGTGGTTTTAGTTGTATCGGACCCTTTTGACTGACAGCCGGTCAAGCCACCAGCGAGGAGAACAGATAAGCAGAAAGCGGTTAGAAAAGGTCTTGAATGACGAGTAAGCATAGCGATTTAGTATATCCCCAAACATACGGAAATCTGTTTGCTGTGGCTACCCTTTTTCGCAGACAGGCCAAATTTTAATCAGCCTTGGCATTAAATACACCTCCGTCTTGCCTTGTTGCCAGCTACTTTCGTAGCTCCGACACCGCTACGGCGGACCGTTCCTGTCGGAGCTACATAAGCAACAATTACACAGCGGCTTTGACCACTCCCCCATCGACTCGAATCGCGGCTCCGTTCGTAGCCGACGATAACGGACTCGCTAGAAAAGCCACCATCTGCGCCACTTCATCGGGCATAGCAAATCGGTGAATCAGCGAGGTTGGGCGCATATCCCGGAAGAATTGTTCTTCCATCTGCGCTTCGGTGATGTTTTGCTTGTCGGCTAATTCCTTTACGAACGTACCCACACCTTCGCTTTTCGTAGGGCCGGGCAAGACCGAATTCACGGTTACGTTAGTACCCTTTGTGAGTTCGGCCAAGCCTCGGGCTACGGCGAGCTGTGCCGTTTTCGTAGTCCCGTAATGAATCATTTCTTCGGGAATTTGCAGAGCCGATTCACTGGATATAAACAAGATACGTCCCCAGTTCCTGGCCAGCATCTTCGGAAAATAGACTCTCGACAATCGAACACCACTCAACACATTGACCTCGAAGAAAGTCAGCCACTCCTCATCGGTGATGTCGGTAAATTCTTTGGGACCGAAGATCCCCACATTATTAATGAGGATATCCACATCGGGCACCTGTTCCAGCATTTGGTTAATCGTATCTATCTTTCCAAAGTCGACCACTACGCCGACTACAGAACCAACTGCTTCGGGCTGAATCTTCGCAATAGCCTCATCAATCCGTTCCTGACTACGTCCTGTCAAGACCACATTTGCGCCTTCTTTAGCCAGTAGTTTGGCAATAGCAAAGCCGATTCCGGCCGTTGAGCCAGTTACCAGTGCCGTTTTGCCTGTCAATTGCAAATCCATACGTATTTAAATTTTCCGATTGGTTATTCATGTATAACCCAATCCTATTTGTAGGCCTGTTGTTTATCGAAGATTCGAAGCGAATCAACTCAGATTTGTCAGCAAGGTATTCGGTTGAAGTCCGAAGGCCAGTTCGATGTGCCCCTGGTGATGCGCTACGTGCCAGGTGGCCATATACAGCGCTTGCGTCAGGCTCAGGTTTATGTTCCGAACCGGATGGTAAACCGTTTTGCCCAATGTCGACTCGTCGAGGCTACGTAGTAAAATGACGAACCGCCGGGTAACACCATCCAGAATCACCAAGGAATCCTGAATGGGAGCGTCGGTAGCATCGGCCGTTTGGGCCCAGGCATCCATCAGAACGGTAGTCATTACGTAATCGCTCTCCGTCACCGCTTTTTTCATGCGCACAAAATTGAGCAACTGAATATCAGCGACATGATGCACTAACTGCTGAACCGTCCAGCTCCCCGGACGATACGTTTTCGCCAGCTCCTCCTGGGAGCGGTTCGCCAAAAGTTGTTCATAACGGGCGGGAGTCGTTTCCAGCACCTTAATAAGCTGATTGATTTCCTGGGTTGAATACTCATCTTTCGGCGAAAAGCGCCCGACAGGGTACTGAAGCTGCTCCATGTTACGTATTATGCGCTGGTAGTGATTGAGTTTAGGGCTCGACAACTCTATGCGGTCTATCAGCCAGCCTTAGCCACGTAACGCCATCCTGAACGAGTTTGTGCCTGCTAAACCGAAACGTTGTTTAGTTGCATCAAGTCAATTAGTCCGAAGAGCCGGTTTAACTTCTGCAGGTTATAAACCAATAAGAATTGTCGGACGAAAATCAGTCGGGTTTCGTTGCGGCATCAGCATGCTTGGTCGTGAAATCACCTTTTAGCCAACGTGCGGGCCGCAAGGTATTATCAATCAAATACTTGCCCGTTTTTGTATCAAGAATCATCAAACCACCTCTATCAGCCGTTACAACCTGATACCGACGTACCTCATTAGCCGTGTCTTGTTGGTGGCTATATGATTGATTAAAGTTTGACAACGACATAATGGCGAACACGCCCAGCGCACCAATGCAAAGTGATTTCAGGTCTAAGATTATAGTTATGTTTTTCATAAATGTTGGGGTTTTGAAATGCAGAATTAGTCGCTATGATCAGCAAAATATACAGGTTTTGCCGCTAGAGATTCCTTCTTAACGTTATCTTTATTTTATGATTTACCTCGACAATAATGCCACTACCCGCATTGACCCACGCGTTTTAGAGACCATGATGCCGTTCCTGACGGACAACTTCGCCAACGCGGCTAGCACCCATCCATTCGGTGTATCAGCGCACGAAGCCGTTAAGACTGCCCGTCAGCAGGTGGCCGATTTGCTAGGTTGCGAAACCCACGAGCTGGTGTTTACGTCTGGCGCAACTGAAGCGATCAATCTGGCGATCAAAGGTGTTACGGAGAATTATTCTCACAAAGGGAA
This sequence comes from Spirosoma knui, assembly GCF_054780635.1. Lineage (NCBI taxonomy): Bacteria > Pseudomonadati > Bacteroidota > Cytophagia > Cytophagales > Cytophagaceae > Spirosoma > Spirosoma knui. The sequence goes on along the minus strand of NZ_BAAGVY010000001.1, from coordinate 87,317 downwards.
GCATATTGTCACGGTCCAGACCGAACATAAGGCTGTGCTGGACGTTTGCCATTACCTGGAAACGCATGGCTACGAGGTTACGTACCTGCCCGTCCAACCCGATGGGTTATTAAATCTGAACGTAGTAAAAGCAGCCATTCGACCCGATACAATATTGGTGTCGATGATGCTGGTTAATAACGAAACTGGCGTTATTCAACCCATTAAAGAGATCGCAGCACTGGCTCATGATGCTGGTGCATTGTTCATGACTGACGCGACGCAGGCAGTAGGCAAACTCCCGATAAATGTTGACCAGTTTGGTATAGACCTACTTACGTTTTCCGCGCATAAGTTTTACGGTCCAAAAGGCGTTGGTGGTCTGTTCATCCGGCAGCGCAGGCCGAACAAGGTAAAGTTGGATGCAATTTTACACGGTGGAGGCCACGAGCGCGGTTTGCGGAGTGGAACCCTCAACGTTCCGGGGATTGTAGGTTTGGGTAAGGCTGCCGAACTCGCTCGCCTTGAAATGACCAAGGATAATCAGCGTATTGGGACGCTTCGTGACGAGTTAGAGGCTGCCTTGCTAACGATTCCCGGTACTCGTGTTAACGGTAACCGGGAGCATCGGCTTTATAACACGACGAACATCTACTTTGAAAATTGTGACTCCGATGCGCTAATTATGGGCCTAGAAGGCATGGCTGTTTCCAACGGTTCAGCTTGCACGGCTGCGAGTATTGACCCTTCGCACGTATTACTCGCACTCGGCCTGAACGAGCAAGAAGCATTCTCATGTCTGCGGTTTAGTCTGGGGCGGTTCAATAACGAAGACGATATAACGACCACAGCAGATGCAGTGAAAGGAATAGTCGAAGAGTTACGGGCGTTAGTTTAACAATTAATCAAGTAAATTTGCATTCTCATTGGAAATTTACTTGATTAATATTTACACGTTCGCTACAGTCGTTGCTCCAAAATACCTTGTCTTATTTTCCGGCCGTTGCTGTCCTAGGCCCTCGACAGGTAGGTAAGACAACTTTGGTAAAGACACTTTTGAGCAATTACATTAAAGAAGTTATCTATTTAGACTTAGAGTATTTCGTTGATCAGAATCGGCTTAAACAACCTGACCTATTTTTTCAGGCTAACCAAGACAAGGTTGTTGTGCTGGACGAAATTCAACGAATGCCCGAACTGTTTCCGCTGCTTCGGTCATTGATTGATCAATACCGGGTTCCGGGGCGCTTTGTATTATTAGGTTCGGCCTCGCCCGACCTGCTCAAAAATCCGTCGGAGACACTCGCCGGACGTATTGTCTATTTAGAGCTTACTCCTTTGCATTTACTGGAAGTTTCAGAACAGTATAGCTACCGTGATCACTGGCTGCGCGGAGGATTTCCAGACGCCTTGCAGGCTCCAAACCAACTAATCTGGCAGTTATGGATGGACAGTTTCATCCAGACCTACATTCAACGCGACCTACCAGACTTGGGCTTACCAGCTCCAGCCAGCACCGTCCGTAACTTGCTGACGATGCTGGCTGGTATTCAGGGTGGTCAACTCAATTATAGCGATCTGGCTCGCTCGCTTGACCTGTCCGTATCAACGGTTCAGCATTATGTTGGTTTCCTGGAAAACACGTATCTGATCCGTCGACTGCCGCCATTCTTTGTCAACATCGGTAAACGGTTAGTGAAAGCGCCTAAAGTATTTGTGCGCGACAGCGGATTAATGCATCGACTGACCGGCATCGACGATTTTAACGCTTTGTCGGGCAACCTACTGCTAGGTGCTTCATGGGAAGGCTACGTTGTTCAGCAGGTTATTGCCCGACTGAAAACGGATATAACTCCATACTACTATCGGACGCAGAATGGGGCCGAACTAGATTTACTCCTAGTTAAGGGCGGAAAACCAATTGTTGCGCTGGAGATTCGGTATTCTAACGCCCCAACGCTGACACGCGGCAACACGCAGGCTATTAACGACCTTGGTATTGACCAGGCCCTCGTTGTCACGCCGGAAGCTGATGGCTACTGGCTCCAAAAAGATGTCCGGGTATGTAGCATTACGAACGTTTGGGACTCATTGGAACCGTTCGGAGTGCTGATGTAATGTATGATGTACATCTTTGGCGCTTTTTTGTACATGATAAACCGCTCGTATGCATTTCGTGTACATGACTGTTGTTCAAAGGATCGTAATCTTCAACTTTGTGTGGTGCTGAATAAGTTGAAAATCAGATCTATTGTATGTGTACAATCTGTCACAAAACTCTTCCGCCACGGCTGTATGTACGCAGTCACTCATGTGGCTGAAACTAACTCGGTAGGCTATTTCTGCAGCCCGTTGCATTTGTTCCAGTGTAACAGGTACCGGATTTAAGAGGTAAAAGTCATTCAAGTGTCCTGTGATTTCATCGCGACTTACTTTCACTCTAACTTTAGTCAGCGCAAAAGCCAGTTCATTGAGCGACAAGGTAGAAATAAAAAACAGGCCATTAGTGATGGCCTGTTCAATAAGCTGAATGGCTTGTTGGTGCTTGATAGGTTCTTGCTCAACGCAGTAGTTTACCAACACATCGGTGTCAAAGTATATCATTTAATGGTTGCCCTTCCAATACATTTCGTCAATTATCTTATTGATGTCAATGTCGGCATCAATTTTCTTAGGGGGGTATTTCTGACGAGTCTCTCGCATGCGCTTCAATAGTTCCTGGGGGTCATAACGCGGGGCGTCATCTCGTTTTAGAGTGACGGTTACTGGACGATCATCTCCCTCAAACAACTGCTCAATCTTCTGTAGAAGTTGCTCTTTTAGCTCGCTTGGCTTAGCGACAAATGTTGCTTCCATGCTTATTCTGTTTATCTGCCACCAAGATAACGAAATCCAAGGCATCTGAGTTGCTTAGATAAAATCGGCAAACTCATCTTCCAAATGTTGCCGCTCACGAGCGTCCAACAGACTCAGTTCTTGACGGATGCTCTCTACATCATAGGGCTCCTGTTCCATCGCCCGACGCCGAATGAACACGACGAAATCAGCCACCTCGCTAAGGTATTGGTTGGGCAGGCCTTTGGTGCCTTCAGTAATAAGTTATTCACAATTTGGTGCTGTATTCATAATCGTATATGGTTAACTACTGGAAAGATACTACAATTCGTGGAGAAGCTGAGTTCACATACTGCCCAGCAACCCCTCTATACTCCGCTTCGTCCCTTCTGTGGTCCGTACCTCGAACCCATTAGCCATCAGAAGCGTAGCCCTGATACGCGAACGCCCGACCCCTGAAGCCTGATACAGATTATTAGTAAAATCAACGTGGCTAACGGAAGCAATATATCGCCTGAAATTGGTCTCGTTTGGGTTATCCTGCAAAATTCGCTTTAGCAAATCGAAAAGAGCCAGAACGCCTACCGTCTTGATAATGTAGGAAGTGGCCGGTGCCGGTCGCCAAAGTAAAGTGTCTACTTCATCGAAGAATTGTTTTATCGTGTCATAGATTCGATCATCTTGATTGGACAAATACAATTCCCGAAGTGGAGACGAATCGCTGTATGAATTCACCATATTCCGACTGCGGCCAAACAGCTTCTCCTGCGCCATTTCTACCCGGTCACGCTTGGGCTTACTTGAAATGAGTGACAGAATGCCGTCAACAAGTGTAGCCATCGAAATAAACCAGTCTGCTTTGTTGACGAATAATTTCTTCGGATCGAGTGGAGCAATTTTGATTCGTCGGTAAAAAGGAGAATCTGTTTTGTTGTTCAACTTACGACTCAGGAAAACGGCCAGCTTTTCAGGTGTCCAGGATTTTTGCGGTTCGTCATCGACGTTAAAACCAAATTGTTCTAATGCTAGACTACGGTCTACTTTTTTCTGGTTGCCGTTGATAGTTGCAAATAAAAACGCCTGGTACGCATTAGGGAGGCTAAAGAAGATAGCGCATGGCAGGTCTATGGCAGCATGGTCGGAATTTTGTATATATTCAAAGGCCATGACCCGGTGTTGCCCGTCAATGATAGATGCTAATTTTTCGGCAGTTGGAATCGTAATTTTATAAACTCCTCCACACACCGTTTCGTCAACCCGCCAGCGAATTGTATCAATTTCACTGCTTTCGGCTTCGGCTGGTTCTTCCAGTACATCCCCCTCCGGCGTGTAGTTGGCCGCGAGAATAATGGAATTCGGGAAAGCCATTTCAACCGAGTCAATATATCGGGCTATTTCAGTAAGACGGTTTTTGTCGCGTTTACGTTGATTCCCTTTTCGGTTACCGGCAGCATCAGCGTAGATCATCTCTTCGACAAAAGTGACCTCCCGTAACTTATCAGCAGGGATAGTCGCTAAGTAAAACTCACCTAATGGCTGAGTAACTTTTATCGCATGAAACTCGAGGAACGGCATAAATCAATTAATTAAAAGTCAGAGCCTCCCAACGAATTAAAGGGGTCAACCTTTTCTTCTTTAACATTAGCGTTCCACCATGTTCGTAGAGATAAATAAATACCCGCACCCGAAGAAATATAAGCTATTCCAACGTGCTGAAATACCGAACTTAACGTGGCGACCAAGACGAGGACAAAGCTTAGTGCCAAAATTCCAATACCATCCATCACCATAGACTGCCATTTTTTTACACTTGTTTCAAGGCTATTTTTTTCCAATGTGTCTAGTAGCCGAATACCTTGGTCTGCGCAACCGCTGACAACTACACTTATGAAGTAAGTTACCATGTTTGGAGGAACGTCTTTCCAATCAAAATTTTGGTTGCTAAGCAGCGTAATTAGTATAGGAAGCCAGACACCTGCCCCGCCTATACAGACAATTACATACCAGAAATATTTTTCTTTAGTCTTCATCAATTCAATATACTTGCCTCGTAAAATATATTGCTACAATTACCCCCGCGTCATCAACTCGTTCAGCATGTTGTCGAAATTGTCGAAGTGGGTTTTGCCTTTTTCGTCGAGTATCTCGGCGATGAGGTCGAAGCCGCCGTTGGCGTATTCTTCGATGATGCGAATAACCTCGCGGGGGTCGCGCAGGACGTCGATACCGGTGTCGGCTTTGGCAAGGGCGGCACAAATCAGCGTTTTATGCACTAAAGGACCGTTGTCGCGGATAGTGCTGAACGCGAAGGCATCACCGGTAGGTGCGTCGAGAGGGCGACGCCGGTCATTGGTGAAGCCAAGCACAGCCGCCCAAGCATAACACTGCCATAGCTGCGAAAAGATGGGACGGTTGCTTACCTGTCCACGTGCCTCGGCGTAGCGGTCGATAATGTCTTTGCGATAACGGGCTTCGTAACGGGGTTTGAGAACGGCAATGTCGGATAGAAAACTCATTTAACGCGCTTAGCTTTGGTGTAGGCTTCGTACTGTGTGAATCGCTCGGCACTGGAATTTTCCGAGTAGGTTTCCAGCGAATAAATGGTCCTGACGGCCGGGTTTTGCTTTACCTCATCGAAGCGATACTGATTGATGTCTTTCGTGATAATAATGCTCTGACCAAACGCCGACGCCAGGCTATTTATGTAGGCAATGGTCGTTTCATCGTCTAGATTAGATGTTGGGGCGTCGGCGATAAACGGATATTTTGTGCCGCCAACCTCTTCGTTCAGCGCGAGCATGGCGTTGATGATGCACATCTTCATCAGCGTGAAATTGCCGGTATTACCACTGTTGACTGTATACTCATCGTTCTCCGTCCGGGCAATTTTATACGTCACTTTGTCAATCGAGATTTTCCCGTCGACAGCCCGATTGTGTTTGGTAATGGCCTGGTAGAAGGTATTCGCCCGTTCCTCAATGGTGCCCACCATCTCAACTTTTGCCCGGTCCTTCACCTGCCCCACTACGCCGTTCATGAAGTTTGCCAGTTCATACCAGCGTTTTTCGGGAACATTGGCTACACTACCTGCACCCGACAGGTTCAATGTCGATTCGAGCGATTTAATTTTTGCCATGCACTCAGTGATGTCTACCTTCTTTTTCCCGATTCTGGTTTCCAGATCGGTCAATGCCCGGCTCATCGACGTAAATTTGCTGAGCTGCGTCATGGCCTGATTTGGGTCGCTCAAGTGGTGTTTTTGCAGCAAAGCGCCAATCGTCTCCTGAATACCCTGCAAAACTTCGTTGGCTCTGTTACGCTGCTGAACGGCCTCATCTATCCGGTCTATCGATTCGGCAATCTGAGTATCGATACCATCCAGCGAGCCAATTGCTTCATCAGGAAAGCTAAGTACCTGTTGCACTGAATCGCGCAGTTCCTGGTTGTCTTTACGCTGTTTATAGAAATCTTCCTGTACCTGAATCCGGTTCTGAATGTGCGTGTGGGGCGGAGAACCGGCTGGCGCATCTGTGCCACAAACCAGGCACTGCGCTTCGCCCAGCATACGTTCCAGATAGGCTTTGGCGGGTACGTCGGCAGGGAGTTCGTATTTGGCGTTGCCGCTGCGCTGCGTTTCGTAATCCTGCATTCGCTGCCGGGCTTCCTGCATCAATCCCGCCATACCTTTCAGCAGCCACTTTTTCTGAAATTGGCTCTTCTGCCGATCTATTTCGTCGTCGATGCGGGTTCGGGCTACCTGGAAATCAGTTTCGGCTTTACTTTCCTTTTGCTTCAGGGGCGGAAATTCCTGGTATGCCTTCAACTGCGTTTCGGCCTTTTCTTGCGCCTGACTCGCTTCCGTTCGCTGATTTTCCAAGTCATCCAGTTCCCGGTTCAATCGGCGCAGTTCTTCTTTTCGTTCGGCCAGCTTACGTACCTGCTCGTCATACTCCCGCTGATTGCTGGTAGCGGCACGCTGCTTTTTATTGCGTTCCTTCTCGATAACGTCAGTAGCCTGGTCGATTAAACTCGACAAAGTGACGTAGCGCGGGAAATAAGAAATGTATTTGATGGCCTGCTCGAATGTGTTACGGTTCGAGAAATCAATCAGGCGGTCGAGGGCTTCTCCCTGAAACCAGACGTAGTTCCTGATTTCGCGAGGGAAAAGTTTGCGTAGCTGCTCCTCTACCTCAACCTGCGTATCCAGAATGGTTAGGTTCGTGCCTTCGTGGAAACGCACTTCGGCCCGGCTGTTATCTACCCGCCAGGCGCGGTCGTCGTGCCAACTGGCCCCGTTGGTCAGCCGTTCGGCCGTTACCATCCGGCAAAAGGTATAGTCGACGGGTAGCTGTTCGCCTTCCTGATGGCAAATCACCAGTTCAACGGTTACGTCGACGTGTTCGCCCGGACCGGTCAGAAACCGGGCGCGGTCGTTGATGAACGAGGCTTTGGGCGACAGCAGGTTGGTGTTGACCCAGTTGTCGCCCGTGATGTATATGTCTCCGAACAGCACCCAGTAGAAAGCGTCGAACAGCTTCGACTTGCCTTTGTTTATGCTGCCAACCACTACGTTCAGCCCCTCGCTGAATGCCAGCACGTTATCGTCGCCATAGTACGACTGAAAGTTTTTTAGCCGAATTGATTTGACGTACATTAGGAAACAAGCTGACTGAGTTTAGTGACGATACTTTGGGCGGCCCTTTTTTCATCAGGGAACCGACCATTCTTCAAGCCTAACTGCGCGTCGACTACGGCCTTCGTCAGTTGGTCGAGCAAGTCGTCGGTAGCGCCTTCGGGTGCGGATTGCCGACTGATTTCGGCTTTTATTTCATCAATCATCCGGTCGCGAACGCCTTTTTTAGGTGTGGGATTCATGGATTGTCGTGCTGGTTTTGGTCGTCCTGGAAATCGTTTAGTTGCGCATAGATGTCGATGTCGAGCGTCTCGGCCAGTCGAAACACATCCCCCCGCATAATGTCGACAAGGTTATCGGCAAGGGATGCGAAGTTGACTACCCGCCGAAGTTCGTTCTGGAATAAGTTAATTTCCTGCTGGGCCAGCTTGCCGGTCTCACCGAAGGGCGGCATCACAACCATGTCGTATAGGGTAGCTTTGTGCTTCTCCTTGTGCTTGCGAAGGATACGCCCCCGACGCTGCACGAACTGACGGGGATTGCCGGTGCTGGCGCAGAAAATGGCCGTTTCGGTACGGGGTACGTCGACGCCCTCGTCCAGGCACTTCATGGCCAATAGCATATCCAGCCGCCCTTCCGCAAACTGCCGGAGAATGCGCTGACTGTCGGCTGTTTCGCCCAGAAACTGATGCGTTCGGTAGCCGTCGGCGTTTAGTGCCTGTGCATATTCATCGATGATACGCCGGTCGGCGGGGTCAAGCGAATGGTCATCATCGGTCGTGTAGTCGGGTTCGTAGCCTTCGGGTACGTAGATGAAGGTGTAAGCCAGCCGCTGCCCGGCAGCATTGCGTTCGTTCAGGATACGTTGCAGGGCGCGTTTTTTGTTGCGGGCTTTATGAATGACCTGCTTTCGTTGCATCAGCAGCCAGTCGGCGGAAGGGCGAAAATGCCCGGCTTTGGCGTCGAAGTGGCCCATAAGCTGCGCCGTATACTTCCGGTATTCATCGGCTTCGTCGGTATCCAGCGCCACCAGTAGCGGGTAGTAATCGTAGCGACACAGAATACCCTCGTCGATGGCCCGCTTCATCGAATAGCTAAACGTGTAAGCAGGTGGCCGGGCATTGAAAAAGGCGTACAACTCCGCCGACCCGCCCGTATCATAAACCCGTTCGGGCGTGGCCGACAGCCCAATCCGGCGGACGATGTCGTATGGCAGATTTTTCAGCGATTTAGGCGCACCGAGGTTGTGCGTTTCGTCGGCGATAAGTGTAAAGCCTTCTAGATCAGGTAGCTGCTCATAAAAACCCGCCTTGAACTTTTTGGCGTTGAACGTCGCGTATGTAGTGATGATAAAGAGGTTGTCAGCTTTATTTAATCGCCTGCGTAGACTGAACTTGGATAGCCGTTCAGTCCAGTCTTTATCAGCGACGGTAGAAACAACCTCCTGAAAGTTGAAACTCCGAACTTCCTGTACCCACTGAATGGCAAGTGCTTTGGTAGGCACGACCACGATAACCCGATAGTGCCCCGTTAGTCGGTATTCTTCCAGAATGCAGTTGAGGGCCGTGAGGGTTTTGCCGGTGCCTGTAGCCATCGCAAATAAGCCCTGATACTGATTACCAACCCATTTCTGGTAAGCCGTTGTCTGGTAGTCCCGTGGGCCGTCTACGTGCGGGAAACGGGGAGTTTGTGCCTGTGTCACCATACGCTGTTCCGCTTCTTCTATCATTTTAATTAGGCGTGGATTGGCTGCTATTTTGGCTTTCTTTTCTGCCAGGAGTTTGCGCTCGTCATATAGCAACTCACTCAATTGTTTCTGACCAAAATCAGTCAAAATGCATTCTTTAAGTTGATAGGTATCAAGGTACTCAACATAATCAGCCTCTTTGCTAAATATACGTTCAAACTCCTCTTCTTGCTCAATTATACCAAATTGTTCGAGTTCGTTTCCCCAGCTTCTCTTTATGTCGAGCACTTCCAAATTTTCGACAAGGCCGGAATACGTGAAGTTACATGAAGACGTAAACATGACCCGACTCTTTCCGTCTGATAAGGTGCCCGTTTTATAGTGCGTTATACCCTGACTACCTTTTGGTTTGGTGGCTATTAGCTGTATTCGCTCGTTAGCAATCAGATAGGCTAGACAGTTAAAAAAATGTTCACCGTAAGCAGTCAACTGCGATTTGAGTTTCCGATAATCAGCCAGGAGATAAGCTATATCTGACTGGTTATTCACTCCCTTTATCCTCTCAGCCTGCTCAATCGTTGCAATATCATTAGGATTAAGCACATGATTGGTTATCAAGCGCATGGTTCCTCCATTGACGATAAAAGATGCAAAGCTTTCAGCCAGCGTAGCAATGGCCGTCGAACTGAAATATCCAAGAAGTAGATCGCAGGTAGTTGCTGCCGAGAGTACAGAAAAGAAGAACGTCAGTGGCTCAAATTCTGCTCCACTGCGGTATCTACCAGAGCGCGGATACTCGATTCCGAGAATTGACATTACTCTACCGATCCAAATCCCTCTTCAATCTTGTTGACAAGAAACTCCATACCTGTAGCATTCGGGTTCTCCCTCATCTCAGCAGCGATTAGTTCCAAACCGTCATCAATGTGCATTTTGATATATTTAGGAATGTCCTTATCTGTCTTGTACAATTCGTAGTGCTGGCATATTAAAGCGATATAGAAAGGAGAACTTGAGCCAAACAGAACATTCTTACTATACTCTTTCCCCTTAGAGTCTTGTATGTCTTCCACGTTCATCCTCTTGCCAGAAGCGATAGAAAAAGCGAAAGCAAGACGTGCAATTACGTTTTCTGGTCCGAGACTCAGTTTGCGTGTCAGATCAGACACCTGTGCCTTGTTGGCCAAAGACGTTTTTATCGTATTGAACATATCCTCTAACCGAAAAAACCAATATTTGTCAAATAAGCTTCGCGCTTCGTCTTTATACCGTCCAGCATAAACTTCTCCTCCGCGTTCATGGTCATTTTAACGGATTGTCCAGCAGAGAACCACTTCCTGAACCAGTCTGGAATTATTGGTAATTCTTCAGCATTGCAGACCCTATACAGACGATTCTTATATCGAAAGTATGCATTTTGTACATTGACTTCGAAACAAGGTGCGTGGAACGCTTCTGAACTGAATACTGGCTTGAAAGCTAATCCCTTGCCTGTATTAATTATTGCCACATGATTGTGGTGGTGCGGACAAATGACAAACTCGAAACCGTCAATTTTGCGACAATATATCTGTGCCATAATTCAACTAATTGAGAGTTGACCTTTTCTTTCAAATTCCACGAAGAGATTCCTGACTGGCACCTGACGGAATGAAGACCCTGCTGAGGGGTTGTGTTCAATCAGGTACGTTTGCCCGACGGTTTCGCGGAAGGAGTTGTATTCGTCTTCGGTGAGTTCTTTTTTCAACAGCGGAAACAGCACCACCTGCTCCGAAATGAAGGGATAAAACTCGGAGATGATATTGCGGGTGTGGTCGGAGTCGAACTTTTGCAGCGGGCTGTCGATAAAGATAGGAAAGCGCACGTTCGACTCATCGACCAGTGCCTTCAGCAGGGCCGTTGCGTAGAGTTGCTGTTCGCCTTTCGACAGGCTTTCTTTTGGAATAACGTCGCCCTGAACGTCGTAAAGCAGGATATCGATCAGGTCGTGTTCAACCGTCACCGTTACCCGGTCTACGAAGCCACCCTTGTGCATCAGCTTGTCCAGTTCGGATTTGATGCCCAGTTCGAGCGAAGCTTTCTTCTCCTGTTTGAGGTTGTGCAGAAACCGGTTTAGGTTGTCAATCAGCCGGGCGGCTGTTTCGTCTTTCAGGCGGTCGATCTCCTCCAGCCGGACGAGTTTAGCCGTTTCGGCTTCCTGCTTGGCTTTTACAGCTACGTCGCGTCTCAGACCACCAATCTCCAGCGTCAGGCGCGTGATTTCCGCGTCTATATCGTCAATTCGTTTATCAATTAACGTTTTCTCTCTGCGTATCTCTCGAATCAGCAAATCGTTTTCTTTTGATTCGGCTTCGCTTATCTGGCGGTTTACTTTGTTGAAAAACGTGCGGTTGTTCTTGTAATCTTTGGTCAACTGCCGAAACGTTTGCCGGAACGAGAAGCGTAAATTGTTGAAAATGGCATCGAACTCGTTCTGCTCGGCTTCGGTCATCGCCAGCAAGATTGGTCGCTGACTCCCCGCTGCCGGTGCGCCTTCTACCAGATTTTTAAGCACAATTTCCTGAATGCGATTGATAGACGCATCGGGCAAAATTAGATTGAGCAGTTCGTGATTGATGCGGTCGACAATGGTTTGGGCCGCAGCTGGGTCGAGTCGTTTTTTAGCAAGCTCTCGCTCGTAATCGAGTTGATTTTTCACGCCCAGCATCGCTTTGCCCGCAATGGCAAACGGGGCAAGTTCCATCATGTCGCGGAGGTTAGCGCGGTGCTTTTCGGCCTCTTCGCTCAGGCGTTCGCGCACTTTTTTCAGGCTAATCAGTTCCTGTGCGCTCATGGCATTCCCCTGCCGGATGAGTTTTTCCTGCAACTGCTCCGAGAAAAGCCGCTTGGCTTGTTTCTCGTCCAACAGATTCTCCACCGTTCGCTCGTGAAGGTCGATGAGTTCGTGGGCGGTTGTCAGGTCCTTGCGAAGCCCGTCCAGCCTTCGTCGGTCGGCCAGCGTGGCGGAATTACGTCGAAACCGAATCCGCAGGTCTTCCAGATTCGCTTTAAGGTCTTCGTACTTTTTGATACCCAGCACCTCCGAATAAGCCATGCTCAGGTTACGCTTATCCTGAACTGATTTCATTTCGGCCAGGGCCACGATTTTCTCGGCATCGAAGAAAAAGAACTTGGCGATTTCTTTGGGCAGTAGAAAGTCATTAACGAAAATATCGTCGCCTACTTCTTTGGTCAGTTCATTTTCGATACCGTCGATCAGGATCGTAACCGTTTCACTATCGTGCTGGACATCGAAGGTGCGTTGGATGCTTAGTTCACGGCAGGGCAGGGCCGGAATATGGATGTCGGCAAGGGCAACCGTTACCGAATAAGCCGTTTGGCCTTCGGCGCGGGCCAGGCGGTTCAGGTTGGCCGGTGCGTATTTTTTGTAGCCGCCCCCTTCCTGAATGTCCTCTTTGTATTTGCGCTCTACGTCCTGCATGGCACGGCCATAGAAGCACCAAACCAGCGAGGTCAGGAAGGAGGTTTTACCGTAGCCATTGTTTCCGGCAATGATCGTGACGTTGCGGCCGTCGCGATGTTCGAACCGAATGGTGTTGACGCCATTATAAACTCGGAAATTTTCCAGCGTAACGTAGCTGATATACATAAAAATCAGGCGTTTAGAAGCTGAATGTGCTGCTGTAGTTTGTCTTCCAGGTCGGTTTGTAGCCCTCGATTGTTCATGAGGATAGTTCGGGACTTCTGAAGTGTCAGTAAATCAGTGAGCAGGCTGAAATCACCGGGTACATCCTGACATACGTCTTTTAGCAGCGTTTTTTCCCGTACCATTCGGTCGTCGGCTGTAATGTTGATACGGTTGCCCATCACGCGGTGATAGATGTCGGCCACGCTGTGGGTAAACATATTGTCGCGGTACCACAGCACCTGAATCGCCACCAGTTCCTGGTAGTTAATCAGGTTTAGCGTCGGATCTTCCTGCTGGATCTCTTTCTGAGCAATCAGCAGTTTTTCGAGTACTTCGGCCCGAAACTGCGGTCGGTAGGGCCCCAGTGACCCTTCTTTCTGTTCGCCGTTGCGCCGACGAGTTTCGCGGTATTGGTCGCTGTCTCGCGAGATAGCCAGCAGGTCGCGCAGTTCCATGAGGGGCATCATCCAGTCGTCACCGTTCTCAATAAGGGCTTCCATGCTCTTATCGCGATTGACGACCGTGCAGACCCAGCACCCAAACCGACTTTGACCACACGAAGGTGTGGTTGTGTCAATGACCAGTGGGCAATCGCCGGCATTAGCGTTTCGGTATAATGTCACCAGTTCTTTGTTGTTCGCCCCCCACGGCGACGGTACCTGTTGCAGATACGTCCAAAGGTCATTGGTCAGTACATCTTTGATAGGCGCAAAAACGAAAGCATTGGGCAACACGTGCTTACGAAGCCGCTCACCCTTGATCTCGTGTTTTTTCATGCTCCGGGCGCGAGTCGAACTTTCGTCGGAGCGCGTGCCGAGCAGAATAATGGCCTCCCCCTCGTCGTTGATACGGTCCAGAATAAAGCGGGTCGTCGGATTAATCTTGAGTCGTTCGGTGCACCAACGGAAAATCGTGTTGGGTGCCGGATAGCCTTTGCCAATGAGATTAACCCAAAACGTATCCTCCAGCCGGGGCGTGGTCTGATGTACGGTCACGGGCATATGTTGCTCCAGTGCCGCAGCTTTGATTCGTGCAAGTACCCGGTCGTTATATTCAACAATACGTGGATTCTCAACCAGTGTGTTGTTGCAAACGACGTATACATTGCGTTTTCGCATCTCAGCCGGGATTTTCTTGATGGTTCGCCAGACGACCTGCAACAGCATGGTGCTGTCTTTACCCCCACTAAATCCAACGATCCAGGGGCGTGAGTTGTCATCGGCCAGATACTGATCGGTAATCTCAGATTCTATGAATGAAAGTTGAAGAGACATAGTAGTTGCGGTATTGGCGAAAGTAGGATTATTGCCGGATAAAGTAAACTTCTACAAAAGGTAAATTTTACAAATATGCCGAAATTTAGGGTTCGAAAGGCTGGCCTTCGTAAATACAATACGTTAGAGATTGCTAACGACACATCAGCTCTAACTCTAAAGCATTGGAAATGAACGGGCCTATCACGCTCGACGGATATTACTATCCTTAAATTGCCGCGCTTACCTTTTTCGTCTATTTTTATCAGCTTACAACCAACTCCCAATACAACCGCTATGAAACTACAACTCCTTACCACGGCATTGCTCTTGCCGCTACTCGGCCTTGCGCAACCCAAAGCAAAGAAAGCTAGCACTATGACAGCCCTGGATCGTGACAAACAAACCATCATCGCTGATCTCGACAAGCGCTTTCCGGAGTACGCAGGCATCTCCAAACAGATCTGGGATTTTGCTGAGTTGGGTTATCAGGAAGAGAAAAGCTCACTTCTGCTTCAGGAGCAGCTAAGAAAAGAAGGATTCGACGTAAAAGCAGACGTAGCAGGTATTCCGACGGCATTCGTCGCGACGTATGGTAAGGGAAAACCCGTTATCGGTATTCTTGGCGAATACGATGCGTTACCCGGTCTGGCCACCGAAGCCAAACCGGAGTTTACGCCCATTCAGGGCCAGAAAGGTGGTCATGGCTGCGGGCATAATCTGTTCGGTACAGCCTCAGTCGCAGCTGCGGTACAAGTGAAAAACTGGCTGAAATCGTCGGGGCATAGCGGAACGATTAAAATTTACGGTTGTCCGGCCGAAGAAGGCGGATCGGGTAAGGTGTATATGGTTCGGGAAGGGCTGTTCAACGATGTCGACGTTGTACTGCACTGGCACCCTGGCTCGCAGAATGCCGCCGATGCCGGTACGTCTCTGGCCAACAAAAATGCGAAGTTTCGCTTCCGGGGTATTGCCGCTCACGCAGCGGCCTCGCCCGAGCGAGGCCGGTCAGCGTTGGACGGTGTCGAGGCTATGAACTACATGGTGAACATGATGCGCGAGCACATCCCGTCTGACACCCGGATTCACTACGTTATCACGAAGGGCGGTGAAGCCCCGAACGTAGTTCCAGCCTTTGCCGAGGTCTATTATTACGCCCGTCATAAGGATCGCGATATTCTGCAAAGTGTGTGGAAACGTATTGAAAACGCGGCCGAAGGAGCGGCCAAAGGCACCGGTACGAAAGTTGAATGGGAAGTGCTGGGTGGTGTATTCAATCTCCTGCCAAATGTAACCCTGGCGGAAGTGATGCACCAGAACCTGAAAACGGTGGGCGGTGTGCAGTATACGCCAGAAGAAACAGCGTTTGCGAACAAAATCAGCGAAACCTTTGGCGAAGGCCAGAAAGTGCCCGTCACCAATGCGGCTCAGATTAAAGATTTTCGGGATGCCTCGGAGAGTGCTACTAGTGGCGGCTCGACCGACGTAGGTGATGTAAGCTGGACGGTGCCAACCGTAGGGTTGCAAACGGCTACGTGGGTACCGGGCTCGTCGGCGCACAGCTGGCAGTCAACAGCCGCCAGTGGTATGACCATCGGGCAAAAAGGCATGATCGTAGCCGCTAAAACCTTAGCCTTAACGGCCCTGGATTTGTACAAAACACCTACCCTGATCGAGAAAGCGCGCGCCGAATGGGTTCAGAAACGCGGAGCCAACTTCAAATACGAAGCTTTACTCGGCGACCGCAAACCCGCCCTGGATTACCGGAAATAATGAGTGAAAGAGCGAACCGGAACGCCGGACCGGAGTGAAAGAGCGAAAGGTGTGCCCAATACGCACAAACTCCCTACCTTTGCGGCAAATTCATTGAGTAATTGAGTGAATTAGCGATTGAGTGTACGGGTTCAGTTCATTACACGGCTGCTTAGTCAATCACTAATTCACTCAATCGCTAATTCACTCAATAAAAAATGCTTCGAACGCATACTTGCGGAGAACTCCGCCTTGCAGACGCCAACACCACCGCCACCCTGACGGGCTGGGTTCAGATCACCCGCGACAAAGGCGGTGTCCTTTGGATTGACCTCCGCGACCGATACGGTATTACGCAACTTCTGCTGGAAGAGGGTCAAACCGCCCCCGAACTCTTCACAATTGCCCGTTCGCTGGGTCGGGAATTTGTCCTGAAAGCAACGGGAACGGTGATCGAACGGAAGTCGAAAAACCCGAATCTGCCTACCGGCGACATCGAACTTAAAGTCACCGCACTGGAGGTGTTGAATTCAGCAAAATTACCGCCCTTCCTGATCGAAGACGATACGGATGGTGGCGATGACCTACGGATGAAATACCGCTACCTCGATCTACGCCGGAATCCGGTTCGCCGGAACCTGGAGCTACGTCACCGCATGGCGCAGCAAACGCGGCTGTATATGGACGGCCAGAATTTCATTGAGGTTGAAACGCCGGTATTGATCAAGTCGACGCCGGAAGGAGCGCGGGATTTTGTGGTGCCAAGCCGCATGAACCCCGGTGAGTTCTACGCCCTGCCGCAGTCACCCCAGACGTTCAAGCAGTTGCTGATGGTATCGGGCTTTGACCGGTACTACCAGATTGTCAAGTGTTTCCGCGATGAAGATTTGCGCGCTGATCGTCAGCCGGAGTTTACGCAGATCGACTGTGAAATGTCATTCGTGGAGCAGGAAGATATCCTGAACATGTTCGAGGGACTGGTACGTCACCTGTTCAAGTCCGTCAAAGGCGTTGATCTGGCCGAAGTGCCCCGCATGACCTACGCTGACGCCATGCGGTTGTACGGCTCCGACAAACCCGATACGCGCTTCGGTATGGAGTTCGTTGAGTTGAAAGGTACGTTCGATACGATTGACCTGACATCCGGCAAAGGATTCGGGGTATTCGATTCGGCCGAAATCGTGGTTGGCATCAACGCACCCGGTTGCGCCAGCTACACGCGCAAGCAGCTAGACGAGCTTACCGATTGGGTAAAACGTCCCCAGATTGGCGCGAAAGGCCTGATTTATGTTCGCTATAACGAAGACGGTACGTTAAAATCGTCGGTCGATAAGTTCTACGACGAAGAAGCGCTGAAGACCTGGGCGGCTCGTTTTGGCGCAAAACCCGGCGACTTAATGTTGATCATTTCGGGTGATGCGGCTAAAGCGCGTAAGCAACTCAACGAACTGCGGTTAGAAATGGGTAACCGTTTAGGTCTGCGCGATCCGAACGTGTTCAGTACGTTGTGGGTACTCGATTTTCCGCTGCTCGAATACGGCGAAGAAGAGGAGCGCTGGTTTGCCATGCACCACCCCTTCACGTCGCCGAAGCCCGAAGACGTTCCGCTGCTCGACACCGATCCCGGTTCAGTACGTGCCAACGCCTATGACCTGGTCATCAACGGCACCGAAGTTGGGGGCGGCTCGATCCGGATCTTTAACCGCGAATTGCAAGCCCGGATGTTTAGCTTACTTGGCTTCTCCGACGAAGAAGCCAAGGCACAGTTCGGCTTCCTGATGGATGCGTTTGAGTTTGGCGCACCACCCCACGGCGGCATTGCGTTCGGCTTCGACCGGCTGTGCTCGCTCTTCGGTGGGGTCGATTCAATCCGTGATTTCATCGCCTTCCCGAAAAACAACTCGGGCCGCGACGTCATGATCGATTCGCCATCAACGATTTCAGACAAGCAACTGGATGAACTGAAAATCAAAACGGTTGCCGACGCGAAATAAGATATTGCTCAGCATAACGAAGCCCGGTCAGTACGTTACGTATTGGCCGGGCTTTTTTCATCATCCATCGTTTACTACTCTCCAGTTTCTCTGGCGCTGAGGGCGGCTTTCCGGCGTGCGTCGCCGGTTAAGCCAGGTGAAACGGCTTGTGGAAACTTGCTGGCCCACTCGGCGAGTTGATCACCGTCGTCCCAGATACGTCCGTTACCCACCGCAATCAATTTATCTTCTACGGTCGGGTCCTCACCTGTTTTCTCGGTCATCACAAACGCGTACTGAAATGCCTGAACGCCCTTGTCGGTAACTTCGCCCGATATGATCGTCACCGTCTTATAGTTAATTCCTTTCGATACGCCTACATCTTCCGAGAAAATCGTGAACAGATTGCCGTTACCCGCGACGAAAGCACCGTTGCCCTTGCCTTTGTCCGAACCGTTCGTGTAGTCATAAGTGATTTTATTATCAGCCGTCTGCCCGTAAAATTTATAGTGATACGAGTCAATTACCTTGCCTTCTCGCCAGGCATCGTTGGGGCCGTACGGGCTGACTAATCGATACGGATCAGCGTAGATAATTCCATCCAGTTTAGGTGGTTTCTCTCCTTCATTAATAACCATACCCCGTTTACGCAGGTCATTAATAATGGTTTGCGGCACAATTTTTTGGATGTCCTGGGACAGCCCTGACTGGGGCACAACTTCTTTCTTGCTACAGTTGGTTAGCGCAAAACTGATGCCGCTTAACAGAAGGAATTTGACTAGTGTCGTTTTCATAAGATGCATACGGAGCTATGGAGAAGTAAGGGTGCAGAAGGCTCCGGTATGAACTTAGTCGATGTTTACGGCGACCATGGAATCAGCGGTGGTTAATTTATTTGAGTCGCTGTGCTTGCCTCGAAGCCATAAGCTTATGTTAGATAATGTAGAACGTATTTTCTAGTGAAATAAATGGTCTTGTAGACAATCTTAATGCGCATCAATATCGTATACCAATATGAACATCAGTTATTAATAATATTTACCAATACACTATTTTCGTAAATTAAAAACTATCTCCAACTATTCAATGCACACCAATTTTTAATTTTCATTACGTAATAGATTTAGTAGATTTGTAGAATTCGGTCTTCAAACCGACTCACCGTAACGCATTTTATGACTTTATTCGCCCTTCGGCTATGGCTGGTTTTATCCTGCCTGTTGCCCGGCATTTCATTTGCTCAACTTCAAATAACCAGTCCGGTTCCGCGGATGGTTTTTCAGCGAAATTCGTACAACGAAGCGAACGTACTGGTGGCCGGGCTGGCTCCTGCGACAGCTACCCAGATTGAAGCCCGCTTCGTGCCGCTGGCTACAGGTCAAGGGCAACTAACGCCCTGGACACCGCTCGAGTTTTTACCTACATCAAAAGCATTTCGGGGGACCGTTCTCGTTACGGCGGGTTGGTATCGCCTGGATGTCCGGGCTAAAGCAGGGGCCACTGTACTTACCCAAACGCAGGTCAATCCGGTGGGCGTTGGCGAGGTGTTTATCATTGCCGGACAATCGAATGCAGCGGGCGGATTTGAACGCGAGCCGGGTGCCAGCGAGGATCGAGTTTCCTGCGTCGACTTCCGGCAGGACGCTTTAGATGAGCAGCTTCTGCCCCTCCGGTTCAGCCACGTAAGCTATGGCACCAGCATCGGACCCAGCCAGCCTCCCCACATCTGGGGTCAATTAGGCGATAAGCTGGTGCGTCGGCTGAACGTACCGGTTCTCTTTCTGGGAGCTGCCCAGGCCGGAACTTCCAGTGAACAGTGGCGGCAATCGGCGGCTGGCGGTACGGATGCGCAAGGGCGGCCCAACCCGTATCGACGCCTGGGTGTTGTTTTGCAGCATTACGTAGCCCGAACGGGAGCCCGAGCTATTCTCTGGCACCAGGGCGAAGGCGATATTGGTTCGGCGGGTGATACGTACTTTTCGAACATCAGTTCCGTAATCCGGAAAACGCGCCAGCAAACCGGGTTCGACAATCTTCCGTGGGTTGTTTCGCGCGCGACCTACGTACAGGGGCAGACAAACGCGGGGGTCATTGCCGCGCAAAACCGGCTCATTGCTACTATAAACGACGTATTTGCTGGTCCTTCTACCGACGATCTGACCGGCCCCGACAATCGGCTCGGCGATAATGTTCACATCGGCGGAAAAGGCCTGGCCCGATTCACCGACCGCTGGGACGAAAGCCTGACTAGCAACTTTTTCACGAATTCTACCCCCTTCACCCCCAATACTGAATCGGCTTTAATCACCAGCAGCTATACGTTACCGCTGGTTCGTCGACCCGGCGAAATCGTGTTATCCCCTTCGCTACGTACTGATCCACACGAATCAGACAACCAGTATTTTGTACAGTTGCTCCGGGCGGCCGACAATACGTTGGTTGCCGAATCGGCCCGCTCAACCGACAACCCGATTTCGCTGACCTTACCGGCGAATCTACCCGACGGGCAATATCGCCTGCGAACGCTGTCGACGCACCCAGCTACGGCCGGTACGTTGGGCGAACCGTTTCGCGTTGATTATGCGGCTTCGCCTACTCCCACAACCCAGCCGATTCCACCCGTTGTAATGGGTGGTACGGCCAGTTCCGCCCTGCAACGCATTGGCTACCGATACGAAGCAGAAAGTCATGGCTTTTTCGCGATGATCCAGGCCAGTGCACCAATGGAAGTTCGCTTACAGCGGCTGGATGGCGGTTTCAACGACTCCGGCTGGAACCCGGCGCCCGTAAGCAGCCAGGCCCCCGATTTTACCGATTTTGCCGACTTTAATTACATACGCAGTTACCCACCTATCTCGGGGGGCGTTGGTGGGGTTGAGCCCGGCCGCTACCGGCTGTCCGTTCGGCCGCAGGGCACAACTGGCGACGGAATCTGGTATGAGGTACAGTTGCTCGATGGCCGCAATATCCTCTACGCGTCAATGGAACCGGTTGGTGCCCTTCCAACGGTGCTCACGCTGACCTCGCTCAATCCGGTTTCGCCGTGCCGGGGCACTACGTTCAGCGTTGCGTTTGATGTTACAGAAAGTCCGGTCAATGCTGGAAACCTGTATAGCGTTCGTCTGTCGGACCAGGATGGGTCGTTCGCCAACGAAACCACCATCGGTAGTGGCAGCAGCAGTCCCATCTCGGCGACCTTACCCGCTTCGTTACCACCAGGCGATTACTATCGGCTGCGGCTGGTAGCCAGTAATCCGGGAGTTGCCAGCGCCCCCGGAGAGTCGTTGACCTTCTGTGCTGGAGTACCTTCTACCCCTCCACCGGCGGATCTTTCATTAGCCATGTATGCGAGTTCCCGCTTGCTCCAGCCAGGGCAGCCCGTTACGGTTACGCTTGTCCTGACCAATTCCAGTTCCTCGCCGGTCAGTGCCATTACGGCGAAAAGCGTATTACCGGACGGATTGGCGTTTGTGGAGGCCCTTCATTCGGCCATCAGCGCTACTGACAATGAAGTAACTGTTAACGCAGGATCCCTAGCTCCTTCGGCCAGCGTTCCGTTTGCATTTCGCCTAAAAGCCAATCGGGCGGGCAGTTTTGTAGCCGCAGCCCAAATTACAGCCAGCAGTCAGCCCGATCCGGACAGTCAGCCGAACTCGGGTACCGGTGATGGACAGGATGATGCCGCTCAGATCGATCTACGCACAACGGATGCGGGGGGCGGCCAATCGATCTCGCCCAACGCAAATCAGGCACCGTTGCCACCGGTTCAGCCAAACCAGCCTTCGCCCTCGACTAACCAGTCCGATCTTAGTCTGGAGATTATCACCAGCAGCTTAACAACACTCTCTAACAATACGCTGTCGGTTCAGCTTCGGGTAAAAAACCAGGGCAGCCTGGCAGCCGAAAACGTCTTGGTCCGGACCGTACTACCCGTCGGCTGGAGCGTGACCAATAGCAATGGCTTAACCGTTGACGGCCAGAACGTATCGAGTTCAGTAGGACGAATTGCCTCCGGAAGCTCTGGCGTTGTTACGCTTTCGGTACGGGCCACTACCGATAGTCGACTGCAGGCGCAGGTATTCACGAACAGCATCTCCGATGCCGACTCTACCCCCGGAAATGGGTATGATAATGGGGAGGATGATGAAGCGTCAATACGGTTGCGGACCAGATTATAAATTCATGCAGTCATCCGTAGACGTAACTAGTAAAGTACAGAGCTGATATGCATCTTAACATACCATACGTATTAACAGAATTCATAAAACTAGTACATACAGCTAAATAATATACTAAATCAATATACAAGGCATATTTTTTGCAACGATACGACTATGGTGGGTCTCCCTCATGCCATACCGTACCCATGCAAAAAGGCTACCTCAGCTTTCTGATTTATCATCTGCTTTTATCGGCTGCATTTGCCCAGTTACGGGTAAGTAGTCCGGTTCCGCGGATGGTTTTTCAGCGTACGTTAGCGAACAAAGCGGTTATTACGGTGGCGGGGGTAGCACCAGCGGCAGCTACCCGGATTGAAGCCCGTTTTGTTCCCTTAGCCATTGGGCAGGGCGAAGTAACTCCCTGGATAAAGCTGGATCGACTTCCAGCCTCATCGTCGTTTCTCGGCCAGGCAACCGTTTCCGCGGGCTGGTATCGCCTGGACGTCCGGGCCAAAGCGGGGGCTTCAGTACTTGCCGAAACACACGTGAATCGAGTGGGCGTTGGTGAAGTGTTTGTCATTGCCGGACAATCGAACGTATACGGTGGGTTCGAGCGAGCCATTAGTGCTATCAACGATCGGGTATCCTGCGTCGATTTCAGGCAGGATAGTCTCAGCGAACAATTGCTTCCTCTTCAGTTCAGTCACATCAGTTATGGCACCAACCTCGGTCCAAGCCAGCCTGCCCATCTGTGGGGTAGTTTAGGCGACAGCCTCGTCCGGCGGCTTAACGTACCGGTCTTGTTTCTGGGCGCGGCACTGGGCGGAACCAGCAGCAGCCAATGGCAGCAATCGGCGGCCGGATTAGTTGGTTCAACGCCCGGCCAATCCGTTTATCGCCGTTTGGGTGCCGTTTTACTCCACTACGTAGCGCGAACGGGCGCCCGGGCGGTGATCTGGCACCAGGGTGAAAGCGATATAAACACGGATGCGGAAACCTACTTCACCAACATCAAATTCATTATCGAAAAGAGCCGGCAGCAGCTTGGTGGGTATGTACTCCCCTGGCTTGTTTCGCGGGTGAGCTACATCGGTGGCCAGACAAATTCCCGCGTCATCGCGGCCCAAAATCGACTGATTACCGACGTACCCTCTGTGTTTGCCGGTCCGGCTACGGATAGCATCACCGGCCCACAAAACCGACCCGATGGGGTTCACATGCAGGGAGCTGGCAGGACTCGATTCGTCGTTAGTCTTAATCAAAGTTTATCCGACAGCTTTTTCCAGCAGGCTATCCCCTTCACCCCACAAAACGAATCCGCCCTCATCACGAGTGGGTACACGCTCCCCTTAACCCGGCGTCCCGGCGAAACGCTTGCTGTGGCTTCGGTACGTAGCAACCCATCAGAAGCCGACAATCAATATATCACCCAGGTCATTCGCGTGAGCGACGGGGCCACAGTTTATGAATCGGCGCAGAGTGTCGATAATCCGATCCTGATTACCCTGCCAACGGACTTACCCGATGGCCAGTACCGCTTACGTACGCTGTCGACGCATCCGGTTCTGACCGGTACGTTGGGAGAACCGTTTACCGTACGTCAGTCAGCCGCTCCCGTTGCTCCGCTGCCTATCTTACGTCAGCCCATAAGCGGAGGTCTCGCCGATTCGGCGCTACAACGCTTTGCCTACCGCTACGAAAGCACCAGTCATGGTTTTTATGCAATGGTCCAGGCCAGTACATCGATGGAAGTCAGGCTACAACGGCTCGACGGTGGCCCATTTACAGACACAAACTGGAATCCGGTAGTGTCCAGCAGTCAGGAGCCTGATTATTGGGATTTTGCCGACTTTAATTACCTACGCAACTACCCACCCATTGCCATGGCTACCGGAGGTGTAGAGCCCGGCCGGTATCGGTTATCGGTGCGCAGGCAGGGAACCACGGGCGATGGACTATGGTTCGAGATGCGCCTGCTGGACGGCCGTACTATTCTTTACTACCCCATGGAACCGGTCGCGGCCATTCCTCCGGTATTGACGCCGAGCACGTCGCCTGTAGCATCAACCTGCCTGAGCGGGTCGTTCAACGTAGCGATTGACGTAACGGACGGACCACTGAACAGCGGCAACGTCTACAGCGTGCGCTTATCGGACGGGGACGGGTCATTTGCGGACGAAACCATCATTGGCAGCGGATCAAGTAGTCCCGTTTCGGTTACGTTACCGGCTTCGCTGCCGCCCGGCGACCATTATCGCATCCGCATAGTTGCCAGTGACCCCGCAGTAGCCAGCGCACCCAGCGAATCATTGACCATCTGCGGAGTAAGCGGGCTCAGCGCCGATTTATCCGTCTTGTTGCAGACCAATAGCCGAACTCCCAAACTAGGCCAACCCGTTACGTTTACGTTGGTTCTAAACAATGCCGGACCGGGAACAGCAAAGGGCGTCATGGCAACAAGCCGCCTGCCTGACGGGCTGGATTTTGTGGGAGCCAGCAGCCCCACGGTACAGGCCAACGCTACTGAAGTTATCGTAAACGCCGGTACGTTAACCAGAGGTACCAGCCAGCCCTTTGTGTTTCAGCTGAAAGCCAGCCGGGCGGGCAGCTTTGTGACCGCAGCCCAGATTACAGCCAGCAGCCAGACCGATCCGGACAGTCAGCCTAATTCCGGTACCGGCGATGGGCAGGACGATGCGGCTCAGGTAGCCCTGCGGACAAGCGATGGCAATGGTAGCTTATCGGTCTCGCCCAACCCGAACCAGACACCACTACCATCCGTAGAGACTAACCAACCACCGGTCGATTCAACGAAAGCTGATTTAAGCCTTGATCTGGTGAGCAGTCGGTTATACACTGAATCAGCTATACCCGTTAGCCTTTCGGCCATAGTCAGCAATCGGGGTGGAGCTTCGGTCACTAACGTCGACATCCAGGTAGAGCTTCCTGACGGCTGGTCACTGACCAACACCACTGGGTTAACGCTCAGCGGCCAAGCCGCGAGCGGCACACTGGCCCAAGTCCCTGCGGGGAGCTCTGCAACACTAGTGCTATCCGTCAGGGGCAGCCGAACCGGAACCCTAAAGGCTCAGATAGCGGGAGCTTCCCTCACTGACCCCGACTCGACACCGGGCAACGGCTATGCAAATGGCGAAGACGACGAAGCCACGCTCACGTTAAGGGTGCGTTAACAACGTATAAGGCCCCGATCATCGGGGCCTTATGCTACTACTCTTTTCTGAGAATCTCTTCCAGGAAGGTCCGAAATTTATCGGCAAATTCCGGCCGCTTAAGAGCAAATTCGACGGTTGTTTTTAAGAAATCGAGCTTGTTGCCAATGTCGTGGCGCTTGCCTTCTATTCGGTGCGCGTACAGATTCTCGCGTTTAAGCAGCAGCAGCATGGCGTCGGTCAACTGAATTTCGTTGTTTTTACCGGCGGGGGTCTGCTCCAGCATCGTAAAAATTTCGGGCGTTAATATGTAACGGCCCGCAATGGCCAGATTAGAGGGAGCTTCGTTCAAGGCGGGCTTCTCGACCAGCGTTTCCAGTTCCAGAATGCGGTCACTCAGCGACTTCCCCCCGATGATCCCGTACCGATTCACCTTATCGTGCGGCACCTCCTCAACGGCAATCACTGTACAGCCGTATTGGGCATACGTATCAATCAATTGCTGGGTCACCGGAATCACAGCATCCATAATGGTATCGCCCAGCAGCACCGCAAACGGTTCGTTGCCGATATGATGACGAGCGTACCGAATTGCATCGCCGAGGCCATTTAGCTCCCGCTGACGAACGTAGTGCAGATTTGCCATATCCGACAGTCGGCGCATCTCGTCCAGCAGCAACTGATCTTCTTTCTCTTCGAGTCGGGTTTCCAGCTCGAAGTTGCGGTCGAAATGGTCTTCGATAGCGCGTTTGCCTTTGCCAGTAATAATCAGAATATCTTCGATACCCGAATCAACGGCCTCCTGCACAACGTACTGAATCGTTGGACGGTCGATAATCGGCAGCATCTCTTTGGGCTGCGCTTTAGTAGCGGGTAGGAACCGGGTTCCCAGTCCAGCAGCGGGAATAACAGCTTTTTTAATCATTGAGCGAATGAGTGATTGAGTGAAAGAGCGAATGACGCTTGAGAACTAATTCACTCAATCGCTCATTCACTCTTTCGCTCATTATATAAGGTAAGGCTTAATCACGCGAGCGTTGATTTTTTTCAGTTCGACGAATAGGCGGTTGAGCATGGCATCGTCGCGGTAGAGGCCGATAATCGACCCGCCCGACCCGGTAAACGAAGCCGATGCCTCACACGCACGCGCGGTTTCGATCAGGCTGCGATTCCGGTCGCTGATGGTGTAAATACGCGCCCGCAGATCGAAGTTTCGATTTACCAGCTCGTTTAAGGCGTCGGTGTCCTGCCTGACCATGGCTTCGCGCCCTTCCCGCGCTACGTCGGCGATGGCGCTCATGGTGTCAACAATCAACGCTTCTCCTTTCAGCCAGCGGGTTTTGACGTCGTTATGCACCCGCCCCGACTGCTTGCCCAGGTCCGTGTTGTAGGCAATGTACAGTTTAGGCAGCAAACGCGGGTCTACCTGCTCGTACTGACCGTAGCCTTGCCGTTCCATAATCGCCTGATCGAAATTCATGTACACACACCCCTCGTAGCACTGAATGACCCGGTCCTGCAAGCCAGCCGTGATGCCCAGTTCCTCAGTTTCGGTAGCAAGCACCAGGTTCGGCAGGATGGGCTTTGGAATCTCGACGTTGTAGAATTGCATCAACGCCCGGAAAGTCGCTACAATGATCGCGCTGGAGCCCGACAAGCCTACCTGACGCGGGATTGACGTATTGTAGCGAATCGAAAAATTCTGGTTCGGCAGGCGGATGCCCTCCGCTTCGCAGTACTCGGCGAATTTCTTGATAGCGGCCTTTAGCAGCGGCACGCCCCCGTGATAGCCCAACGTACTGACGGCGTCCCGCAGGTGGTGCATACTCCGGAATACGTTGGTGTCCTGGGATTGTGGCTCGATGTTCAGCTCCGGCGACTGATACAGCGTAACGGACGCGCCGAAATTACGCACGGATATGGCAATCGTTTTCCCAAAAAAGCCGTCGGACGGGTTACCAAGCAATCCGGCCCGGGCATAAGCACGAGTTTCAATAAGCAAAGCGGGGGAGCGGATCGTTCATCCGCGAGCTATACGATTCAGGCAGCAAGTTTACAAAAGAATCTCGCTGCACCCATACATTAGCTTGTCTGCCAATAAAAAAGCGGCCGGAAGATGGTCCGGCCGCTCATCGGTTACTTTACCGATTCACTGTGTATGTTACTGCGGATTCGTCTTGTCTTTTCCGTCGTAGCCTTTGTTGTGCGGGTCGTAGCCCTGATTTGGGTCGTCGCCATCTTCCAGGTACGTAGCGTCACCCCGGTGGAAGAGCGCATCATCCGATGGGTTCTCAGCGACTTCGTTCAGTTTTCTACTCGCTTCATCGCTCATCATCTGTCCTTTAGGCTGGTCCGTCTGTATGGCATCAGCGTTAACGTCCCAGGCCTGTGTTCCACCGTAGCTTTCGCCTTCTGGCAAATCAGGATCGCCCACGTTGACGTTTGCTTCGCGTACGTGCGCCATTTCTTCCGATGTTTCGCCCCGGTCGTTGGTGGTGACAGAGTTATATTGTGCGTTACCGACCCCTTCCGATACGCGGCCGAAATCAGAATCACCGTGCTGATTAGGGTCCTGCGAATAAAATTCGGGGTCAACTTTATTGGGGTCGAATGGTGATGTCGTTGCCATAACGCTAAGGTGTTTTTGGGAGTATAACCCAGAAACGCCCAAGTTGTTCAGAAAGAACCGCCTGGATTCGCGGCCTTAATTGGCTAACTGATACCCGTTTCGGTGTCAACGAGTCTCTTTAAGCGCGGTTAACTCAGCCAGCAACTGATCGTTGGTTTGCTGGAGTAAGGCCATCCGTTCGTTCAGTTGAAAAAGCAGGAACTCGACGTTACGTAGCCGCTCCTCGGTGGTAATTGCGGCCGAAGGTGAGTCGAGTTGTTTAAACATCAGCCCTTCGCCCCGCAGCAGCCAGTCGGCGTTGACCTGCGGGTAAGCGACCAGAATTTTTTCGAGGGTATCGTACCGGGGCTTCAATCGGCCGTGCAGAATATGATACACTTTTTCGCCCCGCCGTTCGCCTAATTGCCGGGCAAATTCCAGAACGCTCACATTGAGTGCGTCAATTAATTGCTGAAGGCGGGATTCGATTGTCATAGGTCAGGAGAAAAGGGCTGGGGGCTGGGGCGTAGGGGAACGAACGTCTATCCCAATGCCTAAAGCGCTTTGCCCTTCACTATTTTACATAAAACTACGTAAAATTCAGGGGGAATTATTCCTAAACGGGTTTGGTTTTTACGTAAAAGTGTGTAATTTTAAAACAGTAAACACTACCGTTTAAAAAGGCAAAAGGGACCGCAATATGGGCCCCCTGCTTGAACAGTAAACAACAAATACTAATGAACACACAAAACAAAAGCCAACTTTCGACAATTCAAAATGGTGAGGCCCTGAAACCTTATCAAAAGATTCACGAATTAACGGGTGAGGTGGTTAACAAATACAAATATTTGGAGGGTCACCCACGCCAATACCGATTCGATGCTAAGGAAGGTGTGTTCAACATCAACGGTTCCGAGAAGTTAGGACGTACCCTGACCTTTCAGCCAATTGCCTGGCGAATCTTTACCGACAACATCCTGAACATGGGCACCAAGAACTGGGCGGAGCTTTTCTTTATCGACGAGAAAAACTGCGTATCGGCGGTGCTGTTCCATGGCTATTCGGTAGACAACATATTCCGGCTCATCGAACCGCTGTATTACGACGACCTCACCCTGGCCGACGTAGTGATTACGGCCGTAGCCGAAAAGAAAGAGAACACGAAGATCCAGCCCAAAGGCGTGTATTATATCGCTACGTTCTCCTACAAGATGGGCGACGTTGAACGCACGAAAGAGCTGAAACAGTTTGCGCAGGAGGTTAAGGTGTTCCGGCAGGAAACGCTTACCGACATTGCCAACATCAAAACGGCAATGAACTACTACAATCCCTTCGCCAATATCGCCGAAGAACCAGAACTGTTGCCAGCGGGTCAAATTTAATTGGAGGAGTAAAGGGAGGAATGGGACGAACGGGATAAAGGAGCTTTTGAATTTCCTTCACCCCGTTCGTCCCATTCCTCCCCTTACTCCCTTTTCTTCCCTCTCTCGTATGATTTCTCAACGCATTAATACACTTCAGCCGTTGATAGGTACCGGCGACGATTACCGGGCGTTGCCTCGTGTATCGAATTCGGACCTGACCCGGCTTAAGGAAGAGCATCTGGGTTACTGGTCAGTTCCTTCGGCGCGGTTCATTCCCGAGAAAGCCAAGGTGTTTGGCCGGGCGTTTCACCAGCATCTGCTGGAGCCCGAAACGGTCGGAACGGTGTTGCAGCAGTTATTGCCCGATTTGAACCCCGACAATCATTTGCTGGCTCCTAAGCAAGCCGAGCAGCTAAGCACGCTGATGCGTACGATTCGGCAGGATGGTTTCTGTCGCCGGTATTTGCGGATGTCGGAGCGGGAGCGGGTGGTGCTGTTTACGGACCCCGCTACGGGCGTAGCCTGCAAATCGCGGCTAGATATGGTGTACACGAGCCCCAAGCGCCGAAATGCCCTGATCATCGACGTTAAAACGACCTCAGCCCGCACGCAGGCGCAATTCCTGGAGTCGTGCTATACATACGACTATGATCGACAGGCTGCTTTTTACCTGGACAGCCTCCGCTACGCTGAAGCAGCGGACTGGGCTACGACCCGGCAATTTCGGTTTGTGTTTATTGGCGTGATGAAGCAACGGCCGCATCGCCTGTTTGCGGTAGACGCTACGTCGATTCCAGACTTTATTGACTACGGTCGTAAGAAATACCGCTTCTGGCTTCGAAAATGGCGTGAAGAACAGGAATTCGCTCAGCCTTCCGTTTCATCCTGGAGCCTGAGCGCTTAACAGCAGATTCGTTCCGAATGGCTTTTACTGATAAGCCCAAGACGAACTGATAACTCAAAACTCTGAATCGTTATGAATGCGTCAATAATCACACTTACGCCTACCGAACTCCACTTCGACTGGGGTACCGACGGGCTGGTGCTATGGATTGAAGAGCTGGACGGAGCGGGCAGTCTGGTATATCAGCTGAATGAAGTGCTTAACCGCATCGCCTTCGCCATTGAACTGCAAACCGGCTGGGATCATCGTACCGATGGTACTACGTTGCATCCGTTATACGGCTATCGACTGTTGTTACGTGATGCGTCGGGCCGCTGGAATGCCATTAAGACAACCGAAACGGGCCAGTTCACCAGTCTGATTCCTCTCGAAGAAATGGACTACGAAATTGCGTATGATAAAGTCATGTGGCTAGATTAGTACAATAGGAGAAAACCCATTTCGCTGACAAAACCGCCGAACTCGTTTCAAGAGTTCGGCGGTTTTGTTTTACCCTCTACGCAACCTTTGTTTCGTGGTCTGCATCTTTACCCCAAACAAGCACAACAACTATCTATGAAAACCCTTCTTACCACCTTCCTGCTCGCCTGTATTGCATTAGCACCATCACTAGCGCAAAAGACAGTTGCTGCCCGTGAGATCATCGATAAGATCAACCGCAAAGAACCGGTTTCGTATCAAGACGTAACCATAACTGGCGACCTCGATCTGACTAATCTGGCGAATCGCCGGGAGGTACGCGAAGGCGGTTGGGGCGATTCCCAGCAATACCTCAGCACGGTAGAGGTTCCGCTTACGTTCCGTAACTGCACGTTCAGTGGTAAGTTTCTGGCGTATATCTCGGAAGATTTTAAGTTAAGCAAAGGCGGCAACAAAGTCTACAACGCCAATTTCAACGAAGCCGTAACCATTGAAAACTGCCAGTTTGAAGACGACGCGGCCTTTAAGTACTCAGTGTTTGCTCAGCGAGCCATGTTTACGGGTAATACGTTCCGCGAAGAGGCCCTCTTCAAATACACCAAGTTTAAGGATGCGGCTAATTTTAGCGGGTCATCGTTTCGGGGCTATGCCGATTTCAAATACACGCATTTCAACGAAGAATCGACCTTTCAGAAAGCCCGTTTCGAACGGTCAGCCGACTTCAAATACACCAAATTCGAGGAAGGCGTTAATTTCAACCAGGCTCGGTTTTCCGGTAACGCCGATTTCAAATACACACACTTCCCACGCGGAACAAGCTTCGACGAGGTCACGTTTAGCGGCTCCAGCGATTTCAAATACACGACGTTGAACGGCCGCAAGTTTGCACCGGGCAGTCGGTAAATTAGTCTGATAATGTCGTGGATGAAGTAGAAAACGACTTTGCTTCACCCACGGCATTGCTACACTTGTTCCGCCAATACCCAACCCCTGCCCCTCTTTTTGCGTTTATCAGAACGTTACACCAAATCACTCAACGTTTTGAAACGCACAACCAAAATTCTTATAGCACTTGTTGTCCTGCTCGTTGTCGCGCGGCTCCTGCTGCCGTACTTCGTTCTGAAGTACGTCAACAAAACGCTGGCCGATATGGGCGAATACACGGGTCACGTTGAAGACATCGATATTCAGCTGATTCGAGGAGCTTACCAGATCGATGAGCTGCGCATCCGTAAGGTCAATGGCAAAATAAAAGAACCATTCCTGTACATGCCCAAGACGGATCTGTCGGTCGAATGGAAATCGTTATTTAAGGGTAAGCTGGTGAGTGAGGTTGAAGCCTACAAGCCAGAGCTTAACTTTGCGTTCAGCAACGACGAAGCCAGCAGCCAGACCGGGGCCGAAGTCGACTGGACGGCTTATCTGAAAAAGCTGTTGCCCATCAGCATTAACCGGTTCGCCGTCATTGATGGTAAAATCGACCTTACCAGTCTGGTTACCAGTCCGCGTGCCGACCTTTCGCTGCAAAACTTCAACGCCGAACTACGTAACATCCGAAACGTCGACGACGCGAACAAGAAACTGCCTTCGCCAGTCATCGCCACCGCCGATGCGCCCGGCTATGGCGGTAAGCTGGACTTCTCAGCGAACATGAACCTGTTAAAGGTCATGCCAGACTTCGACTACAACATGAAGTTCACCGACGTTCAGCTGGTAAAAATCAATAACCTGGCCCGTGAATACGCCAACGTTGACTTCGAGCGCGGTACCGTGAGTGTTTTCAGCGAAATGGCCATGTACGACAGTCGCTTCAACGGTTACATCAAGCCGCTAACCAAAGACATGAAGATTTTCAAGCTGAACGAGCACGAAGGTCGCTCGGTTGGCAAATTCTTCACCGAACTGTTGGCCCAGGCGGGGTCTAGTATACTGACTAACCCCCGCAAGGATCAGGTAGCCACCCGCGTACCGATATCGGGCACGGTTGAGAACGTAGAAACGGCGGTATGGCCGACCATCTTCGGTTTACTACGTAACGCTTACATCGAAGCCTTCAAGGGCGAAATCGACAACAACATTACGTTCCAGGATGCGCTAAAAACCGTTAAAGACGACTTTAAAGCAGCGCGTGCCGAGCGAAAGGCGGAACGGAAAGAGAAGCGCGAAGAACGAAAGGCGGAGCGGAAAGAGAAGCGCGAGGAACGCAAAGCCGAACGTCAGAAAAAGAAATAGTTCTAGCCTAGGTAGATTAGGCGGAAAACCCACCTCTGTTGTACCCCTCCCAGCCTCCCCTACAAGGGGAGGCTGGGAGGGGTATTTAAATTTGCCTTGAAAGATGCGAGCTACGACGACTTACGCCGGTCCATGGTGTCTTTCCGGGCACCCGATTCCGTACGGCGGGGGGTGTATTCCCGCTTCGTGCCCCGATCGCTTCGTGCTTTTTCGAGGTTGTAATTAGGGTTATTCGTATTGTCGTTTTTCAGCTTCGTCTTTAACGAATGTTCCGGCAGCGGCCGAGATGGTTCAGTGGTTGCCTTGGCAGTGCCCGAAGCTGGTGTTTTTGACGTTGATGCCGACTTTGTGGCTGATGCGCCTTTCGTGCCAGCGCTTGTCGTTGCATTCGTTGCGTTCCCTTTCGCGTTTTGGGGAGTTGTCTGAGCCACTGCTACGGAAGTCGTCAGCAGGGCTGCCATCATTAATTTTATCATACCGTTGTCGTTGTTCTTGCTAAACAGGACTGGCAGCGGCCCCAATTTGTTTAAAGGTATGAGCGTGTACAAACAAGGTTATCGGCGAACCGTATCAACCCGCGTGGCACCACCCCGCCGAAGCGAATCGGGCCGCAGTCGCTTTTGCTTACGATCTTTAGGCAGCGTGGTGTCTAAACCAGACTCCATCCTCGAGCGCTGCTGTTGACTTTGTTTCTTCAGTTTTGGCCGGGGTGGATTGGCCGCCCGGCGATCCTGGGTGGAGGTAGATTGCTGCATCTCCGGTGATTGATTGCTCTGCGCGAAGGCAGCAGTAGCAACACTTACACTCATGGCAGCAGCGAACAACAGAGAAAGTTTCATAACGTTGATTGTTTAGTATGACTACGTAACGCCTATCTAAGGGCTTAAGTTATAAGCCCTCAGCCTTATCGACTTAGTGAGTTACCACCGAGCGACCAAGGTTGTTTGGCTCGAATGAAATGGCAGACGTCTCGACACCTGAAATCAGTAAACTGTCTGCTGTCGGGCTAAGTCAGTTTCAATACGTAGTTCAGGTTATTTTTATGAACAGATTGGTGTGGAATCAGGGCGATTTCTGCATCTTACTGGTAAGCAGTCAGACAGCGTATGTTTCTGAAACGGTTCCGCAAGCACAGACCCTCTACCGACGCCGAGTACGTCGCGGCCTACCGGGCCACGGGCGATCTGGCGATATTGGGTGAGCTGTATGAGCGGCACATGGAACTGGTATACGCCGTATGCTATAATTATCTGCGCGACGAAGAAGAGGCCAAAGACGCAGTGATGCATCTGTTCGAACAGTTGATCGTCGATCTGCGCCGACACGATGTGCAGCAGTTTCAGGCCTGGCTTCACAGTGTAGCCCGAAACTACTGCCTGATGCAGTTACGGAGCCGAAAGACGCATGTAATGGCCAGCCTCGACGATCGAGACACCGGTCTGCTCGATCGGCCAGCGAACGATGAGCGAACCTCGTCGGTGGATATACCCCTCAACGAGGAGCCGGACCTGGAAGAAGACCTAACCCGGATGGAGGCCTGTTTGCAAACGTTGCCGATTGAGCAGCGTACCTGCCTCACCCTGTTTTACCTGGATCGTAAAACCTACACCGAGGTAGCTACGCTAACCGGTTACGATTTAAAACAGGTGAAGAGTTATTTGCAAAATGGCCGCCGAATGTTGAAAATTTGTATGAGTAAATAACGCTGGTTTTGACTGGCGGTATGTGATTTCCTCGGCCTGTTGTGCCGTAGTACTATGAACGACCAATTGACTTTCGATGACCTGAAGGCGTATCAGGACGGACGGCTAAGCGGCCCGGCACGGTATCGTGTGGAGCGCTTACTGCTCGAAGATCCGTTCTACGCCGATGCGCTGGCCGGTCTGGAAGCCATGCAGCAAACCGCCACGCCGACAGCCGAACAACTGGCCAGTCTACGTAACGCCCTGCACGATCGGATTCACGAGTCGGCCACCAAAAGACGACTCTGGCCCCTCTGGATCGCGACAACCACCGCAGCCATTCTGTTTATGCTGGCGATGGCGATTTACTTTATCTTTTTTGCGCCGAAGCGTCCTGCGCCAACGCCCAAGCCAGCTCCCGCACATGCAAGCTTAGTCAAACCTGCTTCGCAATTGGTGCATCGCGCAGCTGCAACTCCATTTGGTCTTCAATAAGACCAGAAGTAACGTAACGGTTTGGGTTGGCGGCAAAGCTACCCTCATTCGGGCAACAGGAGGTTAGCCATTGTTCAACGTTGAATGAGCAGCCTTATGATCGACGCTGTAAAGCTTATCAGTTATAACATCTGGGCGAACCGACGACTCACTGAACAAACAACTACGTTCGCTACCGATCTTTTCTCGAAAAAGCTAGGCGGCAGCTTCCCGTCGATACAGCTCACGTTACGTCACCTGGTCGAATCGGACTGGATCTGGATGCATCGCTGGCAAGGCATTCCCTACGTGGAAGTGCCGCAAACCTGGTCTACAGACGATGCCCATTCCATAATTACGACCTGGACACCCATACAAGACCAGATTAAAGAACGCATTGAGGCACTCGCAACAAATCCAGACGAGGACATTGTCTTTGCGACCAAAAAAGGGGATACGTTCCGCCTACCTTTTTTGGACACAGTCATTCATTCAACCAATCACGGATCGTACCACCGGGGCCAGATTGTGAATATGATCCGGATGCTGGGTGAAAAGCCCGTAAATACCGATTACTTCATTTTCTGTACATTACCTGACAGTATCCGTGCCTAATGCGTTATTCCCGTAGCTACAGAGTTAAACGATTCTATACCATTTCGGGTAATTTTGTGGCTTACAAAGGTCTACCCATGAAAAAACAGCTTTACCTGCTGCTCATTCTACTCTCTCCTGCTTCCTTTGCCCAGACAAAGCCCAATTGGATTACCCCTTACGAACGGAGTCAGGGCCGACAAACCGCTACGTACACGGAAATCATTAACTATTATCAACGGCTCGATCGGCAGTTTGACCAGGCGAAACTGATCGAGGTGGGTAAAACGGATGTAGGAAAGCCCCTGCATGTATTTCTGCTTGCGTCCGATAAAGTATTTGCCGCCCGACCTAACCGCGTTACGTTGTTGATCAACAATGGCATACACCCCGGCGAGCCGGAAGGTATTGATGCCTGTATGATGCTGGCACGCGACCTACTGCTGGCGAACAAACTGCCCAAAAACGTCTTGCTGGCTATTGTCCCCGTTTTCAACGTCGGTGGCAGCCTGAACCGGGGCATATCGCGGGTGAATCAGAATGGCCCCGAGACCTACGGATTCAGGGGAAATGCCCGCAATCTGAATTTAAACCGTGATTTCATTAAGGCCGATGCTGAAAATACGCGGTCGTTTCAGGCGATGTATCAGCAGTTGAACCCGCAGGTATTTATCGACAACCATACCAGCAACGGAGCTGACTATCAGCACGTGGTTACGTATTTTGCTACGCAGAAAGACAAGCTCCACCCCCTCGTATCAGGTTACATGACCCAGACCTTTCAGCCCGATTTGGATAAAGCGCTCACCTCAACAGGATTTCCGCCCGCGCCGTACGTGAACCACCCGAAAGAGACGCCTGAAAGTGGACTCCTCGGGTATAACGATTCACCACGCTACACAACAGGGTACGCGGCTATGTTCAACTGCTTTGGCTTTACACTCGAAACGCATATGTGGAAAGACTACCCAGCACGGGTAAAGGGCAGTTACGCGTTTGATGAGGCTGTGCTGCGCCTGTGCGAACGTGACGCCAAAACGATTCTGGCCAACAAACAACGCGCGGATGCCGCTGTAAGTCAACAGGCTACGTTTGCAACGAATTACAAGCTCGACCGTAGTAAGGTAGACTCCGTTACGTTCCTGGGGTACGAAGCGGGGTACAAACTCAGTGAAGTGTCGGGGCTAAAGCGGCTGTATTACGACCGGACAAAACCGTTTACAAAGCGCATTCCGTATTTGAATACATTTGTGCCCGATCTTCAACTAACTAAACCCAGTGCCTACATCATTCCGCAAGCCTGGTTGGACGTGATTGCCCTGCTGAAACGTAACAGCGTTCGGATGCAGACACTCCCCAAAGATACGCTGATTAATGTGTCGGCTTACTACCTGGACGATTACCGAACCAGCCAGCGGCCGTACGAAGGGCACTATCTGCATTCGGGCATAAAGATTCGGACGGAGTCGCAGCGGATTCAGTTTTACAAAGGTGATTATTTGATCTTCACCAATCAGCCAGCCAACCGGTACCTGATCGAAACGCTGGAACCTCAGGCCGCCGACTCGTTTTTTACCTGGAATTTCTTCGACAGCATTCTCGACCAGAAAGAGTATTTCTCAGACTACATCTTCGAAGACACGGCCGCTGAACTGCTCCGCAAAGATTCTGCCCTGCGCCAGAAGTTAACTGACAAGCGAACGTCCGACAAAGCCTTCGCCGAAAACGCTAACGCCCAGTTGGACTTCATCTACAAGCAAACGTATTACTTCGAAAAGACATTTAATCGCTACCCGGTATATCGGCTGGAGAACAGTAGGTAGCGGAGTTAGGAAAGGGGCTAACGATGACTAACAACCTGCGCTGAGCAACCGCGATGCTCGTTTTCTGAACGGCAATTTTTGGTTATCAACGCTTGCTGTTGAAACAAAATTTAAGCCCGCAACCTAAAAAGTAGCCTGGCCGATTAAAACATTTATGAAACCTCAGGCGTTAACGGGGCGTAACAATCTATTATTACATTCTATGTTTCGCTCAATTTCGCTACGTCCATTCATCACTGCGTTTTTTCTGTTTTCCTTCTGTGTATCAAGCGTTTTTGCGCAGCAACGCTTTAGTGCCGGGCCACGCGTGGGCTTAAATTTATCCACATTCCGGGGCGACGTAAATGGCTATAAACTAACGCCTGGCTTAGCCGCTGGTGCTTTTTTGATGTATAGTTCTTTAAACCACTTCGGTATTTCAGCCGACGTATTGTATTCGCAGCGCGGGGGTAAATTTGAAGGGGTTGATCCCGGTAACGTTCCGGTAGAATTTAAGCAACACGTCAATTACCTGGAGATTCCAGTGGCGCTCCGGTACTTCCTGACCTTGAACGGCCGGTTCAGACCAAACCTCTTTCTGGGACCATCCCTGGCGATTCCGCTGAGCGCCAAAGTGACGAAACAAAAAATCAACGGATTCTCGCAGCCCGATATTGATAATTCGAGTGCCTTTAAGAACTTAGATCTGGGTCTACTGGCTGGATTTCAGTTAAACTGGCCCGGCTTCGGCGAGCGCCAGCGGTTTTTAATTGATGCCCGCTACACGTTTGGATTAGCGGATATTACGAGCCAGCCTATTTACCGGGGAGGTGTGGGCCAGCAAAGTATCTATAACTCAACCGTTACGCTTACGCTGGGCTATGGCTTTGGCGTTGGTCCGGAATACCGCAGCCGCTACCAGCGCTAGTGTTCCGCACTCCGATCTACGTTAGTTGTCCTCAGTCCCTATTCCAAATGGTACTGAGGACAACTTTTTTGCTTAAAATTGGGCTTCCTTACCTAGAACGCTTCACGCTTTTGGATCTTTCTTATATTCTTAACGAGCTTGGCGAAGAGCGCGAGCGCTACTTCAACGCCATTGCTCCGCCCGTTATCCAGGCCAGCAATTTTACGTTTGCCAACGTAGCGACCATGCGGGCCGACCTGGCCCACGAAGACGAACGCCATTTTTACACGCGCGGCAACAACCCAACGGTCGAGATCCTGCGCAAAAAGCTGGCAGCGCTGGAAGGAGCCGAAGACGCCCTCGTGATGGCGAGTGGCAGCGCAGCAATTTCGGTTGCGGTATTAGCGAATGTCAGCCAGGGCGACCACATCGTCTCCGTCAGGAAACCGTATAGCTGGGCTGAGAAACTGATGGCGAACTACCTGCCTCGCTTTGGGGTCACCACTACCTTTGTCGATGGTACGGACCTGGCTAATTTTGAGCAGGCTATCCAGCCAAACACGAAGATCATTTACCTCGAATCGCCCAGTTCGTGGCTGTTTGAGTTGCAGGATCTCGCAGCTGTAGCTCAGCTGGCGAAGCAGCACGGCATTCTGACCATGATCGACAATAGCCACTGCACTCCGCTTTTCCAGCGGCCTATTGAGTTGGGCATCGATCTGGTCATGCACTCGGCTTCAAAATACATCGGTGGCCATTCGGACGTAGTAGCGGGGGTGGTTTGTGGCACCAAAGCGATGATGAAGAAGATTTTCTTCGGCGAATACATGACGCTGGGTGGCATTATTTCCCCGCAAAATGCCTGGCTGCTGATTCGAGGCTTACGGACCCTGCCACTGCGGGTGCAACGTAGCAACGACAGCGCCCACCAGATTGTCCGGTTTCTGGAAACGCACCCGGCCCTGAGTCGTGTCCACTTTCCGCTGGCCGATAGTCACCCGCAGGTTGAGCTGGCCCGTCGGCAGATGACGGGCTGCGGGGGCCTTATTACGCTGGAGCTGAACACCAACCGATTGAAAGACGTCGATGCGTTTGCCGATTCGCTGACGCGCTTTATCCTGGGTGTTTCGTGGGGTGGTCACGAATCGCTGGTGTTTCCGGCCAGTGTTGGCTATGCTTCCGATACAGTCCCGGAAGACGACGGGTTCAAGCTAGTTCGGCTCTACATCGGCCTGGAAGACCCTGCCCTGCTTATTGCCGATCTGGACCAGGCACTAGGTCACATAACGCAATAGATAAGCGTTACGCCCCGGAACCGCATACTAAATAACAGGGCTCTAACGGGTAATTCTGGCAGACCGCTATCAAGTTTAGGCCATGCCCTCGGCTACTTTTCGTATTTTTGACCTTTCACGACCCAATTTTTTGCTCATGGCCTTTTGCCGGTCTGTTCTTTCTGCTTTAGTCTGCTTTTGTTTATCTCTTTCGGCGCTTGCGCAAACCCAGGCACCTTCATTTCTCAAACTCACAGAGCGGCAGAACCGCTGGGCCGACTCGGTCTTCGCCACGCTGACGCCCGATGAACGTATCGGCCAGCTGATTATGGTGGCTGGCTATTCGAACCGGAAACCTGCCTACGAAGACTCGCTCGTTACGCTCGTGCGCACCAATAAACTCGGTGGCGTTGTGATGTTCCAGGGTGGACCCATGCGGCAGGCTAAGCTTACCAACCGGCTCCAGGCTCTGTCGGCGGTTCCGCTGCTGATTGCGATGGATGCGGAGTGGGGACTGGCGATGCGGCTCGACAGTACCGTTCGCTACCCGTACCAAATGACCTTAGGTGCCATTCAGGGTAACGACAGTTTGATCTACCGGATGGGCGCGAACCTCGCTCGTCAGGCTCGTCGGCTGGGCGTGCACGTTAATTTTGCGCCGTCGGTCGATGTCAATAACAACCCCAATAATCCTGTCATCAACTTCCGCTCGTTTGGCGAAGACAAATACGCCGTTACGCGCAAGGCACTCGCCTACATGCGAGGGATGCAGGACAACCAACTCCTGACCAGTATCAAACATTTTCCCGGCCACGGCGATACGGGTACCGATTCGCACTACGATCTGCCCTTGATTACAAAAAGCCGCGCCGAACTCGACTCACTGGAATTATACCCCTTCCGGCAACTCGTAAACGCGGGTGCAGCGGGCGTAATGGTGGCTCACTTAAGCATTCCGTCGCTGGACACCACCCGCAACCGGCCTTCTACGCTTTCGCCCAACATTGTTACCAACCTTCTCAAAAACGAACTGGGCTTCCGGGGTCTTATTTTTTCGGACGCCATGAACATGAAGGGCGTGACGAAGTATTTCCCATCGGGGCGGGCCGATCAGCTTGGTCTGGAAGCAGGTATGGATGTCCTGGAATTTACCGAAGACGTTCCAGCCGCTATTTCACTGGTCAAACAGGCGATCACCGAAGGACGTATTACGCAGGAGTCTATTGATGCCCGCTGCCTGAAAGTGCTGCGGGCCAAAGCCTGGGTTGGTCTGAATCGTTATACCCCAATCGTCCTAAACGATTTAGTGCGCGATCTGAATTCCGTACAGGATGAACTGCTGAATCGCCGACTGACCGAAGCCAGCCTGACCGTTCTTAAAAACGATAAAAATATTTTACCGCTGCAGCGGCTTGATACGTTACGGATCGCATCGGTTGCCCTGGAGAGCGACAAGCAAACGGCTTTTCAGCAAATGGCGGGAAACTATACGCAGGTTAACCATTTCAACCTGACGTCCAAATCACCCGACTCGACCATCGCTCAGGTGCGCGATTCGCTGAAGAACTACAACCTGATTCTGGTGGATGTTCACCTGAACAACATCCGCCCGGGCGCGCGTTATGGGTTGCAAGCCAAAACGGCCGGTTTGCTCAGCGAACTGGTAGCGACTGGCAAAGCCATTGTTACGGTCTTCGGCAATGCGTATGCCCTCGATAAACTTACCTTCCCGGCCGATACGGCGCAACCGGGACGTAACATCGAGCAGGCCAGAGCTATTGTAATGCCCTATCAGCTGACGAACAACACGGAAGAACTATCGGCGCAGTTGATTTTTGGTGCGATCGGCGCATCGGGTAAGCTCCCCGTTACAGTGAATCAGCGGTTCCGCGTAGGCGACGGTTTACAGGTTCGGCCTATTGGCCGGGTCAAGTACACCATTCCCGAAGAAGTGGGTATCGATGGGCAGTTCCTGGCTCGTCAGGTCGATTCGCTGGTCAACGTAGGCATTAGCCAGCGCGCGTTTCCGGGCTGTGTGGTGCAGATGGCTAAAGACGGCAAAGTAATCTTCCAGAAGGCATACGGCACGCATACCTACGACGCATCACTCGGAGCCGAGCCAGCCCTCGTGCAGTTGTACGATCTGTTCGATATGGCTTCGGTGACTAAAGTCAGTACGTCGACACCGGCGCTGATGCGACTGGTTGACGAAGGCAAATTCAATCTGGACGGTAAGATGGCGGATTACCTGCCCGGCCTGAAAAAATCAAACAAAGCGAACCTGGTGTGGCGGGACGTTCTGACGCACCAGGCCCGGCTAAAAGCCTGGATACCGTTCTGGATGGACACGAAAAACCCCGACGGTACGTGGAAGCCAAAGACGTTTAAGAACGAACGGTCAGGCCGCTACCCAATTGAGGTGACGGATAGCTTGTTTGAGTATAAGAATTATCCGAAAACGATTTTTGAGCAGATCAGAGACTCCCCGCTGAACGAGAAAAAAGAATACGTGTATTCGGATCTGTCGTTCATTCTTTATCCGCAGGTTATCAAACGACTCACTGGCGAAAACTTTGAAGACTACTTGAAAACGACGTTTTACCGCTCGCTGGGTGCCACTACGCTGACGTATAATCCGCGCCGTTTTTACAGCCTGAACCGGATTGTGCCGACCGAATATGATTCGCTGTTCCGGAAAACGCTGATTTGGGGCCGCGTTCACGACGAGGGAGCCGCCATGCTCAATGGCCTCTCGGGACATGCCGGCCTGTTTGGCACGGCCAACGACCTGATGAAGCTCATGGAAATGTACCGCCAGAAAGGGACTTACGCGGGTCAGCAATTCATTTCGGCCAAGACCATCGCGGAGTTCACCCGCTATCAGTTTCCGGAGCTGGGTAACCGGCGTGGGCTCGGCTTTGAGAAGCCCTCGTTTACCTTCACTGGCAATGCACCCCGGTCGGCCACGAAGGCCAGCTTCGGTCATTCCGGTTTTACCGGTACGTTCGTGTGGATTGATCCGGACCCGGCCTATAACCTGTCCTACGTTTTTTTATCGAATCGGGTGTATCCCACGCGAAACAACAATCGGATTAGCACGTTGAATACACGAACGAATGTCGCCGAAGCATTTTATCAGGCGATTAAGCGGGGTATACAATGAAAAACTTTCTTATTCACCTGCTGAACTACGAACTCTGGGCCAACCAGCGTATCATCGAAAGTCTTCAGACAATTGATAACCCGCCAGCAAGAGCGCTGGCCGTAATGGGTCACATCTTATCGGCTCAGCAGGTTTGGTTCGGGCGGGTTGCTAAAGAGCCTACGTACGTGGCCATTTGGGAAAATATACCCGTCAGCTGGATGGGCGAAACGGCGGAGCGGCAACACCGCCAGCTGGTTAGTTACGTAACGGCATTAGCGGAGCCGGAACTGCTTCAGCCCGTCGAGTACGTTACCTCGGCCGGGGAGTCGTATCAAAGCACGCTTATCGACATTCTCACGCACATGAGTCACCATGCCGCTTACCACCGGGGGCAGGTGGTGCAGCTCATTCGGCCGATGCTGACCGAAGCGCCGGTAACCGATTTTATCGTCTGGGCACGGGAAAGTTAGTCTTAGGCGATTTAATGAACGATAAACGGTTTTTAACGTCTCAACGTAATCAATATGAACGCCTGGCTCTGCTTGTCTTTCTCGTTGTTGATTTCTACGGCTGTGTATGCTCAATCGCCACCGACAAAAGTTCCTGCTCAGGTTGGTAGCAAGCCCACGAAAACAACCGGTAAACCTATACAGGTGCCTGTAATTGTAGAAGCAGTTCCTGCCAATTCGGGTGGAAAGCCAACAAAAGCGCCTTTTCAGAGCAACCGGAAATCAAACAAACCCGCCAGCTCGCCCATAAAGATTCCGGTACAGGTAGAGGCCGTGCCAACTAACTCGAATAAAACGCCTACGAAGGCTCCTGGTCAACGAAACAATCAATCGTCCAATTCAGCGAGTGCGCCATTAAAAGCCCGCGCTTATATCACCCACCATTCGGATAGTTCAACGGCGGCCAAGATGAGGGATACCAGCTATCTCAACGCGTTGAGTGGTGAATACTCATTCAAAAACCTGAACAGACCGTCTCAATTCGTAAACATCAGCGATGACCCACATACATATCGGGCCTGGAATGTACCTATTGAAGGCGTTGTAACGGTTCAGGTCAGAGAGAATAAAACGTTGTGGCTCATCTTGCCAGGCAATGGTGAGTATGAACTGGTTCCGATCATTCCTATTCTCTTTGAATTAAAAGGGCTGCCTAAAGCCAGAGTGCTTTACTTCACAGATCACAAGGATAGACCCTTTGCCTTTAGCCTTCAATTCGATAAGAAAGAATTACTTACTGCGAATAAGAAGAGCTATAAATATACCGAATAACCTATTCGTCCAGAATAGCCACAACGCGGGCGGGAGCTGCTGATGCGCCGACAATCTTGAGCGGAAACACGCAGACTTTAAAGCCAAAGGGCGGTAAGGCATCCAGATTAACCAACTGTTCCATGTGGCAGTATTCCTGCTCACGACCGACCAGATGCGCCTGCCAGAACAGGTCGCGATCCTGCGTCTGCTTCGCCTGCTGAATCATATACGGTAAGGGCAAGTCCCACCCCCACTGGTCGATACCCATGACTTTAATGCCCTGATCAATCAGCCAGCGAGTAGCTTCCGGGCTCATGCCGGTTCCTTTCTCGGCAAACTCTTTGGTACCGTTCAGCTTGTCGCGTCCTGTCCGAATCAATACGATCATGGCAGGACGAAGCTGGGCACCCGTCTTTTGTAAAGCTTCCTGCAAATCGGTAACGGTAATCGGGTCAAAATCGGCTTTATGGCTCACATCAATGACGACGCCATCGCCATAACACCAGTCCAGCGGAATCTGATCGATTGTCTTGGCGGGCTGTCCCGCAACGGTTGGCGCATAATGCCAGGGCGCATCAATGTGCGTTGTCGAATGAACGCCCATGTTCTGGATGGTATCGTCGGCCCACCCCTGAAAGTCTTTTGGAAACAGCCGAAACGGCAAGCCGAGGAAGCGAATCAGCCACCGGGCCTTACTGTGGCTCTTGTGCTTGATCTTTACCCGCATAAACCACGGGTCATTGGCATTGTATCGAATAGGTTTGGAAAGGTCAATGATCCGTGGCATCAGGATAAGTCAGATACAGCACATACTACGTGTTGTGGACTTGCTAAGCTCAGTATTATCAAAAAAACCTAGACAATTTTCTTGAGATTAACCAAGTAATAGCAATTGATCGATTTCTACCTTCAAAGCAGGCAGATATTTTATAACAACACTCCAAACAATGACGTCATCTACAGCGTCGTAGGCGTGAATGACACGATTACGTAAGTCAACTATACGACGGGCATTTGATATCACGATGTGATTATCATTTTTTAAGATTCGATTTGTGGCTTCTCCAATAATCTCTAACTCACGCTCGACCGCCCGCCGGACATGTTT
Source organism: Spirosoma knui (assembly GCF_054780635.1). Classification (NCBI taxonomy): domain Bacteria; kingdom Pseudomonadati; phylum Bacteroidota; class Cytophagia; order Cytophagales; family Cytophagaceae; genus Spirosoma; species Spirosoma knui. The sequence goes on along the minus strand of NZ_BAAGVY010000001.1, from coordinate 42,411 downwards.
GATGTATAAAGCTCAAAGTCGCGTTTGCTATCATGATGAACATCGATATTTTGAATAGCCTGCGCAATATCAGTGAGCCATTTGCGTACTTCTTCATTCATAAATGGCTGTTTTCGTTTTATTGAGCGAAGCAATGAAATACGGATTCTGTAGCGAACGCTCGGTTACTAACTCTACAGGGCGTTTCAAAACAGCTTCTAAAGCCGAGGCAATCTTGAAGTAGTTATCACCATAATGCACAGGGTCTAATGTATCGTCGAACGCAATAAGAATATCAATATCACTATTCTCGTTAAACTGATCAGTACAAACCGAGCCGAAGGCATAAGCTCGTTCAACGCCGTTCTCTTTGAGAATACGAGTAACTATCGGTAGTTCATTGGCCAGCGTCGCGTTAATCATACCGATGCGGTTTAAAGATCAGAAGTATAATCTAAAAAACTTAGAAAATCATGTTGAACGTACTGCCTTGGCCTGGGGTCGACTCGGCGGTAAGCTGACCGCCGTGGAGCTGCATAATTTGTCGGGACAGACTTAGACCGATACCCGAGCCCGTTTTTTTAGTCGTGTAAAACGGAATAAAAATCTGCTCCAGTGCTTCGGGTTCAATGCCGGGGCCGTTGTCGGATACGCGAATCACTACGTGTGGACCGTCGGCACTAGCCTCAAGCCGGATCGACGGGTCAGTCGGTGTCAGGCCCGGTGTTTTTTCCAAGCTTTCGACGGCGTTCTTCAGCAGATTGATCAATACCATTTCGATTTGCGCAGCATCGGCCCGAATGGCCAGATTGGGCGAAGCAATGTCGATGGTGATCTGGCTTTTCTGTGCATTAGCCTGGGCAAGCTGCGCAACATGACGTAACAACTGCTCAACACCCACCTCGGCAAAAATGGGCTGCGGAATGGTGGTAAAGTGCCGGTACGCATCAACGAACCGCATGACACCAGCCCCTCGCTGCTCAATAGTACTCAAAGCATCGCGCAGATCGCTGATCGATTCGGAGACAACCGTTGGCAGAACAAGTTCGTTGTCAGCACCTCCGTTCTCCAGGTCTACCGCCTGTTCCGTTTTTGTTAACGGCACTAAATCCGTTTCTACAATATCGCGCATGGTACCCGCCAGCGACACAATCGGCGTGATGGAGTTCATGATCTCGTGCCGCAGTACCTTGGTCAGGTTTTGCCAGGCTTCAAGTTCACGCTGTTGCAGCTCCGTCCGGATGTTCTGTAACGAAGCGACGGTAACCAGGCGGCCGCGCAGTCGCACGGCCGTGCACCGAACCGATAATTCGCCATCCGTACCAGTCTGGTACATGACCGGGCCCGAGGCATTCGTTGCCGAACGAAGCAGGTCGGCCAGATCGGGGTGCGTAGCGTTCAAATCACTGAGCGTCCGCACCCGATAGATCCCCAGCAGCCGAAGCGCCGTTTGATTAACGAGTTCGACCTGCCCCGCTACGTCGAACGTCAGCAGGCCAACACTAACGTGCTGAACAATGGTATTGACGTAGTGCAGGTTCGCTTCTTTCTCGGCCCGTGCCTGCCGAAACGCATCCAGCACTTCGTTGAACTGGTCGTTGAGGTCGACAAACGAGGGGCCGAGGTTACTATCGGTTCGAAACGCAACGGCGAAATCAGAATAGCGCACCGACTCCAAAAATCGAGTGAGTTTACGATTCAGACCCGTCACATACTGATACAGATTCAGCGTGAGCAACAGCAGCAGAATAGCGGCCGGAAACAGCCAGAATTGATTGGCCTGCCGCAAATACATGGTTACGATCGCTCCGGTCAGGACGACGATACTGACAATCCGCCAGCCAATACCGAAAGCGAAACGGTTCATAGAGATCTAGGCAATCCAGCTAAATGGGTATTCGAGCGTTGGCACTTTTGTCCGCTCAGCTACCCGGCGCAACCGATCCGGCAAAGCCATCAGGTAGTCACGGGCGCGCTGACCGGCGTCATTCAGTTCAACAATAGCGCCAATATTCCAGTCAGCCAGCAAAGAATCGGCAATGTCAATGTAGTCATACGTCGTGTAAACGCCTAACCGCTGGGCTGCATCGGAGAAATGACTAAAAGTCTGCCCAATTTTGGTACCTGTTTCGCGCAAAAAGTGAGCGGGCATCACAATTTTTTTGCGCATCATATCTTCCAGAGCCAGCATCATTTCGGAAGGATCGACCTCGAAAATCTGCTGCACAAAGGCCTTGTAGGCTTTAGCATGGCGCATTTCGTCCGAAGCAATCACGCCACAGATCTTGGATAGCTGTGTGCAGCCTGCCTGCTTGGCCAACGTAGCCGTTCGGCGGTGCGATACGTTCGTGGCCAATTCCTGAAACGAGGTGTAGACGAAGTTGCGGTACGGGTCGCGGCCCGTGCCAATATCAAAGCCATCGGCAATCAGGTATTGGGTGGATACTTCCATAGCCCGCATGTTAACCCGGCCCGATAAATACAAAAACTTATTCAGCAAGTCGCCGTGCCGATTTTCTTCGGCAGTCCAGGCCCGAATCCACTTCGTCCATGCTTGCTGCTGGTCACCCTGATCAACCCCTTCCATATCCATCAGCCAGGATTCGTAGGTGGGCAGGGCCTCTTCGGTTATAGTGTCACCGATCAGAACGGCCACGTAATCGTACGACAGTTCACGCGCACTTTCGCGAAGCAGTTTCACCTCCGCCAGAAAATCTTCTTTGGTAGCATCGGGCAGTAGATCCGCCGGCTGCCAGTTCGACTCAACAGGTTTCAGATACTCTCCGATCAGGGCGTCGATTTTCTCACCGACGAAACGCATAACATCCAAACGTGCTCCAGATAAACTCATGTAAACTCAACGCAGAATATTGACAAATAATCCAATTATCCAGCAAAGTACGATTAAAATACACCACCATTTTAGGCAGCCGATCAATTTCTACGCAAGAAAAAACCGCCAATCGTTAATTTTGATCCTAAATTATTTGTTCTGGCGGTAGTCGTATAGCCGCGCATTCTTTATGAAAAAATTACTCGATTACGTGCTGAGCTGCCTTTATCTACTCTACTTCGGGTTGGTGCTCGTTGTATTTCACGTTGCTCAGGTAGTCGCGTTTCATGCCTTTGGCAAGCCCGCCCACAAAAAGACGGTAGACTGGATGAATGCGTGTATCGCCTACGGGTGGTATCTGACCGGCAGCCAAATCCAGTTTCAACAGCAGCCGAACCTGCCCACGGACCGTCCCATTATTTTTCTGGCTAACCACCAAAGCATGTTCGACATCTCGCCGATCATCTGGTTTCTGCGTCGCCATACGCCGGTGTTTGTTTCCAAGATTGAACTGGCGCACGGCATTCCCGGCGTTTCATACAACCTCCGCAAGAGTGGTGCTGCGCTCATCGACCGGAAGGACCCCAAACAGGCGATCGTTGAGATAGCCCGGCTCGGGAAGTTTATTCAGCAGCACAACTATTCAGCGGTTATTTTTCCGGAAGGAACCCGGTCCGCGTCAGGGCAAATGCGGCCCTTTGTTACCGGCGGAGTGGCTACCTTATTGAAACGGGCTCCGAACGCCCTGGTCGTTCCGATTGCCGTGCGCGGCACGGGGCATTTCAATCCGAAAGGGGTGTTTCCGCTCCGGTCGTTCTCAACGATGTCGTGGAGGGTGTTACCCGGCATTGAACCGGCAGGCCGCACAGCCGATGAAGTAGTACGGCTCGCGCAGGAGTCCATTACGGAGGAGTTAAATGGACTTATTGCTCAGTCCTAAGCCAGTACATATTATAGCCCAAATTTTTCCAGACGCCGGTACAAGGCCTGCCGCGATAGACCCAACTCACGCGCTACGTCGGTAATGCTGCCCCGGTGTTTCTGCATAGCCTGCTGAATCAGCTGGCGTTCCATGTCTTCCAGTTGCAACGTTTCGTTCACGGGCGAACTCGCCGAAGCATCTTTCCGAAACACAAAATCGGTAACTTCTAACGTAGAGCCCTGGGCCAGAATCACCGCCCGCTCAACCGCATGCTGTAACTCCCGTACGTTACCCGGCCAGCGGTATTGCTTCATTTCCTGCAGTAAGATTGGGCTTAGGTTGTTGACAGGTCGGCTGTATTGCTTGGCGTATTTCTTCATGAAATGCTCGGCCAGCGGACCAATGTCCGTAGGTCGGTCGCGCAGGGCGGGCAAGTGCAGTTCAATAGTGTTGATGCGGTACAGTAAATCCTGTCGGAATACGCGCTCCGCAACGCGTTCGTTCAAATCGGCATTCGTCGCGCAGATCAACCGGACATCAATGGGCTTCGCTTTATTTGACCCAACCCGCGTCACCTGGCGCTGTTGCAGAACGGTCAGTAGCCGCGCCTGCTGCGAAGCGCTTAAGTTTCCGATTTCGTCGAGAAAGATAGTGCCGCCATTCGCTTCTTCGAACCGTCCGGCCCGATCCTCACGCGCATCAGTAAAGGCGCCTTTCACATGGCCAAACAGCTCACTCTCGAACAGGCTTTCGGTTAAGGCGCCCACATCGACGCTCACGAACGGCTTATCGCGCCGGAGGGATTGTTCGTGGATCGCGCGGGCAACCAGATCCTTACCGGTACCGTTTTCACCCAGAATCAACACGTTGGCATCGGTAGGTGCAACTCGTTCGACGGTATCGAGAACCGGGCGCATGGCCGCGCCAATTAAAGACTGCGAAACGACTTTCGGAACCGAGCTATTTTTGCCAACAATCTTCCCTTCTTTATCCTTGGTCCCTTCGTCTCCGTCAACTTTTTTGCCCTCAACGGCCCCCCGAATAGTATCCAGAAATTTGTCGTTCTGCCAGGGTTTCAGCACAAAATCAACGGCCCCGGCTTTAATGGCCCGAACGGCCATCTCTACATCGCCATAGGCCGTAAAGAGTACCACCCGCGCCTGTGGATTAATATCCAGAATGCGGTCGAGCCAGGCAAAGCCTTCGCGTCCACTGCTCACATCGCGCTGAAAATTCATATCCAGCACAATGGCATCATATTGATTGTTGTTAAGCAGGAACGGAAGCTTTTCGGGGTTCTTTTCAATGTCCACCGTACGGGCGTGCCGCTTCAACAACAAGCGGGCGGCCAGTAAAACGTCGGGGTCATCGTCGACGATTAGAAGTTTGGCATCTTGCATAGCTCAAAGATAAACCGGATGACTATATTGTTGCATACGATACCGGATGAACGGCAGATTAGGCTTTTCTTACGTACTTTGAGGATTATAAAAGTCACTACGTCGGTGTGGACCACGGCTCATTCGTGAGCCTGGCCGCCGTTGCTTTATTGGCTCTCCCTACCAAGTTAATGACAGAAGAACGGTTACCTTTTACGAATCGCTGGTTTTACGGTTTACTGGCGGCTGGCCTATTTTTGAACGCAACCGGCCTGTTTGCACCTATTCTCGAACCCGACGGGGCCTTGTACGCAACTATTGCCAAAAAGATAGCACAAACTGGCGATTTTGTCAACCTATATGCCGTTGGAACCGATTGGCTTGACAAACCTCATTTTCCATTCTGGATAACGGCCATTAGTTATAAGATATTTGGTATTACCACGTTTGCCTACAAATTCCCGGCGCTACTGTTCTTTCTGGGCAGCGTTGCTTATACGTATGCCTTCGCCCGGTTAATTTATCCGAAACTGGTTGCTCAGGTTGCGGCACTCGTGCTGCTGACAGCCTTTCACGGCGTATTGTCGAACAGCGACGTCCGGGCAGAACCTTACCTCATGGCCCTGATCATCGGTCCAGTTTACCATTTCTGGCGGGTGTTCGCTGGGCAGGGGGCAGGGAGCAGGGGGCAGGGAATGACCGGCAGCAGTTCTTCCCTACTGTCTGAGTCGTCCAAGCCGATTACCTCCAGCCCTCTGCACCTCCTGCTCGGTTCACTGCTGACCGGCTGCGCCCTGATGACCAAAGGTGTGTTTGTCCTGGTGCCAATCGGAGCCGGACTTGTGCTGCATTGGCTGCTGACCGGTAACTGGCGCGAGCTTTTAAAACCGCGCTGGTACGTAGTGGTGGCCTTGTCCTTTCTGTTTACGCTCCCCGAAGTGTATTGCCTGTACGTCCAGTTTGACCTTCATCCCGAAAAGGTGATATTCGGCGAAACGGGCGTATCGGGCGTGCGTTTTTTCGTTTGGGATAGCCAGTTCGGCCGCTTCTTCAATACGGGTCCGATTAAAGGGCAGGGTGACAAGTTTTTCTTTGTGCATACGCTCCTGTGGGCCTTTCTGCCCTGGTCGCTTCTCCTTTACGTAGGCGTTGGCAAGGCGCTGGTTGGTTTAACGAAGCGAAACCAGCCAGGTTCAGACAGCTTACCGGAATACGTATCGCTGGGGTCGGGACTCGCTACGTTCCTGCTGTTCTCGCTGTCGGGATTTCAGCTACCGCATTATATGAACATTGTTTTCCCGTTTTTCGCCATACTTACGGCTCACTTTCTGGTCAATTTACGCCCACTTGCGCTCCGGCGCTGGACCATCGGGCAGACCGTGATTGGCCTGCTTTTAGTCCTGCTCAGCGTCGCTATTCTGCTACTGGTCGAGCCGAATCAACCAGGGCTAGCGCTGGGCTGGGTTGCGGTCATTACGTTCGCTACGTTCACCCTATTCCGAAAAACAAGTCTGTTGTCGCTTATGGGCCGTATGGTTGGCGTAGTGCTGATGCTGGCCGGCATGCTGAATCTGTTTCTGTACCCAACGCTCATGTACTATCAGGCAGGCATGACGGCCGCTCGCTACGTGAATGGACAACCAGGGCTTGCCAATCGACCAACTGTACTGTACGAACCCGGAACGGGTGTGGGAGGTGGGAGTTACTGGACGTATGAATTTTACGCCGATGCTCCGACTGTGTATGCCCGGTCGGATTCAGCTTTATCCGCTCAGGTTCGGGAGCAATCGAAACAGGTGTTTACTACGGCAACCGAGGCCGATTCGCTGGCGAGCCGGGGTTTCAACGTTCGACGGATAGCCTCGTTTCCCTACTACCATGTCAGTGTATTGACGTATGGTTTTCTCAACCATAAGACCCGCGCCCAGACGGTAATCCCCTACGTTCTGGCGGAAGTAAACCAATAAATTGCCGTTGTTTTCAGCGGTGTTATATCATACGATAAAAGCGGACAAATAATTGTCCGCTTTCGGACAGACATTCGTCAACAAGATTAGCCAATCGACTGACATTCAACAGTAACCTGTAGTTGGCACGGCTATTGGAAGCATTTTAACCAGCGAATGAGTTCAAAGCGTCTGATCGCTCTGGTCGGCGTCCCGGTTTCACTATTTCACTCGTTCGCTACTTGACAATGGATCGCGTCTTACCTAAACGTTTCTGGACAACCCAGCGCATTGCACTCTCAGGTGGTGGAGTACTGATTGCTGCCTTATTAGCTTACACATTCTTCTTTGCCGATCGTCGCTCGAAGCTTAATGTAGAGAAAGATAAAATCACCGTTTCGGAGGTCAAAACAGGTCCGTTTGAAGATTTTATTGCGGTGACCGGCGTTGTGCAGCCTCTTAAAACCATCCGGCTCGATGCCATTGAAGGTGGCTACGTAACGCAAAAATTGGTAGAAGGCGGTAATACAGTCAACAAAGGTGATGTCTTGCTAAAGTTAGAAAACCAGAACTTGAAGCTGAGCTTCTTACAGTCGGAAACGGAAGCGAACCGGCTTGTGAACGAACTCCAGAATACCCGCCAGCGACTGCGCGTTGAACGCTACACCCTGCGTAAAACCCTGGCGGATCTGGAAGCTCAAATCGATCAGGCAAAGGACACCTACGATCGGCAGGCCAAGCTTATTAAAGACAAGGTTGTTTCGGAAGAAGACTATTTAAAAGCCAAACGGGCGTACGAGCGTCTGGTCGAGCAGCGCAAAATTGAAGTTGAGTCTCAGAAATATCAGGAGGACAACTCAAAAATTCAGATTCAGCAACTGGAAGGTACGCTGCAACGGACTCAACGTAACGTAGCGCTCTGGCAGCAAACGCTCGATAACCTGGTCGTGAAAGCACCGGTATCGGGGCAGTTGTCGAGCATCGATGTGGAAGTAGGTTCGAACATTAACCGGGGTCAGAACATCGGCCAGATCGATGATTTGAACGGCTTTAAGATGCGGGTGGGCATCGACGAGCATTACATCAGCCGCGTATTTGCGGGCCTGAAAGGTTCGTTCGAGTTCAATGGCAAAATGCACCAGTTAGAAATCAAACGCGTCTATCCAGAAGTAAAGAATGGTCGTTTTGAAGTTGATATGACGTTTGTAAATGGCGCGCCAACCGGCATCAAACGGGGCCAGTCATCGCCGATTCAGCTCGAATTAGGCAAGGCGGCCAAAGCGACTCTGCTGCCGGTGGGTGGTTTCTTCTCCGACACGGGTGGCAACTGGGTGTACGTTGTCGATAACTCAGGCAAGCGGGCGATTAAGCGTACCATTACGTTAGGCCGCAAGAATCCAGAGTTCTACGAAGTGCTGGATGGCTTACAACCCGGCGAACAGGTCATTACAAGTTCTTACGAAAATTTTGGCGATAACGAAGTCCTCGAGTTTTAAGGAGGAAAGGAGAAGAAGGAGGAATGGGAAGAAAGGGAGCTTCCGTCTTGTTTCACCTGCTCCTCCTTACTCAATGCTGTTAGAACTTTTCTATTCTGGTTTTGATCAGGTTTTGCAGCATCGACGAAATGATACGGCTCTTGGCTAGCAGTTCATTACCAGTTTCCTCATCGAGGATTCCAACACCGATAGCCAGGTAGATTTGCGTTCTTAACTCACCATTAGAGCCCTTGGCAATGCGTAGGAACCGAATAAACTCTTTATTAGTGTGGCGCTCGAAGCCCTCTGCAATGTTTGACGGCACAGAAACGGATGAGCGTTGCATTTGGTCACGCAAACTATAGTCTTTACAATCAGCGAGTAACTTGTATAAGTCAACTGCCTGAGTTAACCCTTTTTGCCAAACTAGTAGGTCTTCGAATTTTTCAACTTTAGCCATGATTACGAGAGTTAAGGTGAGTATGGGCAAAGCTAGTAAAATCCCTTTCGTCCCTATCCTCCCTTCCTCCCCACTTCTCCTAAAATAACAATGATCCAGACAATTAACCTTCAGAAACTCTTCGCCACGGAAGAGGTTGAAACCACCGCCCTCAATGGCATCAACATGGATGTGAAAGACGGCGAATTTGTTGCCATCATGGGGCCCTCGGGTTGCGGCAAGTCGACGCTACTCAACATTCTCGGTCTGCTGGATAATCCTAGCGATGGCGAGTACAATTTCTACGGCACAGAAGTGGCCAAAATGACGGAACGGCAGCGCGCCCAACTTCGTAAAGGCTCGATCGGGTTTGTTTTCCAAAGCTTCAATCTGATCGACGAACTAACGGTTTATGAAAACGTGGAGTTGCCTCTCTTGTACCTAAAAACCCCCACCGAAGAACGTAAAGCTCGGGTAGAAGAAGCCTTAAACCGCATGAGTATCATGCACCGGCGCAATCACTTTCCGCAGCAGTTGTCAGGTGGTCAGCAGCAACGGACGGCCATTGCCCGGGCGGTTGTGGCCAAACCCAAGCTGATTCTGGCCGATGAACCGACGGGTAACCTCGACTCGAAGAACGGGGAAGAAGTAATGAAACTGCTGGGCGAGCTAAATGACGAAGGTACCACGATCATTATGGTAACGCACTCCCCCTACGACGCTGGCTTTGCCCACCGCATTGTCAATCTGTTCGACGGAAAAGTCGTCACCGAAAATTTCCACGTATAGATGGTTGAACTGGGATTTAGCTGATTTTACAGATTAACAGGATTTTGTTTACCCCTCTCGTGGAAAGCAAAATCCTGTTAATCTGTAAAATCATTGCCAGGTCATCCGTTGGGTTCAGAAAAAGACGTTCAAATTCAGTGCAATACGTTGGAGAATGGGGATGACTCAGTCAGTCCACCGTCGCCTTTCCGGTAGCGTAATCAACTCCGGATTTTGTTATTGTATAGGAAGCCTTCCAGAATTTATAATCCTGCTCGTCAATCAAAGACAATATCAGGAATTGGTGAGTTGTACTAGCCGACCATTATTTCGGGCAGAAGCTCCGACTAAATATGGCCCGATGCGTATTTACTGGTAAACCCAGCGATTATGCGTTGATGAAAAGCAGGCTCATTGATCCCAGCGCCTTGAGTGACAAACCTTTGCGGGACAAGGTCAGGATAGCCTATCATCGTCAAGCTCTTTCGATTTTTGCTTATTAACACCATTCAAAATCAGCAAAATCTCTATGTTCCGCAACTACTTCAAGATCGCTGTTCGGAGTTTGTTAAAGCATAAACTCTACGCGTCGATTAACGTATTTGGGCTGGCATTAGGGATGGCCTGCAGTTTACTGATTGGCTTATGGGTCAAGGATGAGTTGAGCTATGACCGTTTCCTACCCGATGCTGACAAAATCTGTTTTGTACGGGTAAATTTTCCGTTCAACGGCGACACGGTGACAAATTTTGTTACGCCGGGGCCATTGCAGGAAACGATTTCACAGTATATTCCAGAAGTGGCGGCTGCCACCAAAATCAACTGGGGCTTCGAAACGCTCATTAAAGTAGGTGATAAAGCCGCGAAAGAAAAGGGGCATTACGCAACCGCAGACTTCTTTGATGTTTTCAACTTGCCTGTCCTGCAGGGGAATGCTAAAGCAGCGCTGGCTCAAACAAATCAGATTGTTATCACTCGAAAAGTAGCCGAGAAATATTTCCCCAATACGTCGGCTCTGGGCAAAACGGTCCAGCTCGACAACAAAAAATTCTACGTCGTAGGCGCTATAATTGAAGATTTGCCTTACAACGCTACGTTGCAATTCGGCTGGCTGGTCAACTGGAAAGTGCAGGAAGAGGACTGGATGAAAACCTGGGGCAACAACTCGTTTCAGACCTTCGTCCGGCTCAAGCCCAATACGACGCTGGCGCAGACAGAAACCGCGATGAGCGTGATTTACCCACGTTATGCCGGAAAGAACTTTGAAACGGGTCGCCCCACTTTACAGCCCATTACCGACCTGCACTTGTATGAAGACTACAAAAATGGCAAAGCCGTTGGCGGCCGGATCGAGTACGTTCGAATTTTCTCTATCGTAGCCTTATTCATCCTGCTCGTTGCCTGCATCAACTTCATGAACTTAGCGACAGCCCGTTCGGCCATGCGTGCTAAAGAAGTTGGCGTTCGAAAGGTAGTCGGGGCTATGCGGTCATCGCTGATTGGCCAGTTCTTAAGCGAAGCTATATTAACAAGTTTACTGGCGGTACTGCTGGCTTCAGCACTGGTCTGGTTTATACTGCCAACGTTCAATACGTTATTTAGCAAACAGCTGGCCATAAACCTGAGTGAGCCTTCGCTCTGGCTCCTGCTTGGGGGCCTCATACTGGTAACCGGCTTCGTGTCGGGCAGCTATCCGGCGTTGTTTCTATCCTCCCTCCAACCCATCAAAATTCTGAAAGGGCGTTTACAGTTCGGTTCTGGCCCTACCCTGTTTCGTCGGACGCTGGTCGTGTTTCAGTTTTCCTTATCCATATTCCTGATCGTAGGCATGCTCGCCGTTGGCAGACAGATGGATTATCTGCGTACCAAAAACCTGGGCCTCGACCGCGAAAATGTGATTTACATGCCGCTGGAAGGCGAAATTGCCCAGCCTAAAAAGGTAGAAGCTTTCCGGCAGGAAGTCATGCGAACTCCGGCTATTTCATCGGCGACGACTACTATGTTGTTACCCGTAAATATTCAGGCCTCTTCTGCCGATCTGACGTGGCCGGGTAAAGATCCTAAGCAGCAAACGAACGTCTCCTGCATGTTTGTTGGCGGTGATTTTACCAAAACTATGAATATCAAGTTGCTCGACGGTCGTGATTTCCGGTTTGATAGTCCGGCGGATTCAACCAACTACCTGATCAATGAAGCAACGGCCAAACTGATGAGCGAATCGGCCGCACCGGCGGACCGGCCTGGCATGAAAGACCCGGTGGGCAAAGAAGTTTCGTTCTGGCCCGGTAAAGGAAAGATTATTGGGTTAATGAAGGACTTCCATATCAATTCACTGCACGACCCCATTAAACCGTTGATTCTGGCGTTCGATGCGCGGAACACAAGCTATCTTCTCGTACGAACCAAAGCCGGACAGACCCAACAGGCCATCAGCGATATGGAGCGGCTGGCCAAAGACTTCAACCCAAATTATCCGTTCAGCTATCATTTTCTGGATGAAGAATACGAAGGCCTATACCGCGCTGAGCAGCAGGTCAATACGCTTGTGAATTACTTTGGCCTGCTGGCGATCCTGATTTCTTGCCTGGGTTTGTTCGGGCTGGCCGCTTTTATGGCGGAACAACGGACCAAAGAAATTGGCGTGCGCAAAGTACTTGGTGCCAGCGTTACCAGTATTGTTAGTTTGCTGTCAAGAGACTTTCTCAAGCTTGTGTTTATTGCTCTGGTACTGGCCTCACCGATAGCATGGTGGGCACTGAACAAGTGGCTGGGCACCTTTGCGTATAGAACTGATTTGAACTGGTGGATTTTCGGTTTGTCGGGTGGGCTAGCCGTGTTTATTGCTTTCTTAACGGTAAGCTACCAAAGTATCAAAGCCGCCCTGATGAATCCCGTCAAGAGCTTAAAAACCGAGTAGAAACCGTTCGTAATCGGACGTACGACTGTCCGGAACTGGACAACGAAACCATACAAAAAGGCCGTTTTCTTACTGAGAACGGCCTTTTTGTATCATGGCACAACAGTTGAGCTTAGTTAGTGCGACATTCGCCACAACGCAACTAATTTCTGGGGGTGTTTGAAACGTAACACCCGATTCGATCTCCTTTAACGTTTAGCCATCTATGCTATTCAATTACATCAAAATTGGCCTTCGCAACCTCTGGAAGCATCGTACGCACACGATAATCAATGTGGTCGGTTTAGCGGTAGCCTTTGCCACCGGGCTGCTGCTTTTTCTGACCTCGGCCTTCGAGCTATCGTACGACCGGTTTCATACCGACGCCGACCGCATTTTCAGGCTCTATTTTGAACAAAGCGAACGCGACGGCAAACTCAGCAAAAGTGCGTCCATGCCTTACCCGTTAACGCCTGCTTTGAAAGCTGAAATTCCTGAAATTGAAGCAGTAACACGAGTTGTGTGGGGAAGTGGAGGGGTTCGGAGAGGTGAGCAGACCTATAAGAAAATGGTACGCAGTTGCGACGCCGACTTCCTGAAGGTATTCTCGTTTCCACTAAAAAAAGGCGACATCAACACCGCCCTGGCCGGCCTGAGTAACATTGTCATCAGTGAGAACATGGCCAAAGACATTTTTGGGACGGCAGACCCTATGGGTAAATCGATCCAGATTCGGCTGGACAACGGCTGGCAACCCTTCGTCGTAACCGGTGTTATCGGCGACTTTCCGGACAACTCTACTCAGCAGTACGATGCCCTGACCCGTATTGAAAACAAAGGCGATTACGCAGACTATAAAGGCCGGTGGGATCACACGAATCATGAGACGTATGTGAAATTAAAAGCCGGAACTACACCGGCCATGCTGCAACGGCGCTTGCAGGGCTTTACCGACAAATACTTCGCGTCCGACAACAAGGAACGTAACGCTCAGGGGTATCCGAAAAACAGTCTGGGCTATCAGAAAAGTCTCTTACTAATGCCCTTTACCGATGTCCATTTTGACACAGAAACGGGCGGAGGCCAGGGAATCAGCAAAACGTACATTTATACGCTGCTGTTGGTAGGATTATTTATTCTGGCAATTGCCTGCATCAACTTCGTCAATCTGACCATTGCGCAGGCCGTCGGGCGGGCCCGGGAAGTAGGCGTCCGAAAATCGCTGGGCGCTGGTCGGGCGCAGTTGTTTGGTCAGATCTGGGGCGAAACATTTCTGCTCTGTTTTGTCTCGCTGCTGATTGGACTCGGACTGGCCTGGTTCTTTTTGCCCACCTTCAACCGGCTTTTTAGCAGCCATCTGTCGCTTGACAACTTCTTGCAAGTCGATACGTTGCTCATAACGGGATTAGGTTTTGTGCTTGTAACCCTGGTGGCGGGAGGTTACCCATCCTGGTTTGCGACCCGCTTCAATGCGGTAGAGGTCTTAAAGGGTAAAGTGAGTCTAAAACGGCCGGGGGTGTTACGTAACTCCCTTATCGTGGCCCAGTTTGCCATTGCCTGCCTGCTCATTGTTTGTACGCTGATCATGGGTCAGCAAATAAAGTACCTGCGCGAAAAGCCGATAGGTATCAACGAGGAGCAGGTTATTAGTATACCGGTTGGGCAGGACCTTGATGGGGAAACCGCCCTGCGACAGGTACGCAGCCAACTGGCCAACAACCCCAGCATTGTATCGGTTTCGGGATCAGGGGTTAACATTGGTGCCGGGCTGGATGGCAACTCGTCGCGTATGATGTACGGCTTTACGTATAATAAGCGTGATGTACGCTGCGACTGGCTGCGGGTCGACTTCGATTACCTGAAAACATTAGGGGTTAAGCTCGTTAAAGGCCGTGACTTCAATTCGACATTTGGCACCGATACGGTATCGTCCGTGCTGATTTCGGAGAGCATGGCCAAGCAACTGGGTGAGTCGAACCCAATTGGCAAGTTCATAAAACCCGATCAGAAGCCATTCCAGATCGTTGGTGTCATCAGTGATTTCAACCTGTATTCATTGCACCAGAAAGCCGAACCGATTACCCTGCAAATGACCGATGGCTCGGTCAATTACGTCTTGATTCGGGTAGCTCCGCAAAACCTGACCAGCGCCATGAGCGAGGTAAAAGCCGTCTGGAAAGACATTGCGCCCAAGCAGGAGTTTCAGGGGTCATTCCTGGACGAGAACACCGACCGCTGGTATAAACGCGAACAACGCCTGTCAACCATTTTTACGACGGCGGCTGGTATCGCTATTCTGTTATCGTGCATGGGTCTGTTCGCTATCGCTGTCCTCAGCATTGAGCAACGTACTAAAGAGATTGGGGTGCGAAAAGTGCTGGGGGCGTCGGTTACCAGCATTGTCAGCCTGCTCTCGAGAGATTTCCTCAAACTGGTGCTGATCGGTATTGTCATTGCCTCGCCGATTGCCTGGTGGGCTATGAGTGGGTGGCTCACGAATTTTGCTTATCAGATCGACATGCCGTGGTGGGTATTTATCGTGGCAGGGGGCCTGGCGGTACTTATTGCCCTCTTGACCGTTAGCTATCAGAGTATCAAGGCAGCCCTAACAAACCCAGTGAAAAGTTTACGCAGCGAGTAATCCGGTAAGCGGGGCCCTCGCCTACCGAATTGCTCTCGCCCAAACTCATTTATAAACATGTTACGTAATTACATCAAAATCGCCTGGCGAAATCTCCGCAAGCAACGAGGGTTTACCTTCATCAATATTTTCGGTCTGGCGGTAGGCTTGGCCTGCTGTCTGCTCATTACGCTTTACGTTGTGGACGAGTTGAGCTACGACCGTTTTCACGCCAAGGCCGACCGCATCTACCGTATCAACACCGACGTTAAGTTTGGGGGCAACGACATGCGAATGGCCGTTTCGCCCGATCCCATTGGCCAGACGCTCAAACAGGATTACCCACAGGTTGAGCAATTTGTGCGGCTTCATGATCGGGGGATATGGCTCGTCAAGCAAGCCGGTGCCACCACCAACCTGCGCGAAGATCATATTACGTTCGCCGACTCTACCTTATTCGACGTGTTTACCTTACCCCTCGTTTCGGGCGATTCCAAACGAGCGCTGGCTTCACCCAACACGGTCGTTATCAGTGAATCGGCAGCTAAACGCCATTTCGGTACTCAGGACCCGATCGGTAAGACGCTGATTTTCGACAACCAGCAGGCGTACAAGGTGACGGGCGTAATGCGTGATATGCCCACGAACGCGCATTTTCACAGCGATTTCTTCCTGACCATGCTGAATGATAAATATCCGTGGGGGCAGTGGCTAAGCAACAATCACTACACGTACATTGTGCTGAAAGAGGGCGTAGATTATAAGCAGTTTGAGAAAAATCTGGATGCCGTTATCGAAAAGTACGTCGGCCCGCAAGCCCTTCGGGCGGTCGGGTCCACTATGGAGCAGTTCCGGAAAGCCGGAAATGCATACCGATTCTGGTTACTACCCATCACCGATATTCATCTTCATTCTAAACAGCAGATCGAGTATTTGCCTGCCAGTGACATTCAGTACGTTTATATCTTCTCGGCAGTAGCTCTCTTTATTCTGCTGATTGCCTGTATCAATTTTATGAACCTGGCCACAGCCCGCTCGGCTAACCGCGCCAAAGAAGTAGGTGTTCGGAAAGTTCTGGGGTCCGAACGTCAGCAGTTGATCGGGCAGTTCATGTCCGAATCCGTGCTGATGACAGTCTTGGCGATGGCACTGGCGCTGGTTATAGTTGCTGTAGCGATTCCATTATTCAATACCATTGCCGCCCGAGAGTTAACCATTCAAAGCTTACTATCACCTTATTTATTGCCCGTACTGGTTCTGCTACCTATCGTTGTAGGCTTACTAGCGGGTAGTTATCCGGCCTTTTTCCTGTCGTCGTTCCGCCCGATCAGCGTGCTGAAAGGTAGTACAGCATCTGGGAAGGGGAATCAGAATATCCGGAGCTTCAGTCTGCGGAGCGGTTTGGTTGTTTTTCAGTTTATGATGTCAGTCATCCTGATCGTCGGCACCATCATCGTTTACCGGCAAATTAAGTTTATACAAACGGCTAATTTAGGTTTTAAACGTGAGCAGGTTCTGACCATCAATGATGTGTACGCCCTGGGAACCCAAGCCGAAACCTTCAAGCAGGAAGTACTTCGCCTACCCGGTGTAATGAGTGGTTCTGTATCAGGCTATCTGCCGACACCGTCGAGCCGAAGCGATAACTCGTTTTTTCCCGAAGGCAAAGTGGACCAGCGTAATGCCGTACAGATGCAAATCTGGGGCGTTGACCACGACTACGTTAAAACCCTGGGTATGCAGATCACTCAGGGGCGTGACTTTTCCCGCGAGTTTGGTTCCGATTCCACAGGCGTTCTCCTGAATGAAACAGCCGCTAAACAGTTTGGCGGCAAGGACATCCTCGGCAAACGAATTATCACCTTCGACGACCCAACCCTCAAAACCTTTAAAACTTACACGGTCGTTGGCGTCGTTAAGAACTTCAATTACGAATCGCTCCGGCGCAACATCGGTGCCTTATGTATGATTTTGACTCCAAACAGCGGAGCAGCTTCATTCCGGCTGAGCAGCACCAACTTACCGGCTGTTGTTAGTCAGATTGAGGCTAGGTGGAAGCAACTGGCTCCTGGCCAACCCTTCAATTATGCCTTTATGGAGGAAGCGTTCGACAACATGTACCGCGCCGAACAGCGGGTCGGTACCATCGCCCTGACCTTCGCGGGCCTAGCCATCCTGATTGCCTGCTTAGGGCTGTTCGGTCTGGCTGCGTTCATGGCCGAGCAACGGACCAAGGAGATCGGCGTAAGGAAGGTTTTAGGCGCGTCGATTTTCAGCATCGTTGGGTTGTTAAGCAAAGACTTTCTGAAGTTGGTTGTCATTGCCATTTTGGTTGCCTCACCGATTGCCTGGTATGCCATGAGTCAGTGGCTGAAGGATTTTGCGTACCGGATCGATATCGAATGGTGGGTGTTTGGCCTGGCAGGGATTTTAGCGGTAGGCATTGCCTTGCTGACGGTGAGCTTTCAGAGCATTAGAGCCGCCCTAATGGATCCGGTGAAAAGCTTGAAAACAGAATAAAAGGGGGGGGAGGAAGGAAACGAGTGAGATGAAAGGGAGTTAAATTCCTTATTGCTTTTTCTCTTACTCCTCCTCCCATTCGTCCCCTTCCTTCCTCTCCTCCCCTTCCTGCCTTTTTTCTTCTAACAACCATGCTACGGAACTACCTGAAAATTGCGCTACGCAGCTTTGCCAAGCACAAGGTATATTCATTTATTAACCTTGGTGGCCTAACCGTTGCTATTACCTGTTGCCTGCTGCTGGGCCTTTACATCCGGCATGAGTGGAGTTTTGATCGTTTCCACACCAAATCCGACCGCTTGTATCGCGCCTGGACGGAAGAGGAATACAAAGGAGATCGCTTTAAAAACGTCACTACGCCTTACGTGCTAGGGCCAACCTTAAAAGAGACGTTTCCAGAAATTGAAGCCATGAGCCGTGTGCAGGCCAGCAACTTCAACGTTCAGAAAGGTACAGAAACCTTCAGCGAGCGCATCCACCTGGCCGATCCGGCCTTCTTCCAGATGTTCGACTTTCCCCTGGTCAGTTCGCGAACCAGTAATCCATTGCAGGAGCTATTTTCGGTCGTGCTGACCGAAGACATGGCGCAGAAGTATTTTGGCAGTGAGAACCCTCTGGGAAAAACGCTGAATATTCAGTTGGATAACGCAATGCAGGCCTTCACGGTCAAAGCCATTGCGAAGAACGTACCGACGAACTCAAGCATTCGGTTTGGTATTCTGTTGCCAATGGCGCACGTCAAGAGCATAGCCTCCGACAGAGCCCTGAAGAGCTGGTTCAACGTAACACCTGAAACGTATGTCTTGCTCGGGAAGTCTGCCAGCGCCGACAAACTGGCGGCTAAATATCCCGCCATGCTACGTACTGCACTCGGCGATAAATACAAGGGCGACAACTACATCGTCAATTTGCAGCCCATCCCCGATATTCATCTAAACAAAGAACTGGATGGCGGCTATGAACCCATCAGCGACCCGACGTATTCGTATATTCTGTCAGGCATTGCGTTGTTTCTGCTCGTCATTGCCTGTATCAATTTCATGACCTTGTCCCTGGGCCGCTCGGTAAGCAGAGCTCAGGAAGTGGGCGTCCGGAAAGCAATGGGTGCCATGCGTAGCCAGTTGATGAACCAGTTCTGGAGCGAAGCGCTGCTCATGACCGTTCTAGCGGTTAGTTTGGGCGTATTCTTTTCCCTTGCGCTGACACCCATGTTTGGTCAATTAGCCAATCAGCAGCTGCAATTCCGCTTCGATGGCACGACGGTGCTCTTGCTGGTGGGACTGGTCCTTACAGTGGGATTGGTAGCGGGCAGCTATCCGGCCTTAGTTTTATCAGGCTTCCGACCGGTTGAGGTTCTGAAAGGTAAGTTATCGCTCAAGGGCGATGTCAGCCTCTTCCGGCGGATCTTGGTCGTTGTTCAGTTCAGCTTATCGATCATGCTCATTGCGGGTACGTTCATCTTAAATCAGCAGTTGGGCTACCTGCAAAATAAATCGCTGGGGTATCAGAAAGAACAAACCGTTGTTATTCCGACGAGAACAGGGGGAGAAGAGGGCCGGGCGCTGGTCGATCGGTTTAAAAATGCAGTAGCCAGTCAAAAAGAGGTGATCGCGATTACGTCTTCGGCTTTTCCATTTGCCTCGGGCGGCTGGGGCGATATAGGCTTTACCGACAACCAGAAGGTGTACCGCAAATGCCTGTTCAACGTAGTCGATCCGTATTTCCTGCCGACCTATGGCATCAAGCTCGTAGCCGGCCGCAACTTCGACCCAAAAAACAGTGCTGATAATTACGGGGCCATCATCGTCAACCAGGCATTTGTCAAGCAGTTTGGCTGGAAGAACCCAATCAATGAACGGATACCCGGTAAGTTTCCGGCGCACCGTGTTATTGGCGTGACCGACGATTTCCATTACGCATCTCTGCACGAAAAAGTCCAGCCGCTCATTCTGATGATGCGCTCCGATTCTATTTTTGAAGGCATCGAAAATCTGATGTTTCAGTCGTCGCCTTCGCCTGACTTATCGATAAAACTGACGGCGGGTAACCTACCCCAAAAGGTAGCCATGCTTGAACAAACCTGGAAGCGTGTTGCGCCCGATCTGCCATTCAGCTTTACGTTCCTGGATGAAGATTTGCAGCGGCAATACGAATCCGAACAGCGTTTGGGCCATATCGTAACCATTGCCTCCGGACTCTCTATTCTGATTGCCTGCCTGGGTTTATTTGGTTTAGCCACTTTAGCCGTAGCGCGCAGGACCAAAGAAATTGGCGTACGGAAAGTCCTCGGCGCATCGGTGCCCAGTATCGTCAATCTGCTCGCCAGGGACTTTTTGAAATTAGTGCTGGTGGCTATTGTCATTGCATCACCATTGGCCTGGTACGCCATGCATCAGTGGTTGCAGAACTTCGCGTACAAGATCGACATGCAGTGGTGGGTATTCCTTCTCGCCGGTGCACTGGCCTTACTTATCGCGTTCCTGACCGTCAGCTTCCAAAGCGTAAAAGCGGCCTTGGCGAATCCGGTCAAAAGTTTGAAAATGGAATAAAGGGGAGGAAAGGGAATAAGGGGAAGAGTGGGAGAAGAGGAAAGAGCAGAACGAGTTTTCAATCCCTTTCTTTCCCTTTTCTACCTCTCGTCCCCTTCCTCCCTCTCGTCCTCTTCCTCCCTATCTCCCCTTTCCTCCCCTTCTTTCCCTAACAACTATGCTACGCAACTATCTAAAAATTGCAATACGGAATCTCTGGAAGAACCGGCTGTTCAGCACCCTGAACATTGTGGGCATGGGCGTAGGCATGGCGGCCGTTGGGCTGATGAGCCTATACATCGCGCACGAACTTAGCTACGATCGTTTTCACGCCAATGCTGACCGGATCGTTCGGGTTGTACATTACGCAACCTGGCCGGGCGGTGATCTAAAGCTGGCACCTACTTCCGCTCCGTATGCCAGCGCCCTCCAAAACGAGTACCCCGAAATTGAAGAAACGGTACGTATGCAACCCGAAGGGGGCGGGCTGATTACGTATAAAGACAAAAAAATTGAAGCGAACGACATCTTTTTCGCGGACAAGACCATGTTCGATGTCTTTACCTTCCCGTTTTTGTACGGCAATCCCGCTACGTCCCTAGCGCAGCCCCAAAGTATTGTTCTCACCAAAAGTCTGGCGGAAAAACTGTTTGGCGATGCAGCTAAAGCCGTAGGCCAACCCATCGAGTTCAGCAATCATTTTGTGAATACCGTTACCGGGGTCATTGACGACGTACCGAACAGTTCGCATTTTCGGTTTAGCGCGTTACGTTCGATGCCAGCCAACTACACCAGTGGCTGGCAGAATTTCGAACTTTATACCTACGTACTGCTGAAAAAGGGCAGCGATTACAAGGCGCTGGAAGCCAAACTTCCTGCTTTCTACGATAAATATCTACGAAAAGAAATAGGTGAGGTTACGTACCGCATGGAGCTTCAGCCCCTCACATCAATCCATCTTCACTCGCACCTGGACTATGAAATCGGCCTTAATGGCAATGCTCGCACGGTCTCGGTGTTCGCCATCATCGCGGTTTTGCTCTTGTTCATTGCAGGCATCAATTACGTAAACCTGTACACGGCCCGGTCGATCACCCGGACGCGCGAAGTTGGGGTGCGCAAAGCTATCGGCTCCCGGCGGGTTCAGCTTGTTAGCCAGTTCATGACCGAGTCGCTCCTGATGGCTTTCCTGGCGAGCCTGCTGGGTGCCTTACTGGCGAATATTCTTCTGCCCTGGTTTAATGAACTAGCGGACCGTTCGCTTTCACTTACGCAGTACGGTCAACGCACGACGCTGGCCATTGTGGTTCTGTTTACACTATTGCTGGGCGTTGGTAGTGGTCTCTATCCGGCCTTGCTGCTATCGGGTTTCCGACCCGTTACGGCGCTGAAAGGTCAGCTAGGGGGCCAGTTCAGCAAGGTTCAACTCCGGCAGTCGCTGGTTGTCTTCCAGTTCGTAGCCGCTGTGGCCTTAATTGCCTGCTCAGCCATGATCTACCGGCAAATGAATTATGTGCAGCACAAAAATCTCGGCTTTAATAAAGACCAGGTGCTGACTTTTCACCTGGACAGTGATAAACCTCGCCAGCAGGTGGAATCATTGAAAGAGCAACTCCGCAAAAGCCCATTTATTGAAGCTGTAGCGGCCGCGTCGAACCCGATCGGTAACAACAATATCGGTACGAACGGAATGTTTTTCGAGCAAAACGGCACCATGCCAACGTCAACCCAGGTCGTTCAGAAATTCTCTGTCGATTCGGATTACCTGAATACGCTGGAGCTGAAGCTCGTTCAGGGACGTAACTTCTCGGCCTCGTTTCCCAGCGATGCACTCGGTGCGGTGCTCGTCAACGAAGCGTTGGTGAAAAAAATGGGCTGGCAGAAGCCGATCGGTAAGCGGGTAAACTACTATATCGGCAAAGACCAAACCGCCGAGGCACGGGTTGTGGGGGTAGTTCGGGATTTTCATACCTATTCGCTCCAGCACAAAATCGAGCCGCTGGTGTTGCAGATGCCAGCCCCGGCTGACAAGGACAACCTCTACGTACGCATACGGCCCGAAAAAACCGCCGAAGCCCTGGCCTATATTAGTCAGGTCTACCACACCTACGATCCAGCGGCCAGTCTGTCGTTTCATTTCCTCGATGAGAATTTTTCGCAGCAGTACAAAGCTGAACAGAAACAGGGGCAGGTATTGCTTTCCTTCACGCTGCTGGCCGTGCTGATTGCCTGCTTAGGCTTGTTTGGGTTAGCGGCCTTTGCCGCCGAAGCCCGTACCAAAGAAATTGGGGTGCGCAAAGTGCTTGGTGCCTCGGTTGGTAACGTAGTGACTCTCTTATCCAAAGATTTTATTAAGCTGGTGTTGATAGCTGTCGGCATCGGGTTACCCATCGCCTGGTATCTGACAAAACAGTGGCTGCAAAACTTTGCTTACCATGTCGACCTGGAGTGGTGGGTGTTTGGCCTGGCAGGGCTTTTGGCCGCAAGCATTGCGATACTAACCGTCAGCTTTCAAAGCGTAAAAGCCGCGTTGATGAACCCAGTGAAAAGTTTGAGAATGGAATAAGGGGGAGGAAGGGGAAGAGAGGGACTAAGGGGACGAAAGGAATTAAAATTCTTTCTGCTTTTCCTTCCTCCCCTCTCTTCCCCTTATTCCCTTCTTCCCTCTCTTCCTCCCCTCTTTCCTTCTATACCAACTCCCGAATGACACGGCAGGGATTACCCGCTGCGAATACATTGGCTGGCATGTCTCTGGTAACGACGCTGCCCGCGCCAATGGTTGTGTTGTCGCCGATCGTTACGCCGGGGCAAACGATAACGCCACCGCCTAGCCAGACGCTATTGCCAATCGTGATCGGTGATGCCAGTTCGGGGCCCTTGTCCCGTTCGGCCGCGATAACAGGATGATAAGCGGTGTAGAGTTGTACGTTTGGCGCACATTGCAGGTTATCGCCAATGATAATTCGGGCACAATCCTGAAAGGTGCAGAAATTGACGAAGCAATTTTCGCCGAACGTAATGAATGGACCGTAATCGCAGTAAAATGGGGCCTGAATATTAAGCCCCTGTCCGAAACCGCCCAAAATCTGTTTGAAGATTGCCTGCCGTTGGTCTTCGGCATCATAGGGCGTTCGATTGAATTCGGCGAACAAAGTCCGCGCTTTGTACCGCATGTCTACCAGTGTCGGATCGTTGGCGATGTACAATTCGCCATCGAGCATTTTCTCTAATTCTGTTTTCATTACGTTGACCAAGAATATATTCGCCGGAAGATAAGCAGTGCTGGCTTTTTTTCGGCAAATCGCCTGTCCGCAACTGGCCGAACGATCGTCCGTTTGCGGACATATCCGTACGTCCACCAATCTTTACATATTGACTTACAGTAACTTACAAATCTGGTACGACGTTTGGGCGAATCTAACAGATCTCGTCGTTGAACCATTTTCCGTCGATCGGTTATGATACGTAATTACCTGAAGATTGCCTGGCGAAGTTTACTCAAACACCCAACTACAACGGGTATTCACGTACTGGGACTGACGCTGGGATTAACGACCTGCCTGCTCATTGTACTATTTATTCGCAATGAGTTGAGCTATGACCGGCACCACCATCTCGGCGACCGGATTTATCGGGTCAGCGAGATTACTACGACGAGCGACGGAACCGAACGATCGGGCATTACGCCCTATCCGTTAGCCCTGGCGTTACGTAACGACTTTAGCGATTGGGCTAAAATAACGCGTGTTCATGCCGATGAAAATATAAACATCACGCTATCGCGGGAGAAAATTATCCGTGAGAAGAACGTCTTGTTTGCCGAACCTGAACTGCTCGATGTGTTTGACATCGACATGGTGTCTGGCAATGGCCGGGAAATACTGAAACAGCCTAACCAGGCTATTTTGAGCGAAAGTACGGCCCGTAACTATTTTGGGGGCGCACCTGCCATTGGCAAAACGTTCAAACTGGATGGTAAAACCACGGTACAAGTAGCGGGCATCATGCACGATATGCCGTCGCAGTCGAACCTGGCATCCAGCCTGATCGTGTCTTTCCCCACCATGAAAACCTATTTTGAGCTGGGAATTGATCACTGGGGGTTACGTTCGGGCGGTTCCGTTTTTGCCTTGCTGCCAACTGGCCACGCGCCGACCGATTATGCAGCCCGCTTAGCAACCGCCAGCAAAAAGTATTTTGCCCGGGAACAGGGGGAAAAACACGAATTGGTTCTCCAGCCCCTGCACGACATCCATACGAATCCGGAGTTTGAAGGCACCCGGTTTGCCCAAGCCATATCGCCGACGTATCTCTACGTATTCGCTGCCATTGGCCTGTTTGTGTTGCTGATTGCCTGCGTTAACTTCATCAACATGTCGACGGCCCGGGCCATGACCCGCTCACGCGAGGTGGGCGTCCGCAAGGTAGTTGGCGCTACACAGTCTCAGTTGATCAGCCAGTTTCTCAGCGAAGCGTTCTGGCTGTCGGCAGTTTCGGCCGCACTCGCCTTGACGTTGACCTACTCCGTTTTGCCTGCCGTTAATGATTTCATGCAAAAACAGATCGGTTTTCGCTGGAACGAGTCATTACTGTTTATTGCCGCACTCGCGTTGCTGACAACGGTTTTGGCGGGTACATATCCTGCTTTCTTTCTGGCGCGGTTTAAACCCATAAAAGTTTTGAAAACGCAGTCGGAACCAGGGCGGAGTGGACAAGCATGGTTACGGCAGGGACTGGTGGTGTTTCAGTTCACGATTTCGCTCGTATTGGCAGTTGGGGTTCTGGTCATCTATCAGCAGATGACCTACTTCCGACAGAAAGACCTGGGCTTTCAGCATAATGCGCTGGTGACCGTTTCGGTACCTGAACCCAACAATCTGGCGGCTCTTGGTCAGGAGCTTCGGCAGATTCCCGGTGTTCGGCAGCTTTCGTTCGCGCTGGGTGCTCCGACGTCCGATAGTAATTTCGGCACCAATATGCACCCCGACCCGGCCAATCAAGACAAACAAGTGGGTATCTCGCTGAAGCTTGTCGACGCTGATTATTTGAAAACATATGGTTTGAAGCTACTAGCCGGACGCTTTCTGGACCACCACGATACGTTAGCCATCGCCAGTACGGTTGCGGAAAAAGACCGGCGTTACGTATTCGTTGTCAATCAAAATGCAGTGAAGGCGATGGGGCTGGCCCAGCCCGAGCAGGCATTAGGCCGGAAAATACACATTGGACTCAACGACATTACGGCTGAGATTATTGGGGTGGTTAAAGACTTCCACACGAGCTCTTTACGCAACCCGATACAACCGATGGTGATGATGAACTTCCCGTATTTCTATCGATCGGTGGGCCTCAACTTACAAACTCAGAACTACGCTAAAACGCTGGCCTCTGTCGAACAGGTTTGGCATAAGTTTTACCCCGATAACTTATTTGACGCTAAGTTCCTGGAGCAAAGCTTACAGGAACAATACGAAGACGAAGAACGCCAGTTCACGCTGCTACGTGTATTTGCCGGGCTGGCTCTGGTCATTTGCTGCCTGGGCTTATGGGGCTTGGCTACGTTCATGATCGAACGCCGAACCAAAGAGATTGGCGTACGCAAAGTGCTGGGCGCATCGGTGCCGAGCCTGGTCTCCCTACTGTCGCGCGATTTCTTGAAACTGATTCTGATTGCCATTGTCATTGCCTCGCCCATTGCCTGGTATGCGATGAACCAGTGGCTGAAGGACTTCTCCTATAAGATCGAGATTGAGTGGTGGATGTTCGTGGTAGTCGGGCTGCTCGGTACGTTGGTCGCGATATTGACGGTGAGTATTCAGAGTATGAAAGCCGCATTGATGAATCCGGTCAAAAGTCTTAAAACCGAATAAGGAGAATAGAGGAAGGAACGAAAGGGTTAAAAGATTTATCAACTCTACTTCCTCCCTTTCTTCCCATTCCCTTCTCTTCACTCCTATGCTCCAGTCGTATCTCAAAATTACCTTTCGCAACCTGCGGAAGAACCGGGTATTCTCGCTGATTAACATCGCGGGTCTGGGCCTTGGTATTGCCGCTTTTGGTCTGATTCTGGAGTATGTCGCCTTTGAACGAAGCGTTAATACCTTTCACAATAATCTGCCGACACTGTACCGGGTCATGGGTCACGACCCGGAAGAGGGATTTTATACCTCTATGGCTCCGGCCGTGGCACCTTTGATAAAACAGGAGTTTCCAGACGTACGCGACTTCTGCCGCATCGCTGACAATTCGGCCAATGGCATTATCACGGTAGGAGATCAGAAAAAGGACCAATCGCAGCAAACGTTTCGGGAAAATCGTCTGGCTTACGCTGACGCTAGCTTTTTTAATCTTTTCACATTTCCGCTGGTGCAGGGAACCGCGGCTTCGGCTCTCACTCAACCGAACACAATCGCTATATCGCAGTCCCACGCCCGTAAGTATTTCGGTAATGAGCGAGCCATTGGTCAATCACTGACGGTAAACAATCAATTCGGGAAGACACTCTATACCGTTACGGCCGTGTATGCTGATATGCCTGCCAATTCCGATATGCAGTTCGATGCAGTTCTTTCGCTGCAAACACTGGCTAACCCAGCGAACCTAAACGGCAACACCTGGGCCCGGCTCGACGGTTTTGACGGCACTTACCTTACGACCTTCTTACAACTACGCGAAGAGACAGATTATAAAGTGCTCGAAGCTAAGTTCGACGATCTGGCGAAGAAACGTGACCCCCAGGAAGACAACCAGTTTTTACTCCAGCCAGCGGCCAATATGCATCTGGCATCCTCATTGAACGATCCATACCGCACGAGTGGCAGCTTGGGTTTCGTGTATCTGTTAAGTGGTATTGCCGGACTCATCTTACTCATTGCCTGGTTCAATTACATCAACCTGTCAACAGCTGGTGCCTTGAAGCGGGCGAAAGAGGTGGGGGTTCGGAAGGTCGTCGGGGCGGGTAAGGCACAGCTAATCGGGCAGTTTCTGGGCGAGTCACTTCTGCTCAACCTCATCGGTTTTGTAGTTGCCCTGTTACTAATTGCTTCTCTACAGGATGTATTTAATGAATTTGTCAAAAAAGAATTAAGCCTTAGTACGTTGGTTAACACTGGTGGGTGGCTAACCGGGCTACTCCTGCTGATTGTCGGCTCCTTAGCATCGGGTGGATACGTAGCGTTTGCCATGACATCGTTTCAACCGATTCAGACCCTGAAAGGTACATTTCGCACAAACCGGGGTGGGCTTCTACGTAAAACGCTGGTCGTAGCTCAGTTTAGTGCATCGGTAGCCTTAGTTGTGTCGACGCTGGTGCTGTATCGGCAGTTGCAGTACATGCAAAACAAAGACCTGGGTGTTCAGCTCGACCAACGTGTTGTGATTCAAAGTCCACAGATCGGTGATGACAGGCTGCTTGCTTCGCGGGCAACTGTACTGGAGAACCAACTGGCCCAACTGCCTTATATCAAGAGCTTCTGCCAGGGGGTGGTGCCGGGTAATTTTTATAGCTTCGGAGCTGGTGGCATTACCAGACAAAATCCGCGTCCCGGAGACGAAAATAAAAATTATTCCATGGGTATCGTGGACGACCGCTACCTGAAAACGTACGGCTTAAAGCTAATAGCTGGGCGTAATTTCACTACCCAGGAAGCTGAATTGGAGTGGGAGAAAAGTGCCAAACTAATGATCAATGAGACGGCAGCCCGGCAGCTGGGCTTCGCATCGCCCGCTCAGGCCGCCGGGCAGGTGATCAAATGGGGACAGCCTTATGAAATCGTTGGTGTCGTGAAAGATTATAATCACCAGGGCTTACACAAAGCCATCGACCCAGTCATCTTTATGCCTCGTCGTCATGGCCCGGCTAGCTTGACCGTCCAACTCACAACCGACCCAGCGCAGGGTAGTATTCAACGTAAACTGAGCGAACTGGAGCGACTTTACAAAGCCGCTTACCCCGGCAATCCGTTTGAGTTTTATTTCGTCGACGAGAATTATAATAAGCAATACGAAACTGAGCAGCAATACGGAAAGGTATTCACCTTAGCCTCGGCTCTTGCCATTTTTATTGCCTGCCTGGGCTTGTTTGGTTTGGCCACCTACATGACCGAACAGCGTACCAAGGAGATTGGTGTTCGGAAAGTGTTGGGCGCATCGGTGGGCAGCATTGTGGCGCTGCTCTCAAAAGACTTCCTGAAACTGGTCTTTATCTCGATTGTCATTGCCTCGCCCATTGCCTGGTACGCCATGAATCGCTGGCTCCAGGATTTCGCTTATAAAGTTGATATCGAATGGTGGATGTTTGCCCTGGCGGGTCTACTGGCCGCAGGCATAGCTCTCCTAACCGTCAGCTTCCAAAGTGTGTCAGCCGCGTTGATGAATCCGGTCAAAAGTCTTAAAACAGAATAACGGAAGAAGGGGAAGAAAGGAACCAGGCATGAAAATCGGTATCCCATTCGTCCTTTCTCTTTTCTCCCACCCTTCCTCCTTTATTTCCTCTCATCCCTCTATGACTCTATGTTACGCAACTATTTTAAAATCGCCTGGCGGAACCTTAGCCGCAACAAAGCCTTTTCAGCGATCAATATTCTAGGACTCGCCATCGGGGTAGCGGCCTGTCTGCTCATTCTACAGTACGTTGCCTATGAACTGAGCTACGACGACTTCAATACAAAAGGCGACCGGATTTACCGCGTCAAACAGGACCGCTACAACGACGGCAAGCTTAGTACCGAATGGGCATCAGGCGCGTATGCAGTGGGTAACTCGTTTAAGGACGCGTTTAGTGAAATTGAAGACTACGTTAAAATTGCCCGGACGCGCTCGGTCGTAGCCGACGTACCGGGGCACGAGCAGGTTAAGATCGAAACGGTGTATTACGCCAGTCCAGCGTTCTTTACCGTGTTTTCGTATCCGCTACTAGCCGGAGACATACGTACTGCGTTGACGGAGCCCAACACCGTTGTTCTTTCAGAATCGATCGCCCGGAAGCTGTTCGGCAGCACGCAGGTACTGGGTAAAACGATACAGTTCAACCGCGAACGGAACATGAAAGTGACGGGCATGTGCAAAGACTTCCCGGCTAATTCGCATTTCAAAGCCGATTTATTAACGTCCTACGCTACGTTTGTCAAAGACCTCGGTCCTGACAACAGCCCGGAAACCGCCTGGCAGTGGGATGGTTGCCTAACCTACCTGCTGTTACGTCCCGGAACAAACCCTAAAGCTCTCGAAGCCAAGTTTCCGACCGTAGTTGACAAGCTGGCGGGAGCGGAACACAAGCGCTACAACTCGGCGGCTGTCTATCTGCTCCAGCCCCTGCGCGACATTCACCTGTATTCGCATTACATCGGTGAAACCGAACCTAACGGGGATGGCAAAACCGTTTACCTTCTGCTGGCGATTGCCTTTTTCATCGTGGTCATTGCCTGGGTGAACTACGTAAACCTGGCTACGGCGCGGGCCATTAACCGGGCTAAGGAAGTAGGCGTCCGAAAAGCCGTTGGTTCGCAGCGCCCACAGTTAATCAAGCAGTTCTTGTTCGAATCAGCTCTGCTCAATGGTATCGCCGTCGTCCTGGCCTTGGTGCTGGTGGTTGTTACGTTACCCCTCTTCAATGAGCTGTCGGGACAGCAGATGACGCTGTCCTTACTAAGCAGCGGTCGGTTCTGGGCAGCCCTGCTTGGTTTGTTCGTTGTGGGTGTTTTCCTGTCGGGTTTATATCCCGCCTTCGTGCTGTCGGGTTTCCGGCCGGTGGTTGTGCTCAAAGGCCAGATGGTCAACACACGGCAGGGCATTGCCCTACGTAAATCACTGGTCGTCTTTCAGTTTGCCGCTTCGCTCTTCCTGCTGGTCGGTACGTTGGCCGTTTTCCGGCAGATCCAGTTTATGCGGGCGCAAACGCTGGGCCTCAACATCGACCAGACACTGGTGATCAAGCCCCCAATTGTTGGCAACGATTCGACCTATATGCGGCAGATGAAAGCGTTTAAGGAAGAGCTTCAGCGGCAATCAGACATCCGTAGCATCACCGCGTCAACCTCAATTCCGGGCGAACCTGTGGGCTGGAATGCGGGTGGTATTCGCCTGAAGGGAACGGACGAATCGAAGGGGACGCAGTACCGGGTTATCGGCGTTGATTACGATTACCTGAAAGCGTATAACCTGAAACTGCTGGCGGGCCGAAACTTCGCGAAAGAGTTCGGCACGGACCCCAAGGCTGTTATTTTCA
Organism: Spirosoma knui; assembly: GCF_054780635.1. Lineage (NCBI taxonomy): Bacteria > Pseudomonadati > Bacteroidota > Cytophagia > Cytophagales > Cytophagaceae > Spirosoma > Spirosoma knui. The sequence continues at coordinate 11,881 of NZ_BAAGVY010000001.1, read as the reverse complement.
ATAAAATGGGACTCCAGCAGCTGGGCTTTACCAACCCCGAGCAGGCCATCGGTAAGGATATTGATTTCTGGGGCGAAACGTACAAGCTTGTCGGGGTTGTCGACAACTTCCACCAGCAATCCCTGCGGGAGGCTTATGAGCCGCTCGTTCTCCGGTTGATTCCGGATGTGCGTGGCTTTTTCTCGGTAAAAATGGCTCCCGGCGAAGCGAACAAAACCATTGCAACGATTCAGGGAGCCTGGAACCAGTTCTTCCCCGGCAACCCGTTCGAATACTTCTTTCTGGATCAGCATTTTGCCGATCAGTACCGCGCGGACCAACGATTTGGACAAGTATTCGGCTTATTCACGGCGCTGGCTATTCTGGTGGCCTGTTTGGGTTTGTTTGGATTAGCCTCATTCACTACGGCCCAGCGCACAAAAGAGATTGGTATCCGGAAGGTGTTGGGCGCTTCGGTACCCGAAATTGTACGAATGTTATACAAAGAATTTGCCGTCCTGATTCTGGTCGCATTCGTTGTAGCCACACCGCTGGCCTGGTACGCCATTACGCAATGGATTGAGAGTTACGCGTTCCGAACAGATTTACACTGGTGGCTGTTTGTGCTGCCGTTCGTAGCCGTGCTGTTAATCGCCTTACTGACGGTTAGTTTCCAAAGCGTGAAAGCCGCGTTGATGAATCCGGTTCGAAGCTTACGAGCAGAATAAATGCAAGAGAAGAAGAGAGGGAGGAAGGAAAACGGGAATGAACATCGTTATCCCACTCGTCCCTCTCTTCTCCTTTCTCCCGTTTCCCCTTTTCAAAACCATATTCCTAAATAACCATGGCACACATCGCTATTCCCATCCCCAACCTGCCGGGCAAGCAGGACATCGAAATCGAAGTAACCATCAACGGGCAGAAACAAGCGCTGCACTACCGCGTGGAACTGTTCTACTGGGGCGACTGCACCATTCCAACCTTCGACCGCGTGGATTGTATCCGGCAGCATCTGGCCGACTACGATCAGGACTGGCAGCTCTATTACATTGGTTCGCCAACCGACGACTTTGTGCCCGTTACGTTCGTGAAGCGCGACGATTGGGTAAAGCAGAAGAAGCTATTGACCATGAGTTAATTATTCGCTACGATGCTCTACAGCTACCTCAAAATCGCCCTGCGCAACCTTTGGCGATCGTCCATGTACAGCCTGCTCAACATTGGTGGGCTGGCCATGGGCATCGCCTGTTGCCTGCTGATTGCGCTCTACGTTTATGACGAGTGGACGTTCGACCGATTCCATCGCCACGCCGACACCATTTATCGCGTCGTTGAAAAGCAGCCACAAGCGGGCGAAATCTACGATGTAGCTGTAACCCCTGGTCCCCTGGCTCCCACCATTAAAGCCGACTTTCCGGAAGTCGTTCAGGTGGGACGTATCGGCAAATGGAGCGGCTTGATGAAGTACGGCAAACAAGTTTTTGAAGAGGGCAACTTGTTCTTCGCTGATAATGGTCTGCTCCAAATGTTCGACTTTCCGTTGATACGTGGCAACGGAGCTACGGCATTGACCCGACCCGATGAACTACTCTTGACCGAAAGCACCGCCCGCAAATATTTCGGTACGAACTGGCAGCAGAACCCAAAGGTGATAGGCGCTACGCTACGGCTGAATAATGAGCGCGATTATCAGGTTGTAGGCGTCTTGCAAGATATACCTGCTAATTCACACTTACAGTTCGACATGCTGCTTTCATTTAAAAACGTAGAGTTGTTCGACAAGTGGGGATACGCCTGGGGTAGTAACAACTATCACACGTATGTGCAGGTGACGCCCAGCACCGATCCTGCGAGCTTCGGCCAGAAGATAAAAGGGCAGTATATGCGCTATGGAAAGACAGAAACAACACTTGCGCTTCAACCCCTCATTGATATTCATCTGTATTCGAACTTTGCCTTCAACACCGACTGGGGAAAGCATAGTGATATTTTCTACGTGAAGCTGTTCAGCACCGTTGGTTTGATTGTGCTGCTGATCGCCTGCGTTAATTTTATCAATCTCTCGACTGCCCGCTCGACCCGACGAGCCAAAGAAGTAGGCGTTCGGAAAACTATTGGCGCCAATCGGCAGCATCTCATTTTCCAGTTTCTGGGTGAGTCATTCCTGTTAACAGGCTTGGCCATACTCGTCGCCTTGCTGTTTGCCAATGCCCTGATGCCAGTTTTTAACCAACTGTCCGGCAAGAATCTCACGCTCGATTTTACAGCGTTTCCCTTCTGGTCAGTCCTTATGGGGTTAACACTTTTCGTTGGTTTATTATCAGGGCTGTACCCTGCTTTCCTGTTGTCATCGTTTCAGCCGACTAGCGTGTTGAAAGGCGTATTTGGCAACGCCAAGCACACGTACCGCCAAGCATTCCGTCAGGCGCTGGTTGTGGGTCAGTTTACGTTCTCAATAGCGCTGATTATCTGCACCGCGTTTATTTACAACCAACTGCAGTACATGCAGCGGAAAAATCTCGGATTCGACAAGTCGCAGTTGCTGTATGTTGGTATGGGGGGTGCCTTACGCGGAAAAGTGATTGATTTCAAGAAGGAACTGCTGCGGCAAAGCGCTATTGAAGCTGCTGCCGCCACGACGGCTACATTGGTTGACGTGGGGAACTCGTCCAACATTAACTGGGAGGGCCAGCAGCCGAAAGACGAATTTCTGATTACGCAAATGAACGTCGACCCCGACTTTCTGTCGACAGTCGGCATGAAGTTAGAGCGGGGCGCCAATTTTAGGGAAAAATCAGCGAAGGATACGAGCGCTACGTATCTAATCAATGAAACAGCCGCCCGGCGCATGGGGTACACAGCCGAAAGCGCTATCGGTAAACGCGTGGAGTTTTGGGGTACTAAAGGTCGGATTGCGGGTGTTGTCCGGGACTTTCATTTCCGGCCGCTCAACGTAGCGATTGAGCCTTTCATTTTCCGGTATGCCCCAGACAATCCCTATTTTCAAATGTTGGTTAAAACACGTGCTGGCCAGGCGCAACAGGCGATTCAGGCCATCTCACGATTATACAAACAATATGAGAAAGAAGCACCGCTTCAATATGGCTTTGTCGATCAGGAGCTGGATAAACAATACCGTCGGGAACAACGAACGGGCCAGATCGTCCTCTACTTCTCGGGGCTTGCCATCTTGATTTCCTGCCTGGGCTTATTTGGCTTAGCCGCCTTCACCGCCGAGCAACGCACGAAGGAAATTGGTGTCCGGAAAGTACTTGGTGCTTCAGTTAGTAGCATTGTGGGGTTACTGAGCAAAGACTTTGTTAAACTAGTCATCATCGCCATCGCGATTGCTTCTCCCCTGGCGTGGTATGCTACCCACCGCTGGCTACAAGCCTTTGCGTACAAGGTTGACATAAGCTGGTGGGTCTTTGCCGCCACTGGCTGCCTGGCCGTTGGCATTGCCGTTCTGACGATCGGTTTCCAAAGTTTGAAAGCCGCTATGGCCAACCCGGTCAAGAGTTTACGAACGGAGTAAGAATGGGGTCGATCCCCATTCTTATTTCATACCTGCTTCGGCCAGCAGAACCAGCAGGACGCGTTGCATCCCTAAGTAGCCTTTATCGTTCAGCCACCATTCGTTCAACGAGTGCTCGTTGCCACCTTTGCCCCCGCTGCCAATGGTCACAGCCGGTACGCCCTTCGCAATGGGGGTGTTGGCATTAGTTGAGCCGACACTCAAACGAGGTTCAACATTCATGAACTTAGCAACGGCCATGGCGCGCTGAACCAGCGGCACGGTTGGTTCAATACGTCCCGATGGTCGGTCGCCTACCTGTTTTACGTCAACCGTCAGGTCTGGTCCCGAACGCTTGATCTGGTTTTCTTCCTTCAATGCCCGTTGCACAGCAGCCTGAAGCAATTTGTCGATGCCATTCAACTTTTCGGGACTCTCTGACCGCATGTCCACCTCCATCCATGATTCGTACGGGATGGCATTTACCGATGTTCCGCCACTGATCACGCTCACGCTATACGTTGTTTTGATCCCTTCGCGGGTAAATTTATCGGCCTCCTGGGTAAAGTAATAAATGGCTTTGCCTAATGCACCATGAGGATTCACGATACCAAACGCGCCGTACGAGTGGCCGCCCGGTCCTTTGTACGTAATGCGGTACCGGTGCGAGCCCAAGCCACGGTGGGTAATCTCGTTGATCCCGTCACCGTCCACGGCAATATACGAGTCAATCTTCGGACCATTCGGTTTAAACAGGTTCTTTACGCCCCGCAGATCGCCCAGCCCTTCCTCGCCTACGGCACCGACAAACAGTACGTCGGCATCGGTTTCGATACCGTGCTTTTCCATCACTTTCAACACCTCCAGCACGGTCGTCAGGCCGCGGGTGTCATCGCCAATACCGGGCGCGTATAAAGTATCGCCTTTTTGTTTGACCTTTACGTCGGTACCTTCTGGAAAAACGGTGTCCAGGTGCGCTTCAACCACCACGGTTTTCTTACCGCCTTTGCCCCGACGCAGCGCCAGTACGTTGCTCACGTCATCGAGCCAGACCGAATCGGCACCGGCGGCTTTCATCATATCGGCATACTTTTTAGCCCGCACCTGCTCCTTGAATGGCGGTGCGGGTGTTTCCGTTAGGCTAATGAGGTCCTGTTTGGTTTGCGGCTCCATATCGACGAACGTCTTGAACGCACTTTGGACAGCCGGACGTTTTGCCAGATTCTGAATTTCGGTTTCGTACCGCTTGTCGATGGCTACAGGTTTTTCAGCTTGTGCCTGGGCTAAAGAAGTGGTACCTATCAACAGCGGTGCAATCAATGCAGCTACGGTATAATGCTTCATCATTTATGATAAAATAGAACAGGATAAAGAGTAAACAGAACTATTCTCAAGCCAAATATTATTAGGCAAAAAACAGCTTAATGTTACAACAACTAAGGCATTTTGTCTATATAAAGCCAAAAATTCAATTGCGCGTATTGATTAATATGCATTGTATAATATGTGGCTAATACCAGCTATTTTTATTCATGGATTGTTAGCATCCATCGCATCAAGGCAACGTGTAACTTTTACCGGATTTGCTCACTTTTTATGATACGCAGCGCTTTTTTTACCCTTGCCTACACCCTATTCGTTTGCTTCTGGTTAGTTGCTCAGCCTAAGAAAGCAGATGTTGACCCGCTTCGTAAAATTCCGGTCGCGGCCCTACGCGCTGATTTTCAATTTATGCGACAAGTGCTGGAAGAGCTTCACCCAGGCTTATACCAGTATACGCCCAAGGGTTCCCTAAATACGGTGTTTGACCGTGCCTACGCATCAATTAAGCGACCAATGACCGAAACGGAATTTATGAACCTACTGTATCCGGTTATTCGTCAAATCCGCTGCGGTCATACACAATTAGAACACTCGACCGCTTACCGTCAATCACCGAACCGCCCCAAAGCGGTGCACTTACCTTTCGATGTGTTTGTGCAGGGTAATCGTGCGTGGATAGTCAGCAACCAGTCAACAGATTCAACACTACGCGTTGGCGATGAGTTGCTTCGTATTAACGGAGTGATGAGCGCCGACCTTATTCAGGCAGGCATAAATAGCTGGAACGGCGACGGCTATAACCTAACCTGGAACGAGTTTTTCCTGAACGAATACGATTTCTTTGAGGACGTTTGCGGGACTATTTACGGCTGGAAAGGTCCATATACTCTTCAGATACGAGACCTGAATGGCTCAGTACGTACCCTAAACATCACAGTGCCAACAAAGCCAGTTATTACGCCAAAGCCTACATTAGAACAATCACCTGCCGAAGCAGAAAAGCTAGCTCAGGAACAGGCAGAAGTGCATAAACGGAGTTACCTAGATGTGCGGTTCATGCCTGACTCCGCGACGGCTATCCTCTCCGTTAACGGACTCGAATATGGTGATGAAGCATTTTACGAACAGGCGTTCCAACAAATCGATAAGAAACAGATCAAGCATCTGGTGCTCGACATCCGCCGAAACCACGGCGGAGACGCTCGAATCATCAATAAGCTGTTGTCGTACCTGGCCGACTCCAGTTACGTGTTTCTTCAGCGTGTGACGGCTAAAGTGGCTAATCCCGGCAAGAATCGCTTCTCTGCCCACTTCGACCCTGAGCTTACCCGAAGTTATTTTGCTACGTTTAAGCCAGGTCGCCGGATCGGAACGGAGTACGAGTTCGAGTTTTCACCGGAGATGGGCAAGCTAACCGGCTATCAGCCAGTTGCTCAGGCTTACCGTTTTCGAGGTAACGTTTATGTGTTAATTGATGGCGGGACGTTCTCAAATGGGGCAAACTTCGCGGCTGCCTTGAAAGCACAATGTCGAAAGGCAGTCTTCATTGGTCGTGAAACAGGTGGGACGGAACTGGGCTGCGGAGGAGGAACAAACAACAAGCTGACGCTACCTCACTCTAAACTGGTACTCCAGTTTCCCTGGATGCGCCTTGTTTCTGCCTCCCGCAATACGGTAGATGGTCATGGCTTACAACCCGACTACCCTGTTCGAAATACACCACAATCGGTTGCAACACGTAATGACCTGGACTTGGCAAAAGCCCTTGCTTTGATTGAGCAACATCAGCTAATGAACAAGTAAGCGTAGCCGGTACTCCTCTCACTTCCCTCGTTTATCATAGAAAAACTTTTTTATGCGGGGAGGCTGGTCGCTTACTAGTAACCTGCTGATTTGTATTCTCGGTGCTATTTGACTAGCTAGCGGACCGCCCTTATAGCAACGGATAAACCCATAATAGCCAAACAATACTTAAAATTCTGGTGCGCCTTGCCTAGAAAGAGACAAACGGAAGTAGGTTATGGTTACATTGCGGCTTTACAGCATTGGTTATTTTTAGCTCAGTATGTACTCAACTCCAGTGAAGTTATTACTTTGCTTGATCCTTGGATTAAGCTTGCTTAGTTGTGTGGATCCGGTTGAATCAACCTTCAATAGTTCGCTGAATGTCTTAATTGTTGATGGCACCATCACCGATCAAGCCGAGACCCAAGTGATTCGGCTTAATCGCTCTCAATCCGACTTGCTTACTGGTCGATTCGGCTATGTACCCGTCACCAAGGCGAACGTACAAATCGTAGTTGATTCCCTAGACGTAGTGAAAGCGACAGAAACTACCGATGGCCGCTATCAGCTACCCGCTGACTTCAAGGGGCGAGCGGGTCACATTTATCAACTCAGGTTTACTTTATCAGATGGCACTCAATACGAATCCACTCCGGAGCTGCTCCTGCCCGTGGCACCGATCGGGCAAGTTCGTGCCCTGTTTAACCCTACCAGCCTACGCGCAACCGAGCGCTTGAATAACAGCTACTCGGCCGCCCATGATTTCTATGTAGATTTTGCGGACCCGGCCGACCAACCCAATTATTACCGCTGGGAATGGATTGATTGGGAGCGCCAGCCGTGGTGCCGCTCTTGCAACCAGGGCCTCTACCAGATCCGGGATACTCAGGGCAACCTACTCGAAGACTGCATCAATAATACGTTAAATGCTTCCTTCCCCAATTATGATTACAACTGCCGAACGGCCTGCTGGGAAATTATCTACAGTAACAACCTGGTGTTATTCAGCGATCAGTTCAGTAACGGAAATCCAGTCAAAGGGTTACTTGTTGGCCGGGTACCGCTGTATTCCAAAGAGCACAGTCTGGTTGAGATAAGGCAAAGCTCATTAACCAAACAAGCCTACGATTACCTGCAACGACTGAACGACCAGACCCAGAAAACCGGAGGGGTGGCGGCAGGTCAGCCCGCGCTGTTAGTTGGTAACGTGCAAAATGTGGCGCAACGAAATGAACCTGTAGTTGGCTTCTTCACCGTATCCGGTGTTTCTTCCGTTCGGTATTGGTTAAGCCGAAGTGATGCGACGGGTACGGCCCCCGGATTATTTCAAGCCCTCAACGGCCATGACCCTATCAATGAGCCTGCCTTAGGTAACCGGCCTCCCCTTGCTGTGTGTGTTGCTAGTGATAGTCGCACCCCCAATAGGCCCGCTGGCTGGCGAGATTGATCGTAATGACCGAAGCATTGTTGGTCCAAGAAACGTGATGGCAAGAAAAGTTTACAAACAGGGCGGCTCAATGGGTATACGATGTGGATATTTAGTCTATTCTATTGTACCTGGCGATACGTAACTCAACACGAATTTCGGAATGACGATAAATTGGCGTACTGACCACCAGCCATACAAAGCCTTTTCTAAGTAATTCCATGGGCCTCCTAAAACCACAACCTTTGTCTTCCCTGGTCCCATGTCTCTATGCCTACTATTTGGCTTGATCTGTAGGTATCACTAAGCCTATTGCTGCTCGTCCATCGAAAGCTAAAAGGCGAAATTCACTTAAAATCCGTGATGAAATATATTGTATTCGTTCTTGGGCTAATTATACTTGCCAACCACATCAGCTGGGCGCAATATGTGATGCCACCACCCGGAAGCAAAGCACCTGGCTCCACTAACCGGATCGGAACCGAAAACGTTATATCGGGCAGCCCGGGAAATAATAACGTATTGACGCTGGCATCTATACCTCGGCTAGCGGTTTTTCGGCCAGATTCAGCGCTGGCAACGGGTATAGCCGTGCTTGTGTTTCCGAAGATTGGATTAACTACTCGGTCAATGGATCAGGAAAGCAGGGATTTGGCCGCCCAACTAACCGCATTGGGGATAACGGTTTTTGTCTTGCCGTATAGAACAAATCAAGACTCCTTGTCAACTGCAGCGTTGAGCCCACAAGATTCGCTGAATGCGCTATCAACGGCCCTTGCTGACGGCAAACAAGCCCTCGGCTACCTGCGCCAACACGCAGCTGAATTCAGTATCAGACCGGATCAGATTGGCGTGTTGGGCGTCTCAACGGGTGGAACGCTGGCTCTGCAGCTGGTGTATAACCGAACAGAAATAACCTACCCCAACTTTGTGAGCCTTCTTCAGGCGGAAGTGGGTACCTTATCCGCTGAGTCGGTTCCGGCCGATGCTCCCGCCCTGTTTATTGCCACTTTATCGGGGGCGGCAGGGGACAAGGCTAGCCAGGTGGCGATCCAGACCGCCCAGTTATACCAGCAATGGCTACGGGCGGGCCGGTCAGCAGAGTTGCATAATTACGCCCCGAACAGCCAACCCACTGGTATCTCTTTATCCTATCCTGTATCTGATAGCTGGCTGAACCAATGGAGAGACTGGTTAAATAGGCAAGGCTACTTACAAAAGCGGATAGTGGCTCAATCTCAGCAGTCTGTGACCCCGCCTAATAGGGTGATACCTAGCGCCCTCCCTGTACCAAACCGGCCTACCGAAGCGATAACAGTTAATAAAGCACCGCAAGAGCTTACCGGCCGCAATGGACTCCTATCGCTTAGTGGCATCGTCCGCGATTCGGCTACGGGTCGGGAGTTGCCTGGTGCCACCATACTGATCGACTACGAAAAAATTGGCAAAGGCACCTACACCAATGATCAAGGACAGTTTTTAGTTAGCTTACCTTCCGGAAAGCATGTCGTTGTCATTCGCAGCGTGGGCTACCAGCCCTACCGAACTACCCTTTACCTGCGCGAAAACACCACAGTAAACGTCCGACTTTCGTCCATATCGAGTCAGTTGGAAGAAGTTGTCGTGACCAGCAAGGGCTATGATCGAACCGTTCGTCAGCCCCTGCTGGGAGTGAGTCAAATCAACATTTCAACGCTTAAAAAAATACCCGCGGCCCTAGGAGAGGTTGACATTCTGCGCGGTCTGCAGATGCTGCCCGGAGTGACCAGTGTAGGCGAAGCGGCCAATGGCCTCAACATCCGGGGCGGCACAACGGATCAAAACCTGATCCTGTTGGATGATACGCCTATTTTTAACCCTACACACATGTTTGGGCTCTTTTCGGTCTTTCCGGCAGATGCCGTTAGCGGGCTGGACCTGTATAAGGGCAACGTGCCCGCCCGGTATGGGGGGCGGGCCGCGTCGGTACTCGATATCAGCCTGCGTAACCCCAGCCTTACCCAGTTGCGGATGAGCGGAGGGGTTAGTCTAGTAGCCAACCGATTCACCGTTGAGACACCCCTCATCGCAGGGAAGGTATCCTTGCTGGTCTCGGGCCGGGGGGCATTTAATGATTTTCTGTTACGGGCCGTTTCGCCCCGCTTTGACAACATTCGGGCCAAGTTCGGCGATGCAACGGCTAAGTTGTTCTGGCGAGTGCATGACCGTAACACCATAACCGCTATGGGCTATTATAGCCAGGATCTTTTTCAGACGGATCTGGTGGGCAGTCTGGCCAACGTGAATGCGGTGAATACGCAATACGCCCAGCAAACGGCCAATGGCATGGTGCGCTGGTTTCACGCCATTAACAGTCGGGTGAATGTGCAGACGACGGCCCTCATCGCTCGCTATATTCCCCGCATCCTGTCCACCGAAGACACGACCAACAACCAGGTGGTATTGAAACAGGCACTGCTCCAGCGTCAGCTCAAATCGAATTTCAACTACCAGTTAGAAAACCAGAAGCTTGAGGTTGGAATCAGCGCCACGCATTATCGATTGAACCCCGGCGAGTTGATTCCAGGCAACAGTCCGGCGGTCAATTACCAGCGGACACCGATTGAAAACGCGCTGGAACTGGGTATTCATGCCGAAGATGAGATCCGTTTGTCCGATCAACTGGCTGTATCGGCTGGACTGCGCTACTCCCATTTTTTGAATCTAGGCCCGTCGGTGGTTCGCCGGTATCCTACCGGCGAAGTAGCCGATGCTGGCCGGGTAATTGACTCTACCGTATACGGAGCGGGCCAGGTCAGTAAATCGTACGGTGGTTTTGAGCCTCGATTGGGGCTGCGCTACGCGCTGACGTCCAATTCATCGATTAAGTTGGGGTATAACCTGATGCGACAATATTTGCAGGTGATTACCAATACAACTACACCATTGCCAACGGCCCGCTGGAAAACCGCCGATACGCACATCCAGCCCCAGGTGAGCCAGTTATGGTCAGCGGGTTATTTTAGAAACTCATCGAATACCATTTTTGAGCTCTCGATGGAAGTTTACTGGCGAAGTACGCAGCATATCCTAGACTACAAACCGGGGGCTGATTTTCTGTTGCAGCCTTATCCCGAAACCCAGTTGTTAGCTGGCCGAAGTAAAGCTTACGGGATGGAAGTGATGATCTCCAAGAAAAAGGGCGAATTGACGGGGTGGATCAACTACACCTATTCCCGCACCTTAAATCAGGTAAATACTGGCGTCAACTTTCAGGAGCAGATCAACGGAGGCAACTGGTACCGAGCCAATTACGACCGCCCCCACAGCCTAAACGTGAGCCTAACTCTTAACCAGACGAAACACCACAGTTTTTCATTCAATTTCGCCTATAGTTCGGGCCGCCCCTATACCAGTCCGGAAGGCTTCATTGTCTATCAACGCCGGACGTATCCCTATTACGACGAACGGAATCAAAATCGGTTGCCCGCTTATCACCGACTGGATTTTTCCTGGAATATCTACAACCCCAGTCGTAAAAACCGACGCTGGCAGGGGCACTGGAACTTTACGGTTTACAATCTGTACGGTCGTAAGAACGTCTACTCGCTCTTTTATCAAACCGAGGGGCAGGCCACCAAGCCCTACCAGTTAAGCATCTTCGGGGCGCCGATTCCCAGCCTAACCTACAATTTTAATTTTAACTAATCGCATAGACTGCGGAGGTTAGAATCGACGGTTCGATGATGGGGATAGACGAGTGTGATTCTCATCGTCTTGTCATGTCCTAGAATAGGTTTACAGCCCGCAACTGAGCTGTAACATGAACAAACGACAAAGAGCCGTACGAGAATACTTACTGGGTGGGTGCACCT